>NZ_JARWAC010000087.1 GCF_029846175.1 Sphaerisporangium sp. TRM90804 | reverse complement strand
CCGCCCTCGGCGATCAACCGGGCCAACGCCGCCACATCCACCTCACCCGGCGGCCCCACCACCACCTCACCCCCGGAAAGGAGGGGAACCCACAGCTCGTAGGTGGACAGGTCGAAGCCGATCGGCGAGTGCAGCGGCACGCGGTCGTGGACGCCGGGGCGCCAGCAGGAGCTCAGGGCGAACGTGGCGACGTCGTGGTGGGTGACGGCCACCCCCTTCGGCGTCCCGGTGGACCCCGAGGTGTACATCACATAGGCCAGATTCGCCCCCGACACCCCACCACCCAGACGCCCACCCCGCGAGCCGGCGTCCAGCGAGCCGGCCGGAAGAGCCACCTCCGCCCCCGGCACCCCACCAGCCCGAGAGCCGGCGTCCTGTGAGGCGGCGTCCTGCGAGGCGGTCGAGTCGAGGTGGTCCTCAGGGGCGGTCCCGTCGGCCAGCAGCCCTTCAACGTCCACCCAGACCACACCCGGCGGAACCCGATCAGCCAACGCCCGATCCACCACCGCCACCCGCGCACCGGTCTC
>NZ_JARWAC010000086.1 GCF_029846175.1 Sphaerisporangium sp. TRM90804 | reverse complement strand
GACGGTGTTCTTGAAGTCGACCACGCGGCCCTGGGCGTCGGTCAGGCGACCGTCCTCCAGGATCTGCAGCAGCGAGTTGAAGATGTCGGGGTGGGCCTTCTCGATCTCGTCGAACAGCACGACCGAGAACGGCTTGCGCCGCACCTTCTCGGTGAGCTGGCCGCCCTCCTCGTACCCGACGTAACCGGGCGGGGAGCCGAACAGCCGCGAGACGGTGTGCTTCTCCATGAACTCCGACATGTCCAGCATGATCAGCGCGTCTTCGTCCCCGAACAGGAACTCCGCCAGCGCCTTGGACAGCTCGGTCTTCCCCACACCCGACGGCCCGGCGAAGATGAACGAACCACCCGGACGACGCGGATCCTTCAGACCCGCGCGCGTACGGCGGATCGCCCGCGACAGACCCCTGATCGCGTCATCCTGCCCGATGATCCGCTTGTGCAGCTCATCCTCCATGCGGAGCAGACGCTGCGACTCCTCCTCGGTGAGCTTGAACACCGGGATACCCGTCGCGGTCGCCAGCACCTCGGCGA
>NZ_JARWAC010000085.1 GCF_029846175.1 Sphaerisporangium sp. TRM90804 | reverse complement strand
CACCGATCTGTTCGATGCGGAGACGGTGGGGGGTTTGGTGGGGCGGTTGGAGCGGTTGTTGGTGGGGGTGGTGGCTGATCCGGGGTGTCGGCTGGGTGGGGTCGAGGTGTTGGTGGAGGGGGAGCGGGCGGGGTTGGTGTCGGCGGGTGTGGGTGGGCCGGTGCCGGTGGTGGGGGGTTCGTTGGGGGAGTTGTTCGAGGGTGTGGTGGCGGGGTGTGGGGGTGCGGTGGCGGTGTCGGGGGGTGGGGTGTGTCTGTCGTATGTGGAGTTGGGGCGTCGTTCGGGGTTGTTGGCGTGGCGGTTGGGGTTGTTGGGGGTGGGGGCGGAGTGTGCGGTTTTGGTGGTGATGGAGCGGTCGGTGGATTTGGTGGTCGGGGTGTTGGGGGTGGTGCGGGCTGGTGGGGTGTATGTGCCGGTGGATCTGCGTTTTCCTGGGTCGCGGGTGGCGGCGATGTGTGGGGAGACCGGTGCGCGGGTGGCGGTGGTGGATCGGGCGTTGGCTGATCGGGTTCCGCCGGGTGTGGTCTGGGTGGACGT
>NZ_JARWAC010000084.1 GCF_029846175.1 Sphaerisporangium sp. TRM90804 | reverse complement strand
GTACTTGTAGCCCTGCCACTTGTCGTAGGCGTCCTTGGTGACGACCTTCTCGCCGGCGTAGGAGATGCCGTTGTAGACCGTGACGAAGGCGTAGTCGCTGTCGTAGTCCTCGTACACCGCGAAGTCGTAGTGGGTGTACGCGGTCTTGCCGACGTAGATGCCCCAGGGGGACTTGCCCTGGTAGTAGCCGGGGATGAACACCCAGTTGTCGAGGGCGCCTTCCTGGACGTTCTCGTCGAACACGCAGTGCGCGGCGGTGGCGACCAGGTTGCGGTACTTGGCCTGCACCGACGACGCGGAGCACCAGTACTCCTTGTCACCGACGGTGAAGAACACCTTGCCGATGGTCTTGGGCAGGTTGACGTTCTTGACCTTGGTCGGGGTGACCTTCTCAAGACCGGTCGGGGGAACGGTGCCCGTCTTGCCGTCGGGCTCCGCCTCGCCGCCGCCGAGCTTGACCTTGCCCGAAACCTGCTGGTCACCGGTGAACTGCGCGGCGGCCCTGAGGTTGGCGCCACGGTTGCTCTGCCAGAAGTCCGCGGTCTTCTGCGCGGTGCTCGCCGACGCGAGCGACAC
>NZ_JARWAC010000083.1 GCF_029846175.1 Sphaerisporangium sp. TRM90804 | reverse complement strand
CTCGGGCTGGGGGTGGACGTCGATGATGACGCCGTCGGCGCCGACGGCGATCGCGGCGCGGGTGAGCGGCAGCACCAGGTCGCGGCGGCCGCCGGAGTGGGAGGGGTCGACGATGACCGGCAGGTGCGACAGCCGCTGGGCCACCGGCACCGCGGCGATGTCCAGGGTGTTGCGGGTCGCGGTCTCGAAGGTGCGGATGCCTCGCTCACACAGCACGATGTCCAGGTTGCCGCGCTGGGCGATGTACTCGGCCGCCATCAGCCACTCCTCGATGGTGGCGCTCATCCCCCGCTTGAGCATCACCGGCCTACCGGCCTCCCCGACCGCCTGCAGCAACGCGAAGTTCTGCGCGTTACGGGTACCGACCTGCAACATGTCGGCGTAGGAGGCGACCAGCTCCACGTCATGGGCGTCCACCACCTCGGTCACCACCGGCAACCCCGTCTCGGCCCGCACATCGGCCAGGATCCGCAGCCCCGCCTCACCCAGCCCCTGGAACGCGTACGGAGAGGTACGCGGCTTGAACGCACCCCCACGCAACAACGTCGCCCCCGCCGCCTTGGCCATCCGCGCCGCCGCCAGCGTCTGGTCATGCGTCTCCACCGC
>NZ_JARWAC010000082.1 GCF_029846175.1 Sphaerisporangium sp. TRM90804 | reverse complement strand
CCGCCCTCGGCGATCAACCGGGCCAACGCCGCCACATCCACCTCACCCGGCGGCCCCACCACCACCTCACCCCCGGAGAGCAGAGGCGCCCACAGCTCGAACGTCGAGGCGTCGAAGGCGGCGGGAGAGTGGAGCAGCATCCGCCCGCCGGAGGCGGCCCCGCGTACCGATCCGAGGGCCAGCGCGGCGACGTCGTGGTGGGTGACGGCCACCCCCTTCGGCGTCCCGGTGGACCCCGAGGTGTACATCACATAAGCCAGATTCGCCCCCGACACCCCACCGGTCCGGAAACCGGCGCCATGCGAACCGGCGTCCCGCGAACCCGCGTCCCGCGAACCCGCGTCCCGCGAACCCGCGTCCTGGGAACCGGCGTCTCGCAACCCCGCGTCTCGCGAGTCGGCGTCCTGCGAGTCGGCGTCCTGCGAGCCGGCGTCCTGCGAGCCGGCGTCCTGCGAGCCGGCGGCCTGCGAGCCGGCGTCCAGTGAGGCGGTCGAGTCGAGGTGGTCCTCAGGGGCGGTCCCGTCGGCCAGCAGCCCTTCCACGTCCACCCAGACCACACCCGGCGGAACCCGATCAGCCAACGCCCGATCCACCACCGCCACCCGCGCACCGGTCTC
>NZ_JARWAC010000081.1 GCF_029846175.1 Sphaerisporangium sp. TRM90804 | reverse complement strand
GCCTCGCGCGGTGACGCAGAACCGTCCGACACCGGAACCAGCGCCCCTTGGGCGTGGAGCGTCCACGGCTGGTCGGGCTGGTCCTCGCTCCGGGAGTGGACGCTGACCGATCGGCGGCCGGACTCCTGCGGGCCTACGACGACCTGGACGACCATCGCGCCGGTGGCGGGCAGAACCAGGGGGGCTTGCAGCATCAGCTCCTCCAGGCCGCCGAACCCCACCTGCTCACCCGCCCCCAGCACCAACTCCACGAAACCGGTACCCGGGAACACCACCGAACCGCCGACCACGTGATCAGCCAGCCAGGGCTGCGCTCCGACGCTCAACCTGCCGGTACAGACCACACCACCGGAATCGGCCAGCACCACCGCCGCACCCAGCAACGCATGCCCCATCGCCGTCAAACCAGCCGCCGACACATCACCCACACCCGGCTCACCCTCCACCCAGTAACGCTCACGCTGGAAGGCATAAGTGGGCAGATCCACCCGCCTGGCCGCTGTGCCGGAGAAGAACGCCCGCCAGTCGACGTCCGCCCCGGCGACATGCAGCTCACCCAGCGCCGACACCAGCGTGTGCGCCTGCGGACGGTTACGCCGCTGCGCCGCCACCAGCAC
>NZ_JARWAC010000080.1 GCF_029846175.1 Sphaerisporangium sp. TRM90804 | reverse complement strand
TGGGCGGCGAGCACCGCTTCGACCTCGCCGGGTTCGACCCGGAACCCGCGGATCTTCACCTGGGAGTCCACCCGGCCGGCGAACTCCACCACCCCGGCCCGGGTCCAGCGCACCAGATCCCCGGTCCGATACATCCGCGAACCCGCCGGGCCACCCGGCTCGGCCACGAACCGCTCGGCCGTCAGCCCCGCACGACCCACATACCCCCGCGCCACCCCCGCCCCGGCCACGTACAACTCCCCGACCACCCCGACCGGAACCGGCTGCAAGAACCGATCCAGCACATACACCCGCATCCCATCCAGCGGACGCCCCACCGGCACCACCACCGCATCGCCGTCCAGCTCATCCACCGGATGGAACAGCGCGAACGTCGTGGCCTCGGTCGGCCCGTACCCGTTGACCACCCGCACCCCCGGGCACGCCCGCAACACCCGGCGCACCGCGACCGGGGAGACCACATCGCCCCCGGTCCACACCTCACCGACCCGCGCGAAACACCCCGGGAACTCCTCGGCCAGAACCGAGAACAACCCCGCGGTGACCCACAACCCGCTCACGCCGCCCTCGGCGATCAACCGGGCCAACGCCGCCACATCCACCTCACCCGGCGGCCCCACCACCACCTCACCCCCGGA
>NZ_JARWAC010000079.1 GCF_029846175.1 Sphaerisporangium sp. TRM90804 | reverse complement strand
CCGCTTGAGGTGGCTTGGGCCCAGTTGCGGCCGTAGCCGTAGGCGGTGGCGAACCACCCGCTCCAGGACGCCACATACGCCAGCACCGGAACCAGCCCCAACGCCACGACCGCGGTCGGCACATCCTGGGTCAACGCCCCCCGATACGGACGGCGCACCCCCACCGCCCGCCGCGCCCCCGCATCCCACACCAGGCTCATCACCGCGAACGCCACCAGGAAGAACACCCCGCTCCACTTGGTGGCACACGCCGCACCCAGCATCACCCCCGCACCGATCCGCCACGGCCGCATCCCCAGCCACGGACCGGTCCCCGTCAACGGCGACCCCTCATACCAAGCCGCCAGACGCCCCCGCGACCAGTCACGATCAGCCACCAGACACGCGAACCCGGCCAGCACGAACACCATCAAGAACACGTCCAGCAACGCCGTACGGCTCAACACGAAATGCAGACCGTCCAACGCCAGCAGCAACCCCGCCAGACACCCCAGCAACGTCGACCGCGTCATCCGCCGAGCCACCCGCGCCACGACCAGGATCGACACCACACCCGCCACCGCGGCCGCGAACCGCCACCCGAACGGATCAGCACCGAACAACCACTCACCCACCCCGATCAACCACTTGCCCAGCGGCGGGTGG
>NZ_JARWAC010000009.1 GCF_029846175.1 Sphaerisporangium sp. TRM90804 | reverse complement strand
GCGGCGGATCCGGGCCCTCCTACGAGGAACTGGTGGAGACCCAAGGCCGGCCGCGGCTGCGGATGTGGCTGGAGCGGTTGCAGACCGAGAACCTGCTGGAAGCCGCCGTGGTGTATGGGTACTACCGGTGCGTCAGCGACGGCGACACCCTGATCATCCTCGGCGAGGAGGAGCAGGAACTGACCCGGTTCGTCTTCCCGCGGCAGCGGCGGGACCGGCATCTGTGCCTGGCCGACTTCTTCCGGCCCAAGGACTCCGGTGAGGTCGATGTGATCGGGTTGCAGGTGGTGACGATGGGCAACCGGGTCGCGCAGGCGGCCGGGGAGTTGTTCGCCAAGGACGCCTACCGCGACTACCTGGAACTGCACGGCCTGTCGGTCCAGCTGACCGAGGCACTGGCCGAGTACTGGCACGCCCGGGTCCGCACCGAACTCGGCATCGGCGGCGACGAGTCCCTCGACGACATGCTGAAGGTCAACATCGCCGGCTGCCGGTACTCCTTCGGCTACCCCGCCTGCCCCAACCTCGAAGACCAGGCCCAGCTCTTCGAACTCCTCGACCCCTCCCGCATCGGCGTCCAACTGTCGGAGGAGTTCCAGCTGCACCCCGAACAGTCCACCTCCGCCGTCATCGTCCACCACCCCGAAGCCAAATACTTCAACGTCTGATCCGACGGCGTATGCGAGGTTCACGCGCCGAAAGAAGTGTTCGCACCACACCTCGGGCGGCGTCCGCCGCCTGAGGTTCAGGTGGTGGGCACGGGCCGTCCGGAGTCCGCTGGTACGGCACCACGGGCGGCGCGGGCCGCGTGTGCGGCGTGCCGAACGGCCGGCGCTAAACGGCTGGCGGCACGGCGCGTCCTCTCCGCACACTTGCGGCATGGAGCAGCGGGCGGGACGGCGGGTCAGCGCGATCGTGACGGTGGCCGGGCGGCGCCTCGGCGGCGTCGGGCCGTTCCCGGTGGACAGCCCGTGGTGGGCTGACGTCGAACCCGTCGTCGCGCACCTCGGGCGCCTGCTCTCCGTGCCCGTGGTCGTGCTGCGCCTGCTCGACGTCCGAGGCGGCGAAGGCGCCAGGGACGGGCACGTCACCTACCACGTCGAGGCGCTGCGCCCCCCGCTAGAAGGGGCTCTGGGGCCCGACCTCCCCGGCTTCGACGACCTCGCGGCACCCGCCGCCGGCCGCGCCTCCTGGGCGACGACGGACGGGGTGCGCGACGCGCTGAGCTGGGCGGAGAACGCGCTGAGCAACGCGGGGCACCGGGTGCTCGCGAGGCCCGAGCAGGTGAAGACCTGGAACCTGGCCTGCCTGTTCCGCATCACCACCTCGGCCGGTGTTTTCTGGCTCAAGACCACCCCGCCGTTCGCCACCGTCGAAGCCGAGGCCATCGCGGTGTTCCGCCGAGCCGACCCCAGCCTCGTCCCCCTCGTCCTCGCCGCCGACCCCCCGCACGGCAGGACGCTGCTCGCGCACATCCCCGGCGTCGACTGCTGGCAGGCCCCGGAAGAGGTCATCCGCACCACAGTCTCCCGAATGGTCACCGCCCAGGCCGCCCTCGCCCACCACCTCCCCTTCGCCGCCGACCCCCCATTCCCACCCCCCACCACCCCCGGCACGACCACACGGCCAACCCCGGGCATGACCACGCGGACCGCCTGGGATATGCCCGCGCGGGCTGTCCCCGGCGTGGCCGCGCGGACTGATCCTGGTCTGGCCGCGCGGACTCATCCCGGTCTGACCGCGCGGACCGCCTCAGGCATGGCCACGCAGGCTTTCCACGGCATGGCCACGCGGCCACCCGCGACCGAGAGCCGCGCGGCCTCGGCTGTTTCCGGCGCCGCCTGGCCCGGTGACGGGCTGCCGGCGCGCACGCCGCGCGGCTTGCCCGCCCAGGTGAGCAGGCTTCTCGACGGCGAGGCCGGCGAGGACCTGAGCGCGGAGGAGCTGTCGCGGGCCCGCCGCCTGGTGGAGCGCCTGCCCGCCCTGGTCGCCGAACTGGAGGCGTGCGGGCTCCCCGACACCGTGGTGCACGGCGACTTCCACCCCGGCAACTGGAGATCCGACGGCCGCCACACGGTCGTGCTCGACTTCGCCGACAGCCACGTCGGCCACCCGGCCATCGACGGCCTGCGGCTCCGCGAGTACGCACCGGACGGCTCGGCGCCCTTCGTCACCGACGCCTGGGTCCGGGCATGGTCGGCGGCCATCCCCGGCTCCGACCCGTCCCGGGCCCTGACCCTCGCCGAACCGCTGGCCCATCTCAGCTACGCCCTCAGATACCAGGAGTTCCTCGACGGCATCGAGCTGAGCGAACGCCGCTACCACGAAGGCGACCCCGCCCACGAAATCCGCGCCGCCCTGACCACCACCGAAGCTCGCCCCCTCCGCCCATAACGCCCCCTGTCCCCGCCGTACGGCGGCGCCGGCCTCGCCGCACTACTCCCCGCCGACGCGGCGCCGGCGACAGGCACTAAACAGCGAGGACGCGCTGCCTAACGCCGCCTACGCCCTGCGCCTGCCGAGGGCGCCGTGAAAGGGCTGGGCCGAAGGCGCCGTTTCGTGGGCGGTGGCCGGCTGGATCGCAGTGGGTGGGGTTGGAGGATCGGGCGGTCGTCTGGGTCGGGGGTGGCGCCGGTGATTATTGCGTGGCGGGCGCCCTAGGGGGCGTTTCGTGGGCGGTGGCTGGCTGGATCGCAGGGGGTGGGTTGAGAGGATCGGGGTGGCTCGTTTGGTCGGGGGTGGCGCTGGTGATCATGGCGAAGCGGGCGCCCTGGGGGCGGTGGGTTCGGCGAGATGGTGCCTTCGGCGCTGTCTTCCAAAGGGCGGCATTCATCCCGGTTCGCTGCTCACCGTTGCGCGGGTGATCGTTCGCGGTCGTCACGACTGGGGGTGAACGCTCGCGCGATGGCGGGGGTGAGCCGGGGGAGGGGCGCTCCAGAAAGGCCGGGCCGAAGGCGCCGTTTCGGGGGCGGTGGCTGGTTGGATCGCCGGAGGGCGGGGCGTTCGGGTCAGGGGGTGGCGCTGGTGATTATGGCGAAGCGGGCGCCCTGGGGGTCGGTGAGTTCGGCGAAGCGGCCTATGCCTTCGGCGCCTATTGCGGGGACGGTGACGCGGGCTCCCAGTTGCTGGGCCAGAAGGAGGGTGGCGTCGCAGTCGGGCACCTCGAGGTAGGGGAGCCAGTGGGGGGTGTCGCCGGGCTGGAGGGGCAGGAGGCCGGCCAGGCTGGGGTCGGTGCCCTCGGAGGCCGAGGCGACGATGTAGGTGAGGTCGCCGAAGGGCGTGTGCTCGATGGTCCAGCCGAAGACGTCGGCGTAGAAGGGGCTCACGGCATCGGGGTCGGCCACGTACAGCTCGGCCCAGGCCAGCGAGCCGGGCTCGGTGACCAGGTCGAGGCCCTTGAGGTCGCCCGGCTGCCACAGCGAGAAGTCGGCGCCGCCGGGGTCGGTGCACGCGGCCATGCGGCCCTGGGTGAAGACGTCGTCGGGGGCCATGCGTACTGTGCCGCCGGCCTGCTCCACCGCCTTGACGGTCGTGTCGGCGTCCGGCGTGTGGAAGTAGAGGTTCCACGTGGGCGGGGCGCCGTCGTGGCTCGGGCTGAGGGCGGCGACGGTCTTGCCGTCGAGCTGGAAGAAGCCGTAACCGCCGGACTCGGGGCCGGCGGAACGGAAGCTCCAGCCCAGCAGTTCGCCGTAGAACGCGGCGGCCGAGCCGGTGTCGGACGTCGAGAGGTCGAGCCAGTTGGGAGCCCCGTGGACATACTGGGTGGTGAGCATGAGAGCTTCCTTCGAGGAATCCGGGCAGGGGAAACTTGCCGGGTGACCTGCGGCGACGTCGCCGGTGCCCACCCACCCGAAAGACTGGCATCCCCCACCGACAGTTTCGCCCCCTGCGCCCGCCCGCTCACACGGCGGATCCCGCCACGCCCACGGGCGGCACCTTTGTGGTGGCCGGGCCGGGGGGCCGGGGTGGCGACGGCTCTGCCCGCGGCGCTACGCGGTGGCGGTGTCTCCTGATGGCACCTGTGCGGTGGCCGGGGGCGCCGGGGGTACCCGGGTGGCGGGGGTGTCGCCCGGGAAGGGGAGGCTCGGGGCGTCGGCGGGGGGTGTGTCCCAGAAGGGGGCGTCCTTGGCGGAGGTCTTCTTGCCGAAGGGCTCGAAGTGGGGGACGTAGCTGTTGGGGAAGACCTTGACGCTGTGGGCGCCCATCATCCTGCGGTGCTTGGCCGTTCCGGCGGGGATGCGGACGCCCGCGCGCAGCAGGCCGCGCTTGCAGTCGGGGCCGGAGTAGACGACCACCTCGACGTTGGTGTTGTTGGCGATCACCGCGCGGCTCAGGAAGGGAAAGGACGGCAGGCTGTAACAGCCGGCCGCGGGGTTGTCGAGCTGGGTGCGGGGCACGCCCTCGCCCTCGATCACCAGGGTGCCGGTGGCCGCGGCGGCGGGTGGGGGAACGGCCATCACCAGGGGTGCGGCGGCGAACAGGGCACTGAGGGCGGTCAGGGCACGTCGCATGGCTTTCTCCTCAACTGTGGATCCAGAGCCACTCCATCGTAACCGACAGTGATCGAATACTCACCGAACGAAGCCGTTCGCCGCCCTGGTGGTGCGCGGCCCCCGATCGCCGCGGTTGCGTGCCGCGTGTTCTCGGGCGGCGTGAGCCGCTCAACCGGGGGCCTGGTCGCGGGTCGTCGCCGGTGCTAGTCGCGGGGTGGCTTCGGGGTTCGGGCGAGTTGCTCGGCCAGGTGGGCGATCCGGGTGCGCCAGCCGGTCAGGGCCGTTTCGCGGTCGCCGGGCGGGCAGGTGTGGGTCAGGGTCAGGCGGGCGCCGTGTCCGGTGCCTGGCCGCAGCTCCCAGCGGACGACGCCGGCCCCGGCGGTGTACTCCAGGAGGTGGGGAGGCTTGACCTCCAGCGGCCGCCCCGGGGGGAACCGCGGGAGTGTGAAGCCCTCGGGGGTCGCGTCCCCCGCCGGGTCGCCGCCGAGGGTCTGCCACACGACGGCGGCGGGGCGGCTGAGCTGCCGCTCGAAACGGACCCCGGTGTCGTCGGTGACGCCGCGGTCGAGGCCCAGCTTCTCGATGTAGGTCTCCAGCAGGTCGTCCATGTCGCCGCCCTCCTCGGACGGCGGCGGGGACGAACCGCGCAGCGCGGTGTCCATGGCGTTCAGGCAGGTGTGCCATCCGGCGGCGAAGCTGGGGGCGCCGTAGCGGTCGTCGAAGGTGTGGGTGAGCAGCAGCAGCGACCCCTCGCCGTCCGCCCGCACCTCCCAGCGGAGCAGCTCGCCGCCCCAGGTGAAGGCGAAGACCCGGGGCGGGTCGAGCTCGGTCACGACCCCGGGCTCGTCGGGGAAGTCGAACCGGATCTCGCCGCCGACCCTGAGGTCGACCCGCACGGAGCTCGGGAACCACCGGGCGAGGTCGTCAGGCTCGGTGAGCGCCCGCCACACCTTCTCCGGCGGGTGCGCCAGCCGCCGCTCCATCCGCAGGACGCTGCGGCCCGCCTCCATGCCCAGACTCTCGCGCATTCGCTCCTCCTCGCTGTCCGCGCCCGGCCGTGCGCCGCCGCAGGCGTGGCGACGAGGCGACCCTCGTCCAAGCGATGTGGCCGGTCGCGAATGAACATACCAGTTTGGTTATATGCTTATGACAGCATATACGGATCGGGAAGCGGATGGGGAGGGCTACCACGGCGGGGTGAGGACGGCGAAGGCGGTGCAGTTGCCCGGCCAGGCGGGGGTGCCGCCCGTGCCCGGTGCCGGGACGACCGTGCACGCGGCCCGGGCGATCTGCCTGCGGGACCCGAGCACGGTGACCGAGAGGGTGGCCCCGACGGGGGTGAGCGCGACGCCGACCACCTCGCCGAGGCGGGCCGGCAGTACCTGCGCGAGGTCGATCCAGGGATTGGCGGCCCGGGGGTCGTGGATCACCGCCCGTGTGGCGCCGCCGGGCGTGAACGCGAGGAACTCCACCCCGCCGAGCAGGGCGGCGTCGATGGCCGAGGAGGGGCCGGGCGGTCCCTGCGCACCGGTCTCGCCTCTCGGGCCGGGCTCACCGCGTTCCCCGCGATCCCCCGCGGGCCCCTTGTCTCCGGGGTCGCCCTTGGCGCCGGTGTCTCCTTTATCTCCTTTATCGCCCTTGTCTCCGGGCTCTCCGGCATCGCCTGGGTCGCCCTTGTCTCCCGGGTCGCCCTTGTCGCCTTTCGGGCCGTCGTCGCCTTTTTCTCCGTCGTCGCCTTTATCTCCCGGGTCGCCCTTGTCGCCTTTCGGGCCGTCGTCGCCTTTCTCTCCGTCGTCGCCTTTCTCTCCATCATCTCCCTTGTCGCCCTTCGAGCCGTCGTCGCCTTTCTCTCCTTCCTGGCCCTTATCGCCGTTGTCCCCCTTGTTTGCTCGGCGCTTCTTGGTGCGACACCGGTCTGTCCCTTTCTTTCGGCCGTACTTGCATTTCGGCCACGGCCTCGCCTCGGGCCCCGCGGCCGGGCCGCCGGCGTTCCCCACGGCGGTGACCGGCGCGGACACCTGGGCCTGACCGGGGACGGACGCCGTCACCAGCCCGCCCGCCATCGCCGTCGCGACGGCCAGCGCCAGCAGCCGCCCCCGTGGGGATCGCCGCGCGGTCCCGCCCCCGCTGTGAGGAATCACGTGCCATCTCCTGTGGTGAACACCGAGAAACAGGGCCTTTCCGGCCGCCCCGTCTGCGATGCCCACCAAGATACTCAGAAGCCGGCTCCGAACTCCCGCAGCGATTCGATCGCGGAGGTGGAAAGGCGGCGAAAGCCGTCCGCCGGGTCCGCCGGACACGCGAAGACCGCCCCCTCTCGGAGGCGGTCCCGTGTTTTCCTCGCGGGCGTGTCGCGTGCGGCGCCCGTCGTTGCCGGCGGCCTAGTCGCCGAACTCGTTCTGCACTCCCGGAGGGGTCAGCGCGGAGATGTAGTGCTGCGGAAGGTGGTCGTCGATGGAGTACATGACGGGCAGCGCACGGGTCGCGTGGAACTTGCGCGCGACGAACGCCATCGCCGACAGGGGGATGCCGAGCAGGCCGGGCATCTGCGGCGCCGGGCGCCTCCTGGCCTCCCAGCGCCCCTTGCGCGTGATGGACGTCCGCGCGGCGGGCGCCAGCGTGCCGACGATGCCGTTGCGCAGGTGCGGGATCCGGTAGTGGAACTCGCGGCCGAAGTGCCGGAACGGCCCGGAGGCGGTGGACGGCAGGTGCGGGACGACGTCGCTGTCGTAGGTGTACCGGATCACCTTGTCGCGCAGGAACGGCTCGCTCTGGCACGCCTCGGCGAAGTTCGGGTCGCCGATCATCGGCTGCCCGAAGGTGTAGACGGCGCGGAGCCGGGCGGCCAGGTCCTCGTACTTGCGCTCGTGGCGCAGCATCACGCCCATCAGCGCCGCCATGCCGCCGCCGAGGCTGTGCCCGGTGATGTAGAGCGCCTCCAGATTGCCGTCGAATCGCGCCGGCCGGCTGTGCAGGGCGTCGCCGGGCACCTGGGCGTGGTCGGAATGGCGGTCGGTGGCGCGGCGCAGCAGGTTCATGACCTCGTAGCGGGTGGCGCGCACGTTGCGGTAGACGCCCGCGTGCACGGTGGCGCACGGGTCGCCGATGCGGTAGCCGATCCGCTCGGGGTCGACGTCGAGGTCGCTGAGCCAGTTGATGAAGTTCAACGGCTCGGTTCCGCGATAACAGAGAATGGCGACCCGGCCGCTCCGGCTCTGAATGAGGAAGGCGGTCGAGCAGATCAGCATCGCGTCGACCGACGACCGGATCATCTGGATGTGGTTGTCCTCCAGGCCCATTCTCGCCATGATCATGGAGAGCGTCTTCGGGTCGGAGTAAGCGTAGGCGGCGCACGTCGCCATCACGTGGGCGACGACCGGGTCCGGCTGGTCCACGGCGTTCAGCAGCCGGTTCTCCAGGTCCTTGTAGACCGGAAATCCGGCGGTCTCCTGGTGGCCGTACGGGCGGAGCTCCTCGAACGTCGGGGCCTGGGCCTCGCTGACGCCCCGGCCGTCGGATTCGAGGGCCTCGCGCAGCCGCTCCTCCCATCCCTGGGTGAGGGTCTCACCGACCTTCCTCCCGCCGGCCATCGCCTTGCCCACGCCGGACGCCGGAACGGACTTCTCCGCCTGGCGGTTGTTTCTCGTGGTTTCCACACTGGCCACGTCATACCTCTTTCGGTCGCCCGCCGCGACGGTGCTCTTAACGGGCCGTGGTTTCCTGGACGAACAGCACGGAATCCGTCGCCGCCCCCGGGGGCGAACGCCGGATTCCCGTCTGCTTCCTCACGTTTCCTGTGCGTACGGCGGCGAATCTCATGCGCGCGCAAACTCATTCCACAGCGCGGGAGGACCGGGGAGGGAAGGCCTAGCGGGTGGAGGCCAGACCGCTCCCCGCGTGCGAGGCGGGCGGCGGTGCGGCGCCGCCGGAGCGGGCGGCGAGGGGCAGGCACAGCACGAAGCGGGCGCCGCCCGCGTCGGAGGCAGAGACCTCGATGGTGCCCCCGTGCGCGCGGGCGATGTCGCGGACGATCGCCAGGCCGAGGCCGGTCCCGCCCCGGTCGCGGCAGCGGGAGGCGTCGAGCCGGGTGAAGCGCTCGAAGATCCTTGCGCGGTCCGCCTCGGCGACGCCGTCGCCGTCGTCGTCCACGACCAGCTCGGCGCTGTCGCCCGCGGGGCGGACCTCGACCCGCACGAGCCGGCGGGCGTGCCGCTGGGCGTTGTCGAGCAGGTTGGTCAGGACCCGGGCGATCTGGGTGTCCACGGCGTCGACGTACACGCCGGGGGTGAGGCGGAGCTGCACCGGGAGGCGGTCGGCCCGCCGGGAGACCTCCATGCGGACCGACTCCGACAGGTCGACCTCACGGGTCGCGGCCCCGGGGGCGCCGGCGCCGATCCTGGCCAGCAGGAGCAGGTCGGTGATGATCGCCTGCAGCCGGTCGACGTCGCGCAGCGCGCGCCCCAGCAGGTCGTCCAGGTCGGTGTCCTCCGGGTGCAGCCGGGCCTCTTCGAGCTGGGCGCGCAGGCCGGCGACCGGCGTGCGCAGCTCGTGCGAGGCGTCGGAGGCGAACTGCCGCTGCTGGGCGAGCGCGTGGTCCATGCCGGTCTTGGCCTTCTCCAGGCGTTCCAGCGTGCTGTTGACCGTGCGCGCCAGCCGGGCCACCTCGTCGTCGCTGTTCGGCTCGGGGACGCGGCTGCTGAGGTCGTTGACGTTGGTGGCGGCGAGCTCGGCGCGGATGGCCTCGACCGGCCGCAGGGTGCGTCCGGTGATCTTCCACGTCGCCCAGACCGCCAGGGAGATCAGCAGCGCGACCTGGATGGAGAAGAGCGCGTCGAACACGCCGGTGGAGATCAGCCCCTGGACGGGGCCGCCCGCGTAGACGACGGTCGAGTCGTCGGAGGAGGTGACCCGCAGGGCCGAGATGCGGATGCACCCGAGCGCCGGGTGCGCGCAGGTCTGAACGTCGCTCTGGGGATCCGAAGGGGACGGCCACACGCTGGTCAGCGGGGGGAGCCCGCGCGCGGCCGGCGAGGCGGCGATGACACGGGGACCCGGCGCGACCACCTGGACCAGGTCGACGCCCGGGACGCTTGAGGTGACCTCCGGGCCGCTGAGCCTGCCCACGCGGTCCGCCGCGGCGATCAGGTCGGCGGCGTGGCGGGCGTCGAGCCAGCCGGCGTTGGTCAGCTCCTGGCGCGCGACCATGCCGGCCAGCACCCCGGAGGGGATCAGGAGGAGCATGGACAGCAGCGCGATCAGGGCCGTCACCCGGCCACGGATCGACCGGGGGCGGTGGAGACGACGTCCGAGGCGCCACAGGGCGCGCGGTGACGGGAACGGCCTGTGACGCAAACGGGTCTCCTCCTCACGGTGGATCGCTGTCGGGTTGATCACGAGTGGCGCCCGGCGGGCTCCGGTGGGTTCCGGCGGGCCGCGGCGGCGCGGGCCGCACGGGGGGCGCGAGTGCCGGGGACGGCGTCTGGGTGGTCATCACCCACACCCAGGACGACATCAATGTACCAAACACCCCAAAAAGGTACAAACCAGACAGAAAGCCAGCAGGGTTAGGTCACGGCAAGGCCAAGGTGGAGGCCCCAACGCCAAGGCGGGGGCCCGGAAACACGTCCGCCCGGTACGGCCGGTGGCCGTACCGGGCGCAGGACTGCCCGGGAGGACGGTCAGGTGCGGTAGACCTGGAACTCCGAGACCTGCCCGGCGGGCCATCCGGTGTTGCCGGTGAAGGTCAGCCGGATGTGGCGCTGCGTGGTCGCGGGGAACGTGATGGTCGCGGCGTTCCCGCCGGAGGGCGAGAACGTGTAGCCGCGCGACTGCGCCAGCGTGGTGTAGGCGGACCCGTTCTGGCTGCCGTGCACCGAGAGCGTCTGCGTCCTGGCGCCCCAGGAGGGCGGCAGGGTCAGCACGATCCTGCCCACCTGCGAGGCGGCGCCCAGGTCGACGGTGATCGACTGCGGGAAGGCGTGGTTGGCGCTCTCCCAGTAGCTGCCGGTGTTGCCGTCGTTGGCGTTGGCGGCGACGTAGCCCTGGGTGTGGCTCGTCGCGCTGATCGGCTTGCGCGCGGCCAGGTTCGGGTTCGGCTGCGGGACGGTCGTGCCGGTGAACTGCTCCACCCAGTACCTGGTCCGGTCGAGGTAGGCGGTCTCGGCGGCGGCGCCGGTCTTGCCGTAGGCGCCCTCGAAGGTCTGGTACCCGTAGCCGGCGGGCGGGGTGGAGGTGACGGGCTCCAGGACCGAGCCCTCGTGCCACTCGTTGAACGAGGTGACCGAGACCCAGCTCGGCGGGCCGCCGGTGGCCGGGTCGAGCGCGTTGCGCCACTCGGTGTCGTAGGTCGCGCCGTTGTCGCGCGGCAGGGTGGGGGTGGTGTTGCCGACGACGGCGCGGTCGTCGATGTACCCCGGGCCGACGGACGGCGCCCACACCAGGCCGTTGGCCTTGCAGAAGTCGCCCGCGTTCTTCCAGCCCGGCGCGGTCAGCCCGGCGATGGCGTCGTAGGTGTACATGCCGCCGAAGTGCGCGACCTTGGAGGTGTCGGTGGTCTGCGCGAGCACGATGCTGCTGGAGCTCACCTGGTCCAGGGCGGCCCAGTCGGTGATCCGCAGGCTCTCGAAGACGTAGAACGCGCCGCGGTTGCCGTGCGCGGCGTCACGGTAGAACGCCGGGCTGCCGCCGTAGCGGGAGTTGATGTAGTTGATGTCGGCCACCGTCGAGGCGGCGGTGCGCCCGCTGTACGGCTCCAGGTGCCAGGCGACCTTGACGCCGAACCTCGCGGCCGTGGCCAGCACGCCTGCGGCGAGCCCGTCCTCGTAGGAACCCTGCCCCCACCAGCTGTAGACGATGACGCCCGCGCCCGACTGCTGGATCCAGCGCATGTGCTGGGTCACCGCGCCGGGCAGGTCGCCGGAGTCGTACGCCCCGAGCTTGGGGTACAGGTCGGCGCCGATGCTCTCCGGCGGGGTGTGCCCGCCCTGCTGCCAGTGACGGTAGCTTCCGTACACCTGGGGGCTTCCGTACCAGGGGTAGTAGAAGAGATGGACGTCGGTGGCGGTACGCTCGGCGGCGGCGGTCGCCCGCGCGGCGGCGGCCGGCTCTCCGGAGGCCGCGGCCGACTGCGCCGGGGCCGACATCAGGCCCGTCGTCACGAGCAGGACGGCAGCGGCGGTGACGCTGCGCCAGTTTGGCATGAGGGTGACTCCTCGCGTGGGGGGCGGAGGGGTGCCCGTCCATCCGGCCGGCTCGGCGGCACCTCCGCGGCCGGGCCGAAGTCGGCGGGAACGGCCCGGACACGGAACCTGCCGGCCGGACGGACGGGAGTCATGGGGAAGCGGTTGCCACAGGCTGCTCACGAAATTTCAGGGTTCAACGAGCAACTTGCGGTGTTCCAACTCAATTTTGCGGACTTGTTGCATTAAACGAGCAGCCACGGGCCGGGGGCAAGTCTCGAAGCGCTTCGCTTTTCGTAACGCTTCCGTAACGTGGACAACCACCCCTCGTCTACCTGCTCGTGTTCCGGAGGATGCGGATTCGTTACCAACTCCGGGGATTTACGCTGCCGTGCTCTCCATGTTAGAAATCGGTTAATTGTTCTTGGAGACATACAAATCGGGTTGGTGAGTGTGGCGCAGAGGAAGGTGCCCGGCCGAACGGCCGGAGACCGGACGCAGGCCGTGGGGCACGCCTCGCTGCGCCGGGCCAACCTCGCCACCGTCCTGCGTCACCTGCGTGACGAGGGCTCCTGCTCCCGCTCCGACATCGCGGACGCGACCGGCCTGCACCGGGCCACCGTCTCCAGCCTGATGGCCGAGCTGCTCGACCGCGGCCTGGTCCGTGAGGTGGGCATCGAGTACGTGGGCGCCGTCGGCCGGCCCCGGCGGGCCGTCGCCCTGGACGGATCCCACGTGGGCGTGCTCGGCACCGAGATCAACGTCGACTACGCGGCCCTGTACGGCACCGACCTCGGCGGGCGCGTGCTCGTCGACCGGCGGGTGGGCATGGACGCGATGGGCATGGGCCCCGACCGCGCGATCAAGGAGCTCGGCCGGGTGGCCAGGAACGCCATCGAGGAGCTGGTCCGCGCCGGCGCCACGCCCGCGGGCGTCGGCGTCGCCGTCCCGGGCCTGGTCGACGTGGTCCGCGGCGCCGTGGCCTTCGCGCCCAACCTCGGCTGGCGCGACGTGGCGCTGACCGTGCGCCTTCGCGCCGAGATCGGCCACGTGCGGGTGCCGGTGATGGCCGACAACGACGCCAACCTGGCCGCGCTCGCCGAGTACACCGGCGGGATCGCCGCGGGCACGCCCGACATGGTCTACCTGACCGGGGAGGTCGGCGTCGGCGGCGGCATCGTCGTCGCCGGCCGCCTGCTGCGCGGCGCCGACGGCTTCTCCGGCGAGGTCGGGCACATGCCCGTCGACCCGACCGGCAGCCGCTGCGGCTGCGGCCGCACCGGCTGCTGGGAGACCAAGGTCGGGCTGGCCGCGCTGGTCAGGTCGGCCACCCCCGAGCTGGCCTACGGGCTGGGCGGCGCGCCCTCGCCCGACCCCGAGGAGCGGGTGACGCAGATCGCCCGCGGACTCGCCGAGGGCGACCCGCGCGCCCACGCCGCCGTCGCCGAGGTGGGCCGGTGGCTCGGGCTCGGCGGCTCCATCCTGGTCAACCTGTTCAACCCGAGTGTCATCGTGCTCGGCGGCTACTTCGCCAAGCTGGCCGAACGCCTGATCCCGCCCGCGCAGGCGGAGCTGGAGCGGCTGGTCATCGCCGGCCCGGCGGCACGCTGCCGGTTCGTGGCGTCGGCACTCGGGTTCGGCGCCGCCTCGCGCGGCGCGGCGAGCATGGTGGCCGATCAGGTCATCAACGATCCCGCGGCGATCGGCTCGGCGCCGATCGCGGCCACCGCCCCCACACTGGCAGGTCAATGACAATTTCTTTCATAACTTGATTCGATTTTTGCAGAAACGTACCCTCACGGGTACGACCTGGAGGCGGCACCCTCCAGCGCCATCGCGGCACCGCAACCCTCCTCGCACGACGCACAACCCGGCAACAAGCGCGGCGGCGCGCGCCTTGCCTGACTGACCCCCCAAGTCAGGAAAGGACCCCTCATGTCTCCACGTCCTCGGTCGTGGGCCCGTCTCCTCGCGTCGATCTCGCTGGTCGTCGCGGGCGGCGTGGCCACCGTGACGGCCACCGGACCGGCCGCCCAGGCGGCCCCCATCCCGCCAGGCGACTACCAGCACGTGACCCTGGCCACCGGAAGCGCGGAGATCGGCGAGGCCATGTCCCTCGCGGTGCTCCCCGACCGGTCGGTCGTCCACACCGCCCGCGACGGCACGGTGCGGGTCACCGACGCCGCGGGCAACACCAAGGTGGCCGGGAAGCTCAGCGTCTACACCCATGACGAGGAAGGCCTCCAGGGTGTGGCGGCCGACCCGAACTTCGCCTCCAACCGGTACATCTACCTGTACTTCTCGCCCCCGCTCAGCACGCCGGGCGGGGACGCGCCGAAGACGGGCAGCGCCGCCGACTTCGACGCGTGGAAGGGCGAGCTGCACCTGTCGCGCTTCACGCTGAAGACCGACAACACGCTCGACATGGCCAGCCAGAAGGTCGTGCTCCGGGTTCCCAACGACCGCGGTCAGTGCTGCCACGTCGGCGGGGACATCGACTTCGACGCCGCCGGCAACCTGTACCTGACGACCGGCGACGACACCAACCCGTTCGAGTCGGACGCCTACACGCCCATCGACGAGCGCACCGACCGCAACCCGCAGTTCGACGCCCAGCGCTCCTCGGGCAACACCAACGACCTGCGCGGCAAGGTGCTGCGGATCAAGGTCCAGCCGGACGGCACCTACACCATCCCGTCGGGCAACCTGTTCGCGCCCGGCACGGCGCGGACCCGGCCCGAGATCTACGCCATGGGCTTCCGCAACCCGTTCCGCATGAGCGTGGACAAGGCCACCGGCATCGTCTACCTGGGCGACTACGGCCCCGACGCCGGCGGCACCAACGCCAACCGCGGCCCCAGCGGCCAGGTGGAGTTCAACCGGATCACCGGCCCGGGCAACTTCGGCTGGCCGTACTGCACCGGGTCCAACAGCACCACCGAGACCTACAACGAGTACACCTTCCCCAGCGGCCCCTCCGGCGCCAAGTACAACTGCGCCGGCGGCCCGACCAACAACTCCTTCCGCAACACCGGCCTGGCCACGCTGCCCCCGGCCAAGCCGGCCTGGATCAGGTACTCGGGCGACGCCGGCTCCCCGCCGGAGTTCGGCAGCGGCTCCGAGTCGCCGATGGGCGGCCCGGTCTACCGGTACAACGCCTCGCTGAACTCGCCGATCAAGTTCCCGCAGTCGCTCGACGGCCGCTACTTCGCCGGCGAGTACGGCCGCCAGTGGATCAAGGCCGTCGAGGTCACCTCCAGCGGCGGCTACGGCGAGATCGTCGACTTCCCGTGGGACGGCACGCAGGTCATGGACATGGCCTTCGGCCCCGACGGCGCGCTGTACGTGCTCGACTACGGCGCCGGCGGCAGCCCCCCGCAGCTGGTCCGCGTCGAGTACCTCGGCGGCACCAACCGCAACCCGATCGCCAAGGCCGCGGCCGACAAGAACTCCGGGCCCGTGCCGCTCACCGTGAGCTTCTCCTCGGCGGGCAGCAGCGACCCCGAGGGCGGCTCGCTGAGCTACTCGTGGAACTTCGGCGACGGCACCACCTCCACCGCCGCCAACCCCACGAAGACCTACAACACCGCAGGCACCTACACGCCGACGCTGACCGTCCGCGACCCGCAGGGGCTGACCGGGACGGCGAGCCTCGTCGTCACCGCCGGCAACACCGCCCCGACGGTGAACATGACCCAGCCGGTGAACGGCCAGCTCTTCTCGTTCGGCGACACCGTGCCCTACGCGGTCACCGTCGCCGACCCCGAGGACGGCACGATCGACTGCTCCCGGGTGACGGTCACCTACTTCCTGGGCCACGACAACCACCGCCACCAGATCACCTCCAGGACCGGGTGCTCCGGATCCCTGGTGGTGCCGGCCGACGGTGAGCACGACTCCGCCGCCAACATCTACGGCGTCCTCGAGGCCTCCTACACCGACCGGGCCGGCCTGACCACCACCAGCACCCGCACGCTCCAGCCCCGCCACCGGCAGGCCGAGCACTACACCACCATGCAGGGCATCCAGCCCGCCGACCACGGCTCGGCCGAGGGCGCGCGGACCGTCGGGTTCACCGACAACGGCGACTGGATCGCCTTCCCGACGTACGCGATCGGCAACGCCCAGAGCTTCACCGCCCGCGTCTCCTCGGGCGGGCCGGGCGGCACGATCGAGCTGCGCGCCGGCTCGGCCACCGGCACCTTGCTGGGCTCGGTGAACGTCGCCAACACCGGGAGCTGGGACACCTTCGTGAACGTCACCGGCGCCATCTCCAGCCCGCCCAGCGGCACCACGACGCTGTACTGGGTGTTCAAGGGCGTCACCGGCCAGGGCAACCTGTTCGACCTCGACGCCTTCACCATCAACACCTCCGGCGGCGGCACCGGCGTCACGACCGAGGCCGAGGCCTACACCTCCAACTCGGGCGTGCAGCCGGCCGGGCACACCGCCGCCAGCGGTGGCACGACCATGGGCTACATCGACAACGGCGACTGGGCCGGATACTCGCAGGTCAACACCCAAGGCGCGCGGAGCTTCTCGGCCCGCGTGTCCTCGGGCGGCCCCGGCGGGACGATCCAGGTCCGCTCCGGCTCGCAGACCGGCACCCTGCTGGGCTCGGTGAACGTCGCCAACACCGGAAGCTGGGACACCTTCGCCACCGTGTCGACGGCACTGAGCGGCTCGGCCACCGGCCCGCTGTTCCTGTCGTTCACCGGGGGCACCGGCGCCCTGCTCGACGTGGACACCTTCACCATCACGCGTTGACGGCGAAGGCCGGCGCGGCGGGTCCACCGGCCCGCCGCGCCGGCCTTCGGCACCCGACGCGGGCCGCTCACGCGGGCCGCGGAGGGGAAAGGGTCGCCGCCCCCCCGGCGAGCACGACACGAAAGGACAGTCCATGCGCAACGTCATAAGACGTGGCCTGAGCGGTCTGGCGCTGGTCGCCGCCGCGCTTGCCATGACCCCGTCGGCCCCCGCGGCCGCGCGGGCGGCCGACCCCGCCTACGAGGTCCTGGTGTTCTCCAAGACCGCCGGCTTCCGGCACGACTCGATCCCCGTCGGCATCCAGACGATCCGGGAGCTCGGCGCGGCCAACAACTTCACGGTCACCGCCACCGAGGACGCGGGCGCCTTCACCACCGCCAACCTCGCCCGGTTCAAGGCGGTGGTCTGGCTCAGCACCACCGGCGACGTGCTCAACGACTCCCAGCAGACAGCCTTCGCGTCCTACGTCAACGGCGGCGGCGGTTACGTCGGCGTGCACGCCGCGGCCGACACCGAGTACGACTGGTCGTACTACGGGCAGCTGGTCGGGGCCTACTTCCGCAGCCACCCGGCGATCCAGCAGGCCGTCGTCAAGAACGAGGACCGCACCCACCCGGCCACCGCCGGGCTCGGGGCGACCTGGACGCGCACCGACGAGTGGTACAACTACCGCACCAACCCCCGCTCCACCGTGCGGGTGCTGCAGAGCCTGGACGAGTCCAGCTACAGCGGCGGCGACATGGGTGGCGACCACCCGATCACCTGGTGCCACCCGCAGGCGTCCGGGCGCTCGTTCTACACCGGCCTCGGGCACACCCAGCAGTCCTACGCCGAGACGCCGTTCCGCAACCTGCTGCTCGGCGGCATCCGGTACGTGGCCGGCATGGTCGCGGCCGACTGCACGCCGACGACGACGCCGCCCGACCCAGGCGGCAGCACCACCGTCGAGGGCGAGGCCTTCACCTCCCAGTCCGGCGTGCAGACGGCCGGGCACGCCTCGGCCAGCGGCGGCACGACGCTGGGCTACATCGACAACGGCGACTGGGCCGGGTACGCGTCGGTGAGCACGGCGGGCGCGACCGGCTTCTCGGCGCGGGTGTCCTCCGGCGGCGCCGGCGGGACGATCCAGGTGCGGTCGGGTTCGCAGACCGGCACGGTGCTGGGTTCGGTCGCCGTTCCCAACACCGGCGGCTGGGACACCTTCCGCACCGTCACCACCACGCTGAGCGGCTCGGCCTCCGGCCCGCTGTTCCTGACCTTCACCGGCGGTTCGGGCTCGTTGTTCGACGTGGACACCGTCACGATCTCCAGGTCGACCACCCCGCCGCCCGCCGCCGCCGTGGAGGGCGAGGCCTTCACCTCCCAGTCCGGCGTGCAGACGGCCGGGCACGCCTCGGCCAGCGGCGGCACGACGCTGGGCTACATCGACAACGGCGACTGGGCCGGGTACGCGTCGGTGAGCACGGCGGGCGCGACCGGCTTCTCGGCGCGGGTGTCCTCCGGCGGCGCCGGCGGGACGATCCAGGTGCGGTCGGGTTCGCAGACCGGCACGGTGCTGGGTTCGGTCGCCGTTCCCAACACCGGCGGCTGGGACACCTTCCGCACCGTCACCACCACGCTGAGCGGCTCGGCCTCCGGCCCGGTCTTCCTGGTGTTCTCCGGCGGCACCGGAGCCCTGTTCGACGTGGACACCTTCACGCTCACCAGGTGACCCGGGCGTCCGCCCGGTTCGCACGGCCCCGGCCCGGGTTCCCCCCGGGCCGGGGCGGTTCCACAAGTACACAAGAGAACGCGAAAGTCGGCGAAGTACGTGAAAGTGCGTGATCGAAGAGGAGTACCGATGGACGTCGGGGTCTGGCTCGTCGGGGCACGGGGATCGGTGGCCACCACGGTCGTCGCGGGCGCCGCGGCACTACGCGCGGGGCTGGCGACGCCCATCGGCTGCGTCACGGAAGGCCCCGACTTCACGGGCGCCGGCCTGCCGCCGCTGGACCGGCTGGTGTTCGGCGGGCACGATGTCGCCGGCCCGCCGCTGGTCAAGAAGGCCGAGGAGCTGAGCCGGTCGGGGGTCATCCCCGCGCCGCTGCCCCGGCTGGTCGCGGACGACCTGGAGGCGGCGGAAGCGGAGATCCGCCACGGCACCGACGGCGACGCCGAGCCCGGCGGAGCGACGGGTCAGGCGGCGGTGGTGCGCAGGCTGGCCGCCGACATCACCGGGTTCAGGGAACGCCACGGGCTCGCCCGGGTCGTCGTGATCCACGTCGCCTCCACCGAGCCCCCCGTCGCGCCGCACCCGGCGCACCACGACCTCGGCGCGCTGACCTCCGCCATGGAGGAGCCGGGCCGGGTGCTGCCGCCCAGCTCGCTGTACGCGTTCGCCGCGCTCAGCGCGGGCTGCCCGTACGCGGACTTCACCCCCTCCACGGGCGTGTCGCTGCCCGCCCTGGACGAGCTGGCCCGCTCGCGCGGGCTCCCGTACGCGGGCCGGGACGCCAAGACGGGGGAGACGCTGGTCAAGACCGCCCTGGCCCCGATGTTCGCCTCCCGGGCGCTCGCCGTGCGGTCCTGGTCGGGCACGAACCTGCTCGGCGGGGGCGACGGCGCCACGCTGGCCGACCCGGCGGCGGGCGAGAGCAAGCGCATCTCCAAGGACCGGGCGCTGCCCGGCATCCTCGGCCATCCCGTGGAGGGCCAGACCCACATCGACCACGTGCCGCACCTGGGCGACTGGAAGACCGCGTGGGACCACATCACCTTCGAGGGATTCCTCGGCGTGCGCATGTCGCTGCAGTTCACCTGGCAGGGCTGCGACTCGGCGCTCGCCGCGCCGCTGGTGCTCGACCTGGCCAGGCTGCTGGCCCTCGCCCACGAGCGCGGCCAGGCGGGGGTGGTGGGGGAGCTGGGCTTCTTCTTCAAGGACCCGCTCGGGCTGGACGAGCACCGGCTCCAGATCCAGTACGACCTGCTGCGCGCGTGGGCCGGGAGCCCGGCGTGAGCGTGGACCTGGCCACACTGGCCGAGCTCGTCCGGGCGCCGGCCGCGCTCACCGTCCCCGGCGACGTCGCCGCGGGCGGCGCGCTGCGACCGGAGCTGGCGCTGTCGTCGGTGTGCCTGTACTGGGCGGGAATGGCGCTGAACGACTACGCCGACCGCCACCTGGACGCCGAGGAGCGCCCCGAGCGCCCCATCCCGTCCGGGCGCGTGCGGCCGGGGCAGGCGCTCGGCCTGGCCGCCGGCCTCACCGTCGCCGGCCTGGCCCTGGCGGGCCGGGCCGGGGGCCGCCGGGCGCTCGGCACCGCCGGCGCGCTGGCCGCCGTGGTGTGGGCCTACGACCTCGCGCTGAAGGACACCCCGGCCGGGCCGGCCGCGATGGCCGCCGCCCGAGGCCTGGACGTCCTGCTCGGCGGCACGGCGCGGCCCTCCGCACACGCCGCGGCCGGCGCCGGGGCGCCGGCGGGCCGGGGCGGCCCGGCGCGCGGAACGCCCGGGGCCGGCCCCCGTGCGGAGCGGACGGCGCTGGCCCTGGCGGCCGGCGCCGTGGCGGCGCACACCTTCGGCGTCACGACGCTCAGCCGCGGCGAGGTCCACGGCGGGACGGCCGCCCGGTCGGCGACCGCGCTCGCCGCCACCGGGGTCGCCGCGGCGCTGGCCGCCGCCCACGTGCTCTCGACGCCGCCCGGCCTCGCGCCGGCCTCCGGCACCGCGCGGGCGCGCCTCGCGCGCGTGCCGGCGGGCGTCCTGAGCGCGCTCGCGCTCACGGCGCCGCCCTCCGGCGCCACCGGCGGGGGGAGGGCGGGCAGGCTGGCCGGCCTGGGGCTCGCCGCGGCGTACGCGGGAGTGGTCGGGCGGGCGCAGTTCACCGCCGCCCGGCGCCCCGACGCGGGCAGGACCAGGGCGGCCGTGGGCCGGAGCATCCTCGGCCTGCTGCCGCTGCAGGCCGCGCTCACCGCGGGGCGCGGCGACCTCGTCACCGCCGGGGCGCTGGTCGCGGCGCATCCCCTCGCCAGGAAACTGTCCAGAAAGGTGTCCGCGACGTGAGACTCGGCTACGGGACCAACGGATTCGGCGACCACCGCCTGGACCAGGCGCTGGTCGTGCTCGCCGACCTGGGGTACGACGGCGTCGCCCTGACCCTGGACGCCCGCCACCTGGACCCCTTCGCCCCCGACATCGGGCGCCAGGTGGAGCGGCTGGCCAAGCGGCTGGGCGAGCTGGGCCTGGGCGTGGTGGTCGAGACGGGCGGGCGTTACGTGCTCGACCCGTTCCGCAAGCACTACCCGACGCTGCTGCACCCGCCGGGCGAGGCGGCGCCGCGCGTCGGCCTGCTGCGCCAGGCCGTGCGGATCGGCGCCGACCTCGGCGCCGAGGCCGTCTCCTTCTGGAGCGGGGTCCGCCCGCCGGGCGTGTCGGAGGCGCAGGCCTGGGACAACCTGGTGGCCGGGGTCGGCACCGTGGTCGAGGAGGCGGCGGCCCGGGAGGTCACGCTGGGCTTCGAGCCCGAGCCGGGCATGCTGGTCGACACCATCGAGGCGTTCGAGCACCTGCGCGAGCTGACCGGACGGCCCCGGCGGCTGGGCCTGACCCTGGACGTCGGGCACTGCCGCTGCCTGGAGTCCGACCCGGTGCCCGACAGCGTGCGCCGGGCCGCGCCGTACCTGGTCAACGTCCAGATCGAGGACATGCGGCGCGGCGTCCACGAGCACCTGGAGTTCGGCGACGGGGAGATCGACTTCCCGCCCGTGCTCGCGGCGCTGGACGAGACCGGGTACCGGGGCCTGGTCAGCGTGGAACTGCCCAGGCACAGCCACGCCGCCCCGGTCATCGCCTCCCGCTCCCTGCGCTTCCTGCGCGAGGCCCACCGGCGGGGCGGCGCCGACGGCGCCGCCCCGGCCTCGCCGGTGCCGTCGCCGCGGGCCGGGACGCCCGGCCCGGCGCCCGGCCGCCCCCCGACCGCGGTGACGCCGGATCGCCGTGCCCGGGCGGGGGAGGCCCGGTGAGCGCCCCGACCCTTCCCGCGCCCGGCCTGACCGGCGAGGCCGCCGAGTGGCTGCGGGCCGCCGCCGACCGGATCCGCGCCGACGGGACCGCACTCCCGGCGCTGTTCCCCGCCGCCGCCCGCACCTGCGGCCGCGGCCCGCTGCCCGGCGCGCCCGGCTGGACCGTCGACCAGGCGGTCCGGGGCGAGCTGCTGCGCGCGCTGCCGCTCTCGGGCGAGGCCCTGGGCGAGGTCCTGTTCGACGTCTACACCCACGGGGACGCCGCCGAGCGGCTCGCCGTGCTCAAGGCCCTGCCCGTGCTCGACGCGGAGAAGAGCCTGGGCGAGGCCGGCCTGCCGGTGGTGCGCGACGCGCTGCGCACCAACGACACCCGGCTGATCGAGGCCGCCCTGGGCCCGTACGCCGCCGCCCGCCTGCCCGACCACGCCTACCGGCAGGCGGTGCTCAAGTGCGTGTTCGTCGGCGTGCCGCTCAGCGCGGTGGCGGGCCTGGAACGGCGCCGCGACGCCGAGCTGGCCCGCATGATGGCCGGCTACGCCGAAGAGCGCCTGCTGGCCGGGCGCGAGGTCCCGCCGGACGTGTGGCCGCTGGCCGAGCTGCACCCCGCCGCGCCCGAACGCCTGCGGGCCCTGCTCGCCGAGTCCGGGCGCCCGCACGGCGGCCGCCCGGACGGCCCCGCCTGACACGAGAGGAACGTCCATGCGCATCTTCGACCCGCACATCCACATGACCTCCCGTACCACCGACGACTACGAGCGCATGTACGCCGCCGGGGTCCGCGCGGTGGTGGAGCCGGCGTTCTGGCTGGGCCAGCCGCGCACGTCCGCGGGCACCTTCGCCGACTACTTCGACGGCCTGCTCGGCTGGGAGCCCTTCCGCGCGGCCCAGTTCGGCATCGTCCACCACTGCACGATCGCGTTGAACCCCAAGGAGGCCAACGACCCGCGCCTGCGCCCCGTGCTGGACATGCTTCCGCGCTACCTGGCCAAGGACCGGGTGGTCGCCGTCGGCGAGGTCGGCTACGACGACATCACCCCGGCCGAGGACGAGGCGCTCACCCACCAGCTCGCGCTGGCCGCCGAGCACGGCCTGCCGGTCCTGGTGCACACCCCGCACCGGGACAAGCCCGCCGGCACCAGGCGCACCCTGGACGTCGTCCGCGAGTCGGGACTGCCGCCCGAGCGCGTGCTGGTCGACCACCTCAACGAGATGACGGTCGGCATGGTCGCGGCGAGCGGCTGCTGGATGGGGTTCTCCGTCTACCCCCACACCAAGATGGACGAGGACCGGATGGTCGCCGTGCTCAAGGAGTACGGCACCGAGCGCGTCGTGGTGAACTCCGCGGCCGACTGGGGCCGCAGCGACCCGCTCAAGACCCGCGCGGTCGCCGACGCCATGCTGTCGTCGGGATTCTCCGAGGCCGAGGTCGAGACCGTGCTGTGGGACAACCCTGTCGCGTTCTACGCGCAGAGCGGCCGTCTGGACCTGTCGGAGGTGCACGCGGACGGCACCTACGAGGGCAACAGCGTCCAGCGCGGCACCCCGAAGGAGGCGGGCGCGTGACGGCGCCGCAGGCGGCGCGCCCGGCCCCGGGCGCGGTCCGCCAGGGCGCGCGCACCGGCGTCGGCCCGGCCGCCACCGGGGGAGGGATGTCCTCATGAGGTTCCGGCACGCGGACGGCTCCGTCGTCCACCTCGCCTACTGCACCAACGTCCACCCGGCGGAGGACCTGGACGGCGTGCTCGGCCAGCTCCGGCGCTTCGCCGGGCCGATCCGCGAGCGGCTTGGCGCCGACCGGCTGGGGCTGGGGCTCTGGCTGTCGCGGCCGGTGTGCGACGCGCTGATCGAGGGGCCCGGGCACGTCGCGCGGCTGCGCGAGGCGCTGCGGGAGGAGGGCCTGGAGGTCGTCACGTTCAACGGCTTCCCCTACCAGGGCTTCCACGGCGACCCCGCCGGCGCGTCCAAGCTGCGGGTCTACCACCCCGACTGGACCACACCCGACCGGCTGCGGTACACGCTCGAC
Organism: Sphaerisporangium sp. TRM90804; assembly: GCF_029846175.1. Lineage (GTDB taxonomy): Bacteria > Actinomycetota > Actinomycetes > Streptosporangiales > Streptosporangiaceae > Sphaerisporangium. Next base: position 465,254 of record NZ_JARWAC010000009.1, on the reverse strand, counting down.
CTGGCCCGCGTCCTGGCCGGGCTGCTGCCCGGGGACGTCGCCGCGGGAAGCATCTCCACCCTGCCGCTGGCCTGGCGCGACCCCTGGACGCCCGAGCGCGCCGAGACCGCGGCGGCGGCCCTCGACGAGCTGGCCGCCGGGCTCGCCCAGGTCGCCGCCGACACCGGCCGGCTGATCCGCGTCGGCTTCGAGCCCGAGCCCGGCTGCGTCGTGGAGACCACCGCGCAGGCGGCCGAGCACCTCGGCCGCGCCGACCACGACCACCTCGGCGTCTGCCTGGACGCCTGCCACCTCGCCGTCCAGTTCGAGGACCCCCGGGAGGCGCTGCGGCGCCTGGCCGGGGCCGGGCTGCCGGTGGTCAAGCTCCAGGCGTCCTGCGCGCTGCGGGTGGACGACCCCGCCGACCCGGCCGCGCGCGCCGCGCTCGCCGAGTTCGACGAGCCGCGCTTCCTGCACCAGACCCGCGAGCGGGGCAGGCCGGGCGGCACGGACGACCTGGGCGAGGCGCTGGACGGCGGGTTGCCCGCCGCCGCGCCGTGGGCGGTGCACTTCCACGTCCCGCTGCACGCGAGGCCGGCGCCGCCGCTGGACTCGACCCAGGACGTGCTCGACGCCACCCTGCGCGAGCTGCTCGGCGGCCCGGCGGCGCTCACCCGGCACGTCGAGGTGGAGACCTACACCTGGCAGGCGCTGCCGGCCGACCGCCGCCCTCGCACCGACGAGGAGCTGGCCGGCGGGATCGCGCTGGAGCTGGCCTGGATCAGAGACCGGCTCCTGGACCTCGGCCTCAAGGAGGAGGCCACATGACGGCGCCGGCGGTTCGGCGCGTCGGCCCATGGAGCGGTGTTAAGTCGGAGGAGGAACTGTGAAACCCCTGGTGGTCATAGACGTGGTGGGGCTCACGCCCCGGCTGCTCGCGTCCATGCCGAACCTGTCCCGGCTGGGCCCGGCGGCGTCGCTGGGCACGGTGCTGCCCGCCGTCACCTGCTCGGTGCAGTCGACGCTGCTCACCGGCACCCTGCCCCGCGACCACGGGATCGTCGGCAACGGCTGGTACTTCCGCGACCTCGGCGAGGTGATGCTGTGGCGCCAGCACAACGGCCTGGTGGAGGGGCCGAAGATCTGGGACGACGCGCGCAGGGTCCACCCGGGCTACCGGGTCGCCAACGTGTGCTGGTGGTACGCCATGGGCGCGGACGTCGACTACACGATCACCCCGCGTCCGATCTACCACGCCGACGGCCGCAAGTCGCCCGACTGCTACACGGTGCCGCCGTCCCTGCGCGTCGACCTCACCCGGGAGTTCGGCCGGTTCCCGCTGTTCTCCTACTGGGGGCCGAACGCGGGGATCGCGTCCAGCCAGTGGATCGTGGACGCCGCCCGCCGGCTGCTGGCCCGCGAGAAGCCCGATCTGACCCTGGTCTACGTCCCCCACCTGGACTACGACCTTCAGCGGTACGGCCCCTCGGGGCCCGAGGCCGTCGCGGCGGCCAAGGAGATCGACACCGCGCTCGGGCCGCTGCTGGACGACGCCGAGGCTGCCGGGGCGGTGACGGTGGTGCTCTCGGAGTACGGCATCACCGACGTCTCCCGCCCGGTCGACGTCAACCGGGCGCTGCGCCGGGAGGGCCTGCTGTCGGTCTACCGGCAGGCGGGGATGGAGTACCTGGACCCGTGGACCTCGCGGGCCTTCGCCGTCGCCGACCACCAGCTCGCCCACGTCTACGTGCGCGACCCCGCCGACGTGGCCAAGGTGCGGTCGGTGCTCACCTCGCTGGCCGGGGTGGACGAGGTGCTGGACGAGAACGGCAAGGCGGCGTACGGGCTCGACCACGCCAGGGCCGGGGAGCTGGTCGCGGTGGCCGCGGAGGACGCGTGGTTCACCTACTACTACTGGCTCGACGACAAGCTGGCCCCGGACTTCGCCAGGAACGTGGACATCCACCGCAAGCCCGGCTACGACCCCGCGGAGCTGTTCCTCAACCCCGGGGACCCGTGGGTCAAGGCCAAGGCCGGGCTCGCGCTGGCACGCAAGCAGCTCGGCTTCCGCTACACGTTGCCGGTCGTGCCGCTGGACCCGTCCCCGGTGCGCGGCAGCCACGGGCGGCTGCCCGCCCACCAGGCCGACGCCCCCGTGCTGCTGTGCAGCGAGGGCCTGGACAAGGAGGCGTACGAGGCGACGGAGATCAAGTCGCTCTGCCTGCGGCTGGCGGGCCTGACGCCCAGCCTGGGCGTCGGCCTCTGATCGCGGACGGGAAGCCGGACGACGGCTGACGCCCCCCGGTGACGCCGCGCCCTCGGGCGGGGCGTCACCGGCCGCGGCCGGTCACGCCGGGCCGGCGCCCCGCCGGTCGCCTCCGGGCGGCGTCCCCGAGATCGGGGGCGCCGCCCGGAGGCCCCGGGCGCCGCGTCAGCGGTCGGCGAGGGACTCGCCCCGGGTGTCGGTGCCGTCGTCGGATGGGCGATCGTAGGGTGTGGTCAGCTCTTCGCGCAGCCTGTCGAGGTCGATGTCGTGGCTGCTGTACTTGAGCTGACGGGCGACCTTGGTCTGCTTCGCCTTGGCCCGGCCTCGCCCCATGACCTCGCTCCTCTCACCCCAGCCCGCGCGGGCGCAGCCGGGCACGGGTCCCCTGTCACCTGGACGATCTGAAGTATCTTGCGTTTTGCCACATTGTAAAACCCCGCCGGGCCCCGGCGGAGCGGGATCGTGCGTGACGTTGCCCGCATCGGGCCGCCGGAGCCCGGTGCGCCGGCCGGAGACGCCCCGGCGCGGAGAGGCGATACGGCTTTCGTCATGGGGCGTCACTCGCCGGCACCGGAGTCTCCTCCGCCGTCTCCGCCAGCCCGAGGCGCAGCACGAAGCGGGCGCCGCCGAGGCCGGAGGTCTCCACCGCGAGGTCGCCGCCGTGCGCGCGGGCGATCTCGCAGGCGATGGGCAGCCCCAGGCCCGTGCCGCCGCGGTCGCGGCTGCGGGCGGCGTCCAGGCGGGTGAAGCGTTCGAAGACGTGCTGGCGGTCGGCCTCGGCGATGCCGTCCCCGTCGTCGTCGACGCTCAGCTCGGCCTGCCCGTCCACCCGGCGCACGCCCACCACCACCGTGCTCTTCGCGTGCCGCTGGGCGTTGTCGAGCAGGTTGGTCACGAGGCGGCCGAGCTGGGTCGGGATGCCGTCGATCATGACGTCCGGCTCCAGGACCAGCCGCGTGTGGCGGGGCTCCTGGCCGCGCCGGGCGACCTCCTTGCGCGCGGCCGCCGACAGATCCACCCGCTCGCGCATCTCCTTCGCGCACGAGCCCACCCGCGCCAGCAGCAGCAGGTCGGTGATGATCGCCTGGAGCCGGTCGACGTCCGACAGCGTCCGGTGGAGCAGCGAGTCCAGGTCGGTGTCCTCGGGATGGAGCTGCGCCTCCTCCAGTTGCGCCCGCAGGCCCGCCACGGGGGTGCGCAGCTCGTGGGAGGCGTCGGCCGCGAACCGCCGTTGCTGGTTCAGCGCCTCCTCGGTCCGGAGCCGGGCGGCCTCCAGGCGGCTCAGCGTGCTGTTGATCGTCCGGGCGAGCCGGGCGATCTCGTCCTCGCCGGACGACTCCGGCACGCGGCTGCTCAGGTCGTTCACGTTGATGGCGGCGAGCTCGGCCCGGATCGCCTCCACCGGGCGAAGGGTCCGGCCGGTCACCTTCCAGGTCATCGCGATGGCCAGGAAGATCAACAGCGTCCCCTGCGTGGCGAACAGGGAGTCGATCACCGTCATGGACGTGTCGGACAGGGCCGGGCGGCCGGCGTAGACGACGTTGGAGTCCGCGGCCGAGGTGACCCGCTGCGCCGAGAGGCGGACGCAGCCGATCCGCTGGTGCGAGCAGGTCCACACGTCCTGCTGCGGGTCGTCGGCGGACGGCCAGACCTCGCTGATCGGGGGCAGGCCCTTGGCGGCGGGCGAGGCCGACAGGACGCGGTGGTCCGGCGACACGACCTGGACGAACTCGATGCCGGGAACGGTGGGCCTGATCGTCGGGGTGATCGCGCCGACGCGGTCGGCGGCGGCGGCCACGGACGCCTCCTTCCGCGCCTCCAGCCACACCGTGTCGCCGACCGACTGGTGCGCGACCAGACCGGCGATGACCCCGGAGGGGACCAGGAGGAAGACGGCCAGCAGGCTGATGAGCATGGTGATGCGCCCGCGGATGGAACGCGGAGCGTGCCACTGCGGGCGGGGCCGGGACGGGAGCCGGGTGCTCTGGATGCTCTGGACTCGTTCCCTTTCGAACATGGACGTCTTCCCCGTAAGTCGAGCGCGCACTCTCACGGCCATCATGGGATTACCTTCCTGAATGGCCGGAGCTCATATGGGATAGCGCTTTCCACCTCGAGGGCCTTCCGGGTCTTCCTGAATTTTCCGAGTGCTTGCCCGCATCTTTTGGGTGACGAACGGCCCGGGACGCCGGAATGCCCGGGGGCGGCGTGGTCGGCACCCGGCGCAAGCGGCGCTGCCGGCCCCTGACTCACGGGGCGCGCTTCGCGGCGAGGTGCGGTCGTTTCAAACTATCACCCGACCTGCGCATTCCAAGATCGTTTCCCTTGCTTTGGCCAAACATGACCAGTTCGGGTGTGTACTCCGAGCGGGTGTGAGCATGGTGCTCGCACGGGCGCCCCACGGCCGCGTGGGGGCCGTGGGGCGCGGTGGGTGCTCCGGTGCCCCGCCCGGGTGAGGCGAGGCGGTCCGGTCAGGAGGTCAGCGAGCAGGTGCCGACCAGGTCGCCGGAGGCCGGCCGGGGAAGGGTGCGGTCGGCGGGCGGCGCGTGGCCCCCCGTCGTCCAGGACTCCAGGGCCGTGAACGCGCTGCGGAAGCAGGGCAGGATGGGGCGCAGCAGGCCGGGGTGGGCGTCGTAGAGCCCGTCGACGTGCGTGCCGCCCTCCAGGCGGTAGTAGCGGTGCAGGCGGTCGCGGCCCTGGCCGCGGATCAGCCTCTCGTAGACGTCGGAGTCCTGGCCGATCGGCAGCAGCGTGTCCAGCGTCCCGTGCAGGGTGATCATCGGCTTGCCGATGCGGCCGGTCAGCGCGATCTTACGCACCGCCTCGCGCACGGCACGGGGCCGGGAGGCGTAGTCGTAGTCGGCGTCGCATCCGGGCGTGCCCGAGGCGCAGAACGGCGTGCCGGCCTCGGTCGCGCCGTCGTAGCCGGGGTCCAGCTCCTCGCGGTAGATGCGCTGGGTCAGGTCCCAGTAGACCTTGTAGTGGTAGTCCCACAGGGGCTCGGACGCGGCAGGGAAGCCGGCCGCGATGATCGCCTCCTTGGCGGCGGGGTCCCCGGTGGCCGCGTACCGCGGGTAGGCGCGCAGCGTCGCCGGCAGCGACGTCAGCAGGTTGGGGCCCTCGGCCCGCCACAGCGTGCCCTCCCAGTCGACGCCGCCGCTGTAGAGCTCGGGGTGGTTCTCCAGCTGCCAGCGCACCAGGTAGCCGCCGTTGGAGATCCCCGCGGCGTAGGTGCGGCGCGGCGCCCGCCCGTACCGCTGGGCGGTCACGGCCTTGGCGGCGCGGGTGAGCTGGGTGACCCTCCTGTTCCACTCGGCGATCGCGTCGCCGGGCTCGGCGCCGTCCTGGTAGAACGCCGCGCCGGTGTTGCCCTTGTCCGTGGCCGCGTAGGCGTAGCCCTGCGCCAGCACCCAGTCGGAGATCGCGAAGTCGTTGGCGTACTGCCTGCGCACGCCAGGCGTCCCCGCGACCACCAGGCCGCCGTTCCAGCGTTCGGGCAGCCTGATGACGAACTGGCTGTCGTGGTTCCAGCCGTTGTTGGCGTTGGAGGTGGAGGTGTCGGGGAAGTAGCCGTCGATCTGGCCGCCGGGCACGCCGGTCGGGTTGGTCGCCCCGGCGGGGGTCAGCCCGGCGAAGTCGGCCGCGACCGAGTGCCCGGAGGCCACCGTTCCCGCGGTGGTCAGGTCGTCCAGGCAGGCGGAGACCTGCTTCTCGGCGCCGGGCACCACCACGCGCTGCAGGCCCGCGCAGGGGCCGGGGGTGGCGGCGCCGGCGGCGGGCGCGGGGCCGAGCAGGGACACGGCGACCGCGGCGGCCGCCGTCGCCCCCAGCAGCCGGGCCGGCCGGTGTGGGTTGGATGGCATGGGGGGCCTCCTCAGGCGAGACGGGCAGACGGGCGTCGCCGAGCCTCCGGGGAGCGGGCGGCCGTCGCGGCGGCCGCGCGGGGCGACTGCGGCAATGCTGCTCACCCGGTGTGGGCTCGGCCACGTGCGCGCCACCCACATTCGCCGCTCCGGACATGGAGCCCGCACCCACCACGGCCCGGATCCCGCCTTCCGGCCCGCGCCGAACCCAGGTGGGGGCGGTCCCGTGACGTACGTGGGACTCCCACACAATCGCAGGTCAAACGGCGTGGCAGGCCGTTGACCTGGGGCGGGTGTGGGACGCACCCGCCTATCCGCCCGGGAATATGGGGGCGGCCCACATGGAAGACCACACCGGGCTCGCCTAGTGTTCCGCGACACGACGACTTCGCCCGTGACACCGGGGTGACGCCGGCGAAACCATCCGACGAACCCGACGACACGAGGAGGCCCGCATGGCCGACGCCGTCCTGAGCGCGCGGGGCCTGGCCAAGGAGTTCCGCGGCTTCCGCGCCGTCGACGGCGTCGACCTGGACGTCGCCGAGGGCAGCGTCCACGCCCTGGTCGGCCCGAACGGCGCGGGCAAGACCACGCTGTTCAACCTGCTGACCGGGTTCCTCTCGCCCAGCGCGGGCCGCATCACCGTGAGCGGGCACGACATCACCGGCAGACGCCCCGAGCAGGTCGCCCGCATGGGGATCGCCCGGTCCTTCCAGATCACCAGCCTGTTCCCCCAGATGACGCCGCGTGAGCACGTGGAGCTGGCGCTGGCCGGGGCGACCGGGATCACCTGGAAGTTCTGGCGGTCCGACCGGCTGCTCGACCGCTTCCGCGACCGGGCGATGGAGCTGCTCGGCCAGGTCGGGCTCACCGCCCACGCCGGCACCCCCGCGGGCACGCTGGCCTACGGCCACAAGCGCGCCCTGGAGCTGGCCCTGGCCCTGGCGCTCGACCCGCGCGTGCTGCTGCTGGACGAGCCCACGGCGGGCATGGGCGTCGAGGACGTCGAACGCACGGTGGAGCTGGTCAGAAAGGTCCGCGCCGGCCGCACGGTCGTGATGGTCGAGCACAACATGAGCGTCGTCTCCAGCCTGGCCGACCGGGTGACGGTGCTGCAGAGCGGCCGGGTCCTCGTCGAGGGGGCGTACGCCGAGATCCGCCACGACCCACGCGTCATCAGCGCCTACCTGGGAGACGCCCATGCCGAGGACTGACGGCACGCCCATCCTGTCCGTCGAGGGCCTGTCGGCCTGGTACGGCGAGGCCCAGGTGCTGCGGGAGGTGTCGCTCCAGGTGGGGGAGGGCGAGATCGTCACGCTGGTCGGCCGCAACGGCGCCGGCAAGACGACGCTGCTGCGCTGCCTGATGGGCCTGCAGGAGCGCTGGTCGGGGAGCGTGGGATTCCTGGGCGCCGACATCACGAGACTGCCCGCCCACCGCCGGGCGCGGCAGGGCCTCGGGTACGTGCCCGACGACCGCGGCGTCTACTCCACGCTGACCGTCGAGGAGAACCTGACGCTGCCGCCCGCCGTCGGCCCCGCCCCCTGGCCGCTGGCACGGGTGTACGAGACCTTCCCCCGGCTGCGGGAGCGGCGGTCCTTCCCCGGCACCAAGCTGTCGGGCGGCGAGCAGCAGATGCTGGCCCTGGCCCGGGTGCTGCGGATGGGCGCGCGGCTGCTGCTGTGCGACGAGCCCACCGAGGGGCTCTCGCCGTTGATCGTCCAGCAGATCGGCGACATCCTGCGCGAGGTCAGGCGGCAGGGCGGCACCGTGCTGCTGATCGAGCAGAACGTGCACTTCGCCTCCACCGTGGCCGACCGGCACTACCTGCTGGCCGAGGGACGCGTCGTGGAGTCGCTCGGCAACGACGAGATGCGCGCCCGGCGGCACGAGTTGCTCGAATACCTCGGGATCTGACCCACCCCCAAAGCCGATGCCTCCCGCCGGGCCCCGACCCGGCGCACCGGTAGAACTGACAGGAGAAGTACATGAAAGCTGTGGGCCGATCGGCCGCGGTGGCCGTCGCGGTGGCCACGATCGCCGGGTGCGCGGGCGGGCCCGGCGCCGGGGGGAGCGGGGACAAGATCAGTGACGGCAAGGTCGTCCTGGCCGTCCTGAACGACCAGTCGGCGATCTACGCCGACCTTTCGGGCAAGAGCAGCGTCGAGGCCGTGAAGATGGCCGTCGCCGACTACCAGGCCAAGTACGGGGACAAGGCCGTCGTCAAGGAGATCGAGGTCCTCTCGGCCGACCACCAGAACAAGCCGGAGGTCGCCAACTCCAAGGCCCAGGAGCTCTACGACCGGCAGCGCGCCGACATCATCCTGGACGTGCCCTCCTCGGCCGCCGCGCTCGCGGTGGCGGGCATCGCCAAGGCGAAGAAGAAGATCTTCATGGACATCGGCGCCGCCACCACCGAGCTGGAAGGCGCGCAGTGCAACAAGTACACCTTCCACTACGGCTACAACACCTACATGCTGGCGCACGGCACCGGTGACACGGTGACCAAGGACGGCGCCGAGAACTGGTACATCGTCTACCCCGACTACGCGTTCGGGCAGGACATGCAGAAGAACTTCACCGCCGCGGTGACCGGCGCGGGCGGCACCGTCGTCCAGAGCGACCCGGCGCCGTTCCCCAACGACAACTTCTCCACGTTCCTGCTCAAGGCGCCCGGCCTGAGCCCCAAGCCCGAGGTCATCGGCACCATGCAGGCCGGCGGCGACCTGGTCAACCTGGTGAAGCAGTACAACGAGTACAAGCTGCGCGACAAGGGCATCGGCCTGGCGGTCGGCCTGATGTTCATCACCGACATCCACTCCCTGGGCCCCGACGCGCTGGCCGGCACGAAGTTCACCGACGCCTGGTACTGGAACGCCACGCCGGAGAACCGCGCGTGGGCCGACAAGTTCCAGGCCAAGGTGAACAAGCGGCCGAGCTTCCCCAACGCCGCCAACTACTCGGCGGCCACCCAGTACCTGGAGGCCGTGCAGCGCGCCGGCACCGACGGCGCCGACGCGGTGGTCAAGCAGCTGGAGGGCTACGAGTTCGAGGACGTGTTCGCCAAGAACGGCACCATCCGCGCCCAGGACCACCTGCTGCTCCACGACGTGTCGCTGGCCCAGGTCAAGCCCGCCAGCGAGGTCACCGAGCCCTGGGACTACGAGAAGATCCTCAAGACCATCCCCGCCGACGAGGCCTTCCAGCCCGCCGATCCCGCCTGCAAGCTCTGAGCCCGCGGGGGCGCGCCGCGGCGAGGGCCCGGCGCGCCCCGGCGTCCCGTCGCCCGCGACGGGACGCCGCCCCGGTCCCCGCCCTTCTCTGGAGGTCACCGTGCTTCAACAGGCGTTCAACGGCCTGGTTGGTGGCGCCTTCTACGCCCTGCTCGCCCTCGGCCTGGCCGTGATCTTCGGCATGCTGGGCGTCGTCAACTTCGCCCACGGCGCCTTCTACATGCTGGGCGCGTTCGGGTCGTACGTACTGCTCGACTCCTTCGGCGTGAACTTCTGGATCGCGCTGGTCGCGGTCCCCGTCGCGCTCGGCCTGGCCGGCACCGTCCTGCAGCGGCTGTTCATCCGCAGGCTCGCGCCGCTGGACCCGCTGTACAACTTCCTGTTCACCTTCGGCCTGGCGCTGATCCTCCAGGACCTGGTCAAGCGGGAGTACGGCGTGCAGTCCCAGCCGTACCCCCGGCCGGACCTGCTTGCGGGCACGGTCGACCTCGGCCTGTTCACCTACCCGGCCTACCAGGTGTTCGTGCTGGCCGTCTCGGTCACCCTGTGCCTGCTGGTGTGGCTGGTGCTCACCCGCACCCGGGTCGGCATGATCGTCCGGGCCGCGACCGAGCGGCCCGAGCTGACGCGGGCGCTGGGCATCGACGTCGGCCGGTGGGTGACGCCGGTCTTCGGGTTCGGCATCGCGCTCGCCGGGCTGGCCGGGGTGCTCGCCGCCCCGATGCGCGCGGTCAACCCGCTGATGGGCGGCGACCTCATCATCACGGTCTTCGCGGTCGTCGTGATCGGCGGCCTCGGCTCGATCTTCGGCTCGGTGGCCGCCGGGTTCGCCATCGGCCTGGTCTCGGCGCTCGGAAACCTGTACGTCCCCGCCCTGTCCCAGACGCTGGTGTTCATCCTCATGGCCGCCGTTCTCCTGTGGCGGCCGGCGGGCCTGTTCGGACGCGAGGAGGCGTTGTCGTGATCCTTTCCCGGCTGGCCGCGAGGCCGCCGCTGCTCGCCGCCGGGCTCTTCCTCGCCCTGGCGCTGCCCTGGATGATCTACCCGCCCGTGGCGCTCGACATCGCCTGCTGGGCGCTGTTCGCCGCCGCGCTGGACCTGCTGCTGGGGTTCACCGGCCTGCTGTCCTTCGGCCACGCCGCGTTCTGGGGCACGGCGACGTACGTCTCCGGCCTCATCGCGCTGCGCGCCGGGCTGCCGTTCCCGGTCGCGGTGGCCGGCGGCGCGCTGGCCGCCGCCCTGCTCTCGGTGCCCATCGGCTACCTGTCGGTGCGCCTGCGCGGCATCTACTTCGCGATGGTGACGCTGGCCTTCGCGCAGATGGTCTACTTCGTCGTCAACCAGTGGCGCGACGTGACCGGCGGCGAGAACGGCCTGCAGGGCGTGCCCCGCGAGCTGTTCGGCCTGGACCTGTCGGACTCCTTCGTCTTCTACTACGCCGGCCTGCCGCTGATCCTCGCCGGGTTCCTCGCCGTGTGGCGCGTGGTCCGCTCGCCGTTCGGCCGGGTGCTGATGTCGATCAGGGACAACCCCGCGCGGGCGCAGGCCCTCGGCTACCCGGTGCAGCGCTACAAGCTGCTCGCCTTCGTGCTGTCGGCCGGGCTGTCGGGCCTGGCCGGCGGGCTCTTCGCCCTCGGCCACGGCTTCGCCTCGCTGGAGAGCGTGTACTGGACCACCTCCGGCCAGGTCGTGATGATGGTCGTGCTCGGCGGCATCGGGACGCTGTGGGGCGGCGTCATCGGCGCCGGCCTCGTCGTCGCGCTCAACGACTACCTGGTGACCTCCGGATTCGACGGCATCGGCATCGTCACCGGCACGATCTTCGTGCTCGTCGTGCTGGTGTTCCGCCGGGGCATCTGGGGCACGGCCCGCGACCTGGTCCACGCCCGCACGGGCCGCCGCCCCGACCCCGGCCAGGGGGACGCGTCCGACGGGACGCCCGCCCGGCCCGAAGGGGTCGGATCGCCGGTGTAGGCCCGGCCGCGATCCCGCCCCGCCGCATCCGCGCATCCCTAGGAGCAACTGCTGTGGTTTCAACGAGCGTGACCGCCGGCACGGCGGCCGGGCTGGACCTCACCGGCCGGCGTGCCCTGGTGACCGGCGGGGCCGGCGGCATCGGCCGGGCCTGCGCGCGGCGGCTCGCCGGCGCCGGCGCGCGGGTCGTCGTCCTGGACGTCCGGGAGGACCTGGCGCGCGAGGCCGCCGAGGAGATCGGCGGGTCGGCGCTCGCCGCCGACCTGACCGACATGGCGGCGGTGGACGCGCTTGCGGTCGAGGGGGTGGACATCCTCGTCAACAACGCCGGGTTCCAGCACGTCGCGCCGATCACCGAGTTCCCGCCCGAGACCTTCTCCTCGATCATGAGGATCATGGTGGAGGCGCCGTTCCGGCTGGCCCGCGCGACGCTGCCCGGCATGTACGAGCGCCGCTGGGGGCGGGTGGTCAACATCTCCTCGGTGCACGGGCTGCGCGCCTCGCCGTACAAGGTCGCCTACGTGACCGCCAAGCACGCCCTGGAGGGGTTCTCCAAGGTGGTCGCGCTGGAGGGCGCGCCGTACGGCGTGACCTCCAACTGCGTCAACCCCGCCTACGTGCGCACGCCGCTGGTGGAGCGGCAGATCGCCGACCAGGCCCGCGTCCACGACCTGGAGCCCGACGAGGTGGTCGAGCAGATCATGCTGGCCCCGGCCGCCATCCGACGCCTCATCGAGCCCGCGGAGGTCGCCGAGGCGGTGGCCTTCCTCTGCTCACCGCACGCCTCGATGATCACCGGATCGTCGCTGACCATCGACGGAGGCTGGACCGCGCATTAGACCGGGGGACGCCATCGGGGGGAGGAACCATGTTCAAGGGGACAATAAACCCCATGACCTGCACCGTCTTTCTCGACCTGCTCGCCAGGGAGGCGCCGCCGGTCGAGTTCGAGGCCCCCCTGGTCGAGGCGCGCGCCGCGGGCGCCGCGCCGGAGATCCTTGCCGAGCTCGACCGCGCCAAGCTGGCCGCGCTTCGCGTGCGGGCCCTGCTCGAACACCGGGCCCGCAGGGAGGCCGAGCTGTCGGCGCTGTTCGAGACCGCGGGCGACCTGGCCGGGCTGCGCGACGTCGGCGCGGTGCTGGAGGCCATCGTGCGCCGCGCCCGCCGGCTGCTGCACGCCGACATCTCCTACATGACGCTGCACGACCCCGAACACGGCGACACCTACATGCGGGTGACCGACGGCTCGGTGTCGGGCGCCTTCCGCGCCCTGCGGCTGCCCATGGGCGCCGGGCTCGGCGGCCTGGTCGCCCAGACCGGCACGCCGTACGCCAGCCCCGACTACTTCGCCGACGAGCGCTTCCGGCACCGCGCCCACATCGACATGGCGGTCAAGGAGGAGGCGCTGGTCGCCATCCTCGGCGTGCCGATGCGGCTGGGCGCCCAGATCATCGGCGTGCTGTTCGCGGCCAACCGCAGCGCCCGCCCCTTCGCCCAGGAGGAGGTGACGCTGCTCGCCTCGCTGGCCGCGCACGCCGCCGTCGCCCTGGACAACGCCCGCCTGCTGGAGGAGACGCGCACCGCGCTCGGCGAGCTGAGCGCGGCCAACCAGCTCATCCAGGCGCGCAGCGCGGCGGTGGAACGCGCCGCGCAGGCCCACGACCGCATGACCGGCCTGGTCGTCCGGGGCGGGGGCGTCGAGGACGTCGCGGCGGTCGTCACCGACATCCTGGGCGGCGCGCTCATCGTGCTGGACGCCGACGGGCGCCGGCTGGCCGCCGTGGGCTCGGTCGGCGACCTGGACGAGGCCGAGGTGGCCGACGCGGCCGCCGCCTCCCGCGGCATCGGGCGCAGCGTCCAGCGCGGCGACATGTGGGTGACCTCGGTGGCCTCCGGCACCGAGATCCTGGGCACGCTCGTGCTGCGCGCCCCGAACGAGGTCGTGATCACCGACCAGCGCATCCTGGAGCGGGCCGCCCTGGTGACCGCGCTGCTGCTGCTGTTCCGGCGCACCGCCGCGGCCGCCGAGGGCCGGGTGCGCGGCGAGCTGCTGGACGACCTGCTCACCGGCAGGGTCGTGCACCCGGACGGCCTCTACGGCAGGGCCCGGCTGCTCGGCGTCGACCTCGACGCCCCGCACACCCTCGTCGTCGCCCGGCACGGGGCGGGCGAGCCGGCCCCCCGCCAGCGCACGGCGTTCTGGGCGTCCTCCGACGCCGCCTCCCGGCACGGCCTGATGGCGGCGCGCGGCGAGGAGACGATCCTGCTGCTGCCGGGCACCGACCCGGGCGCCGCCGCGCAGCGGGTGGCCAGGGAGCTGGGCGGCGCGCTCGGGACGCCGGTCACCGCCGGCGCGGCCGGCCCGGTGCGCGGCCCCGCCGCGGTGGCGGACGCCTACCGCGAGGCCCGGCGCTGCGCCGAGGCGCTGCTGGCCCTCGGCCGCACGGGGGAGGGGGCCGGCTCCGCCGAGCTGGGCTTCGTCGGCCTGCTGATCGGCCGCGACCGCGACGTCGGAGGCTTCCTCGGCTCGGCGATCGGGCCCGTGCTCACCTACGACCAGCGCCGGGGCACAGCCCTGGTGCAGACGCTGGAGACCTACTTCGGCACCGGCTCCAGCCTTTCCAAGACCGCCGAGCGCCTGCACATCCACGTCAACACCGTGACCCAGCGGCTGGACCGCGTGGGCCGCCTGCTGGGCGAGGGATGGCAGTCGCCCGAGCGGGCGCTGGAGATCCAGCTCGCCCTGCGCCTCAACCGCCTGCGCCCCCTGACCGGCGCGCCGGAGGCCCCCCAGGAGTGACCGGGGCCCGCCGTGTCTCGGGTCACCCGCCGTCGTCCCGCCCGGGTTCGTCGTCTCCGGGGAGCGGGGCTCATGCCGTCGCAGGGTCTCGTCTCCTGAGCCGTCCCGATCTCGGGCCGGCGTCCTTTCGAAGAGGGGTCACGCGCGCCTTCGCCCAGGCCGGCAGCGGTATTCGGGGTGCTTGGGGGCCGGTCGGCCGGTTACGCAAGGCCGCCCGCAAGAAGGCGACGGGATTGCGTAATATTTCCGGCGTGTTAAGCGGGGTCCTCCGGCGCTGGTCGGGCGGGTCCGCACAGGTGGCCGGGTTCGACGGAACGGTCCATCTGACGCGCGCCGTCAAGTCATCGCGAGACTAGCTGTGGTGATCCGCCATAGCCCTCCCGGGGCCGGCCCGGAGGCGGTTGAGCGGGGCCGTATATCGAATCGTGAGATTGTCAGGTGCTTGCGTAGTTTTTTACAGTACGCTTGCAGCGTGACACGGCGTCTTGCGGAAGTTGCGAAGAAGGTTGGCGTCAGCGAAGCCACGGTGAGCCGGGTGCTGAACGGCAAACCGGGTGTTTCGGATTCCACCCGCGCGGCCGTGCTGACGGCGCTCGACGTGCTGGGCTACGAGCGCCCCACCCAGCTGCGGGGCGAGCGTGCCCGGCTGGTGGGCCTCGTGCTGCCCGAGCTGGGCAATCCGATCTTCCCGGCGCTGGCCGAGGTCGTCGGCGGCGCCCTCGCCCAGCGCGGCTTCACGCCGGTTCTGTGCACGCGCACCGCGGGCGGTCTGTCGGAGTCCGACTACGTCGAGATGCTGCTGGAGCAGCAGGTCTCCGGGGTGGTGTTCGCCGGCGGCCACTACGCCGAGGCCGACGCGCCGCACGAGCACTACCACCGCCTGCGCGAGCTGCGGCTGCCCGTCGTGCTGGTCAACGCCGCCAGCGAGGCCCTGGGCTGCCCCTGCGTGGCGACCGACGACGCCGTCGCGGTCGAGCAGGCCTTCAGCCACCTCACCTCGCTCGGCCACGAGCGCATCGGCCTGGTGCTCGGCCCGGCCGACCACATGCCCTCGCGCCGCAAGCTGGAGGCCTTCACCGCGGCCGCCAGGAGCGCCGGGGTGCCGATCGGCCCCACGGCCGTCGAGCGCAGCCTGTTCTCCCTTGAGGGCGGCCAGGCGGTCGCCACCCGGCTGGTCCGCGACGGGATCACCGGCATCATCTGCGCCAGCGACCCCCTGGCGCTCGGCGCCATCCGCGCGGTGCGCCGCCTCGGCATGTCCGTGCCGCAGGACGTCTCGGTGGTCGGCTTCGACGACTCGGCGTTCATGAACTGCACCAACCCGCCGCTCACCACGGTGCGCCAGCCCATCGAGGCGGTCGGCCGCGCGGCGGTGACGCTGCTGGTCGGCCAGATCGAGGGCGCGCCGGTCACGGCCGAGGAGCTGCTCTTCGAGCCCGAGCTCGTCGTCCGCGGCTCCACCGCCCCGGCCAAGGTCCGCACCCTGGCGGCCGTCGCCGCCGTGGCCCTCTGACCCGCCCGTCCCCTCCGGCGCGCAGCTCGCGCGCACCGTCTGGTGTGCCGCGCTCTCCGACGCGCCCGCCCGCACGCCACACCTCGGTCCCGCTGCCCGCGCGCGCCCTTCCCGCGCCTTCCCTGCCACGCCCGGCCGCCCTCGGGGGGCGGGCGGCGGGCGGGGTTCAGGTGGGGAAGTCCCGGGCGGTCAGCAGGCGGGTGATGTTGGCGCGCATCTGGGACGCGACCACCGGGTCCATCCGCTCGGTCAGGGCCAGTCCCTGGGCCAGCGCGTCGCGGGCCGACTCCTCGTCGCCCACCGCCTGGTAGACGTCGCTGAGCAGGATCAGGGTCCGCGCCTCCTGCAGGCTCATCTGGATCCGGGCGAACAGGGTCAGCGCCTGCTCGTAGTGCAGGATCGCGTCGGAGGTGTCCCGCTGCGCCATCGCCAGCTCGCCCAGCGCGAGCTGCACCCGCGCCTCCACGAGCTGCTCGTTCGCCGTGCTGGCCAGCAGCAGCGACCTGCGCAGCGCGCTCTCGGCCTCGGCCAGCTCCCCTCGCCGGAGCCGGGCGACGCCGAGCGCGTGCAGTACGTATGCCTCCCCCGTCGGATCGCCGATGTTCCGCACCACGACCAGTGCCTCGTTGAGCACCTCGACCGCCAGCGCCGACTGTCCCGACTGCAGGTAGGTCTCGCCTATCCGGTGCAGCACCTGCGCCTCGACCCGCCTGCTGCCGGTGCTGCGGCTCAGCTCCAGCGCGTCGGTGAGCAGGCGCTGGGCCCCGGGCTGGTCGCCGGACTCCAGCCGGAGCTGGGCCAGGTTGTGCAGAACGTAGGCCGACGCGACCTGGTCGCCGGTGTCGTTGAAGATTTTCAGGGCCCGTTTGTAATGGGCCTCGGCGTCGTCGAACCGCCCGCCCACCCGGTCGAGGAACCCGATGTTGCGGATCACCAGGGCCGTGCCCTGGTCGTCGGCGACCTCGGTGAACAGCTGGACCGCCTTCTCCAGGTCGGCCCGCGCGTCGCCGAACCTCTGCTGCGCGATGTACAGCGAGCCACGGGAGTACAGCATCGCCGCCTGACCGCGCAGGTCGCCGGCGTTCCGGGCGGCCGTCAGCGCGATCTCGTGGGTCTCCCGCCAGTCGTCCAGGTAGACCCGGGACTCGAACAGCGTCACCGCGCTGATCGCCAGGTCCCAGCAGAGCTGGACCATCCCCGCCTGCGCCGCCTGCCTGATGCCGCACACCAGCGTCGGGCGCTCGCGCTCGTACCACTGCAGCGGCGAGGCGACGAGCTGCCCCACCAGCTTCTCCGGGAGCGGCCAGCGGGGCGCGGGGCCGTGGATCTGCACGTAGTCTCCGCCGTACTCGCGGCGGTGCGCCGCCTCGGCCAGGAACAGCAGGCCGCCGAGCACCCGGCCGAGCGCGGCGTTGCGCTCCCCGGAGGTCTCCTCGGCGGCCAGGCGTTCCCTGGCGAAGACCCGGATCAGGTCGTGGAACCGGTACTGGCTGTGCATGCCGTACCCGACGCCGGTGGTCTCGATGAGCTGGGCGTCGGCCAGGTCGTCGAGCACGTCGTGCGCGTCGGCCAGGGGCTGGTCGAGCAGGGCGGCGCTGACCCAGGCGGAGAAGACCGGGGACTCCAGGATGGTCAGCCGCCGGAACAGCCGCCTGGCGTCCTCGCTGACGCTCTCGTAGGTGAGGGTGATGCTCGCCCTGATCCCCATGTCGCCGTGTTTGAGCTCGTCCAGGCGCCGGGTCTCGTCCTCCAGGCGGCCGAGCAGCTGCTCGATGCTCCAGTGCGGCCGCGCGGCCAGCCTCGCGCCGGCGATGCGCAGCGCCAGCGGCAGGTGCCCGCACAGGTCGGCCAGCGCCTCGGCCGCCTCGACCTCCGAGCGCACGCGCTCGGCCCCGGCGATGCGGGCCAGCAGGTCGACCGACTGGTCGGAGTCGAAGGTGTCCACGTCCAGGTGGGTGGCGCCCGCCAGCCCGGCCAGCCGGCCCCGGCAGGTGATGACCACGGCCGAGGCCGGGTTGCCGGGCAGCAGCGGGAGCACCTGGCTCTCGCTGCCGGCGTCGTCCAGCACGATGAGCATCCTGCGGTCGGCCAGCAGCGAGCGGTACATCTCCGCCCGTTCCTCCAGCTCGTCGGGGATGGCGGTGCCGGGCACCCCCAGCACGCGCAGGAAGCGTTCGAGCACCTGCATCGGGCTGATCAGCCGCGACGTGGCGCCATGGAGCGCTGCGTAGAGCTGGCCGTCGGGGAAGCGGGAGGCGATGCTGTGGGAGGCGTGCACCGCGATGGTCGACTTCCCGACCCCCGGCTTGCCGACGATCACGATGATGGGGACGGCGAACCGCGAGTGGTCCTCGGTGGCCACGATCAGCCGTTGCCGGATGTCCTCGATCTGCTTGGCGCGCCCGGTGAAGTCGGCGATGTCGGTGGGCAGCATGCCCGGCACGTTCGGGACGCTGGGCGCGGGAGCCTGGGTGGGGGCCGGCGTCTCGGGTCTGCGGGGCGGCGCCACCGGCAGATCCAGGCTCTCGTCGGAGGTGAGGATCGCGTGCTCCAGCCGCTGGAGCCGCTCGTTCGGCTCGATGCCGAGCTCCTCGATCATCGCCCGGCGGGCGCTGCGGTAGACCTGCAGCGCCTCCGCCTGGCGCCCCGAGCGGTACAGGGCGGTCATGAGCTGGCCGCGCAGGCGCTCCCTGAGCGGATGCTGCTCGACCAGCTCGGTGAGCTCGCCGACCAGCTCGTGGTGGCGGCCGATGTCGAGTTCGAGCTGGACGCAGTCCTCGTGCGCGGCGATCCGGTTCTCGGTGAGCCTGTTGGCCGCCGACTGCACGAGCCGGCTCTCGATGCCGTCGAGCGCGGGCCCCCGCCACAACAGCAGCGCCTCGCGGTAGTGCATGATCGCCTCGTTGGCGTTGCGCGCCTCCCGGGCCCGCCGGGCCCGCTGGACGAGGTTCTGGAACCGCTGGACGTCGATGTCGTCCGCCGGGACCTGCAGGGTGTAGCCGAGCGACTGGGTGACGATCACGTTCGGGCTGCCGGCGGTGGCGAACAGGCGCCGCAGCGACGAGATGCAGATCTGCACCTGCGCGCGGGCCGTGGTGGGCGGGTCGTCGCCGTAGAGGGCTTCCATGAGGCGGCCGATGGTGACCACCCGGTTGGCGTCGAGCAACAGGACGGCCAGCACGATCTGCTGTCTGATCCCTCCGAGGTCGAGGCGGTGGCTGCCCGCCGACACGTCAAGAGGCCCCAGAATCCCGAATTTCACCCGTATCTCCTCGCCCAAGCGCGCGGCCCCCCGTCAGGAAGTGCTCACCCTCCGATGCGAGCGGTAACAGGTGCGTGGTTCCAGGAGATCCGCCCCGTAACGACACCACCATTGGCCGGATCGTGACAACCTGCGTCTCAATACCGACAGGCGCGAGATGGTCACGTATGGCGATGTCCACTTATGTCTGAATCGTACAGCTATACGTGTTTCGGATCTATAGACGGTGTGAAGACTCTTTTGACTTCCTGCACTGTTTGCATGTGCAACCGAGTGTCAGCGCACAATTGACACCATATCTGAAGAAATGTCCGATATGGGAAGGTTGCCGTCCACGGGGCGATGTCGACCGGCACCGGTCGGGAGGGCGCGGTCCCGGGGCCGGAACACCCGGGACCGGAGGGGGAAAAGGGTCAGCCCCAGGGGGTGTTGCTGCCCGAGGCGGCCGCCGCGGCGGAGGCGGCGCGGGTCCGGGAGCCGGCGCGGACACGGCTTCCCGGGACGGCCGGGACGGGGGAAACGGCGGACGCGCTGTGGAACGGGGCGGCGATCGGGATCTGAGCGTTCATTCTCATGACCTCTTCATCGTGACGCGAAGGAGCGTGCTCCCCCTGAAGCAAGCCGACACCGGACAACGTATGGACCGCCGCCATTCGATTCCTATCGATTCGCTTTTCCTTCGCCATCGCCTGGTCCGCCGTATCGGCGGGCCGTCCCGCCGCAGGGTCCGGCACGGTCGCGCACGGGGTGGCGACGCCACCTGCGGGGCAGCGACGATAGCGGGCTGAGCTGGGGCTGGGCGCCCTCCGGGCCGGTCCGCGATAGCCGGCGATAGCGGAACGAAAGAGGGGTGATAGAGGGCTGCGCCACTCTCCTCGAAAGACCGGGACCGAGGGCGAAGCCGGGCCCCCGCCCCGGTCCCAGCGCGGCGGGTCAGGACGGTCCAACCGGATGTACGGAAATGGCCGTCCGTCAGCTCGGGTGGTCGCGCACGGGGCGCCGTCGGCGATCGGTGCGGGTCGCGATAGAGGGAGAGCTGTCCGTCACAGCGGGCGCGGTAGATAGGTGTCCTCCAATGAGTATTACTGCACAGGCCCTGGACAGCGTTTACGGCCGGTCGGCCGCCGGAGTGCGGGCACGCCTGGAGCGTGACGGCGACGGCTGCTGGCACGACATCGCGGACGCGGAGACGGACAGCAAAGGCCGTATCGAGGAATGGCGGGACAAGAAGTTCGAGCGCGGGCTCTACCGCATCGTCTTCGACAGCGACTATTACTTCGTCGGCCTGGGCCTGAGCGCGGCTTATCCCGAGATAATCGTGACCTTCAGAATGCAGGACGAGACGAACACCTACCAGATTCAGGTAATGCTTTCTCCGTATTCCTATTCGACGCATTTCAGGATCGCGTGATCCGCGGTTCTCGCTGCCAACGGCCGGTCCCGGCCCCAGTCGATCCGGAACGGCACGTGGCGTCCGGGGCCGGCAAGGGAAGAAGGGAACCCGACTGTGACGATCGTGAACCGCGCCGGCCAAGGGCGCCTGCTCGATACCGCGAGGACGCCGGCGCGAGCCTCGGGCCGCTACAGGCCGCTCCCGCCCGTGGACCTCGCCGATCGGCGCTGGCCGGGCAGGACCATCACCTCCGCCCCGCGCTGGCTGTCCACCGACCTGCGCGACGGGAACCAGTCGCTCGCCAGCCCCATGAGCCCCGAGCGCAAGATGGCGATGTTCGAGCTGCTCGTCGCCATGGGATACCGGGAGATCGAGGTGGGGTTCCCGGTCGCGAGCCAGGACGACTTCACCTTCGTGCGCAGTCTCATCGAGGGCGACCTGATCCCCGACGACGTGCGCATCTCCGTCCTGGTGCAGGCGCGCGACGAGCTGATCCGGCGCACGGTGCAGAGCCTGGAGGGGGCCAGGAGCGCCACCGTGCACCTGTACAACGCGACCTCGCCGCTGTTCCGGCGGGTCGTGTTCGGGATGAGCCGCGACGAGTGCAAGGACCTGGCGGTGAACGGCACCCGCCTGCTGATGAAGTACGCCGACAAGACGCTGGTCGGCTGCGACGTCGGCTTCGAGTACTCTCCCGAGCTCTTCAACGAGACCGAGCTGGACTTCTCCCTGGAGGTCTGCGAGGCGGTCATGGACGTCTGGCAGCCTGAGGCCGGGCGGGAGATCATCCTCAACTTCCCCACCACCGTCGAGCGCTCGATGCCGAACGTGTTCGCCGACCGCGTCGAATGGCTGGACCGCAACCTGTCGCGCCGCGAGCACGTCTGCCTGTCGATCCACCCGCACAACGACCGGGGCACCGGGGTCGCCTCGTCGGAGCTGGCCCTGCTCGCCGGCGCCCAGCGCGTCGAGGGCTGCCTGTTCGGCAACGGGGAGCGCGCCGGCAACGTCTGCCTGGTCACGCTCGGGCTCAACCTGCTGTCCCAGGGCGTCGACCCCGGGATCGACTTCTCCGACCTGACCCACGTGCGCCGGACCGTCGAGCGCTGCAACGAGATGCCGGTGCACCCGCGCCATCCCTACGGCGGCGACCTGGTCTACACGGCCTTCTCCGGCTCGCACCAGGACGCCATCAAGAAGGGCTTCGACGCGCTGGAGGCCCAGGCCGCCGAGACCGGCGTCCCGTCCGGCGAGCTGCCGTGGGAGGTGCCCTACCTCCCGCTCGACCCGCGCGACGTCGGCCGCACCTACGAGGCGGTCGTCCGCATCAACAGCCAGTCGGGCAAGGGCGGCGTGGCCTACGTCATGAACGCCTGGCACGGGCTGAACCTGCCGCGCGGCATGCAGGCCGACTTCGCCCGCGCGGTGCAGGCGCACGCCGACGCCGAGGGCGGGGAGATCACGCCTGAGGGTGTTGGGCGGCTCTTCGACCGCGAGTACTTCGAGTACCCGATGCTGCCCGTGCCGCTCGTCTTCGCCGGCAAGACCGTGTCGGCCGACCTGCACATCGACGGGGAGCGGTTCGACGCCGGGGTCACGAGGGCGGACGTGCTGAACGACGTGCGGACCGCGCTGGGGGAGTGGGGGGTGGACGTACGGGCCGTCCACCGCACCTCCTGGGGGGCCGCGGGGGACGACGGGCCCGAGGGGGAGCTCGTGGTGTACGGGGAGTGCCGCGTGGACGGGGTGACGTTCTGGGGGGCCGGCACCGACGCCGACGTGCGGGTGGCCTCGCTCTCGGCCGTGCGCTCGGCCGTCACCCGCGCGCGCCTGGCCGCCACCTCCTCCGGAGAGGCCCCGGAGCGGCCAGGGGACGGCGAGGCGCGGCCCGTCCCGGCCGCGAGCGCCCTCACGCGGCCCGAACACCCCGCCGCCGTACCGGCCCCCGTACCCGCCGCTGAGGGGACCGGTGTCCCGGCGCCCCGGTCTCCCCGGCGTGCTGGGGCCAAGCTCCGGCGGTGATAGCGGGGCGATAGGGGGTCGAAGGCGCCGTTGCCTAACTTTGCAAATGATCCAGAAACGGACAAAAGGCAAAAGTCGGAAGGCGCCTCGATCTATGGCCAGACAGCCGAGGACCCGGTAAGCGGGAGGATTCTCCGGATCCCCGATACCTCGTCCGGCTGCGGCCGCGGTCTACCACCGCGGCGTGATGTGATTCTTCGTCGGGACAAGGGAGGCTCGTGATGAGCCTAATCGAACGTCATGAGGCCCTGGGATCCTTAGAGGGTCTGCTCAGCAGCGCGGTGATGGGAAAGGGCAGGGTCGCCCTGGTGAGCGGCACGGTCGCGACCGGCAAGAGCGAGCTGCTCCACTCGCTGGCCGAGCGGGCCGTCGAGCTCGGCGCGCTGCCCGTCACCGCCACCGCCTCGCTGGCCGAGCGCGACCTCCCCCTCGGGGTGTTCGGGCAGCTCATCCAGGACGCCCCGCTGGTCCTGGAGGACCGCGACCGCGCCATGGCGCTGCTGGACGAGGGCGCCCGCACCGTGACGCCCTCCGGCCCCGGCAACGACACCCTCACGCAGGTGGACGCGCAGATCGTGCACGCCCTGTGCACCGTGCTGCTGGAGCTGTCCGAGCGCCACCCGCTGATGATCGTCGTCGACGACGTGCACCACGCCGACCGGGCCTCCCTGCTGTGCCTGGCCTACCTGGCGCGGCGGGTGCGCTTCGCCCCCATCGCGGCGATGTTCAGCCACTCCGACCACGGCCGGTACATCGAGTCGTCCTTCCCCACCGAGCTGCTGCGTTACCCGCACTGCCACCGCGTCCACCTGTCCCCGCTGTCGCCCGAGGGCGTGACCGCCCTGGTGACCGAGCGGCTCGGCGAGGACGCCGCCGAGCGGTTCTCCAACCAGTGGTACGCGCTGAGCGGCGGCAACGCCATGCTCATCGGCGGCCTGGTGCACGACTACCGCACGGCGATGCGGGCGGGCGGCGGACAGCCTCCGGTCGAGCTGGTCCCCGGGGACGGGTACGGGCAGGCGGTGCTCGACTGCCTGCGCCGCGCCGACCCCCGGATGCTCCAGGTGGCGTGGGGGCTGGCCGTCCTCGGCGACGCCGACACCCTCGACCAGCTCCTGGAGATCGGGCCGGAGTACGTCACCCGCGAGCTGAACTCCCTGGACGTCGCCGGGCTGCTCACCATGGGCCGCTTCCGCCACGAGTCGGCCCGCGCGGCCGTCCTGGCCGAGCTGAGCACCGAGGAGCGCGGCCGGCTGCACCGCCGCGCCGCCGAGCTGGCCTACGCCAACGGGGCCGCGACCACCACGATCGCCGACCACCTCGTGCACGCCGACCGCGTCGAGGGGCCGTGGGTCGTGGACGTCCTTGAGGACGCCGCCCGGCACGCCCTGCGCGACGGCAGGGTGGAGCCCGCGGTGGAGTACCTGCGGCTGGCCTACCGCATCTGCGGCGACGACCGCCAGCGGGTGAAGATCACCACCGCGCTGATGCGCGCCGAATGGCGGATCAACCCCAGCACGCCGACCGGCCACTTCTCCGAGCTGACCGACGCGATGCGCCGGGGGCACCTGCGCGGCAGCGACGCCGTCGTGCTGGCCAAGGCCTTCCTGTGGCACGGCCGGTTCGACGACGCCAGGGACGTGCTGACCCGGCTCAACGAGACCGGCCGCGACCTGGACCCCGACACCGTGACCGAGCTGGTGATCGCCCGGCCGTGGCTGCGCTGCACCTACACCCCGTTCCTGTCGCACCTGCGCCAGACCACCGGGGAGCAGTCGCGCGGGGCGATCCTGTCGGTGTCGGCCGACCGCCGCCTGGAGTCGGCCATCGCGCTCGCCTCCGTGCTGACCCGCGGCCCGCGTCAGGAGTTCGTCGCGGCGGTGGAGCGCATCCTGCGCGGCTCCCGCCTCGACGAGATGTCCATGGACACCGTGGAGAACGCCCTGCTGGCGCTCACCTACGGCGGCCGTTCCGACAAGGCCGCCCCCTGGTGCGACCTGTTCATCGACGAGGCCTCCTCCCGGCACGCCCCCAGCAGGCGGGCCAGGCTCTCGGCCATCCGCTCCGAGACGGCGCTGCGCATGGGCGACATGCTCGGCGCGGAGTACCACGCGCGCGTCGCGCTGGACGCCATCCCGCTCAGCGGGTGGGGCGTCGCGGTGGGCGGGCCGATGGCCAGCCTCATGCTGGCCTCCACGGCGATGGGCAAGTACGACGCGGTCAGCGACATGCTCGACCAGCCGGTGCCCGACGCCATGTTCCAGACGCGGTGGGGCCTGCACTACCTGCACGCGCGGGGCCGCTACAGCCTCGCCACCGGCTACGCGCAGCTCGCGCTGCGCGACTTCCAGCGGGTCGGCGAGCTGATGGGCATGTGGAACCTGGACGTGCCGGGCCTGATCCAGTGGCGCGTGGAGGTGGCCGAGGCGTGCCTGCGCCTGCGGCGGCCCGACCAGGCCAGGCGGCTGGTGGAGGACCAGATCAGGCGCTGCGCGACCGGCGCGCCGCGCGTGCACGGCATCGCCATGCGCGTGCTGGCCGCCACGAGCGACCTGCGGCACCGGCCGATGTTGCTGCGCCAGGCCGGCGACCTGCTGCAGTCGGGCGGCGACCGCTACGAGCTGGCCCGCGTGCTGTACGACCTGCACGAGACCTTCCACGCGCTCGGCGAGTACCGCCGCGCCGGGATGATCGCCGGGCGCGCCCGCGCCGTGGCGCAGGAGTGCCACGCCGACCCGCTGACCCGGGCGCTCTCGCGCGACAGCGACGTCGGCGTGACCCAGGTGTCGCCCGCGACGCCCGACGCCGACGACGCCGCCGTCCTGAGCGACGCGCAGCGCCGGGTCGCGGTGCTGGCCGCCGCCGGGTACACCAACCGGGAGATCGCCGACAAGCTCTACATCACGGTGAGCACCGTCGAGCAGCACCTCACCCGGACCTACCGCAAGCTCAACATCACCAGCCGCGCCGAGCTGCCGTCCACCATGGAGCTGGGCACCACCGTCCCGGTGTGACGCCCAAGCCCACGCCCCGCCCGGCCGCGAAGGAGGCCGGGCACCCCGCCCCGCCCCCGGAGCGGCCCCCCGTCGGGGCGCCGGGCGCGGGGCGGCGGCGTCGGCGGGCAGGGGGCCGGGCTCCGCCGAAGAGGCGGGCGCCGGGGGCGCCCGGCCGGCCGGTGCCCGGCGCGGGGCGGCCCGGGAGTGGCCTGGAAGGGCCGGGTCAGTCGGTGGTGAGCAGGGATCTGGCCTCGGCGGCGACCTGGCGCATGCCCAGGCGGTCGGCCATGCGCAGCGACCGGTGCAGCAGGCGGGTGGCCTCGCCCTCGGGGTCGGCGGGGTCGCGCAGCCGCAGGGCCTTGGCGCGGTCGAGCTGGAGCCTCGCCATGTGCGGCGGAGCGGCGGACACCGTGCGGACGGCCTCGTCGAAGTGGCGCAGCGCGGTCGCGGCGTCGCCGGCGGCCAGCGCGAGCAGCCCGCGCGGGCGCCCCGTCGGCTCCAGCAGCACGCTGGGCCACCCGGCCAGCGCGATCTCCCCCGGGTAGGCGGCCAGCCGGTCGGACAGCGCGCGCACGGGGCCCTCCAGCTCGGCGCGGTCGACGCCGCCCGCGGCCATCGCGGCGCAGGCCTCGGCCAGCACGGTCAGCGTCGGCACCGTCCACCCGTGGGGCGGCAGCCCGGTCAGGCCCGAGGTGTCGTGGAGGAACGCGGCGAGCCGGTCGGCCGCCTCGTCGTGACGGCCGGTCTCGGCCAGCGCCAGGACGTGGGCGGCCCGCCAGATGGGGAAGTACCCGTGCTGCTCGACCTGGCGGGCGAGCCCCATGCTGAAGACGGTCTCCAGGTCGCCGCGCTCGTGCAGCAGCCAGAAGTACTGCCCCATCCACGTCTGCCGGAGCGTCTCGGCGGGGGCGGCCTCGCCGCCCGCCTGCTCCTCGACCATGCGCAGCGACTCGCCCATGAGGCGCTCCTCGGCGCGCTGGAAGTCGCCGTTCCACAGGTCCATGAGGGTGTCGAGCGCGCCCTGCAGCCAGGGGCCCAGCCCGCGCGGGTTGCGGGCGACGTGGGCGCGGTGGGCGTCGACGGTGCCGAGCGCGTCGGCGAGCCGGCCGAGCCGCAGCTGGTCGACGGCCAGCGCCATGAGCGCCTCGCCCTGGAAGTGGGCAGACCCCGCCCGGACGCCGGCCTCCAGCAGCCGCTCGGAGATGCCCAGCAGCTCGGCCGGCCCGGTGAAGTCGAACAGCGCCCAGCGGCACTCGGTGAGCACCTCGCAGCGCACGAGGTCGTTGCCGGTCGCCGTCAGCTCCAGCAGCGTGGCGCGGGCCAGCTCCACCCCGGGGGGCGGGCCGGTCGCGGCGTTGTCGGCGACCGCCATCGTCCGCTTCTTGGCCAGGTGGGCCTTGAGCTGCAGGCGCAGCATCACGGCCTCCTCGTCGGCGTCGGCGCCCAGGCCGTCCAGGGCGCCGCCGAGCAGGTGCAGCAGCTCCCGGTCGACCTGTCCCGGCGCCGACCACCGGCGGGCCAGGCGGATCGCCGCGGCGGCGGCGAGCCTCGGCAGTCCCTCGGCCGCCTCGCCGGCGGCCAGGTAGCGGCGCCCTGCCTCCTCCATCCGGCCACCGTCGCCGAGAGCGTCCCCCAGCGTGATCAGCAGGCCCACCCGGGTGGCGGGGTCGCAGCGCAGCCGCAGGCCGGCGTGCGCCCAGCGCATCGCGCTCTCGATGTCGAAACCGCGCTGCTCGGCGCGCGCGGCGTCCAGGCACGCGGCGGCGGCGCGCTCCTCGGGCAGGGCGGCGCCCGCGGCCACGGCGTGCTGGGCGACGCGGACCGGCAGGGAGGGATCGGCACGGCCGGAGGCGCCGGTGCGGGCGGACAGTGCCTCGAAGGCGCGGCGGTGCAGGTCTCTGGCCAGGGCGGGCCGGCCGCCGAGCTCCTCCAGCACGGCCTCGCGTGAGCGGTCGTGCGCGAACCGGGCCGCGCCGTGCCCCCGCACGGCGTCGCCGGACGCGGCCTGCGCCTGCAGGCGGTCGGCCGCGGCGGAGTCCAGCCCGAGCACCCGCGCGACCAGCGCGGCGTCGATGTCGAGGCCCACAGCGGTGATGGCCGCGGTGGCGAGCCACCGGAAGGCCGGGAGGGCGGCGGTCACCGGCCGCGCCGGCACGGGGCGCGTCTCGCCGGGCTCGGTCAGGCCGAGCAGCGCCAGCGGCAGGCCGTCGGTGACGTGGGCGGCCTCCTTGGTCTCCTCGGGGGTCGGCTCGCGCCCCCAGGCGCGCCCGAGCCACTGCGCCACCTCCTCCACGCTCAGCGGCGCGACGGGGAGGGCGCTCATCACGCCCTCCCATCGCGCGGGCTCGGACCGGGTGGCGAGCAGGAACCCGACCGGAGCGGTCGAAAGGCCCTTCCTGACGTGCTGGAGCAGCTCCGCGGCGTAGGGGCTGAGCAGATGGGCGTTGTCGAAGGCCACGAGCAGGCCCTGCCCGGACGCCCGGCGCAGCAGGCTCACCAGCAGGAAGGTCAGCTCGCGCGGGTCGCGCTCGTGGCCGGGGCCGGCCGGGGTGTCCAGCACGCCCGCCGACATGAGCTTGCCGAGCGCGTCGCGCTCGTGCGGGCTGACCGGGTCGGGCGGCGCCGACAGGTCGCGCCGCAGGTGCGCCCACACGACGCCGGCGAGTTCGCGCCACGGCTGCAGGCCGTCCAGGGCCTGGCACATCACCGCGACCGCCGGGATCCCGGCCCGGGCGGCCAGGCGTCCGGCCTCGGCCAGCAGGCGGGTCTTGCCGACGCCGCCCACCCCGCAGACGGCGAGGGCGGCGGAGTTCCCGCCGCCCATCCGCCGCAGCAGCGCGGAGACCTCCCGCACCTCCTGCTCCCGGCCCACCAGCACCGAGGGGCCGTCGTGCTCGGCGGACGCCTCAGGGCCGCCCAGCGGCGCCCCCACGTCGAAGCCGTGCTCGTGCAGGGCGAGCAGGTCGCGGGCCCGGCGCACCGCCTCGTCGCCCGGGAACCGGGCGTCACGTAGTCGCACGGCCCGCCCGGCGGCGGCCCCGCCGTCGGTGCGCAGGGTGGTCAGGAACCGCAGCAGCCACACCGCCGTGGTGTCGTCCTGGCCGTCGCCCACCACGCCCTCGGACAGGAAGGCGGCCTTCTCGTAGCGGCCGAGCCGGAGCGCGATGCGGGCGACCAGCCTGACCAGCTCGGTGCGCTGCTCCTCCAGCCGGGCGCGGTAGCCCTCGCACACCCACGGCAGGGCCCACGCGGCGGCCAGGGAGGCGAACGGGGCGCCCCGCCACTCGGCCGCGGCCTCGCGCAGGCGGGTCAGGGCGGCGACCGGGTCGCCGCGCTCGTACAGCTCGCGGCCCTCGCGCAGCCGCGCCTCGAAGCGGGCGGCGTCCAGCGTCTCGGCCAGGTAGCCCGGAGTCCGCTCCACCAGCTCGTAGGCGTGCGACCACTTGGCCGGCGGGATGTCCAGCTCGCTGCCCGCCAGGGCGTTGCGCAGCCGCGACAGCGGGGGCGCGACGTCCGTGACGGGGCCGTCGTTGCCGAGGGCCGCGGCCAGGGTGCCCTGCGGGACCGGGTTCCGTGCCGAGACCAGCATGGCCAGGGCCTTGGCCGTCTGCGGGAGCAGCTTCCGAGGCGTCCCGTCCGCCAGGACGGTGACCTCGCCGAGCAGCCTGATGTCGAAACGCGCCACGTTCACCGCCGCGAAGATCGATGGGTGAATCTCACTCGACGGCCTTCCCGCAAGGTCATCGCAAGGATCGGTGGCCACGATGGAGCCGGTGGCAGAAAACAGCCGTAAACGTCATTAACGCTATGACGCGAGGTGAGCTTGTGGCAAGGATCGACCGAATTTCGGTTGATGCGCTGGATGAACGTCAGCTCGGCGAGGTGAGGGAGAGCGTCCTCCGCGAACGTGACGCCGAGGCGGGCAAGCCATTGAGCGTCGCGGTAATGGGCCAGACGGGGGTGGGAAAGTCCTCGTTGCTCAACGTTCTGTTCGGCACGCGGCTGCCCGTGGGGGACGGGAAACCGGTCACGCGTGAACCCCGGGCCATCACTGTGCCCGGTAACTCCGACCATTTAGTGACATTTTGGGATATGCCCGGAATAGGGGAATCCGCCGCCGCGGACCTGGAGCACTCGGCCGTTTACCTGGAGAAGCTCGCCGAGTGCGACGTCGTCATCTGGGCCATCCACGCCGACAGCCGCTCGGTCGCCTACGACGCCGCGTGCCTGGACCGGCTGCTCGCGCAGGCAGGGCCACGGGCGCGGGCCCAGGTGCTGGGCAGGCTCACCGTCGTCCTCACCAAGGCCGACACCCTCACCCCGCCCCCGTGGATCTACGACATGCGCGGCCCGCGCGGCTCGTTCGTGCCCAGCGCGCCGCTGGCCGCCCGGCTGGAGCGCAAGGCCGTCCACTTCGAGCAGGTCTTCGTCCGGCCCTGGGGCGACCTGCTCGGCGCCGCCACCTACAACAGCGGGGAGTTCACGCTCCGCGACGACCGGCTCGACTGCGACGCGCACACGGTCCGCTACCGGGGCCACTTCTCCCAGGAGGCCTGTGACGCCTACTCCGCGGCCCACCCCGAGCACGCCGAGGTGTTCTCCCGGCTGCGCGACAACCACCGTGTCCTGCCCTGCTCGGCGCTGTTCCGCTTCAACCTCGTGCCGCTGATGCTCAGCGTGGTGAACAAGCTGGGGCCCACGGCGATCTTCCGGTTCGAGCGGCTCCTGGACGACGTCGCCGGGCTCGGCGGCGTCCCGGTCGAGACCATGCGCGAGTACGGCAACTTCGTGGTGTGGGACGGCGTGCGCGGGGTGAACGCCTTCGACCTCACCCGCTTCCCCTTCTGAACCGGCCGCGGCCCGGCCGCCGACACCTCGGGTACCGACGAACCCCCGGATGCGAGGACCCCACCATGATCGAGGACGAGGACATCCGCCGCGCGGTCGAGGCCGCGCGGCGGGGAACCGCCGAGTACCTCACCCGATTCGACTACGCGGTGCAGTACCGCGACGAGACCGCCATCGAACACCTGATCAGGGCCGCGGTGGCGCGCGTCCTCGGCGTCGTGGGCGAGGTCGGCTTCGACGTCGTGAGGAGCATCTGGAACTGGCTCGTCACCCGCTGACCGCGCCGGCGCCGCGCCTGGCACCCCCGCCCCCGGCCGCTCACGGGCCCCGGGGGCCACGCCGTGACTGCGGCGTGATCGTCATGTGATCGAATACCCGCCTTCGCCGGTTCCTCTCTGGGCACGCGTCTGCCCGAATTATGGAAAGAATGAGTATGGAGAGGGACAGGTCGTTCCATGCCGGGGGAGGCGGGGAGCGTTGAACACGCGCGGGGCCCCGGGGCCGCCCATGAGCCTGGAGGGGATCGACCACGCCCTGAGCCGGCGCGTTGCCGAACGCGACCGCATCGCCGGCGACCTGCTCGACCTCGACGACCACCCGAGCCGCCGCCTGCTGGCCGGGATGACGCCCGCGGGCGAGACCGGGCGACGCTGGGCGCGCGCCGAGGCCACCTCCGTCACCCTGTGGTGGCTGTTCGACGCCTACCGCCGGGTGCTCGACCGCGCCCTGGAGCTGCGCGCCGCGTCCAAGCCCGACCTGGCCGCGCTGAGCGACCTGCTCGCCGGCTCCTCGGTGGAGCTGGAGCCCGGGGACGTGCCCGTGGAGAAACGCTCCCTGCTGCGCACGCCCGGCGAGTGGATCACCCTGGACACCGTCATGGCCCGCATGGACCGGGCCTACCGCGAGGTCGCCGAGACCGTCGCCGCCGTGGACGCCGCCTGGGGCACCCTGCTGCCCCGGCTGGAGGAGGCCGACGCCGCCCGCCGCGCGGCCCGCGTCCTGGCCGACGACCTCGGCGCCGCCGACGCCGAGCTCGACCGCCTCGGCGAACGGCTCGACCGGCTGCGCGCCGCCGCCACCTCCGACCCGCTCGGCGCCCCCGGGCTGGGGGAGGAACTGGACGCCGCCGCCTCGGCCCTGGCCGCCCGCCTCGGCGCGCTTGAGCGGGCCGCCCGGTTGCGTGAGGAGTACGCCGAGCGCGCCCGCCTGCTCGGCGAGCGCGTCGCCGAGGTCGCCGCCGCCGAGGAGGAGGCGCGACGCGTCCGGGACGTCGTCCTGGCCAAGATCGCCTCGCCGTCGCTGCCCCGCCTGCCCGACCAGGCCGCCGCGCTGCGCGACCGGCTCGCCGCGCTCGGCTCGGCGGAGGGCCGCTGGCTGGAGCTGGCCGAGCGCCTGGCGGAGCTCGAACGCGCCGTGCTGGACGCGCTGTCGCGCGCCGACGGCGTCACCGGGTCGATCGGCGGCCTCATCGACCGGCGCGACGAGCTTCGCGGGCGGCTGTCGGCCTACCAGGCCAAGGCCGTCCGCCTGGGCCACGCGGAGGACGTCGCGCTCGCCGGCCTCTACGGCACGGCCCGCGACCTGCTGTGGACCGCGCCGTGCGACCTGCGGCGGGCGACCGTCGCCGTCGCCGAGTACCAGCGGGCCATCACTCGGATCGGAGCGGCCGGATGACCAGATGCGACCAGCCCGGGTGCACCGGGACCGTCGTGGACGGATACTGCGACGCCTGCGGGATGGCGCCGGTGTCCCGGCCCTCCCCGGTGCCGTCCGGTGGGCCCGGCGCGCCGCCGCCGTCCGGTCCGCCGTCTCCGCACGGTCCGCCGTCCCCGCACGGGGCGCCGTCCCCGTACGGGCCGGGCGCCTCGGGCGGCGCCGCGCCCGCCCACGCGTTCCCGGCCGCGCCGCCGATCGCGCCGCCCGGCGCCGTGCGGCCCGGCGACCCCGGCGCGGTACCGCCCGGCGCGCCCGGCAACCGCGTGGGCACGGGCGCCTCCGGACGGCCGGTCACCGCCTGGCCCTCGGCCGCGGGCGGCTCCCCGCCGCCCCCCGGCGCCGCGCCGCCGCAGTCCGCCGGCCGCCCCGGGACGGCGTGGCCCTCCGGCTCGGCGGCCCCGCCCCCGCAGGCGTCCGGGTGGGCGCCGCCGCCCGGCGGGATGACCCGGCCGTCCATCGGCGTCCCGGGCACCGCCCCCACCGGCTCCACCGGCTCCACCCCGAGCCAGATGACCGGGTCGCGGCGCACCAGCAGCCGCTCGCGCCGGGGCATGCTCGGCATGGGCCTGGTCGAGGTCCCCCCGGTGCCCTACCGCGACCCCTCGGCGGTCGTCCTGCGCGACCCCGTGGTGCCCGAGGAGCGGCGCTTCTGCGGCAACCCCGACTGCGGCAAGCCGGTCGGCCGCCGTCGCGACGGCAACCCCGGCCGCGCCGAGGGCTTCTGCCCGCACTGCGCCCACCGGTTCTCCTTCACCCCCAAGCTCGGCGCGGGCGACCTGGTCGCGCGGCAGTACGAGGTCAAGGGCTGCCTCGCGCACGGCGGCCTGGGCTGGATCTACCTGGCCGCCGACCGCAACCTCGACGGCCGCTGGGTGGTCATGAAGGGCCTGCTGGACACCGGCGACACCGAGGCGCTCGCCGCCGCCGAGGCCGAGCGCCGGTTCCTCACGGCGATGGACCACCCCAACATCGTCAAGATCTTCAACTTCGTGAACCACCCCGACCCGGTCACCGGGACGCTGGTCGGCTACATCGTCATGGAGTACGTCGGCGGCCAGTCCCTGCAGGACCTGGTGCGCCACCGCCTCCGCGAGAGCGACAACCGCCAGGCGCTCCCGCCGTCCCAGGTGATGGCGTACGGGCTGGAGATCCTCAGCGCCTTCGGCTACCTGCACGACCGCGGCATGCTCTACTGCGACCTCAAGCCCGCCAACGTGATCCAGGTGGAGGAGCAGCTCAAGCTGATCGACCTGGGCGCGGTGCGCCGGCTCGACGACAACGACAGCGCGATCTACGGCACCATCGGCTACCAGGCGCCCGAGATCGCCACCCACGGCACCTCGATCGCCTCCGACCTGTACACCGTCGGGCGCACGCTCGCGGTGCTCGCCTTCCCCTTCAGCCCGTCCGCGGGCGGCGCCGCCGCCCCGCTGCCCGACCCCGGGCCGGCGTTGGAGTCCTTCCACCGGTTCCTGCAGCGCGCGACCGACGCCGACCCCACGCGGCGCTTCCAGAGCGCCTCGGAGATGTCCGAGCAGCTCGTCGGCGTCCTGCGGGAGACCAGGGCCCAGGAGGAGGCCGCGCCTCACCCCGCGCAGTCGGGGGTGTTCGGGCCTGAGAGGGCGGCGGTGGGCACCGAGCTGGCACCCCTCACCAGCGGCCAGGTGTTCGGGCCCCTGGAGCGCCTGGACGCCGCCTCGGCGCTGCCGGTACCGCTGGTCGACCCGCTCGACCCGGCCGCCGGCTTCCTGGCCGGGCTCACCTCCGGCAGCCCCGACGAGCTGATCGCGGTGCTGGAGTCGGCGCCGTCCACGCCCGAGACGCTCCTGGCCCGCATCCGCGTGCTGAGCGAGCTGGGCCGCCCCGTCCCCGACGAGCTGTACGCCGCCGCGGCCAGGGACCTGCCGGGCGACTGGCGGCTGTGGTGGTACCGCGGCGTCGCCGAACTGGCCTCCGGGGACGCCGGCATGGCCGTGCGCTTCTTCGACGGGCTCTACTCCTGGTTCCCCGGCGAGGCCGCGCCCCGGCTCGCGCTGGCGTTCGCGCTGGAGGCGGCCGGTGCCGGTCCCGAGGCCGCGCGGCACTACGCGGCCATCTGGCAGACCGACCGCTCCTACGCCGGCGCCTGCTTCGGCCTGGCGCGCATCCTGCTGGCCCAGGGCGAGCGGGCCGGCGCCGTCCGCGCCCTGGACGAGGTGCCGCCCACCTCCATCCACCGCACCGCCGCGCAGGTCGCCGCCGTAGCGGTCACCGTGCGCGGGCAGGCGCCCGCCGAGCCGGAGCTGATCGCCGCCGGCGAGCGGCTGCGCGGCCTGAGGCTGGACTCCCGCGACCGCGACGGCCTGGCCTCGGAGGTGCTGGAGAGCGCGCTGGCCAGGTTCGTCACCGGCCAGGCGGCGCAGGGGAACGGCGGCACGCTGCTCGGCACCCCGCTCAGCGAGCGCGGCGTGCGCGGCGAGCTGGAGCGGGTCTACCGGGCCCTGGCCAGGTCGGCCGGCACGACCGAGGACCGGCACGCCCTCATCGGCCGCGCCAACGCCGTCCGCCCGAGGACGCTGTGGTGAGCGCCTGCCCCGTGTGCGGCACCCGCGTCCTGGCCGGCGAGGCGTTCTGCGAGCAGTGCGGCCACGACCTCGCAGCGCCCGGGCCCACCCCGTGCACCGCCTGCGGGGCGGCGCGCGTCGGCGCCGACGGGTACTGCGAGAACTGCGGCATGCTCCAGCCCACCGGGCGCGACCACGTCGAGGTGGAGCTGGACGGCTCGGCCGGCGCCAGCGACCGCGGCCGCCGGCACAGCCGTAACGAGGACGCCATGGCCCTGACCGCCGCGGGGCCCGGGACGGTGGTGGGCGTCGTCTGCGACGGGGTCTCCACCTCCCCGCGCCCGGACGAGGCGTCCCAGGCGGCGGCCGACGTGGCCGCCGCCGCGATCGCCAAGCGGCTCGCCGAGGGCGAGGGGGCGGAGGCGGCCACCCGCGAGGGCGTGCGGCTCGCCGCCGCGGCGGTCGCCGCCGCCGCCCGCGCCGGCGAGGACGCCCCCGCCTGCACGTACGTGTCCGCCGTCGTCTCGGCCCGGCAGGTCACGGTCGGCTGGGTGGGGGACAGCCGGGCGTACTGGCTCGGCGCGCAGTCGGCCCTGCTGACCCGCGACGACGCGACGCCCGGCACGCACATGCTGACCGCGTGGCTGGGCGCCGACGCCGGCGAGGTCGTCCCGCACGTCACGACCTTCACCACCGACGGGCCCGGCATCGTGCTGCTGTGCAGCGACGGCCTGTGGAACTACTACCCGGAGCCGGAGGACCTCGCCGCCGCGGCCCCGCAGGACGCCCCCCTCGCGACGGCGCGCAGGCTCGTGCGCCTGGCGAACCAGGCGGGGGGACACGACAACATCACCGTCGTGGTCATCCCGTTCGGCCAGGGGGACCGGGCCGATACCACGGTGGCCTTCCCGAAGGAGAGAAGTGACTGACTTCACCATGCGCGTGGACCAGAACAAGTACCTGCCCGCGGGGAGCCAGGAGGTCCACGGCATCATCACCGTCGAGGCCAGCGGGCCGGTCGGGACCTCCCGGGCCACCGACGCCGCCGAGGTGATCATCGTCGACACCTCGGGCTCCATGTCGTACGGCAAGATCGCCGAGGCGCGCAAGGCCGCGCAGGCCGCCGTCGACACGCTGCGCGACGGCGTGTACTTCGCCGTCATCGCGGGCAACCACCAGGCCGAGGTGATCTACCCGGGCAACGGCCGCCTGACGCCGGCGGACGCGCGCAGCAGGGACGAGGCCAAGGAGGCCGTCTCCCGCCTGCGCGCCGACGGCGGCACCGCGATGGGCCGGTGGCTGCGCCGCGCCGCCGACCTGTTCAGCGCCCACCTCATGGAGCACCCCGGCGCGATCAGGCACGCCATCCTGCTCACCGACGGCAAGAACGAGCACGAGCCCGCGCCGGAGTTCGACGCCAACCTGGCCTACTGCTCGGGCAAGTTCGTCTGCGACGCCCGGGGCGTGGGCACCGACTGGGTGGTCGCCGAGCTGCGCAGGATCGGCTCCACCCTGCTCGGCAGCGCGATGGACGTCCGCAGGCCCGAGGAGCTGGAGGACGACTTCCGCGCCATGACCGAGGCGGCCATGGGCAAGACCGTCGCCGACGTCGCGCTGCGCGTGTGGACGCCCCGGGCCGCGACGCTGAACTTCGTCAAGCAGGTCTCCCCGGCCCTGGAGGATCTGACCGGGCGCCGCTCCCCGGTCGACGCGCAGACCGGCGACTACCCGACCGGCGCGTGGGGCGGGGAGTCGCGCGAGTACCACGTCAGCGTGAAGGTGCCCCCGGGCGGCGTTGGCCAGGAGATGCGCGCCGGCCTGGTCAAGCTGGTCGTCCCCGCCACCGGGGAGGTGCTGGCCAGCGGGAACGTGCTCGCCCAGTGGAGCGACGACCCCGCGCTGTCCACCCGCATCAACCCCCGGGTCGCCCACTACACCGGCCAGCAGGAGCTCGCGTCCCTCATCCAGGAGGGCCTGCAGGCGCGCAACGACGGCGACCTGGAGACCGCCACGGCCCGGCTCGGCAAGGCGCGCGGCATCGCCGAGCGCGCGGGCAACGACGAGACCGCCAAGCTGCTGGACAAGGTCGTGGACATCGACCCCGAGACCGGCACCGCACGCCTGAGGCGGGGCGTCGACAAGGCCGACGAGATCGCGCTGGACACCCGTTCTGTCCGCACCGTCCGCATGCGCAAGGACCCGGAGGGCTGAGGATGGCCACCTGCCCGGCAGGGCACGACTCCGCCGACGAGGAGTACTGCGACGTCTGCGGCGCGCTGATGACCGGCGCCCCCGGCCAGGCGGCGCCCGCGCCGCCCGCCTCCTCCGGCGCGCCGCGGGGCGAGGGGCCCTGCCCCGACTGCGGCGCGCCCCGCGGCGGCCGCTTCTGCGAGAGCTGCGGCTACGACTTCGTGCTCGGCGGCTCCTCCCAGGCGTTCGCCCCGCCGCCCTCGCGCCCGGCAGCGGACCCCGGGGCGCCCGCCCAACCGGCGCAGCCGGCGCAGGCGTGGCGGCCCGCGCAGATCGTCCGCCCGGGCTCGTCGCAGCCCCGGCCCGACCCGGCCGGCCCCGCGCCCACGCAGGGACGGCACGAGGGCGCCCCGCACTCCCAGGGATGGCACGAGGGCGCCGGCCCGCAGTCCGGGCGGCCTCAGACGACGGGCGATCCCGGGTCGCGGGGCGGGCCCGCCGGGAGCGGCTGGCTGGCGGTCGTCGCGGCCGACCGCGGCCACTACGAGGCGATGATCGCCCTCGGCGGCCCCGACGCGGCCCGGGTGGCGTTCCCGCCCTACTGCCCCGAGCGGCGGATCCCGCTGGCCGGGCGCGAGATGCGCATCGGGCGGCGCAGCCGGACGCGCTCGCTGGAGCCGGAGATCGACCTGTCGGGCCCCCCGGAGGATCCCGGCGTCTCCCACCTGCACGCCGTGCTGCTGGCCGAGCCCGACGGCGGCTGGCGGCTGGTCGACCCCGGCTCGGCCAACGGCACCCTGCTGAACGGAAAGAGCGTGGAGGTCAACGTGCCGGTACCGGTCGGCGACGGCGACCGCGTCAACGTGGGCGCGTGGACCGTCATCACCCTGCGGAGAGGCTGAGATGACGTTAGTGCGGCCCGCGCCGCCCCGCCGAGCCGGCAGGGCCCGCACCGTGCCGGGACGCATCCGGCTGCTCACCGCGCTGGCCGTGGCCGCCGTCCTGCTGCTGGCCGGCGCGGTCGCCATGGCCGTCGCGCACGCCAGGGACGGCCTGCGTGTCATCGGCCACACCGCCGGCCCGCAGGTGGTGGCCACCGCCGACCTGTACTTCGCGCTCAGCGACATGGACGCCCAGGTGGCCACCGTCCTGCTCGCCGGGCAGGAGACCGGGCTCGGGCCGGGGCGCCAGGCCATGCTCGCCCTCTACGACCAGCGCAGGTCGCAGGCCGACCGCGCGGTGCTCCAGGCCGCCGACCTCGCCGGGGACGACGCCACGGCGCAGGCCACCGTCCGCGCGCTGCTGGACGGCCTCGGCCGCTACGAGCGGCTCGCCTCCCGCGCCCTGGTGCTGGACGAGCGCGCCGGGCACGCCGCCGGGCCGCCCTCCTCACAGGCGCTGGCGGTCTACCGCCAGGCCACCGACCTCATGCGCCTGGACCTGCTGCCCAAGGCCTACAACCTGACCCTCGACAGCGGCACCATCGTCCGGCGCGCCTCCATCGCCGAGCTGTCGGCCATGCGGATGGGCGGCATCTGGACCGGGGTCGCCTGCGCGCTCGCGCTCGCCGTCCTGCTGACCCTGCAGATCTACCTCAGCAGGGGTTTCCGGCGGACGATCAACCTCTCGCTGCTCGCGGCGACCGTCCTGGCCGCCGTGCTCGCCCTCGGCGGGGTGCTGGTGCTCCAGCGGGAGACCGAGGTGCTGACCCACGCCAAGGAGGACGGGTTCGACTCCGTCCTCGCCCTGTCGCGGGCCCGCGCCATCGGCAACACCCTGCACGGCGACGAGATCAGGTACCTGCTGGACCCGCAGCGTGCCGACACCTACGAGCAGGTCTACCTCGACAAGTCGCAGGCGGTCATGTACGTCCCGGCCGGCAGCCTCGACAAGTACCAGGCCGCGCTGGACTCGCGGTCCTCCGGCGAGGGCGACTTCCTCGGGTTCTTCGGCTCGGAGGCCTCCCGGCTCACCCTGACCGGGCAGCGGGCGGCCTTCGAGGAGGTGCTGAGGCGCTACGGGGAGTTCCAGGACAACGACCGGCGGATGCGCCAGGCCGCCGCCGGCGGCAGCCCCAGGGACGCCGTGCGCCTGGCGCTCGGCCCCGCGTTCGGCGAGTACGACGAGGCCCTGGTCGAACTGATCGCCCTGCACCGCCGGGAGTTCGACTCCGCCGTCCGCGACGGCGACGGCGCGCTCACCGGATGGGACGTGGGGCCGCCGGCGGCGGCGCTCGCCGCCATCCTGCTGATCCTCGTCGGTGTCCGGCCCCGGCTCGCCGAGTACCGCTGAAAGGCAGGAGTCGCGATGCTCACGCTCACTGGCAACGGCCGCGGGATCCGCGCGCTCGCGCGGATCCTGCCGGCGGCGGCGCTGCTCGCCGCGCTCCCGCTCGCGGCGGGGTGCGCCGCCGGGACCTCGCTGCTCGACAAGGAGTCCCTGGTCATCGGGGTCAAACCCGACCAGCCCGGGCTCGGGGTGAAGAAGGACGGCAAGTACACCGGCTTCGACGTCGACGTCGCCACCTATGTCGCCCGCAAGCTGGGCAAGACGGCGCGCTTCGTCGACGCGCCGTCCTCGGCGCGCGAGAAGATGCTCGCCCGGGGCACGGTCGACCTGATCTTCGCCACCTACTCGATCACCGCCGAGCGCAAGACCAAGGTGTCGTTCGGCGGGCCCTACTACGTGGCCCACCAGGACACGCTCGTGCGCGCGGACGACGGCGCCGTCGCCGGCGTGCGCGACCTGAGCGGGCGCAAGCTGTGCCAGGTGACCGGGTCGAACTCCTGGCGCCGGGTGAAGGAGGAGCGCAAGGTGGCGGTCAGCCTGGTGAGCTCCCCGTCGTACAGCCAGTGCGTCTCGCAGCTGCTGGCGGGCGAGGTGGACGCCGTCTCGACCGACGACCTCATCCTGGCCGGCTTCGCCACCTCCAGCACCCGCATCGTCAACGCCCCCTTCAGCGACGAGCGGTACGGCGTGGGCATCCGCATCGGCGACCTGGACGGCTGCGAGGCGGTCAACAAGGCGATCACCGAGATGTACCAGGACGGGACCGCCAAGAAGCTGCTGCAGAAGTGGTTCG
This sequence comes from Sphaerisporangium sp. TRM90804, assembly GCF_029846175.1. GTDB lineage: Bacteria > Actinomycetota > Actinomycetes > Streptosporangiales > Streptosporangiaceae > Sphaerisporangium. The sequence goes on along the minus strand of NZ_JARWAC010000009.1, from coordinate 425,574 downwards.
CCAAGTCCGGCCTGGCCCTCAGCTTCACCGTCCCCCAGTTCGAGGGCTGCGGCTGACCCATCCCCGCCCACCCGGCGGGCCCCGGACGAGCCCGCCCGGTCTCGCCCGGGCCTGTACGCCCCGGGTTCCGCCAGGGCCCATCCGGGCTTGCGGCCCTGGCCTCCCCCTCGGGGCGCGGCCGGGTTCGCGCGCCGGGCCGTCGCGTTCGCGCGCCGGTCCGCCCGGCTCGCGGCGCGGGCGGGGACGGCGGTACCGTCTGTGCCGGCCCGCGACGTGGCGCGGTGCCGCGGCGCGTCCCGGAGCCCGGCTTCGCGGCGCCTTCGGGGAGGTGGGCGGGGTGGAGGTGCTGGTCGTCGCGGGGCCCGGGGTGGTGGCCGACGCCGGGCTGCTGGAGGAGACGGCGGCGGCCGAGTGGGCCGCGCTCGGCGTCCAGGGCCGGTTCGCCGCCGTGGCGGACGTGGCCGCGCTCGCCGCCGAGCTGGAGCGGGCCGGGGAGGGGTGCGCCCTGGTCGCGCTGCCGGGGCCCGACCCCGAGGCGAGGCGGCTCATGGACGTCGCCTCCGGCCACGCGCCCCGCACGGTGTGGCTCGACCTGGACCGCACCGGGCCGCGAACGGTCGCCGGGGGCGCGGCGCACGTGCGGGGACGCGGGGTCGCGGGCCTGGGATGGGCCGTCCGCCACGCCGTGCACCGCCTGCGCCGCCCCGCGCGCCGGATCCCCTACGGCCCCCACCCCGACCAGTGGGCCGACCTGCGCCTGCCGGCCGCCGGCGCGCGCCTGCCCGCGCCTGCTCCGAAGACGCCCGCGTCGGATCCATCCCCGACCACGCCTGATCCGCGTCCGGGCCCGGTCGAGCCCCGGACGCCCGCCGTGGGGAGCGTGGCACCGCCGGTCGTGGTGCTCGTGCACGGCGGCTACTGGCGGTCGGTCTGGGCGGCCGACCTGATGGACGCCCTCGCCATCGACCTGGCCGACCGCGGCTTCGCGTCGTGGAACCTGGAGTATCGGCGCCCCGACCTGCACGGCTGGGCCGCCACCACCGCCGACGTGGCCGCCGGCGTCGAGGCGCTCGCCTCGGCCGGCACGCCCCTCGACCTGGCCCGGGTGGCGGTGGCGGGCCACTCGGCGGGCGGCCAGCTCGCCCTGCGCGCCGCGGCCGACCGCGCCCGCGGGGGAGGGGATCGCCCGGGCGCCGCGGCGGACGCCCGCCGAGCCGCGCCGTCTCCGGCCGCGCCTTCTGCGGGTTCCGGGGAGGGGTCGCCGGTCGTGACGCTCGCGGTGTCGCTGGCCGGGGTGCTCGACCTCGTGGCAGCGGACCGGCGTCACGTGAGCGCGGGGGCGGTCGCGGGCGCGCTGGGCGGCGGCGCGGACGAGATCCCCGAGGTGTACGCCGCCTCAAGTCCCCTGGAGCGGCTCCCCCTGGGCGTCCCGCAGCTCGTCGTGCAGGGCGCCTCGGACGACCCCGACCTGGTCGACGTCAACCGGCGGTACGCCCGGGCCGCGGGCGAGGAGGCCGTCTACCTGGAGCTGCCCGGCGACCACTTCGCGGTCGTCGACCCGGCGTCCGCGATCTGGCACGCCACCGCCGCCGAGCTGGCCGCCCGCCTCACGCGCTGACCCCGCGCCTCCCGCCCGGCGTCCCCGCCCGGCAGGGCTCAGCCGCCGGCGGGGCGGGTCAGGGGGCGCCAGGGGAGGGGGCTGGAGAGCATCATCATGCTCGACGGCTGGCCGTAGGGGGCCAGGCGGTCGATCAGCTCCTCGAAGGCGCCCATCGAGGTGGTGGCGACCCGGAGCAGGCAGCAGGTGTCCCCGGTCACGCGGTGCACCTCGACGATCTCGGGCCAGGCCAGCGCCGCCTCGTCGCGGAGCAGGCAGCGGGGGCCGTAACACGCCATGCGCACCAGCGCGCTCACCGTGTGCCCGGCGCGCGACAGGTCGACCCGCGCGTGGTACCCGGTGATCACCCCGGTCTGCTCCAGTCTCCTGACCCGCTCGGCCACGGCCGGCGCCGACAGGTGGACCCGCCGGGACAGCTCGCTGAACGACAGTCGCGCGTCCGCCTGGAGTTCAGCCAGCAGAGCCCAGTCCATCGTGTCCACGGTCACGCCCCGTCACTCACAACCCGAAAGCCCTCCGAGACCTTTCAACCCGCAGGTGAAAGGGACGAACGACCTCAGACTCACCATTTCCCTGAAATCCTATAGACGTGACCATAGAGGGAAGCGAGGGAGGCGTGATGACGAGCAGGCCGAGAGACGGGGCCATCACGGAGAGGCCGGTCGGCGCGCCCGGCGCGCCCTCCGAGGGGCCGGGCGAGGCCGCGCCGACCCTGGAGTTCGCGGCGGGCACGCCGTACGACGATTACGTGGAGGCCGAGACCCTGCACGGCCTCCAGCACACGATCACCGACGTGCCGGAAGAACTGCCGTTCCTGGTCACCACCCAGGTCATGGAGCTGTACTTCGGGCTGGTGCGCACCGAGTGGCGGCTCGCGCAGCGGCTGCTCGACGACGACGAGATCGCCGAGGCCACCGCGGTGCTCGCGCGCACCGTCCGCTACTTCGAGGCGCTGAACGCCTCCTGGGCCGCGCTGAGCTGGCTCACCCCGGTGCGGTTCAACGCCTTCCGCGAGGCGCTCGGCGAGGCCTCCGGCTTCCAGTCCGCCATGTACCGGCACCTGGAGTTCCTGCTGGGCAACAAGTCCGAGCCGCTCACCCGCCCGCACCGGCGCAGCCCCGCGGTGTACGCCGAACTGCTCGCCGCCCTGCGCGCGCCGAGCCTGTACGACAGCGTGCTCGACGTGCTGGCCAGACGCGGGTTCGCCGTCCCGGAGGGGCGCGACCTCACGGCCGAGTACGTCCCGAGCCCGGCCGTGGAGGCCGCATGGGTGACGATCTACAGCGAGCGCGCGCCCGGCGACGAGCTGTGGGAGCTCGCCGAGACCCTGACCGACCTGTCGGAGCGGTTCTCCGACTGGCGCTACCGCCACCTGATGGCGGTGCGCCGGTCCATGGGCGCCAAGATGGGATCGGGCGGGTCGGGCGGCGTCGGATGGCTCCAGCGCAGCCTCAGCCGCGACGTCTTCCCGGAGCTGTGGTCGGCGCGCACCGTCGTCTGAGCGGCGCCTTGGAGCGTCCGCTGCCGAGAGATGAACCTCCGGTGGGATAAAGCATGGCCGGGCCCGGGTAAGGAAGCGCGGGTGAACGGCGAAGCGAACACGATCCGAGGTGACGCCGCCGCCCCGGCCCCGATCACCAGCGACCTGCGGCTGTCGGTCAACAAGGACGTCCATCCCATCACCGTGGACACCCGGGAGACGCTCCTGGACACGCTGCGGGAGCGCCTCGACCTGACCGGCTCCAAGAAGGGCTGCGACCACGGCCAGTGCGGGGCGTGCACGGTCCTGGTCGACGGCCGGCGCGTCAAGTCGTGCCTGACGCTCACGGTCACCGTCGACGACCGGGAGATCACGACCATCGAGGGCCTGGCGGGCGGCGACAGCCCGCACCCGCTGCAGGAGGCGTTCATCGAGTACGACGCCTTCCAGTGCGGCTACTGCACGCCCGGCCAGCTCTGCTCGGCGGTCGGCATGCTCGCCGAGGCGCAGGACGGGTGGCCCAGCGCGGTCAGCGAAGGCGACGGCCCGGTCGTGCTGGACGAGGAGGAGATCCGCGAGCGGATGAGCGGCAACCTGTGCCGCTGCGGCGCCTACCCCAACATCGTCGAGGCGATCAGGCGGGTGGCGCCGTGAGGCCGTTCGGCTACCAGCGCGCCGCCAGCACCCGTGCGGCGGTGGAGGCCGTCGGCGCGGGCGACGGCGCGGTGTTCCTCGGCGGCGGCACCAACCTCGTCGACCTGATGCGCCTCGGCGTCGCCACGCCGCACACGCTCGTGGACGTCACCCGCATCGCCCCGGCCACCATCGAGGAGACCGCCGGCGGCGGCCTGCTCGTCGGCGGCGGGGTGCGCAACGGCGAGCTGGCCGCCCACCCCCTGGTGCGGCGCCGCTACCCGGTGCTGTCGCAGGCCGTGCTGGCCGGCGCCTCCGGCCAGATCCGCAACATGGCCACGGTCGGGGGCAACCTCCTCCAGCGCACCCGCTGCTCCTACTTCCAGGACGTCACCAAGCCCTGCAACAAGCGGCAGCCCGGCTCCGGCTGCCCGGCGCGCGAAGGCGACCACCGCAACCTGGCGATCATCGGCCACTCCGAGAGCTGCGTCGCCACCCAGCCGTCCGACATGGCGGTGGCCCTGGCCGCGCTGGGCGCCACGGTCCACGTCGAGGGCCCCGGCGGCCCGCGCGCCGTGCCGATGCCCGGGCTGCACCGCCTCCCCGGCGACCAGCCGCAGCGGGACACCGTGCTCGGCCCCGGCGACCTGATCACGGCGGTGGAGCTGCCGCCGCTGCCGCTCGCCGCCCGGTCCCGCTACCGCAAGGTGCGCGACCGGGCGTCGTTCTCCTTCGCGGTGGTGTCGGTGGCCGCGGCCCTGGAGGTCGCGGGCGGCGTCGTCCGCGACTGCCGCATCGCGCTCGGCGCGGTCGCGCACGTGCCGTGGCGCGCGGAGACGGCCGAGGCCGCCCTGCGCGGGGCCGAGGCGACCGAGGCGGAGTTCACCCGAGCCGCCGAGCTGGAGCTGGCGGGGGCCCGTCCCCTGCCGGGGAACGCCTACAAGGTGCCGCTGGCCCGCAACCTGCTGGTCCGCGTGCTCACCGACCTCGCGGAGGCACCATGACCGTCACAGGCGCGCGGGTAACCGGCTCGGCGCTCGACCGCGTCGACGGCCCCGAGAAGGTCACCGGGCGGGCCCGGTACGCCTACGAGCACCGCCCGCGCGACGTGGCCTACGCCGTCCCCGTCCAGGCTGCCATCGCGCGGGGCGAGGTCGTCGACGTGGACGTCGACGCCGTCCTGCAGTGGCCGGGCGTCATCGCGGCCATGTGGCACGGCAACGCGCCCCGGCTCGCGCCGTCGGCCGCCGCCGAGCTCGCCGTGCTGCAGTCCAGGCAGGTGGCCTACCGCGGCCAGTACGTCGCCGTGGTGGTCGCCGAGACCTACGAGCAGGCCTGCGAGGCGGCGCGGCTGCTGCGCGTCCAGTACGAGGAGCGGCCGCACGACGTCGCCCTGCGGGTGGACCACCCGGGCATGTACCGGCCCGACCACGTCAACCCGGACTATCCCACCGACAGCTCGCTCGGGGACCCCGAGGCCGCGCTCGCCTCGGCCGCCGTCGTGGTCGACGCGACCTACGCCACGCCCGCCGAGCACCACAACCCGATGGAGCCGCACGCGGCAGTCGCCGTCTGGGAGGAAGGCGGGCTCACCGTCCACGACTCCACGCAGGGCGCCTCGGGCCTGCGGGCCACGATCGCGCCGCTGTTCGGCATGCCGCCCGACCGCGTGCGGATCGTCTCGCCGTACGTCGGCGGCGGGTTCGGCTCCAAGGGCAAGGCCCACCCGCACGTGGTGCTCGCCGCGCTCGCGGCCAAGCAGGTCGGGCGGCCGGTCAAGCTGGCGGTGACCCGGCAGCAGATGTTCGCCGTCACCGGCTACCGCACCCCGACGGTCCAGCGGGTCAGGCTCGGCGCCGACGGCGACGGGCGGCTCGTGGCGATCACCCACGAGGCCTTCGAGCAGACCTCGACCATCAGCGAGTTCGCCGAGCAGACCACCGTGGCCACCCGGATGATGTACGCGGCCCCGCACCGGCACACCAGCCACCGCCTGGTGCGGCTGGACGTGCCCACCCCGACGTGGATGCGCGCCCCGGGCGAGGCGCCCGGCATGTTCGCGCTGGAGTCGGCGATGGACGAGCTGGCCGTCGCGTGCGGCGTCGACCCGGTGGAGCTGCGGGTGCGCAACGACCCCGAGCGCGACCCCGAGAGCGGGCTGCCGTTCAGCTCCCGCAACCTGGTCGCCTGCCTGCGCGAGGGGGCCCGCCGGTTCGGCTGGCACGAGCGCGACCCCCGCCCGGGGATCCGGCGCAGGGGCCGTGTCCTGGTCGGGACCGGCGTGGCGTCCTCCACCTACCCCGCCTACCGCGTGGCGTCCCGGGCGTCCGCCCGTGCCGAGCCCGACGGCCGCTTCACGGTGCGCATCGCCGCCGCCGACATCGGCACCGGCGCCCGGACGGTGCTGACGCAGCTCGCGGCCGACGCGCTCGCCGTGCCGCCCGAGCGGGTGCGCGTGGAGGTCGGCGACAGCGCGCTGCCCAAGGCCTCGACCGCGGGCGGGTCGATGGGCACCGCCTCGTGGGGCACGGCCGTGGTCCGCGCCTGCGAGGCGCTGATGGACGAGCTGGCCCGGCACGGCGGCGCGGTGCCGCCGCCCGGCCTGTCGGCCGAGGCCGACACCGCCCAGGAGGTGCGCGGGCAGCGCAAGCTCGCCCGGCACGCCTACGGCGCCCAGTTCGCCGAGGTCGGCGTGGACGTCGACACCGGCGAGGTGCGCGTGCTGAGGCTGCTCGGCGTGTTCGCGGCCGGGCGCATCCTCAACCCCAAGACGGCGCGCTCGCAGTTCATCGGCGGCATGACCATGGGCATGTCGATGGCGCTGCTGGAGGAGAGCGTCCTGGACCGCGAGTTCGGCGACTACCTCAACCACGACCTCGCCCAGTACCACCTCGCGACCTGCGCGGACGTCCGGGACATCGAGGCGGCCTGGGTGGAGGAGGACGACCCCGACCTGAACCCGATGGGCTCCAAGGGCATCGGGGAGATCGGCATCGTCGGCACGGCGGCCGCGATCGCCTCCGCCGTCCACCACGCCACCGGCGTGCGGGTGCGCGACCTGCCGATACGGCTGGACAAACTGGTCGGCTGAGCGAGGCGTGAGCGCGTGCCCTCGCCCCGCCCGTTCCGCCGTCCGGACGGCCACCGGCTGGCGGACGTCGCGCCCGGGTGGCTGGTGGAGACCGTGCGGCCGGCGCCGGGACGGCCCCGGCGGGGGGCGATGGCGCGCACGGCCGTCGCGGTCACCACCCCGCTGATCATCGGGCTCGCCACCGGCCTGGTCGCCCACGCCGTGCTGCCCGCCATGGGGGCGATGTCGTCCTCGCTGGCCGACAGGGGAGGCTCCTACCGGGCCAGGGCCATCCGCATGGGGGCGGCGGCGCTCGGTGGCGCCGCGGGGTACGCGGCCGGGCACGCGGCCCGGGGGCTGGGCTGGTGGACGGTGCCGATCGTCGTCGCCATGGCCGTGCTGTCGGCGCTGGTCAGCACGGCCGGGGCGGCCGGCTCGCTCGGCGGGCTGCAGCTCCTGGTGATGACCGTCCTCGGCGTCGGCTCGCCGCTGCCCTCGTCCGCGCTCCCCGGGGCCCTGCTGTACCTGGCGGGGGCGCTGTGGGCGGTGCTCCTGGTGCTGGCCGGCTGGCCGCTGCACCCCCGAGCCGGGGAGGTGGCCGCCGTGGCGAAGGCGTACGACTCGCTCGGCACGCTCCTGGAGGGCCCGCCCGGCACCGACGCCGGCGCGTTCGACACCGCGCTCAAGAGCGGGTACGACACCGTCTTCGGCGCCCGATCCTCCTCGGCCGGCCCCGACCGCGAACGCACCCGCCTGATCGCCCTGCTCAACCAGGCCTTCCAGATCCGCAACGCCCTCCTGTCCCTCGCCCAGGAGGCCCCGCCCCCGCCCGGCGCGGAGGCACGGGGCTCCGACCGGGACGGCGCTCACCTGGACGGCGCGGAGGTACGGGGCTCCGCCCGGGACGGCGCCGACCCGCACGGCGCAGGGGTACGGGGCTCCGACCGGGACGGCGCCGACCCGCACGGCGCAGGGGTACGGGGCTCCGACCCGGACGGTGCCGAGCTGGACGGCGCGGAAGCACGGCGCTCCGACCCGGACAGCGCTCGCCTGGACGGCGCGGAGGTACGGGGCTTCGACCCGGACGGCGCCCGCCCACACGGCGCAGGGGCACGGGGCTCCGCCCCGCATGGCGCCGACCCGGACGGTGTCACCGCGCGGCCCGCCGAGCCGGCGGCGGCCGGTGCCGGGGAGCCCGCTAGCCGCCCGCCGCCAGGGCTCGCCGGGACCGTGCGGGAGGTGGGTGCCACGCTGGCCGGAGGGCGGCCGCCTCCGCGCCCGCCCGTGTGCGACGGCGGCACGCCCGCCATGCGGGCCCTGTGCTCGGGCGTCGAGGGGGCCGTCGACCTGGTGTCGGGAGGCGACATCGACGCCGCCCAGGTGCCGTACGAGCGCGTCGGGCGCGCCGCGCGGCTGAACGCCGTCTGGACGCGCATGTTGTACGGCCACCTCACCCGCGTGTACATCGTCAGGCTGGCGCTGTGCATGGGGGCGGCGGCAGTCCTCAGCCGCGTGCACACGATCGAACGGTCCTACTGGATCATGCTGACCGTCGCCCTGGTGCTCAAGCCGGACTTCGGCTCGGTGTTCGCGCGGGCCGTCCAGCGCGGCCTCGGCACCGTCGCCGGCGCCCTCATCGGCACCGTGATCCTCTCCGTGGTGCCGTACGGCCCCGGGATCCTGATCCCCGTCGCGATCTTCTCCGCGCTCCTGCCGTACGGACAGCAGCGCAACTGGGGGATGATGGCGATGTTCCAGGCGCCGCTGGTGGTGCTGCTGGTCGACCTGGTCAGCGGGGCCGGGCCCAGACTGGCGGAGATCCGGCTGGTGGACACCCTGGTCGGCTGCGCCATCGTGCTGGTGCTCGGATACCTGCCGTGGCCGGGGAGCTGGCAGGCGCCGGTCGGGCCGCGCTTCGCCGACGCGGTGTCGGCCACGTCGCGTTACCTCGGCCGCGCGTTCGACCCCGGCGACCCGCGGCGGGCGCTGCTGCACCGCCAGGCCTACGACGCCCTCGCCGACCTGCGCACGGTCTTCCAGCGCGCGGTCACCGAACCCGCCGTGATCAGCAGGCGGGTCACCACGTGGATGCCCGCGATGACGGCGCTGGAGCAGGTGGCCGACGCCACCGCCGCCACCGCCGCCCGCACCGAGCACGGGGCGCCCTCGCCCTCCGAGGAGGCGGTGCGCGAGGTGGTGACGTGCCTGGACGACATCGCCGACGGCATCCGCAGCGGCAGAGCGCCCCGCGTCACCCTCGCGCCCGACTGCGGCGAGTCCGCCGGCGGCGACGGCGCCATGGCCCAGGTGGGCCGCGCCGTCCGAAGCCTGCGCGCGACCCTCGGCGACGGCTCCTCCCGCTGACGTTCGTGGGGAGCGCGGGTCGTCAGGGGTTTCTGCCGGTCGTGGTGGTGGCGGCGTGGCCCAGGTGGGCCGTGCGGTTCGGGTCTGTGCGGGATGCTCGGCGACGGTTCCTCCCGCTGACGTTCGTGGGGAGCGCGGGTCGTCAGGGGTTTCTGCGGTCGTGGTGGTGATGGCGTGGCCCGGGTGGGCCGTGCGGTTCGGGGTCTGTGCGGGATGCTCGGCGACGGTTCCTCCCGCTGACGCGTGGGAAAGCGCAGGTCATCACGGGTTTCCGCCGGTCGTGGCGGCGGAAGGAGTGCGGTCGGGATCGCGGCGCCGGGGCCGCCCGGGGGGAGGAGGCGGGGTGATCCTGGTGACGGGCGCCACGGGGCGGGTCGGCCTGCGCTTGGCCCGCCTGCTCGCCGGGGCGGGCGTCCCGGCGACCGCCATGGTGCGCGCGAAGACGCGGGCGGGGAGGTTGCCGGCGGGGATGCCGCACCTCGTCGCCGCGCTCGAGGCGCCGCCGCCGCCCGACGTGCTGCGGCGCTTCGACCGGGTCTTCCTGCTGTCGCCCACCGGGCCCGGGCAGGCGGCGGCCGAGATCGTCTTCGCCGACGCGCTGGCCGCCGCCGGGCACCGCCCGCACGTCGTGAAGGTCGCCGCCGACGGCTTCCAGGAGCCCTGTTGCGAGGTCCGCTTCATGCGCGGCCACCGGCGGATCGCTGCCCACCTGGCACGCACCGGCCTGCCCGTCACCTACCTGGCCCCGAACCTGTACATGGAGGACCTGCTGGCGGCGGCGGCGACCGTACGCTCGCGCGGCGCGCTGCTCGCCCCGGCGGGGGACGGCGCGGTCGGCTTCGTGGCGGCGGCGGACGTGGCCGCGGTCGCCGTCCGCGCGCTGTCCGGCGAGGAGGAGGTGGGCCAGGTCCACCTCCCCACCGGCCCTGAGTCGCTCGGCCTCGCCGACGTGGCCCGCCGCCTTTCGGACGCCTGCGCCCGGCCGGTGCGGTACGCCGAGGTCTCCCCGGCGGAGGCGCGGCGTGGCATGCTCGCCGCGGGACTGTCCGCCTGGCACGCCGACGGCATGCTTGAGCTGTTCGACTGGGTGCGCCGCGGTGGCTGCGCCACCGTGACCGACGATGTCCCCCAGGCCACCGGCCGGGAGCCGGTGTCCATGGCCGAGTGGCTCGCCGGCACGCGCGCCGCCTTCACCGGCCGCCCGCCGGCCACGTCACCACTCGCGTGGTCGCCGGACACCGGGCGCGGGTCGGATGTTGGACGCGGGCCATGCGGTGGACGTGGGCCGGGCGCTGGAGGCGTGGATGGCATGATGGGAGGCTGGCGATCACAGGGAGACCAGCGATGACCCACCCCCTCGACCCCCGTCCCGCGCCCCGCCGCACCCCGCTCAGCGCGGAGGAGCGCATCCGGAGCGAGGCGGCCTTCGCCCCTTACGTCGCCCAGACGCTCGCCACCGAGGGGCGGTTCCGGGTCAGCGCCGACACCCCCGACATGGTGGAGCTGTTCCAGTCGGTCGCGCACAGAGTCGGAGAGATGCTCCAGCGACCCGTGGTCAGCTACGCCAACGGCAGGTACATGGTGATCACCTTCGGCGACCAGGACGACCCGGGCCTTGCGCCCCGGCCGGCCGTCGGGCCCGCTTGACCTTGACGCGGGCTTCCGCCTCGGCCGGCCCTGGGGCTCGCTGACCTTGACGCGCGCCCTCCGCTCCTGCCGGCCGTCGGGCCCGCTTGACCTCGACGCGGGCTTCCGCCTTGGCCGGCCCTGGGGCTCGCTGACCTTGACGCGCGCCCTCCGCCCCTGCCCTCCTGCCGGCCGTCGGGCCGCTTGACCTTGACGCGGCGTCAACGTCTGTAATGAAGGCATGCGCATCGGAGAGATCGCGGCGATGGCGGGGACGACGACCCGTGCCGTACGCCACTACCACCATCAGGGACTGCTGCCCGAGCCACCGCGCCGGGCCAACGGATACCGCGAGTACACGCTGCGCGACGCCGTCGAGCTGGCCAGGGTGCGCCGGCTCACCGAGCTGGGGCTGAGCCTGGACGAGGTGCGCGACGTGCTGGCCGACGACATGGGCCGGGACCTGCACGAGGTGCTGCTGGAACTGGACGCCGACCTCGCCCGTCAGGAGCGGGCGATCAGGGAGCGCAGGGAACGCCTGGCGGTGCTTCTGGAGAAGGCCGCCGTCTCCGAGCTGAGGCCCGACGACGTCGTCTCCCCCGAGCTGTCGGAGCTGTTCGGGACGGTCTTCACCTCCACGACCGACCTCGGCAAGTCGCCGGCCGCGGCCTGGGACCGCGAGCTGTTCGCCCTCATGGACACCACGGCCACCGAGGAGGACCGGCGCCGCCTGATGGCCGCGCTGACGCCCATGGCCGCCGACCCGGCCGTCATGGCCCAGGGCCACGACCTCTACCGCAGGCTGGACGAGCTGGCGGGGGCCGACCCCGGCGACCCCCGCGTCGCCCCGCTGGCGGCCGCGTTCGCCGCCTACCTGCCGGACGACCTGCTCGCCGTCCTCGCCCCCGGCCTGACGCAGGCGGCCGCCGACCCGGCGGGCGTGCCCCTGCTGGACGACCTCGCCCCCGCCCAGGCCGAGGTCGTCCGCCAGACGATCGACCAACTCGCCGCGAGGCTCCCATGACCCGGCCCAGCGGCTCCGGTAAGGACGCGGTGGTGCGGCTCCCGACCCCGGACGAGAACGGAGCGGGACGGCCGCGGAAGGCCGGTGAGGATGGAGCGAGCCCGCTCCGGGGTGTGAGCGATGAGGGGGCGCCCGGCCTCCGGGGCCCGGACGGGAACGGGGCGGGACGGCGGCGGGAGGCCGGCGGCGACGGCATTGGAGGCCTGAGGGGCGTGGGGGATGACGCAGCGAGCCCGTTGCGGGGCGTGAGCGATGACGGGGCGGGTGGGCTCCGGAGGGCCGGTGAGGACAGGGCGAAGCGGGTGCTTCGCGGCGTGGCCTACGGGGTGCTCCCGGCGGAGATCCTGCTCGTCGTGTCCCTGGTTCTGGGGGTGTCCATACCGTGGGTGGCGCTCGTGGCGGCCGAGGTGGCGGTCTTCGCGCTGGTGGTCGCCGAGGCGTTCCTGGCCGCTCGCATCTACCGCAGGCACCGCGCCGGCGGGCTGGCGCCGCGGGCCGCGGCGCGGGCGGCGGTGGGAGAGCTGGTGCCCGAGCCCGTCCTGCTCATGATGGCTCACGAGCTGAAGTCCACGGCCAGCATCGGGTACCTGCTGGCCGGGCGGCGGCACGGGGTGCGCGACGGCGCCGTCCCGATCGGCTACGCCCGCCAGCAGACCCCCATGCTGGCCGCCCTGCTGGTGGCCTGCGTCCTGGAGACGTGGGTGCTGCACCTGGTGCTGCCCTGGCCGGCGGTCCGCCTGGTGCTGCTCGTCCTGGACGCGTACACCGTGCTCTTCGTGCTGGCGCTGATCGCCGCCGGGTTCACCCGGCCCCACGTGGCCGGCCCGGGTGAGCTGCGGCTGCGCTGGGGCGCCCTGATCGACCTGCGGGTCCCGATGGCGACGGTCACCGCCGTCCGGGCGCACTGGCGCCACGACCACCAGGGCATGCTCGAACTGGACGGCACCACCATGTCCCTGACGGTGTCCTCGCAGACCAACGTGGTCGTCGAGCTGTCGGAACCGGTCACCGTGACCCGCCCCCTCGGCCGGAAGGGCACCGCCCGCGTCCTGCGCTTCTACGCGGACGACCCGGGCGCCGCCGTCACCGCCATCAACCGAGCCCGAAACCCGGCGCCCGCACCCGCCGCAGCCGAGGAGCCCGCCTCGTGACCGGGACCCGGCCACGGCGCCCGCCAAGCGCGGGCCTCGCGCACCGGGTCCGTCCGTAGCGGGGAGCCGGGTGTCTGGTCGGGGCCGCACGGTTGCGCGGGTGCGGCTTGCCCTGACGTCCGGCGGGGCGGTGGCGTGCCGGGGTGGCGCTCGGGGGGCGCCTCGTGCGGGACGCGGGAAGGGGGTGTCAGGCGTCCTCCCACAGGACCTGGCGGGGGGCCGGAGGGAGGTGGACGGCGCCGCTGCGGTCGGCCAGGGTGACGGACTTGAACAGCAGGGGATGGCCGTCGCCCAGGGCGGGGCGGCCGTGGGGGAGCGGGGTCCTGTCCAGCAGGGGGGCGAGCAGCTCCTCCAGGCCGTCGAACCTGCCGGCCTCGAACCGGCGGGCGGCCTCGTCGTAGCGGCCCTCCAGCAGGAGGGGGTGGGCCGCGTCCAGGCTCTTGTCTCCGAGGCCGGCCAGCGTGGCGCGGTGCCGCCGCGCCGCCTCGCCGTCGCCCTGGGCGTCGGCGCAGCGGGCGCCCAGCAGCAGCGTCCGCGCCCGGCCCGGGGGGTCGTCGTCGGCGGGCTCGGCCGCCCGGACCCTGCCCAGGACGGCCACGGCCGACGCCGGGTCCCCGTCCAGCAGGTGCGCCTCGGCCAGCGCCCGCCACACCGACAGCACCAGCCCGTCGGGAGAGGCCGCCGACACCAGGCCGGACAGCTCCTCCAGCGCGCCCACCGCGGTGCGGGTGTCGCCGCCCATGGCGGTCGCCAGCGCGTACGTCACCCGGCCCTCGGCCCACAGGCGGAAGGAGACGTGCCGGGCGAACCAGTCGTCCAGCACGGGAGAGCGTTCCAGCAGACGCAGCACGGCGACCGGGTCGCGCAGGACGAGCTCGGTCTGGGCCAGGCGCACCGTGTCGTGGTTGGGCCAGTAGGCGATCGGCTGGAGCAGGTCGGCGCGGTGCCGGCCCGCCTCCTGCAGCAGGTGGCGCGCCTCCACCGGCTGCCCGGCTTCGAGCAGGGCCTCGCCCAGGGAGACCCTGGCCGCCGCCACGTTGATGTCGCCCAGCTCGCCGAGCCGCTCCTCGCGGTCGACGACCACGGCCTCCGCGAGCCGCACGCCCTCCACCACCCGGCCGGCACGGGTGGCGGCCCGCGCCGCCGCCTGAGCGGTCAGCGTGTAGCGGCGCCACGAGGCCGACAGGCCCGCGGCCTTGCCCGCGCCCTCGGCCCGCGCCGCGCGCGCCTGGTCGATCAGCCGGGCGCCCTCCACCGGGCGGCCTGCCTCCACCAGGACCTCGCCGAGGTTGTTCCGGGCCCGGGCCGCGTACGAGACCGCCTCGGCGGCGTCGAGCGGGCCGATGCGGCTCTCGGCGATCTCCAGGGCCGAGGCGAACGCGTGCCGCGCCGCGTCCAGGTCGCCGTACCGCAGCAGCGCCAGCCCCCGGCGGCTCTGCACGTCGCACCCTGAGCGCGGGCCCGCGTGCGCGCCGGCCTCGGGGAGGGAGAACAGGCGTGACAGCTCCGCGGCCTCCCGGGCGGCCCGCTCCAGCAGGACGCCGGTGTCCAGCAGGGACCGCAGGACGTTGGCCTGCGCGCCCGACTCGGCGCGGGTGCCCGGCGCCGTGCGCCGCGCGACGTCCCGGCCCCGTTCGGCCACGTCCAGGTCGTTGATCCACGTGCCGGCCAGCGGCACCAGGTGCCTCTCGTACCAGTGGGCGCCCAGGGCGGCGGCCTGCCGGTCGACGGGCCCGTCGGGGTCGTCGGTGAGGGCGTCGAAGGCCAGGTCGGACAGTTTCTCGGCGCAGGCGCGCGCCCATCCGGGCGGTGGCAGGCACACGGCGGTGGCGGCCGCCGTGAGGACCGGGGCCAGATGGTCGGCGTAGGCGACCACCCGCCCCGCCCACCCGGCGGAGGCGGCCCGGCCCATGGGGCTGTCGGGCCAGCTCGGCGGCCCCTGCGGCGCGGACTGGCGCTTCTCGGAGGTGGCGATGTCCCCGATGCCGAGTTGCACCTGCTGCGTGAGGAACGATTCGGCGCGGTGGAACCGGGTCACCACGAGCAGCGCCTGGGTCACCAGGTCGCGCGCCTCCACGAGGCTCTCCGGCGTCTCCGGCGGCTCGTCCGCGGCGCCGTGTCCGGTGAAGGCCACAAACGCGTGGTGCAGCGCGAGCGCGACCAGGACCCGCCGGCTCCTGACCTCGTTGTACAACCAGACCGCGCTGCGCCGCCCGCTCTGCCCCTCCCGGGACAGCCGTACGGCCGCCGCCACGTCCTCGGCCCTGACGAGGTGGTAGTCGGTGTGGCGGAGGACCTCTGCCGCGGCCTCTCCGATCGCCGAGAGCCGTCTTTCCTGCGCCGACACCCTTGAGGCCTCCTCGTTCACTGATGCGGTGCGCGGGTGTGAGTTATAACGACAAAAGCCGCATTGTTCCTCAAAGCATATATCTCAGACAGATGCCTAGCTCCATTGGGCTTCCGCGCCCCGCCGCCACCCGCCGAGAACGGGGTCGACAGCACCCGTTTACGCCCTCCCGGGAAAGCGATCGGTACACGTCGGGAAACACTTAGTGGAAACAAGCCGGACGCCAAGGAGTTCCGCATAAAGCCCTTGCCGCAAATCCCCCGAAATACGAAACGCCCCTCCGAGGCCATGTATGCACACCCCCCCGAAGCCGCAGCCACCCCCCTCGCCCACATGACCACCCCCTTCCACCGCGCCCACGTAGCCGCCCCCTCTGGCCGTGCGGGCGGGGGCGCCGGCGTGGGTGGCGTCCGCGTGGCCGCTCCTCGCGGCCGCGCCGCCAGGGCTGCTCCCTCGCGCCCGCCGCGCTGTTCGTCCCCGGCGCCGGGTCGGCGGGAGGGGGTGCGGTCGGGGCGGCGCCGTTGTGCGGCGGGTTGCCCGGTGGGGGTTCGGGCCTGTGTCAGTGGTCCTCCCGGGCTCGGGTGTCCTCCAAGGGGTGGGGGACGCCGGCCTGGTCGGCCAGGCGGCGGGCCGCGCGGGGGAGGGGGTGGCCCTCGTGGAGGGAGCGGCGGCCTTGTGCCGGGGGGGTGCGGCAGAGCGATGGTCGCGGCGGGGCGCCGACCACCTCGTGGTCGCGTGAGCCCGCGTGGTCGCGTGAGCCGAAACGCGGCGCCTGCTCGCATGACGTGCGCGGCAGCACCGGGTGCACGGGGTCGAGACCGGGCGGCGCGGCCTCGCCGCCCTCTCGTCCGCCGGGCGCGGCGGACGGGATGGGGGGCTCGGGGGGTGGGTCGGCGCGTCCATCTGATGAAGGTGCCTCGCGCGCCGGTGCGTGGTAGCCCGGTGCGCCGGGTTGATCGGTCAGCGGCCCGGAAACGTCGGTGAACGGGATCCGCGGGCCGCCCCGTTCGCCCAGCGGCTCGCGGGCGTCCGCGAGACGGACGGCGGCACGCTCGCCCCGCCCGGGACGGAGCCGGCCGGGGCGGCCGTCCAGTCGCCGTCCGGCTCGGGCGAGGCGTAACGAAAGACCGGAATCACGAATAAGGTGCTACCAGCCGATGCGAGATCCCGTCTTCGCCGATGTATAGGGGAAGGCGTGGAGTCAGCTCCCGGACGATCGGATCCCGCCCCTTCGCCTTCGTACACCCTCCTCGCATCCGTCCGGCTTTCACGCCCCGGCCGGTCCGCCCGTTCCCCGGTCCGCCCGTTTCCCGGGCTCGTCCGTGTCACCGGGCTTGTCCGCGTCACCGGGCTTGTCCGCGTCCCGGGCTCGTTCGTGGCCCCCGGCTCGTCTGTGTCCCAGGCCCGCGCGGCGCGTTCGCGTGCCCCGGCCAGACCTGTCTGTTCACGCGCGACCGGCCCTCGTCACGCCGGGTCGGCGCCGTTCCCGGGGGCTCGGCGGGGGCGGGGCTCGCGCGGGCGGCCGGCGTCGCCGCCCCGTCTTTCGGGGACGTACGCCAGCGCGAGGCCGAAGTCCCGGCCCGGGTCGCTGTACCAGCGGCTGAGGGCGAAGCCGCTCCTGAGCAGTTCACCCTCCAGCCGGTACCGGTGGAACTTCGCGCTGATCTCGGTGCGCATCTCCTCGCCCGCCCGGAACGACACCGACAGGTCGAGGTCCCGGAACCGCACCCGCATCGGCCGGGTGGCGCGCAGCCGCATCTCGATGCGGTGCAGCTTGCCGTCGTAGAGCGCCACGTGCTCGAACGCCTGGGGGATGAAGTCCGCGCCCAGCTCGCGGTTCAGCACGTTCAGCACGTTGCGGTTGAAGGCGGCCGTCACCCCGGCGGCGTCGTCGTAGGCCGCGACGAGCCGGCCGGTGTCCTTGACCAGGTCGGCGCCGATCAGCACGCTGTCGCCAGGGGCGAGGCCGGCGCGCAGCTCCTCCAGGAAGGCGGTCCTGGCGTCCTGGTCCAGGTTGCCGATGGTGCCGCCGAGGAAGGCGACCAGGCGCCTGCCGATGCGGGGCAGCACGGCCAGGTGCCGCTCGAAGTCGGCGCAGACCGCCCAGATGGCCAGCCCCGGATAGCCGGCCGCGATCTGCCGCGCGGCGGCGTCCAGCGTGGACGCGTCCACGTCCACCGGCGAGTACGTCTTGAGCGTCCCGGCCGCGCCGAGCGCGTCCAGGAGCAGGACGGACTTCTCGCTGACGCCCGAGCCCAGCTCGACCAGCGTCTCCGCGCCGGTCCGCGCGGCGATGTCGGCGGCGTGCTCGCGCAGGATCGCCGCCTCACGCCGCGTGGGGTAGTACTCGGGCAGCCGGGTGATCTGCGTGAACAGCTCGCTGCCCCTGGCGTCGTAGAACCACTTGGACGCCAGCCACTTGGGCGTCGAGGTCAGGCCGGTGCGGACGTCCTGCGCGAGTGCCTGGCGCAGGCGGTCCGGGCCGAGGTGGTTGACCGTGTACAGGAACGGCAGCGGAATCTGGGTGACGGACACGCGGGCCTCCTGGTGTGGCGGTGGTCTCGCAGCGGTGTGTTCACGCGTGCGCTCGGGTCGGCGGTCTGCCCCGCCCGCCCCCGGCTCCGGCGGGTGGTGGATCGTGGACGGTCCTCGGTCGTGGATGAGGGTGGCCGGCGGCGGGCCGGCGGGTGGTCGCCTCGGGCGGAGGGACCGTCAGAGCGGGCGCAGGCGGACGCCGGCGGGTGTGGCGAGGACCAGGTGCCGGTCGGGGACGGCGTCCCACCCCGGCCGGTCGTCCAGCGGCTCGCTGGCGACCAGCGTGCCGCGTGCGCCCTCGCCCCGCTCGCCGGAACTCATGTCGCCGTCCCCGTTCCAGCCCGCCCCGTCGTCCGGCGGCTCGCCGGCGAAGGGCGTGTCCCCGTGCCCCTCGGCGGGGTTCGCGTGGTGGTTCCTGGTCCAGCTCTCCTCGTCGTCCGGCGGCTCGCCGGCGAAGGGCGTGCCCCCGTGCCCCTCGGCGGGGCTCGGGTCGTGGTCCTCGCCCCACTCGCCGAGGTGCAGGAAGAGGGTCTCGTTCCAGGCGGTGGCGGCGAGCCCGCGACCGTCCGCGACCAGGAGGTTGAGCCGGGCGCCGGGGTCGTCGGTCCCGGCGCGCACGACGACGTCGGCCACCGCGTCGCCGAGCGGCGCGCCGGCGGCCAGCCGGGCGAAGACGGCGGCGGCCAGCCAGGCGGAGTCGCAGGCGCTCTCGGGGACGCGGCCGTCCAGCAGCGGCTCCACCGCCTTGAACGCCACCCGCCCGTTGTGGCTGAGCAGCCGCCGCCCGTCGGTGAACGGCGCGGTGGCCGACTCCTCCACCGGCATGCCCGGCGTCGCCGAGCGCACCGCCGCCAGCAGGCAGGCGGACCGGGCGACGGACGCGATCCCCGGCAGGTTCGCGTCCGCCCAGATCGGGACGGACCGGCGGTACCGCAGCGGCGCGCGGCGCCCGGGGACGTACCAGCCGGCGCCGAACCCGTCGGCGTTGACCCGGCCGCCGCGCTGCAGGCGCGGGGCGTAGGACTGGCCGAGCAGCCCGCGCGGCTCCCCCAGCAGCGTCACGAGGGTGCGCGGCGCGCCCAGCCACGCGGCGTGGCGGCACATCTACGCCTCCCCGCGCGCGGCGTCGCGGGCGCAGCGGAACCCCGCGAAGATCTGCCGCCGGATCGGGTGGTCCCAGTTGCGGAACGTGGTGCGCGCCGCGGTGGGGTGCGTCGCCCACGACCCGCCGCGCAGCACCCGGTAGTCCCCGCCGAAGAACACCTCGCTGTACTCGCGGTAGGGGAAGCTGCGGAAACCCGGATAGGGCAGGAACCGCGAACCGGTCCACTCCCACACGTCCCCGATCATCTGCTCGGCCCCGCAGGCCGCCGCCCCGGCCGGGAACGCGCCCACCGGGGCCGGTCGCGACGCCCGGTGCCCCAGGTTGGCCAGCTCCGCGCCGGGGCCGTCGTCCCCCCACGGGTAGCGGCGCGCCCGCTCCGCTCGCGGGTCCCAGCCGCAGGCCTTCTCCCACTCGGCCTCGCTGGGCAGTCTCCTGCCCGCCCAGCGGGCGTAGGCGTCGGCCTCGTACCAGCTCACGTGCTGCACGGGTTCGGACGGCGGCACCGGCTCGGCGCGCCCGAACCGGGTGCGCCACCAGCGGCCGGCGTCCCGCGTCCAGAACAGCGGGGCCATCACCCGGTGCTCGGCCCGCCAGCGCCATCCGCGCGGGTCCCACCAGCGCGGGTCGGCGTATCCGCCGTCGTCGACGAACTCCATGTAGGCCCCGGCGGTCACGGGGTACCGGTCGATCCAGTACGCGGGCAGGTCCACGCGGTGCGCGGGCCGCTCGTTGTCGTAGGCCCACGGGTCGGTGCCGGTCCCGGCCACGAAGGGGCCGCCGGGGACGAGCACCTCCCGGCCGCCGGACGGCCGGCCGGGGGGCAGGGGCCCGTCGGGCACCAGCCCGGGTTCGCCCGAGAGCTGCAGGGTCGCCAGCATGGTCTCGTCGTGCTGGTGCTCGTGCTGCAGGACGAGGCCGAAGACGAACCCGCCCGAGCGCAGCGGGTGCGGGTCGCGCAGGTCGGCCGCGTCCAGTACGTCCAGCACGCGCCCGCGCACGCCGGAGATGTAGCGGCGGGCCTCGTCGGGCGGCAGGAGCGGCAGCGCCGGGCGCCGGCCGCGCGGGTGCGCGAAGGCGTCGTACAGCGTGTCGATCTCCGGGCGCAGCGGCGCGATGCCGCCGGCCTCCCGCAGGACCCACAGCTCCTCGTAGTTGCCGACGTGCGCGAGGTCCCACACCAGCGGTGACATCAGCGAGGAGTGCTGGCGCACCAGCGTCTCGTCGTCCACGTCGGTGTAGGCGAGGGACCGGTCGCGTCCCAGCTCCAGCTCGGCCGCGATCCACTCCTTCAGGCCGTCCCACTCGGGGTGGACCACGCCGGGACGCCGGGCGAACGCCCCGTAGCCCGTCGTGCGGGGCCGCGGCGCGCGGGCCGTGCCGGGCGCGTGGGGCCCTTCGGCGCGGGCGCCGCCGTCCGGCGCGCCCCGGGCCTCGCCGGCCGTCATGCCGGCACCTCCTCGGCGAGCCAGCCGGGCAGGTGGCCGCCGCCGAGGTCCCGCGCCCGGCGGAGCACGTCGGCGGCGGGTGAGCTGCCCGGGGTGACGTGGCGGTCGGCGAAGGCGCTCGCCTCGGCCACCAGGCTCGGCGGCGCGCCCAGGCGGGGCAGCGCCTCGATGGCGGCGCGGAAGCAGTCGTCGGCGGCCCGGCGCAGCCGCGGGTCGGAAAGGCCCGTGTACGCCGCCTGCCACCAGCGGTCGGCGAACGGCTCCGCGGCGGCCGTCGCGGCGTCCGCGGCGCGGTCGTCCAGCAGCAGCGCCGAGGTGACCGCCACGCACGCCGGCCACGAGGACGGGCTCAGCGCGTCGAGGTAGCGGATCTCCAGCCAGCCGCGCGGCCTGACCGGAGGGAACACGGTGGTCGCGTGGTAGGCCAGGTCGGCCGTGGTGGGCGCGCGCCCGGTCAGGCCGGGGGCGTCCATCCAGTCGCCGAAGGTGCACCTGCTCGGCTTGGGCCGGCGGGCGCGGCTGCCGCGGGGCAGCATCAGCCGCGCGTCCATCAGGCGCGTGGCCCAGGTCGCGGCCGGATCGTCGTCGTCGTACGGCAGCGGGCGGGTCCGCGTCGGGTCCAGGTGCAGCCATACCGCCTGACGGCCGGAGGTCCACCCGCAGGGCCGTGAGCGCAGCAGCGGGGAGTTGGCGAACGCGGCGCTGAGCACGGGGCCGAGCAGGTTGGCCCGCCGCCACCGGACCTCGGGGCGGTCGCCGAGGTCCACGTTGACCTGGATGGACGCGGTCAGGCACATCATGAGCGGCCCGTAGGGGACGCCCAGCAGCTCGGCCATCGCCTCGTAGCGCGGGCGGCGCAGCTGGCGCAGCGGCGGCCGCACCGGGTCGAGCCCCATCCCGGCCAGCACCAGGCCCCGGTCGAGCAGGGCGCGGCGCACCTCGTCCACGTCGGCCGCCAGCGCGGAGACGGCGTCCGGCAGCTCGCCCGGCGGGCCCGCGAGCTCCAGCTGGCCGCCGGGCTCGAACGTCACCGTGGCGCCGCCGCCGGGCACGGGGAGCGCGTCGGTGATCTCGGCCACCGACACGTGCCGGGACAGGTCGGCGAGGTCGAACACGAGGAACTCCAGCTCGACGCCGACCCTGTCTCCCGGCGTCCCCCGGAAGCAGCCGCGGGCGAACGCCTCCACGTCCGCCTGGCGGCGCACCCGTCCGTCGCCGTTCTCCGAACCGATCATGGGTTCCTCCGCTGGTGTGTACGGCCGGTACTGCCTTGCGGACCTCCTGTGAGCGGAAGCGGGCGCGTCGGGTGAAGGGAACGGAGCCGTGGTGCCGGCGCGACGGGCCGGATGGGCGGCGGCGGGCGGTGGACCGGGCGTCCACACCCGCCGGCCGGGTTGTCGTCGTCCTGGACCCGCCGAGGGCGGTTCGCCGGGGAACGGCGGGCCTGCCGAGCGAGGTGGCTTCGGCTAAATGCGTCTTACCCGGCAATACCTCGCATGAAGCACAAAATAGGACGTACAGATCAAATAGGATGATGTACGCATTAAGGGGATTGTCTGCCACGTCAACGGGGCCGTATTCGGCGTTGCGAACACCGTGTCACTGCGTGGATACTTCGGGTGACGAGACCGACGGCTTCCCGTCCGCGCCGTCCGGCGGCGCCCGCTCGCCGCACCTCACGGAGGGGCCCGGTCGTGCCGGCGGGGCGGGCGGGACGGTTCCAAGGGGGAGCACCATGCACGCCAGGAAGCTGTGCGCGGTCGCGCTGGCCACCGTCGCCTGCGCGGCCCTGACGGCCGCCGCGGTCGCCTACGCGTCCGGCGCCTGGCGGCCGAGGCCGCCGTGGGCGACGGCCGGGCCCGCCGCGCCGGCCGGGGAGAAGCCGCCGCCGCGTGCCGCACCCGGGGCCGGGCAGGCCTCGCCGGAGCGTGAGGTGCCCGTGCCGCGCCTGGCGTCCGTGCCGCTGGCGGAGTCCGCCTCCCAGGTGGAGGCGATGGCGCAGGTGGGCGCGGTGCCGCCGCCCGGGTCGGTGTCGGCGGACGGGCCCAGGCCGCGCACGGAGGCGGCCGCGGAGCGGGAGGCCAAGGGCCGTGGGGCCCCGGCCGAGGAGGACGGGAAGGCGGCGGCCCTCACCGGGTACGAGGTCGTCGAGCTGGAGAACACCACCGTCCCGAACTTCACCCGCCGGACGGCCGAGTGCCCCTCGGGCAAGAGGGCCGTCACCGGCGGGGCCGAAGCCCGCGGCGAGGACGCCATCCTCGTCGGAAGCTTTCCCGCCGACGACGGCACCGGCTGGGTCGGCATGGGCCGCCAGAACGACTACAGCGACGTCGGCATCAGCGTCTTCGTGGTCTGCGCCGACGTGACCTGACCCGGCCTGGCGTGGTCGCACCGACCTGACCTGCGTCGAGGTGACGTCACCCGCGTCGAGCGGACGCGAGGCCAGCGCGACCTCGCCGCCGCCCGCCCGTGGGTCCCGCGGGACGCACGGCCCCGTCCGGGGGCGGAGGCGGCGTGCACGCGTGGGCCCGGCCTGGGCCGGCCACGGACGACACGACGAAGGCGGCCGAGGCCGAGGGCGCCCCGGCCGCCTCGCGGGCCGGCCACCGTCAGTGGCCGTCGAGCACCCGCTCGCGGGTGGCGCGCGCGAGACCGGGGTCGTCGGCGAACACGCCGTCCACGCCGAGGTCGAACAGGCGCTCCAGCCAGCCCATCACGTCGCCGGTGGCGCGTGGGTAGGCCGGGCCGGCGGGGTTGCCCAGCCGGTAGTCCACGGGGAGCTGGGAGTTCTCGTTCCGGATCGTCCAGGTGTGCACCAGCAGGCCCCTGCGGTGCGCGTCCCTGATCAGCGTGGTGGGCGCCAGCAGCCTGCCGTCCGGGCCGGTCGGCACGATGCGCTGGGTGGCAACGCCCACCCCGTCGGCGTACCGGGCGATCTCGCGCAGGCCCTCGGGCGTCACCAGGTCGCCGTACGTGCGCGGGTCACCGGCCGCCACCAGGTCGTAGGGGGCGCCGGTGGCGTTGATCAGCTGGGCGATCGGCGCCCGGGTGGCCGAGCGCAGCTGCTTGAGGTTCCCGGTCTCGAACGACTGGATGAACACCGGGGCGCGGGAGCTGTCCCAGCCGAACCGCCTGAGCGTGCCGACCAGCGGCTCCTCCAGCGACAGCCCGATGGAGTCGAAGTAGGTCGGGTGCTTGGTCTCGGGGTACACGCCGACGCCCTTCTTCTTGGCGAGCGCGACGACCTCCTCGAACGTGGGGATCTGCGCCAGGCCGTCGAAGGCCGTGTTGTCCGGCCGCAGATCCGGGATGCGCTCCTCGGCCCGCAGCGTGCGCAGCTCCGCCAGCGTGAAGTCCTCGGTGAACCAGCCGGTCACCGCGGCGCCGTCGATGGTCTTGGTCGTCCGGCGGGCGGCGAACTCCGGGTGGCTCTCCACGTCGGTGGTCTGGGAGATCTCGTTCTCGTGCCGGGCGACGAGCACATGGTCCTTCGTGGAGACCAGGTCGGGCTCGATGTAGTCGGCGCCCATCTTGATCGCCGCTTCGTAGGACAGCAGCGTGTGCTCCGGCCGGTAGGCGCTGGCGCCCCGGTGGCCGACGATGATCGGCGCCTGGTCGTCACGCCCGCTCCTGTCGGCGGTCGCGGGCTGGACGGCCGCGAACACGGTTCCCGCGGCCAGGACGGCCAGCGTACCTGCCAGCGTCTTCTGCGACATCTGGGCACACCCCACTCTCTCGTCTCGCGGGGCACGCTAGTGGCGGGAGCTGTACCCGCGGTGGCGAGTCAGTTAACGATCAAAGGTCGGCGCGCGGCCAGAGCGCGCCGCCGCCCGCCCAGGGAAGGGGCGGCGGGAGCGACGGCCCCGCGCGCCCGCCTCAGCGACGCGGGCCGAGGCCCGCCAGCCAGTCGCGCGCCCGGGCCAGGTGGCCGTCGCCCAGGCCGGTCAGCGGGTCCACCTCGACCAGCAGGAACTCCCCGACGCCCGGGTGGTCCTTGAGGTACTCCCAGTCGGCGGGCCCGAGGCTGTCGTCGAACCACACGAACGGGCGCCTGGAGACGTACTCGGCCACGTGCCGGGTCTTGAAGTGCTCGCCGGCCCGCGTGCCCGGGTCGCCGCTCACCTCGATGACGGGCAGCGGCGGCAGCCCGATGCGGGGCGCGATCTCGACGTTGGCGTGCTGCTCCCAGGTGGTGGCCCAGGCCAGCTCGGCCCCGGTGTCGCGGGCCAGCCGCGCCAGGTCGCGCCCGTGCCCGGCGTTCAGCATGATCCGGTAGGTCTGGCCCTCCAGCACGCACTCGTAACGCCGTAGCCGCAGGCTGTGCCGCCGTGCCGGGTTGAGCACCCCGTCCACGTCCAGTAGCACCAGGGGACGCATGGTCACGGGGCTCTCCTCGCTGGTCGGTACCGCATGCCATGATGCCGCCCCGCCCCGCCGCCGCCCAACCGGCACCGCCCGGACGGCGCCGCGCCCTACTAGCCGGATGGGGGATGTGGCGCACGAGGGCCGGGGGGAGGGTCGAGGAAAGGGGCGGACCGCCCGCGCCCTGGCCGGGGAGGCGAGCATGAGGGCAGTCGTGTACAACGGACCCCGGGACGTCAGCGTGCAGGACGTTCCAGATCCGCGGATCGAGACCCCGCGTGACGCGATCGTCAAGATCATCACCACGAACATCTGCGGGTCCGACCTGCACATGTACGAGGGGCGCACGAGCATGGAGCCGGGCCGCGTGCTCGGGCACGAGAACTACGGGGAGGTCGTGGAGGTCGGCGACGCCGTGGAGCGGATCGCCGTGGGCGACATCGTGAGCGTGCCGTTCAACGTCGCCTGCGGCACCTGCAAGAACTGCGGGGCCGGGCTCACCAACTACTGCATACGCGCCAACCCCGAGCCCGGCCTGGCCGGCGCCGCCTACGGGTTCGCCGACATGGGCCCCTATCAGGGCGGGCAGGCCGAGTACCTGCGCGTGCCGTGGGCCGACTTCAACTGCTGCAGGATGCCCGAGGACGGCGTCGACAAGCAGAACGACTACGTCATGCTGGCGGACATCTTCCCGACCGGCTACCACGCCACCGAGATGGCGGGCGTGCGGCCGGGGGAGTCGGTCGTCATCATGGGCGCCGGGCCGGTGGGGCTGATGGCCGCGCTCTCGTGCGTGGTCAAGAACGCGAGCAAGGTCATGGTCGTCGACCGCCATCCCGACCGGCTGCGACTGGCCGAGAGCATCGGCGCCATCGCCGTCGACGACTCGCGAGGCTCGCCGGTCGAGCAGGTCCTGGAGCTCACCGGAGGAGAGGGAGCCGACCGCGGCTGCGAGTGCGTGGGTTACCAGGCCCATGACCCGCAGGGGCGCGAGCATCCGGACGACACCCTGAACAAGCTGGTGGAGTGCGTCCGGTTCACCGGCGGCATCGGCGTCGTCGGGGTGTTCATCCCGGACGACCCCGGCGCGTCGGACGAGCTGTCCGCGCGGGGGCGGGTGCCCCTGGAGTACGGGCTGCACTGGTTCAAGGGCCAGACGATGGGCAGCGGCCAGTGCCCGGTCAAGCGCTACGACCGCCACCTGCGCAACCTGATCCACACCGGCCGAGTCGAGCCGTCCTTCCTGCTGTCGCACGAGCTGCCGCTGAGCGAGGCCCCGGACGCCTACGCGCACTTCGACAAGCGCGAGCCCGGCTGGACGAAGGTCACCCTCAAGCCCGGGCTCGGCTGACCGCCGCCGTCGGGACGGGCGGTTCAGGCGCGGGCGTCGATGGCGGCCTTCAGTTCGGCGAGCAGCCCGACCTCCTCCTCGACGTCGGAGGCGTCGAGGCTCGCGAACAGCACGTGGTCGACGCCGCGCCCGGCCAGGCGGGCGACGTCCTCGGCGATCTCGGCGGGCGACCCTCCCAGGTACGGGCGGCCCTCGCCCAGCGGCTCGCGGGTGATCGGCACGTTCGCCCGCGCCACCACCGGAAGCGCGTCGGCGTCTCGCCCGTGGGCGCGGGCCGCCTCGCGGAAGCCGCCGGCGAGCTGGAGCAGCAACTCCTCCGACAGCGCGACCGGGTTGAGCCCGTCGGCGATCCGCGCCGCGCGCTCGACGCCGCCGGGGGTCATCGAACCGAACAGGATGGGGATGGACGCCTGGACGGGCTTGGGGTTCACCTCCGAGGCCTCGATGCGGTAGAACCGCCCCTTGTACTCCACCGGGTCCGGACCCCAGCAGGCGCGCATCGCCGCGACCACCTCGTCCATGCCCGCGCCCTTGCGCCGCATCGGCACGTTGGCCGTCTCGAACTCCTGGGGCATCCAGCCCTGCCCGATGCCCGCGATCACCCGGCCGCCGCTGAACCGGTCGAGAGTCGCGTAACGGCGGGCCAGCACCACCGGAGGGTGCAGCAGAGCGTCCACCACGCTGGTCCCCAGCTTGACGCGCTCGGTCAGCGCGGCCACGTAGCTGAGCGTCTCCAGCGGCTCGTAGGTCTCCCGGTAGATCTCCGGGATGCGCTCGGGCGGCCCCTGCGGCTGCGGGAGCTTGGCCATCGGCCTCAGCAGCCGTTCATAGGTCCACAGCGCGTCGTAGCCGATGCTCTCGGCCTCCCGGGCGACGCGGGCGATGTTGGCGGGGGAGGCGAGTGCGCCCGACGTGGGCAGTGCGACACCGAGTTCCATGGGAATCCTCATCCGAGCGGTAAGGGCGGACCATCGATCACTCGCGCCACCCTAACCGCCCACGATCTTGGGTGGCCGCGCCCGGGGGCGCCTCGACACGGCTTTGTCCGGCCTGATAGTCATGAGCTGCCGCTCCGTGGGCAGGATGAGGCACATCCGTGCCGTGCGGTTGCCGGGGCCGCGCCGGATTTGCCACCCTTGGCAGTCATATCGGCCCGCGGCATCGGCAGGCACGGCCCGGTCGCCGCGACCGGTCTCAGCCCGGTCGCGACGGCCGGCGACATCACGACCGACATGCCAGCCGCGAGGAGAATCCCTTGACCGCACCCAGAACCGACAACCTCGACCTCGCCACGAGCGCCCGCGCGATCGCCGACGGCAAGCCGGCCGGGACCCTCGGCCACGCCGCCGCCACATCGGTCGCCATCACGCTCGCCACCACCAGGGATGTGCCCGAGGCCCGCGCCGTGCTCGACGGCGTGACCCCCCAGGACGTGCGCCAGGCCGCGATCGAGCTGCTCGACCGGCTCTCCGGGCCCGCCCGCTAGACCGGGCCGCCCGGCCGCCCGGCCGCCGTGCGCCTCGCGCGTCCGGCGACCGCGATGCCTCACGGCCCCGTGAGGCCGGCGACGAACCCCGTGACGAACCTGGCGACGTCGACGCTCGCCACCACCCGCGCCCCCCGCGCGGCCGTGCCCCGTCCACGCCCCCCTGGCCCGCCGCTCGCGCCCGCCGGCTCGCCACCGGTGCCCGCCTGCCCGCCCCCGGTGCCCGCCGGCATCTCCCGACCGCCCGCCGGCGCCCTCGTGCCCGCGTCCGGCGGCTCGTCCACCGCGCCCGCCGGGCCCCGGGGGTCCGTGCCCGCCGGCTCGCCCGCGGTGGCCAGGACCGCACGCGCCGACGCCCCCGTGCCGACGACGTCGACCGGGCCGCGGGCCCATGCAGTCACCAGGGACGGGTCGAGCAGGACGCCGGCCGCCAGCGGATCGTGCAGCAGGGCCGCGCGCCCGCCCCGCCCGCGCGAGCCCTGGTAGGACTCCAGGAGCTCGGCGGCGAATCGCGCCACCGGCGTGCCGGCCCCGCGCAGGGCCGGGAGGCCGCTCTCGGGAAGCGTCGC
Source organism: Sphaerisporangium sp. TRM90804 (assembly GCF_029846175.1). GTDB lineage: Bacteria > Actinomycetota > Actinomycetes > Streptosporangiales > Streptosporangiaceae > Sphaerisporangium. Next base: position 397,408 of record NZ_JARWAC010000009.1, on the reverse strand, counting down.
CGTGGCCGTGACGTGCACTCCCACCCAGACCGGCGCGCCGGGCGCGCCGAGCACCTCCCGCGCCGCCGCCGGGTCGCCGGCGACGTTGGTGTCGCGCGGCAGCGGCGTCGCGCCGGGCGCCGGGCGGGGACCCGACCCGGCCATCAGCACGACCGAGCGGTACCTGGTCAGCAGGAGCGGGTCGTCGCGCAGCGCCAGCGCCAGGTTGGTGAGCGGTCCGAGCGTCAGCAGGTCGAGCTCGCCCGGGTGCTCGGCGCCCAGGCGGACCAGCAGCGCGGCGGCCGTCTCGCCCGCCACGGGCGGGAGCGGGCGCGCGTGGCCGCGGTCGCCCAGGCCGTCCCGGCCGTGCGACCGCGGGCCGATGGGCCCGGTCGGCGCCAGCGGCCCGGCGGCGCCGCGCGCCATGGGGACGGCGACGCCGGCCAGGCGCAGGGCGTAGGCGGCGTTGCGCAGCGCGTCCTCCTCCGCGCAGTTGCCGAACACCGAGGTGACGGCCGTGATCTCCGCCCGCGGGTGCCCGGCCAGGTACAGCAGCGCGAGGGCGTCGTCGATCCCCGCGTCGGTGTCGACGACCACGCGCCGGACCGCGCTCACGCCGGGGGCCCATCCCCGGCGAAGTGGTCGGACACGCGGGAGGGGGCGAAGGCGCCGCGCTCGGTGACGATGCGGGTCACCAGGCCGGGCGGCGTCACGTCGAACGCCGGGTAGTAGCCGCGCGCGCCCTCGGCGGCGGTGCGGGTGCCGAGCACCCGGAGCACCTCCTCGCCGTCGCGGTGCTCGATCTCGACGTCCGCGATGCCCGGCGAGTGCGGGTCGGGGGCGTGGGCGAGCACGTAGAACGGCACGCCGAACGCCTGCGCGGCCAGCGCGACGGCCAGCGTGCCCACCTTGTTGACCACGTGGCCGTCCATGGTGACCCGGTCGGAGGCCACCAGCGCCACGTCCGCCAGCCCGTCGGCGAGCGCGGCGGGCACCATGCCGTCGGTGATCACGGTCGGACGGTACCCCATCTCGACGAGCGTCGCGGCGGTGAGCCGGGCGCCCTGCAGGTAGGGCCGGGTCTCGGTGCAGACGAACTCCAGCCGCCTGCCCGCCTCCTCGGCCGCCTGGACCGCGGCCACCAGGTAGGCGTCCCCCCAGCAGTGGGTGAGCACCCGGGCGCCGTCCGGGAGCAGGGCCGCGGCGTGCCGCCCCAGCTCCCGCGTCGAGGCGCGGTAGGCGGCGTCGTGCCCGGCCGCCGCCTTCGCCACCGCCCCGGCCAGCTCCTCGCCCGGCGCGTCCGCCAGCGGGCCGTCCACCGTGGCGGCCAGGACGGCGTGCACGGCGTCGCGGATGTGGTGGTTGGTGGGCCGGGTGGCGATCAGCCTGCGGCCGGCGGCCCGAAGGCGGGCGGCCGCGTCGCCGGGCCCGGCGGCCCGCGCCTGCCTGGCCGCCAGCGCCATGCCGGCGGTCGCGGCGAACAGGGGCCCGTGGCTCTGGGTGACCATGCGCTCGATGGCCACCGCGACCTGTTCCACCGTCTCGCACCGCTCCCAGCGCAGCTCGAACGGGTAGACACGACGGTCGAGGATCTCAACCCAGCCGTCGTCCGCCGTCCGCACCGAGTCGGCGAGCGACGGGACGTTCCTGGTGCCGGTCACTCCCGGATACCCCCTCCGCGCGGGCGCGGGCGGACCGGCGCCCCCGCGCGGGCGTCCCGGCCGGGCGCCGGAGCGGGCGCGGACGGCCTCGCGGGCCGGTCCGCGCTCCGGCGCGCGTCTCCACTGAACCGCTTCCAGGCGCCGTCGGCCAGCCGGTTACTGTCCGTCTGCGGTAGGTGTCGGAAGTTGTACATGATTGTGCCAAGCGGAATGCGCATGCGCTCTCCCACGGACAGCCGGTTTGTGAAAGAGTTCAGCTACGGCGGACGACGGAGTCAGCCGTATGCCAAGTCCGCACGCAGAGCTATTGCCTAGTATTCCTACCAAATACGTGGGTTGTGATCTCGCGCAGGAGGCGACATGACTTCTGACGGGAACCATGCGCCGTGGCAGCGCGCGGAGTCCCCCTTCACGGCGGCGGTCATGGCCGGTCGGTGGATCCGCACCGCGGCGGTCGACGACGAACGGGGCCGGCACTGGCGCGCCAATCCCGACCCACGGCGCGACTCGGCCAGGTCGGGCCGGTCCTCGTCGCTCTACGCCGGGGCGGCCGGCATCGTGCTGTTCTTCATCGAGCTGGCCACCGTCACCGGGCACGAGGCCTACCTCGACGACGCCGCGGAGGGCGCGCGCTTCCTCGCGAGCACCTGGGAGGAGGAGACCGACTTCTCCCTGTACCACGGCCTGGCGGGCGTCGTCTTCGCGCTGGCCGAGGCGAGCTGGGCCACCGGCGACGAGCGGTTCGCCGCCGCCGCCAGGGCCGGCGCCGACCGCATCGTGCGCGGCATGCGCGGGAGCGGCGACGGTGCCGGGTGGACCGGCGACCCCGCCCAGAGCGGCGACGGCGGCATCATCCTGGGCCTGCTGCACGCCTCCGGCATTCTCGGCGTCCCGGCCTACCAGGACGTCGCCGTGGAGGCCGGCGCGGCGATCGCCGCCCGGGCGGTCCCGGGCCACCGCTTCGGCGCCGAAGGCTGCCCCGGGTTGCCCATCGACGCGGTCACCCCCGGCTTCCTTTCGGGCACCGCCGGCACCGCCTTCCTGCTGGCCCGCCTCTACGGCGTCACCCGCGACCGCCTCTTCCTCGACGCCGCCCAGCGGGGGGCCGACTTCGTCCGCACGGTGAGCACCGTCACCGACGACCACGCCCTGGTGCCGCACCACGTGCCCCAGGGCCGCGAGCTGCACTACCTCGGGCTGTGCTCGGGGTCGGCCGGCGTGGCGCGCATGTTCTACGAGCTGCACCGCGTCACCGGCGACCCCGGCGACCTCGAATGGGTCGAGCGCCTGGCCCGCGGCATCGTGTGCAGCGGCATCCCGTACCGCCAGACGCCCGGCTTCTGGAACGTCGCCTGCCAGTGCTGCGGGACGGCCGGCCTGCTGGAGCTGTTCATCGGCCTGTGGGCCGCCACCGGCGCCCAGCCCTACCTCGACTTCGCCGGCATCCTGGCCGACAACCTGATCGGCCGGGCCACCGGCCACGACGACACCGGGTACCGCTGGTACCAGGCCTACCGGCGCCTGCGGCCCTGGGAGGTCACCGCCGACACCGGCTACATGATCGGCGCCGCCGGCATCGGCTCGGCGCTGCTGCGCGCCGAGGTGGCCGCGGCGGTGGGGGAGCCGCGCCGGCTCATCCTGCTCCCCGACAACCCGTTCCCCGCCATCCCGCTGCCGGCCTCCGCCCTGCGCCGCTCTCCCTGAGCCGCTCCCGGCCGGCGGGCGTCACGCCGAGCGGGCGTCATCGCACGGGGGGACGGCCGCCGGGGCCGGGAACGGCGAGAGCGGCAGCCGCAGCACGAAGCGCGCCCCCTCGTCGCTCGGCTCGACCGCCAGCGTGCCGCCGCTCAGCTGGGCGATCTGGCGGGCGATGGCCAGGCCGAGGCCGGTGCCGCCGGCGTCCTTGTTGCGGGCCGCGTCGAGCCGGGTGAACCGCTGGAAGACGATCTCGCGCTTGTCCGGCTCGATGCCGGAGCCGTCGTCGCACACCTCCAGCACCGCCGTGCCCCGGCCGAAGCGGCGGTCGCCCGTGGGCGGCTCGGCGCGGACCACCACGGTGATCGTCGTCCGGGCGTGCCGTTCGGCGTTGTCGATCAGGTTCGTGAAGAGCCGGGCCAGCCGCAGGCGGTCGGCGGCGACCACCACGCGCGGCTCCAGGTCGCGCACGATCTTCCGGGTCCACTGCCGGCCGTTCAGCTCGGCGCCCACCATCTCCGCCAGGTCGAGCCGCTCCTCGGCGCCCGGCGTCCCGGCGTCCAGCCGCGCCACCATCAGCAGGTCGCAGACGATGGCCTGCAGGCGGTCGAGGCTGACGAGCAGGCTGTCGCCCATGACGTCGATGCTGGTGTCCTCCGGGGCCAGCAGGGCGTCCTCCACCTGGGCCCGCATGGCCGTGATGGGGCTGCGCAGGTCGTGGGAGGCGTCGGAGGCGAACTGGCGTTGCTGTTCCATGGCCGACTGGAGCCGGTCGAGCGTGTGGTTCACGCTCTCGGCGAGGTCGTGGATCTCGTCCTCGCTCGGCGGCACCGGGACGCGGCGGTCGGGACACGTGGCGTTGATCGTCTCCAGCTCGTTCCTGATGGCGTTGACCGGTTTCAGCGACCTGGTGACGACGCGGTAGCTGCCGAACGTGACCGCGGCCGTGAGGAACAGCACGCCGCCGATCATCAGGGCGGCCAGCCGGGGGTGGACGAGCGGCGGCAGCCCCGGGGCGGCGCTGTAGACCATCCACGTCTGCCCGGCGTAGTAGACACGCTGGGCCACCACCACGTGGCACACGCCGCCCGGCAGGACCCCGCCGCACACCACCGAGGACGCCATGTGCCTGCCGGGCTCCGGGACGAACCGCGCGATCGGCTCCCGCCCCGCCAGGGCGGGCGTGGACGCGGCCACCAGGCCCTCGGCGTCGACGACCTGGATGTAGTCGATCTCCCCGTGGGGGAGCGGATTCTTGACCAGGCCACGCTCGATCTCCGAGGCGACGCGCGCCCCGGCGGAGGTGACCTCGTCGATGAGGTACTCGGTGGCGAGACGGTGGATCGCGGTCATCAGGATGCTCGCGAGCAGCGTCGTCAGCAGGACCGCGACCACGCCCGCGAAGAACGTGATGCGGGTCCTGACCGACCACCGCCGCTCGGAACTCACCCTGCCGCGTCTCCCCACACACTCACTGTCACCACCAGTCGACCACATCGGCTGGAGGAGTCGGCAGCGGGGGCGGGGATCGGGGGGCCGGAGGCGGAGCGGTGTCCCCGCGGGCCGGGGCGGTGGGGGTCAGAGGCGCCCGGCGGCGGGTCGGCTCACCGGGAGGAACCGGTGGGCGGGGGTGTCAGTCCGCGGGACCGGTGGCGCCGCCTTCACCCGACGCCGCGGTCAGGGAGCGCACCGTCTCGGTGAGATGGGCCACCTGGACCTCGAGATTATGGACCCGGGCTTCGAGTTCGACGGCGCTGGCGGGCTGATATGTGGCGATCTGCCTTGGCATCGGCGACCGCTCCCTTCCCTCGTGGTCGGCTGCGGGCGTGAAGGGACATGGGGATCTCCGCGTGAGCCCCAGACGCTTTACCTCTGCCCACCCACAGGCCCGGCAAGCGCGATCCGACTCATTTACCGCCCGTGAGTTTGCCGGGAGGCCCCTGGCGGCACCCCCGCGACGCCGTCCGAGGCCGACGGCACCCCGCGACGCCGTCTGAGGCCGGCTAGGCCGATCCGGCCGGGTAGGCATGGGTCTCGGTGGCCTTGACCGCCGCCCAGACCTCCTGACCGGGGGACAGGCCCAGCTCGGCCACGGCCGCGGGCGTGATGTCGGCCGCGGCGGCGACCGGGCCGCCGAGGTGCACGCGCACGCGGTCGCCGTGCCGTTCGACCCCCTCGATGACGGCGGGCCACAGGTTGCGCGGCGTGCCGTCCGGCCGCGCCCGGTACAGCGCGACGGCCGAGGGCGGGAACGCGACGAACGCCGGGCCCTTGAGATCCTCGCTCACGCTGAGGACCAGGCCCTTCCCCGGCGCGGTCCCGCTCGCGGCCGAGGGCTCCACCCGCACCTCGTGGCCCTCGGCGTCGCCGCGGTAGAGGTTCAGCCCCACCAGGCGGGCGACGTACCCGGTGCGCGGGTGGCGGGCCACCTCGGCCGGCGTGCCCTCCTGCACCAGGACGCCGTGCTCGATCACCACCAGCCGGTCGGCCAGCACCATGGCGTCCAGCGGGTCGTGGGTGACCAGGACGCAGGCGCCGGTGAAGCCCTCCAGGTGGTGACGGAGCCGGGCGCGCACCTCCATGCGGGTGTGCGCGTCCAGGGCGGCCAGCGGCTCGTCCAGCAGCAGAAGCCGCGGCCGCACGGCCAGCGCCCGGGCGAGCGCCACGCGTTGCGCCTGGCCCCCCGACAGGTTCCCCGGCCTGGCGTCGCGGTGCTCGGCCAGGCCGACCCGCTCCAGCCAGGCGGCGGCGGCGCGCCGCGCCTCGGCCCGGCCGGAGCCGTGGCAGCGGGGCCCGAAGGCGACGTTCTCCAGCGCGCTCATGTGGGGGAACAGCAGGTAGTCCTGGAAGACCATGCCGATCGGGCGCCGCTCTGGCGGCCGGGCGCCCATCGGCACCCCGTCGATCGTGACGTGGCCGCCCGACGGCGCGGTGAGCCCGGCCAGGACGCGCAGCGCGGTGGTCTTGCCGGCGCCGTTCGGCCCGAGCAGCGCGACCACCTCCCCGGGCTCGGCTCGGAGCCGGACGTCGAGCCGGAAGCGCGGGCGCTCCACGACCAGGTGCGCGTCGATCATCCGGCGCTCACCCACCGGTCGCGCAGGCAGGCCAGCACGGCGACCGACACCGCGAGCAGGACGAGGCTGAGGACGATGGCGGCCTCCGGGTCGGTCTCCAGGGCGAGGTAGACGGCGAGCGGCATGGTCTGCGTGCGCCCGGGGAAGTTTCCGGCGAAGGTGATCGTGGCCCCGAACTCGCCCAGCGCCCGGGCCCAGCACAGCACCGCCCCCGCGGCCACCCCCGGCGCGACCAGGGGCAGGGTCACCCGCCGGAACACCGTCCACCGCGAGGCGCCCAGCGTGGCCGCGGCCTCCTCGAAGCGAAGGTCGGTCGCTCTGATGGCCCCCTCGACGCTGATGATCAGGAACGGCATGGCGACGAACGCCTCGGCGAGCACGACGGCCGCGGTGGTGAAGGGCAGCGTGAGGCCGAACGCCGAGTCGAGCCACTGCCCCACCAGCCCGCGCCGCCCGAGCACCAGCAGCAGGGCCACGCCGCCGACCACGGGGGGCAGCACCAGCGGCACCGTGACCAGCGCGCGCACGAACCCGCGCCCGCGGAACGGCACGCGGGCCAGCATCCAGGCCAGCGGGACACCGAACAGCAGGCACAGCACGGTGGCGACCGACGAGGTCACCAGCGACAGGCGCAGAGCCTCCAGCACGCCCGGCTCGGTCAGGCGGACGGCGAGCGTGGACCACGGGGCCCGTACCAGCAGCCCGGCCAGCGGCAGCACCAGGAAGGCCAGGCCGGCAAGCGCGGGCACCAGCAGGACCAGCGGGACGCCGCGAGGCCCGGACGGCGGGCCGGGGCGCCCGGCCCGCCGCGGCCCGGGCGGCGCGGTCGTCGATGCCCTCATGTCGTCTTCCTCCCCTCGATCACCCGCCGTCACGCGGCCGCCTCACCGCCCCGGGGGGCGGGTGCCGTCACCGGTCGGCGGCGGGGGCGCGGGTGTGGTCGGGAGAGAGCTCGACCACGACGTTGGTCGACTTGATCACGGCGACGGCCGGCACGCCGGGCTCCAGCCCGAGCTCGTCGGCCGCCTGGCGGCTCATCAGCGACACCACGCGGAACGGGCCGGCGGCGATCTCCACCTGGGCCATCACGGCGTCCCGCACCACCTCGGTGACGATGCCCCGGAAGCGGTTGCGCGCCGAGGACAGTCCCGAGCCGTCCTCGGACTCCACCCGGGCGCGCGCGAACGCGGCGAGGTCGGCGCCGGCCACCAGCCGGTGCCCGTGCTCGTCGCGGACCGCGGGCAGCCGCCCGGCGTCCACCCAGCGGCGGACGGTGTCGGGGCTGACGCCGAGCAGCCCGGCGGCCTCGCTGATGCGGAACGCCGTCGCGGCCATGAAGTGAGTCCTCGCGCCGTCGAGCTCGGACAGGCGCCGGAGCAGGCACCTGCGAGGGGAACAGGCGAGATGTCATCTCGTCTGCGTCACCAGCGTACAAGAAGGAATGTTTACCTTTCGCTGCCAGGTGTAGAGAACACTGGCTATCGAAAGGAGCCGTCTAATGAACTCCGTGGCATCGGCGGGGCAACAAGCGAAGGGCGCCGCAGGGAAGGCGACGAGAAGCCGGGCGTTCGACCGGCTCGCCCGGTTCGGCATGGCGTGTCGCGGCCTGGTGTACGCGTTGATCGGTCTGCTCGCGATGCGGATCGCCCTCGGCGGCGGCGGCGAGGAGGCCGACAAGACCGGCGCCGTCCGCACGATCGCCGAGCAACCCTTCGGCACCGTGGTGCTGTGGCTGCTCGCGATCGGGTTCACCGCCCTCGCGCTGTGGCAGCTCTCCGAGGCGCTGATGGGCGGCGTCCTGGACGTCAAGGAGCGCGTCGAGGCCGGGGCGCACGTGGTGGTGTACGCCCTGTTCGTCTTCACCCTCGTCAGCCTGCTGTCGGGCGGCGGCGCCGGCTCCTCGACCGACGAGAAGTCCAAGGACCTGTCGGCGACCGTCATGGACTGGCCCGGCGGGCAGTTCATCGTCGGGCTCGTCGGGCTCGCCATCATCGGCATCGGCCTGTACTGGATCCACGAGGGCGTCAAGAAGAAGTTCCGCCGGCACCTGCGCACCGGCGAGATGAACCCGAAGACCCGGAACATCGTGGAGAAGCTGGGCATGACCGGTTACGTGGCGCGCGGCGTGGTCGCCATCGGCGTCGGCGTGTTCACCGTGTCGGCCGCGATCAGCTTCGACCCCGACGAGGCCAAGGGCATCGACGCCACGCTGCGGTCGTTCGCCGACACCCCGTTCGGGCCCTGGCTGCTCGTCCTGGTCGCCCTGGGCCTGCTGACCTTCGCCGCGTACTGCTTCTGCGAGGCCCGCTGGCGCAAGACCTGATCGTCGGCCCGCATCCTTTCGCACCCCGGCGGGCCCGGGCGCGTCACGCGCCCGGGCCCGCCGTTCGTCGTCCGGGCGCCGTCAGACGTTGCGCCGGTACTGGCCCCCGGCCTCGAAGAGGGCCTCGGTGATCTGGCCCAGCGAGCACACCCGGGCGGCGTCCATGAGGGCGGCGAAGGCGTTGCCGTCCGACATGGCCGCCTCCTTCAGCCGCCGCAGCGCCTCGGGCGCCTCGCCCGCGTGCTCGTGCTGGAAGGCGCGCACCCGCTCCAGCTGGCCGCGCTTCTCCTCCTCGGTGCCGCGTGCCAGCTCCAGGGAGCCGTGCTCGGCCTCCCCGGCGGGGTTGCGGAACGTGTTGACCCCGATGATCGGCAGCGACCCGTCGTGCTTGCGGGTCTCGTACAGCATCGACTCGTCCTGGATGCGGCCGCGCTGGTAGCCGGTCTCCATCGCCCCGAGCACGCCGCCGCGGTCCGACAACCGCTCGAACTCGGCGAGCACGGCCTCCTCCACCAGGTCGGTGAGGTCGTCGATGACGTAGCTGCCCTGCAGCGGGTTCTCGTTGGACGCCAGGCCCCACTCGCGGTTGATGATCATCTGGATGGCCACGGCCCGGCGCACCGAGTCGGCGCTGGGGGTGGTCACCGCCTCGTCGAAGGCGTTGGTGTGCAGGCTGTTGCAGTTGTCGTAGACGGCGATCAGCGCCTGCAGCGTGGTGCGGATGTCGTTGAAGTTCATCTCCTGGGCGTGCAGCGACCGCCCCGAGGTCTGGATGTGGTACTTCAGCTTCTGCGACCGCTCCCCGGCTCCGTACCGCTCGCGCATGGCGATCGCCCACACCCGCCGGGCCACCCGGCCGAGCACGGTGTACTCCGGGTCCATGCCGTTGGAGAAGAAGAACGACAGGCTGGGGGCGAAGTCGTCGACGTCCATCCCCCTGGCCAGGTACGCCTCGACGTAGGTGAAGCCGTTGGCCAGCGTGAAGGCGAGCTGTGTGATCGGGTTGGCCCCGGCCTCGGCGATGTGGTAGCCGGAGATCGACACCGAGTAGAAGTTGCGCACCCCGTTGGCGATGAACCACTCCTGGACGTCGGCCATCATGCGCAGAGAGAAGTCCGTCGAGAAGATGCAGGTGTTCTGCCCCTGGTCCTCCTTGAGGATGTCGGCCTGCACCGTGCCGCGCACGGTCGCCAGCGCGGTGGCGCGCACCTCGGCGGCCTCGGCGGCGTCCGGCTCGCGTCCCCGCTCGGCGCGGAAGCGGGCGAGGGCCTGGTCGATCGTGGTGTGCAGGAAGAACGCCAGGATCGTCGGGGCCGGGCCGTTGATCGTCATCGACACCGAGGTGCTGGGGGAGGTCAGCTCGAAGCCGTCGTACAGCGCCTTCATGTCGTCGAGCGTCGCGATCGACACGCCGGAGGTGCCCACCTTGCCGTAGACGTCGGGCCGCTCGGCCGGGTCGTGGCCGTACAGGGTGACCGAGTCGAAGGCCGTCGACAGGCGCACGGCCGGCTGGCCCTCCGACAGCAGCTTGAAGCGCCGGTTGGTGCGGAAGGGGTCGCCCTCTCCGGCGAACATCCGGATCGGGTCCTCGTCGTCCCGCTTGAAGGGGAAGACCCCGGCGGTGAACGGGAACCGGCCGGGCAGGTTCTCCGAGCGCAGGAACCGCAGCAGGTCGCCGTGGTCGGTGTACCGGGGCAGGGCGACGCGCGGGACGCGGCTGCCGGCCAGGGACGTGCGCCACAGCGGCGTGCGCAGCTCCTTGCCGCGCACCGGCACCACCAGCTCGTCGGCGCCGTAGGCGGCCACCGTCTCCGGCCAGGCGTCCAGCAGCGCGCGGCTGCCGGGCGACAGGCCGGCGCCGGCATGCTCGGCGAGCGCGTCCAGCGCGGAGGCGTCCCCGTCCCGCCGCAGGAGCTCCTGGACCTCGGTCACCCGCTGGAGGCGGCGCGCCGCCTCGGCCTGCTCGGCCGTCGCCCGGTGGTAGCCGCGCACGGTCTCGGCGATCTCGGCCAGGTACCGCACCCGGGAGGGCGGGACGATCGCGGTGCCCAGCCCGGAGGTCTTGGTGTCCACCCGGGGGAGCAGCCCGGCGCCGCCGGGCAGCCCCTGCTCGGTCAGCAGCTCGCGCAGCCGGTGGTAGAGCGCGGTGACGCCGTCGTCGTTGAACCGCGCGGCCACCGTGCCGTACACCGGCATGTCGTGCGGGGCGGTGCCGAAGGCCTCGCGGTTGCGCACGAGCTGGCGCCGCACGTCGCGCAGCGCGTCCTCCGCGCCCCTGCGGTCGAACTTGTTGATCGCGACCACGTCGGCGAAGTCGAGCATGTCGATCTTCTCGAGCTGGGAGCCGGCGCCGAACTCCGGCGTCATGACGTACAGCGACACGTCGCTGAACGGGACGACGGCGGCGTCGCCCTGCCCGATGCCGGGCGTCTCCACGATGACCAGGTCGTTGCCGGCCGCCCGGCAGACGGCGATCACGTCGGCCAGGTGCTCGGGAAGCTGGTGGGAGCCCCGGGTGGCCAGCGAGCGGAAGAACACGCGGTCGCCGCCGAGGCCGAGGCTGTTCATGCGGATGCGGTCGCCGAGCAGCGCCCCGCCGCCGCGCCGCCGGGTCGGGTCCACCGCGACCACCGCGATGCGCAGCTTGTCCTCGTAGTCCAGCCGCAGCCTGCGGACGAGCTCGTCGGTGAGCGAGGACTTGCCCGACCCGCCGGTGCCGGTGATGCCGAGGACCGGCACCCGGCGCGCTCCGGCCGCCGCGCGCAGGGCGCGCAGGTACTCTTCGCCGGCCCGGCCCGCCTCCACGAAGGTGATCGCCCTGGCCACGGCCCGCTGGTCGCCGCCGTCGACGGCCGGCGGCTCGGCGCCGGCGGTCAGGTCGGCGTCGCACGCCTCGACGATCGTGTTGATCATGCCGGGCAGGCCGAGGCGCTGGCCGTCCTCGGGGGTGAAGATCTTGGCGACCCCGTGCCGCTCCAGCTGGGCCACCTCGCCGGGGACGATCACGCCGCCGCCGCCCCCGTAGACCCTGACGTGCCCGGCGCCCCGCTCGCGCAGCAGGTCGACCAGGTAGGTGAAGAACTCGACGTGACCGCCCTGGTAGGAGCTGATCGCCACCGCCTGCGCGTCCTCCTGGACGGCGGCGGTGACGATCTCGTCCACCGAGCGGTCGTGGCCGAGGTGCACGACTTCGGCGCCCTGTGTCTGCAGGATGCGCCGCATGATGTTGATGGCGGCGTCGTGCCCGTCGAACAGGGCGGCCGCCGTCACGACGCGCACGGGGTTGGCAGGCACGTGCACCGCAGCTCCTCAGAAAGATAATAGGACGTCCTACTAAACTGTATGCGGTCCCGGCTCCCGCTGTAAGCCCCGGCGCGCGCCCCGCCGATCGGCCGCGCTTTCCGACATTGGCGACATATGCGATCAATCAACGTTTTGATGGCTCAAACCGGATAAGTAGGATGCGGTCGGACGTGTGCTCCCTGTGCGCGTTCCACCTCCCCCACGGCCGGCAGAGGCCGCGCACGTGCCGCTCCGGCGCCGTGCCGGGCCGCGGCCCCGTGGGCGCCCCCGGCCCGCCCGTCCCCGCCAGCTAGGGAAAGCACGCCATGAGCCCCGACGACAACCCCGAGCCGATCGTCTTCGAGATGGACCTGTCGGCGCACGAGACCCGCCGCCGCGCCGAGGTGATGGCCGCGCTCGGCCCCGAGTGGGACCCCCCGGCCGTCATGCGGTCGGAGCGGGAGGCCCTGGACCTGCTGTACTCCGGCCTGGACGCCGAGCAGCGCGTGACCTACGAGATGCTGGCCGAGGCCGGTGTGCTCCTCCGCCGGGGCGGTGGCCGTGCTTCCGATTGACCCGCACGCCGACATCGCCCGCCGCGCCTGGGTGCCCTGCCCGCGCTGCCGCGACCACGACGGATGCGCCGACTGCGGCGCCGGACGCAACTGCCGCGACCACTGGCGCTACCTCCTCGCCACCACCGGCGGCGTCCTGCACGTGCAGTGCCCGGCCTGCGCGCACCTGTGGGACCACCACACGCGCTTCGGCGCGGGCGGGCGGCCGGCGTCCCTCTGACGCCCGGCGCCCGGCGCGCGCCCGCCCGACCTGCCGCGACGGCGGGGGCGGCGCGCCCGTGTCGCACCGTCCACTGACGGCGCGTGACGCCGAGGGCACGCTACGGTCGATGGCATGCGCAAGCCACGGGAGCGGATTCCCGCCCTGCTAGAGGGCCCGGGGGTCAAGGTCGACGACCCGCACGAGCTTCTCCTCGGCTACCTCGACTGGTACCGCGACGCCCTGATGCGGAAGATCGCCGGGCTGCCCGACGAACTGCTCCGCGCCAAGATCGACCCGCTCGGGTGGGCGCCGCTGGGCCTGATCCAGCACCTGGGATGGGTGGAACGACGCTGGATGCGGTGGGGCTTCGCCGCCGAGGACGTCGTCCCCTTCCCGCCCGGCAAGATCGAGGCCGAGTGGATCGTGGCCCCGGGGACGTCGACCGAGGCCATATTCGCCGCCTACCGGTACGAGGTCGAACGGTCACGCGCCCTGGCGGCGGGCGCCGCACTGACCGACCAGGCCCGCGTGGGCGGCCGCTTCGCCACGCCCGCCCAGGCTCCCAGCCTCGGGCGCATCCTGTTCCACCTGCTCCAGGAGTACGCCCGGCACGTGGGCCAGCTCGACATCGCCAGGGAGCTCGTCGACGGGGCGACGGGCGAGTAGGCGGCCGCGGGCCCGCCGGGGGGCGACGCACCGGGATCCCGGCGCGGTCGCGTCCACGGCGGGCCGGTCAGCCGCGGCACGCGAGCCCCACGAGGCGGGCGGTCAGGAGACGGGGCCGGCCGGCGGCGGCAAGGCCGCCGGAGCCGGCGACGCGGGCAGCGCCGCCTCGTGCGGCCGCGGGCCCGCGCCGGCGGCGGGCAGTGTGAAGATGAAGCGGCTGCCCCGCGTGACCTCGGTGTCCAGCCGGATGCCGCCCCCGTGGTACTCGACGATCTTCTTGCACAGGGCCAGGCCGATCCCCGTCCCGTCGTAGTCGTCGCGGTTGTGCAGCCGCTGGAAGATGACGAAGATCTTGTCGGCGAAGCGGGGCTCCACGCCGATGCCGTTGTCGGCGACCGACAGCTCCCAGAAGTCCCCGTCCCGCCGCGCGGTGATGGTCACCTCGGGCAGTCGCTCGGGGGCGCGGAACTTGACGGCGTTGCCGATGAGGTTCTGCCACAGCATGGTCAGCAGGTGGGGGTCGCCGACCACCTCCGGCAGCTCGGGGCGTTCGACGACCGCGCCGTTCTCGTCGAGCATCGTCGACAGGTTGGCCAGGGCCCGCTCCAGCGGCTGGTCGAGCGGCACGGGCAGGTGCTGCTCGGCCTGGGTGCGACCCACGCGCGAGAAGGCGAGCAGCTCGCTGATCAGCGTCTGCATGCGCTTGGCGCCGTCGACGGCGAACGCGATGTACTCGTCGGCGCGCTCGTCCAGCCGGCCGGCGTAGCGGCGCTGCAGGAGTTGGCAGAAGGCCGTGACCTTGCGAACGGGCTCCTGCAGGTCGTGCGAGGCCACGTAGGCGAACTGCTCCAGCTCGGCGTTCGACCTGCGCAGTTCCTCGGCCTGCTCCTGCAGGAGCCGCTGGGCCTCGCGCGAGACGGCCAGCTCCGAGGAGATGCGCCGCCGCATGGCGTCGACGTCCGCGGCCAGCTCGGCGACGTCCTTCGGCCCCCCGGCGTCGATGGCGAGGTCGAACTCGCCGCCGGCCACCCGGCGCGACACCGACCCGAGCCGGTCGAGCGGGCGCAGCACCGCGTACCGCAGCAGGACGGTGACCGCCACCAGGGTGAGCAGGAACATGACGAGGATCGCGGCGAAGATGAGGTCGCGCCAGAAGCGCGCCCGGGCGAGCTCGCCGGTCGCCGCGGCCTGCTCGCGGGCCAGGCTGCGGTCCTGCTCGGCCAGCGCGGCGCGCATGTGGTCGAAGAGGACCTTGCCCCGCTGCGCCTCCGCGGGCGTCACCATGCCAGGCCCGCGGGTCTGGACCGCCTCGATCATCGGAGCCGCGTACCCGCCGCGCCAGAGGCCGGCCCGCCGCTCGACCTCGTCGAGGCGGGCGAGCACGTCGGCGCCGGCCGGTGAGCGCCGCAGGGCGGCCACGACCTCACGCTCGGTGGCGGCGCCCTGCTCGTAGGGCGCCAGGAAATCCCTGCGCCCGCTCTGGACGTATCCGTGGACGCCCGCCTCCTGGTCGAGCAGGGCGGTGCGCAGCCGCTGGGAGTTCAGCAGCGCCGGGGTGATGTGGTCGACCAGCTTGTCGGTGGCGTTGGTGCTGCCGATCAGCGCCCAGGTTCCGAACACGGCTGAGACCGTCACCAGCAGGCCCAGCGCCGCCAGGGTCATGGTGAACCACGAACGCGTGCTCACCCGGGGCATCCCCGTGCGACCGGCCCCCGATGTGCCCACCCCCGCCTCCCAGTTCTTCGTGCGCCCCAGTGGCGTCACCGGCGGCCTTCGGAAAGGGATCGTATCGGCGCGCGGCCGCTGCGACGGACAGGCGTGGAGCGTGACGCCCGGGACCTCGGCTTCCCGGCAGCCCCGCCCCGAAACGCCTTGAACGGGGTGATGCCGAGCCGTCGACGGAGTGGGGGCGCGCTGAACTGGGGAGCGGAGACCCCCGGCTGAGCCGCGCCGGCCGTTCCCCGCCGCCCGCCGGGGCGGTCAGTCGTCGCGGGAGGCGCTGTCGATCAGCTCCATGGCCACCCTGAGCGCCGCCTCCTTGCGCTCCTCATAGGGGATCCCCTCGTCCTGCAGGACGAACCAGCTCGCGTGCAGGGTGAACAGCGCCATCGAGCTGCGCAGGCGCTGGGTCGTCGAGTCGCCCTCGTCCCACAGCACCTTCATCATGGTCGTCATCAGGTCGCGCATCTTGGTGACCTTGGGATCGTCGCGCAGCGCGGTCTGGTTGCGCTCCATGAACCTGATGAACGCCGAGTGGCGGCTGCCGTACAGGTCCTCGGCGTAGCGCCGCACCAGCTCGCGTCTGGTCTCGATGGTGCGCGGCTGGTTCTGGGCCCACTTGATCAGGCGCTCCATGCCGGCCCGCCGGTCCTCGGCCAGGCTGGCGATGATGTCGTCCTTGGTCTTGAAGTGGTAGTAGAGCGCCGCCTTGGTCACCCCCAGGGCCTCGGCGATCTCGCGCAACGAGGTGGCCTCGTAGCCCTGCTCGGTGAAGAGCTTGAGCGCGATCTCCTGGATGCGGGTCCGCGTGTCCGATTGTTCCCTCATTCTCCCCAGACGCTCCTTGGACCCTTAATCAACTTGACGACCGGCAAGTAGAAGCCTACTTTTGGGCAGTATAGTCACTTGCCGGTCGGCAAGTAAGTGCGCCGTTCCCTGGGGGAGTAAAGAAATGACTCAGACGGAGGCCGAGCCCATACCCGGCCGGCGGCGGGAGGTCATGGCCGTCCTGCCGGGCCTCATGCTGGCCATGATCCTGGCGATGCTCGACAACATGATCGTCGGCACCGCGATGCCGCGCATCGTCGGCGAGCTGGGCGGGCTCTCCCACCTGTCGTGGGTGGTCACCGCGTACATCCTCGGCACCACCGTATCAACCCCCATCTGGGGCAAGATCGGCGACCTGTACGGCCGCAAGACGATCTTCCTGGCCTCGATCGCGATCTTCATGTTCGGCTCGATGCTCTGCGGCATGGCAGGCATGGACCTGCTCGGCGGCCCCTCCGGAGGCATGGTCGAGCTCATCGCCTTCCGCGCCATCCAGGGCCTGGGCGCAGGCGGCCTCATGGTCAACGCCATGGCCATCATCGGCGACCTCGTGCCGCCCCGCGAGCGCGGCCGCTACCAGGGCATCATGGCCGCGATGATGTCGCTCGCCATGATCGCCGGCCCGCTGGTGGGCGGCTTCATCACCGACCACCTCAACTGGCGCTGGGCCTTCTACGTCAACCTGCCGCTCGGCGCCGTCGCCTTCGTCTGGCTCGCCGTCCGCCTGCGCCTGCCGAAGTACCGCACCGAGCACCGCATCGACTGGCTCGGCGCCGGCCTGCTGGCCGTGGGCATCACCGCCCTCGTGCTCATCACCACCTGGGGCGGCAACCAGTACGACTGGGGCTCCTGGCAGATCCTCGGCCTCGCGGTCGTCGCGGTGGTGACGCTGGCGATCTTCATCCCGGTCCAGCGCCGGGTCGCCGAGCCGATCATGCCGCTGCACGTGTTCGCCGACCGCAACTTCACCCTGATCTCGCTGATCGGCTTCCTGCTCGGGTTCGCGATGTTCGGCGCGATCAACTTCCTGCCGCTGTACCAGCAGACCGTGCAGGGGGCCACGGCCACCAACTCCGGCCTGCTGCTGCTGCCGATGATGGGCGCGATGATGGTCGTCTCGCTCTTCGTCGGGCAGGCGATCACCAGGACGGGAAGGTACAAGGCCTTCCCGGTGGTCGGCGGCGTGTTCATGGTCGCCGGAATGTGGCTGCTCTCGCTGCAGGACGCCCACACCAGGCCCTGGCAGACCGGGGTGTTCATCGCCGT
The DNA here is from genome assembly GCF_029846175.1 of Sphaerisporangium sp. TRM90804. Classification (GTDB taxonomy): domain Bacteria; phylum Actinomycetota; class Actinomycetes; order Streptosporangiales; family Streptosporangiaceae; genus Sphaerisporangium. The sequence goes on along the minus strand of NZ_JARWAC010000009.1, from coordinate 380,138 downwards.
GCTCGGCCTCGGCATGGGCTTCCTCATGCAGACCACGATGCTGATCGCGCAGAACAGCGTGGAGCAGAAGGACCTCGGCGTCGCCAGCAGCGCCTCCACGTTCTTCCGGTCCATCGGAGGCTCGTTCGGCGTCTCGCTGTTCGGGGCGGTCTTCAACCACAACCTCACCGCCGACCTGACCGGCCGGCTCGGGCCCGAGGGCGCCACGCTGGCCGAGGGGGGCGGCGGCCGCCTGGACCCGGCCTCGCTGGCCCAGCTTCCCGCCCAGATGCGCACCGGCCTGCTGGAGGCGCTCGCCTCCTCGATCTCCAGCGTGTTCGTGTGGGCCATCTTCTTCGCGGCGCTGGTGCCGCTGCTGGCCGTCTTCGTCAAGGAGATCCCGCTGCGCGGCGGCCCGGTCGCCCCCGCCGGAGACGGGCAGGACGACGACCCGGCCCGCAGGCCCCCGGTCGTCGCGGCGATCGACTGACCGCGGGACGGCGAAGGATCCCGTCCGCGAGCGCCCCACTCATCGCGCCGTTCGGCCGGCCGAGGACGGCGCTCGGGGCGGGATCATTCCGGTCGAACCCCCTCCAGGTAGTAGCGTCGGCACATGCGACTAGGGGTTCTGGACATCGGCTCCAACACCGTGCACCTTCTCGTGGTCGATGCCCACCGGGGCGCCCAGCCGCTGCCGGCGTACTCGCACAAGGCCGAGCTGCGGCTCGCCGAGCACCTCGACGACGGCGAGAGGCTGTCGGAGAAGGGCGAGAACGAGCTGCGCCGGTTCATCGAGGAGTCACTGCGCATCGCCGAGGACAAGGGGGTGGAGGACGTCATGGCGTTCGCCACCTCCGCCGTCCGCGAGGCGGTCAACGGCGAGGAGATCCTGGCCCGCACCAGGTCGGCGACCGGCGTGGACGTCCAGGTGCTCTCGGGGCAGGACGAGGCCCGGCTGACGTTCCTCGCGGTCCGCCGCTGGTTCGGCTGGTCCACGGGACGGCTGCTGGTGCTCGACATCGGCGGCGGCTCGCTGGAGATCGCCTCCGGCATGGAGGAGGCGCCGGACGTGGCGGTGTCCATGCCGCTGGGGGCCGGCCGCCTCACCCGCGAGTGGTTCACCGCCGACCCGCCGCCCGGCAGGGAGGCCCGCGCCCTGCGCAAGGAGGTGCGCGCGCGGATCGGCCGGATCGTCGGCGACGTGGTCAGGTACGGCCGCCCCGACCACGCCGTGGCCACCTCCAAGACCTTCAGGCAGCTCGCGCGCATCGCCGGCGCGGCCCCGTCCGCCGAGGGCGCGTCCGTCCGGCGCGTGCTGCGCCGCGCCGACCTGTCACGATGGACCGAGCGTCTGGCCAAGATGGGCAACGCCGACCGCGCCGCCCTGCCCGGCGTGTCGGCCGGCCGAGCGCCCCAGCTCCTCGCCGGGGCCATCGTGGCCGACGCCACGATGGACCTGTTCGACCTGGAGGAGCTGGAGATCTGCCCCTGGGCGCTGCGCGAGGGCGTCATCCTGCGCCGCCTGGACGGCATGCCCGGTTCGTGACCTCTCCCGCTCCCGGGTCACGGGGCGCCCCCATGGGCCTCCGTAGCCCCGCCCGGCCCATGGGAAACAGCGCTCCACCTGCTCGGACGACCCGGCGCGCAGGTGTGATCAAGCCTCTCCCGGGCACGTGAACCACGCGGCGACATGACACGAAGGAGGACGCGCCATGATGGCGGTCATCGGCACGGTCTGCACCCTGCTGGCCGTCCTGGCGCTCATGGGGCTCGCGCTGGTGGGCATCTCGGTGATCACGTTGATCTGCCTGGCGGTGCTCGCCTCCACCACCAGCCCCGAGCCGAGGGCGGCCGCGTACGCCAGGCCGGAGACCCGCTCACCCGCCCCGCCCCCCGCCCGCGACCGCTCACGCGGTCCGCTGTCCGCGCCGGTGCCCGCGACGCCCCCCGCCCTCCCGGACGCCCCGGCGCCCGCGCCGGCGCGCGGGACGCCCGCGAAGGTCTCGCACGGATCACCCGCGCCGGCTCGCGCCACCGCCGCCGTGCCCGAGCCCGGGCGGCGCGGCCGGAGCCCGCTTGCGGCGGGCTCGCGGGAGAGGTAGGACGGTAGGCGTTCCGATCTTCTGGAGGATCGCATGCGTACCACACCCCCGTTCCGGGCCGACCACGTCGGCAGCCTGCTCCGCCCCGATGAGGTGACCGACGCCCGCCGGCGCTTCGCCGAGGGGGCGCTGCCGGCCGAGCGGCTGCGCGAGATCGAGGACCAGGCGATCCGGGAGGTGGTGCGCGCCCAGGAGGCGGCGGGCCTGCGATCGGCCACCGACGGGGAGTTCCGCCGGGCCTCCTGGCACATGGACTTCATCTACCGGCTCGGCGGTATCGGCCAGGCCGACGAGCGCATCAAGGTCAAGTTCCACAACGAGGAGGGGGACATCGAGTTCGCCCCCGCCGCCATGCGCGTGCACGACCGGGTGCGCCTGGACGAGACGATCTTCGCCGACGACTTCACGTTCCTGCGTGACCAGGTGACCACCGCGGTCCCCAAGCTCACGATCCCCTCGCCGAACATGGTCCACTACCGGGGCGGGCGGGCCTCCATCGACCCGGGCGTCTACCCCGACATGGAGGAGTTCTGGAGCGACCTCAGCAGCGCGTACGCCGAGCAGGTGCGCCGCCTGGCCGCGCTTGGCTGCACCTACCTGCAGCTCGACGACACCAGCCTGGCCTACCTCAACGACCCCGAGCAGCGCGCCGAGATCGCCGGGCGCGGCGACGACGCCGAGAACCTGCACCTGCGGTACGTCCGGCAGATCAACGACGCCCTCGCCGGCCGTCCCGAGGGGCTGGCGGTCACCACCCACATGTGCCGGGGCAACTTCCGCTCCTCGTGGGCGGCCTCGGGCGGGTACGACTTCGTGGCCGAGGCCCTGTTCTCCGAGTTGGCGGTGGACGGCTTCTTCCTGGAGTTCGACGACGAGCGCTCGGGTGGCTTCGAGCCGCTGCGCTTCGTCCCCAAGGGCAAGGCCGTCGTGCTCGGCCTGGTCACCACCAAGCGCGGCGAGCTGGAGTCCAAGGACGACCTCAAGCGCCGGGTCGAGGAGGCGGCCAAGTACGTCGACGCCGACCAGCTCTGCCTGTCGCCGCAGTGCGGCTTCTCCTCCACGGTGGAGGGCAACTCCCTCACCCGCGAGCAGCAGTTCGCCAAGCTCCGCCTGATCGTGGAGACCGCCGAGGAGATCTGGGGCTGACCCGGCTCCCCGCCGGGCCGCGGGCCGGCCCGGCGGGGCGGCCCGGGGCCGCGGGTCAGCTCAGGGGGGCGGCTGCGACGCGGTGCTCGGCGAGGTGGGCCAGGACGGCCTGGTTGGCCTCCCAGCCGTCGGGGAACCTGACCGGGACGTTGAGCTGGACCCCTCCGGCCGTCGGGTGGGCGTCGAGCAGCTCGGGGATGCCGGCGCGGGCCACGACGACGCAGGCGTGCCGGTGCCGGGACGTCAGCACGCACAACCGCCCGGACTCCAGGTGGAAGGCGGTGGCGTCCCGCCGCCCCGACAGCGGGTGCAGAACGATCGTGACGTCGTACTCGCGCCCCTGGAGCCGGTTCGCGGTGTCCACCGTCACCCCCGGGGGGACGCCGGCGGCCAGGATGGCCGCCACCTGGTCGCGGTGGGCGGCGCCGATCGCCACCCGCTCCGGGCCGACCGCGTGCTCGCCCCGCTCCGACAGCGCGACGGGCGCGAGCTGCAGCAGCCGCGTCGCCAGCACGGCCACCGCGCGCACCGCGTCGGCGTCGGTGCGCACCGTGTGCCGCTCGGGCAGCTCGTACAGCGCCCAGCCGGACGCGGCCGCCTCCTCCAGCGCGCGGTCGTAGGCAGTCCGCATCCCGCCGGCCGTGAACCGCAGGCGGCGCTCCCCGGGGCCGGTTCCGGCCCGGAAGCCGGTGAACGGGTAGAAGGCCGCCGACACCACGGGCGCGGCCGAGGCCGGCAGCCGCCACGACACCGGGAGCCGGTGCACCGGCAGCCCCGGGTTGTGGCGCAGCAGCACCGCCACGGCGCTCTGCAGCGGATCCCACGACAGGCCCGCCCACCGCTCGCCGTCCACGACGGAGAACGGGTCGAGCTGGCCCGGGTCGCCCACGAACAGCGCCCGCTCGAACATGCCCGCGATGCGCAGCAGCTTGTCGGAGCGCATCTGGTAGGCCTCGTCGACGATCGCCCACGGCCACGTGCGGCCGCCCGCCGCCCACGCCCACTTGTCGGCCGTGGCCAGCACCACGGCCGGTTCCCCCAGATCGGGCAGCTTGGAGGCGATGGCCGCCTTGCCCGCCACCCGGGGCGGCGCGGAGTAGTCGCCCGCCGACAGGCGGCCGATCGCCAGGCCGGGCTGCTCGGCCGCGAGCCGGACGATCAGGTCGTCCACCTGCTCGTTGGTCTGCGCGATGATCATCAGTGGCTCGCCGGTCGCGGCCAGGTGCCCCGCCGCGCGCACCACCAGGGTCGACTTCCCCGCGCCGGGAGGAGAGTCCACGACGACGCCGCGGTGCCGCGGAAGATCGTCCAGCACCGCCCGCACCACCGCCCCCGCCTCCTCGGCCGCCGGCACGCCGGGCGCGCTCACGGCCGTCCCACCCGTCCGCCGCCACCCGGGCGGCGCGTCCCGCCGTTGACGCGGTGGACGACGCCTCGGGGGATGGTCGGGCTCACGACCACTCCTCCTCGGAGGACTCGGCCTCGGGCGGGTTCTCCGGCGGGGGGCCGCCGTGGGTCCAGGGGGTGTCCTCGGGGGCGGGCAGGGCGGGCGGGGGCTGGAACTCCTCCAGCAGGGCCGCATAGCAGACCGGCTCGCCGACCTCCGGGACGGCGCCGGGCGTGGCCGAGGCGCCGCGGCCCATCCCCTTGACGATCTTCAGCGTGACCTCGCCGCCGGCGACGGAGACCACCTCCGCCTGCTGCCCGCGCCGCTGCGGCGTGCCGAGCCTGGTTCCGGGGGCCACCCGCACCGGGTCGCCGGTGCGCACGGTGACCAGGGGACGCAGCTTGCGTCCCCGGCCCTCGCCCTCGGCGCGGTCGGGCTCGGCGGCCACGACCGTGCCGGCGAAGGCCTCGCCGGTGAGGCGGTACTCGGCCATGACCAGGGCGTCGTCGTAGGCGCGCTGGGCGTCGTAGGAGGACCGCGCGCGCTCCATCCGGGCGAGGCGGGAGGCGGCGCCCACCGCGCCGTCCCGCTTGGGCTGCGGCGGCGCGCCCTCGGCGAGCTGGGCGGCGAAGGCGGAGAACGACCCGCGGTCGGCCTCCCACCGCGACGCGACGCCCGGCGCGGCGGGCAGGGCCTCCAGCAGGCCGACGGCCCGCCACACCAGCCGCCACACCGGATCGAGCTGCGAGCGCACCGCCTCGCGCACCCGGGCGGCCGCACGCTCGCTCCGCGTCTCCTCGTAGGCGCGGATCGCGGGCGCCAGCACCTCGTTGTCGAAGCCGGGGTCGGTGGCCGGGCCGGCGGGCGGCCAGACGAGCGGGTCCTCCGCCTCCCGCGCCGCCTGCGCCCCGCTCATCCCCGCGGGCGGGTCGATCCAGCCCACCAGGGACGCCAGGTTGGCGTCCTCCAGCCTGCTCTGCCCGGTCGCCCAGTGCAGGGACAGCGCCTCGGTGGCCGCCAGCAGCAGCGACGACCCGGGATGCTGCGCCCGCTGCCCGAGGTAGGTGAGCCACCGGCCCAGGGTCGGCACCGACGGGTGCACCGCGTAGGGCCCCTCGGCGCGCCGGAACCGGGTGGAGCGCCCCAGCATGCGGACGAACGCGGCCGAGCCGGCGTTCGGCACGATGATCTGCGGGGCGTCGACCGACCGCTCGTACGGCTCCGCGCCGCGCCGCTCGACCGTCTCGGTCGCCTTCTGCATGCCCTCGATGTAGGGCAGCAGGACGCCGGCGAGCTCGGCGGCGAAGCCGAACCGCAGGTCGCGGTCGCGCGGCTGGGGGACGACCAGCAGCCGGGGACGCGCCGGGTCGGTGCCGGCCATCACCGCCAGCGGCGCCGCCGCCTCGCCGGCCATTCGCAGCGGGATCAGCACCATGGGCCGGTCGGACAGGTGGCAGTGGCGCACGGTGGCCAGCCGCTGCGCCGTCCCCGTGCGCACCGCCCGCAGGCGTGCCAGGGCCGCGAGCGTGCTCACGCGGCGTCCGCGCGCAGCCGTCCGGAGCGCTTCGCGCTCACCGCGCGGCGCGCCCGCGGGCCGGCCGGGCGGGTGCTCATCCGGCCTCCGCGTAGACGCGGCCGGCCAGCCGCAGGAGTCGGGCGATCTCTTCCTGGCCCTCGCCCGGGGCGATGGAGCCGTCGGCCAGTCCGAGCGCCTCGTCCACGGTCGCCACCCCGCCGAGCGCGTCGCGGACCTGCCGGCCGAGCAGCTCGGTGGAGCCGCGGCCCGCGGCCTCGTCGCGGCAGAAGAAGCACAGGTCGCAGGTCGACAGGCACTCGGGCGCGTACCGGGCGTCCACCCGGCGAACGGCGTCGCGCAGCTCGGCCACCGGCCGGGCGGGCGCGCCGTCGGGGCCGGGCGCGAGGTCGAACGTGAGCCCGGGCGGCAGGGCGTCGACGATGCGGCCAACGCGGGTCATGCGGGCGAGCTGCCGCCGCAGGACGGCCAGCTCCCTGCGCACGTCGACCAGCGTCGCGACGGGCCGGTTGGCGAAGTTCTCCGGGCACACCAGCACGATCTCGTGCGAGACCCGCAGCGGGTCGTGGCCGAGCTCCTCCAGCATGGTGCGCAGCGCCAGCACGTAGACGGCGGCCTGGCGGGCCGCCGCCGCGACCTTCTCGGGCTCGGCCTGCCCGTCGACGACGGCGAAGGACTTGACCTCCACGACGTGGAAGGCGCCGCCCAGGCGGAAGGCGACCACGTCGGGTTCGAGGTAGGCGGTGTGGCCGGCGATCTCCAGCCGCAGCAGCGGGTGGTCGTACAGCGTCCCGTCGTCGTCGGCCTCGGCGGCGGAGCGGTCGATGAGCCGCCGGGTGTGCTCGTGCCGCCGGTGGGCCGGCGGGTCGCCGGCCATGTCGCCGAGGTCGGTGTACCCGGCGCTCTCGACCGGCAGGCCGAGCAGGTCGCGCAGCAGCCGCAGCAGCTCGGCGCAGCCGTTCTCCTTCACCAGCGCCTCGAAGGCGTTGCCCCGCGTGATGGCGAAGGCCGACTGGCCGAAGGGCGCGGGGAAGCCCAGGTGCGCCGCGGTCGCGTCCTTGTCGACGCCGGCGGCGTCCAGCACCGCGCGGCGCTCGCACCCGGGGTTGGCGGCCAGCGCGGCGATGGCCCGCGCGTCGTGCGGGCGCGGCGGCACCGGGCCGCGCAGCGTGTCGAGCCGGTCCATCTCAGGTCTCCCTCTCGGCGCCCGGCCGCCCCGCGGCGGCCAGGCTCAGGATCGTGCCGCCGAACAGCCGCTCGGCGTCGGTCAGCCGCTCGCACGCGCGGGCGATCTCGGCGCGGGCCGCGGCGTCGTCGGCGGCGTGCACGTCGAGCTCCGCTCTGGCCGCCCTCGCCACCGCCTCCGCGCCCGGGAAGCCGGAACCGGCCGGGACCGCGCCGGGGATGCTCTGGGCCATGCGCGCCAGCAGCCGCCGGGCCGCCGGGGGAGCCTCGCCCCCGGGGCCGGAGATCCGCTGGACGTGCTCGGCGACGCGCACGGCCGAGGTGAGGAAGTCGACGCGGGCGCTGAGCGGGCCGACCACCCGCCGCTCCAGCGGCCAGGTGCTGACGGCGAACAGCCCCCGGGAGGCGGACAACCGGTCGGTGAGCGCGGCGCACAGGTAGTACGGCCGGGCGAACGGCGAGGACCTGAAGGAGCGCTCCTCGTCCCTGCGCAGGCTGGCGAGCTGCGTGCCCTTGAGCGGGCCGGCGCGCAGCGCCCCGTGCACCGCCACGAGCATGCGGGCCGCCGACGGCACGCCCAGCAGGGTGAGCGCCTGGTGCACCCGCTCGCGCACCGGCAGCATCGGCCCCGCGCCGCCGCCGGCCTCCGGCTCCCGCCCCGGTGGCGGGCCGGCGCCCCGGCCGCGTGCGGACGCGCCGCCGCCGGCCCGGGAGTCGTGCGGCTCGCCGGGGGAGGGCGGCTCGTGGGCCGCCAGGGCGAGGTCCCAGGCGCGTTCGGCCGTCCTGAGGTCGGCGCGCAGCGAGCGGGTGAGGGCGCTCTCTCGCGCGCGCACGGCTCGCCGGATCTCCCCGCGCAGCGCGCTGATGCGCTCCTCCAGCTCGTCCAGCCTCTCACTCACGCCCGGACCGTACCAGGAGTTCCCCCGAGTTCCAGAGTTCTCCCGGCTACCCGGCGTGTCGGCCGGCCGCACCGCGGCGGTGCGTGATCGTGCGTGCGCCTAAGCTGTGGGCATGGTCACCGCCGCGAGCGGGGGGAGGGACCCGCGGCGGCGGCGGGCGCTCCTGGACGCCGCCGACCGCGTGATCCGCCGGGAGGGCCCCCAGGCGTCCATGGCGGCCATCGCCGCCGAGGCCGGCGTCACCAAGCCGATCCTGTACCGCCACTTCGGCGACAAGAGCGGCCTGTACCAGGCGCTGGCCGACCGGCACCTGCGCACCGTGATCCGGCAGCTCCGCTCGGCGTTCGCCGGCACCGGCGCCGGCCTGCGCACCCGCACCGAGACGACCATCGAGACCTACCTCGACATGATCTCGGCCAACCACAACCTGTACCGCTTCCTGTTCCACCGCGCGGCCGAGGACGGGCGCACCCGCTCCCAGCTCGCCGCGATCGTGCGCGGCCTGGGGGAGGAGCTGGGCCAGGTGATCGCCGCCGACGGCACGGTGGCCGACCCCGTGCGGGCGCAGGTGCTCGGCCACGCCTTCGTCGGCATGGTGCACACCACGGGCGACTGGTGGCTCGACCACCCCGAGGTCGACCGCCGCCGGGTGGTGGACGACCTCGCCTGCGCCGTCGTCGCGGCGCTGACCACTCCGCGCCCGGGCTGAGGCCCGTGGCAGGACCGGGGCCGAACCCCGCGGCCGCGCCGGGCGCGGCCGCGGGGCGGGCTCAGTGGGTGCCCGACAGCTCCACCGGCTTGGTGCGGGGGTCGTTCTCGTCGGCGAAGTAGTCGGCGGGACGGGTGCCGTCCACGCCGTCCGCGGCCTTGGCGGCCCGGGCCGCGAGCGTGACGAGCGCCGCGACGACGAGGTTGACCAGCAGGGCGAGGAACCCCGCGTAGATCGTCATACCGGTGTCCAGGCCCAGCTTCGCCAGCGGGAACGCCGAGCCGCCGAAGTGGGCGTGGTTGATCGCCGGGTTGGAGATGTTGTACAGCATCACCATCCCGGCGGTCATGCCCGCGGCCCATCCGGCGATCAGGCCGTACCGGTGGAACCAGCGGGTGTACAGGCCGAGGGCCACCGCCGGCAGGGTCTGCAGGATGACGACGCCGCCGATGAGCTGCAGGTCGATGGAGAACTGCGGGTCGATGAGCAGGATGACCAGCACCGCGCCGACCTTCACGACCAGCGAGGTGATCTTGCTGACCCTGGCCTCCTGGGCGGGCGTGGCGTCCCGCTTCAGGTACTCGCGGTAGATGTTGCGGGTGAACAGGTTGGCGGCGGCGATCGACATGATCGCGGCGGGCACGAGCGCGCCGATGCCGATCGCGGCGTAGGTCACGCCCGCGAACCAGTCGGGGAACATCTGGTCGAACAGCAGGGGGACCACCGTGTTGGCGTCGGCCTTGCCGTCGGTGGTGATCGGCTTGATCCCGGCGGCGATCGCCATGTAGCCGAGCAGCGCGATCAGCCCGAGCAGCAGGCTGTAGGCGGGCAGCGCGGACATGTTCCGCTTGACCACGTCGCGGTCGCGCGCGGCCAGGACGCCGGTGACGCTGTGCGGGTACAGGAACAGGGCCAGGGCCGAGCCGAGCGCCAGCGTGATGTACTGCAGCTGGTTGTTGGCGTTCAGCAGGATTCCGTCGCCGGGCGCCGGCGTCTCGGCGAACTTCTTCTCGGCCGCGCCGAAGATGGCCTCCCAGCCGCCCAGCCGGGCCGGGATGTAGATGATCGCGACCAGGATCACCACGTAGATCAGCGAGTCCTTGACGAACGCGATCAGCGCCGGCGCGCGCAGGCCCGACTGGTAGGTGTAGGCGGCCAGGATGGCGAACGCGATGATCAGCGGCAGGTCGCCGGTGACGCCCATCGTCTTCAGCACGGCCTCGATGCCGATGAGCTGCAGGGCGATGTAGGGCATGGTGGCGACCAGGCCGGTGATCGCGATCAGCAGCGCCAGCGTGGGGGAGCCGAACCGGGCGCGCACGAAGTCGGCCGGGGTGACCATGCCGTGCACGTGCGCCACCGACCAGAGCCTGATCAGCACCAGGAACACCAGCGGGTAGACCACGATCGTGTACGGCAGCGCGAAGAACCCCATCGCGCCGGCGCCGAAGAGCAGCGCGGGCACGGCCACGAAGGTGTAGGCGGTGTACAGGTCGCCGCCGATCAGGAACCAGGTGATCCACGAGCCGAACTTCCGGCCGCCCAGGCCCCACTCGTCCAGGCTGGCGAGGTCGGCGCGCCGCCATCGGGACGCGACGAACCCCATGCCGCTGACGAGCACGAACAGGAAGGTGAAGACGACGATCTCGGTGATGTGGTCGCTCATCGCCCGCTCCTCTTCCTGCCCACCTGGTACACCACGGTCGTGGCGGTGACGCCGAGGACGATGAACGCGAGCTGCAGCCAGTAGAACAACGGGAAGCCGAAGAGGCGGGGCTCTTGCGCGTTGTACAGGACCGTTGTCAACGGGATCACGATCGGTACGAGCAGCAGCCAGTTCCATGGGCTGCGGTCGCTGCGTGCCGGGCGCTGGTCGCTGGGCGGGGTGGTCAACACATTCTCCTAGGAGAAGGGAGGCGGAACGAGCCTGGTGAAGGTCATCCGGTTGGGCGGAAGCGTAATTTCGCCGCGATGGCCAAGCTCTCACCAATCGCCGAACGGGCCGGTTGGAGCGCTGAACGGCAGGCGTCGCGCCCCGCCGCGCCGGCCGAGCCGGACGCGCCGACGTTCTGACGGGCCCCGCCCGCGGGGGCGGCCGGACGCCCGGCGTCGCCGTCCGGCGATCACCGCCCGGTCACGCCTTGACATCGTCGCACACGGTGCGTGACGGGGGGCGGCGACACGTGCGACCGCCGGGCCGGGCGGCGGGTCAGCCGGTCGCGTGGGGCAGGATGACCGCCGACGGGTGTGAGGGGTCGTGGAAGACCTCGTGGTCGGCCACGACCGTCGCGCGGCCGGTGCCCAGCGGTTCGCCCGCGCCCAGGTTGCGGGCCAGGCGGGGATAGGCCCCGCCCGCCACGTGCACCCGGATCCGGTGGCCCCTGCGGAAACGGTGCGCGATCGGCCACAGCTCCACCTCGACGCGGCGCACCCCGTCCCGGTCCTCCGGCGGCGCGCCCGGGTGCAGCCGCCGGACGCCCTCGCACACGTTGAGCGAGGCGCCGTCGGGATGGACGTCGCACACCCGCACCACCAGGTCGCTGAACGGGGTGCTGGAGCGCAGGAACACCTCGGCGACGACCGGCCCGATCGCCTCCAGGTCCTCCCGCAACGGGTCGCCGGTGTAGACGAGCACGTCGCGCCGCGCCTCCAGGCGCCGGTTGTCCCGGGAGGCCGAGTCGCCCAGCAGCGTCGGGCCGCCGATCACCGGGGTCGGGCGGGTGGGGTCGTACCGGAACCGGTCGGGCGTGGAGCCGGCGGGGTTGGCCTGCCCCAGCCCGTGCCCCGGCTGCAGGTGCCAGCGGCGCGCCGTCATGCCGGGCACGGGCCAGTCGTCGAAGTCGCGCCACTCGCCGGCGCCGGTGACGTACAGCCGCACGGGGCTGGAGCGCAGGCCCGAGGCGTCGCCGAGCAGGTGGGCGCGGAACCACGCCAGCGCGTCCAGGTTGGCCAGCCGGCCGTGCCGCATGTCGGCGTGGTGCCAGGGCCCGATCGTCAGGTGCGGCCGCCTCCCGGCGGCCCGCATGGCCGCGTAGTCCTTGAGCTGCCAGGGCAGGAAGACGTCCTGCCAGCCGCCGGTCATGGTGACGGCCGCGTCCACCTCCCCCACGGTCGCCGAGTAGTCCCTCTTCTTCCAGAACGGGACGGCCGGGTCGGCGTGGTGGTTCAGCAGCTCCTGGAAGAACGGCAGCGGCCGGCCCGCGGCCAGCACGTCGAACTCCCCGACGGGGCGCTCGGACAGCACCGCGCGCTGGGTGCGGCGGGGGGCCAGCAGCACCGCGGCCCCGCTCAGCGGCCCCGACATCATGGCGGTGAGCGTGCTCCAGCTCAGGGTGGCCTCAAGCGCGAACGAGCCGCCCACGTAGGCGGCGTCGCGGAACTGCGAGGCGGTGACCTGGGTGGCCATGGCCTTGAGGTCGGAGCCGGCGTGCGGGGCGATCGCCCACTGCGCGTATCCGAGGTAGCTGGGGCCGTGCATGGCGAAGCTCCCGCCGTACCAGGGCTGGGCGCGCATCCACTCGACCGTCGCCACCCCGTCGTCCTGCTCGTCCAGCGGGGCCAGCTCGCCCCCGGAGCCGAAGCCGCCCCGGCAGCTCTGCAGGATCACCTGGAACCCCTGGCGCGCGAAGGCGCGCCCGTAGGCCAGCCCGAAGACGCCGCGCCTGCCGTACGGAGACCGGATCAGGATCGTCGGCGGGCGCGCCACCCCGACGGGGATGTGCCGGTCGGCGAGCAGCACCACGCCGTCCTGCATGGGGATCGGCATGTCCTTGTGAACGACCACCCTGTACGGAATCCGTGCCATGCGCGCTCCCCTTTGTAAGCGGAGGGTCGCTCCGGGTGGATGTAAGCGGTGCTTTACCCCCTAGTAACATGGTAGTGCTACCCTTCCGGACGCTCGGTGACGGGGCGTCACCAAGTCCCCGCGGCCCGTCCACGACGGCCTTCCGAAGAGGTGGCGGACCGGCGGGCCCTGCGGCTATGATCTGCGCATGCGAACCAGTTCACCCGTGCAGTGGTGGCGCCGCTTCTAGGCGGCGCGCGTTTCGCATGTTTACGGACGGCCGCCCCGGAAGGCGGCCTTTTTCGTGCCCGTCCGGGGTCTATCGATCAGCGAGAAGGGCGGGGCGAAGGTGGACGTCAACGCGTATACCACTGCAGGCGGCATCGGGGTGGAGGTCACCACCAGGGATGTCCCGGAGTCGGTGCTGGAGGAGGTCGTCTCCACGCTCGGCGAACGGCGCGGCGGCGTGCTGTCCTCGGGCATGGAGTACCCCGGCCGGTACAGCCGATGGAACCTCGCCTATGTCGACCCCGTGCTGGAGATCGTCGCCAGGGGCCGCAGGATCGCCGCCCGGGCCCTGAACGAGCGCGGCCGCGTCGTGCTGCCCGCCGTCGCCTCCTGCCTGCTGGCCGCGGGCAAGCCCACCTCCGAGCCGACCGCCGACCGCGTCGAGGTCCACGTGCCGGAGTCGGAGGAGATCCTCCCCGAGGAGATGCGCAGCCGCCGCCCCACCGTCTTCACCGCCATCCGCGAGGTGATCGCCGCCTTCTCCGGCGCGGACGCCCACCTCGGCCTGTACGGGACGTTCGGCTACGACCTCGCCTTCCAGTTCGAGCCGCTGCGCCTGGTGCTCGACCGCGCCGCCGACCAGCGCGACCTGGTGCTGCACCTGCCCGACCGCGTCATGGTCATCGACCGCAAGCGCGAGACCAGCAAGGAGTTCCTGTACGAGTTCACCGTCGACGGGGTCTGCACCCGCGGCGTCGAGCGCACCGGGGAGTCCCTGCCGCTGCCGGCCCCCGCCGAGATCCCGACCAACCCCGAGCCCGGTGGCTACGCCGCCGTCGTGGAGGCCGCCAAGCAGAGGTTCCGGCGCGGCGACCTGTTCGAGGTCGTCCCCGGCCAGGTCTTCCACGCCGCCTGCGCCGACCCCGCCGGCTTCTACCGCAGCCTGCGCCAGGCCAATCCCGCCCCGTACGAGTTCCTGTTCAACCTCGGCGACGGCGAGCACCTGGTCGGCGCCTCCCCCGAGATGTACGTCCGGGTGCAAGGCGACCGCGTGGAGACCTGCCCGATCTCCGGCACCATCGCGCGGGGCGCCAACCCCGTGGAGGACGCCGAGGCCATCCGCACCCTGCTCAGCTCGGTGAAGGAGGAGTCCGAGCTGACCATGTGCACCGACGTCGACCGCAACGACAAGTCACGCATCTGCGTCCCGGGCTCGGTGCAGGTCATCGGCCGCCGCCAGATCGAGATGTACTCCCGTCTCATCCACACCGTCGACCACATCGAGGGCCGCCTGCGCCCCGGGTTCGACGCCCTGGACGCCTTCCTCACCCACATGTGGGCCGTCACCGTCACCGGCGCGCCCAAGAGCTGGGCGATGCAGTTCATCGAGGACCACGAGGCCACCGCCCGGCGCTGGTACGGCGGCGCCGTCGGCTACCTGGGGTTCGACGGGTCCATGAACACCGGCCTGACCCTGCGCACGGCCCAGATCCGCGACGGCGTGGCCACCGTGCGCGCGGGCGCGACGCTGCTGTACGACTCCGACCCCGCCGCCGAGGAGCGCGAGACCGAGCTGAAGGCCAGCGCCCTGCTCGGCGCGCTCGCCGCCGTGGCCGCCCCGGCCGTCCAGGACGACCAGGTCGTGCGCGAGCCCGAGGCCGCCCGGCCGGGGGAGGGGGTGAAGGTCCTGCTGGTCGACCACGAGGACTCCTTCGTCAACACCCTCGCCGACTACTTCCGCCAGCAGGGCGCCGACGTCGTCACCCTGCGCCACGGGTTCCCGCTCGCCATGCTCGACGAGATCGCGCCCGGCATGGTCGTGCTCTCGCCCGGCCCCGGCTGGCCGTCCGACTTCGGCTGCTCGGCCCTGCTGGACGCCGTGTACGAGCGCTCCCTGCCCACCTTCGGGGTCTGCCTGGGTCTGCAGGCGATGGTGGAGCACGCCGGCGGCGCCCTCGACCTGCTGTCGTACCCCCAGCACGGCAAGCGCGGCACCGTCGGGCGTCTCGGCGACAGCGCCCTGCTCGACGGGCTGCCCGAGAGCTTCACCGCCGCCCGCTACCACTCCGTGCACGCCAAGCGGCCGGGGGTGAGCGGCTACACCGTCACCGCGCTGACCCCCGACGGCGCCGTCATGGCGATCGAGGACACCGCCAACCGGCGCTTCGCCGTCCAGTTCCACCCCGAGTCCATCCTCACCACCGAGGGCGGCGCCGGAGCCCGGATCATCGCCAACGTCTTGAGGCTGTGCCGGGGTTGAGTAAAGGCCGGGACGTCGCGGGAGCCCGGCCGTAGAGTCCTCACCGCAGCGCGCGCCGGGCGGGCCGCCGGGAAGACCGGCGCGGCCCGCCCGGCGGTCTTCCGCGCGCCCGGACGCGGCCGGCGCGGCCGGCCAGGTCGACCGGCGAGGCGGTGAGGCGGCGCGATGGATCCGTACGGCGCGTTGCCCGCCGCGGTGCGCGCGGCGCTGCGGGCGCCGCTCGTCGACCACCACTGCCGCGGCGTGCGCCGCGACCACCTCACCCGCTCCCTGTTCGAGACGCTCATCACCGAGGCGCGCACGCCCGCTCCGCCCGGCGCCACCCACTTCGACACCCCGGTGGGCACGGCCATCAGACGCTGGTGCGGCCCCGTCCTCGGCCTCGACCCGCACGCCCCGCCCACCGTCTACCTGGCTCGCCGCGCCGAGCTCGGCGCCGAGGAGGCCAACCGGCGGCTGCTGCGCGAGGCCGGAGTCGTGGCGTTCCTGGTGGACGCCGGCGACGGCGGGCACGAGCTGCTGCCGGCCGCCGAGATGGGACGGCTCGGCGGCGCCGCGGCCGACGACATCGTGGTGCTCGAACGGGTGGAGGAGGAGGTGGCCAAGGCGGGCCCGGCGGCCGTCGGGTACGCCGACGCCCTCGCCGGCGGCCTCGCCCGCGCGGCGGCGCGGGCGGTCGCGTTCAAGTCGGCCATCGCCCGCGGGTGCGGCCTCGACTTCGACCCGGCCCGGCCGGGCCGCGGCACGGTGATCGCCGCGGCCGGCCGCCGGCTCGCGGCGCCGGGCGAGCCGCTGCGCGACCCGGTGCTGCTGCGCCACCTGCTCTGGACGGCGGTCGACGTCGCCCGCGAGCGCGGCCTGCCGCTGCAGATCGCCACCGGGTACGGCGAGGCGGGGCCGCAGCGATCGGACCCCGCGCTGATGTCCGGGTTCCTGCGGGCCCTGCCCCCCGGGGGCGTCCCGGTCGTGCTGCTGCACTGTCACCCCTTCCACCGCCAGGCCGCCTACCTCGCCGGCGTGTTCCCGCACGTCTACCTGGACATCGGCCTGGGGCTCGCCTCCACCGCCGCGGGGTCGGCGGCGGTGCTCGGCGAGCTGCTGGAGCGGGTGCCGTACCACAAGCTGATGTTCAGCTCCGGCTGCCGCGGCGTGGCCGAGACGTGCCACCTGGGCGCCCTGTGCTTCCGGCGCGGCCTGGCCCGCACGATCGCCGCCCGGCTCGGCCAGGGGGAGTGGAGCCCCGCCGACGCGGCGCGGGTGGCCCACATGATCGGTTCGGACAACGCCCGCCGGGTCTACCGCCTCTGAGGGCCCGGCGGGGGCCTTCCCTGGAGCCGCCGACGCACCCCCACTACGATGGGCGCGGTCTCAGACGAGGGGGAGCAGGGCGTTGAAATTCCAGAGTGACGTGAGCGTCGAGCTGGTCAGGCACAGCGCGGACGACTCCGACGTGGTGTGGGCGGCGCGCGTCTCCACCGCAGGCGAGCAGTCGCTGGAGGCGGTGAGCCAGGATCCGCAGCGGGCCCGCGGCCTGATCAACTACCTCATGCGCGACCGCCACGGCAGCCCGTTCGAGCACAACAGCATGACCTTCTTCGTCAGCGCCCCGATCATGGTCTTCCGCGAGTTCCACCGTCACCGTGTGGGCTGGTCCTACAACGAGGAGAGCGGCAGGTACCGCGAGCTCCAGCCCGTGTTCTACGTGCCCGGGCGCGAGCGCAAGCTCGTCCAGCAGGGCAAGCCGGGCCGGTACGAGTTCGTCGAGGGCGACGACGACCAGCACCGGCTGGTGGCCGAGGCGATGGAGCAGTCCTACCGGCGCTCCTACGAGGCCTACCAGAAGATGCTGGAGGCGGGGGTGGCGCGCGAGGTCGCCAGGGCGGTGCTGCCCGTCGGGCTGTTCTCCTCCATGTACGCCACCTGCAACGCCCGCTCGCTCATGCACTTCCTGTCCCTGCGCACCAAGGACGAGCGCGCCACCGTGCCGTCGTTCCCCCAGCGCGAGATCGAGATGGTCGCCGAGCGCATGGAGGCGATCTGGGCCGGGCTCATGCCGCTCACCCACGCCGCCTTCAACGCCGCGGGCCGCGTCGCCCCCTAGCGCCCGCCCGGCCGGCGGGCGCTCGACGCGCGCCGGGCCGGGGAGAGGAGCACACGTGTCCGCGCCGACGGCCGTGAGCGGCCCGCGGCTGGTGCGAGGCCTGCAGGAGAGGGCGGCCCGGGCTCTGCCGGCCGAGCACGTCGAGGACGCCCGGGGGTGGTGGCTGCGGCATGCCTCCGGCGCCGCGTGGTGGGCCGCGACCGTCCTGCCGCACGGTGAGGCCGGGCCGGCCGAGCTGCCCGGCAGGGTCGCCGGGGCCGAGCGGTTCTACGCGTGCCGCGGCGCCGCCGCGCGGTTCCAGATCAGCCCGGGCGCGTGCCCGCCGGGGCTCGACCCGCTCCTGGCCGAGCGCGGCTACCTCCGGCGCAGCCCGATGTCGTTGCGGACGGCGCCGGTCGAGCGGGTCGTGGCACGGGCACCTGCGGGCGCGCCCCGGGTCCTGGTGGACGAGCGCCCGACGCCTCCGTGGTTCGACGTCTGGCACGCCGTGCACGGCCACGGCGGCGACCCCCGTCTCGAGTGGGACATGCTCGCCCGGGTGGAGCGGCCGTGCGCCTACGCCCGAGTGGTGGCCGGGGCCGAGGTGCTCGCGGTGGGCCGCGCGGTCGCCGACACCGGCTGGGCCGGGGTGTTCGGCATGGCCACGCTCCCCGAGGCGCGCGGCGCGGGCGCGGCCCGCCAGGTGCTCGCCGCCCTGGCCGCCTGGGCCGGCGCGCACGGGGCCGGGCGCGTGTACCTGCAGGTCGAGCGGGGCAACATCGCGGCGCTCCGGCTGTACGAGCGCATGGGCTTCCGCGAGATCTGCGCCTACCACTACCGCATCGCCCCGGGCGCGGCGTCCCGCTAGGCCCACGCGACCCTTGCGGGGCTCCGTGATCTCCCTTTGAATGGTGGGCGTGACTCCGCCTCGGAGAGGACTCGCCATGGGTGCGCGCACGCGGGCGCTGGCGGCCGCGGCCGTCGCGGCGGCCGGCGTCGCGCTCGCCGCGGGCCCGGCGGCGGCCGCCCCGGCCGCGCGCGAGGCCGGCTCCACGAGCGTTCGCGCGATGGACTACCGGCAGTACCACGGCCACTATCCGACCAGGGCCCGGTGCGCCGCCGTGGGCGAGGAGTACCTGTGGCCGCGCCACCCGGGCGGAGCCGACGACTACGAATGCGTGGCCGCCGGCGGCGGCTGGGACCTGTACCTGATCTTCGGCTCCTGATCGGAGCGCCACCGAAGTCGTACGCCGATCCGGGGGACCCGCGATAGCCCGCTCAGACCGCTCCACGAAGGTGCCGCGCCTCACGTTCGCCGAGGTGTGCGCCCGTCGCCTCGAACGGCACGCGCTGAACGCCCCGGCCGGGGACGCCGGGCCCGCCGAGATCGCCGCCGCGATGGCCGGCGTGCACGCGCAGGTGATGCCGGCCGCGGAGCTGTCGGTCGGGCTCCGCCTGGCCGGGGCGACCCGCGCGGACGTCCGCCGGGCGCTGTGGAGCGACCACAGCCTGGTCAAGACCTTCGGCCCGCGCGGCACCGTCCACCTGCTCCCCGCCCGCGACCTGCCCCTGTGGGTGGCGGCGCTGTCGGCCGTCCCGCCGCCGCGCGTCGGCATGCCCGACGACGTGCGCATGACCCCCGAGCAGACCGAGGCGGTCGTCGCCGCCGTCGCCGACGCGCTGAAGGACTCCGAGCTCACCAACGAGGAGCTCGACCGGGCTGTGGTCGAGCGCACGGGGCCGTGGGCGGGCGAGCGGGTCATGCCCGCGTTCCAGGGGCAGTGGCCCCGATGGCGCCAGGCCGTCCACCTGGCCGGCGTGCGGGGGGCGCTGTGCTTCGGCCCGAACCGGGGACGCAAGGTCACCTACACCGGCCCCGCCCGGTTGCTGCCCGGCTTCGAGCCGGCCGGCACGCGGGCCGGCCTGGCGCACGTGCTGAGGAGCTACCTGCACGCGTACGGCCCGGCCACCCCCCGCCGGTTCGCGCACTGGCTGAACGCCCCGCCCGGCTGGGCCGAGGAGCTGTTCACGTCGCTGGAGGCCGAGCTGGAGCCGGTGGAGGTCGAGGGGACACGGGCGTGGGTGAGCGCCGGCGACACCGGCGTCCCGCCCGCCCCGCCCCGGGGCGTGCGGCTGCTGCCCTACTTCGACGGCTACGCCTACCGGGTGGGCAACCAGCCGCCCGAGCTGCTCTACCCCGGCCGTGCCGCCGAACGGGTGCTGCCGCGGAACTTCCAGGTGCTCCTGGTCGACGGCGTCGTCGCCGGGCTGTGGCACCAGCGCCGCTCCGGCCGCGTGATCGCCATCACGGTGGAGCCGGTGGTCAGGGCCACCGCCGCCCTGCGCAGGGAGATCGACCGGCAGGCGGGCCGCGTCGGGGAGATCATGGAGGGCCGCGCGGAGGCCGTCATCGGCGAGGTCACCGTGGGCGGCCACGCCTAGCCGTGCCACTGTGGGCGGCCACGCCCGGCCGGGTCACCGTGGGCGGTCACGCGTGGCCGGGTCACAGCGGGTGGTCAGGCGTGGTCGGGTCACCGTGGGCGGTCACGCGCGGCCGGGTCACAGCGCGGGCATGACGTAGACCTCGGCTCCGGGGGGCAGCGCGCAGGCCAGGCCGCCCAGGCGCCGGGCGTTCTCCCCGCACACGAACATGTTGATGTGCCGGCGGATGCCGCCGTGCTCGTCGCACAGGCGTCGTCCGAGCTTCGGGTGGGTGCGGCGCAGGGTGTGCAGGGCGGCGCCGAGGGTGGGGTGGCTCTCGGCGTCGTCCGCGACGGCGAAGACGCGGACCTCGGTCGCCCCGCTGCCCCAGTGCCCGAGCATGACGGGCAGCACGAACGTCACGAGTGTGACCGGTTTGGCCATGGGAGTCAGCGCGCTCCCGCGGCGCAGGGCCGCGCCGGGGCGACCTCGGAGTTGGGTGGCCTGGTGCCGGAGGCGAGCAGGATGCCCCGCATGTTCGCCCTTCCTTTCGGTGTCGGACCGGCACGCCCGTCCCCCCGGCTCGGCGTGGTCGCTGCGGATCAACATGTTGGGTCGCTGTGCGCGGAACGGCATCATCGTGTCACGTTGGCGGGGGGACCGCCGGACTCCACAGGATTTGCGTGATCAGTTCGCCCGGATCGTCCTGCGATATCTGGTTGGCCGAAGCCCGGGCCTACTCCTCGGCCCGGATCGCGTCCCGGTGGATCCGTGCCGGCGGGACCCCGTCGCCACGCAGGAGGCGCACGGTCTCGTCGACCATCGCGTCCGGGCCGCAGACGTAGACCTCGTGCTCGGTCCAGGAGTGGAAGCGCTGGACGACGCCGGGCAGCGTCCCGCGCAGGCCGTCGTAGGCGGGCTCCTCGGACACCACCGGGACCACCCTGAGCCAGGGGAAGGCGGCCTCCATGCGGATGAGGTCGGCCAGGTCGTACAGCTCGGCCGCGGTGCGGGCCCCGAACAGCAGGTGGATGTTGGGGCGGCGGCCCGAGGCGATGACGTGCTCGACGACGGCCTTGATCGGGGCGAGGCCGGTGCCGCCGGCGACGCAGAGGATGTCGCGCGGGTTGTCCTCCCCCGGAGGGACCATGGTGCCGACCGGCGGGCCGAGGAGCACGGTGTCGCCGATCCGGGTGTGCGAGACCAGCGCCGTGCTGACCCAGCCGCCGCCGACGGCCCGCACGTGCAGCCTGACCCTGTTGTCCGGGCGCGGGGCGTTGGCGATGGAGTAGGTGCGCCAGACCCTCGGCCAGCGCGCGCTCTGCACGCTGACGTACTGGCCGGCGGTGAACTCCATGGGCGCGCCCGGGCGCAGCGTGATCACCGCGATGCCGGGCGTGCGGAGCTCGTGGTCCACGACCTCGGCCGGCCACCAGGCGGGCGAGACCCCGGCGTCGGCCTCGGCGGCGTCGATCATCAGGTTGGCCGCGGCCGTGTAGGCGGCGACCCAGGCGGCCTCGACCTCGGCGTCCCAGGTGTCGGCGCTGAAGCGCCTGACCGTCGCCAGCAGCGCGTTGCCCACCGCGGTGTAGTGCTCGGCGACGACCCCGTACTTGCGGTGGTCCCTGCCGAGCTGGCCCAGGTAGGCGCCCAGGCCGTCGGGGCTGTCCAGGCTCCAGACGATGCGGGTCAGCGCCCGGAACAGGCGCTCGCGCTGCACGTCCATGGCGGGCGGGAACATGCCGCGAAGGTGAGGGCTCTCGGCGAACAGCCGCCCGTAGAAGTAGGCGGCCGCCTTGCCCATGACGGGCTGGATCGACGAGAAGGATTCCTTGATGAGACGCGGATTCAACGACATTTGGCGACGCCACCTTAGCGATCGGAATGGTTTCCGATCTCGTTGTGCACCTCCCTGACGGTCCGGGTTGAGAGCGTCCGGCGGCCCCGGCGCGACCGATCGCTCGAAATGGAGTCTTCCATTCCCCCTTGAGCCTCACAACCGTTTCACCACAAGGTGCGGGGAAAGCGAACTGTTAGTAGTGGATCCGTGATTTTCGGTGATAGGGATCAGGAAGGTGCCCACGGCTTAAGTGAATAAAAGTCGCGTTCGTTCATCTTGGTGGCCATAAACCTGTGGTGACCTCCCCGTAATAGCCGCCGCGCGGCAAATCCCGGAAGCGTGGCCGCCCGGCTCCCCGCCTGGCGCGGGCGCGGGACGCCCGCCCGGGGGCGGGGGGGCGGGGTGGTACGGATGGGGTGGATGTGGGGCAAGAGACGTGACTGATACCGGGATACGTGACATGCCGGATTTGGAGGTACGCCATGATGGGCTTGCCACTGAATGGGCTGGGTGCCGTCGTGACAAAGGCGGTACGACCACGCGCGAGCCCCTGGAGATCGCATGTCCCGACCGTTGATCGGTATCACCACCTACTTCGACGCGGCCCGCTGGGGCACCTGGGTCCGTGAGGCGCTGATCTCGCCCCCCGCGTACGCGAAGGCGGTGGACAGGGCCGGAGGCGCCCCCGTGCTGGTGCCGCCGCTGAGCCTGGGAGCGGTCGCCGGGTACGTGCGTGGACTGTCCGGGTTGATCGTGGCCGGGGGTGTGGAGGTCGATCCCGCCGCCTACGGCGAGGAGCGGCACGAGAGGGTCGAGGAGCCGCAGCCCCAGCGTGACCGCTTCGAGCTGGCCCTGGTGAAGGCGGCCGTCGAGGCGGGCGTGCCGGTGCTCGGCGTGGCCCGCGGCATGCACGTGATCAACGTCGCCCAGGGCGGCACGCTGATCCCGTGGCTGCCCGAGGCGGTGCACCACGAGCGGCACGCCGCCGGGGAGGCGCACGTCATCCAGATCAGCGTGTCGAGCAAGGTCGGCAAGGCGGTGGGCGACCGCATCGAGGTCGTCACCCCGCACCACCAGGCCCCCCGTCGCCTCGGCGAGGGCCTGATCGCGGTCGCCTGGGCCGACGACCAGATCATCGAGGGCGTGGAGCTCCAGGGTCACCCGTTCTGCGTGGGCGTCCAGTGGCACCCGGAGCGCGGCGGCGACAACCGGCTCGTGGACGCCCTGGTGGAGGCCGCCATCCCGTGAGCCCGGCCCCGGGCGGTCAGAAGCTGCGCGGCAGGCCGAGGACCTGGGTGGCGAGGTGGTTGAGCAGCAGTTCCTCGGTGACCGGCGCCACCCTGCCGATGCGCGCGTCGGCGAGCAGCCGGGCGATCGGGTACTCCAGCGAGTAGGCCATGCCGCCGTAGGTCTGGAAGGCGCGGTCGGCCGCCTCCCACGCCGCCTCCGAGGCGGTCAGCTTGGCGATGTTCGCCTCCGTGCCGCAGGGCAGGCCGCGGTCGAACAGCCAGGCCGCCTTGTACAGCATGAGCCGCGCCAGCTCGATCTTCGCCTTGACCCGCGCCAGCGGGAAGGCCACGGCCTGGTTGGCGCCGATCGGCCGGCCGAAGACCTCGCGCTCCTTGGCGTAGGCGACCGCGAGCCGCAGCGCGACCTCGGCGCCGCCCAGGGCGGAGGCGCCGAGCAGGACGCGCTCGGGGTTGAGCACGTCCCACAGCACGGCCGCGCCCTTGTCGACCTCGCCGAGCACGCTCGTGGCCGGCACCCGCAGGTCGTCGACGAAGACGGTGTTCGACGGGGTGGTGTTGGCGCCCATCTTCGGGATGGGGCGGTAGGACAGCCGCCCGGCGGCGACCGCCTCGGGCACGTCGACCAGGAACACCGTGAGCCCGTTGGTGCGCGGCCTGGCCTCGGCCGCCGGGATGGTGCGCGTCACCAGCAGCATCCAGGTGGCCCGCTGCACGCCGGTGATCCACACCTTCTGGCCGTTGATCACGTACTCGTCGCCGTCGCGGCGGGCGAAGGTGGAGATGGCCAGGGAGTTGGACCCGGCGTCGGGCTCGGTCAGCGCGAAGCAGGTCTCGACCTCGCCCGCGGCCAGCCGCGGCAGCAGTTCGGCCCGCTGCGCCGCCGACCCGTGCCGGGCGACGGTCATCGCGCCGAAGCCGGGCGTCAGCACGTAGGTGAACGCCGACCCTCCGGCCGCGCCGGACGCCGCGAGCGTCTCGGTGGCCACGGCCAGCTCCAGCAGGCCCTGGCCGCCCCCTCCGTACTCCTCGGGGACCGCCAGGCCCAGCCAGCCGCCCTTGGCCAGCTCCGACCAGACCTCCTCCGGCCAGCGCTTCTCGGTCTCGCAGCGCTGCCAGTAGTCCATGTCGAAGCGTGAGCAGATGTCCCCGACGCCGCGCTGGACCTCGCGGGCCGTCTCCGGGAGCGTGAAGTCCACCGTGATCACTCCGTTCCGTCGCGCGCCATGCTAGGGCAGCGCCCGATCGGCGGGCGAGGCGCGCCCAGCCTCAGGGGCGCGGCCGGCGGGCGTTGTAGACGAAGGCCGGGGGCACGTTGCCCCACACGGTGCGGCCGGCGACGACCTCCTCGAACAGGTCCGACAGGCGGCGCCGGAAGCGCACGGCCGGGGGCAGGGTGCGCGCGTGGACGTAGGCGAACGTGGTGAAGGCCCCCTGCGGCGCCAGGACGCCGATGATCGCCCGCAGCAGCCGCTCCTGCAGCTCCGAGGGGAAGGCGGCCCAGGGCAGGCCGCTCACCACCACGTCGGCCCGCTCCAGGCCGTGCCGGGCGAGGATCTGCGGCAGCTTGGCGGCGTCGTCCACGACCACCTTGGCGCCCGGGTGCCGGTCCGACAGCAGCGTGGCCAGCCGGGGGTTGATCTCGACGGCCAGGTGGTGCCCGCGCCCGCCGAGTCGGCGCTGGATCTCCCCGGTGAACACCCCGGTCCCCGGGCCCAGCTCCACCACGACCGGGTCGCCGCGCTCGGGCACCGGGGCGCAGATCGCCCTGGCCAGGCGGAGCGAGCTCGGGGCGACCGCTCCGGTGGTGCCGGGCGATCGCACGAACTGCCCGAAGAAGAGTGCTGTGTCGTTGGCCATGGCGCTGACATTAAATGACAAAACGGTCTACTCGCTTCCACCCTGGGTCGGATCTCCGGCTCCCAGGAGGATGCCACCTCCGTCCGGGCGGCCCGGCGCGGAAGGCGCGGACCGGCCTCGCCGCGCCGTCCCACGAGCCCCGCGTCCCGCCGCGCGGACCGCTCCGCCGCGCGGAGCCGTACACGGGTAGGGTCGGCATCAAGTTCACGAGGGGGGTCATGTGAAGTCCGCGGAGGACCGGATCTGGACGATTCCGAACGCCCTGAGCATGGCGCGCCTGCTCGGCGTCCCGGTGTTCCTCTGGCTGGTGCTGGGGCCCAAGGCCGACGGATGGGCCCTGCTCCTCCTCATGACGGCCGGCTTCTCCGACTGGCTCGACGGGAAGCTCGCCCGGGCGTGGAACCAGACGAGCAGGCTCGGCAGGCTGCTCGACCCGCTGGCCGACCGGCTCTACATCCTGGCCACGCTGATCGGCCTGACCCTGCGGGAGGTCATCCCCTGGTGGCTGACCGCCCTGATCGTCGCCAGAGACGTCCTGCTGCTGGCGGGCGTGCCCGTCCTGCGCCGGCACGGCTTCGGCTCCGCGCTGCCGGTCCACTTCCTCGGCAAGGCCGCGACCGCGAACATCCTCTACGCCTTCCCGCTGCTCTTCCTGGCCTCCCACGCCGGCTGGTACGCCGAGCCGGCGCGGATCCTGGGATGGGCCTTTGCCATCTGGGGAACAGGTCTGTATTGGTGGGCGGGGGCGCTGTACGTGGTTCAGGGGCGCAGGCTCATCGGAGGGGCGAGCCGGGCATGATCGATCGGGGGGCCCGCCCCGGCGGGCCCCGCGGTGGTGACCGCCTGGGCGAGCGTGACCGTGTGCCCACCGTGACGCGACATCCGGAGGGTGATCAGTGAAGGCCGTCGTGATGGCCGGCGGTGAGGGGACTCGGCTGCGGCCGATGACCGCCAACCAGCCAAAACCCCTGCTCCCCGTCGTCAACCGGCCGATCATGGAACACGTGCTGCGCCTGCTGCGGCGGCACGGGTTCACCGAGACCGTCGTCACCGTGCACTTCCTGGCCGCGCTGGTGCGCAACTACTTCGGCGACGGCGACGAGCTCGGCATGAGCCTGCACTACGCGACCGAGGAGATCCCGCTCGGCACCGCCGGGAGCGTGAAGAACGCCGCCGACAAGCTGCGCGACGAGCGCTTCCTGGTGATCTCCGGCGACGCGCTCACCGACATCGACCTGACCGACATGATCAGGTTCCACGAGGAGAACGGCTCGATGGTGACCATCGGCCTGAAGAGGGTGCCCAACCCGCTGGAGTTCGGCATCATCATCGTCGACGAGCAGGGCCGGGTGCAGCGTTTCCTGGAGAAGCCCACCTGGGGCCAGGTCTTCTCCGACACGGCCAACACCGGCGTCTACGTCATGGAGCCCGAGGTCCTCGACGAGGTCGCCCCCGGGGTGCCCGTCGACTGGTCGGCCGACGTGTTCCCCAAGCTGCTGGCGCGCGGCGCCCCGCTGTACGGCTACGTCACCGACTGCTACTGGGAGGACGTCGGCACCCACGAGAGCTACCTGAAGGCCCAGGCCGACGCCCTGGAGGGGCGCGTGCGGCTGGACGCCGACGGCTTCGAGCTCTCGCCCGGCGTGTGGGTCGCCGAGGGCGCCTCCGTCGACCCCGACGCCGTGCTGAAGGGCCCGGTGTACATCGGCGGGTACGCCAAGGTCGAGGCGGGCGCGGAGCTGCGCGAGTACACCGTGCTCGGCGACAACGTGGTGGTGAAGGAGGGGGCGTTCCTGCACCGCGCCGTCGTCCACGACAACGTCTACGTCGGCCCGAGCGCCCACCTGCGCGGCTGCGTGATCGGCAAGAACACCGACGTGATGACCGGCGCGCGCGTCGAGGAGAACGCGATCGTCGGCGACGAGTGCGTGATCGAGGCCGAGGCCTACGTCTCCTCCGGCGTCAAGATCTACCCCTTCAAGACGATCGAGGCGGGCGCGGTCGTCAACACCAGCGTGATCTGGGAGTCGCGCGGCCAGCGCAGCCTGTTCGGGCCACGCGGCGTGTCGGGCCTGGTCAACGTCGAGATCACCCCCGAGTTGTGCGTGCGTCTGGCCAGCGCGTACGCCACGACGCTCAAGAAGGGCTCCTCGGTCATCACCTCCCGCGACTCCTCGCGGGCGGCCAGGGCGCTCAAGCGCGCGGTCATCAGCGCGCTCACCGCCAGCGCCATCAACGTGCTCGACCTGGAGGCCGCCCCGCTGCCCGTGGCGCGCTTCCACACCGCCCGGGAGACCGCCTCGGGCGGCATCGCGCTGCGCACCACCCCCGGCGACCCGCAGAGCGTCGACATCATCTTCATGGACGAGAACGGCGCCGACCTCTCCCAGGGCGCCCAGCGCAAGCTCGAACGGGTCTTCTCCCGCCAGGAGTTCCGCCGCGCCTTCCCCGGCGAGATCGCCGAGCTGAGCTTCCCCGCCAGGGCCGTCGAGTCCTACGTGCGCGAGCTGCTGCGCTGCGTCGACATGTCCGGGGTGCGTGACGCCGAGATGAAGGTCGTCATCGACTGCGCCGGGGGCACCTCCGCCCTGGTGCTGCCCAGCCTGCTCGGGCGGGTGGGCGTCGACGTGCTCACCGTCAACAACCGCCTGGACGACGCCTCGCCGACCGAGACGCTGGCCGAGCGGCGCCGCGACCTGCAGCGCCTGGCCGAGCTCGTCGGGTCCTCCAGGGCCGCCTTCGGCGTCCGCTTCGACCCGGTGGGGGAGCGCATCTCCCTGGTCGACGAGATGGGCCAGCTCATCAGCGAGGAGCGCGCGCAGCTCGTGGTGCTCGACCTGGTGGCCGCCGAGCGCCAGGGCGGCCGGGTGGCGCTGCCGGTGACCACCACCCGGGTGGCCGAGCAGGTGTGCCGGTTCCACGGGGCGCAGGTGCACTGGACCTCCACGGCCCTGGACGCGCTGACCTCCGCGGCGGCCGACCCCGACCTCATCTTCGCGGCCGACGGGCGCGGCGGCTTCATCGTCCCGGAGTTCGCGCCCACGATGGACGGCCTGGCGGCGTTCCTTCGCATCCTGGGCCTGGTCGCCCGCACGCGGCTGTCGCTCAGCCAGATCGACGCGCGCATCCCTCAGGCCAAGATGCTCAAGCGCACCGTCCCGACGCCCTGGGCGGCCAAGGGGGCCGTCATGCGGTCGATCGTGGAGGCCGCCGACGGCTACGACCTGGACACCACCGACGGCGTGCGGGTCGTCGAGGAGGACGGAGGCTGGGCGCTCATCCTGCCCGACCCCGCCGAGGCCGTGACCCACCTGTGGGCCGAGGCCGACGACCTCGACGGCGCCCAGGCCCTGCTGGAACGCTGGGCCCGCGTCGTGGAGCACGCGGTCGGCACCTGAGGCGGCCGCCGCGGCCGGCGCCCCCGGCCGCGGCACCGTTGCGATCTACATCGTAAAGGCGGCGGGACGGCATCCATCCGGTCACGACGGCGACCGGGTTCGGCCCGAAAATACCTCGTTCGGTACTAAAAGGGGTTGTTCCGGGAGCAACCAAACGGCGCGCCGGATGGACCGGAGGGCGGCGCGGGCGGTAGCTTTGGACCGGCGCGGCGAGCCGAGTCGAAGTCACCCAGGGGCGAGCGCCGTCATCCAGAACGCGCGAGCCCCCGCGGCGACGACCCAGACGAGCCCGTCCGCTAGCATGTCCGAAACCGTGAGCCTGACCTCGTCTTGACCTTTGCGACTCGTGCAGCGTAAGTTGCGGCATTCGCAGTTTGAGCAATCATGAGAAGCGAAGCACCGAGGCACGCCGCACCGAGCACCGTCGCCGCGACTTCGCGGTAGGAGGCCGAGCCGATCGATGCCGAGCGTCTACTGCACGCAGTGCGGTCATGCCAACCCTGACGACGCCCGTTTCTGCTCGCGCTGCGGGTCGCCGTTGAGCCGTGCCGAGAACACCCCGGGGGACACCACCTCCACGATCTCCCTCAGCGGCATCGAGGCGATGGACGGCGAGACGGCGACGGGTCAGACGCTTATCCCCGATCGCGCGGCGGTCGAGCAGCTTCCCCCGGGAACGGCTCTGCTCGTCGTCATGCGCGGGCCGAACGCCGGGAGCCGGTTCCTGCTCGACAGCGAGCTGACCACGGCGGGCCGCCACCCCGAGAGCGACATCTTCCTCGACGACGTGACGGTGTCGCGGCGCCACGCCGAGTTCTTCCGGCAGGGCGACTACTTCACCGCCCGGGACGTCGGCAGCCTCAACGGCACCTACGTGAACCGGGAGCGCATCGAGGAGCTTCCGCTGTCGGGCGGCGACGAGGTCCAGATCGGCAAATTCCGGCTGGTGTTCCTCACGCGTGGGTGAACGGGAGCGGTGATGAGCGCGCAGGCCGCCAGGGCGTTCATGAACATCGGTGAGGTCCTCGAGGTCCTGCGCGCCGACTTTCCCGACGTCACCGTCTCCAAGATCCGGTTCCTGGAGGGCGAGGGGCTCATCGAGCCCCAGCGCTCCCCGTCGGGGTACCGCAAGTTCACCCGGGACGACGTGGAGCGCCTGCGGTACATCCTCACCGCGCAGCGCGACCGCTACCTCCCGCTGCGCGTGATCAAGGACCACCTCGACACCGAGGCCGACGCCGCGGCGCCCGGGCCGCGGGCGGTCGAGGCGCAGGTTCAGGAGGTCCGCCTCAGCCGCGCCGAGCTGCTCCAGGCCGCCGGGCTCGACGAGGAGACCCTCGCCGAGCTCGAGGACTACGGCCTGGTGGCCCCGGTGGCCCGGCGGTACGACGCCGAGGCGCTGACCGTGGCCAGGGCCTCCGGGGCCCTGGCGCGGTTCGGGCTCCACCCGCGCCATCTGCGGGTGCTGAGGGCCGCCGCCGAGCGCGAGGCGGGGCTCGTGGAACAAGCTGTGGCACCCCTATTGCGAAGGCGCGCTCCCGGGGCCGCGGAGGCCGCCGAGGAGGCCGCACGCGAGCTGTCCGCCCTGCTGCTCGAACTGCACACCGCCCTGGTACAAGGCGGTCTGCGGGGCATTCTGGGCCGCTGACGGAGGCGCCCGGACATTTCAGCGTGCGGGGATGTTACGTTGAATTTTGCGGCGATGGTCACGCCGCAGCCGTGAGCCGCCCGGGAGCAGGCCCGAAGCGGGCCGGCCGCCCAACGAGACGGAGCCGCCTGTGTTGCAGATGGAGGTCGTGGGGGTCCGCGTCGAGATGCCCTCCAACCAGCCCATCGTCCTGCTCAAGGAGGCGAAGGGTGAGCGTTATCTGCCGATCTGGATTGGGATGACCGAGGCCACGGCCATCGCTCTGGCACAGGCGGACGAGCCGCCGCCACGGCCGCTCACCCACGACTTGTTCAAGGACGTGATCGAAGCTCTCGGCGTGCGGTTGCAGACGGTCAACATCGTGGCGCTGCGCGACGGGATCTTCTTCGCCGACCTGGTGTTCTCCAACGGGGTCGAGGTGAGCGCGCGGCCGTCCGACTCCATCGCGCTCGCCCTGCGCACCGGCGCCGGCATCTTCGCCAGCGAGGACGTCGTGCGGGAGGCCGGCGTCATCATCCCCGACGACCAGGAGGACGAGGTCGAGAAGTTCCGGGAGTTCCTCGACACCATCACACCTGAGGACTTCGGGCGTGCCGGTTAGTCAAAACGGGCATTTACGCTTCACGACGCGCCGGGCGGGATCGTTGACTGAGCATCCCGCCGGTCCTACGGTGCAAGGGAACCCACGGTTGTAATTCACGAACCCCCAGATCAGACCGTGGGATGAGAGAAAGCCGGAGGTCCGCAGTGGCGGTCAGCAGCGGCGAGGGAAATACGGCAGGCCAGCATGACGCGGCCCAGCGCCGGTCGGCGCGGGACCGCGCGGGAGAGCAGGGCCTGCTGTTCGAGGAGCGGCCGGGGTCGCTGCCCGCCGACGTGGGATACCGCGGCCCGACGGCGTGCTCGGCCGCGGGCATCACCTACCGCCAGCTCGACTACTGGGCCAGGACCCAGCTCGTCGAGCCGTCGGTGCGGGCCGCGCAGGGCTCGGGCTCCCAGCGCCTCTACAGCTTCCGCGACATCCTGGTCCTGAAGGTGGTCAAGCGCCTGCTGGACACCGGAGTGTCGCTCCAGCAGATACGCACCGCCGTCCAGCACCTGCGCGAGCGGGGTGTCAACGACCTCGCGCAGATCACGTTGATGAGCGACGGCGTGAGCGTCTACGAGTGCACCTCGGCCGACGAGGTGATCGATCTCCTCGAAGGCGGCCAGGGCGTGTTCGGCATCGCCCTCGGCGGCGTCTGGCGCGAGGTCGAGGGGTCCCTGGCGGAGCTGCCGGGGGAACGCGCGGAGCCGGCCGAACGCGACTCCCAGGAGGAGCACCCGGGCGACGAGCTGGCTCAGCGTAGACGCGCCCGGCGCACCGGATGAGGGTGGGGTAGGGGTAGTTCCCCACGTCAGGCGGGACGGTACGATTGGCGGGTAGCTGAAGACCCTGTGCGGGAGAGTCCCGGGCACGGGCCGGTACCACGTTCCGCGGGGCACCGGCCGGTGATCGGGCGCCGAAGGAGCAACCTCCCCGGAATCTCTCAGGCCCACGTACCGCACGGACGAGGCCACTCTGGAAAGTAGGCATGCCCGCCAGGCCTGCCTCACCGACGGTGCAAGCCCCTCTCGTGGGGGTGAAGCTCTCAGGTCGCGATGATGACGTCGCGCCGACAGAGGGGGAGACCCGGCACACGCGCGCGTCCAGCGCCGGTCTCTACCCCTTCAGGAGGGCCCCATGACCGATCGGTCACCGCTTCGCGACCTCGCCGAACCCCCCTTCGCGACCCGGCACATCGGCCCGGCCGACGCCGAACAGGCCCGCATGCTGGAGGCCGTGGGTTACGCGTCGGTCGCCGACCTCATCGCGGTGGCCGTGCCCGAGGCGATCCGCGTCGAGACCCCGCTCGACCTCCCCGAGGCGGCGAGCGAGGCCGAGGCCATCGCCGAGCTGCGAGCCCTCGCCGGACGCAACCAGGTGCTCACCTCCATGATCGGCCTGGGCTACCACAACACGCTCACCCCCGCGGTGATCCGGCGCAACCTGCTGGAGAACCCCGGCTGGTACACCGCCTACACGCCCTACCAGCCCGAGATCTCCCAGGGCCGCCTGGAGGCGCTGCTCAACTTCCAGACCGTCGTCGCCGACCTGACCGGGCTCGACGTCGCCGGGGCCTCGCTGCTCGACGAGGCCACCGCCGCCGCCGAGGCCATGACGCTCGCCCGCCGCGCCGGCCGCGCTCCGGGCTCGGTGTTCGTCGTCGACGCCGACGCGCTGCCACAGACCAAGGCCGTGCTCGCCACCCGCGCCGAGCCGCTCGGCATCGAACTGGTGGAGGCCGACCTCACCGCGGGCCTGCCCGTGGGCGAGCTGTTCGGCGTCCTGGTGCAGTACCCCGGCGCCGGCGGCCGGGTGGCCGACTTCCGCGCCCTGGCCGCCGAGGCGCACGAGCGCGGCGCGCTGGTGGTCGCCGCCGCCGACCTGCTGGCGCTCACGCTGATCGAGGCCCCCGGCACCCTGGGCGCCGACATCGCGGTCGGCTCCTCCCAGCGGTTCGGGGTGCCGCTGGGGTTCGGCGGCCCGCACGCCGCCTTCATGTCCGTCCGCGAGGGCCTGCAGCGCCAGCTCCCCGGGCGCCTGGTCGGCGTCTCCAGGGACTCCGACGGCGACCCGGCCTACCGGCTGGCGCTGCAGACCCGCGAGCAGCACATCCGCCGCGAGAAGGCCACCAGCAACATCTGCACCGCCCAGGTGCTGCTCGCCGTCATCGCCGGCATGTACGCCGTCTACCACGGCCCCGAGGGGCTGCGGCGGATCGCCCAGCGCGCGCACCGGCACGCCGCCGTGCTGGCGGCCGGGCTGCGCGGCGCGGGCGTCGAGGTGGTGCACGACGACTTCTTCGACACCGTGCTGGCCCGCGTCCCGGGCCGGGCGGCGGCCGTGGTCGAGGCGGCCCGCGAGCGGGGCGTCAACCTGCGCCTGGCCGACGCCGACCACGTGGGCGTCACCTGCGACGAGGCCACCTCCGCCGACCATCTGCGCGCCGTCTGGGAGGCCTTCGGCTGCCAGGGCGTCGTGGTGGACGACCTGGACACCGCCACCTCCGACGCGCTGCCGGCCGCGCTGCTGCGCACCACCGGCTTCCTGGACCACCCGGTCTTCCACGCCCACCGCTCGGAGACCGCCCTGCTGCGCTACCTGCGCAAGCTGCAGGACAAGGACATCGCCCTCGACCGGTCGATGATCCCGCTCGGCTCGTGCACGATGAAGCTCAACGCCACGACCGAGATGGAGCCGATCACCTGGCCGGAGTTCGCCGGGGTCCACCCCTACGCGCCGGCCGACCAGGTGGAGGGTTACCTGGAGCTCATCGGCGACCTGGAGCGCTGGCTGGCCGAGGTCACCGGCTACGACGCCGTCTCGCTGCAGCCCAACGCCGGCTCCCAGGGTGAGTTCGCCGGCCTGCTGGCCATCCGGGCCTACCACCGGGCCAACGGCGACGCCGGACGCGACGTCTGCCTCATTCCGTCCTCGGCCCACGGCACCAACGCCGCCAGCGCCGTCATGGCGGGCATGCGGGTCGTCGTGGTCGCCTGCGACGACCAGGGCAACGTCGACGTCCCCGACCTCACCGCCAAGATCGAGAAGAACCGCGACCGGCTGGCCGCCATCATGGTGACCTACCCCTCGACCCACGGCGTGTTCGAGGAGACGATCAGCTCGATCTGCGACCTGGTCCACGAGGCGGGCGGCCAGGTCTACGTCGACGGCGCCAACCTCAACGCCCTGGTCGGCCTGGCCAAGCCAGGGTCGTTCGGCGCGGACGTCTCCCACCTGAACCTGCACAAGACCTTCTGCATCCCGCACGGCGGCGGAGGCCCGGGCGTCGGCCCGGTGGCGGTCCGGTCCCACCTGGCCGGCTACCTGCCCGGCCACCCGCTGCGCGAGTCGGTCGTGGGCCCGGTCGCGGCCGCTCCCTACGGGTCGGCGGGCATCCTGCCGATCTCCTGGGCCTACGTGCGCATGATGGGCGCCGACGGGCTCAAGGCCGCCACCGAGCAGGCCATCCTGTCGGCCAACTACCTGGCCAGGCGGCTCGCGCCGCACTACCCGGTGCTCTACACCGGGCGCGAGGGCCTGGTGGCGCACGAGTGCATCGTCGACCTGCGGCAGATCACCAAGGAGACCGGCGTCACCGTGGACGACGTCGCCAAGCGCCTCATCGACTACGGCTTCCACGCGCCCACCATGTCGTTCCCGGTGGCCGGCACCCTGATGATCGAGCCGACCGAGAGCGAGGACCTCGCCGAGCTCGACCGGTTCTGCGACGCGATGATCGCCATCCGCGCCGAGATCGCCAAGGTCGCCTCCGGCGCCTTCGACCGGGCCGACAACCCGCTGCGCAACGCCCCCCACACCGCCGACTGCCTGGTGGCCGGCGACTGGAAGCACCCCTACGGCCGCGCCGAGGCCGCCTACCCGGTGCCCGGCCTGCGCGAGTCCAAGTACTGGCCGCCGGTCCGCCGCATCGACCAGGCCTACGGCGACCGCAACCTCGTCTGCTCCTGCCCCCCGCTGGAGGCGTACGAGGACTGACCGGCACGGCGGCCGCGACCGCGCCGGCCAACTCGGCATCCCCGCTGGAGGCGCACGAGGCTGACCGACCCCGCACCCGCCGGCCCGTCGCGACGGGCCGGCGCGGCGCACCCGCCGTCCAACCCCTCCCGCGCATCGGTCCCGCGGGGCCGTCCGGCTCGGCATAATATGTCGCGCGCCACGGCGTGCCCGCGCCGTCAGGTCCGGGCGGTTCCACGCAACGAGCGAGGGCGGTCCCCCCGGCGGCGGAGGCGGCCCGGTTCCCCAGGGAGCCGGGCGGCGGCGCCGCGTCCGGGCCGCCGCGTTCCCCTACGCGGAGAAGAGGTCTCGATGGCGGCGCAGTCCGGGGGGCGGATCGACGACGCGCGCAGGCTGGCCGAGAGCGGCGATCTGGACGCGGCGGCGGAGATCTTCGCCGAGCTCGTGGCCGACGCCGGCGAGGCCGACCGGGCGCAGGCGGCGGTCGGCCTGGCCGTCGTGCTGGAGGAGCGGGGCGACGTGGCCGGCGCCAGGGCGGCTGCCCGCACGGCCCTGGCCACCGGCCATCCCGAGTACGCCTCCCAGGCCGCCTGTCACCTGGCCCGCGGGTTCGAGCGAGAGAGCCTGCCCGACCAGGCCCGCGCCGCCTGGCAGGCCGTGATCGGCCTCGGCACCCCGGCCTACATGCCCGCCGCGCACATGGCGCTGGCGCGCATCGCCGCCGACCAGGGCGACGACCGAGAGGCGGAGGCCGCGCTGCGGGCCGCCCTCGCCACCGCCGACCCGGTGGTCGGCTCGCGGGCCGCCCAGGGCCTGGCCGAATACCTGCTCGACCTGGGGGAGCCGGGTGAGGCGGCCGACATCCTGATCGAGGCCCTCGGCCTGCCGGACGTCGCCGACTCCGCGCGGCTGCGCGTGCTGCTGGGAATCGCCCATCTCGACATGGCCTGCGCGGAGTTCGCCGCCGCCGCCGAGACCGTCCGCGACACCGACGGCGCCGCCCTGGCCATCGAGCTCCTGGCCCGCACGCTCCCGCTGCGCGGCCGCGACGACGACGCCGAGGCCGTGTGGGCCTACGGCCTGGACCACCCCGACGAGGGCGTCGCCGAGCAGGTCCGCCTGCGGCTGCACCGCGACGACGGCGATCCGCCCGGCGACGACGCCGCCGCCCCCGACGGCGTGCCGGACGCCTACCACGATCCCGACCGGCTGTAGCGGCGCCGCGCCCTCACCACGCGCGCGGGCCCTCACCACGCGCACGGGCCGTTGGTGCGGTCCATATATCGCAGGGCCGAAATGACGATGACACACGTCCTTTCGTCTGCGAGCATGTGATCAACGATCACTGATCGTCTCCGAAACGACGGCGTGCCCCCCGTGGATCCCGTGGACACGCGTTTCCGATGCCGCGCGAACGCGGCGCGACGGCCGGGCGGGAAGCCCGGCGGCGGACATCTCACGACGGACGAACCACGCGAGGAGACCACGTGTTATCCGTGCACGAAAGATCGTCCAGGAGCTTCACCAAGAGCGCGCGACTGAGCGTCGCCACCCTTCTCGGCCTCGCCTGCCTCCTGTTCGGACAGGCGCCGGCGGCCTTCGGTGCCGGCGCGGCGGGGACGGCGGCGGCCGGGCAGAGCGCGGCCATGGCGCTGACCGTACCGCAGACGCAGACCCTCAAGCTGCTGCACTTCAACATGGCCGGCGGTGCCAAGAACAACGGCACCTACCCGATCATCGGCAGGATCATCCGCGAGGTGCAGGAGCGCAGACCGGACGTCATCTCGTTGAACGAGGTGTGCGACCGCCAGTACGCCCACCTGCTGATCCAGCTTGAGGCGATCGGCTACTCCATGCAGGGGTACTTCCAAGAGTCCCGCACCATCGTCCCCGACTGCATCGTGCCGCCGGACACCCGCAACGAGGCCGGCAACGCCGTGCTGGTGCGGGGCACGCTCGTCTCCGACCAGGGCTACATGTTCACCAGCGACCACAAGCTGGAGGCGCGCGAGCAGCCGACGATCACCGAGTCGCGCAGCGTCGCCTGCGTGACGGCGCTGTTCAGCATCGCCAACCAGCCGGTGAAGGCCTGCTCGACCCACCTTGCGCCCAAGGAGTCCGGCGCGGCCAACCCGTACGCCGCCCCTGAGGCGGAGGCCAAGGAGCTGGCCCGGGTCTTCGGCCCCGAGGCGTCGGCGGGGTCGTTCATCCTCATGGGTGACCTGAACCTCCAGCCAGGCAACCCGGCCCTCAGCTCCCTCTACGCCCCCGAGGCGGGCACCACGGGGCAGTTCTGGGAGGTCGACATGCACTTCTACTGCGACGAGGAGTTCTGTGACGGCCCGGTGCAGGGCGGCGACCCCTCGCACGCCGAGGGCAAGATCGACTACACCTTCGTCAGCCGCAAGCACTTCAGCTTCGAGCATCAGAACGTGCAGATGGTCGACGCCGGGAACTGCGACGACCACCCCTGCTCGGACCACAAGCTGTTCCGCAGCGAGGTCTACCTACACCAGACGACCACGCCCTACGGGACGATGCGCAACACGCACAGCAACAAGTGCATGACGGTCACCGGCACCGTCAACAACGCCGCGGCCGTGCAGTTCACCTGCAACACCACCTCCACCGACTACCGCTGGCGCTTCGAGCACGCGTGGTGGGGCGAGTACGTCCTGCGCAAGGAGAACGGCGGCAGATGCCTGCGTTTGCCCAGCTCCGCCAACGTCGGCGCCGTCCAGACCACCTGTGACGCCAACAACACCCTGCAACGCTGGAACCCCCGCTACCCGACCGCCGACATGTTGCGGAACGTGGGCTCGGGCAAGTGCCTGGCCGTGACCAACACGGTGAACAACTCGGCCGTCATCCAGACCAACTGCAGCACGACGGCCGTTCCCCAGCGCTGGACCCACCCCTAGAGCGCCGACGGTCCCGTCCCGGCGGTATCCGTCCGGGACGGGGCCCAACGGTGACG
The DNA here is from genome assembly GCF_029846175.1 of Sphaerisporangium sp. TRM90804. GTDB lineage: Bacteria > Actinomycetota > Actinomycetes > Streptosporangiales > Streptosporangiaceae > Sphaerisporangium. The sequence continues at coordinate 342,893 of NZ_JARWAC010000009.1, read as the reverse complement.
CCCGGCGGCCCCTCGAAGCCACCGCCGAGGCCGTCGCCCGGCGGGGCGAGGCCGGTACTTTGGTCCCCTCATCCGTGGCCGTGAGCCTCTGCGGGTGTGCGGCCCCCGGGCGCACACTCGATCACGGAGGTGGTCCCCGTGACCCGCATACTGGTGGCACACGGATCCAAGAGAGGCTCGACGGCCGAGATCGCCGAGTGGATCGGCGAGATGCTGCGAAGCGACGGTCATCACGTCGACGTCGCTCCCGCGCGAGAGACGGCGGACGTGCGGGAGTACGAGGCGGTGATCCTCGGCGGAGCCCTCTACGGGGGCCGCTGGCACAAGGACGCCCGCCGGTTCGCGCGCCGTCACGCCCAGGCGCTCCGCGGCCGCGCGCTGTGGCTCTTCAGCAGCGGACCGCTTGATCGAACCGCCGCGGAGAAGCGGATTCCCGCCGTGCCGGGTGTCGCCAGATCCATGGCGAGACTCGGGGCGAAGGGACACGTGACCTTCGGAGGCCGTCTGGCGCCCGGCCAGTCGGGCTTCCTCGCCTCCGCCATCGCCAAGAAGATGGCCGGCGACTACCGCGACCGCGAGCAGGTCACGGCCTGGGCCAAGGGTGTGTCCGCCGAGCTGGACGGCCCCACGCGGCCGCTCACGTGACCCCTGGAGTGAATCCCATGGAAAGCTCACCCGACAGGGCGCGGGAGCGGATCGTCGTCGGAGTCGACCACAGGCGCGAATCGCGGAGCGCGTTGTCCTGGGCCGCGGCGGAGGCGGCACGGCGTCACGCGAGTCTCATCGTCGTGCACGCGTCGGGGGCCGCGAACTCGCAGGTCGCCCCGTACGCGCCGATCCTGCGGCTCCAGGAGGCGCGACGACGGCGCGCCAGGCGCCAGGAGGCGGCCGACAGGGCGATCTCGCTGATCGAGGCCCGGTACCCGGACCTCACGGTCCACCGTCACCTCAGCGTGGAGGACGCCGCCAAGGCGCTGCTGCGGCACAGCCGGGACGCGACCCTGCTGGTGCTCGGCTCGTCCGCCCCCGACGGGGCCCGGGGAGATCTCGGGCCGGTGCTTCTGGCGTGCCTGCGCAACGCCCGGTGCCCGGTCGCCGTGGTGAGCGGCGCCGAAGCCCTCACCGGCGCGCACCCCACGCTCCGCGAGACCGTCAGTCTGTGAACCCCCGAACGGGAAGGGCGGCCGGCGCCCGGGGCCGGGGGCGGCGGCCCGTCGTCGTCCCGGAGGGGGGGCGGGCGCCGGGCGCCGGCCGCCCTTCCCGTTCGGCGGAGCGGCTCATCGCCTGGAGTGGCGGACCCGGCTCACTCCCGGGAGGGTGCGCGCCAGCAGGTCGGCGATCGAATCGAGAGGCCCGCCGGCGTCGCCGCGCAGCTCCACCTCGCCCTCGTGGACCGTCACCTCCCACGAGGGGCCGGCGGGGAACTGCTCATGCAGCGCCGTGACGACGGCCTGCCGCAAGGCGTCGTCGGAGACGGCCAGCATTGCCATGAGGTCACGCCGGCTCACCATCCCGACCACCCGGTGGTCACGGACCACCGGGACGCTCTTGACCCGTTTGGCGATCATCAGGTCGACGAGGACCGCGGCGTCGGTGTTCTCCGTCACCGTGACGACCTTGGACGACATGACGCTTCCCACCCGCTTCGGTGCCGGCTCCGGGGACGCGGCGACCGGGCGGCTGCTCGCCCGTGGATCGGGTTCGAACGCGCCGCACAGCAGGTCCATCTCGCTGACAATCCCGACGAGCTCCCCATGGTCCCCCAGCACGGGCGCGGCGGTGATGTCGTGGCCGTGCAACAGGCGGATCGCCCGCCGGATCGGGTCCTCGCGGCGGAGGGTGAAGGCCGGACTGCTCATGACCTCGTGGACGAGCATGCTTTCCTCCCGGTGACGGCGGTTGGCTGGGAGCGGTGGACGAGAGGCGGGCGTAGAGCCTCCACGGGCTCGGCGGATCGCGGACGATGATCGTCTTCGGCGGGGAAGGCGGTGGGCCCGTGCGGGCCCACCGCTCTCCCCCGAAGGGGCCGGTCACGCTCATCGCGGGCGGGGGCGGGCGGTCAGTGCCGGACCACGGCCACGGGGCAGAAGGAGTGGTGCAGGAGCGCGCGGCTGACCGAGCCGAGCAGCAGCGCGCCCAGGCGACCCCTGCCGTGGGAGCCGACGACGACCAGCTCGGCCTTCCTGGATGCCTTGGTGAGCGCGTCCACGGGGTGCGCGCAGACGGGTTCCCCGGTCACCGCGACGTCGGGGTACTTGGCGCTCAGGGCGGCCAGCCTCTCCGTCACGACCTGGTGCTGCGCGAGCCGGATCTCGTCCATGTCGTAGTAGGCGATCCCCGGAGCGTAGGCGTGCACGGGAAGCTGCCAGGCGTGCACGGCGCGCAGGGCGGCGCCGCACACCATCGCCTGCTCGAAGGCGTAGACCAGGGCGGGCTCGCATTCCGGGGAGTCGTCGACCCCGACCACGATCTCGCGGTGTCCCGGTTCGAACTCCGGCCGCACGACGACGACGGGGCAGCGGGCACGGCTCGCGACGTGGCTGCTCACCGAGCCGACCAGCGCTCCGGCGAAGCCGCCCAGGCCTCTGCTGCCCACCACGACCTCGGCGACGTCGTCTCCCTGGTGAGCGAGCACCGCGGCGGGGTCTCCCTCGACGATCTCGGTCGTGAGCGCGACCTCCGGCCGGCGTCGCCGAACCTCGGCCGCGGCCTCGTCCAGCACGCGTGTGGCGCCGCGGCTCAGCGTGTCGCCGATGTCCGCGGGCGCGGGGTACCTGGAGACGTCGTACGGCCAGGGCTCCACCACGGACACGATGTGCAGGGGGGCCTGCTTGCGAGCGGCGTCGTCGGCCGCCCATCCCACCGCCGCCTTCGCCGAGACCGAACCGTCGGTCCCGACCACGATCCTGCTGGACATGGCTCCTCCTCGCTTGCGCTTGTGTCAGGTGGTCACGAGGCGGACGATCGGGAGCCGTCGCCCGTCTCGTAGCCGATCTCGTTCACCGCGTCGACGGCCTGCGACTCCATCCCATCTCCAGGCCCTCCCGCGGTGAAGAAGGCGCAAGTCCCACGTGGCAGGGCCTTTGGGCGTACTTTTCGCGCTCATCCGCGGTCGTCGAACGTCTCGGATGGTGGAGGCGGGCGGGGCGGGGCACGCAGGCGCCGCGAAGGTCCCGCGCCCGCCGGGACGTTCGGGCGGTCGACTCAAGCCGGGCGGCGGTGCACGAGGGGGCGCCGAAACGGTGTGCTGAGAGCGCGACAAAGCTCTTCTGCCGGGGCTTCACGCCTGCGGGAGGGCCGACACTCGGAGGTGACCTGCCATGCCCGCGGTGATCGTCGAGGGATTGCGCAAACAGTACGGGTCCGTGCGCGCGGTCGACGGGGTGAGCTTCACCGTCGAATCGGGTGAGGTGTTCGCCCTGCTCGGCCCGAACGGCGCGGGCAAGACCACCGCGCTGGAGATCTTGGAGGGTCACCGCGAGCGGGACGGCGGGACGGTGTCGGTGCTCGGCTTCGACCCGGCCACCGGGGGCCGCGCCTACCGCGAACGCATCGGGATCGTGCTGCAGGAGGCCGGCTTCGAGGAGGAGTTCAGCGTCTCGGAGACCGTGCGACTGTACGCGGGCTTCTACCCGCGCCGTCGCGGCGCCGACGAGGTGATCGAGCAGGTGGGTCTGACGGACAAGCGCGACGCCCGGGTCCGCACCCTCTCGGGAGGGCAGAGGCGTCGGCTGGACCTGGCGCTCGGCCTGGTGGGATGTCCTGAGCTGCTGTTCCTGGACGAGCCGACCACCGGGTTCGATCCCCGGGCCCGGCATCGGGCCTGGGAGTCCATCGCCGGGCTGCGGCTACTGGGCACGACGATCCTCCTGACCACCCACTACATGGAGGAGGCCCAGCACCTGGCCGACCGGGTCGCGGTGCTGCGGGAGGGGCGGCTGGTCGCGGTCGGCTCCCCCGGCACGATCGGCGGCGCGCGCGCCCGCGGCAGCGTGCTGGCCTTCCGCCTGCCCCCGGACGCGGCCGTGGCCGACCTGCCCACGCTGACCGGCGAGATCCACGCCGACGGCCCGGCGGTGACCGTGCGCACGTCACGGCCGGAACAGGACATGCATACGCTGACCGGATGGGCTCTGGACCGTGGAGCCGAACTGACCTCGCTGACGCTGTCGCGGCCCACTCTCGAAGAGGTCTACCTGGAGCTCACCGGCGAGGAGGGGGCCTGCGGAGGCGCCGGGGACGCGGCGCCTCCGCGACCCGGGCGGCAGGTGCGGTCGTGAACGCCCCCCCGGTGCGGGAGCATCGGCCCGGAGCGGCCACGAGCGCCGTCGTGAACGCCCGTCTGGTCGTCCGGCTCGCCGGGCACGAGACGGTGTCGTTCTTCCGGACGCCGGTCGCCGCCTTCTTCACCATGGGCCTGCCCCTGATCATGATGGTGATCGTCGGCGCGGTCGCGGGCAACGCGGTCATCGAGGCACGCGCGGGCGTACGGGTGATGCAGTTCGTCGTACCGGTGCTGGCGGTCTTCGGTGTCGCCCAGGCGTGCTTCGGCGTGCTGGCGCTTCGCCTGACCGAGCTGCGCGAGCGCGGCTGCCTCAAGCGCATGCGCGGCACGCCCGTTCCCGCGTGGGTGCTGATGTCGGGCCTGGCCGGGGGAGCGGCGGCGATCTCGCTGATGATCGTCGTGCTCCTGTTGGGAGCGGGGGTGTCGCTCTACGAGGTGCGGCCGGTATGGCATAGGTCGCCGGCGCTGGTGCTCACCCTGCTGGTCGGGGCGGGATGCTTCACCGCGCTGGGCTTCGCGCTGGTCACCGTGGTCCGCTCGACCGCGGTGGTGCAGATCCTGGCCAACGGGCTGCTGATGGCGCTGGGCTTCGTCTCCGACGTCTTCGTGCAGGGCGAGGGGGTGTTCCCCCGCTGGCTGGAGATCGCCGGCTGGGTGCTGCCGCTCAAACACTTCGCCAACGCGGTCGGTGACGGACTCAACCCGCTCCTGCCGGGAGACGGTCCGCCCGTCGATCACCTGGCCGTGCTGGCCGCCTGGGGGACCGGCGGCGCCGTCGTGGCGGTGTGGCGCTTCGCCTGGGATCGGGGACCGGCCCGGCCCGCCGCCGCCCGCGCGGGCGGCCGCACCCGGACGCGCCCGCAGGGCCGCCCCCGGGGGTGGAGGCTGCTGACCGACCAGATCGCGCACGCGAACACGGGGCTGCGGCGCGATCCGTCATCGGCCTTCTTCACCGCCGTCCTGCCCGTGCTGCTGCTCGCGCTCTTCTCGGCGATCTTCGGCGACACGCGGATCGAGGGGCTGAGCCTTCCGCGGTTCATGGTCGCCGCCATGACCACCTACGCGCTGGGGGTCGCCTGCTATGTCAACCTGGCCGGGTTCGCGGCCCGGGACCGAGAGCGCGGTGTGCTCAAGCGACTGGCCGGCACGCCGCTGCCGGGCTGGGCATACCATGCCGGGCGGGTCGCGTCGGCGTTGTGGGTCACGCTGGCGACCGCGGCGGCGCTGACCCTGCTCGGCGTGGTCGTCTACGACGTGGAGCCGCGGGCGGGCATGATCCTTCCGGCACTCGTGGCCATCGTGCTGGGCACCGCCTGCTTCGCCGTGCTCGGGGCGCTGGTGGCCCGGGTGGCGAGGCGGGAGTCCACCGCCAACGCGGTCACCCTGGGCACCTTCCTGCCGCTGGCGTTCGTCTCCGGCGTTTTCCCGGTCGGTGGGCGGTTGCCCGCGACGCTGGAGACGGCCGGTGACATGTTCCCGCTCAAGCACCTGGCACACGCCCTGACCGCGGCGGTCGCCCCCGTCGCGAGACCGTGGCCCTGGGCCGATCTGGGCGTCGTCGTCGCGTGGACCCTCGCCGGGACCGTCGCGCTCGTCCTCCTCCGAAACGGGGAGGCCGCCGTGCCGGTCTCAGCGCGTGGGCCCACCCGTCCGGCCGCGGCCGGCGGTCACGGCGATGATCACGATTCCGGCCGGCGCGGGGCGGCTAGCGCTGGCGGCGTCGGCCGAAGGCGGCGGCGATGTTGACCAGGACGATGCCGGTCCAGGCGAGGAACAGGCCGGGCAGGTGGGCCTCGCCGGCGGCGATCGCGGTGAGCGGGATGCCGATGCCCAGCGAGCCCAGGGCGATCGGGATGGTGCCGTCACCCTTGTGCTGCTTCTGCTTCGGCGGGGGGCCGCCGTGGGGCCCGGGCTGGTTGTAGCCCGTGGGGGCGTAACCGGTGTGCGAGGCGACCTCCGCCCGCACCCGGGCGTCGATCGCGGCGTCGATCTTCGACAGGAAGGACTCGACGAGAGCGCTGTCGTAGTCGGGACCGAGGTCGCGTCGGGCTTCGACGGTGGCGCGGAGTTCGTCGCGCGGTAGTTGGTCCGGCACCCACCTAATCTCGCACATGTGCCGGCCGCGGCGCATCCCCCGCGAGAACGAGAGGCTTCGTCCGCGAGTACGGTGTCGACCATGCAGATCATGACGCCGCGCGGGCCGGCGCTCGTGGAGGTGGACGCGGTGGCCGGGCCGCGGTTCATGCTCGTGCTCACGCACGGCGCCGGGGGAGGGGTCGAGTCGGCGGACCTGCTTGCCGTGCGCGACGCCGTGAACGGCATCGGCGGCGTGGTGGTGCGCGTCGTGCAGCCGTTCCGCCTCGCGGGCGCCCGCGCGCCGGGGTCGGCGGCGGCGCAGGACGAGGCGTGGACGGCGCTCGTGCGCGATCTGCGCAGGTGGTACCCCGGGCTGACCCTCGTGCAGGGCGGCCGGAGCAACGGCGCCCGCGTGGCCTGCCGCACCGCACTCGCCGTGGGCGCGGAGGCGGTCGTCGCGCTGGCCTTCCCCGTGCACCCGCCCGGCCGGCCGGAGCGCTCGCGGGCCGGGGAACTGCGCGGGGCCGGGGTCGACGTGCTGGCGGTCAGCGGCGACCGCGACCCGTTCGGCGTGCCGGAGGAGGCGGACACGGCCCGGCTGGTGGTGCTCCCCGGCGAGAACCACGACCTCGACAAGAAGCCCGCCCGGGTGGGCGAGACGGTGGCCGACTGGCTCGGCCGCCGGCTGGGCTGACAGCTTCGGAGGAGGGGCCGCCCGTCGGTGCCGAGGAACGCCGGGCGCCCGGCGCGGGACCGCCGAGGCGGAGCACCGCTCCGGCCCCGGGCGCGAGGGACGGCCGGAGGTGCGGCCGTTCGCGATCTCGATGGTGGGGGCGGCGCGGGAGCACTCGGCCGGATCCGCCGGGGCGCGTGGCCCGCCGGCTGTTCGGCCGTTCGTGGTCCGGGGTGGTTCTTCCCCGCCTGGCCCTGGGCGGTGCGGGAGCCCGGGCTTGGCCGGATCGGGTGGGGCGTGTGGCCCGCCGAATGTTCGGCCGTTCGTGATCGGGGATGGCTCGCCCCCCGCTTCGACCGGCCGCTGTGTGCGAGCCCGGTCCCCGGCCGTTCGGCCGTGGGGGAGTGGGGGAGCCGATGTTCGGCCGTTCGCCGTCGAGGACGGCTCGGGCCGCGGTCGGCCACCTCCTGGGAGGGTGGCCACCGGTCGTGCTGACCGCGGATCGGGAGGCTCGGCCCCGTTCGGCCTCTCACCCGCGGTACGGCCCCGCCATGCGCGGGGTGGTGTCAGGCGGCGCTGATGGCCAGGTCGGTGGGGCGGTGGGGGGCGATGATCGCGCCGTTGGGCAGGAGCTCCCCGGTGTCCTCGAAGAGCACGATGCCGTTGCACAACAGGCTCCACCCTTGTTCGGGGTGGGCCGCGATCGTGCGCGCGGCCTCGCGGTCCGGCGCGGCGCTGGTCGGACAGGACGGTTCATGCGGGCACACGGTGTGCCTCCGGTTTTCTCTCTCGATCCGGTGTGCTCGACCGGAGGCATGCGTGCCCGGGCCTCGGCCCTTGCCCCGAATTCCCCCGCTCCCCGTCAGACGGAGACGAGCGCTGTCTGTTTGGCGTGTGCGCTACGGCACATCTCTAGGGTAAGTGTGCTCCGGGTCACACGCGGGCGACATAGCCCGTTAGGACGATTTTCGAGCGGCGGTTTAGGGGGCCCGAGCGGGACTGCGGAGCCGATCTGCGTTGTGACCTGCGACACAAGCGTGCCGCACCGAAGATAACGGTCCAAGCACGACTCGCCGCCGAACTGATAAACGCAAGGTTACGCGCTCTCCAGCCCTCGGATCACGGCCGCGAGGCCCCGTTCGAACGCCGCGACGGCCTCCGCGTCCGATTCCGCGCCGCCCCCCGCGTGGCCGTCGCGCGTCCCGTTCTCCCGGCGGTCGTCGTGCGGCGCCGCGCCGTCCAGGAGGTTCTCCTCCTCCGCGTCGCCGGCGGGCGCCGCCCACCCGGACCGCTGGATCTCCACGGCCACGCTGCCCATGACGTACGCCCGCAGGGTGCGGACCGCCTGCGCGGGGTCGCTCAGCCCCGACTCGGCGAGCTGCTCGGCCTGCTCCCGGATCGCCATGAGCGCGGTGCCCTGGGGCGGCCTGGTCAGCGCGAGTGCGAGCACGCCGGGGTGCTCCAGCAGCGCGGCCCGCCCGGCGCGCGCCCAGGCGCGGGCGAGCTCGCGCCACCCCGAGAGGCCCGAGGGGTCGACGGCGACGGTGGTGACGTGCTCGGCCAGCGCGTCCATGAGCGCCTCCTTGCCGCGCGGCAGGTGGTGGTAGATCGCCATCGCCTCGACCTCCAGCGCGTCGCCGAGGCGGCGCATCGTCAGCCGCCGCAGCCCCTGGCCGTCGGCGATGTGCAGGGCGGCCTCGATGATCCGCTCACGGGACAGGGGTACGGGTGGTCGCTTCGCCGGCATGCACAGCATGATCCACCCGTCGACTTACTTTGTAAAGGGCGCCGCTCCGGATCGTGATCGTCCATCCGCGCCCCACCCGGGCGGCCGGCGGCGAAAGCGCGCCACCGGGGGACGATCCTGTCGTGGGGCGGGCGTACGCTAGGGCCAGCGAAAGGCGCCGGGGAGCCGGCGGTGTGCCGAGAAGGGGCGAGCGATGGCGTTTTTCCGTCCGGGGGTCAGCCGGGAGGCGGAGGTCAGGCACCACGCCGACCAGGAGGTCGGGAAGAGCTTCGGCGCGCTGGTCGGCAAGGCCAGGGAGGCCGAGCGCGAGCTGCGCGAGGCTCAGCTCGGCGGCGCCGGCGTCGTCGAGCTGCGCGCCGCCGGGCTGGCGTTCGACCGCGCGCTGACCGACGCCCTTCGGGCCGCCGAGGCGGCGCGACGCGCGTCCTTCGGGGTGAAGGCCTACGACGACCGCATCCGCCGGCGCAAGGGCCGCGCCACCCCCGAGGGCGACCGCTGGACCGTCGAGGTCGACCGGCTCCGCACGCTCCGCGAGGAGAACCGGCTGACCGGCATCGCCCGCTACCCGCGCCCCACCGTCGCCGCCCGCTGACGAGAACGGCCCCCGCCCTGGCGGGCGGAGGCCGTCCGTGAGACGGTGCGCGAGGTCAGCTCGCCCAGTCGAGCAGCGGGCGGGTGTTGCTCGGGTGGCGGAGCTTGGAGAGCGACTCCTTCTCCAGCTGCCGGATGCGCTCACGCGTCAGCCCGAGGTGCTTGCCGATCTCGTCCAGCGTGTGCGGCTTGCCGTCGACCAGCCCGAAGCGCAGGGCCATGATCTTGGCCTCGCGGGGGGTCAGGTTCTCCAGCACGCCGCGCAGCTCCGCGCCCAGAAGCTGCCGGTCGACGACCTCCGAGGCCTCGGGGGCGTCGACGTCCTCGATGAGGTCGCCGATGGTCGTCTCGCCGTCCTCGCCGATGGTGGCGTTGAGGCTGATCGGCTGCCGGCTGGTGCGCAGCAGCTCCTCGATCTGGTCGGGGGTCCTGTCGAGCTCTACGGCCAGCTCTTCGGGGGTCGGCTCGCGGCCGAGCCGCTGGTGCATGTCGCGCTCCACGCGCGACAGCTTCGACAGCATCTCCAGCACGTGCACCGGGAGCCGGATGGTGCGGGCGGAGTCGGCGAAGCCGCGCTGGATGGCCTGCCGGATCCACCACATCGCGTACGTGGAGAACTTGTAGCCCTTGGAGTAGTCGAACTTCTCGACCGCGCGGATCAGGCCGAGGTTGCCCTCCTGGACCACGTCGAGCAGCGCCATGCCGCGGTCGGTGTACTTCTTGGCGACCGACACGACCAGCCGGAGGTTGGCCTCCAGCATGTGGTCCTTGGCCCGCCTGCCGTCGCAGGCGACCCACTCGAGGTCGTCGCGCTCGGCGGCGGTCAGCCGCTCGTTGTCCAGCTTGTGCTCGGCGTACAGGCCGGCCTCGATGCGCTTGGCCAGGTCGACCTCCTCCGCCGCGGTGAGCAGCGTGCGGCGGCCGATCGACTTCAGGTAGGTGTGCACCGAGTCGCCCATGACCGACGACTGGTCGTCGAGGTCGAGGGTCTCGCTCTGGACCTCGGCCTCGTCGGGCTCCTCCCAGGAGTCCTCGGCCCCGGGGGAGGCGGCGGTGTCCTTGGCGGGCGCGGCGGCGGGGGCGGGGGCCTCGGCGGTGCGCGCGGTGCGGCGTGCGGCGGCGCGCCGGGGGCGCTTCCCGGAAGTGCTCTCGGGGGTCGCGGCCGCCGTCTCCGTGGGCGTGATCGTGGTGCTGGTCATGGCGCTCTTCGCGGTACTCTTCACTGTGGTGCTCTTACGGATCTTCCTCGCCGGGCTGCGGTCCTGCCGGGAGGTCTCGTTCTCCGGGGTCAGGCTCACTCCGGCCTCGGTGAGCTCACGCAGGATCGACCGGCCTCTGGCCGGGCTGACCTGCGCCGTCAGCAACGCCTCGCGGAGCTCCGCGAGGGGTAGGTGACCTTGCGCTCGCCCGCGGTCGATCACCCGGGCGAGAAGTGTCGGGGCCTCGCGCTCAGTCGAGGTCGCCACGGCAGTTCGGGGCATGAGCACACCTCCTCCGTCACGGAGTCGTCGTCTGGTCGATGAGGTTTGGCGCGGCGCTCGGCGTTCGGCGCACCAGTATCAATAACGTCTCGGCGCCTGGTTTGTTCCCGCGTTCCCGGTGGGGACCCGATCGCGTGCGCGTGTGTACCTCCCATCTTCGCTGGTCGTCACCCTCTTCCCCGAATCGGGGCCTCGACACGGCGAAGGCGGGCCGCCCTGGGGCGGCCCGCCTTCGTGACCGGCGCCGTGCCGGCTTCCGCCGGCTCGCGTTCCCGACGCGGGCGAGCGCCCGCTTGCAGGGGACGCGGTCAGTTCTTCGGCTTCTGCTCGGGGGTGAGCACGGGGACGGGGAGCGGCTTGGACTCCTCCAGGCGCTTCTCGCTCCAGTACTCCACGACCCTCTTCGGGTTGGCCGAGGTGTCCTCCCGGACCACGAACTCCTCGGGGGCGCGGGTCGGCTCGGCGTTCTCCGGGATCGCGGGGCCGGGGATTCGCCCGGGCGCCTCGCCGGGGCCGTAGGTCTGGGAGCTCTCGCTCTCCTGGCCGGCCTTGTCGCTCCCCTGTCCTGACGCGGCCGCGGCCGCGACGGAGATTCCCCCGGCGAGGATCGCCCCGACCACACCGGCGGAGATCCACAACTTACGGGTTGGGTTCATTCAAGGCGTCCTTCCTAGATCCGCTGCCGGTATGACGCGCGGTATGCGACCACCGGTTCCCTTGGGGGCACATTGTGGTCAAGAAAATTCCCTTGTGCCAACAAAGCCGGAAATATCCCCCCGGATCTTCGCGAGGTCGTGCTTACCGTTCGCGAGCAGGGGGAAGCGCTCCACCACCTGCAGCGCGCGCGGCGCGGCGTAACCGGGCAGCCGGTCCTTGACCCAGGCGCGCAGCTCCTCCAGCGACGGGGGAGCCGACGGGTCGGCGGGGACCACGGCGGCGACGACCTCCTCCCCCCACTCCGGATGCGGGCGGCCGGCCACCACCGCCTCGCGCACGCCCGGATGGCCCTCGATCAGCCCGGCCACCGCCCCGGCGACCACCTTGCGGCCGCCGGTGTTGATCACGTCGTCCAGGCGGCCGAGCACGCGCAGCCGCCCGTCTCGCAGCACGCCGGCGTCGGAGGTGAGGAACCACCGGCCGTCCAGGCTGGCCGCGCTCAGGCCGGGACGGAGGCGGTACCCCGAGAAGAGCACCGGGCCGGCCAGGCGCACCCGCCCGTCGGCGCCGACCTCCGCCTCGACCCCGTCCAGGGGCACGCCGTCGTACACGCACCCGCCGGACGTCTCGCTCATCCCGTACGTCGTGACGATCCGCGCCCCCGTCTCCCGGGCCTCGGCCAGCAGCCCCGCAGGGGCGGCGGCCCCGCCGAGCAGGATGGTGCGGAACCGCGACAGGTCGACGCCGGCGTCGACCATGCGCCTGAGCTGTGTGGGCACCAGCGAGACGTGGTCGGCGCCGGAGGCGGCCACCCCGGCGGGGGAGAAGCGCTCGTGGATCAGCGGCTCGGACCCGCTCAGCAGCGACCGCACCAGCACCTGCAGGCCCGAGACGTGCGAGGGCGGCAGGCAGCACAGCCAGCGCTCGCCGTCCCCGGCCGACAGCCGCCGCAGCGAGGCCGACGCCGACGCCAGCAGCGCCGCCGCGGGAAGCTCGACCCCCTTGGGGGCGCCGGTGGAGCCGCTGGTCGCGATGATCACGGCGGTGCCGGCGGACGCCGGGACCCCGCCGGGCCACGGCCGGGTGCCCTCGGGGGTGACCACGTGGGTCGGGCGCAGCGCCTCCAGCGTGGCGCGCAGCGCCGGGGCGGGCAGGCCGGGGGCCAGGGGCAGCACGGCGGGACCGTCGCCGAGCAGCGCGGCGCGGATCATGGAGAACAGGAGGTGACCGGGGGGTGAAACCACCGCGTGCACATGGCGCCCACTCACGGTCGTAAGGTTAGTCCCGTCAGGACGCCCCCCCCAGCCGCGGCGTCGGCCGGGGGGCGGCGCGGGTGAATGAGGGAGCGAGCGTGGCCGTGAGCACTGTCGACTGGAAGCGGTCCGGTGACTACGAGGACATCATCTACGAGACCGCCGAAGGCATCGCGAAGATCACGATCAACCGTCCCGAGCGTCGTAACGCCTTCCGTCCCACCACGCTGTTCGAGCTGCGCGACGCCTTCGACCGCGCCCGCGACGACGGCGAGGTCGGCGTGGTGATCCTCACCGGTGCCGGCCCCGATGCCTTCTGCTCGGGCGGGGACCAGAAGATCCGCGGCGACGACGGCTACGTGGGGCCCGACGGCATCGGCCGGCTCAACGTCCTCGACCTGCAGGTCCAGATCCGCCGCCTGCCCAAGCCGGTCATCGCCATGGTCGCCGGGTACGCCGTCGGCGGCGGCCACGTGCTGCACGTGTGCTGCGACCTCACCATCGCGGCCGACAACGCCATGTTCGGGCAGACCGGTCCCAAGGTCGGCTCCTTCGACGGCGGCTACGGCGCGTGGCTGCTCGCCGAGACCGTCGGGCTGAAGAAGGCCCGCGAGATCTGGTATCTGTGCCGGTTCTACAACGCGCAGGAGGCCCTCGACATGGGCCTGGTCAACAAGGTCGTCCCGCTGGAGGAGCTGGAGGCCGAGACCGTCCAGTGGTGCCGCGAGATGCTCGACAAGTCGCCGCTGGCGCTGCGCATGCTCAAGGGCGCCATCAACGCCGTCAGCGACGGCGCCGCCGGAATGCAGCAGTTCGCGGGCGACGCCACCCTCCTGTACTACATGAGCGAGGAGGCACAGGAGGGCCGCGACGCCTTCAAGGAGAAGCGCCGTCCCGACTTCTCCCGCTTCCCGCGCCGCCCCTAGATGAGGGCGTCTCACACATTCGTCACCACACGCGCCCCCGCGCGGGCCCCCGCCCGCCGGGGCGGGTCCGAGGAGGGCAGGTGAACCCCGCCACCGCGCTGTCGACCGTCCTGGTCGACGAGCTGGTGCGCTGCGGCGTGACCGACGTCGTGCTGGCGCCCGGCTCGCGGTCGGCGCCGCTGGCCATCGCCGCGCACGCCGACTCGCGGATCCGGCTGCACGTCCGCGTCGACGAGCGGTCGGCGTCGTTCCTCGCGATCGGGCTGGCGCGCAGGTCGCAGCGCCCGGTCGCGCTGGTCTGCACCTCCGGCACCGCGGCCGCGAACTTCCACCCCGCGGTGATCGAGGCGCACGAGTCGGGGGTGCCGCTGCTGGTGCTGACCGCCGACCGGCCGCCCGAGCTTCGCGACACCGGGGCCAGCCAGACGATCGACCAGGTCAAGCTGTACGGCTCCTCGGTCCGCTGGTTCTGCGAGGTCGGCGTGCCCGAGGAACGCCCGGGGCAGGTGGCCTACTGGCGGTCGCTCGCCTGCCGGGCCTACCAGCGGGCGCTCGGCCCGGCCGACCCCGGCCCGGTCCACCTGAACCTCGCGTTCAGGGAGCCGCTGATCCCCGACGGCGACCCCTCCTGGTGCGAGCCGCTCGACGGCGGCCCCGCGGGCCCCTGGGTGCGGTTCCGCCTGGCGCCGCCCTCGGTCGGCCTGCACGTCCCGGCCACCCGGCGCGGCGTGCTGGTGGTCGGCGACGGCGCCGTCAACGTGCGCCGCTACGTCGCCGCCGCCGGCATGGCGGGCTGGCCGGTGCTGTCGGAGCCGACCGGCGGCGCCCGGTACGGCGACCACGCCATCTCGGCCTACCACTTCCTGCTCGGCACGCCCGAGTTCGCCGACGCCCACGTGCCCGACGTCGTGGTCACGCTCGGCCGTCCCAGCCTGTCCCGCCCGCTGCTGTCGTGGCTGAAGCGGGCCGGCGAGCACGTGGTGGTCACCGCCGGCGCGGCCCGCTGGCCCGACCCGACCCGTTCGGCCACCCAGGTCGCCGAGGTCGCCGAGATCCCGGTGGCGCCCGGCGACGACACGTGGCTGCGCTCCTGGCGGTCGGCCGAGGCCGCCGCCCGCGAGGCGGTCGACGCCGTGCTCGACGACTCCGGCACCACCGAGCCGCGCGTGGCACGCGACCTCGCCGAGGCGCTGCCCAACAACTCCCTGCTGTTCTGCGGCTCCTCGATGCCGATCAGAGACCTCGACCAGGCGATGCGCCCCCGCCGGGGGGTGCGCCTGATGGCCAACCGCGGCGCCTCCGGCATCGACGGCCTGGTCTCCACCGCCGCCGGCGCGGCCCTGGCCCACAACGGGCCGTCCTACGCCCTGCTGGGCGACCTCACCTTCCTGCACGACCAGAACGGCCTGATCATCGGCCCCCGCGAGCCCCGCCCCGACCTGTGCCTGGTGGTCGTCAACAACGACGGCGGCGGCATCTTCTCCCTGCTGCCGCAGGCCGCCCTGCCGGGTCCCTTCGAGCGGGTCTTCGGCACCCCGCACGGCGTCGACCTGTCCTACGTCGCCGCCGCCACGGGCACCCCGCACACCCTGCTCTCCTCGATCGGCGACCTGCCGAAGGCTCTGCGGGGCGAGGGGCCGCGCATGGTGGAGGTGCGCACCGACCGCGAGGAGAACGCCCGCGTCCACGCCGCCCTGCGCGAGAGCACCCAGAAAGCGGTGCGGGCGCTGCTGTAGCCCACCCGGCACGGCCCCCCAGCCGGCGGTCGCGCCGGTGGGTCGAGGACGGCGGGCGGCAATAAGGTGTGACCCATGCATGTCGAGGAGTGGCTCCAGTCGATCCCGGCGGTGTGGGTCTGCGTCATCGTGGGAGTGGTGATCGGGCTGGAGAGCCTCGGCATTCCGCTGCCCGGCGAGGTGGTGCTCGTCAGCGCGGCGCTGCTGTCGGCGCAGCACGCCGTGAGCCCGGTGTGGGTGGGCGTCTGCGCCAGCGCCGGGGCGATCATCGGCGACTCCATCGGGTACGCCATCGGGCGCAAGGGCGGGCAGCCGATGTTCGACCGGCTGGGCCGGCGCTTCCCCAAGCACTTCGGGCCCGCCCACATCGCCAGGGCTCAGGCGGCGTTCGACCGGTGGGGCGTGTGGGCGGTCTTCTTCGGCCGGTTCATCGCCCTGCTGCGCATCCTGGCCGGGCCGCTCGCCGGGGCGCTGCGCATGCCCTACTGGCGGTTCCTCGTCGCCAACGTGCTCGGCGGGATCGTCTGGGCGGGCGGCACCACGGCCGTGATCTACTACCTGGGCATCGTCGCGGAACGGTGGCTCAAGGGATTCTCGTGGGTGGGGCTCGTCGCCGCGGCGCTGTGCGGGGTGGGCACCACGCTCTACCTCAAGCGCCGCGCCGCCCGCGCGCACGCGGTCGAGCACGAGGGCGAGACCGCGCTGCTGCCCTGAGGCGCACGCGGCGCCCCGGCCGGCGTCAGCGCTCGATGAGCGTGACCTCCAGCGAGTAGTGCGAGGCGCGGTAGACGTGCGAGCCGTGCTCCACCGCCCGGCCCTGGTCGTCGTAGGTCGTGCGGACCATCGTCAGCAGGGGCGCGCCGCGGCGCTCGTCCAGCAGCCGGGCCTCGGCGGGCGTGGCCGCGCGGGCGCCGATGCGCTGGTTGGCCACGCGCATGCGCACCCCGGCGGCGCGCAGCAGCTCGTACAGGCCGCGTTCCCGCAGGGCGTCGGGGGTGAGGGCGCCCAGGCCGGTCGGCAGCCAGTTGTGCAGCAGGGCCAGGGGCTCCCCGCCGGCGTAGCGCACCCGCTCCAGGCGCAGCACCTCGGTGCCGGAGGGGACGGCGAGCACGGCCGCGACCTCCTCGTCGGCGGGCTCCGGCCGTAGTGACAGCACCCGGGTGGTGGGCTCCTGGCCCGCACGGCGCAGGTCGTCGTACAGGCTGGTCAGCTCGACGGAGCGCTTGACCTGGCCGTGCACCACCTGCGTGCCGACCCCGCGCTTGCGCACCAGCAGGCCCTTGTCGACCAGGTACTGGATGGCCTGGCGGATGGTGGGGCGGGAGAGGCCGAGCCGGTCGGCCAGCAGGATCTCGTTGTCGAGCCGCGCCCCCGGCGCGAGGCCGCCGGACCGGATGGCCTCGGCGATCTGCTCGGCCACCTGGAAGTACAGCGGCACGGGACTGGAACGATCGAGATCGATGTCGAGTCGAGTGCCCATGCGTTCTCCCGGCCCGGTGACGTGATCGCCGACCTGCTGAGGTTAGCGGACATCAGAATGTCCTGACAAATACTGACGCAGGGCTGGGGTGGTCGGGGGGTGCGGTCGCGAAAGAGTTTCACCCTGTGTGCCTGAGCGAACGCACAGGGTGAGAATCCTCGATAATCTTTGGGGAAGGAGGTGGTTGACGATGACCATGACCGATCTTGAAGGTCGTGTTACCAACATCGAGTACGAGCTGCAGCAGCTCCGCGCGCAGAATCAGGCGACGGCCTTCATGGCCGGCGAGTCCACCAGCAAGTCGCAGGCCGCCGGGCACCTGCACGTCCTGGTCCTGCGCGACCTCAAGGAGGTGCGGGCCCAGCAGCACGCGCACACGCTCACCCTGGCGGAGCACTCCAAGGCCCTTGAGGGGCTGACGGAGAGGGCCGAGCGGCTGGAGCTCAGGTTCGACGGCCTGGAGACGAGGTTCGACGGCCTGGAGACCAGGTTTGACGGCCTGGAGACCAGGTTTGACGGCCTGGAGACCAGGTTCGACGGCCTGGAGAGGACGGTGAACGAGCACTCGGTCGCTCTGGCGGAGATCCTGCAGATCGTGCGCAAGCTGAACTGATACGAGCTTCGTCCCCCGAGGCCCGGCGAGACCCCTCTCGCCGGGCCCTTCCCATGCCCGATGACCCGGGTCGGCGGAACCACGTCAAGATGTCCGGACATCCCGGCCAAAGTAGCCCGTACATCAGAATGTCACGACAAACAATTGACAGGGGGGTTACCTGAGGTTACAAACCTGACATGCGGCCGATCCGTCCCCGGGGCGGCACGGGAGAGGTGTCCATGAAGCGAATCACGCGGTTGATGACGGCGGCGGTGCTGGGCGCGCTGGTGCTGGGCGGATGTTCGAGCAACGGCCAGGGCGGCGCGGCAGGCGGCGCGTCGGCGGCCCCGGCCGCCGGGGCTGAGGCGGGCGGCGACGGAGGCACCTTCGCCGTCATCACCCACGGCGCGCCGGGCGACTCCTTCTGGGACGTCGTCAAGAACGGAGCCGAGGCGGCGGGCAAGCAGTACGGCGCCACGGTGACCTACCAGGGCGACGGCGACCCCGCCAAGCAGGCGCAGCTCCTCGACCAGGCGATCAGCCAGAAGGTCGACGGCGTGGTGGTCTCGATGGCCAACCCGGACGCGCTGCGCGAGTCGATCACCAAGGCCGTGTCGGCCGGCATCCCGGTGGTCACCGTCAACTCCGGCGCCGCCGAGTCCAAGGAGTTCGGCGCGATCACCCACGTCGGGCAGTCCGAGGAGGTCGCGGGGCGCGGCGCGGGGGAGAAGCTCAAGGCCGAGGGTGTCACCAAGCTCCTGTGCGTCATCCACGAGGCCGGCAACGTCGGCCTCGACCAGCGGTGCAACGGCGCCACCGCCACGCTCGGCGGCACCGTCGAGCGGCTCCAGGTGGACGTCAGCAACCTCGCCGACGCGACCTCCAAGATCAAGGCCAAGCTCCAGGCGGACGCCTCCGTCGACGGCGTGCTCACGCTGAACCCCGCGGTGGCCGTCGCCGCCCGTGACGCCATCGCCGACGGCGGGTCCAAGGCCAAGCTCGCCACCTTCGACCTGTCGGCCGACGTCGTCGACGCCATCGGGGCCGACGAGATCCTGTTCGCGGTCGACCAGCAGCAGTACCTGCAGGGATGGCTGCCCATCACCTTCCTGGAGCTGTACAGGAAGAACCTGAACACCGTGGGCGGCGGGCTTCCCGTCAACACCGGCCCCGGCTTCGTCACCAAGGAGAACGCGCAGCAGGTCGCCAAGCTCGCGCAGAGCGGCACCCGGTGACGAGCGTCACCGCCGACGAACGGGTCGCGGGCGCCGGGTGGGTCCGGCGCCTGCTGATCCGGCCCGAGCTCGGCTCGGTCGTCGGAGCCGTGGCCGTCTTCGCGTTCTTCTCCTCGCAGTCGGCGGTCTTCCGCTCGGCCGAAGGCGTCGCCAACTGGCTCGACCCGGCCTCCACGCTGGGCATCATGGCCGTCGCGATCGCCCTGCTCATGATCGGCGGGGAGTTCGACCTGTCCGCCGGCGTGCTGACGGGCACGACCGGCCTGGTCGTGGTCACGCTCGCCACCCGGTACGGCCTGGACGTCTGGACGGCCATGCTCGCCGGGCTGGTGCTCGCGCTGGCCGTGGGCTTCGTCAACGGCCTGCTGGTGGTCCGCACGAGGCTGCCCAGCTTCATCGTCACCCTGGGCACGTTCCTGATGCTCCAGGGGCTGAACCTCGGCGTCACCAAGGCACTCACCGGCACCGTGCAGGTCGGCGGGCTCAGGCGGGTGGAGGGGTACGAGAGCGCCCGGGCGCTGTTCGCCGGGTCGGTGACGGTCGGCGGGGTCGACTTCCGGGTCGCGATCTTCTGGTGGCTGGGGGTGACGGCCCTGGCCACCTGGGTCCTGATGCGCACCAGGGCCGGCAACTGGATCTTCGCGGTCGGCGGGAACGAGCAGGCGGCCCGCGCGGTCGGCGTGCCCGCGGCCCGCACCAAGATCGCGCTGTTCATGACCACGGCGGTCGCCGCCTGGCTGGTCGGCTCGATCCTCGCGCTGCGGTTCAGCTCGGTGCAGGCCAACGTGGGCATCGGCCAGGAGTTCATCTACATCATCGCCGCCGTGATCGGCGGGTGCCTGCTGACCGGGGGGTACGGCTCGGCGATCGGGGCGTCCATCGGCGCGGTCATCTTCGGGATGGCCGACAAGGGCATCGTGTTCGCCGGGTGGGACGCCGACTGGTTCAAGTTCTTCCTCGGCGGGATGCTGCTGCTGGCCACCCTCGCCAACCGCCTGGTCCGCCGCTACGCCGAGGAGGTGCGCCGGTGAGCACGCCGCTGCTGCAGACCCGCGACGTCGGGAAGTCCTTCGGCAGCGTGATCGCGCTGAGGGACGTGTCGATGCTGGTCAACTCAGGTGAGGTCACCTGCGTGCTCGGCGACAACGGGGCCGGCAAGTCCACGCTCATCAAGATCTTGTCGGGGGTGCACGTCCAGGACCGCGGCGAGTACCTGGTGGACGGCGCCCCGGTCCGGCTCGGCGGCCCGCGCGAGGCCCTCGACCGCGGCATCGCCACGGTCTACCAGGACCTCGCGATGATCCCGCTGATGTCGGTGTGGCGGAACTTCTTCCTCGGCTCCGAGCCGGTCACCGGCCGGCCGCGCCGCTTGGACGTGGCCAGGGCCAAGGACGTCGCCCGGCGCGAGCTGCTCGACATGGGCATCGACATCAGGGACGTCGACCAGCCGGTGGGCACGCTGTCGGGCGGCGAGCGGCAGTCGGTGGCGATCGCGCGGGCGGTGCACTTCGGCGCCCGCGCCCTGATCCTCGACGAGCCGACCTCCGCGCTCGGCGTCAAGCAGGCCGGTGTGGTGCTGCGCTACATCGCCAGGGCGCGCGACCGGGGGCTCGGGGTGGTGTTCATCACACACAACCCGCACCACGCGTTCCCGGTGGGCGACCGCTTCCTGGTGCTCAACCGCGGCACCAGCCTGGGGGAGTTCGCCAAGGCCGACATCACCCGCGACGAGCTGACCTCGCTGATGGCTGGCGGCGCCGAGCTCGACCAGCTCGCCCACGAGCTGGGCCGCGACGGCCCGGCCGGAGCCGGGGTGACGCCCGAGCGCTGACCTCGGCCGGTCACCGCGCCTGAGCCTGCCGACGGCCGGGGCCGGGCGGCCCGGACGCCTCCGGCGGCTCGGGGCGGACCCGCGGGCCGCCGGCGCGTGCCGCCCGGGCGGCTCCCGCAGGCCGGGAAGGCTCAGCCCTCCAGGGCGTACCGCATCACGCGGAACTTGGCCTGGGCCTCGGCCAGCTCGGCCGCCGGGTCGGAGCGGCCCATGATGCCGCACCCGGCGAACAGCCGCGCCCTGCGGCCCCGCACCTGGGCGCAGCGCAGCGCGATGCCCCACTCGCCGTCCCCGCGGGCGTCGATCCACCCGACCGGGCCCGCGTAGCCGCCGCGGTCCATGCCCTCCAGCTCGCGGATCACCTCCAGCGCGACGCCGGTAGGCGTGCCGCCGACCGCCGCCGTGGGGTGCATGGCCGCCACCACGTCCAGCACGGAGGCGCCGTCGGCCAGACGGCCCCGCACCCGGCTGGCCAGATGCTGGACGTTGGGCAGCGACAGCAGCTCCGGCTCGTCGGGGATGGTCAGCGTCGAGCACAGCGGAGTCAGGGCCTCGCGCACCGAGGCCACCGCGCAGGCGTGCTCGTGGCGGTCCTTGCCCGAGGCCAGCAGCGCCGCCCCCCGGGCCGTGTCCTGCGCGGCGCCGGCGCCCCTGGCCGTCGTGCCCGCGAGCACCAGCGACTCGATGGACTGGCCGGTGTGCCGCACCAGCAGCTCGGGTGTGGCGCCGACCAGGCCGGCGCACGAGAAGGTGTAGCACTCGGGGTAGGCGCGGGCCAGCCGGTCGAGCAGCACGCGGACGTCGATGTCGCGCTCGGCCGTGGCGACCAGGTCGCGGGCCAGCACGGTCTTCTCCAGGCGGCCCGACCTGATCTCCTGAACCGCGCGCGCGACGGCGTGCTGCCACGCCGGGGCGGTGAGCGACCCGTCGGCGTACACGACCCTGCCGGGCGGCCGGGCGGGCGACATCAGGTCGATGGGCGGCTCGCCGACCGTGGTCAGCCAGGCGCGTCCGTTCCTGCGGCCGAGCACCACGCGCGGGACGGTGAGCACCGAGCCGTGGCTTTCGGGGTCGAAGGTGAACGACCCGAACGCGACCGGGCCCGACCCCGGCACGTGCACGTCGTCGTCGATGCGGGTCTCGCCGAACACCGTGGCCAGCCACCGGCGGGCCCAGTCGAAGCGCCCGGGCCCCGGCGGGACGGTCACCCGCGCGGCCTCGCCCCACGCCACCAGGCCCTCGCCCTGGTGGACCCAGGCGTACGGCGGGGCCTGCGGCAGTCGCGCGATCAGGTCTTCCGGGTGGTGGACGGGGATGGTGCGAACCAGCGGGGGGCGGGTTATCCCGAGCGCGACACTCACCCTGCCCACCTTATGCGGAAACTGAACGCGTTCGATATCGGGTCCGCCCCTCACAGCCCCGCCCGCGCCGCGTGATCCGGCACCAAGGGCGTCTACACACGTGTCATGGCATGTCAAGCCCCGATAGGAATCTGGTCAACGGTAGCAACGCCTCGCTCGCAGGTAATAGAGCGGGCCCTCGCCGGTCCCTACCTTTGGTTCCCGATCTCTCCTCAAGGGATCGATCGCATCCCGATGGAGGTGGGCATGGTCGGAAGGATCGCGTTCGTTCTCGCCGCGGCAGTGGTGTGGACGTCCGGAACGGCCGCCGCGACCGCGGCCGAGCCGGTACCCCGGGTCATGGCGGCGCTCGGCGACTCGATCAGCGCGGGCTTCAACGCCTGCGGCTGGTACGTCTCCTGCACCTCCCGTTCCTGGTCGGCGGGGGACAACCCCGGCGTCGACAGCCACTACCTGCGCCTGCTCGCGATCGGCCCGTCCGTCAAGGGACACAACCGCAACTTCGCCGTCCCGGGGTCCACCAGCGCCGACCTCGCCGCCCAGGCCGAGAAGGCGGTGGCGGCCGGCGCCGGCTACGTCACGGTGCTCATCGGCGCCCAGGACGCCTGCACCTCCACCGCCGACGCCATGACCCCGGTGTCGACCTACCGCACGCGCGTCGACCGCGCGTTCGCCGTGCTGGCCCGCACGGGCACCAAGGTCTTCGCCGCCAGCATCCCCGACGTCAAGCGCCTGTGGCGGGTGGGCCGGGAGAACGTGCTGGCCAAGTCGTTCTGGACGATCGGCCGCATCTGCCAGTCGATGCTCGCCAACCCCGGCTCCACCGCCAAGAAGGACCAGGCCCGCAGGGACCGCGTGAGGGAGCGCGTCCAGGACTACAACGCGGCGATGGCGAGCGCGTGTGCCGCGTACGGGCCCGGGTGCCGGTACGACGGCGGGGCGGTGTTCTCCTACCCGTTCACCCTGAAGCACGTCAGCAAGTGGGACTTCTTCCATCCCAACGCCGACGGCCAGGCGGTGATCGCCCGCGCGACGTTCGGGGCCGGCTTCCCGTGGGAGCCCGGCGTGACGGCGCCGGAGCCGCTGGCCCAGGAGTCGGCGGCTCCGGTCCGTCAGCAGTGATCTACTTTGTAAAGGAGTCGAGCAGTGCCGCCACGTCCTCCGGGCGGGAGAACATCGGCCAGTGGCCGGTCGGCAGCTCCAGAAACGTCCACTCCGGTCCGGTGAGCGCCGCGAACATCGGGTGCCCGCCCTCGATCAGCCCTCTGACATCCTCCAGGGAGAACGAGCAGGCCACCAGGGTCTTCGGCAGCTTCGCCGCCTCCTCGGCGCCCCGTGCCGCCTGGGTGAGGGTGCCGTAGGGCTGGGGGGTCATCCGCGCCGCGATCGCCGCCTTGTCCCGCTCGGTCAGGCCCAGCGTGCTCGCGCCCAGCGTCTCCTGCTCCTCCCACGTCGGCGGCTCGTAGCGCCAGCCGTCCGTGAGGTGCGCCTCGACGTAGGCCCGCCCCTCCGGCGGGTACAGGTCGAGCTGCGCCACGCCGTCGGCCAGCGGGCCGCTGTCCAGGTAGACGATCGACGCGATCCGCCCGGCGACCCGGCCGGCCGCGCCGGTGGCCGCGACGCCGCCGCCGCTGTGCGCGACGAGCACGACGTCACACAGGTCGCGGCCGGTGATCATGGCGACGATGTCCTCGACGTGGGTGTCGACGTTCGTCGCGGGGGTGCCGAGGTGGGCGAGGTCGCCCAGGCCGGTCAGGGTGACCGCGTGGACGTCGTGCCCGGCGGCCCGCAGCGGGACGGCCACGCCGTCCCAGGCCCAGCCGCCCAGCCAGAATCCCGGAACCAGGACGAAGGTGCTCATGATCGCTCCATTGGTAGTGCCGATCTCAGGTGCCGCGGCCCAGCGTAGGATCGCATCCGGACAGAACAGGTCCGGATGACAAGAGGTTTCTCATGCCGCATCCCGTGACCCGGGTGCTGACCCTGCTGGAGCTGCTCCAGGCCCGGCCGGGGCTCACGGGCGCCGAGCTCGCCCGGCGGCTGTCGGTCGACGAGCGGACCATCCGGAGGTACGCCGCGCGGCTGACCGAGCTGGGCGTCCCGGTCGAGGCCGGCCGCGGGCGCTACGGCGGCTACCGGCTGCTGCCCGGGTACAAGCTGCCGCCGCTGATGTTCGGCGAGGACGAGGCGGCGGCCGTGGTGCTCGGCCTGCTCGCGGGGCGGCGCACCGGGCTCGCGGTGGGGGAGGAGGCCACCGAGAGCGCCCTGGCCAAGATCCGCCGGGTGCTCCCGGCGGCGCTGCGCGAGCGGGTGGAGGCGGTCGCCGACACCGTGGAGCACACCTCCCGGGCGGCCGAGGCGCCGCGCCCGGCCGCCGGCGCCCTGCTCACGCTGGCCGACGCCGCCCGGCGCCGGCGGCTGGTGCGCCTGCGCTACCGGTCGTGGCAGGGGCGCGACAGCGACCGGGAGCTCGCCCCGTACGGCCTGGTGTTCCACTCGGGCCGCTGGTACGTCACCGGGCTCGACGTGGCCAAGGGGGAGATCCGCACGTTCCGGCTCGACCGGGTCGGCTCGGCCGAGACGCTCGCCGGGGGCTTCGCCGATCCCGGCGCGTTCGACCCGGTCGCCCACGTGCTCGCCTCGCTGTCGGCCGTGCCCTACCGGCACGAGGTCAGGGTGCTCCTGGAGACGACCCTGGCGGACGCCCGGCGGCGGCTGCCCCCCTCGGTGGCCGCGCTGGAGGAGACCGGGGAGGGCGTGCTGATGACCGGGCGCGCCGACCGGCTCGACGGCATGGCCGCGATGCTCGCCGGGCTGGGGTGGCCCTTCACCGTGCTCTCGCCCGACGCCCTGCGGCGGGAGGTGACGGCCCTGGCCGCGCGGCTGGCCGCCTACGGCTCACGCGACCCCGGGCCGGCGGCGGCCTCACGCGACCCTGGGCCGGCGGCGGCCTCACGCGACCCTGGGCCGGCGGCGAGCGGCTCCCACGCCCCCGGGCCGGCGGAGTCCCGTGCCCCGGGGCCGGCCGGCTCCGGCGACGCCGGCCCGGCGGCGGCCTCCCACGAGCCGGGGGCGGCGGTCAGCGGCGGGGCGGCAGAGGGGGCGCAGTGAGGCGCGGACGGGCGGCCGGGTTCGGGGCGTGCGCGGGGTGCTCGGCGAGACGCTCCAGCGCGATGTCGATCGCCCGCTCCAGCTGGGTGTCCAGGCCCCGCGCGTACTCCTGCGGCGTGATGTCCACCTCCACGTCGGGGTCGGTGCCGTAGTTCTCCACCCGCCACCCCACGTCGTCGAAGGCGAAGGAGAACTCCGGCTGCGTGGTCACGGTGCCGTCGGCCAGCCGGTGGCGCGGCCAGATGCCGATGACGCCGCCCCAGGTGCGCTTGCCGACCAGCGGTCCGAGCCCGAGCAGTTTGAAGGTGTGGCTGAAGATGTCGCCGTCGGAGCCCGCCCACTCGTTGGTGACGGCCACGAGCACGCCGCGCGGCGACTCGGCCGGGTAGGGGTACGGCACGCCCCAGCGGGGGTAGTCGTAGCCCAGGCGCCGGCGGGCGAGCTTCTGCAGCAGCAGGCCCGAGACGTTGCCGCCGCCGTTGAAGCGGACGTCCACCACCAGGCCCTCGCGGTCGTACTCGGCGAGGAAGCCCCGGTGGAACTCGGCGTAGCCGTCCGGCCCCATGTCGGGGATGTGCAGGTAGCCGAGCCTGCCGCCGCCGCGCTCGTGCGTGCGGGCCCGGTTGCGCTCCACCCAGTCGCGGTAGCGTGCGGGCCGCTCGTCCGCGAGCGCCTTGACGGTGACCGTCCTGGACGGCCCGTTGCCGCGCCTGATCGTCAGCTCGACCTCCTCGCCCGCCTGGTTGACCAGGAGCCGGGCCGGGCCGGAGGGCGGCGCGGTGGGCTGGCCGTTGATCGCCACCACGGCGTCGCCCACGCGTACGTCGAGACCGGGACGGTTGAGCGGTGAGGTCGCGTCGGGGTCCCAGTGGTCGCCCGCGACGATGCCCGCGATGGTGTGCAGGCCGCCCTCGCGCGCCCAGTCGACGCCCAGCAGGCCCTGCCCGTAGTGCGGGCGGCTGCGGTACTCGCCGCCCATCTCGTAGGCGTGGGAGGTGCCGAGCTCGCCGAGCAGCTCCCACAGCAGGTCGGAGAACTCGCCGCGTGTCGTGACGCGGTCGACCAGCGGCAGATAGCGGTCGTAGACGCCGTCCCAGTCGACGCCCGCCATGTCCTCCACCCAGAAGTTCTCCCGCTGCAGGCGCCAGGCCTCGCGGAACATCTGCCGCCACTCGGCCGCGGGGGAGACCGACACCTTGACGCGGTCGAGGTCGATCCAGCCGCCTGACCGGGTGGCGGCGTCGTCGTCGGGGACCGGCTCGGTCGCCTTGACCACCCGCAGGCGATGCCCCGAACGGTAGAGCAGCGTCGTGCCGTCCTGGCCGACGCGGAAGTCGCTCACGTCGGAGGCCAGCGTCTCGCACTTGTGACGGCGCAGGTCGTAGGCCTTCAGCGTGCCCGACACCGGGTCGGCGTACTCGTCGCCGCGGCTGCCGGCCACCGGGTGGCAGGTGAACAGGACCTTGTCCTTCAGGCCGGCGACGCGGTCGTAGCGGCCCTCGGGGACGGGGAAGGCGACGACGCGGCGCTCGATGCCGTCGAGGTCGATCACCAGGGCGCCGCCGGGCCCGCCGGCGTCGCCGCCCGTGGCCGCGCCGCCCGTGGCCGTGCCTTCCGCGGGCGCGCCCGTCTCGCCGGCGTCGTCGCCCTCGTGCCCGGCGCCGGCCGCCTCCATGCCGGGCGCCTCGCCGCCGTCGTGGTCTTCGCCGTCCTTGTCGTCCTTGTCGTCCTTGCGCGGGCCGTCCTCGGCGGACAGCGGCCTGGGCACCGGGACGAACGGCGAGCCGACGTCGTGCCGGAGCGTGACGGCGTACGGGCGGCCGCCGAGCGGGAAGCCCAGGTCGAACTGCAGGGAGTCGTGCACGGGGTTGAAGACCCGCTGGCCCACGAAGTAGAGGTATCTCCCCCCGGGGTCGAAGGCGGGCCCGGAGTCGCGCAGCACCGGGCGCGTGACCTGGTGGGTCTCGCCGGTCGCCACCCGGCAGAGCTTGATCGCGGTGGTCTGCGGGGTGTCGGGGCAGGTGTAGGCGAGCCAGTCGCCCGCGGGCGACCAGACGGGGTCCTCGATGGCGCCGAACGGGCTGCGGTCGACGACGGTCAGCGTGGCGCCGTCGGCGCCGCCCGACAGGTCGACCAGCAGCAGCTCGTTGCGGTGGTTGGTCACCGCGACCCGGTCGTCGGCGGGCGACACCTCAAGGGCGGTCGCCCGCCCGGTGTCCAGGTGGGCCAGGCGCACCGGGCCGGCGGCGCCGTCGGCCGTCAGCAGGGCCAGGACCTCGCGGTCGCCTTCGTCGCTGGTGGCCGCGACCAGGCGCCGGCCGTCCCTCAGCCAGGTGAGCAGGCGGTGGCGCACCCCGTCGGGCTCGCCGTGCTGGCGGACCGGGCCCTCCCAGTTGCCGAAGGAGTAGGCCTTGCCGCGCGCGGTGATCGCCAGGCCGCTGCCGTCGGGGGTGAGCCGGGCGCTGCCCAGGTAGGGCGCGGCGGGGACGAAGCGGCGGTTGCGCTGGGTGCGGGAGCTGCCCAGCCGGACCTCCACCGCGCGCGACTCGCCCTCGGCGGGGTCCAGCACGTACAGCGAGGCCGCCGCGTGGTACACCAGCCGCCGCCCGTCGCTGGACAGGTTGCGGGCGTAGTAGTCGGCGTGGTCGGTGTGCCGGCGCAGGTCGTGGCCCTCGGGCGTGCAGGAGTAGACGTTGCCGACGCCCTCGTGGTCGGACAGGAAGTAGACGCGCTCCGCGACCCAGCAGGGGGAGGCGAGGTTGCCGGCCAGGGAGATCAACCGGGCGAACTCCCCGCCGCCCTCGCGGTCGACCCACAGGTCGCCGACGGTGCCGCCGCGGTAGCGCTTCCAGCGCGCCGGGTCGGCGGTGTTGCGCCCGAGGACGATCGCCCCGCCGGGGCCGTAGGAGATGGTGTTGGCCGGGCCGTACGGCAGGCGTTCGGGGACGCCGCCGTCGCCGACGCGGTGCAGCCAGCGGTAGCGGCCGAACGGCTGGCCGGCGTCGCCGGCGTAGACGACCGCGCCGCCGGGATCCCAGGCGGTGACCGTGCAGCTCGCCCCCTCGTAGGTCAGCCGCTCGGCGGCCCCGCCCTCCGAGGGCATCACGTACACCTCGTCGGGGCCCTCCTCGCGCCCGACGAAGGCCAGCCGGGTGCCGTCGGGGGAGAAGCGGGGGTAGGCGGCCTCGGCCACCCCGGCGGTGAGCCGGTACGCGCGCCCTCCGCCGGCGGGCACCGCCCACAGGTCGTCCTCGGCGGCGAAGGCGACCACGTCGTCGAAGATCGTGGGGAAACGCAGGTAGCCGGACATCGATCCTCGTATTCGGGGGGCCGGGGGCTCTTATGATCAGGCACCCGGGGCCGCCGAGTCGAGGCCGGATCGCGCCGGGCGCGCGGAGGTGTCGCGCCCGCGGATCCGGTTACGCGATCGAGCCGGCGACGGACGCCGCCGCGCGTGCCCGCCGTTTCGGTGGCCGGAGGGCCGGGTGCCTGGTCATGCTAGCCGAATGACCGGTTTATACGTGATGTCGGCCGCATTGCCGGGCGGCCGGGTTCAGGCCCGAGGGCAGGTTACTGCGCCTCCTCCTGGCCGGCGGCACGCTTGTCGTCCTCCTCGCGTTTATCCTGCTTGGAGCCGCGCGTGGCCTTGACGGCCGTCTTCTTGGCCTTGCCGGTGGTTTTGGCGGCCTTCTTCCGGGATTCCCCCATGATTTCCCCCTGAATATCAGACGAACATTGCAGAAATGCGCCATATAGCCGCATCACCGGCTCTAAATACCCATCTACGGCGGCAATCACCCATATGCCTTTTCGGGTTATTCAGAGCAGTGTGAGCTGCTCGGGCGCGGCCGCCCGCGGGGCGGGGCCGGGCGGGCGGAGGCGGCGCGCGGCGGCCGGTGAGGACCGGCCCACGCCGTGCCGCGCGGCGAGCTCCTCGACCTCGCGGGTGATGCGGGCCTGGTAGGCCTTCGGCGCGTAGGCCCCCCGGCCGTACATCTCGCGGTAGCGGGGGACCAGCTTCGGGTGCTCGCGCGCCAGCCAGGTGAGGAACCACTCGCGGGCCCCCGGCCGCAGGTGCAGCACCAGGGGGACGACGTGCGTGGCGCCGGCCTCGGCGATCTGCCGGACGGTGCCGGCGAGCGCCCGCGGCGAGTCGGTGAGGTAGGGCAGGATCGGCGCCATCAGCACGCCGCACGGCAGGCCGCGGCCCCTCAGGGCGGCGCACACCTCGAGCCGCCGGCCCGGGCGGGGGGTGCCGGGCTCCACCGACCGCCACAGCTCCTCGTCGGTGAAGCCGACCGACAGTGAGACGCCGACGTCGGTGACCTCCGCGGCCTCGGCCAGCAGGTCGAGATCGCGCAGGATCATGGAGCCCTTGGTGAGGATGGAGAACGGGTTGGCGGCGTCGCGCAGCGCGGCGATGACGCCCGGCATCAGCCGGTAACGGCCCTCGGCGCGCTGGTAGCAGTCGACGTTGGTGCCCATCGCGATCGGGTGCCCGCCCCAGCGCGGCGCGGCGAGCTCCTTGCGCACCAGCTCGGCGGCGTTGACCTTCACCACGATCTTGGAGTCGAAGTCGTGCCCGGCGTCCAGGTCGAGGTACTCGTGCGTCTTGCGGGCGAAGCAGTAGGTGCAGGCGTGCGTGCACCCGCGGTAGGGGTTGATCGTCCACTGGAACGGCACGCGACTGGCGCCCGGGACGCGGTTGATGATCGACCGGGCGTGCAGCTCGAAGAAGGTCACCCCCCGGAACTCGGGGGTGTCAAACGTCCTGCCGATTGCGCCCCGGGCGAACAGAGGGGTGGCCGCGGCCGCCGGCTCGCCGTCGAGGCGCAGGTTGTCCCAGCGCATGGGCCAGATTAGAACAGGTTTTCGAAGGTGATCGCAAACTGAACCACGCCGCAGAAAGCACGATGGGAGAAGGCTAACGATCTTAGGGGTGGGGAGGAACATCGGCACATAACTTGCGTTGCCGGGAGGCTTGGCATGCCTTGGTCGCAGGACGAGCAGCGAGTGCTTGCCCAGATCGAGCGATATCTGTGTGACGACGACCCACGACTGGCCGCCCGACTCGAGTCGTTCAACGAGGAACTGGAGCGCAAGGAGGTCGACCGACAACGCGCCGCCCTTCCAGAGCCGGCGCCGCGCCGTCTCAGCAGGTCGACGATCATCATCCTGGTGAGCTGGGTGCTGATCGCCACCCTGGTCGCGACCCTGCTGATCATGGTGTTCCAGCACGACGCCACCCTGCCCATGTAGGGGCGGGCCGGGCGGGCCGGCGGAGGTTCAGACGGCGTCCAGGCCGCGCAGGAAGCGCGCGGCCACGGGCGCCGCCACCTTGCCGCCGCCCCCGCCCCCCTCGACGACGACCGCGAACGACAGGTCGCCGCGGAACCCGATGAACCAGGCGTGGGAGTCCAGCTCCGGGCCGGTGCCGAACTCGGCCGTCCCGGTCTTGCCGGACGTCCCCTTGGGAAGGCCGGCGTTGTCGGCCGTCCCCCTGGTCACCACAGCGGCCATCATCGACCGCAGGCTCCGCGCCATCGGCTCGGGCAGTTCGTACGGTCGTGCCTTCTGCTTGAGGCCGGCCACCAGGGTGGGCGGCCGCCAGGTGCCGTCCGCCACGGCGGCGGCGACCGAGGCCATCACCAGCGGGCTGGCGGTGATGCGTGCCTGCCCGAAGGACTCGGCGCCGAGCTCGGCCAGGCTGGTGGGCTGCGGCATGCTGCCCGCCACGACGGGCACCCCGATGCCGAGCGGGTGGTTGAAGCCCAGCCGCGAGGCCATCTGGTGCAGCTTGCCGCCCTGAAGGCGCTGTACCGCGAGCGGGGCGAAGGTCGTGTTGCAGGAGTGCGCGAAGCTCTCCAGGAACGACACCGACCCGTACGCGGCGTGCTCGGAGTTGCGCACGCGCAGCCCGCCCACGTTGGCGTCCTTGGGGCAGGTGACCTTCTGCCCGGCGGTGACGCCTTCGGCCAGCAGGGCGGCGGCGGTGACCGTCTTGAACGTCGACCCGGGCGGGTAGCGGCCGTTCAGGGCCCGGCTGAAGCCGCCGCGGTTGTCGGCGACGGCGACGATCTCGCCGGTCGAGTGGCGGATCGCCACCATGGAGGCCGGCTTGGACACGCCGCCGACGGTCGACACGGCCGCCTCCTGCACACGCGGGTCGAGGCTCGTGCGCACGTCGGCGCCGGGGGAGCCCTCGATCGTCTTCAGAGTGCGCACGGGCTCGCCGTCGGCGTCCACCACCTGGATCTCGGCCGCGGGGACGCCCGCGAGCTTCTTCTGGAACGACTGCTGCAGCCCGGCCACGCCGATCGTGTCGCCGCGCTTGTACGGCCACCCCAGCTTCGCGGCCTGCTTGGCGGTGGCCTTGCCCAGGGATCCGACGATCTGCTCGACCGAGGGCCCCGCACCGCCCTCGTCGATGCGCCTGCCGCCGCTGTCCTGTATGGCCGCGCGTTCGGGCCAGCGGAACCGCACCGCCAGGCTGGTGGTGCCGTCCAGCGCCGGGTGGACCGCGCGGGGCGTCCAGGCGACCTTCCAGTGCCGTTCCTTGACCACCAGGTCCAGGGACCCGGTGTAGGTCCAGTCGCCCAGGTTCTTCAGCGTCAGCGTCGTGGTGTAGGCGGCCTTGGCCCGGCCGTCGCCGTCGGGGGTGACCGAGCCCAGCCGGACGGCGGTCTTCTCGGCACCCAGGCTCTTGGCGAGCCGGTCGTAGGCGGTGTCGAACCCCGCCGCGGGCGCGGCGAGCGCCGCCCGCATGGCGGCGGTGTCGCCCCTGGCCCAGGCGTCGGCGAAGGCGCTCGCCGTCTCCTGTGCGCTGCCCCTGGTGTGCAGGACGTAGTAGGCGCCCCCGCCGGCGGCCCCCGCCACCAGAACGGCGGCGACGGACGTGATCGCGATGATACGGCCGCGCGGCACGCTTATACCCCCGGTGTCTCGATGTCGCCACGAGCCTAGCGTGGCCGTTTCGCGGGGTTTGCTGCTCGGGCCCCTCAGGCGGCCCGCTTCGCTCCGTCCTTCCTGCTGGCGGCGTACGACGGCACGTACTCCTGGCCCGACAGCTCCTGGATCGCGCGCATCACCTCGTCGGTGACCGCCCGGCGGTCCCTGGCCTTGCCGGCGTCGCCGGTGAAGGTGAGCGGCTCGCCGATACGGACGCCGATCTTGGCGAGCCGCGGCACGGCGGCCCCGGGCGGCAGGACGCGGTCGGTGTTGACCATCGCCACCGGGATCACCGGCACGCCCGCGGTGAGCGACAGCCAGGCGACGCCGACCTTGCCCCGGTAGAGCCGCCCGTCGGGCGAGCGCGTGCCCTCGGGATAGATGCCGAACAGCTCGCCGGCCTCCAGCACCCGCACGGCCGTGTCGAGCATCGTCCGCGCCGCCGTGGCGCTCTCGCGGTCGATCGCGACCTGGCCGGTGCCGCGCATGAACATGGCGGTCAGCCGGTTGCCGGTGAAGTACTCCGACTTGGCCACGAACGTGACCTGCCTGGGCAGGATCAGCGGCAGGAACACCGAGTCGAGGATCGACAGGTGGTTGGAGGCGAGGACGGCCGCCCCGGACCGGGGGACGTTCGCGGCCCCGGTGACCTCGGGCCGCCACAGCAGGCGCAGGAAAGGGCTGCTGATCGTCTTCGTGATGCGGTACAGCACGGACTCTCCCGGTGGACGGACTCTCCCGGCGCGGTCGCGGCAGGCGGGTTGTCCCGTGCGCGGGCGACCTGTGCCCACCCTAAGGCCCGGAGTGGAAAACTCGTGTTACGCCGGACTACAGGGTGCTACATCCTCGTACAAGGAGTGTTCCGGTGTTTGTACGAACGAAGCGCCCCGCGGGCGAACCCGCGGGGCGCTTCGTCGAGTCGATGTGGCGGTCGCCTCCTCGGCGAGATGCACAACACGGCTCCAGCCGAACGGTATTCCGTGAAGGCGGTAATTGCGGCCCGGGGGACACAGACCACATCGACTACACGACGATAACCCACTCCCGGGGGTTCTTATTCCAGACCTGCCGCCCCGGGCGGGATTCGCGCCGGGCTTGAGGGGCCGGGGGCTGGGGGCGGCGGTCGTCGGGGGACGTCTCTGGGGCCGGGACGGGGCCGCCGGCGGGTGAACGGCGGCGGGCGGCATGGGCCGCCATGCCGGGCGGCCGGCGTTTCCGGAGGTCACTCCTGCGTTCCGCTTCGGTGACCGAGGGTCGTTCTTTACGCGGGCGGGGTAGACTGGGGTTACCGAGGACATTTCGTGCGTTGGCACTCAGGTCGGCGTCGCCCGCGGCGAACCAGCGCTTTGGGCCCCTTGCGAGGCCCCGTCAGGGCGACCATGACGTCGACCGTCCTCTCCCATCTCAAGCCGCTGAACGCCGAGCCTGCCACGGTCTGCGCGACCGCATCCGCGCCGCGGCTCAGCCTCGATCCCGCGCTGAACCGGCGCGCCGTGGTGGACGGGGTGTGGTGGCCCCGCTCGCGCGACGCCGCCGCAGAGCTGCCCGCGCTCATCGCCGCCGTCGACCTGCGGCTCGACCGGGTCACGCTGCGCGTCGGGCTGTACAAGGACGCGTGGGACGACATCCCGAGCCGGGTCCCGGCACGCGGGCGCCTGGTCAGGGTCGGCTGGTTCCTGCACACCGACCCCCGGCTGATCACCCTGATCTTCGCGCGCGCCGAGCCGGTGGTCCTGCTGGTCGTCCCGCCGGGCACTCCGGAGGGTCCGGCCACGACCGCGCTCGGCCTGGCCGGCCGGGACACCGCCGGCCTCGGGCTGGACGACATCCTCTCCATCGCGGCCGACTGACGGACCGCGGACAGACGACAGACAGGCCGGTGCCCGGCCGGCCACGGCCGCCCGGGGGAGCACCGGCAGGCTTCGGCCTCTCCTTCTTCGATGGGATGACCGCATGATCGTTCCCGATACCGCCCCCCTCGATGCGACCGGACCCCGCGCCGCCACCACCGTCCACCTGTCCGGCCGGATCGACATCTTCACCAGCAAGGCGCTTCGCCAGCGTCTGCTGAACGCCATGCGCGACAGCACGAGCACGCTCATCGTGGACGTGTCGCAGGTGTCGTTCTGCGACTCCTCCGGGCTCGGCGTCCTGGTCGGCGTCCAGCACCGGGCCCGGGAGCGCGGCATCACCCTCGCGCTGACCGGCCCCCGCCCGCATCTGACCCGGCTGCTGCACGCCAGCGGCCTGGATCGCAGCCTGCCGGTCGTCGTTTGAGCCGGCGACGCTCGCCCATGGCCACCCGAGGGGAAGGCTCGTCATGAACGACAAGGGCGACGCCTCCGCCCCGAGTGGCACCGCCGCGGCGCTCGCCCGACGGCCGGCGCGTCTCACCCTGCTGCCCGCCCGGGCGGGCCTGCGGATCGAGGGCGACCTCGACGTCGCCGTGCTGCCCTCCCTGCGCCGGGCGCTCGACCGCTTCGGCGACGACGACATCGAGGTCGATCTGAGCGGCCTGACCTTCGTCGACGTCGGCTGCCTGCGTGCCCTGGTCGCCGCCGCCGACCGGCTGCCGGAGGGCAACGTGCTGACGTTGTGGCCGGCGCCGCGCCATCTGCGGCTGCTGCTGGAACTCACCGGCTGGCACGCGCAACCCCGGCTTCTGCTGCGCGACACGCAGCCCTCTCTGATCTCAGGACCGCGGCACCGCCGGTGACCCCCGCCGGCGGGCCCGGACGGTCCGTGCCGGGGCGCGCCGGCTACACCGCCCGCGCGCGGGGCGTGGCCGCGAGGCGGGCCGCCGAGGCGGCGAGCGGCGCCAGCACGTCCTGGACGACGTGGTGCAACAGCCGGCCGTGCCGCTTGACGACGCGGCCGGCGACGATGACGGTGTCGACCGCCCGGGTGTCGGCCGAGAGCACCACCGCGCCCACCGGGTCGTGGGCGGGCGCCATGCCGAGCAGGTCGGTGCGCAGCAGCACCAGGTCGGCGTGCCGGCCCAAGCCGAGGGAGCCGGCGGCGTCGCCGAGCCCGGCGAGCCGCGCGCCTTCCAGGGTGGCAGCCCGCAGCACGTCGCGGGTGGTGAAGCCGAGGTTGGGGCGGGCCCGCTCCAGGGCGTACGCGGCGCGCATCAGGCTGAACATGTCCCCCGGGCCGCTCACGACGGTGTCGCCCCCCAGCCCGGCCGGGGCGCCCGCGGCCAGCGCGCGGCCGGTGACCGGGATGCCGAACCCCAGTTCGGCCTCCACGACCGGTGAGACCGAGATGCCGCCGCCGCTGCCGGCGATCCGCTTGAGCGCCTCGTCGGAGTAGTGGTTGCCGTGGGCGTAATTCGTGCCCGGGATGAGCAGGCCTTCGCGCTCCAGGAACTCCAGCCCCCACCGCGCGCGCTCGGGATCGAGCCCGCCCATGTGCACGGTCAGCGGCAGGCCGAGCTCGCGGGCCAGCCGCCACTCGCGCAGCGCGTGCTCCTCGCCGGCGAACTCCGGCCCGAGCGCGGCGATCGCCATGGTCACCAGGCCGCCGGAGGAGCCGAAGTGCTCCTCGTGCACCCGGCGGCCCGCGGCCGCGAGCGCGCCGGGCCTGCCGGGCCCTCCGTAGCAGTACCCGAACACGGCCCTGATGCCGGAGTGGCGCAGCGCTTCGACGGCCGCGGCGGTGTGCTCGGGCGTGAGCTGCACGTGGGACCAGTCGACGAGCGTGGTGACGCCCGCGTCCAGGCATTCCAGGGCGCCCGCCAGGTTGCCCGCGTAGACGTCCTCGGGCCGGTGGGCCCCGGCCAGCTCCCCGATGACGCGCTCGACGTAGCGGGGGAGGGTGAGGTCGGGGCCGATCGCCCGGATGCCGGCCTGCCAGGTGTGCCGGTGGGCGTCGACGAAGCCCGGCAGCACGATCATGCCCCGCGCGTCGATCACCTCCGCGCCCTCGGGCACGGGCAGCCCGGGCCCGACGGCGGCGATGCGGCCGTCCTCGGTGAGCACGTCGGCGACGGCGGAGATGACCGGATCGGTGTCGACGGCGACGCCGCCCTTGATCAGGAGAGTCGAAGGCATGCCGAAACCATACGAGAAAGCTTTTCTAAAAGCAATATCGGGAGATGTACGCTCGTGCCGTGCACCATGGCGAACGTGACCAGGTCGACGCGCTGGCGGCCGAGTGGGAGAAGCACCTGCCGCCCGAGGCGGTCGCCAGGCTGGAGCTCGGCAAGCGGGTCTCGCGGATCGGCGTCCTGCTGGAGCAGGCGCTCAAGGCCGAGCTGGCCGAGATCGGCCTGACCTACGCCGAGTTCGACGTGCTGGCCGCGCTGCGCCGCGCGGGGGAGCCGTACCGCCTGCGGCCCAGCGAACTGTCCCGGTCGCTCCTGCTGACCTCGGGCGGCACCAGCAACGTCCTGCAGCGCCTCACCGCGGCGGGGTACGTCGAGCGCGAGGCGGACGCCGGCGACGCCCGCAGCCGCTGGGTGCGCCTCACCGAACGAGGCGTGCGTGTCACCGAGCGCGCGATGGCCGCGTCGGGCCGCGTCCACGAGGAGATCATGACGGGCATCCCCGACGAGGCCGTCCGCCACGCGGCCGACGCCCTGCGCGAGATCCTGCTGGTACTGGGCCGCCGCCGCTTCCGCTAGCGGAGCGGGCTATGGCTGGTCGCGGCGGGGATGCGGGGCCGCGCCGGGGCGCAGAGGGCGGGCGGGGGGAAGGCGGAGGCGGTCGACGGCTTCCCTGCGGCGGGTCTCGGGGCGGCGGTCGTAGCGGGCGGTGGTGACGGGGGAGGCGTGGCCGACCAGGGCCTGGGTGGTCGCGAGGTCGACGCCGGCGTCCAGGAGCTCGCCGATGAACGTGCGGCGGAAGTCGTGCGGGGTGCGCCTGGCGGCGCCCGAGGCGGCCAGGCGGCGGGAGACGATGTCGGCGATCGCCTGCCCGGTCATGGGCGCGGGGCTGCCGCCGGGGGCGCGCAGCCGGCCCGCCTTGTTGACCGGGCAGAACAGCGCGCCGCCGGCCGGGCCGCGCACCGCCAGCCAGGCCTCGGTGCGGGCGACGGCCTCCGCCGTGAGGTAGACCAGGCGTTCCTTGTCGCGCTTGCCGCGCACGCGCAGCGAGCGCGCGGCCACGTCGTAGTCGGCCAGGCCCAGCCCGGCGATCTCGGCGCGCCGGCAGCCGGTGGAGTACAGCACGGCGAGCAGGGCGCCGTCGCGCACGCCCGCGGGGGAGGGGTCGCGGTCGCAGGCGTCCAGGGCGGCGCCCACCACCTCGGCGGGGACGTGCTGCCCGGCCGGCAGCCGGGTGTGCTGCAGAGTGGGCAGGTCGGCGGCGCGCTGGTAGTCCTCGGCGTTCATGCGGCCCAGCCGCCAGGCCTCGCGCATCACCCGGCGCAGCGCCACCAGGTGCTTGTTGACGTAGGACGGCGACCAGCCCTGCTCGGTGAGGATCGCGCGGATGCGCACGGTGTGCTCGTAGCGCAGCAGGTGCCATGGCTGCCCGGCGCCGGTGGCGGCCTCGTCGCCGGTGATCACGCGGGCGATCCGGTCAAGGCAGCCCCGCATGGTGCGCCGCGACTCCGCGCCGGTCAGCGCGTCGAGGTAGACGCTGTAGGGATCGGTCGCGGGCGCGACGGCGCCGACGGCGGGGTCCTGCGGCAGGGCGGGCACGTCCACCCGCCGATCCTAAGCTCCCGCCGGGCCGTCCGAGGCTCGCCGCCGATAGTGATCTACAATGTAAAGGACGCGGCTAGGTGCGCCAACCATCGACGAGATCGGTCAACCGGCGGCTGCGCGAGAGCAGCCCGGCGACCAGTTCCAGGTCGTCGCAGCGGCGGCGGACCAGGGGGTGCCAGGCCTCGCGCAGCTCGCGCAGGGCCGGGTCGGTGCGGGCGCGGTGGGCGAGCGGGTCGGCGTGCACGGCGACGGCGCGCCCGTCGGGCGAGGGGCGGCGCTCGGCGAGGCCGTCGGCCTCCAGCGCGGCCACCACCCGGCCGGCCGCCTCCTCGGTGAGCCCGGTGACCGTCGCCAGATGGCGCACGCTCAACGGCCCCCGGCGCGAGAGCTCCGACAGGCAGCGGAAGGCGTCGGCGTTCATGCCCACGCGCGCGGCGAGGGCCCGCACCAGGCGGTCGGCCTGGGCGAACAGGGCGCGGGTCTCGCGTTCGACGGCCTCCAGGACCTCTATGTCCTCATCGTGGGGCATTTGTGGTGTCCCTTCGTCACGGCCATGGTGCCAGGCGGACGGGGAGCCCGGGCGCATCGTGCCCGGGCTCCCTCTCGGCGGCCGCGCGGGCCGCCGAGCGCGCCGTCGTCACAACCGGGTGGACTGCGCCTCGCTGGACGACTGGGTGAGGCACCGCATGCCCGCGTTGCGGAAGAACGCCGCGAAGCCGTCGGACGTGCCGGTGTCGCGGGTGCCGGCCAGGAAAGGAGCGATCTTGTCCTCGATGACGTGGACGTGCCGCTGGCTCGCCAGGTGACGGGCGATGCCGGAGAAGTCGCCCTCGTAGTGGACGAGCCGCACCAGCACGTCGTCCTTGACGAACACCCCCGTCCCGATCAGCCGGGCCGTCTCCTCGCCCCGGTCGTTGGTGACGACCGGCGTCTCCAGGGTGGGTGCTTCGGCGAAGAGCCGCGTGAGCTCCTCTTCGTGGCCGGGCTTGATGCGGAAGGTGAGCATTGCGTACGGCATGGAATACCTCCGTCGTGGTCGTCCGGCGCCGCGTTCGGGCGCCGGTGTCGGGTCCGGGCGCGGGTCAGTACGCGGC
This sequence comes from Sphaerisporangium sp. TRM90804, assembly GCF_029846175.1. Taxonomy (GTDB): domain Bacteria; phylum Actinomycetota; class Actinomycetes; order Streptosporangiales; family Streptosporangiaceae; genus Sphaerisporangium. Next base: position 304,163 of record NZ_JARWAC010000009.1, on the reverse strand, counting down.
CAGGACCTCGTAGGAGCCGAAGATCCCGAGGCCCTTGTCGTGGTAGCGCGCCAGCGGCGAGGTGGTCGGAAGGTGCTCGGGGCTGCGCTCCCACTCGCGGTAGGTCGGGACGTCGTCCCATTCGCTGAGCACGGCGAAGCGGCGCGGGTCGCGCAGCGAGCGCAGCAGCTCGTTGCCGCGCAGCCCGGGCCTGCCGCGCAGGATCGTGCTGATCTGGTGGTAGGCGTGCTCGACCGACCCGCGGTCGGAGTCGGGCTCGTTGAGGTACAGGGCGACCCGGACGCGGCCGGACGCCGGCGGCGCGGCGAGGCGGGCGGACACGGTCATGGGGATCATGGAGGTCCCCGCCGGGTCGCGGTACGGGTCCAGCCGCATGCGGTTGGCGGCGTGCTCGGGGCTGTGCTCGAACTCGTGGAAGCGGTCCTCGTTCTGCCAGTCGCTGACGATGTAGTAGATGCCGTCCTCGTCGGGGCTCCTGGCCAGCGACTGGCCGACGTTGGCCGGGTGGCGCGCGATGGTGGCGGCGACGTCCTGCCAGGTCTTCTCGAACTCCCGCTCCATGCCGGGGTGGATCCGCATCTTCACCATGACGCGGTACACGTTGTCACTGTCGTTCATGCCTGCTCTCTTCTGCGCGTCGGACTGGTTGTCGCGGGGGCCGGGCGGCCCTGCCCGCCGGTCGGTCACATGCGGACGGGCGAGATGCGGTCGGCCGCCTCCTCGACGAGCTGCCGGATCCGGTTCATCTGGACCACGGTGTTCTCGTTGAGGCGCTTGGTCATCTGCTTGTCGCTGAGCGGCGCGTCGGGCTTCATCTCGAAGTCCTGCACCCAGCGCATGCGCACCGCGTCGGGCACCTGGGTGTACTCCCAGAAGATGTTCATGTACTTGAACCAGCCGGGTTCGACCCGGTGGGCCCGCACGGTCCTGGTGGCCGGGTCGGGGGTGCGCTCGGAGACCCAGCTCCACTCGTTGCCGTCGGCGTCGGGATGCATGGTGAGCCGGAAGCGGACGGTGGGCCCGTTCCGCTCCAGGATGTCGGCGGCCTTGTACTCGCTGAACAGCGCGGGCCAGGACCCGACGTCGTTCGTCATGCTCCACACCAGATCCATCGGGCCGGCGATGATGATCTCGTTGTCCACGTGTCCTGCCATGTCGGCACCCTCCGGTTGTCAGGCCGCGAGCCGGCGGTTGACGTAGTCCACGGCCGCCTGCGGGGTCTTCATCTCGTCCACGGCGTCGTCGGGGATGCGCACCCCGAGCTCCTGCTGGATGCGCGCGGCCATCTCCAGCACGGCCAGCGAGTCGTAGCCGAGCTCGACGAACGTGACGTCGCCGATGTCGTCGGCGAGGTCGACGCTCTCCGGTACTCCCGCGCAGCCGCCCATGATGCGTCTCATGTCGTCGAGGCTGAATGTGGTCATGTCGCTCTCCGTTGTCGCGAGTCGGGTCGCCTGGGCGTGCCGGGCACGCCAGGCGCTTTGCGTGCCGTGACGAGGCGGGCGCCGGCCGCGCGGGCCGGCGGGTTCTGGGGTTGCGGGCGGGCGAGCGCCTGCGGGGGTCAGGTGGCGGTGACCACCATGGCGGCGTTGAAGCCCCCGTGCCCCCGGGCCAGCACCAGCGCCGTGCGCACCGGGCCGTCGCGCGGGATCGTGCGCACCAGGTCGAGGTCGCAGGCGGGCGCGGTGGCCCGCACCCCCACGGTCGGCGGGATGACGCCGTCGCGGATGGCGAGCAGCGCCGTGGCCAGGTCGAGCGCGGCGCCTCCGGCGTACAGCCGCCCGGTCATGGTCTTGGGCGCGGTGACCGGCACGCCGTAGGGGCCGAAGACGGCCGAGATGGCCTGGGCCTCCAGCCGGTCGCGTTCGGGCACCGCCATGGCGTCGGCGAACACGACGTCGACCTGGTCGGGGGTGAGGCGGGCCTCGTCCAGGGCGCCGGTGACGGCGCGCCGCAGGTTGGAGACGGGTTCGCCTCCCGGTTCCGGCCTTGGGTCGAAGGTCGCGGCGTATCCGGCGATGGCGCCGTAGGGGCGGGCGTCGCGGGCCCGGGCGGCGGCCTCGGTCTCAAGGACCAGCATGGCGCCGCCCTCGCCGGGGACGTACCCGCAGGCGTCGGCGTCGAAGGGCAGGTAGGCGCGTTCGGGGTCGTCGCGGGTGCTGAGCAGGCCGTTGGACATCTGCGCGACCAGCCCGTACGGGCACAGTGAGGCGTCGGTGCCGCCGCTCACGACCATGCGGGCGTCCTGGCGCAGCAGCCGCCGGGCCTGGGCGACGACGTCCAGCCCGCCGGCCTGCTCGGTGCAGATGACGCCGCAGGGGCCGCGCATGCCGTACCTGATGGAGATCTGGCCGGTGGTGGCGGCGTAGAACCAGGCGATGGACTGGTAGACGCCGACGAACCGCGGGCCCTGGGACCACAGCTTCTCGATCTCGCGCTGGCCGAACTCGGTGCCGCCGGAGGAGCTGGCGGTGACGACGGCCATCTCGTACTCGGCCAGGCCGGCGGGGTCCAGGGCGGCGTCGCGCAGCGCCATGTCGGCGGCGGTGAGGCCGAGGTGGCTCCAGTGGTCGGTCTGCACGGCCAGGCGGCTGGGGACGTGTTCGGTGTCGTCGAACTCGCTCACCTCGCCGCCCACGCGGACGGGGTAGCGGTCGGAGTCGAAGCGGGTGATCCTGCCGATGCCGCTCTTGCCGTCGAGCGTGGCCGACCAGTACGCCTGGGTGCCGAGTCCGTTGGGCGCGGCGACGCCGATGCCGGTCACCACCGGCCGGGTCGCGGGAGCGGTGCGCTCAGCCATGGTCGTCGCCTTTCGGTGCGGTGCCGCGGGTGCGGCGGCGGCCGTGTCCCCCCGCGAGGAGCATGGCGGTCTGGAACCCGCCGAAGCCGCTTCCGACGCTCAGCACGGTCTGGACGGGCTGCTCCCTGGCGGTGAGGGGCACGTAGTCGAGGTCGCACTCGGGGTCGGCGGTGTGCAGGTTGGCGGTGGGGGGCACGACGCCGTTGGCGATGGCCAGCGCGCAGGCGGCGACCTCGATGGAGCCGATGGCGCCCAGCGAGTGGCCGATCATCGACTTGATGGAGCTGACGGGGACGCGGCGGGCGCGGGCGCCGAGGGCAGCCTTGAAGGCGGCGGTCTCGTGGCGGTCGTTCTGCCGGGTCCCCGAGCCGTGGGCGTTGATGTAGTCGACGTCGGCGGGATTCAGCCGGGCCTGTCCCATGGCGGTGGTGATGGCCTCGGCCATCTCGCGGCCGTCGGGTTTGAGGCCGGTCATGTGGTAGGCGTTGCTGCGGCTGGCGAAGCCGACGATCTCGGCGTAGATGCGGGCGCCCCGGCGGGTGGCGGCGGCCCGCTCCTCCAGGATCATGACGGCCGAGCCCTCGCCGAGGACGAAGCCGTTGCGGTCCAGGTCGAAGGGGCGTGAGGCGTGCTCGGGGTCGTCGTTGCTGGGCGAGGTGGCCTTGATGGCGTCGAAGCAGGCCACGGTGATGGGCGAGATGGGGGCGTCGGTGGCCCCGGCCACGACGGCGTCCGCCGATCCCTCCTTGACGAGCTGGTAGCCGTGGCCGACCGAGTCGAGGCCGGCGGTGCAGCCGGTGGAGATCAGGGCGACGGGGCCCTCGGCGCCGCCGGCCCAGGCGATCTCGGCGGCCAGGGTGCTGGGGATCATGTACCCGTAGAGCTGGGGGACGCCGTAGGCGGGGTCGACCAGCCACCGCCTGCCGCCGTCGCTGAGGACGACGTACTCCTCTTCCAGGCCCATGGTGCAGCCGACGGCGCTGCCGATGGTGACGCCGAGGCGTTCGGGTGGTACGTCGTGGCTGGTCAGGCCGCTGTCGGCCAGGGCTTCGCGGGTGCTGACCACGCCGAGCTGGGCGGCGCGGTCCATGCGGCGGATCTCCTGCGGGGACAGCCCGTGCGCGCCGGGGTCGAAGTCGCACTCGGCGGCGATGCGGGACCGGAAGCCCGTCGCGTCGAAGAGCGTGATGGCGCGCGTCGCGGTGCGCCCGGCGGTGAGCAGGTCCCAGAAGGCCCTGACGCCGATGCCGCCGGGGGCGGCGACGCCGATGCCGGTGATGACCACGCGCCGCTCGTGGCGCGTGGACGCCGGGCGGGCGGCGCCGGGCCGTCTGATGGGCCGGCGCCGTGCCGCGGGACGGGTGTCCACATCGTTCACCGCGGGCTCCCTGCCGCGGCGTCGCCGGCCGGCCGGGCATGGCCGGCGTGCTCGGTGGCGGATTGCTCGGTGTCCACGTGGCCGAGGTCGGGCCTGGGCGCGAGCGGGCTGGCGTGGAAGACCATGCAGGCCTCCTCGTCGCCCCGGTTCTCGACGCGGTGCTTGACGGTCTTGGGGACCATCATGCCCTCGCCGGGGCGCAGGACGATCTCCTGCCCGCCGTCGACGCGGGCCACGACGGTGCCCCGGACGACGTACATGAACTCCTCGGAGTAGGGGTGGTAGTGCTCGACGAAGTGCTCGCCGGGCTGCAGGTAGGCGACGCCCATGAAGCCGGAGGTGGAGCCCACGGTCTTGGGGCTGAGCAGGACGCGGATGTCGCCGCCGCGGCGGCGGTTGGGCGCGACCTCGTCGACGGCGACCTTGGTCAGGCGGATCTCAGACACGGTCCTCGGCCTCCCAGGTGTAGAACGGCTCGGCCATGGCGTCCTTGGGTTCGCGCCAGTTCGGGTCGTAGGGCCGGATGTGCTCGCTCAGCCGCTGGTTGATCTCGCCGTAGAGCGGGTGGCTGCGCGCCTTGTACAGGTTGGGCGTGATGTCCTGGTCGGCCTCGACCAGGTGGAAGTACAGGTCGTGGAAGCGGAACAGGGTCCGCCGCGACACTCCGATGAGGTGGGGCAGATCGCTCGCGTCCGACTCCGCGAATATCTTGGCGACCGCCTCCGTCTCGGAGGGCTCCATCCTCGCCACTATCAGCGTCCGATGCACCGCAGGTCTCCTTTCGTGCTTCGGGAGCAATGCTGGCCGGACGTCCTTGACTGGCGCTGATGCAGCACTGGTGCCGCGACGGCGGGTGCCGGACGCCGCGGTCGCACGGGCGCGGTCGCGGGGCCCACCGGCCCGGTGCGCGGCGAGGCCGGTGGTGCTCGTGGCGGGCGGTGGCGGCCGGTCTCAGGGGCCCAGGACGCGGGTGGCGGTGCCGTTGACGCGTTCGGCGGGCGCCGGGAGCGTGACGGGGCGGATCGGGGGGTGGGCGGCGGCCGCCCCGGTGGCCGGCCGGTCGGGGGCGGGGTCGAGGTGGGCGTCGAGCTCGTGGTCCAGGGACTCGCGGGCGTACAGGGCGAGCAGGTCGTGGATGGTGTGGCGGATCTCGTCCGAGGGGCCCGGTTCCGCGGTGAGCAGGGAGGTCGCGGCGAGTCCCGCCAGCAGGCGCTCGGCGTGGCCCGGGTCGCAGCCGAGCAGCGCGCCGGCCTGGCGTACGGTGACGTGCGGGGTGCGCAGCAGGCCCAGGAGGCGGAACAGGCCGCGCTCGGGGTCGGGCAGCCGTTCGTAGGCGGCGCGGAAGGCCGCGCGCACGTCCAGGCCGGCCGCGCACAGGTTGTCCAGGCGGGCGCGCGGGTCGCGCAGCCGTTCGGCGAGGCTGGCGAGGGTGAGTCCCTGGCTGGCGGCCAGCCGGGATCCGGCGCAGCGCAGCGCGAGGGGAAGGCCGCCGCACAGGTGGACGATGCGCTCGGCGGCGGCGCGCTCGGCCTCCAGCCGCTCGGGCCCGATGATGCGCCCGAGCAGTTCCAGGCCCTCGCCGGGGCTGAGCGGTTCCAGCTCGACGACGTGGGCGCCGGCGAAGCCGTGCAGGCCGGACCGGCTGGTGACGATCACGGCGCAGCCGGGGGAGCCGGGCAGCAGGGGCTGGATCTGCGCGCCGCCGGTGGCGTCGTCGAGCACGATGAGGACCTGGCGGTCGCTGCACCAGGTGCGGAACAGCTTGCTGCGTTCGTCGCGGTCGGCGGGGATGCGCTCGGGCGGCATCCCGGCGGCCAGCAGGAAGCCGGCCAGCACCTGCCCGGGGTCGGAGCCGCCGCCGGGGCCGTCCAGCTGGGCGTAGAACTGGCCGGAGGGGAAGTCGGGGCGGGCCCGGTGGGCGGCGTGCACGGCGAGGGTGGTCTCGCCGACGCCGGGCATCCCGCTGATGCAGATCACGCGGACGGCGGTGCCCGAGTGGGCGGTGTGGGCGAGCGTCGCGGCGATGCGGTCGCCGACCTCGCCGCGGCCGACGAAGTCGGCGATGTCGGGCGGGAGCTGGGCCGGTCGCACGGCCTTGGGCGCGGGGGCCTGGACGGGGGCGCGCGGGGGGATCTCGCGCAGGGCCAGGCCGGGGTCCTCCGGGCCCGGGTGCTCCAGGCCGGGGTTGGCCGAAAGCAGGCGCTGCTGCAGGCGGCACAGCGCGGGGGACGGCTCCAGGCCGAGCTGGCCGACCAGCACCTGGCGCAGGTTCTGGTAGACCTCCAGCGCCTCGCCGCGCCGGCCGGACTGGTAGAGCGCGGTCATCAGCTTGGCGTAGAAGTCCTCGTTGAGCGGGTGGGTGGCGATCAGCTCCTTCAGCTCGCTGATCAGCTCCCGGTGCCTGCCCAGCCGCAGGTCGGCGTCCAGGCGCAGTTGCAGGGCGCGAAGCCTGCTCTCCTCCAGGCGGGTGATCTGCGCCGACAGCAGCTCTCCGGCCGCCAGGTTGGACAGGGCCGGGCCGCGCCAGAGGGCCAGGGCGTGGAACAGCGCGTCGGTGGCGTGCTCGGGCTCGTCGCGCTCCAGGGCGCTCCACCCGTCGGCGACCAGCCGCTCGAAGCGGTAGACGTCGATGGTCTCGGGGGAGGTGGCCAGCAGGTAGCCGTAGGGCTTGGTCACCACGGACGCGGGCCCGCCGGTGCCGATCATCTTGCGCAGCTTGTAGACGTAGGTGTGCAGGGTGGCCAGGGCGGTGGCGGGCGGGCGCTCGCCCCACAGTTCGTCGATGAGCTCGCGGGTGGAGACGATCTGGTTGTGGCGCAGGACCAGCATGGCCAGGACCGCGCGCACCTTGGCGGCGCTCGGGGTCAGGTCGCAGGAGCCGTCGACGACCTGGAGCGAACCCAGCACCCGGAATTCCATGTGATCTCCGCAGATGATCGGGGACGTCGTCCATGCACCGCCGCACCGCGCCCGCGTAACGTCCGGAGCTGGTGGACCTCTCGAATTTAGATGAACCCGCTTATCGGAACTTCCGGAAAAAAGGCTTATCAACACCAAATCTACGAAAAAGTGCTGGTCTGCCGCTGTACCGCGCCCCGAGGGCGGGCCCGGCGAATAGCGGCCACCACCTCTCCGGGTGCTGGAATGCCGGCCACCGACTTCCTTTTTGGCCGGAAAAATAGCCTTAAGTCGGCATAAATCAGCGAGGCACGGTCCGGGCTTCCCGGTTCCGCGCCCGGCGGTGAACGGTCGCGCTCCGCACTCGCCCCAGGCGCCGCCGGACCAGCGCCGCTCCATCGCCGTCCAAGCGCCCTCCAAGCGCCGGTCCAGCGGCGCGGCGGATGGTGGGCCGGTACGGGGGTTCGCCGCGCGTCACCGGCGCCGGGCCACCTTCGCGGATCGGACGTGAGGAGCGCACATGCGAGCAGAGGCCTGCCGGCCGGGGACCGGGGAGGCGGCGGCGTGACCGCGACCTCCGCCGCGACGGGCTCCTCGCTGTGGACCGCCTGTCCCGGCTGCCGGAGCCCCATGTACGGGGAGCACTTCCGCAGGAGCCTGCGGGTCTGCCCCGAGTGCGGGCACCACGACCGGTTCGGCGCGCGGGAGCGGATCGCCCAGCTCTTCGACGCCGGCTCGGTGAGCCCGCTCGGCGCGGCTCCCACCGTGGAGGACCCGCTGGGCTTCGCCGACACCCGCCCCTACGCCCTGCGGCTGCGGCAGGCACGGGAAGGCACCGGCCTGGAGGAGGCGGTGCTGTGCGTCACCGCGGCCGTCCGGGGCCTTCCGGTGGTGGCGGCCGTGATGGACTTCGCCTTCATGGGCGGCAGCCTCGGCTGCGCCGTCGGCGAGCGCATCACCGCGGCGGCCGAGCACGCGCTCGCGACCGGCACCCCGCTGGTGCTGGTCACCGCCTCGGGCGGCGCGCGCATGCAGGAGGGCTCGCTGGCGCTGATGCAGATGGCCAAGACCAGCCAGGCGCTGGCCGACCTCGACGACGCCGGGCTGCTCACCGTCTCGGTGGTCACCGACCCCACCTACGGCGGCGTCGCCGCCTCCTACGCCACCCTTGCCGACGTCATCGTCGCCGAGGCGGGCGCGCACATGGGCTTCGCCGGCCCCCGGGTGATCGCCGGCACCATCGGCCAGGCGCTGCCCGCCGGCTTCCAGACCGCCGAGACGCTGCTCGCCGGCGGCCTGGTGGACGGCGTGCGGCGCCGCGCGGAGCTGCGCCCGCTGCTGGCCCGCCTGGTCGGCGCCGCCGCCTGGGCGGCACGCGGGCGGCCGGTGCCGGGGGAGTGGCGGACGAGCGCGCCCCCGCTGGTGACGCGTCCGGAGGAGCTTCCCGAGCGGGACGCCTGGGCCACCGTCACGCTGGCGCGCGACCCCGGGCGGCCCACCACGCTGGACTACGCGAGCTGCCTGCTGGACGACTTCCTGGAGCTGCGCGGCGACCGGGTCGCCGGCGACTGCCCGGCGATCGTCGGCGGCGTCGGGACGGTGGACGGCGTGCCGGTCGTGCTGATCGGCCACCAGAAGGGCCACGACACCCGCGAGCTGGTCGCCCGCAACTTCGGCATGGGATCCCCGCAGGGGTTCCGCAAGGCCGCGCGGCTGATGCGGCTGGCCGGCAAGCTCGGCCTGCCCGTGGTCACGCTCATCGACACCCCCGGCGCCCACGCCGGGGTCGAGGCGGAGGCCGGCGGCCAGGCCCACGCCATCGCCGAGAACCTGCGCCTGATGTCGCGGCTGCGCGTGCCGGTGGTGGCCGTGGTCACCGGCGAGGGCGGCAGCGGGGGCGCGCTCGCCCTCGGCGTGGCCGACCGGGTGCTGGCCCTGGGCAACGCCGTGTACTCGGTGATCAGCCCGGAGGGCTGCGCCGCCATCCTGTGGCGTGACGCCTCGGCCGCGCCGCAGGCGGCCGGGGCGCTGCGGCTGGGGGCGCGCGAGCTGCTGCGCCACGGCGTCGTCGACGCCGTCGTCCCCGAGCCCGACGGCGGCGCGCACCAGGACCCGTCGCTCACCGCCCGCCTGGTGAGGGGCGCGGTCACGCGGGCGCTGCACGACCTGGTGCCGCTGGCGCCCGACGACCTGATCCGCGCGCGCAGGCGCAGGTTCCGCCTCTTCGGAACCCGCCGCTGACGCCTCGGTCGTACGCGGGCCGCCCGGCCCGTGGCGGTACGCCGCCGTCCGGGCCGGTGCGGGTGAGCGGGGCGGCGGTGCCGAGCAGTGCCGAGCAGTTGGGCAGTTGGGCAGTTGGGCAGTTGGAAGGAGGACGTGCATGACAGCCGATACCAGGCACGCGGACGAGGGCGAGCAGGTGCTCGCCTGGGTGGTGAGGCACGCCGCCCAGCTCGGGCAGGCCGGGCCCGCCCCCCTGCGCCGGATCAGGGTGTCCACGGCCACGTTGGCCGTCGACGTGGAGTGGTCGCAGGCCCGGCCGGCCGGCCGGGACCCCGCCGAGGCCGGGCAGGAAGGTGCCGGGGAGGCGGGGGCGGAGGGCGTGGTGGCCGTGACCGCTCCGATGGTCGGCACCTTCTACCGGTCGCGTGAGCCGGGGGCGCCGCCGTTCGTGCAGGTCGGCGACGTCGTCGAGCCGGGACAGCAGGTCGGCATCATCGAGGCGATGAAGCTGATGAACCCGGTGCTGGCCGAGTGCCACGGACTGGTCAGCGAGATCGTCGCCGCCGACGGCGCGCCGGTCCAGTACGAGGACACGCTGCTGTTCCTCGGGCTGGACGACGCCTCCGGCGGTGTCTTCCCACGGCTCTGACCCGCCCCCCTCAGAGCCTTCATCCCTTACTCCCTTGGAGCCTGGTACGCGATGTTCACCACAGTTCTGATCGCCAACCGGGGCGAGATCGCCCTGCGCGTGCTCCGGACGTGCCGTGAGATGGGAGTCCGGACCGTGGTCGCCCATTCGACGGCGGACCGCGACTCGGCGGCGGTGCGCCTCGCCGACGAGTCGATCCAGATCGGTCCGGCGGCGCCGAAGCACAGCTACCTGAACCCGGCCGCAATCGTCGCCGCCGCCGTGCAGTCGGGCGCCGACGCGATCCACCCGGGCTACGGCTTCCTGTCGGAGAGCGCCGAGTTCGCCGAGATCTGCGAGGCGCACGGCCTGACGCTGATCGGCCCGCCGTCCGCGGTGATCGCCCGGCTGGGCGACAAGGTCTCGGCGCGCGAGTTCGCGCTGTCGGCCAAGCTGCCCGTGCTGCCCGGCGGCTCGGAGCCGATGGGCCCGGTCGAGGGCGCCAGAACGGCGCACGCCGTCGGCTACCCCGTCGTGATCAAGGCGGCGGCGGGCGGGGGTGGCCGGGGCATGAGGGTGGTGCACGATCCGGGCGACTTCGCGCGCGCGTTCGCCACGACCCGGCGCGAGGCCTTGACGCTGTTCGGCGACCCCCGGGTCTACGTCGAGAAGTACCTGGACGCGGCCCGGCACGTCGAGGTGCAGGTGCTGGCGGACGGCCACGGCAACGTCGTCCACCTGGGGGCGCGCGATTGCTCGGTGCAGCGAAGGAGACAGAAGCTGATCGAGGAGACGCCCCCGCCCAACGTGCCGGCCGCCACGCTGGAGCACCTGGGCGAGCTGACCGTGCGGGCGGCGCGGGCCGCCGGGTACGTCGGCGCCGGCACGTTCGAGTACGTGCTGGACGAGCACGGCGCGTGTCACTTCATCGAGGTCAACTGCAGGCTGCAGGTGGAGCATCCGGTGACCGAGATGGTCACCGGGATCGACCTGGTGCGCGAGCAGCTCCTGGTCGCCGCCGGCCAGCGGCTGGGCTTCCGTCAGGAGGACGTCACGTTCTCCGGCGTGTCCGTGGAGTGCCGGGTCAACGCCGAGGATCCCGCGCGGGGCTTCCTGCCGACGCCCGGGGTGATCGAGACGTTCGTGCCGCCGGGAGGGCCGTTCACCCGGGTGGACACGCACGGGGCGCCCGGCCTGCGCGTGACGGCCGACTACGACCCACTGATCGCCAAGGTGGCCGTGTGGGCGCCGTCTCGGGCGCAGGCGCTCGCGCGGGCGCACCGGGCGCTGGAGGAGTTCACCATCAGCGGGCCGGGCGTCCACACCGACCTGGCGTTCCTGCGCGAGGTGCTGGCCCACCCGCTGTTCCGGTACGCCAAGCACACCACGTCGCTGGTCGAGCAGATGATGTCCACGCCGATGACGTAGCGGGGGAGCCCTCCGGCGTGGCCTCGGAGTCCTGCACGGGGGGAGCGGGGACGCGGCGGACGTCCGGTGCCCGGCTGGGGAGACGGGCGGGAAGCGGTCGCGCGCTCCGTGGGCCCCCCTTAGTGATCTACAATGTAAAGGAGCTGGGTTTAGACAGCTTTCTTTACGACCACCCAAAACCCCTCACCCACGGGGGAAGGCGGCAGCGACGCCGTGATCCTCGTCCGGGACTATCTTCGCCGCCGGGCCGGGGTGTTCGCGGTGGCGGCGGCGTGGAGGGCGCCGCGGTCGTCGGCGCGGGTGACGACGCGGCCGGCTTCCACGCGCAGCGCGCTTTCGGTCTCGTCGTCGGCGGGCACGCCGGCCGCGCCGGCGAGGGCGCCGGTGGTGTCGCAGACGACCTGCAGGCGCGGCCACGCCGACATGGGGAACGCGTGGCGCAGCCGGCCGCCGACCTCGGCGACGACCAGACGGGCGAGGGGGGCCAGTTCGTGGGGGTCGGCGGTGACCAGGACGGCGGTGACCTGGGCCCTCGGTGGTGTGGCGCGTACGGCCTGCTCGATGGCTGCCAGCCGGTGCAGGCCCAGGACGGCGACCACGCCGTCGCCGGTGAGCCGGGCGGGCTCGCCGCGCACGGCGTCCGTCGCGGGCGGCGGCGACCAGGGCTCGTCGGCGGGGCGGGCCTCGGGGACCATGGTGGGCGGCGGCCAGTGGTCGCCGAGATCGAGCTCGGCGAGCCGTTCGCACACGCTGACGATGTCGAAGGGCTCGACGAAGCCGGGGGCCGCGGCGGACATCTGCGCGGTGCCGTGCAGGGTGGTGAGCGCCGCCTCGGCGATGCGGACCATGCGGGCCGGCGGCGCGCCGGGGGGGCGCAGGTTCTCCAGGGCGAGCCCGAGCAGGATGCCGCTGAGGTTCATGAGCTGGGCGAACGGGTGCCGTAGGCGCTCGTCTGTGAGGATCTCGGGGATCAGGTCGGCGGCGAGGCGGGCGCTGCCGTGGAGTTCTTCGGTGGCCAGGGGCAGCCGGGTGACCCAGGCGCGGGCGAAGGCGCCGAGCGCGTCGCGCGGGGTGCGGCCCGGCTCAGGGCGCGGGGGGTGGGGCGCGTGTTCGGCGGCCTGAGCCATGACGGCGAGGTAGAGGGCTCGTTTGCCGGGGAAGTTGGAGTAGACGGCGCCCCGGGTGAGCTCGGCGCGGTCGGCTATGTCGTCGATCCTGGTGGCGCGGAAGCCGCGTGCGGTGAACTCGTCCTTGGCGGCGGCCAGCACCCTGGCGCGGGTGCGTTCTTGGAGCTGGGCTCTGGTGAGCCGGGCCATGATGGTCCTCCCCGGGTGACGTTGCCGTTCGTCGGGATCGAAGATACCGTGGCCATCTGTATGGTGTGATCATCTGACTTGAGGGGGCGCGGTCCGGGTGGCGCGCATCGGTGACGGCGGTGACCTGCTGAAGTGCACCTTCTGCGGGAAGAATCAGAAGCGGGTCAGGAAGCTCATCGCGGGGCCGGGCCGGGTGTGCATCTGTGACGAGTGCGTGGGGTTGTGCACCGAGCTGATCGAGGAGGAGCTGGCCGAGGCGGCGGCGGAGTCCTCGGGGGGCGGGGCGGGGGAGCTGCCGAGGCCGCGTGAGATCGTCGAGTTCCTGGGGCGGTACGTCGTCGGGCAGGAGCGCGCCAAGAAGGTGCTGGCGGTGGCGGTGTACAACCACTACAAGCGGGTCGGTTCGGGCGCGGTGGGGGCCGCGGGGCGTGGTGCGGAGCCGGTGGAGCTGGGCAAGTCGAACATCTTGCTGGTGGGGCCGACCGGGAGCGGTAAGACGTATCTGGCGCAGACGCTGGCGCGGATGCTGGACGTGCCGTTCGCGATCGCGGACGCCACGGCGCTGACCGAGGCGGGTTATGTGGGGGAGGACGTGGAGAACGTCCTGCTGAAGCTGCTCCAGGCGGCCGACTTCGACGTCGCCAGGGCTGAGCGCGGGATTCTCTACATCGACGAGATCGACAAGATCGCGCGCAGGGGGGAGAACTCGTCGATCACCCGTGACGTGTCGGGTGAGGGGGTGCAGCAGGCGTTGTTGAAGATCTTGGAGGGGACGACGGCGAGTGTGGCGCCGCAGGGTGGGCGCAAGCATCCGCACCAGGAGCTGATCCAGATCGACACGAGCAACGTGCTGTTCATCGTGGGGGGTGCGTTCGCCGGGCTGGAGGAGATCGTCGAGCGGCGGTCGGGCCGTGGGGGCGCGGGGTTCGGCGCCGAGGTCGGTGACGGGCGGGAGCGGGGGAGGGCGGACGCGCTGGCGGGGGTGATGCCTCATGATCTGGTGCGGTTCGGGTTGATCCCGGAGTTGGTGGGGCGGCTTCCGGTGGTGTCGGCGTGCGAGCCGTTGGATCGTGAGGCGCTGGTGCGCATTCTCACCGAGCCGCGCAACGCGCTGATCAAGCAGTACCAGAAGCTGCTGGCGATGGACGGGGTGGAGTTGGAGTTCACTCCGGATGCCGTGGAGGCGATCGCCGAGCAGGCGCTGTTGCGTCGTACGGGGGCGCGGGCGGTGCGGGCGATTCTGGAGGAGGTGCTGCTGAACGTGATGTACGAGGTGCCGAGCCGTGATGACGTGGCGCGGGTGGTGGTAGGTCGTGACACCGTGCTGGAGAACGTGAATCCGACTCTGGTGCCGCGTGAGCGTCCAGGGCATGGTCCGGAGCGGCACGAGAGGTCGGCCTGAGGCTGTCGCGGGTGGTCATCGGGGGTTGAGGACGTCGGTGACGGTGAGGAAGCCGTCGGTGCCGCGGCCGCGCCCGATGGCGCGGCGGGCCAGGCCTTCGGCGGCGCGCATCACGCCGGCGTCGATGCCGTGGGCCTCTGAGGTGTGGACGATGTGGGCCATGGAGGACGCGGCCGAGGTGATGGGGTTGTCCTCGCCGGAGACGTGGCCGCTGTCCACTTCGTCCGCCGCCTGCTGGAAGATCGGCGGCAGGATGGTGCCGATGCCTGCGGCGAACGGGGCGAGTTCGCGTGCGGTGATGCCTTCGGCTCTGGCGACGGCCAGGGCGTGCGCGTAGCCGGTCATGGCGGTCCAGAAGATGTCGAGCAGGGCGATGTCGTAGGCGGCGGCCCGGTGGATGTCGGTTCCCAGGTGGGTGTGGGTGCCGCCGAGGGTGTCGAGTACGGGGCGGTGCCGCTGGTAGAGGTCGTGGGGGCCGCTGTGCAGGAAGGTCGCTGCGGGTGTTCCGATGGTGGTGGTGGGGGTCATGATCGCGCCGTCGAGGTAGCCGATGCCGTGGTCGGCGGCCCAGGCGGCGGTGTCGCGGGCGCGGTCGGGGGTGTCGGCGGTGAGGTTGACCAGGGTGCGGCCTTTGAGGGCGTCGGTGACGGGGCGGGGTCGCAGGATGGCGTCGGCGGCGTCGTAGTCGACCACGCAGATCACGGTCAGCGGGGCGGCGGCGACCGCGGTCTGGGGTGAGGGGGCGGTGGTCGCGCCTCGCCGGAGCAGGTCGTGGTCCTTGCCGGGGGTGCGGTTCCAGACGGTGGTGCGCAGGCCGGCGTTGAGGAAGGCGCCGGTGAGGGCGCGGCCCATGGGGCCCAGGCCGAGCACGGTGACGGCAGACTGTTCTGCGGGGGAGGTCATGTGGGGGCTCCTTGTTCGGATCGGTGAAGGGGATGGGACGACGATGACGCGCAGTCGTGCTCGGGACGAGGACGTGTGCGGGGTGACGGCGGCGATCGCGGTGATCGACGGCAAGTGGAAGACGGTTCTGCTGTGGCTGCTGGAGTCGGGGCCGCGGCGCCCGGGGGAGTTGCGGCGGCTGTCGCCGGGTCTGGCCGAGAAGGTGCTGACTCAGACGCTCCGGGAGATGGAGGGTGACGGTCTGGTGCACCGGGAGGTGTACGAGGGGCGCCCGTTGAGGACGGAGTACTCCTTGACGCCGTTCGGGCGTGAGCTGTCGGAGGCGCTGGGGCCTGTTTCGGAGTGGGGGCATCGCCGCCTGGAGCGGCTGGCGGAGGGCCGGCAGGTGTCCTGACGTGTTCGCGGCCTTCTGGTCTGTTCTGCGGGGCGGTCCGGGTGGCCGTCCGGGATCAAGCTTCGGGGCGTCCGGGGCCGGGCGGCAAGTACCCACAAATTTGTGGGTACGCGGTGGTCGGCGGGCGGTGCCGCGTCGTGGGTGCCGTTGCCGGTTCGGGCCGCGGCTGTGGTTTCGCCTCAGTCGTCCAGTAGCCGCCATGCGGTCAGGGCGATGCGGGCCCGGGTCAGTCCGGTGGGGTCGGTGAGGTCGATGCCCAGGGTCTTGCCGAGTTGTTCGACGCGGCGGGCGACGCTGCTGTGGTGCAGGTGGAGGAGGTCGGCGGCACGGCGCAGGGAGCCGGTGGCGCAGTAGGCGTCCAGGGTCCGCAGGTCTTCGGGGGTGGCGGCCAGGTGGGCGATCGCGGTCACGTCGGCGTTGTCGCGGGTGGCGGCCCGGGGTATCTCGGCCAGGAGCGCCAGCGCGCCCAGGTCGTCGTGGCGGACGATCGGCCGGGCCGGGGTGGTGAAGCGCAGTGCGGTGCGGGCTTGGCGCCAGGATCGGCCGGGGCTGTCGGCGGCGCCGATGCCCGCGCGGGTACCGGCCGGGAATCGTGCGGGGTCGAGGGTGGTGGCGAGGATGACGCCGACGTCGGCCAGTGGTGCGGCCTTCACCGGGCGGGCCGGGCAGACCAGGGCGCCGATCTGGTCGAGTGGGAGGGGGGAGTGTAGGGCGACGACGTGGATCCGTGAGCCGGCGGCGAAGCCCAGGAGGCGCAGCGCCCGGGCTCTGGCCGCCTCGTCGGTGTCGGGGCCGACCGCCAGTTCGACGAGGGCGGGGTCGGCCATGGTGGTGCGGGCGGGGCCGTATCGTTCGACGACCGCGGCGGCGGCGATGGCGAGCCGGTCCAGCAGTACTTCGTCGAGGGGGTTGGGCGGGCCGGGGCGTTCCAGCCACACCGTGCCGATCTCCTCCTCGTCCAGTGTGATGGGCGCCGTGCTGGAGGCGGGTGCCGGCTGGGTGGTGGCCGGCCTGCCGTCGGGCGCGACCCGGGTCGGCCGTTCCGTGGCGTGGAGCCGGATGCCGGCCACGCATTCGGCCAGGCCCGCGGAGGCGCGGGCGAGTGCGGGGAGGTCCACTCTCCGGCGCATCAGCGTGTCGTAGAACATCACGACGCGGATCGCGCCTTCGACTTGGGAGTCCAGGTGGGACAGTCGTACGGCGAGTGCCTCCATGGCAGGAGGATAGGCGTGATCGGCGCGCCGGTCGGTGCGGGTTCGGGGTGGGATGTCCGACGGTTGGCGGTGGGTCCGCGGGGGTGCGGCCGGGAGGATGGCCGGCATGGATCCTGAACTCGACGCTTTCGTTCCGCTGATCCCGCGGCCCGACTATGAGGACCTGGTCACCGAGCGGGAGAACATCGCCAAGCTGGTCGCGTCGTTCCCGGCGCCGGACACCTCGGGGATGGGGGTGATCGACCGCAGGGTGCCGGCGTCGCCGGAGGTGCCGGTGCGGATCTACCGGCCGCGGGGGGCGCGGGGTGCCGTCGTCTGGCTGCACGGTGGCGGTTACGTGGTGGGTGATCTGGAGACCGAGCATTCCTCGGCGGTCCGGCTGGCCGAGGCGTCGGGAGCGGTGGTGGTCTCGGTGGGTTTCCGGCTGGCTCCCGAGCACCCGTTCCCGGCCGCTTTGGAGGACGCTTACGCCGTGCTGGTGTGGCTGGCGGGGAACGCCGCGGAGGTCGGCGCCGACCCGGGGCTCATCGCGGTCGGCGGCATGAGCGCGGGCGGGGGTCTGGCGGCCGCCATGGCGTTGCGGGCTCGTGATGAGCGGGGGCCGGCGATCCGGTGTCAGCTGCTCAACCAGCCCATGCTCGATGATCGGCGGCAGACGTGGTCGGCGCGGAACTTCACCGCGACTCCCCGGCTGGACGCGGGCAATCTGGCGGTGCTCTGGCGGGCTTATCTCGGCTCGGCGCCCGCCACGCCGTACGCGGCGCCGGCCCGGGCGGCGGACCTGTCCGGCCTGCCGCCCGCCTACGTCGCCACGGCGGAGTTCGACCCGCTGCGTGATGAGGGCGTCGAGTACGCGCTGCGCCTGTTGCGGGCGGGGGTCTCGGTCGAGTTGCACCAGTGGCCGGGTACGTTCCACGGGTCGCAGGCGATCTTGTCGGCCGAGGTGTCCCAGCGGCAGGCCGCCGAGCTGGGCGCGGTTCTGCGCCGTGCGCTGGCCGGGTGAGCGGTCGCGGCGGGGGTCAGGTGGTGCCGCGGATGATCAGCTCGACGGTGAGGGTGACGTCGCGGGGCGGGCCGGGGGCCTCCAGGCGTTGGACGAGCTGTTCCATGGCGGTGCGGCCGGTCTCCTCCAGGGGCTGGCGGATGGTGCTGAGGTCCAGGGCCTGGGCCAGGTCGCCGTCGTCGTAGCCGATGACGGCCAGGTCGCCGGGGACGTCCAGGCGCAGGTGCTGGGCGGCGCGCAGCAGGGCGGCGGCCAGGGTGTCGTCGGCGGCGAAGACGGCGGCGGGCCGGTCGGGGGCGGCGAGCAGCCGGGTGGCGGCGACGGCGGGGGAGGGGGCGCCGTGGCCGGCGGTGCGGATGTGGTCGGGGCGCAGGGTGTGGCCGGCTTGGGTGAGGGCTGCTTGGTAGCCGTCCAGGCGGCGCTGGGACGGCGACCGGTAGAGGTCGGATCTATTGGCGTGGCCGAGGAAGCCGAAGCGGCGGTGGCCGCGCTCCAGGAGGTGCTCGGCGGCGAGTCGGCCTCCGGCGGTGTCGTCGGTGTGGACGGTGTCGAAGCCGGGGTGGCGGACGTCGCACAGCACGGTGGGCAGTCGCAGGGTGGTGAGGCGGGCGGCGACGGTGTGGTCCAGGGGCAGGCTGACGACGATGAGCCCGTCGAGCCGCCCGGTGACCGGCAGGCTGGCCAGCAGTGGTGAGGCGGCGGCCGCGGCCGACGGCTGGTCGTACAGGACGATCTCCAGGGGGCGCCGGTCGGCGGCGCGCAGGACGCCGTTGAGGCGGCGGGCCACGGTGGGGTGGGAGGTGTGGGGGGCCAGGACGCCGATCCTGCCGACGCCGCGCCGGGCGCGGGCGACGGCGTCGGGTTTGGGGACGAAGCCGAGGGCGTCGACGGCGTTCATGACCTTGTCGCGGGTCTGGGGGCTGACCCGGGCGGGGGTGTTGAGGGCGAGCGAGACCGTGGAGATGCTGACGCCGGCTCGGGTGGCGACGTCGTAGATGGTGGCCGGGCTCGTCGGCGTCGGCACGGGTGTTTCCCTCCGGGTCGGGGGCCGGTGTGCGCTTTCATCGGATGATACAGGGCCCGCCGATCATCGAAGTGCTTCGATAGAAGTGTTTGACGCGGCTGCGGGCGATCGCGTCTGATGGCGGCGTGGGCGGCGGGCGGCCGCACCGGTGGGACGGGAGGTGCTGGGGATGCGTTCGTACGTGGTGACCGGCGGGGGCCGGGGCATCGGCCGGGCGGTGGCCGAGCGGCTGCTGGGCGACGGCGGCGCGGTGGTGGTCCTGGAGGCCGGCCCCGTGCCGTGGGCGGAGCTGGGTACCGCCGGCGGGCGCGTGGCGGTGGTCGCCGGGGACGCCGCCGACGAGGCGGTGGCGGAGCGGGCCGCCGCGCGGGCCGGGGAGCTGGGCGTGTTCACCGGTTGGGTGAACAACGCGGCGGTGTTCGGGGACGCCTCGGTGCACACCGCGCCGGCCCGCGCGGTGCTCGACCTGGTCGCGGCCAACCTGGACGCCGCGATCGTCGGCTCGGCGGCCGCGGTGCGCCGTTTCCTTTCGGCCGGGACGGGCGGGGCGATCGTCAACGTGTCGTCCCACCAGGCGCGGCGGGCGGTGGCCGGGTGCCTGCCGTACGTGACGGCGAAGGCCGCGGTCGAGGGGCTGACCCGGGCGCTGGCGGTGGAGTACGGGCCGCGGGGCATCCGCGCCAACGCGGTGGCGCCCGGCTCGGTGGACACCGAGCGCTACCGGGGGTTCGTGGCCGGGCTGGAGGCCGGCGCGGCCGCGCGGGTGGAACGGCGGATGCGGCAAGCCCACCCGCTGGGCCGGGTGGCGCGGGCCGCGGAGGTGGCGGCGGTGATCGTCCACCTGCTGTCGGCGGAGGCGAGCTTCGTCACCGGCGCCACCGTGCCGGTGGACGGGGGCCGCTCGGTGCTGGCGCTGGACCCGGAGTCGGCAGCCGCGCCCGGGGAGGAGCGCTGATCCGGCGCCCGGGGCGCGCCGGCGGTCCGGCGCCTGCGCTGAACCCGGCTCCCGAGCCCGGCGCGGGGGGCCGATGCCGCCCGGAACCGGACGCAGGGCGGCTCGGAGGTTACTTCCGCGGCGGCACGGTGACAGGAGGGGCATGACGGGACAGCGATCCACCGCCCAGGGCGGCCCGGCGGCCTGGTGGCGCGACGCGGTGATCTACCAGATCTACGTCCGCAGCTTCGCCGACGGCGACGGGGACGGGGTGGGGGACCTGGCCGGCATCCGGTCGCGCCTGCCGTACCTGGCCGGTCTGGGGGTGGACGCGGTGTGGATCACGCCGTGGTTCGACTCGCCGATGGCCGACGGCGGTTACGACGTGGCCGACTTCCGCGCCATCGCGCCGCTGTTCGGCACGCTGGCCGAGGCCGAGGCGCTGATCGGCGAGGCGCACGACCTCGGCCTGCGGGTGATCTTGGACATCGTGCCCAACCACACCTCCGACCGGCACCGGTGGTTCGCCGCCGCCCGGGACGCGGGCCCCGGCTCGCCTGAGCGGGCCCGCTACTGGTTCCGTCCCGGGCGCGGCCCGGGGGGCGAGGACCCGCCCAACGACTGGCGCTCGGTGTTCGGCGGCCCGGCCTGGACGCGGCTGGTGGGCGTGGACGGGGCGCCGGAGGAGTGGTATCTGCACCTGTTCGCGCCCGAGCAGCCCGACCTGAACTGGTCGCATCCGCAGGTGCGGGCGGAGTTCGAGTCGATCCTGCGGTTCTGGTTCGACCGGGGTGTCGACGGGTTCCGTGTGGACGTGGCGCACGGGCTGGCCAAGGATCCCGAGCTGCCCGACCTGGGGGCCGGGCCCGGCGGGGCGCCCGCGCCGCTGGTCAAGCCGATCGAAGGCGAGCAGGGCGGGGGGCGCGACCTGGCGGGGCGGGATCTGGCGAACCATCCGCACTGGGACCGCGAGGAGGTCCACGAGGTGTACCGGGCCTGGCGGCGGGTGGCCGACTCCTACGCGCCGACCCCGGGCGGGGCGCGGATGTTCGTCGCCGAGGCCTGGCGGGTGCGTCCGGGCGGCCTGGCGCGGTACCTGCGGGCCGACGAGCTGGACACGGCGTTCAACTTCGACCTGGCCAGGCGCCCGTGGCGGGCTGGTGAGCTGCGCCGGGGCGTCCAGGAGCACCTGGCGGCGCTGCGGGGGGTGCGGGCGACGCCCACGTGGGTGCTGTCCAGCCACGACCTGACCCGGCACGTCACCCGGTACGGCCGCACCGAGGGGGGCGTGGACGTGGAGCTGGGGCGGCGGCGGGCCCGGGCGGCGGCGCTGCTGGTGCTGGCTTTGCCCGGCAGCGTGTACGTCTACCAGGGGGAAGAGCTGGGGCTGGCGGAGGTGGAGGACCTGCCGGAGGAGGCGCTGCGTGACCCGATGTGGCGGCGCTCGGGAGGGGTGCTGCGGGGGCGTGACGGGTGCCGCGTGCCGTTGCCGTGGTCGGCCGGCGGGCCGGCGCTGGGGTTCGGGGCGGGGGCGCCGTGGCTGCCGCAGCCGCCGGAGTGGGCGGGGTTGAGCGTGGCGGTGCAGGACGGTGATCCGGATTCGACGCTGCGCCTGTACCGGTCGGCGCTGCGGCTGCGGCGTTCGCGCCCGGAGTTCCGGCGCGGGGAGCTGTGCTGGGTGGACTCACCGGAGGGGGTGCTGGCGTTCGACCGTGGGGCGGGGCTGCGGTGTGTGGTGAACCTGTCGCCCGCCCCTTGCCCGCTGCCGGCGGGCCGGCGGGTGCTGCTGTCCAGCGGGCCGGTGGCGGCAGGCGTGCTGCCGAGCGACACCGCCGCCTGGCTGGCGCCCGCGCCCGCCGGCGACGCCCCCGGGGGAGAGCCGGCCCGCCTGTGAGGGGGCGGTGAAAGTTCCGGGCGGTGACACCGGCCGGGACTGGTGGATCGGTCCAGGCCGGGTGCGGGTTTCGGTGGTGACGGGCGGGCCGGGCGTCGGTGTGGCCGGGCGGGTGCGCGCGGTGGGCGGGACGTCAGGGGGTGGGGATGGCGGCGCGGGCGTCCTCGGCGGTGGGGTAGGTGGGGAAGGCGCGGGCCAGGCCGGTGAGCCGGAAGATGCGCTCGATGCGCGGGTTGAGCCCGGCCAGCGCGATCGAGCCGTCGCGCACCGACAGGGTGCGGCGGGCGCCGAGGAACACGCTGATGCCCGTGGAGTCGCAGAACGCCAGGCCGGTCACGTCGACGATCAGGTGCCGGCAGTTGTCGGTGTACATCTCGTCCAGGGCCTGCTGCAGGCGTGGAGCGCTCCCGTGGTCGAGCTCGCCGGTGAGGACCAGGACGCGCACCCCGGCCGGGATGGTGTCGGCGGGCCGGGCGTCGGCGTGCACGGTGAAGTTCATCGTTGACCTTCCACGAGACGGGGACCGGTCCAGCGGCGGCCGGTGGCTGGGGAGGGGCGGTGCGGGCGGCGGGGTGTCGCCGCTGGGGCCGGGGGGCGTTCCCGTGGCGAGTGCTTCACGTCGGTGACGATATGCGAGCGGATCGTGCCTGCCCACCGATCAACCAGATCGATAAGGACTCGCGTCCGAGGGCGTGCCGGTCGTCGGGCGGGGGCGCGTGGCGGGGCACCGGCCGGGCGGCCCACCGGCCGAAGGCGGGGGGCCGGGTGTGGTGGTCTCATCGGGGGGCGGGGTCCTCGGCGAGGGACTGGCGAAGGCGTACCGAGGAGCCGCGGGGGTTCTGGGTGATGCGCACCTCGTCGCACAGCTGGCCCATGAGCCACAGGCCCCGGCCGCGGAGCTTGCCCGCGCCGGGGTCGCCGGCCTCGGCGTGGGCGGGGACCAGCCGGCCCACCATGTCGCACACCTCGACCGTGACGTGGCCGTCGTCGCTCCAGGCCAGGACGTGGCCCTCGCCGTGCGCGTGGTCGAGGACGTTGGCGGCGGCCTCGTTCACGGCCAGCACCAGGTCTTGCAGGCGGAAGCCGTCGAGCCCGGCCTCCACGGCGAAGTCGCGGACCTGCCCTCTGAGCGCGCCGAGATCATCGGTGATCGGCCACCGCGAGGACGTGCCCCCCCTGGCATCCACCGGCACCCTCCCACGTAGGTCGTTCGTCGCTCGCACGCGCGCCTGTCACCGCGACGACCTTAACGCGCGAGCGAGGGTGACGAGGCCCGACCCCGCCCGGCCGCGCCCCGGCGGGCGGGGTCGGGCCGTTCGCGGCGCGAGCAGCCGGTGGACCGCCCGGGCGCCTCCCCGCGGAGGGAGACGGCGCCGGTGCCATCGGCGTATTCGAGGATAGCCCAGCTGCCGGGGGCGATCTGTGCCATCGACCTGGTATTCGGGCGAACCCGGCCTTGGAGGCGTGTTTTCCGGCCGGGGCCGGGTTCAGCGCGGCCCCATCCGCGCTCCAGGGGGCCTTCAGCGCCGGGTGAGCGCGCCACCAGGCCGGCGGTTGGAGGAGCGGGAGCCGGATGCGGCGCGGAGGGCGCGGACGGCCGTGATCAGGGGCCGTCCGCGCGGGGACCCGCCGCGCCCGAGCCGGCCGCGGCAGGCCGGTCGGCGGAGGGGGAGGAGGGCGGGACGGTGATGCGCCAGGCGCGGGGCCGCACCGTCCAGGTGCGGTCGGTGAGGGGGCCGACGAACTCGCCGTCGATGTTCAGGCGCATCGGCGGGCCGGCCACGCGCAGGCGGCGGCCGCGGGCGGTGGTCACCTCCCGGTGGCGGGCCTGACGTCCGCGCCTGAGCATCAGGCCGTACCGCAGGCGCTGCAGCGGGCCGGTGGCGAAGGAGACCACGACGTCGGCCAGCCCGTCGTCCGGCAGCGCGTCCGGGGCCAGCGGGGTGCCGCCGCCGATGGTGGCGCCGTTGCCGGCGCCGACCATGAGCACGCGGCGGCGGCCGTCGGCCAGGGTCTGGTCGTCCAGGGTGACCCTCACGCGCCAGCCCTCGGCCCGCACGCCGGCCACCAGGCTGCCCACGGCGTAGGCGAAGCGGCGCAGGAACGGTTTGAGCGGGGTGGCCGCCTCGCCGGCGGCCACGCCGACGCCCAGGTGCAGGGCGTTGACGACGACGCCGCCCTGCTCGTCGAGCAGCAGGTCCATCCAGCGGGGGTGCCCGTCGGCGGCGGCCACCGCGGCCGCCCGTTCGGGGTCCAGCGGGATGCCCAGCGTGCGGGCCAGGTCGTTGCCGGTGCCCAGGGGGATCAGGCCCACGGTGCGGGTGTGCAGTTCGCCGCGCCGGGCGAGGGCGGCGACGACGTTGTGCAGGGATCCGTCCCCGCCGAGGACCACCGGGTCGCGGCCGGGGTGCTCGCCGAGCAGGCGGGGCAGGTCGGCGGGGTCCTGGACGGTGCCGGGGACGGTGTCGGCGTGCTCGGACAGCACGGCCATGACCCGTTCGTAGGTGGTGTCGTCGGCGCTGCCCGCCGAGGGGTTGCCGATGGCCAGCAGCCTGCGCATGCTCCTCCGATCCCGCGTCCGCCCTGGTGGTGAGGGCTTTACCCGCCAGGGCCGCCCGAAACGTCCCACCGGCGGTCAAGGAGGGAGGGGAGGGAGACGGCGCGTCTCCCCCCTCCCGCGGGACGCGCCGGTGAGGGCCTCGCGCGCGATGGCGGACACCGGGGGAGAAAGGCGGCGCCGCCGCCCACGACGACGTCACCGGCCGCCCGCCGCGCCCGGGCCGCCCCGCCGCCTACCCCGCCGCGTGCCGCCTTCCCGCCGTGGCGATTCGTCCTGCCCGGCCCCGCGTCGGATAAGGCGGCGCCGTCGCCCGCGACCGCGTCATCGGCCGCCTGCCAGGCCCGGGCCGCCCCGCCGCCTTGCCCGCCGTGGCGGTTCCGTCCTGCCCGGCCGCGCGTCGTATACCGTACTATGTACGGAGTTCGTACATAGTACGGAGATAGGAAAGGAGCCGAATGGGAGGCACGGGACACGCGGTGCTGGCCGAGGGGCTGCGCAAGCGGTTCGGCGCGACCGAGGCGCTGGCCGGGTTCGACCTGGCCGTGCCCGAGGGCACCGTCTGCGGGCTGCTGGGGCCCAACGGCGCGGGCAAGACCACCGCGGTGCGCGTCTTGACCACGCTGCTGCGGCCCGACGGCGGGCGCGCCGAGGTCGCCGGGTTCGACGTCGTGCGCCAGGCGGCGCGGGCGCGTCACCGGATCGGGCTGGTCGGCCAGCACGCCGCGCTGGACGAGGTGCTGAGCGGCCGGCAGAACCTGGAGATGTTCGGCCGGCTGTACCACCTGGGCGCGGCCGGGGCCCGCAGCCGGGCCGGGGAGCTGCTGGAACGGTTCGGCCTGACCGGTGCCGCGGGCAGACCGGTCCGGTTGTACTCCGGCGGCATGCGCAGGCGACTGGACCTGGCGGCCGGCCTGATCCTGTCCCCGCCGGTGCTGTTCCTGGACGAGCCGACCACCGGCCTGGACCCGCGCGGCCGCACCGACGTCTGGGAGGCGGTCGGCTCGCTGGTGTCCGGCGGCACCACGGTGCTGCTCACCACCCAGTACCTGGAGGAGGCCGACCGGCTCGCCGGCCGGATCTGCGTGGTCGACGCCGGCCGGGTGATCGCCGAGGGCAGCCCGTCGGAGCTGAAGGCCTCGATCGGCGCCGACCGCGTCACCGTCGTCGTACGCCGGGAGGCCGACCTGCCCGCCGCCGCGGCCATCGTGGCCCGGGTCGCCGCGCGGGGCGCGTCGCCGGTGGCCGTCGACCGCGACACCCGGCGGATCAGCGCCCCGGTGACCGACCCGGTGGCCGCGCTCACCGAGGTGGCACGCGCCCTGCGCGACGCCGGCGTCCAGGCCGAGGACATCGCGCTGCGCCGGCCCACGCTGGACGAGGTCTTCCTGCGCCTGACCGGCCGCGAGCAGGCGCCCGGCCGGGAACCCGGCGGGCGCGACGCGGCGCGCGGAGCGGTGGCGTGAGCGGCACGGCGCCGGTCGCGCCGGCCCCGCCCCGTACCGCGCTGGGCCGCCTGGGGTGGGCCGTCGCGGACGGCTGGACGATCACCCGGCGCGACCTGTCGCACTGGGCCCGCCGGCCCGCGCCCGTCGTGGTCGGGCTGCTGTTCCCGGTGATGACCGTGCTGATGTTCGCCTACCTGCTGGGCGGCGGGATCACCGTGCCCGGCGGCGGGGACTACCGCGAGTTCCTGGTGCCGGGCATGTTCGCCATGACCATGGTGTTCGGCGTCGAGACCACCTTCGCCGCGGTCGCCGGCGACGCCGCCAAAGGCGTCACCGACCGGTTCCGCTCCCTGCCCATGGCCGCCTCGGCCGTGGTCACCGGGCGCAGCGCCGCCGACATGCTCGCCTCCGTCCTCGGCCTCGCCGTCATGGTCGCCTGCGGGCTGGCGATCGGCTGGCGCTGGCACAACGGCCCCGCCGCCGCGCTGGCCGCGGTCGGGCTGCTGTTGCTGCTGCGCTTCGCCCTGCTGTGGGTGGGCATCTACCTGGGCCTGGTGGCACGGGGCCCCGAGGCGGTCGCGGCGGTGCAGATCCTGGTCTGGCCGCTGGGCTTCGTGTCCAACACCTTCGCCTCGCCGGCCGCCATGCCCGGCTGGCTCGGCGTGATCGCCGAGGCCAACCCGCTGTCGGCGACGGTGGCCGCCGTCCGCGAGCTGTTCGGCAACCCCGGCTGGGACGGCGCCTCCTGGGCCGCCCAGCACGCCATGACCCTGGCGGTGGTGTGGCCGCTGGCGCTGGTCGCGGTGTTCCTCCCGCTGGCGGTCCGCCGCCACCGGGACCTGGGCCGCTGACCGGCCGGGCGGGGAAGGCGCACACGGCTCACCGGCGACGGCGACGGTGTTCTCTCCCCGCGCGCTCACCCGGTCACCGGGGGCGAGCCGACGGCCGGGTGAGCGGTGACGCTCACCGGTCCGCCGGGTGGACTCAGCCGGGCGGGGTGCCCGCCTGCTCGCGGGCGCGCCGGTCGATGAGCACGCCCAGGCCGTCCAGCACCCGCCGCAGGCCGAACCGGTAGGCGTGGCCGGGGTCGTAGGCGGCGTTGTGCGCCTGGCCAGCTGCCGTGCCGACCCGGCTCGCGGTGGGGTAGCGGCCGGGGTCGAGGACCTCGGCGAGCAGGGGCTCGCTGAGCGCCCACCACTGCTCGTCGGTCAGCGTCCCCTCGCCGCGCGAGGCGCGGACGTCGGCCGCCGAGCGCGCCGAGGACTGCACGAACCCCAGCAGGAAGGTCAGGGCGTCGTCCAACTCGACGTCGGTCAGGCCCAGGCCCTCGAACGCCCGCAGCTCGTGCTCGTACTTGGCCAGCAGGCCCGGCCCCAGCGGGGGCCGGGCGGTGGAGACCGCCGCCACCCACGGGTGGCGCTCGAACAGCGCCCGGTTGTCGCGGGCCACCGCCTCCAGCCGCCCGCGCCACGGCAGCCCCGACAGGTCGGGGCGCGGCATCTGCCCGAACACGGTGTCGAGCATGACGTCCAGCAGCTCGGCCTTGCCCGGCACGTAGGTGTACAGCGACATGGGCGCCACGCCGAGCGCCTGGGCCACCGCGCGCATCGTCACCGCCTCCAGCCCCTCGGCGTCGGCCAGGGCGACCGCGGCGGCGACCACCTCCTCGACGGTCAGCGTCTTGCGCGGCCCGCGGCCCGGCGGGCGCTCCCGGCGGCTCCTCCAGAGCAGTTCGAGGGTGCGCGCGGGGTCTCCGGCGCTGGTGCGGTCGATCGAGGGCGGCACGCCGACCATCCTCTCACCGGCCGGGACGGGCGCCGGGCGGGCCGGCGGCTACACGTCGCCGGGGATCTCCTGGCCGGGGATGCGCGGGGGGCCGGAGTTCAGCGGCCGGCACGCGTACACGTGCCAGTGGCTGATCGCCGGATCGGTGAGCACCTGGGTGACGGTCGCCGCGATCTGCGCGGCGGTGGTGTCGTCGGAGGTGTCGATGCGCAGCGTGAGCGTGCTGTCGCCGTGGCTGAAGCTGGTCTGCCAGCTACCGGGAAGCTGCGCCAGGATGCGTATGCCGTCGACCGGTGTGGGGGTGGACGGGCCTGACCGGGGGCGCATAGTGACCTCCACCAACATCGTCAAGCGGTCCTTTTCCGGTCAGTCCCATGTGGTTCCGGCGACGCGGGGCGCGTCGCCGAAGGCGATGCTACCGGAGAAATCAGGGTTAACGATCGCGCTGCTGATGGCGTCGGCGGATATGAAACCGGGGCGGGCGGCGAGCGCGGCGTGCATTTGTTGAATCCTCTTTCGGGAACGTTCTGGGTGGTGTCACCCCAGGTCAGGATGCCTGTCTTTGCCGATAGGGCGTCCGGGTGACACCGGCGGCGTGCCGGGATTGGTGCTGAATGGTGGGCACGCCGCCATCCTGATCTAGATAACCGTTTTGCGTGATTGATAGCGGTTTCAGGCGAACAGTTTGGTCAGCCAGTTCTGCCAGGCCTGCTCCGTTTCCTTGGCGTCGACGTCGGCGAAGACGTGGTGCTGGACCACGATCGTCTGGTTCATGCCCTGGACGAACCGGTAGAGGGCGTCCGGGGTGCGGATGCCCAGGAAGTCGGGCGCCACGTAGTCGGCGATGCCCTCGACGGGGGGCAGGCCGTCGGGCGTCAGGCGCACCCGGTCACCCTCGGCGATCGGCTCGCCGCTGAGCCCGAGGCCGCGGTCGAGCACCGTCCAGGCCGGCTCGTCTCCGCCCCCGTGCGGCCTGGCGGCGAACACCGGGACCGCGGTCCTGCCGGGGAAGTGGGTCAGGTACTGGTCCAGGGTGTGCAGGTACATGTCCCAGCCCCGGCTCAGGGCGTCGTACTCGGCCTCCCAGTTGTCGCCGAGGACCCCGCTCTGCACCAGGCGCAGCACCGTGCCGCCCTGGTCGCGGGCCTCGACGAGGTACTCGAACGCCATGAACGTGCCGTCGTCGCCCTGCTGGCTGCGGTGCGCGAACCGGCGGGGCGGCTCCCACGCCGTGACGCTCGCCTCCACCGGGAACCCGCCGAACCACTGGCGGGTCACCCCGCCCAGGCGCGGCTCGATCTCGTTGCGGCCCATGAACCACGAGTCCACGCCACGCCCGGTCGCGACAGCCTGCCAGACCTGTTCGGCGCCGGCCTTCAACTCGATCTGCTTGCGCAGCTCGAAACGATGAGTCACTTCACTCTCCTTCCATGAACCATCCGGCCGGTGTGCCGCCGGACTCGCCGGTTCGCCGATCACCGTCTGCGAACGTGCCTCTACGGTCGCACCGACAACTTTTCTTGTCAAGGAGGAACCTGTGTTCGGTTGGGCGGACTTCACGGGAGGCGGTCGCGCGCCGGGTGGTGATCGGGTGCCCCCGGTGCTCACGGCGGCGCGGTGATCACCGGGGCCGGCTCGTTCGGGGAGGCGCGAGGGGATCGACGGGATCGACGGGATCCGGCGCCCGCCGCGCGGCCCGGCGATGGCGGGCCATCGCCGGCGGGACAGGGGCGACGCCCGCGCCGACGGCATGACGCCGCCCCGGTGTTTCCGTGATTCTCGATAAACGATGAAAAGGCGTATCGCGGGGGGTCTCCGCGATACGCCTTTTCGTTTGTTCCTATTCAGAAAACCAGGGAAACGCCGCAAGCGGCCGGAGCGTCAGCTCAGGCCGTGTGCGGGGTGTGAGGCCGGTCCATGAAGGTCAGCCCCAGGGCTGGTCGCCGTTGAGGTCGGCCGCGACGGGGGCGGCGGGGGCCCATGCGTTCACCGAGCTGACTACGGGCTTCGCCGAGTCCTGCTGCGCCAGCATGGTTCCGCAACCAGCAGCCCCACCGGCGGCGACGAGGGTGACGATGGCGGTCCGGGCGGCGATGTTCTTGGCGATACGCATCATTTTGATTGACCCCTTTTTCCTTCGATTTCTTTTGTTTGCGGCGTTTCCCTGCTCGCAATTACGAAGGTATGAGGGGTCTCTATCGGCGTGCTTCCGAGCCGCTAAGCCCTTAAGGGGTTTTGGCGATAGCGCTTATCGAATCGCTTTCCGCGGCATTGTGATCGCGTTATCGGGCCGGGCCGTCCCGGTGTCCGAACGGCCCGGCCGGCGGCGGCGCGCCGCACGCGCGAGCGGCGTTGTCCCTGGTCAGGGGCATGACGAGGTGTCGATGGCGGGCGGGCCGGCACCGCTTGGAGGGATGAATAGTGATCGACAAGATGATGGGGCACCCCTAGACGCCGGGCGCCGGGCGATAGTCCGGCGCGGGGGAGGGGGTCGCCGCCCGGATGGTCCTATCGAGCGCGCCCGGCCATCGCCCCGGGAAGGAGGGGCGAACCACTCCGAACGCGCGCCGTCCCCGGTGAATCCGCAGGTCGGCGGCCTATATTGGAAGCCCGCGCCCGTCTGGCGCCCGCTATCGCCGGCCGGAATGGCGGCCCGGGAAGGGGGGCGCGATCCCGCCCGCCCCACCGACAACTACTTGCTCCTTGACAGCAATCTTTGTCGGTGGCAGGGTTGCGCCTGTTCGCACACGGCGGTGTCGCCCGCTC
This sequence comes from Sphaerisporangium sp. TRM90804, assembly GCF_029846175.1. Taxonomy (GTDB): domain Bacteria; phylum Actinomycetota; class Actinomycetes; order Streptosporangiales; family Streptosporangiaceae; genus Sphaerisporangium. Next base: position 274,168 of record NZ_JARWAC010000009.1, on the reverse strand, counting down.
GGCACCGAGACGAAGGGGATCCGACATGCCGCACGAGTTCGAGGTACGCGAGGAGATCGTGCTGGAGGCCACGCCGGAGCAGGTGTGGCAGGCCATCGCGACCGGCCCGGGCATCGACTCCTGGTTCATGGGCCGCAACGAGGTCGAGCCACGCGAGGGCGGCACCACGCGCCAGACCCTCATGGGCCACACCAGCGAGGCCACCATCACCGCCTACGACCCCGCGCGCCGATTCGCCTACCGCACCGCCGAGGACGCCGAGGGCGCGTTCATGGCCTTCGAATACCTCCTGGAGGGGCGCGACGGCGGCTCCACCGTGCTGCGGTTCGTCCACAGCGGCATGCTCGGCGGCGACTGGGAGGCCGAGTACGACGCGCTGCGCAAGGGCGACGGCATGTACCTGCGCAAGCTCGCCGCCTACGTGGAGCACTTCCCCGGCAGAACCTCCACCTTCAACGTCTTCGCGGTCGGCCCGCAGGTGCCCGGCCAGGAGCGGGTGTGGCAGGCGTTCACCCACGCCGTCGGGGCCACCGGCGCGGTCGCCGAGGGCGACAGGGTGCGCCTTCAGGTGAACGGCATCACCCCCGTCGACGGGGTCGTCCAGTTCGCCTACCGCCCCGACTTCCTCGGGGTGCGCACCGGCGACGGGCTGTACGTGTTCATCCACGGACACCAGGACACCGTGCTCGTGGAGTACCACGGCTTCTCCCCGGAGACCGACGACAAGATCGAGCCCGCCTGGCAGTCCTGGATGGCCCAGGCGTTCGCCTGATCCCCGCCCGCCGGCCCGCCGATCGCCGGACCGCCCCGGTGATCGGCGAAGCCCTCTGCCGCCGGGGCCCGTCCGCCGAACGGCCCGGCAGCGGAACCGCAGACCCCCGGGGCGGCACCGGCGGGTAACCCCGGTGATCGTCGGAGCCGTCTCCCGCCGGGGTTCACCTCTGCCGAACGGCTCCGGCCCGAGGCGCCGCCCCGCCCGGCTTCGGCGTCGCCTACGCCGTGCCGCCGGCTTTGCGCGGGCGGCCGTTGCGGGCCTGACGCTGGCCCGAGGGGCGGTCTCCCATCAGCCCGCCCGACCGGTCGCGGGGGCGCAGCCAGTCGCTGTAGTCCTGGCCGGTGACCTGGCCGAGCAGCACGACGTCCTTCTCGAAGTGCGGCAGCAGCGCCTGGCGCTGCTCCCAGCTCAGCGACCTGCGCGGGCGGCCCCGCTCCTGCAGCGCGCTCTCCAGCGGCTCGACCAGGCGCGCGGCCAGCGAGCCCGGCAGATGGCGTCCCATCCCGGCGCCCACCCGCAGCACCCGCGACAGCGCCTGGTGGCGCAGCGTCCGCTCGGGGTGGGCGGTGACGTTCTCGCGCGGCACCTCCTCGACCATCCCCTGCCGCACGCCGAGGAACGCGCAGATGCGGTCGAGCGTGGCCGTCGGCGCGTCCACCAGCTCGCGATAGCGCATGGTCAGCACCTGCTCGCGCGGGAACAGCCGGAACAGGTGCTCCAGCTGCTCGCCGTACCGGCCGAGCGAGACGTAGTGCCAGAAGGCCGACCAGCCCGCCGCGATGCGCCGCTCCTCCTCCGCGCACGCCCGCACCACGTCGCTGATCGGCTCCAGCCCGGCCGACCACAGATGCGTCCAGTTGGAGTGCGCGCGCTCGACCGGGTCGCGCAGCATCACGATCAGCCTGGCCTGGGGCACCAGCGCGTGGATGCGACGCTGGGCCTCGCGGTCGTACAGGTAGAACGGGGTGGACTCGCCCTTGACGGCCCCGGCCGGTGCGGCGTCGAACAGCGCCTCGTAGTCGGCGCGGCGCCAGACGTGCTCCCGGTAGGTCTGCGCGTCACCGGGGCCGCCGCGCGTGGGGGGAGGCCCGTCGGTGAGGAAGAACTTCGGCTCCTTGACCGGCGACATGAACAGGTCCGGATGGCGGGCGAGCGCCGCGTGCAGGGCCGTGGTGCCCGCCTTCGGGGCTCCGATCACCAGGAATTCCGGCAGGCCCATCAGCTCTCCTCGGCCGAGACGACATCGCCGGTCATCATACCCACTGACCTTGTAGGTAATAAGGGTGGAAAAGGCTTATAGCGACAGGGCAAGCCCGAACGCGAACGGCAAAGCCCCCACCCGCGTACGGAACCGACGCCTTCGCTCGGGGGACGGGGGGAGCGGGCGCGCGACAGACGACCGCGCGCCGGCCCGGCCGGGGGCGGTGCGCGGCCGTCCGCACCGGCGTGACGCGTGGCCGTCCGGCCCGGCGTGACGCGTGGCCGTCCGGCCCGGGCCGGGCGCCCGGCTTGGTGGTCAGCGCAGTTCGGTGCGCAGCTCGTGGGCGCCGTTGCGCTTGGTGAGCTCGTAGTACACGCGGGTGCCGCCGTCGGGCAGGGCCACGACGTCCAGGTAGCGCAGGCCCCCGTGCGGGGAGGCGGCGAACGGCTCGGTGTCCAGCGGGGTGAGGGTGGACGGATCGGTGCCGGCGGCGAGCCCGGTGCGCTCCTCGTAGTTCTCGGCGGCGCTGGCCCGCCCGTCGTAAGCGGCCAGGATCGTCTCTCCGCTGAACACCACGGCGGACACCCGGGCGCCTCGGGAGTCCCAGCAGTCGGGGCGGCCGCTCAGGGCGGTGCCGTGCCACGTCCAGTCGATGCCGTCGGCGCTGGTGGCGTAGTCGCTGACCATCTGGTCCTCCTCGCCGAGGCGCTCCAGCGGGTGGCAGGACGCCCACAGGTGCCACAGCCCGCCCTGCCACACGATCACGGGATCCTTCACGCCGGTCTTGGGATCGCCGGGCAGCACGACCTGGCGCCGGGTGGCGTCGAACGCCGCGGGGTCGGCGGCCTCCATGACCTCGACGCGCCAGTGCTTGGTGCCGTGGGTGGCGCAGCTGACGTAGAGCCGCCAGACGCCTTGGGGGGTGCGCACCAGCGCGGGACGCTCCAGGGACTCGGCGTCGACCTCCTCGCGCCCCAGCGTGTAGATCGTCTCGAAGCGCTCGCCGTCGGTGGAACGGGCGACGACGATCGAGTGGCCCCGGCCCTGGCCGATGGGACGGCGAAGGCGGTAGGCGAGGTAGAACACGCCCTCGCTGTAGACGCAGCTGGGCGCGCCGGCCCAGTGGCCGGGCTCGTCGACTGACGGCCCGACTACGAGGACCGATCGGTCCGGATTGAGCGGCGGCAGGGCGACCCGCGGGTCGTTCGCGTTCATCGGCACGTCGAAACTCTAGACAATGTTCGGTGGTGTTCGGGCTTGACCTGCCGTTTTCGGGCCCCCTCATCTTCCCGGAGCTCTAGGTCGCCCTCCCATGCGGGCACGGCGGACGGGCGCCGCGAAAGGGGGAAGGGCGCGGTCAGCGCGCTGCGCACGGCCGGGCCGCGGCCCGGCCGGCGGCGACCGGCCAGGCCGGCGCGCCGTGCCCGCGCAGGTGGGCGCGGGGTACCCCGGGAGCGCCGGGCGCCCCCCTTCCCCGCGGCCCGCCCGTCCTCGGCCGGGCCCCTGGGCGGGCCGCCGCCGCGGATCCCCGGCGTGGCCGGGGCTCGCGGTCACCGACGCCGGGCCCCGGCCGTCCGGGCTCGGACGGCCGGGGGACGGCTCACAGGGTCGACAGGTCGACGGCCTCGGCGATGGCCCTCATGCCGGCGTCGTTGGGGTGGATCTTGTCGGGCGACGCGTACGGCGGGTACAACCTGTCGCGGTCCCCGGGGTCGCCCAGGGCGCGGTCGAGGTCGACCACCAGGTCGAACTCCCCGCTGGTGCGGATCCAGTCGTTGAGCCGCTTGCGCAGCGCGTCGTTCTCGGGGGTGTCGTAGAAGTCCGCGCCCTTGAGCGGCGTCATCGTTGCTCCGATGATCTTGACGCCGCGGGCGTGCGCTGCGCGGATCAGGGTGCGGTAGCCCTCGACGAGCTGCTCGTAGGTGACCGCCGGGTGCGGGCCGCAGCCCAGGTCGTACCCGGCGCTGCCGATGTCGTTGATGCCCTCCAGCACGATCGCGGTGCGCACTCCCGGCAGGTCGAGCGCGTCGGCGGCGAAGCGGTTGACGCCCGCGTAGCCGGCGTAGCACGGCGAGTCGGTGAGCACCATGTTGCCGCCGATGCCGGCGTTGAGCACCCCGATGCGCTTGCGGGCGGCCACCAGGCGTTCGGCCAGCTCGTCGGGGTAGCGGTTGTCGGCGCCGACCGTGGAGTCCGCGCCGTCGGTGATGGAGTCGCCGAAGGCGACCACCGCGCCCTTGGCCGGGCGCGGGCCGCCCAGGACGTCCACGCCGGTCAGGTAGTACCACGACTGGCTGGTCTCACCGGCGAACGCCGCGGCGCCGCGGTCGAACCGGTGGTCTCCGGCGGCGCGGTAGGTGGTGGTCAGCCCGGTGTAGTGGAAGGTGGTCGGGCCGGTGGGCTCGGCGAAGTACAGGGTGACGGTGAGCCTGTCCAGCGGCGCGGTGGCCAGCGCCACCGGCTCGGAGGTGGCGTCGGCGCCGGCCGGGATCGTCGTGGAGGCCGAGCGGCCGAACCGCAGCGGGCGCACGGTGCCGGGCAGGATCGCCGCGCCGTCGCCGGCCTTGGCGACCGTCGCCCCGGCGACGCGCAGCGGCTGGGAGCCGTACCGGTTGGACAGCCGGACGCGGGCCAGGGCGCCGCCGACGCTGATCCGCACCACCTGCCGGACGGTCTCGCCGGAGAACCCGGTCAGCGACCAGTTGCTGGGGGCGCCCGGGAAGAAGACCAGCGGGCCCTGCGGGGAGGTGGCCCAGGTGCCCGTCCAGCCCTTGGAGCCGTGCCCGGCGGCCTGCGCGGCGCCGGAGGGGGCCGCCTGCCGGGCGTCGGCCCGCACCGAGGCGGAGGAGGGGACGGCCAGCGCGGTGGCCAGGGCCAGCGCCGCCGCGACGCTCGATAACAGCGCGTGAAGTCGAGGTGAGCGCACTGCGGGTCCTTTCACGTGGGGGACGGGGCCGGCACACGAGTGGGGAGCCCGCGAGGGCCGAGGGCTCGGCACGGGCCGGCGGTGGGATCGGGACGGTGACACGAACGCGGTGAGAGCTCCGAAGGGGTCGCGGCGGGCCGACGCCCGGACCGGCCGCCCGGGGGAGCCGCCGGTCGAGCACCGCCACCGGCGGCACGACCAGGCGGGACGAGCCCGGCCACCGACCATGGTATGGGCAACCACCCGAAGACGATCAAGAAATCGTCCCCCATACACCGGCCGGTAGGGGTGCCGGGCAGCCGGGGCGCCGTCATCCGGTCGCGCGGGTGGATCAGGTGACGGCGATGCCGAACAGGTGGCCGACGCCGTAGGTGACGGCGGCGGCCGCCACGCCGAGCAGGAGCTGCCGCAGGCCGCCGAACAGCGGGGGCCGGCTGGTGAGACGGGCGACGAGGGCGCCGGTGGCGAACAGGCCGGCCGCCGTCAGCACGATCGCGGCCAGCACCGAGCCGAAGCCGAGCAGGAAGGGCAGCAGCGGGACCAGCGCGCCGACGCCGAAGGCCAGGAAGGAGGATCCGGCCGCCACCCATGGCGAGGGCAGGTCGTCGGGGTCGACGCCCAGCTCCTCTCGGGCGTGCACGCGCCAGGCGACCTCGTCCTTGCGGTGGAGCTGGCGGGCGACCTCCGTCGCCAGCTCCGGAGTGAGCCCGCGCGCCTCGTACACCGCGGCCAGCTCCCGCTGCTCGGCCTCCGGGTGGCGGGCGATCTCCCGGCGTTCGACGGCGATCTCGGCGAGCACCAGCTCGCTCTGGGAGCGCACGGAGGTGTACTCGCCGGTGGCCATCGAGAACGCTCCGGCGACGAGCCCGGCCAGGCCGGCGATGGTGACGGCCTGTGCGCTCGCGCCGCTGCCGACCACACCCGCGATGAGCGAGCCGTTGGAGACCAGGCCGTCCATGACGCCGAAGACCGCCGGCCGCAGCCATCCGCCGGTCACGTCCCTGTGGTGGTGCGGCTCGACCGAGGCGGGGGCGGCTGACATCGGGTCCTTTCGAGCCTCGCCGGCGCTTCGGCGGGGGGCCGGCCGTGGGGGTCGCCGCGGACGACGGGCGCACGGCGGCGCCGACCGGGCGGCTACTGTCCCGATCACGCTAATCGCGGCGCAAGCGCAGTGTCAAAAAGGCCTGCTTCGCCGCAGAACGCTACCCATCGGGCGGTTGTCATGACCGGCCCCGGGCTCCGGCTGGGGAGGTGGACGGTTGGAGGTGGGCGCTACCCCGGGGACGGGCCAGGGGTGGTGGCCCGCCGGTCGGTCTCGGTCTCCGGCGGGCGGAGGCGGACGGTTGGCGGTGGGCCGGATCAGGGGGTGGTGGAGGTCTGCTGGTCGGTCTCCGGCTGGGCGAGGTGGGCGGCGGGTGCGTCGGCGACCAGGCTGCCCAGCAGGGCCAGGGCGGCGGCTGACGGGCCCTCGGGGTCGGCCTGGTAGACGAGGAGCTGCTGCCCGGCCGCGCTGTTGACGGTGAACGTCTCGTACGTGAGGCTCAGCCGGCCCACCAGCGGGTGGTCGAAGAGCTTGGCGGCGTGCGCCTTGCCGCGCACCTCGTGGCGCCCCCACATCCGGGCGAACGGCTGGCTCTTGATCGACAGCTCGCCGACCAGCGCGGCCAGCCGGGGGTCGTCCACGTCGGCGCCGGCGGCCTTGCGCAGCGCGGCGACGGCGTCCTCGGCCACGGTCTCCCATCGGGGGAACAGCGCGCGGGCGGCGGGGTCGAGGAACACCATGCGCACCAGGTTGCCGGTGTCGCGGCCGAGCAGGGCCGAGCCGAGCGAGTTGGCGGCCAGGACGTCGAAGTAGCGGCCCAGCACCAGGGCGGGCAGGTGCGGCATGCTCTCCAGCATGCTCAGCAGCCCCCGGCCGGCGCGTTCGGGACGGGAGGACGGCCGGCGGCGGCGCGGCTTGGCGCGGGCCAGTTCCCGCAGGTGCGTCAGCTCCTCGGCCTTCAGCTTCAGCGCCCGGCCGAGGGCGTCCAGCACCTCCTCGGACGGGTGCCGGTCGCGGCCCTGCTCCAGGCGTATGTAGTAGTCGGAGCTGACGCCGGCCAGCATCGCCACCTCCTCGCGGCGCAGCCCCGCCACCCGGCGGCGCCCGGCGCCCGGCAGGCCGAAGTCCTCGGGCCGGACGAGCTCGCGCCGGGCACGCAGGAACTCCCCGAGTAGGTGCTCGTTGTCCATAAGGCGACATTACGGGCGCGAATGCGCCGCCGTCCTGGCCCTATCACTCCCAGGATGGAGCACCCGGCGGGCCGGCACGCCCCGCGCCGAGCACGAGCCGGCGAGGTGTCCCCGGCGCTCCCCGGACGACTCGCGGCAGCTCCTACCCGCGGGAACACCCCGCGGGAGGTGGCCGCCCAGAGCGCCCCGGAGGTTTCGGACCATCGTCGCCGCCGGTGGGGGCCGCGCCGGACATCAGCCGGCGGGGGCGTCCTCGGGGCGGCTCAGGCGACCACCGGCCGCCGCCTCGCGACGACGCCCTGCCCGGGAGGCGGCCGCGAGCACCCGGCGGTCGCGGTCACCGTCGCCGCGGTGGGGGCCGCGCCGGGGGTCACTCGGCGAGGGCGTCTTCGGGGCTGCCGCTCGCCAGCTCGGCCAGGGTCGCCAGTGCGCTTGACAGGACCGGGAGCGGCGGGGAGGCCAGGGCCACGCGTACGGCGGGCGGGCCGGCGGCGCCGGTGGCGAAGGAGGCGGCGGGGGTGAGCGCGATGCCGTGCCGGGCCGCCGCGGCGACGAAGGTGTCGGCCCGCCACGGCTCGGGCAGCTCCCACCAGCAGTAGTAGGCGCGGGGGTCGGCGCGGACGGCGTGCCCGGCCAGCCGGGTGGCCGCGACGCGCTGGCGCGCGGCGGCGTCCTCGCGCTTGGCGCGCTGCAGGGCGTCCGCGGTGCCGTCGCTCATCCACCGGGTCGCGGCCGCCAGGGCGAACCCGGTGGCCGTCCAGGCGCCCGAGCGAAGTGCGGCCGACACCGGGCCGGCCAGGGCGGGCGGGGCCAGCACGAAACCGGCGGTCAGGCCGGGGGCGAGGCGCTTGGACAGGCTGTCGACGACCACGGTGCGCTCGGGCGCGAGCGCGGCCAGCGGGAGGGCGGGGCCGGTGTGCAGGAACGCCCAGACGGCGTCCTCGACGGCGTACAGCCCCAGCTCCCCGAGCGTGCGGGCCAGCTCCTCGCGCCGCCGGGGCGGCATGGTGACGGAGGTCGGGTTGTGCAGCGTCGGCTGCAGGTACACCGCGCGCAGCGGGGTGCCGCGGTGGGCGGCGGCCAGGGCGTCGGGACGCAGGCCCGACTCGTCCCCGGCGATCGGCACCAGCGTGACGCCGAGCCGGGCGGCGACGGCCTTGACCACGGGGTAGGTGAGCGCCTCGACGCCCAGGCGCCCGCCGGGCGGGACCAGCGCGGCGACCGTCCCCGCGATCGACTGCCGCCCGTTGCCGGTGAACAGGACGCGTCCGGGGTCGGGCTCCCAGCCGTCGCGGGCCAGCAGGCGGGCGGTCGCCTCGCGGGCCGCGGCCGTGCCCGCGACCGGCGCCGGCCGCATCGCGGCGGCCAGGACGTCGGGGCGCAGCATGCCGGCCAGCCCTTCGGCCAGCAGGGCGTGCTGCTCGGCGACGACCGGATAGTTCAGCTCCAGGTCCACCCGCGAGCCGCCCGGCTCGACCAGGGCGGGCCCCTGCCGCGGCTCGGCCGCCCGGACGAACGTGCCCCGGCCCACCTCACCCACCACCAGCCCGCGCCGCGCCAGCTCCCCGTACACCCGCCCGGCCGTGGAGGCGGCGATCCGCCGCCGCCGGGCGAAGGCGCGCTGCGGCGGAAGGCGATCTCCGGGCCGCAGCCGCCCCGCGGCGATGTCCGCGGCCACGGCGTCGGCGATCCGCCGGTAGTCGTCCATCACGCCCCCGCTTTGAGAATCAGGTCGTCATCATTGCACCGAGTGCGATAATTGTATTGCACCGACCCGGACCTGCGACCTAGCATCGCCGTCATCGAAGCGAGCCCGCACCGCCCGCCGAGGAAGGCGGCGGCCCACCTCGGCGGAATCACGGTCGAGCACGCCTACCGGAACACCGACCGGCCGGGTGACACCCGGGGGAGGGGCGCGAAGCGGCGCACGGAGGTCGGCGCGCTCACCTTCGGGGTGGAGACCAGACACGGGCCCGCCGCTGGGCACGGGGAGCGACACGATGAGCAGCGCTGAGGTCGACGCGATCACCCAAGCGCACGGCCGGCGGGACACGGACCGGCCAGGACATAGGAGAAGGAGCGCGATGAGCAGGGCGGAGGTCGGCGGGATCACCGTCGAGTACGACGACCAGGGGGCCGGGGAGCCGGTGGTGCTGGTGCACGGGCACCCGTTCGACCGGTCGATGTGGGCGCCGCAGCGTGAGGCGCTCGCCCGGGAGGGGTGGCGGGTGATCGTGCCCGACCTGCGCGGGTACGGGGGCGGCACCGTCGTGGGCGGGGTCACGCCGCTGGAGACGTTCGCCCGCGACATCGCGGGCCTGCTGGACCACCTGGGCGTCGGGCGGGTGGTGATCGGCGGGCTGTCCATGGGCGGGCAGATCGTGATGGAGTTCCACCGGCTGTTCGCGCACCGCGTGCGCGGCCTGCTGCTCGCCGCCACCTCGGCCCCGGCCGAGACCCCCGAGGGCAGGAGGGCGCGCGCCGCGCAGGCCGACCGCCTGCTCGCCGAGGGCATGGAGGGTTACGCCCGCGAGGCGCTGACCGGCATGGTGGCCCCGCACACCCTGCGGGCGCGGCCCGACGTCGCCGAGCACGTGCTGGCCATGATGCTCGCCGCGCCCCCGCGGGGCGCCGCGGCGGCGCTGCGCGGCCGGGCCGAACGCCCCGACTACGGCGACATGCTCACCCGGGTCGCCGTCCCCGCGCTGGTGGTCGTCGGCGGGCACGACGCCTTCACCCCGGTGCGCGAGGCCCGCTTCATCCACGAGCGCATCCCCGGCTCCACCCTGCACGTCATCGAGGCCGCCGCCCACCTGCCCAACCTGGAGCGGCCCGAGGAGTTCAACACGGCCCTGCGCCGCTTCCTGGCCCCCCTCGCCGGCACCCCCGCCGCCCAGGCCGCCGGGTGAGTCCCGGGCACGACGGCGGCGCGGTCGCTCAGGCGGGCGGCGTCCGCTCGCCTGGCGACGACGTCGGTTCCACGATCACCACCGGGATGACCCGGGCGGTCATCTCCTGGTAGCGCAGGTAGGACGGCATCGCCGCGACCGTCAGGCGCCACAGGCGCGTCCGGTCCTCACCGGTCGCGGTGCGCGCGTGCGCGGCCAGGGTGCGCGTGCCGACCTGGACGGTGACCCGGGGGTCGTCGACCAGGTTCAGGTACCAGGAGGGATGGGCGTCGGCCCCGGCGTTGGAGGCGGTCAGGACGTAGCGATGGCCGTCGGGCAGGTAGGCCAGGGCGGTGCGGCGCAGCCTGCCCGTCCTGCGGCCGCGTGTCGTGAGCAGCAGATCGCGCGTGCCCGGCCGGGGCAGGCCGCCGGTGGCCAGGAACCGCTGGATGTGACCGGCCACCCACGCGTCCGGGCTGTCGACGATCTCCTCGTCCATCGGCTCCTCCTGGATGCGCGCGGCGGTCCCGCTCGGCTGTCGGTTCATCGCCGGATGCTAGCCGGGTGCCCGGTTACCACCCGGATACCGGCGACCCGGGAGGCCGGGCCGGCACCGGGGCGCCGTCACCCCGGAGGGCGGGCGGCGCAGGGCCGGCGGCCGGGGGCGCGCTCACCGGCCGGGCAGTGGGACGGCGCGTGGACGGGATGCCGGCCCGCCGCCGGCGGTCGCCCCCGGACGGCGGGGCGGCGCGTGGACGGGGTGCCGGCCCGCGCCGGGGGCGGTCATCGGCCGTGCAGTGGGACGGGGGGCGGGGCGGGGGCGTCCTGGCCGGCGGGGCGCGCGCTGCGGGGCACGGCGCGCAGGGCGATCATCGTCGCCACGGCGGTGGCCGCCAGCAGGACGGCTCCGGCCGCGGCGGCGAGGTTCAGGCCCTGGGTGAAGGCCTCCTGCCCGGCCCGCAGCATGGCGGCCCCGGCCTGGCCGGGAAGTCCGGCGGCCACGGCGGCGGCGCCGCCCAGGGTGTCCTCGGCCGCCCGCAGCGCCTCGGGTGACACGCCGGTCAGCGGGGCGGCCGCCAGCACGTCGGCCATCCGGTGGTGGTAGACGGCGGCGCCGACGCTGCCCAGGATGGCCAGCCCCAGCGCACCGCCCAGCTCGCTGCCGGTCTCCGACATCGCCGAGGCGGCCCCTGCCCGCTCGGGCGGCGCGGCCGTCAGGATGAGGTCGGCTGTCAGGGTTGAGGCCATCACGATGCCCGCCGCCACCAGGGCCGCTCCCACCAGCAGCATCCCCAGCGGCGAGCCCGTCCGCAGCTGGGTCAGCACCAGCAGCCCCGCCACGGTGACCAGCAGACCCGTCCCCAGGACGTAGGCCGGGCGGACACGCGCGGCCATCACGCCCGACAGGGCGATCGCGCCCGCGATCCCCGGGAACACGGAGATCGACCACAGCGCGGCGGCGAAGGGGGTGAGGCCGAGCACGAGCTGCATGTACTGGCTGGTGAACAACGTGATCCCCACGAAGCCGAACAGCGTCATCACGTTGACGGCCAGCGCGCCGCCGAAGGCGCGGTGGCGGAACAGGGTCAGGTCGACCAGCGGAGCCGGGTGCCGGCGCTGCCTGGCGACGAACAGCGCTCCGGCGGCCAGGCCGGCGAGCAGGACGGCCAGCGGGGTGACGCCGGCCCCGTCCACGGCCGTCTGCTTGATCCCGTAGATCACCGCGATGACGGCCGCCAGCGACAGCACGGCGCCCATCAGGTCGAAGGCCCCGGCGCTCGGGGCGCGGAACTCCGGCAGCAGCAGCGGGCCGCACACCAGCAGCAGCACCATGGCGGGCACGTTGACCAGGAACGCCGACCCCCACCAGAAGTGCTCCAGCAGGAACCCGCCGACGATGGGCCCCACGATCGCGCCGCTGGTCATGCCCGCCGTCCACAGGGCGATGGCCGTCTTGCGCTGGGCCGGGTCGGGGAACATGTTGCGGATCAGGGCCAGCGTGGAGGGCATCAGCGTCGCCCCGGCCAGGCCGAGCAGGGCCCGGGTGAGGATCAGCATCTCCGCGCTGGTGGAGTAGGCCGCCAGCAGGGAGGCGGCTCCGAACGCCGCGCCGCCGATCAGCAGGAGCCGCCGCCGCCCGACCCGATCGCCGAGGGCCCCCATGGTGATCAGCATTCCGGCCAGCACGAACGCGTAGACGTCCATGATCCACAGTTGCTCGGTGCCGGTCGGCCGCAGGTCGGCGCTGATGAAGGGCACCGCGAAGAACAGCACGCTGATGTCCATCGAGACCAGCAGGCAGGGCAGCACGAGCACGGCCAGCCCGATCCACTCTTTGCGCCCCGCGGTGATGGTGGTGTCGCTCATGCCGGGTCCGCCATTTCAAGCTCCTTCGCCCGCTGCGAGATGTCGTCTGCCCGCAGCCTGGGCCAGGGCGCTGACCGTCCCCGCACCACCGGCGCACCGTCCGCTGACCGGACCGCGACGTCCCCGCTCAGGCGCAGCCGCGCCCGCCGCCCGTCACGGCACGAGGCCACCACGCCGCCGCGCGGGCGGCCGGCCGGGCGGCGGCCGCAGAGGGTCGGAGTCCCGGTAGACGGCTACCAGGCCGGGGACCCGGCCGGACGGCGGCGCGGGGTGTCAGCGGGAGGAGGACTTCGCCGCGGGGGCGGCGCCGTGGTCGTAGGCCTGCCGGGCGGCGGCTATGGCGGGCTGGTTGCGCTCGGCCCAGGCCGTCAGCGTGACCAGCGACTCGTACAGCTCGCGGGCCATCTCGGTGGCGGTGTACTCGACCTTGGGCGGCACGGTGGGGTGGACGGTGCGCACCAGCAGGCCGTCGCGTTCGAGGTTGCGCAGGGTGAGGGTGAGCATGCGGCGGCTGATGCCCTTGACCGTGCGCTCCAGCTCGGTGAACCGGATCGGCCCCTTGGCGGTCGCGACCAGGATGCCGATGCTCCACTTGCCGCTGACCCGGTTGATGACCTCCACCACAGGACAGATCTCGTCCAGCGCCGCGAGCTGCGGTGTCACATCGCTGTTCCCCTGGGACAAGAAAGTGCCTCCTTCCGCCGACCCACATGGTCACACACGATGTGCCCTGTAACAAGTCGTGCACCATTGGAGGTCCGCAGCCATGTCACACCCCGTCCCGCCGCCCGGCCGGTCGCGCACGCTCGCGCTCGTCGTGCTCTGCGCCGGCATGCTGATGATCATCCTGGACGGCAGCATCGTGACGGTCGCGCTGCCCGCCATCCAGCGCGACCTCGGCTTCTCCGCCGCCGACCTGCCCTGGACGGTGAACGCCTACATGGTCCCCTTCGGCGGGCTGCTGCTGCTGGCCGGACGCCTGGGCGACCTGCTCGGCCGCAGGCGGCTGTTCGTCGCCGGCCTGGCCCTGTTCACCGCCGCCTCGGCGCTGTGCGGGATCGCCCCGAACCCGGCCACGCTGGTGGCGGCCCGGTTCCTGCAGGGCGCGGGCGGCGCGATGGCCTCCGCCGTCAGCCTCGGCATGATCGTGACGCTGTTCCCCGAGCCGGGCGAGCGGGCCAGGGCGGTCGGCGCGTTCAGCTTCGTCGGCGCCGCGGGAGCCTCCCTCGGCCTGGTGCTCGGCGGCGTGATCACCCAGGCCCTCGCCTGGAACTGGATCTTCCTGATCAACCTGCCGATCGGGCTGGCCGCCGCCCTGCTGGCCGTGCGGGTGCTCGCCCCCGACCGCGGCGCCGGGCTCCGCGCCGGGGCCGACGCGCCCGGCGCGATCCTGGTCACCTCCGGGCTGACGCTGGGGGTGTTCACCATCGTGGAGACCGCCCGCCACGGCTGGACGTCGGCGCGCACCCTCGGGCTGGGCGCGCTGGCGCTCGCGCTGCTCGCGGCCTTCGCCGTCCGCCAGGCCCGGATCGCCGCGCCGCTGCTTCCGCCGCGGGTGCTGCGCCCACGCGCGGTGTGGGGCGCCAACCTCGTCCAGGTCTTCATGGTCTCGGCCCTGTTCGGCTTCCAGGTGCTGGTGGCGCTGTACGCGCAGCAGGTGCTCGGGTACGGGGCCGCGGGCACCGGCCTGGCCATGCTGCCGGCCGCGCTGGTCATCGGGGTGGCCTCGCTGGGCCTGTCGGCCCGGCTGACCGCGCGCTTCGGGGAGCGGGCGGTGCTGCTGGCGGGCCTGGGGCTCCTGCTGGTGGCGCTGGGCCTGCTCACCCGCCTGCCCGTCGACGGCCGCTACCTGGCGCACCTGCTGCCGGTGATGCTGCTCATCGGCGGCTTCGGGCTGGCGATCCCGGCGCTGACCTCGCTGGCCATGTCGGGCGCCACGCCCGGCGACGCGGGGCTGGCCTCGGGGCTGTTCAACACCACCCAGGCGGTGGGCGGAGCGCTGGGCCTGGCGGTGCTGTCGGCGCTGGCGGCCTCGCGCACCGGCGAGCTGCTGGCGGCCGGCCGGCCCCCGGCCGACGCCCTGACCGGCGGCTTCCGGCTGGCCTTCGCCGCCGGCACCGGCCTCATCGTCGCCGCCCTGATCGCAACCCTGGCCGTCCTGCGCACCCCGACCGCCCAGGCCCCGCCCGGTGCGCCGGCCCGGCCGTCCGGGGCGCCGGCCCGGCCCTCCGGCCGGGCCGGTGTCTGACGGACGGCGGCGCGGCCTCGGCTGAGCCAGGAACGGCCGGCCCCGCCCAAGCAGTCCGCGCGGCGGGGTCGGGCGGGGTGTCCAAGGTGCCGGCTCGGCCGTCCAGCCGGGCCGGTGTCTGACGGACGGCGGCGCGGCCTCGGCTGAGCGAGGACGGCCGGCCCCGCCGAGGAGATCCGCGCGGCGGGGGTCAGGCGGGGGTCTCGGGGTCTCCGGCGAGTGCGCGGGCGGCGGCGGTGTCGTGCGCGTCGAAGCCCTCGTAGCCGCTGCGGCGGTACTGTTCGGCCTGGTCGTCGATCCAGCGGCCGTGCGCCTCCCAGGCGGCCTGCTTGGTGGTGCCCAGGGCCGCGCCGATCTGCGCCCACGAGGCGCCGGCGGCACGCGCCGACCGCACGGCGAGCTGGCGTCCGTAGGCGGCCTTGCGGACCAGCACCTCGCCCAGCGCCAGGAGCTCCAGGGCCTCCTGCTCGGTGAGCGGGGGCGCGTCGGGCTCGGGCATGCCGGGCCCGAGGTCCTCCTGCGCGGCGGCGGAGGCCAGCGCGTCGCGGGTTCGCAGGGTGTCGTAGCGGCCGACGGCGGTCAGCAGCGTGAATCGCTTCTCGAGATCGTCAGGGGTGACCATGCCGTCCACGCTCGCGTCAAGACGATCTGACGTCAAGGTGGCCTGACGAATTCACCGCTGGGCGTAGGGCGGCGTTCAGCCGCCCGGCCGAGGCCGGGCGTTCCGCAGGCGGATGCCGCTGAAGCCCAGCGTGCCGGCCGTCACGGCGTCCCAGAACCCCCACAGGTTGTCGAGCACCCGCAGCTGGATGCCGGCGTCGTCGTGCAACCGGAGCAGGTCGCCGACCGGTTCGGGCGGGCCGAGGGGCTCGACCGGCTCGGTGGCGACGACCGCGTGCGAGTCCGGTCCGCCGAAGGGCGTGAACGGGGCCGCGGGGAGCCGGTAGGCGAACAACCGGACGTCGAGCAGCCTGCCGACCCAGGCGTACTCGATCGCGTGGACGCGCTCGCCGCCTCCGGGGCCCAATATGTGGCGCCGGTCGGCCGCCGACGTCGTGGGCAAGCACCAGGCCATCGCCCGCGGGCAGGCGCGGGGAAACCAGTAGTCGGGCGCTCGCGCGTGGTCGACGGCCCATACGTACGCCGCCGGCTGCCGCGCGGTGGCCGCCACGTGCGGGACGAACCGGGTGATCGTCGGGTCCTCGGAGAAGTGCAACACCTGTCCGGGTTCAGGGCGCATGGCGTATGTCTACCGCACCGCACCGTTCGCAGGCCGGTGGGCGGAGCCGCCGGACGCCCGCCGACCGGGGACCTCGCGAAAGAACCGCTCAGCCGACAACTCGAATAGGCTTGACAAAAAAAGTTGTCGGTGAGACCGTTGACTCATGTTCGAAGTTGCGGTGATCGAGGACCCGGCGGCGGCGGAAGTCTGCATGGATCCGGTGCGCGCGCGCCTGCTCGCCGAGCTGGCGCGGCCGGCTTCGGCGGCGGCGGTGGCCGAGCGGGTGGGCCTCGCGCGGCAGAAGGTGAACTACCACATCGGCGCCCTGGAGCGACACGGCCTGGTCGAGCTGGTGGGCCGGCGGCGCAAGGGCGCGATGGTCGAGCGGGTCATGCGGGCGACCGCGGCCTCCTACGTCATCTCCCCCCGGGTGCTGGCGGCCCTGCAGCCCGACCCGGCGCACGCCCCCGACCGCCTGTCGGCCCGGTGGCTGCTCGCGGTGGCCTCGCGGCTGGTGCGCGAGGTGGGCGAGCTGCTCGCCGGGGCCTCCGGCGCCGGCAAGCGGGTGGCCACGTTCGCCGTCGACGGCCAGGTGCGGTTCGCCTCGGCGGCCGACCGGGCGGCGTTCGCCGCCGAGCTGGCAGAGACGGTGACGTCCCTGGTGGCGCGCTACCACGACCACGACGCCCCCGGCGGGCGCGAGCACCGGCTGGTCGTCGCCCTGCACCCCACGCTGTCGGCCTCCACCGTGACCGACACCCCGGCCGACCTGGCGGCCTCCGCCACGACGGGCGTGACGATCTGGCCGGCGGACGCCGGCGAGGAGCCCGGCCGAGGCGACCCGTCATGACCGGCACACCGACCAGAGCAAGGCCACGAGCCCGGTCTGAGCAGCCAGAACGCGCCTGACCGGCGGGCCGGCGCCCACCAGGGCGACCGGCCAGCGCCGCCGAGGCGCGACGCCCTTCCCGCCCGGGGCGCACGGTTCCAGCCCCCCGGCGACGGGCGGCAGACGGTCCGGGACATCCGGTGCGCACCACCGGGGCCCCCGAACCGGCAGACGGCGGACGACCGCCGTACGACGCACGTCCACGAGACACCGATCCATTCATCGACCCCGCGACCCGGGGAGCGGCAGCGTGCTCGCAAGCGCCGCGAAGGGAGCAGACGCAATGAACAAGGGCTGGGACATGTACCTGCACACACTCGACCAGTACCTCACCCACTTCCCCGGCCAGCTCGCCGTGGTCGTGTACCCCGTCCACGCGCCGGAGGGCCTGGGGCTGGCGACGGTGTGGACGGTGCTCGAACGAGGGCTGGGGCTCGCCGGGCCCGTCTCGCGCGGCGACAACGTCCGGCTGACCCCCGCCGGGTTCGAGCCCATCGAGGGCATCGTCGACCACGCCTCGCCCGACTTCCTCGGGGTGCGCACCGGCGACGGCCTCTACCGCTTCAGCGAGGGCGTGCCCGGCACCGTAATGCTGGCGCACCACCTGTTCACCGACGACGTGGACCCCGCCGAGACCGAGCAGGCCTGGCAGGAGTGGCTCACCGACCTGTTCGCCTGACCCGCCCCCACGGGGGCATCGGCGCCCGACCCGGCACCGACCCGGCACCGTCCCGGCCCGGCGTACCCACGCCGGGCCGCGCACCGGGTGACGCCCCGGCCGGTCCGCCCACGGGCCGGCTCCTGGCACGTGGTTCGCCACGACGGACCGCCGCCCGGCTCGGCGGGGCGCCGCGGCGCGGCGAGGTGAAGAGGGCTGCGAACCGGGCGATCTCTTCGGTCGCGGCGAGGGGATCGCGGCCCGGCTCGGCGAAGCGCTGTGGCCGGGCAAGGCGAAGGGGGCCTGCGAACCGGGTGGTCTCTTTCGTCGCGGCCCCGGCATTCTCACGGTCGGCCGGACGGGGCGGCGCCGGGCGGCGCCTGTGGAGGTGCGTCTGAGCGCTCCGCCCATTTGACTGGGCGGCCACGCCTGATGGCGTGGCCGCCCCACCATCCATCACGTCGGGACATCTGCGCCGACCGGCCCGCGCCGTTCGGCGCGGGCGGGTGGGCCGGGCGCTCAGGCGTCTTCGGGCGTGACGAGGGTGCGGTCGAGCCAGGACTGCCAGGAGTACTGGGTCTGCTCGACGTTGACGTCGTCGAAGATGTGGTGACCCAGGATCATCACGTTGCCCCGGTCGGCGCCGGAGTGGATGAAGCGGAACAGCCCCTGGTCGGTGCGCACCCCGAGGAAGGTGGGGAACCCGGCGTAGTCGACGACCCCCTCCACCAGCCCCGAGCCGGTGACCCTCTCGGCCGGCAGGGACGTGCTGATGCCCTTGATCAGGCCGGCCCCGGTGATGTCGAAGACCCGCCCGGGGGCGTCCATGGTGGCGGTCATGGTGCCGCCGGTCGCGGGGGCGGGGGCGCCGGCGCCGCGCAGGGAGATCCTGCGGCCCCGGATCAGGCGCGAGCCGCGGACCACCCCGGTCGGCTCGGTAAGCGCCAGCCGCACCGGGTCGCCCTCGCTGACGGTGCCGGTCAGGCCGAGCCGGGTCTTGACCTGGTCCCACGCCTGGTCGCGCTCGGGGGCCTGCGGCTTGATGACCGAGACCACCTGCGCGCTCCTGCCGGGGAAGTGCGTGAGGTACTGGCCGAGGGAGTGCAGGTACATGTCCCAGCCCTCCTTCATCGCCTCGTACTCGGTCTCCCAGTTGTCGCCGCCCAGGACGCCGCTCTGCACCAGGCGCATCACGGTGCTGCCGCCGCCGCGCGCCTCGATGAGGTACTCGAAGGCCAGGAACGAACCGTCGGGGCCTGGGGAGTTGGAGTGCGCGAGCCGCCTTCCCGGCTCCCAGGCGGTCACGGTGGACTGCGAGGTGTGGCCGGCCAGGCTCAGCCGCACCGCTCCGCCCTCGCCGGCCTCGATCTCGTTGCGGCCCATGAACCACGCGTCGACCCCGGGACCGGTGGCGATCGCGTCCCACACCTGCTCAGGGGTCGCCTTGAGCTCGATCTCCTTGCGTAGCTCGAACTGCTGCGGCATGTCGGGCCTCCTAGATATCGCTCCGTACCGCTGGGGTCGTCACCTCGCCGATCGTAGACGTCCAGAGCCGCCCGCTCGTAGAGACCGATCCCGCCCCCCTGGGCGCCGCGCCGGACGGCGGCCCGCGGACCCGCGCGCGAACACCGTCTTGCGGCACGAGCGCGTTCACCAGCATCACGCGCACCCTGACCGCGGCGGGACCCCTAGCCCGCCCCTCATTCCCGGCGCTGCGGGGTGGCGGCAGGGTCCGCGCGACGGCCGCCGGCCGGGCGGCCCCGGTGTATCGGTGATTTCACCGGTTATCCGGTAAACACGGAACCACGGCGACGGCACCCCTTCTTGTCGGGGCGTCCGCGCGTGACACTGAAGGCGTGTCTCCCG
Organism: Sphaerisporangium sp. TRM90804; assembly: GCF_029846175.1. GTDB lineage: Bacteria > Actinomycetota > Actinomycetes > Streptosporangiales > Streptosporangiaceae > Sphaerisporangium. Next base: position 254,896 of record NZ_JARWAC010000009.1, on the reverse strand, counting down.
CCGCCGGCACCCCCTGGACACCGATCCTGCGCGGCCGAGACCCGGAGCTGGCCGCCCTCGACCGCCTCCTGGACGGCGCGCGCCAGGCGCAGGGCGCGGCCATGCTCCTGCTCGGCGGCCCGGGAACGGGCAAGACCGCCCTGCTGGACGCCGCCGCCCACCGGGCCCGCGACTTCGTCGTGCTGCGGGCGGCCGGCGTGCGGGCCGAGTCGCGGGTCCCGCTGTCGGGGCTGCACGCCCTGCTGCGCCCGGTGGCGGGCACGCTGGCGCGCCTGCCCCGCGCGCGGGCCGCGGTGCTGGGACGGGCCCTGCTGACCGGCACGGCAGGCACCGGGCTCGCGCTGCCCGCGGCCGTGCTCGACCTGCTGTCGGCCATCGCCGAACGCGGGCCCGTCCTGGTCTGCGTCGACGACGCCCACCTGCTGGACGCCGCCAGCCGCGAGAGCCTGTTCTTCGCCGCCCGCCGCCTGGCGGGCGAGCGGGTCGCCCTGCTGTTCGCCGCCCGCGGCGACCACGGCACGGCGATCGCGGCCCCCGGCGGCGTCCCGGCGCGGGTGCTCGGCCCGCTCGGGGAGACGGCGAGCCGCGAGCTGGCCGACGACCTGGTACCGGGGCGGCCGCCCGAGGACGTGCGAGCCGCGCTGGAGCGGGTGGCCGCCGGCAACCCGCTCGCGCTCACCGAGCTCATCGGCTCGCTCACCCCCGAGCAGCTGGAGGGAACCGCGCCGCCGCCGACCTGCGTGCCGCCCGGCGGAAGGCTGTGGCAGGCCTACGCCGAGCAGCTGGCCCGCCTGCCCGGCGCCACCCGCCACCTGCTCCTGCTGCTGGCCGCCGACCACGACCTGGACACCGCCACGCTGCTGCGCGCCGCCGAGCCGCGCTGCGCCCTGACGGCCCTGGAGCCCGCCGAGCGCGCGGGTGTCGTCCGCGTCGTCCAGGACGGGTACGTCTTCGGCGAGCCGGCGATGCGCCCGGTCGCCTACGCCTCCGCCTCGCTGGCCCGGCGGCGCGCGGCCCACCGCCTGCTGGCCGGGGTGCTGGACCAGCGGCACCAGCGCCTGCGCCGCGCCTGGCACCGGGCCTGGGCCCTGGACGGCCCGGCCGAGGAGCTCGGCGACGAGCTGGCCGAGGCGGCCGGGCACGCGCCGATGAACGGCGGCTACCCGGGGGCGTCCCTGGCCTTCGAGCGCGCCGCCGAGCTGACCGCGCAGGGCGACCTGAAGGCCGCGCGGCTGGCCGCGGCCGCGCGGCACGCCTCCACCTGCGGGCACCCCCAGCGCGCCAGGTCGCTGCTGTCGCGGCTGCGCTCGCTCACCATCACCGCCGAGATGCGCGGGCAGGCCGAGCTGCTGCACGGCAGCCTGGAGCTGCTGGGCGGCGAGACCGGCAGCGCCCACGACAAGTTCCTGTCGGCAGCCGGATGGCTGCTGGACCGCGACCGCGAGCTTGGCGTGCGCGCGCTGGTGCGCGCCGCCGAGGCCGGCTTCTTCGCCGGGGACAACCAGCGGTTCCTGGCCATCGCCCGTCGCGCCGCCGCGCTGCGCCGCCCGGACGACCGGGCGGCGGTCCAGCTCATGTTCGACTACCTGGCGGGCCTGGCGGCGACGTTCAGCGGGCGGCACGCCGAGGCCGCCGTCCCGCTGCGCCGCGTGCTGCTGCTGGCCCCCGCGGTGCGCGACCCGGCGATGATGGTGTGGGCCGGGGTGGCCAGCCTGCTGCTCGGCGAGGACGACCAGGCCCACCTGCTCGCCACCCGGGCCGTGGAGAGTGCGCGGCGCCGGGGGGCGGCCTCGGTGCTGCCGCAGCTGCTGGAGTCGGTCATCTACGCCGAGATCTGGATGGGGCGCTACGCCTCGGTCGCCGCCAACGCGGTCGAGGGGCTGCGGCTGGCCCAGGAGACCGGGCGGCTGAACACCGCCGGCCACCACCTGGCGTGGCTGGCGCTGACCGCGGCCGTCCACGGGGACGAGGAGACCTGCAGGATGCGGGCCCGCGCGGCGTTCGAGCTGGCCGACGCGCACGGCCTGGGCGTGGCCGCGGCGCTGGGCAACTGGGCGCTGGCGCACCTGGACCTGGCGGCGGGCCGGGTCACCGAGGCGGCCGGGAGGCTGGGCGGCGAGCACCGCCACGACCACCTCGTGGTGCGCGTCATGGCCGCCCCCACCTTCATCGAGGCCGCGGCCCGCACCGGGGAGCGCGAGCACGCCCTGGCCGCGCTGAAGGTGCTCGACGGCTGGGTCGACAGCACCCGCAGCCCCGACCGTCAGGCGCTCGCCATGCGCTGCCACGCCCTGCTCGCCGGGCCGGGGGAGGCCGCGGAGCTGTTCGGCCGCGCCCTGGACCTGCACGGGCAGGGGGTGTGCGCCTTCGAGAGGGCCCGCACGCAGCTGTTGTTCGGCGGTGCGCTGCGCCGCGAGCGGCGCCCGGGCGCGGCCCGGGAGCACCTGCACGGCGCGCTGGAGACCTTCGAGCGGCTGGGGGCGCGCCTGTGGGTCGAGCAGGCCCGGGGCGAGCTGCGGGCCGCCGGCCAGGCCGTGCGCACGCACTGCACCGCCGAGGCCGGGCAGCTCACCGCGCAGCAGTACCAGATCGCCCGCATGGTCGCCGAGGGCGCCACCAATCGGGAGGTCGCCTCCCAGCTCTTCCTCAGCCCGCGCACGGTCGAGCACCACCTGCGCAACATCTTCGCCAGGCTCGGCATCCGCTCGCGGGTGGAACTCGCCCGCCTGCTGTCGTGAACCCGCTCACCGCCTGGCGCCGCCGGACGGTCTCTGGCGACGGCCGCGCGGCCCGTTCCGAAGACGCGGCCCGGTTCGGGAGAAGGGGCCCGGTCCGAAGACGGCGCCCGGCCATGGACCCGGGGCCGCCCGCGGCCGCGCGGTGCCCCGTCACCGGCTCGCCGGGCGCCCGGGGGTCGGCGGCAACGGCAGGGGCAGGCCGGGCAGGCCGTCGATGCTGGCGGCGATGTGCTCCTTGCGGGCGAAGTAGTCGCTCAGCGACGCGTCGTCCTCCCGCGCGAAGCGCCTGGCGTGCAGATCGCGATCCTCGTCGTAGGTCATGAGAGGCACGGCGAAGCCGCAGGTGTCCCTGATCAGCTCGGCGCGGACCACGACGATCGCCCGCAGCCCGTGCGGCCCGGGGTCGACGGCCGGGAAGCGGGCGACCAGGCCCGCCCACCGCGGGTCGTCCCGGAAGACCGGCTCGCCGCGCCCGTGCACCCGCACGATGTTCGGCGGCCCCTGGAAGGCGCACCACATCAGGGTGATCCGGCCGTTCTCCCGCAGGTGCGCGACGGTCTCGGCGTTGCTGCCGGCGAAGTCGAGGTAGGCCACGGTGACGTCGTCCAGGACCGCCAGCGATCCGGTCACGCCCTTGGGCGAGAGGTTGACCGTGCCGGTCGCGGAGAGCGGCGCGGTCGCCGTGAAGAACACCGGCTGCGCCTCGATGAACTCCCGTAGGCGCCCGGTGATGCGCTCGTGTGTGGTTCCCATGTGCGGCTGTCCTCCACTGCTCTACCGGGGGCGGGCCGGGGCCGCCGGGTACTCGATGGTCGCGGCGACCCGGCCGGCCGCGGCGGCGCCGAGTTCGCGTTCGACGATCCGCAGCCCCAGGTCGAGCCCGGAGGTGAGCGCGCCCGCGGTGACGCGGTCACCGTCGTCGACGACACGTTCCTCCACGACGGTGACATCGTAGGCGCGCAGCTCCTCGTAGGCGTTGCGGTTGGTGGTGGCCCGCCGGCGCGTCAGCAGCCCCGCCGCGGCCAGCAGCAGCCCGCCGGTGCACACCGACGCCATCCAGCGGGCCGAGGGCGCCATCGCGGCCAGCCGGGCCGGGAGCACGCCGCGCCGCGCCTGCGCCCAGGCGCCCTCGGCGGCCCGGTTCAGCCATCCGCCGCCCGGCACGATCACGCCGTCGGCCCGGCCCAGCACCCCCGGGACGTCGAGCCGGACGCCGCGCATGGTGGTCACCGGCCCCGGGCGTTCGACGGCGACCAGCTCGACGTCGAGGCCCGCCATCGACACCACCTCGAACGGCCCGAACACGTCCAGTTCGTCGACGCCGTCGAACACCACGATCTCGATTCGCATGCGGCCAGCATCACGTCCGGCCACCGCGGTGACGAGTGGCATCCTTGCCACCATGCGTAAGGAATCCGCCATGCACCGGGTCGCCGTCCTCGCCCTGCCCCCGGTCGTCGCCTTCGACCTGACCATCGCGACGCACGTCTTCGGCCACGACGGCCAGGGCAGGTACGCGACCACGGTCTGCTCGCCGGACGGCGGATCGGTCCCCACCACCACCCCCGGCCTGGACCTGACCGTGCAGGCCGCCCTCGACGCGCTGGACGGCGCCGACACGGTCATCGTGCCCGGCTTCGCCCGCGGCCCCGCCCCCGCACGCGCACTCGACGCGCTGGCCGAGGCGTACCGCCGCGGGGCCCGCGTCGCCTCCATCTGCACCGGCGCGTTCGCGCTGGCCCAGGCCGGTCTCCTGGACGGCAGGCGCGCGACGACCCACTGGGTGCACGCCCAGGCGCTGGCCCGCGAGCACCCCCGGGTCACCGTGGACGCGAACGCCCTCTACATCGACCAGGACCCGGTGTTCACCAGCGCCGGACTGGCCGCCGGGCTCGACCTGTGCCTCTACCTCGTCGGCCGCGACCACGGCCAGTCGGCGGCCATCCAGCGGGCCCGCCACATGGTCACCCCGCTGCACCGGGCGGGCGGCCAGGCGCAGTTCATCCCGGCGGGCGCGCAGGGGCAGGACGACGAGCTGGCCGCGGTCACCGCCTGGGCGAACGCCAACCTGCACCTGCCGATCACCGTCCTGGACCTGGCCCGGCAGGGTGTGGTGTCCACCCGCACCCTGCACCGCACCTTCCGCGACCGGTTCGGGATGAGCCCGCAGGCCTGGCTGACCCAGCAGCGGCTGCGCGCCGCCTGCGCCCTGCTGGAGAACGGCCAGATCACCGTCGAGGAGGTCGCCAGGCGCACCGGGCTGGGCACCGCGACCAACCTGCGCACCCACTTCCACCGGGCCTTCGCCACCACCCCCACCGCCTACCGGCGAGCCTTCACCCCCTGACCGGCCCCGCCACCGCCGCCCCGGCTCGCTCCACCCGGGTGCCCGGCGGCCTCACCACGCGATGAGAAGGCAAGTGATTTCGCCGATGCGCGGGTGGCGGGCCGCCCGAACAATGGCGGCGACAGGCAGTCATGAGGAACCCGACACGCCGTGGCCCGCGGCGTGGCACCCGCCGGACGGCCCGCCTCGCGACCGGCCGGCGGCCGGTTCCCCCCTACCACCAGGGAGCACAAGCAACGTGCAGCCACGGAAAATCCTCTCCGGCACCCCCCAGCCCTCCGCCCCCCGCCGCCTTCGCCCCTCCGGCGCGCGGATCCTCGCCAAGATCGGGATGGCGCTGGCACTGGCCTGCGGCGGCGTCGCCCTCGCCCCCGCCGCGCAGGCGCAGAGCCCGTACGAGCGCGGCCCCGACCCCACCGAGTCGCTCATCGAGGCCTCCCGCGGCCCGTTCTCCACCGCGTCGACCTCGGTGTCCTCGCTGGGCGCCGACGGCTTCGGCGGCGGCACCATCTACTACCCGACCGACACCAGCCAGGGCACGTTCGGCGCCATCGCCATCTCCCCGGGATACACCGCCCGGTGGTCCAGCCTGAGCTGGCTCGGCCCCCGCCTGGCCTCGCACGGCTTCGTGGTGATCGGCATCGAGACCAACACCATCTACGACCAGCCCAGCAGCCGCGGACGTCAGCTCCTGGCCGCGCTGGACTACCTCGTGGAGGACGCCTCGGCCACCGTCCGCGCCAGGATCGACCCGTCGCGGCTGGCGGTCGCGGGCCACTCCATGGGCGGCGGCGGCTCGCTGGAGGCCGCGAACTCCCGGCCCTCGCTGCAGGCGGCCATCCCGCTGGCCCCGTGGAACACCGACAAGAGCTGGTCGGGCGTGCGCGTGCCCACGTTCATCATCGGCGGCGAGTCCGACAGCGTCGCCTCGGTGAACACCCACTCCATCCCGTTCTACAACTCCATCCCCTCCTCCTCGGAGAAGGCCTACATGGAGCTGAACAACGCCTCGCACTTCTTCCCGCAGACGTCCAACACGACGATGGCCAAGTACATGGTCTCGTGGATGAAGCGGTTCATCGACGACGACACCCGCTACGACCAGTTCCTGTGCCCGGCCCCGAACGACATCACGATCGAGGAGTACCGCGACACCTGCCCGCACGCCTGACAGCCCACGACCCCGCGACGGCGGCCGCGCACGCGGCCGCCGTCGGCGCGTCCCGGCCCCATGCGGACGACGGGGCGCTAACGCTCCCTGCGCAGGTCGCGCTCGCGCAGCAACCCCGCGGTCTCCGGCGAGACCTCGGTGGCCAGCACGGCCGAGACCACGTCGATGAGGTGGCTGGTGAACAGCCGGTCGTCCTTGCCCTCGGGCCCGCTCGCGCGCCGCGCCAGCTCCACGTAGGTCACCCTGATCGCCATGAACCGCTGGTGCAGCCGGCTGACGGCGACCTCCGACAGCAGCGGCGCCACCAGCTCGCGCCACCGGTGGATGCTCTGGCCCGGGTCGCCCCGCCGGTCGGCCTTCGCCGGCGGCTCGCCACGGTGGACGAGCTGCTCCATCACCCGCAGGTAGGCCCGGCCGCCGTCGGGGTCGGCGAGCTTGGCCGCCATCGGGCGCACCAGCGCCGCGGCCAGCGCCCGCCGGGCCTCGCCCGCCGGCGGGCGGCCGGCGCCCTCGTAGGCGTCCAGCAGCCGGTGGCGGTGCTGCTCGATGCCGGCCTGATGCTTGGCGAGCACCGCGCTCAGCAGCCCGGCACGGTCGGTGAAGTGGTACTGGAGCGCGGTGGTGTTGCGCTGCCCGGCGGCGGCGTTGATCTCGCGCAGCGACACCCCCTCGATGCCCCGCTCGGCGAACAGGCGCTCGGCGGCCTGCACCAGACGCCTGCACGTCACTTCGGGATTGGGCGGCATGGACGCCTCCTGACCTTGCCGGGGGACGGGCCCGACGCTATCGTAATCAAGCAGTTGCCTTAAATGGTCCCAGCGGAACGGCGGCCGGCCCGCCGGCCCGCGGCCTTCCGAGGCGCCGCCGCCGGCCGCAGGCAAGGGGAACGCATGGCCATCGACTTCACCCTCGCCCCCGAGCACGAGGAGATCCGCGGCCGCGTCCGCGAGTTCATCCGCGACACCGTCGTCCCCGCGGTCGACGGCCTGGGAGACGAGCGCACCGCCGACCGCGACGCCTACCTGCGGCTCATCTTCGGGCTGCGCGGCAAGGCCAGGGCGCGGGGCCTGTGGCTGCCGCACATGCCCGAGGAGTGGGGCGGCATGGGCCTGGGCCACGTCGCGCTGGCCATGGTGCAGTCGGAGGCCGCCAAGACCCGGCTCGGCCCGTGGATCCTCAACTGCTCGGCGCCCGACGAGGGCAACATGCACACCCTGCTGCACTGGGGGACCGACGAGCAGAAGGAGCGCTATCTGCGCCCGCTGCTCGAAGGCACCCGCATGTCGTGCTTCGCCATGACCGAGCCCGAGGTCGCCGGGTCCGACCCCACGCTCATCCGCACCACGGCCGTCCAGGACGGCGACGAGTGGGTGATCAACGGCCACAAGTGGTTCATCTCCAACGCGCGCCGAGCCGGGTTCGCCATCCTCATCGCCCGCACCGAGCCCGACCTGCCCGAGGGCTCGCGCGGCGCCAACACCGCCTTCCTCGTCGACCTTCCCCAGCGGGGCTGGGACGACGTGCGCGAGGTCGAGACCATGCACGGCTCCACCGGCCACAGCGAGATCGTCATCACCGACCTGCGGGTCGCCGGCTCCCAGATCCTCGGCGGGCGGGGCAACGGCCACCGCCTGGGCCAGCACCGCCTGGGCCCGGCCCGCCTGGCCCACTGCATGCGGTGGATCTCCCAGGCCGAGACCGCGCTGGACATGATGGTCGACCGCGCGCTCAACCGGCGCAGCCACGGCTCGGCGCTCGCCGACAAGCAGGGCGTCCAGTGGCTCATCGCCGACTCGGCCATGGAGCTCTACCAGTGCAAGCTGATGGTCCTGCACGCCGCCTCCAAGATTGACAAGGGCGAGGACTTCCGCACCGAGGTGTCCATGGCCAAGCACTTCGTGGCCAACTCCCTCAATCGCATCGTCGACCGCGCGATCCAGGTGCACGGCGCCCTTGGCTACTCCACCGACACCCCCCTGGCCTCGATGTTCCAGCACGCCCGCTGGGCGCGCCTCGCCGACGGCGCCGACGAGATCCACCAGATGCGCATCGCCGAGCGTACGATCGCGGCGTACCGGGCCACGGGGTCCACCAACGCCGCCACCGGAGGGCTGCCACTGTGACGACCAGCGACGACGACGGCACGCCGCCCTCCCGCCCCGGGCACGGCGCGCCCGAGGGCGCGGCGGCGGGCGGCCCGGCGTCCGGGCCGTGGTCCACCGGGGAGACCGGCGGGCTGCTCAGCGGCATGCCCCATGCCCAAGGCTTCCAGGCCGCCAACGTGGTGCGGGGCGACCGGCTGCACGACAAGGTCGCGCTGATCACCGGGGGTGCCAACGGCATCGGCGCGGCGGTCGCGCGCCGGCTGGCCGGCGGGGGAGCCCGGGTCGTCATCGCCGACGTCGACGACGCCGCCGCCGAGAAGCTGGCCGCCGAGGTCGGCGGCGCTCACGTGCACTGCGACGTGACCCGCCCGGAGGACAGCCGAAGGGCCGTCGCCGTCGCCGTCGAGCGCTACGGGCGGCTCGACCTGGCGTTCCTCAACGCCGGCGTCAGCTCCGGCTGCGGGCTGGGCGCCGACTTCGACCTGGACCGCTACCGGCTGGCGATGGGCGTCAACCTCGACGGCGTGGTGTTCGGCGCGCACGCCGCGATCCCCGCGCTGATGGCCGCCGGGGGAGGCACGATCGTGGCCACCTCCAGCATGGCCGGCCTCGTCGGCATCCCCGGCGACCCGATCTACGCCGCCAACAAGCACGCGGTCGTCGGGCTGGTGCGCTCGCTCGGCGAGGCCCTGCGCCCCTCCGGCGTCAAGGTGCAGGGCCTGTGCCCGTCGTTCGCCGACACCGGCATCCTGGGCGAGGGCCGCGCCGTGCTGGAGGAGATGGGGTTCCCGATCCTGGAGGTCTCGGCGGTGGCCGACGCCTTCATGCGGCTGCTCGACAGCGAGGAGACCGGCGAGTGCTGGTTCGTCGTCCCCGGCCGCGAACCCCAGCCCTTCCTCTTCCGCCGCGCCCCAGGCCCGCGCGCCTGAACCACACGGGAAGCCCGCCGTGCCCCCGGCCCGCACGCTTGAAGCACGCGGGGGAGCCGCCGCGACCCGGCCCCGCGCACCTGACTCACGCGGGGGGCGGCGGGCTGCCGTCACCTCGCCCGCGGGCAGGCGCGCCGTGCCTCCCCGGGGCGGGGGGTGCGCCTGCCGGCGGCCGTGCGGCGCCGGGCGAGGGTCACAGCAGCGCGATGATCGCCCCGACGGCGCGGTCGAGGGGGGCCGGGGTGGCGGTCACCTTGGACAGCACCCGCAGGCCGGCAATGGTGCTGAGCAGCATGCTCGCCACGGCCGCCGCGTCCACGTCGCGGCGCAGCTCTCCCGAGCGCTGCCCCTCCTCGATCATGGTGCGCAGCACGAGCTCCTCGCGGTCGAACATGCGGCGCACCAGGCGGACCGCCTCGTCGCTACCCGGCAGCTCCACGGCCGTGTTGACCGCCAGGCAGCCGCGCCGCGCCGCGTAGTCGGCCCGCACCAGGCCCTCCAGCGCGGCCCCCAGCCGCTCCTTGACCGAGCCGGGGCGCTCCAGCATCTCGGCCAGCTCGGCGTCGATCCGCTCGTTGTAGCGGCGCAGCGCCCGGGCGAACAGCTCGTGCTTGCTGCCGAAGGCGTTGTAGAGGCTGCCCTTGCCGATTCCCAGCTCGTCCAGCAGATCCTGTGGCGAGGTGGCCCCGTACCCCTGGCGCCAGAACACCTGCATCGCCTGCTCGACGGCGGCGTCCGGGTCGAACCCCTTCGGTCTGCCCATGATCCGGACTGTACCCGGTTCTTTACCCAGGGGTCGGTAATTCGGGGCAGCGAGCGCGAAGCGCCGCCGCGATCCACGCGTAGAGCGCGGGACCGTCCTCGCCGGTGTCCGGCGGGGTTCCGTTGATCACGGCCACCAGGGACAGGTACCTGCCGTGGGTGGCGTCGTACCGGGCCTCCTCCCGCGCGTCCTGCCGTTGGAGCCGCTCGACGAGCAGGAAGGCCGTGGCCAGCCGCTCACGCGACTCGGCCGTGGCCCGCCCGCCGAAGGCCTCGGCGGACGCGGTCGCCAGGCGATCGACCAGCTCCCGTGCCCGTGCGGAGTCCGCGGGCAGCCCGGAACGGTGCGCCTCCACGACCTCCTGCCCGATCCGCGCCCCCCGCTGGTGGATGAAGTCCCACACCGGCGCGGCGGCCACGCGCCGTCCCGGGAACGTGCCGTAGACGTCCTGCAGATACGAGCGGACCGCGCGGCGGAACTCCTCGCCTCCTACCAGGTCGGCCAGCTCGATCCAGGCTTCGAGCTGGGTGGCGGCCGGGTCCTCCGGCAGGCGCGGTCGCATCGTCCGCAACCGGTCGACGAAGCCGGGGGGCACGTCGAGGCCTTCGCCGACCTCGTTCCAGAAGTCGTCGACGAGCCGCTCGCGCTCCTCGTCGGGCATCGAGACGAGTCTGCGCATCAGGGCCGCCTGCGCGGCCGTGCCCCCCTGCTTGACGAGGGTCCTCAGCACGGCCCGTCTGGCCCGCAGGTCGCGCTCCTGACGCTCGACGAGCTCCAGGTGCGTCGTGAGCAGATCATGCAGTGAGGTCTCGCCGTCGAGCAGCCGGCGGATGTCCTCCAGGCCGGCGTCCAGGTCGCGAAGGGTGCGGATGAGTTCCAGCCGGGCGATGGCGCGCAGGTCGTACCGCCGGTGACCGGTCTCGGTCACCCGTGCGGGGGCGATGATCCCGGCGTCGGAGTAGAACCGGACGGCGCTCACACTCAGACCGGTCCGGCGCGCCACGTCCCCGATCGGGTACAGGTCCTTGTCGTCCATACCGCCACTATGGGATCTCGAGCGGCTTGAGATTCAAGCCCCCGCCCACCGCCCTCGTGGACACGGGAGCGCCCGGCCGGCTCAGGCGTCGCGGCGGTGGAGGGCGGCCGCCCCCGCGGCCACCGCGACGGCCCCGTAGCCCACGAGCACGGCCAGCGCCCCCACCGGCGAGAGCATGCCCTCGCCCAGCCGCATGGACAGCTCCTGGCCCGCGATCTGCCGCACCAGGTCGGCCGGAAGCAGCGACGCGGCCCGGGTGCTCCACGGCGCGGGCACGAAGGTCACCATGATCGGCAGCACGAACAGCACGGCGGCCACCGCGACGACGCCGCCGACGGTGGACCGGGTGACCGTGCCCACCCCCAGCCCGATCAGCGCCAGCACCGTGACCGACACCGCCGAGCCCAGCAGCAGCGGCAGATCGCCGCCGAGCGAACCGGTGTTGAAGTCCATGGCGCGGTCGCCGGCGACCAGCCGGCCGACCGCGTACGTGGCGAACAGGATCGCCAGCGCCGCGGTCAGCGTCACGCCCGCCACCACGCCCGCCTTGGCCAGCAGCAGCACGCCGCGCCGCGGGACGGCGGCCAGGCTCGTCCGGATCATGCCGGTGGCGTACTCGGGGGTGATCGCCAGCACCCCCAGCACCGCCAGGCTGACCTGTAGCAGCGGCAGGAAGCCCACCTCGGGCGCGGTGGCGCGGAAGGCGGCACGCCCCGCCGGGTCCCGCCCGTCCCAGACGGTGCCGGCGTAGTACACGTAGACGCCCGCGAGCACCACCGTCAGGGCCGCAGCCGACAGGGTGTAGGTCGTGGAGCGGACCGAGCGCAGCTTCAGCCACTCCGAGGACAGCACGCCCCTCATCCGCCCGCCCCGAACTCCACGCTGCCGGCGGTCAACGCCAGGTAGGCGTCCTCCAGCGACGGGTAGCGACCGGTCAGCTCCGCCACCGTGGTGTCGGCGACCAGCCGGCCCCGGCCGACGATGACGATGCGGTCGGCGGTGAGCTGCATCTCGCTCATCAGGTGGCTGGACAGCAGCACCGTCCTGCCCTCGGCGGCCAGCGAGCGCATCAGCCCGCGGATCCACCGCACCCCGTCGGGGTCCAGCCCGTTGACCGGCTCGTCGAACATCAGCACGCCGGGGTCGCCGAGCAGCGCGGCGGCGATGCCCAGCCGCTGCTTCATGCCCAGCGAGAATCCGCCGACCTCCTTGCGCGCCACCCCGGCCAGCCCGGCCAGCTCCAGCACCTCGGCGACCCGCATCGGGCCGATGTCGTTGGTACGGGCCAGGCACAGCAGGTGGTCGTACGCGCTGCGCCCGCCGTGCACCGCGTTGGCGTCCAGCAGCGCGCCCACCTTGGTCATCGGCCTGCTCAGCGTCGCGTAGCGCCGCCCGCCGACCAGCGCCTCGCCGGAGGTGGGCGCGTCCAGGCCCAGGATGACGCGCATCGTGGTGGACTTGCCCGCGCCGTTCGGGCCGAGGAAGCCGGTCACCAGGCCCGGCTCCACCCGGAAGGACAGCCCGTCGACGGCCAGGGTGCCGCCGTAGCGTTTGGTCAGCTCTCTCACTTCGATCATGCCACGACTGTGGGGGACGGTCCCCGCCCGGCGCATCAGCCCGGGGTCTGACCCACCACGGGATGAGGCGCGTCAGGCCAGCAGGGCCGTCCGCTCGCGGGTGACCTCGTGCGTGAGCGGGGCGCCGGCCGTCCAGCGTTCCAGCTCGTCTGCCACCAGGTGGCCCAGGCGGGCGCGCTCGCGGCCCATGCTCCCGGCGACGTGCGGGGTCACCACGGCGTTGGGCAGCGTCAGCAGCGGTGAGCCGGCCGCCACCGGCTCGGGGTGGGTGACGTCCAGCACCGCCATCAGGTCGGGCCGCTCGCGCAGCACCTCCACCAGGGACGGCTCGTCCACCAGCCCGCCGCGAGCGGTGTTGAGCAGGGTGGCGTACGGCCGCATGAGGCGCAGCAGGGGGCCGTCCACCAGGCCCGTCGTGGCGGGCAGCAGCGGGGCGTGCAGGCTCACCACCTCGCCGCGCGCGAACAGCTCCTCCAGCCCGACCAGCTCGACGCCCAGCGCGCGGGCGTCCCGCTCGGCGGCGTAGGGGTCGTGCGCCAGCACCCGCACGCCGTGCGCGCGCAGGCGCGCCGCGACCATCCGACCGATCGCCCCCAGGCTCAGCAGCCCCACCTCCGCGTCCAGCACGCCGCCCAGGTGCGGGCCGGGCGGGACCGGCGCGCGGGCCTCGCGCGCGGCCAGCACGAGCCGCCAGCCGTGCTTGAGCGCGTACACCACCTGTGCCACGGTGAACTCCGCCACCGGCACCGCGTTCGCCGCGGCGGCCGACACGACCCGCACGCCCCGCTCCCACAGCTCGTCGGTGACGATCGGGCGCACCGACCCGGCGGCGTGCGCCACCAGCCGCAGGCCCGGCGCCGCCTCCAGCAGAGCCCCGCCGAGCGGGGGAGCGCCCCACCCGGTGCACAGCACCTCCACCCCCGCCAGCAGCGAGTGGTCGGCGAGCACGCGGGCCGGGTCGGGGTCGGCGCCGTCCACGCGGGCCGCGGCGGCGATGCGCCGCCGCACCGGCGGCGGGTAGACCTCGTCGAACGGCTCGGGGGACATGAGGAACCGCGCGAGCGGGGGCTGCGATGACAAGGGACCATCCGGGTGGCGAGAGCGGCGGGAGGGTGACGGGCGGGAAGGGGCCGGGGTGACCGGACGGGTCGTGCGGCGACGGCCCGGCCGTCGGAGGAGGGTACCGCCCCGCCCTCGGAAAGCGCTTACCTAAGCCGCTACCACCATCCACCGCCTCCCCGCCATCCGTCAATGCCGGACATGGACGTCCCGCGAGGCCGGAGCCGACCGGCGGACGGCGGTGACCCGCGGGCCGGACGAGGAGCGCGCGTGCCGGCCCAGGCCCGTGGCGAGCCGGTCAGCCGGCGCGCAGCATCCAGCGGCGGGCGACGGCCCAGGCCAGGGGGAGCGGGACGGTGCCGGCGCCCAGGCCGACCTCCACCAGCATGTCGAAGACGCCCGGGCGCCGGGCGGCGGTGGCGATCGCCGCGTCGATGAAGCCGGGGGACTGTGAGGCGCGCGCGAGCACGTCGGTGGTGCGCAGGTGCCGGCCCAGCGCGCCGCGCAGCCCGCGCCGGTAGGCGCGCAGCGGGTCGGCCGGCTCCTGGACGGCCGCCTCGCCCGCGAGTCGTCCCGACAGCAGCGCGTAGTAGATGCCCTCGCCGGTGAGCGGGTTGATCAGCCCGGCGGCGTCGCCGGCCAGCAGCACCCGCCCGGCGCCCGGCCTGGGCCGTCCCGGTGACAGCGGCAGGTGGTGGGCGCGCAGGTCGCGGGCGGGCAGGTGCGGCAGGAGCGCGGCGAGCCGGCCGTGCAGCACCTGGCGGCCGGGCAGGCCGGTGGCGCGCAGGCGGGGCAGCAGCATCCCGAAGCCGACGTTGGCGGTGCCGTCGCCGATCGGGAACGACCACGCGTAGGCGGGCCATCCGTCCTTCTGCATGGCGATGAGCTGGACGTCGTCCTCGGCGGGCACGTCGGCGTAGCCGCGGACGGCGATGGCGGTGTGTCGTTCGGGGCTGCCGGGCACGCCGATCAGGCGCCGCATCGCCGAGTTGGCGCCGTCGGCGGCGATGACGGCCCGCGCGGCGATCTCGCCGTCGAGCACCACGTGGTCGCCGCGCGCCGTGAGGGCGCGCACCTGGTGGCGGCGCACCTCGACGCCCCGGGCGCGGGCGGCGTCGACCAGCCGGGCGTCCAGCACGGCGCGGGGGACGACGTGGTTGGGGCGGGCGACGGTCGCGAGGACGCGGGCGCCGCCGGGGGAGACCACCTCCAGCCGCCGGGTCGGCCGGTAGTCGGCCAGCAGGTCGGGCAGGCCGAGCAGCGCCAGCTCCTCGCGCCCGTGGGCGGCGACGCCGTCGCCGCAGGCCTTGTCGCGGGGGAAGTCCGCCTTGTCCAGCAGCAGCACCCGCGCGCCGGGGTGAAGCTGCCGGGCGCGCAACGCCGCCGCGGAGCCCGCGGGCCCGCCTCCGACCACCACCAGATCCCACAGCTCGTCCATCCCGGTGAGCCTGCCACACCGCGGCCCGCCGCGAACCGCACCCCTCCGGGGCTCGCGGCGTCGGACGCCGGCTCTCGTGGCGGACGGCTCCGGCGCACCCATTGACAAGAGAAGTTTTTACGTACAAAATTGATTTTGCGATGAGAGACATCCTGTACCTGGAGCACATCGAGCAGGCCGAGGCGCTGCTCAAGCCGCAGCGCATCGAGGTGCTGCGGCAACTGGCCGAGCCGCGCACGTGCGGCGAGGTCGCCGCCGCGCTCGGCCAGACCCCGCAGCGGGTCTACTACCACGTCAAGCGCCTGGTCGACGCGGGGCTGGTCGAGCAGGTGTCCGAGCGCAAGGTGCGCGGCATCCACGAGGGCATCTACCAGGCCGGGGCCCGTTCCTACTGGCTGTCACCCGGCCTGGTCGGCCACATCGGCCTGCGCAAGGTGCAGGACGAGCTGAGCCTGGGCCACCTGCTCAACCTGATGGAGGAGGTGCAGGCGGACGTCGCCGCGCTCGACCGCGCGGCCCCCGAGCTGCCGTCGATCGGCGTCTCGGGCGAGATCCGGGTGCCGGCGGACCGCCGGCAGGACTTCCTGAACGACCTGCAGAGCACCCTGCAAGACCTCTTCACCCGCTACGGCGGCGCCGACGGCGACGCGTTCAAGCTGGCCGTCGCCTGTTACCCCAAAGGGAGAACCCATGAGTGAGCCCATGATCCTGCGTGCCCGCCTCCAGGCCCCGGTCAAGGAGGTGCGCCACGCCCTGTCCGACCCCGAGGCCATGCGCGTGTGGCTGGCCGAGCACGCCGAGGCCGACGCCGAGCGGTATGTGTTCTGGGGCCGCTACACCCCCGAGGGCGACGCGCCCCACCAGCGGCTGCTGCACGCCGACGAGCGCACGCTGCGCTTCTCCTGGCTGCTCGGCGGCGAGGAGACCGTCACGGAGATCACCCTGGAGGAGGAGGGGCCCGAGACCGCCGTGCTGTCGCTCTCGCAGAGCCACTTCGACTTCCAGGACGCCGGCGCCTTCGGACAGCTCCAGACCTTCTGGGCGCTGACGATCGCCAACCTCGTCGACCACGTCGAAGGCCGCGAGGTCGGCCCCAAGTGCGACTACACCTCCCCGGAGATGCGCGTCGTGACGACGATCGACGCGCCGGTCCAGGAGGTCTACGACTCGCTGATCGACTCGCGCAAGGTGAGCGCGTGGTTCGGTTACCCCATCGAGATCGAGCCGCACGTCGGCGGGCGGTACGCCATGGGCGGCTTCGACGCCGACCCGAACCCCGCCAGGATCATCGACCTGGTTCCCGGCCGGTCGGCCACGACCGACTGGGGGGCGGGCGTGGGCGTCACCACCTGGGAGCTGGAGGGCTCGCAGGGCGGCACCCGGCTCACCTTCGTGCAAAGCGGCTTCGACACCGCCCACCCCCCGTACGGCGCGTGGAGCGGCTGGCTGAGCGGGCTGGCCGAGCTGCGCCGCTTCCACGAGCTGGCCGACTGGCGTCCGATCTGGATCGAGGACGCCGCCGGCCAGGCCGACGGCGCCCACGCGTGCGTCTAGGGACGACCGGCGCGTACGATGCCCGGCGCCGGAGAGATCCGGCGCCGGGCCGGCGTTTCTACGCCCGGGTGGGTTCCTCCGCCGAGAAGACCTCGCCGTTGGCCGGCACGCCGACCCCGCGCCAGCGGAACGGGAGGCCGTGCGCGGTGTCCAGGTCGGGGCCGTCCATGAGCTGGAAGTGGACGTGCGGCTCGGAGGAGTTGCCCGAGTCGCCGCAGGAGGCGAGCGTCTGGCCCGCGCGCACCCGCTCGCCCTCGCGGACGGTGATCGAGCCGCGCCGCAGGTGGGCGTACAGGGCGTGCACGCCGCCACCGAGGTCCAGCACGACGTGGTTGCCGACGATCCGGCCGGGGCCGCCCATGTCGCGGAACAGGCCCTCGACGATCAGGTAGAGCAGCGCCGGCCAGGAGTTGCGGCTGAGGTGGTCGCGGTAGCGGTCGACGACGCGCACGACGGTGGCGTCGGCCACGGCCAGGACCGGCGCGCCGAAGGCCGGGAAGTCGCCGTTGCGCCGGGCGAGCGGCCACCAGCCGAAGCGGGGGCGCGGCCGGTCCTCCGGCTCGGCCACGATGTCGATCGCGTAGGCCTGGCCGTAGGCGCGGGTGCCGTGGCTGGGCACCTTGTCGGCGGGGCTGTTGAGCGCCGACCAGCGGCCGGTGACCGGCGGGCCCACCTCGAGAGCCTCGGCCTCGGCGTCGCCGGCCCCGGCGCCGGCGCCGGGCGCGGGCTTGCGGTTCAGCCAGAGCTGCAGCGCGATCGCCACCCCCAGGGGGACCCAGCCCCACAGGGCCCCGTAGCCGAAGACGAAGCCGCCGGCGACCACCACGAAGAACGCGAACCAGCAGCCGCGGTACACGATCATGGCCAACTTGCGCAGGGACGTCTCGTCGTACTGGCGCATCGACATCTCCTCCTCTTCTCGGGTCGATGTGTCGAACAGGGTCAGGGGCGCGCGGTGGCCAGCGCCACCAGCAACGGCACCACCCGCGGGCCGGGAACGACGTAGCGGCCGCGGCCCGCGGCGCTCAGCCAGCCGGCCGCGGTGAGCTGGCGCAGGTGGTGGTAGATCTGGCCGGTGGTGCCCAGCCCTTCCAGGTCGGCCAGCTCGGCGGCGGTGCGGCGGCCGCCGATGATCTCCTGGAGCAGGCGCAGGCGCACCGGGTGACCGAGGGCGGCGAACGCGTCGGCGGCGTCGGCCCACTCCCCGTCCAGCAGCGCCTCGGCCGGCAGGCCGTACTGCCACTCGTACCGTTCGCCTGCCGGCAGGCGCACGGCGCCGGTGAACAGCACGCCGCCGTCGTCCGCCCCGTCCTCCCGGAGCTTCACCTTCAGCGCTTCCAGCGCCCAGAAGTCGGCCCGTGTGACGGTGGGCGCGGCCCGGCCTCCCGCCTCTTCGAGCGCGGCCATCCGGCGCTCCAGTTCGGCGACCCGCTCCGTCAGCTCCATGACTCCGATAATACGTAATTACGTAGACATTGAAAATCGCCCCGGTGCGCGTCCCGCTCTCGGGTCCCGGCGCGTGTGGGAGGGGGCGCGGGGAAGCGGCGGGGCCCGGTGGGAGAATTCGCGGCATGACCACCCGGCTGGAGGAGTTCACCGCGGCGCGTCCCCGGCTGCTCGGGCTGGCCTACCGCCTGCTCGGGGAGGCCTCCGAGGCCGAGGACGTGCTCCAGGACGCCTACCTGCGCTGGGAGCGGAGCGTGGAGGTGGCCGTGCCGGAGGCCTGGCTCACCAAGGTGGTCACCAACCTGTGCCTGAACCGGCTGACCTCGGCCCGCGCCCGCCGGGAGAGCTACGTGGGCGAGTGGCTGCCCGAGCCCGTCGTCACCGGCGGCGGCGCGCTCGGCCCGCTGGAGACCGCCGAGCAGCGAGACTCGCTGTCGTTCGGCGTGCTGGTGCTGCTGGAGCGGCTCACCCCGCCCGAGCGGGCGGCGTTCGTGCTGCGCGAGGCGTTCGGCCACAGCCACCGCGAGATCGCGGAGATCCTCGAGATCGGCGAGGCGCGCGCACGGCAGCTCTACCGGCGGGCGCGCGAGCACGTGGACGAGCCGCGCCGGCGGTTCACCGCGACGCCCCAGCGCGCCCGGGAGATCGTGGAGCGGTTCGTCGCCGCGGCGGGCGACGGCGACCTGGCCGGCCTCGAAAGGCTGCTCGCCGAGGACGTCGTCTCGTGGGCCGACGGCGGCGGCAAGGCCGCGGCCGCCCGGAACCCGGTGACCGGCCGGGTCAAGGTCGCGCGCCTGTTCGTCGGCCTGGCCCGGCACCCCCGGGCGGCGGGCGCCCGGTTCGCCGTCGCCTGGGTGAACGAGCAGCCCGCGGTGCTCGCCTGGGACGGGCCCGCGCTGAGCGCCGTGATCGTCCCCGAGTTCGACGGCGACCGCGTCGTCGCCCTGCGCACCGTCACCAACCCCGACAAGCTGGCCTACGCCGCCGCACACCTGTCGTGACGGCGCCCGCCCGGCGCTCGCGCGCGGGCCTCGCCGTCGCCTCGCCGTCGCCTCGCCGTCTCGGCGCCCGGCCTTCGAGCGCCGCGGCCGGCGCGGCCGGCGCGATCCCGCGGTGCGCCTAGGGGAGCGGCTCCAGGAACTCCAGGCGGTTGCCGTGCGGGTCCTCGCTGTAGAAGCGGCGCATGCCGGGGAAGTCGCCGTCGAAGATCACCGGGTGCCCGGCCTCCTCCAGCCGCCGGGCCCAGTCGTCCAGGTCGCGCACGAGAAGGCCGGGGTGCGCCTTGCGCGCCGGGCGGAAGTCGGCCTCCACGCCCAGGTGCAGCTCGACGCCGTGGCCGCGGAACCAGCACCCGCCGCGCGCGGCCAGGGCCGGCGGCTTGGGGATCTCGGCCAGGCCGAGCACGCCTTCGTAGAACCGGCGTGAACTCGTCTCGCTGCCGGGCGGGCAGGCCAGCTGGACGTGGTGCAGCATCGCGCTCCTCCAAAGTGTCTCGACCTCAAGATACTTTAGCCTCAGGCGGACGCCGTCCCGGCGGGAGGGCCGAGATCGCTCGCCTGCGCGGCGGCGCACGGCCTGGTCGGCGGCGACGGGCGGCGGGTCGCAGCGTCGGGCTGACCCAGCCGTTCTCGGCCGGGTCGATGGTCAGCCCGGGCGGCCCCGGCCTCACCCTCCTGGCCCACACCGCCGCCCCCGGCACCCCGAGCGCCGACTCCCCGCGCCTGCTGTCCCCCTGGGCCGCCACGCGGGACGACACGCGACAGCAGGATCACGACCGCTCCACCAGCGTCTGACCGGCGGCGCGGCCTCGGCCCGGCGCACCCTTCCGCCGTTCCGAGGCGTCCGGGCGCGGGGCGCGGCTCAAGACGGGTAGGGCAGGAGGGTCTTGTCGATCTCCTCCCATCGGGTGCGCAGCTCGGCCAGCAGCGCGGGGTCGCGGCGCGACAGGTCGGCCTGCTCGCGCTGGTCGCCGGCCAGGTTGTACAGCGCCTCGCCCGTGCCGCTGCGCAGGTACTTCCACTCGCCGCGGCGCAGCGCCCGCGCCGACTTCGTGCGCCAGAACAGGTCGCGCCGTGGCGGGCGCGCGCCCTCCAGCAGGTAGGGGAGGAGGCTGTGCCCGTCGAGCACGTGGCCGCCGGGCGGGCGGACGCCGGCGGCCTCCAGGATCGTCGCGGTCCAATCGTGCGTGACGACCGGCACGTGGCTGACCTGGCCGGGGCGGATCGCGGCGGGCCAGCGCAGGATGTTGGGCACCCGGATGCCGCCCTCGTTCAGGCTGCCCTTGGCGCCGCTCAGCGGCCACTGGTACGACCAGCGCTCGCCGCCGTTGTCGCTGCTGAACAGCACGATCGTGTCGCGCTCGCGGCCGGAGGCGCGCAGCGCGGCCAGCACCCTGCCGATCGCCGCGTCCAGGCTCCGCACCATCTCGCGGTAGGTGTCCAGCGAGCCGCCGTCACGGTGGTTGAGCGCGCCGGTGTCGCCGGCCTCGATCCGCGCGGTGATCTCCGCGCTCACCGCGCGGTCCCCGGGCGCCTCCCACGGCCAGTGCGGGGAGGTGAAGTTGAGGTTGAGCAGCCACGGCCCGTCGTGCTCGCCCCTGATGAAGTCGGCGGCCCGGCTCGCGATCGTGTCGGTGTAGTAGTCCAGCGACTCCACCGGCACCTCCCCCTCGTACAGGTCGGGGCCGTTGGAGGACACCTTGGAGTAGTAGTCGACGGCGCCGGACAGGTTGCCGAAGAAGACGTCCCACCCCGACTTCAGCGGGCTGTACCAAGGCAGGAAGCCGCAGTGCCACTTGCCGAACATGGCGGTGGCGTACCCGCCGGCCTTGAGCAGGGACGCCAGCGTGGGATGGCCGGGCGGGATGCCGACCAGCTCGTCCGGTCGCGCGATCGGCTCCTCCAGCCCGCCGCGCAGCCGCCCGGGGTAGCGGCCGGTGTAGAGCGCGAACCTGGTGGGTGAGCAGACCGCCGCCGCGGAGTAGGCCTGGGTGAAGCGCACGCCCTGCCCGGCCAGCCGGTCGAGGTTGGGGGTGCGGATGTCGGGTGACCCGTAGCTGCTCAGGTCGGCCCAGCCCAGGTCGTCGCCGAGGACGACCAGCACGTTGGGGCGGGCGGGACGGCCCCCGCGGCGGTCGGCGTGGAACTCCCGCTCGGCGGTCTCGGCGCTCGCCGTCCCGCCGGGAAGCGCCGCGCCCGCGGCCGCGCCGGCGGCCACCGCGCCCACGGTCGCGGCCATCCTGCGCCTGCTGATGCCCTGGCCGTCGCGATCCATGAACCCCTCATTCCATCGCAGAATGCACTAAACCCGTAGGAATAGTAGGGAATTATGTGGATCACGGCAATGGCGAGGGCGCTCCCGGGTGGCTAGGGGAGGATGGAGTCGACGTAGCCGCCGTCGACGCGCAGCGCGCCGCCGGTCGTCGCCGAGGCCTGCTCGGAGCTGAGGTACACGACCATGTTGGCGATCTCCTCGGGCTCGATCAGCCGTTGCAGCAGCGACTGCGGGCGGTACTCGCGCATGAACGCCCGCTGGGCCTCCTCCCAGGGCAGGTCGCGGTCGACCAGCTGGTAGACGAACTGCTCGACGCCCCCGGTGTGCGTGGGGCCGGCGATCACCGAGTTCACCGTGACCCCGGTGCCGGCCGCCGCCTTGGCGAAGCCCCGTCCCACCGACAGCAGGGCGGTCTTGGTCATGCCGTAGTGGATCATCTCGGCGGGGACGACGACGGCCGAGTCGCTGGCGATGTACTGGACGCGGCCCCAGCCCCGCTCGATCATGCCGGGCAGGTAGGACCGGGTGAGCCGCACCGCCGCCAGCACGTTGACCTCGAAGTAGCGCCGCCACTCATCGTCGCTGATCTCCAGGGCGGGCTCGGCCCCGAAGACGCCCAGGTTGTTGACGAGGATGTCGACCCGGGGCAGTGCCTCCAGGACCCGCGAGGTACCCTCCTCGCTCGAAAGGTCGCCGGCCGCGGGCACGACGTCGGCGCCGGGAACCTGCTCGCGCAGCCGCGACACGGCCCGCTCGACGCCCTCGGCGCCGCGCCCGTTCACCGCCACCCGCGCGCCCGAACGCGCCAGGCCCGCGGCGATGGCCGCCCCGATGCCCTGGGTGGAGCCGGTGACCAGCGCCGTCCGCCCGGTGAGATCCAGCCGCATGTGAGTGACTCCCCTTCGATGTGGAACCCCATCGTCCCGTACGCGGGCGGGCACGCCGGAACGGCCCGCCGGTGCGCTCGGCGGGCCGTCCGGTGATCAGGCCGCGGTCAGGACACGAGCAGGGCCGCCTCGAAGGCCAGCAGCACGTCCCAGACGCGGGGGAAGACGATGACCGGACCGCCGACCGCGCCACCGCAGTACACGCTGCCGCTGAAGGCGGACATGACGCCGTGCGCCTTCACGGCGTCCCAGTTGTTCGTGTAGGCGTACGCGAAGATCGGCCCGCCGCTGTCGCCCTTGGCGCCGGCGCAGTGGCCGTCGATGTGCTTGGCGCGGATCATGTGCTTCACGTACTGCCCGTTGGTGTAGGTGCCGCTCCAGCCGTAGTGCGTGACCTTGATGTAGCAGATCTCGCCGGTCTTGGACCCGGAGTTGCACACGTAGTTGCCGGGATAGGACTTGAACACGCCCACCACGCGGGCGCTGTAGCTGGAGTTGACGCCCCCGGTGAACATGCGCCCGTGGGTGTCGGCGTTGACGATGGCGGCGTCGCGGTTGGCGATCCGCCAGTTCAGCCGGCCCATGTAGTTGGCCGGGTCGGACGTGCCGCCGCCGTCGTAGAAGTCGTGCCACAGCTCCCCGCAGTGCGCGGCGGTGAGGAAGCCCTCGTATCCGTTGCGGTCGACGACGGGGAAGCCCGCCGTGCAGCCGCCGCCGGTGTTCCAGTTCTTCGTGCGGCCCCCGCCGTAGTAGCTCGGCACGTCGTTCTGGCGGTCGTACGCCGGCTCGGCCGCGTCGGCGCGCTCAAGGGTGATGGGCGCGGTCGCCCCGTCGGGCCGTCGCAGCTGGTCGGGGGTCGTGTCCCCCGAGACGACGGAGAGGTGCAGCCCGCTCCCGTCCGGCTGCGGTGCCGCCCCGGTCACCTGACCGGACGCCACCCACCTCTCGGCCTCCTGGGCCAGTTGGTCCTGCGCGTGGGCCGCGCTCAGCACGCGGACCGGGGCGCGCAGCCGCCCCTGTTCGACCGCGGTCTGCACGGCCGGGGGCACCTGTCCCCGCCAGTACAGCCGCACCTCGTGGTTCTCCGGGGCGACGACGAGCCCCCCGAAGCCCTGCGCCTTCTCGCCCGCCTCGGCGAGCTGGTCGGCGACCCCGTTGAGACGTTCCTGCTCGGCGAACAGGGCGTCCCAGGTCGCGAAGCCGGCCGGAGCCTGGCCTCGCGGACCCTCACCCGACGCCGGGGGCTTGCTCCCCGGATCGTCGAGGGACTGCGCTCCGGCCGGCCCCGTCCAGGGGACGAGCAGGAACGCGCACGCGGTGGCGGCGAGGGCCGCCATGCGTAACCGGACATGTGCTGGCATCGGTTCACCTCGTGGTCGACTGTCCGCGCCCGCCTTCGGACGCGGGCACGCTGGACGCGCACAGCCGACAGCACACCAGCGACCCGGCCGGCCGTCTCCGTACATGTGCACAGACGATGACGGCACTTACCACTTGACCGGCGCCGGCGGTGACCGGGTGATTCGCCCGGGGCTACAGGGTCACGGGAAGCGAGGTCAGCCGCCAGGTGCCCGGGTCGGGGGCGCGCAGCGCGGCGTCCGGGCCGAAGGCCGGGGCCAGGCCGGGGAAGCGGCGCAGCAACGCCGTCAGCGCCGCCTCGGTCTGCACGCGGGCCAGCGACGCGCCGAGACAGAAGTGCGCCCCGTGGCCGAGCCCCAGGTGGCTCGCCGTCCCGGCCGGGCGGGTGACGTCGAGCCGCTCGGGGTCGGTGAACACGCGCGGGTCGCGGTTGGCGGCGGCGACCGAGGCGGTGAAGGGTTCGCCCTCGCGCACCGTCGAGCCGTGCAGCTCGACGTCCTCGCGCGCGTAGCGGGGGATGGACAGCAGGATCGGGCCGCACCAGCGCGTCAGCTCCTCGACGGCGCGCGGCATGAGGGCGGGGTCGGCGCGCAGCGCGGCGAGCTGCGCCGGGTGCGCGAGCAGGGCCTCCACGGCGTTGGCGATCAGGTTGGCGGGGGTCTGACCCGCCAGCACCAGGTGCCAGACCAGCGTGACCAGCTCGGTGTCGCCGAGCCGGTCGCCGTCCCGCGCCTGGGCGCGGACGAGGTCGGAGATCAGGTCCTCGCCGGGCTCGTCGCGCCGGGCAGCCACCGCCGCCTTGGCGCCCTCCATGATGCCGGGGACGGCCTCGCCGAACCCCTGGCCCGAGCCGGACGCGACCGTGGCGCCGTACTCGCGCCACCGGGGGCGGTCGCGCTCTGGGACGCCCACCAGCTCGCAGATCACGTCCATCGGCAGCGGCCGGGCGAAGTGCCGCACCAGGTCGACCGCGCCGCCCTCGGCGTGGCCGGGAAGCTCGTCCAGCAGCTTCTCGACGAGCGGCTCGACCCGTGGCCGGAAGCCGGCGGCGCGCCGCGCGGTGAACGCGGGCCACACCAGCCCGCGCTGCCGCGCGTGCTCGGCCCCCTCCATCTCCGACATGGTGCGCATGTAGGGCCGGTACCGCTCCGGAACGGACGGCGGGGTGAAGCTCGCCCCGCTCAGCTCGAACCGGGGATCGGCGAGCATCGCCCTGGCCCCTTCGTGCCGGGTGAGCACCCACATCGCGCCCTGCCCCGGCGCCGCCAGCCGCGCGATCGGCGACCGCTCCCGCGCCCGCCCGTAGGCGCCGAACGGGTCGCGCACCACCTCCTGGTCGGACAGGTCGATCTCCGGGACGCCGTCGGCGTCCCGCCCGGCCTGGGCCACGGGCCGCTCCGCTCTACTCAAATGATCCTAACATCGGGATGTTCACAGTATCCAGATCATGCGGCACGCGGCAATTCGGGGGAGAGAGACACGCTTCTTTGACGCCGGTCGGGTCTAGCGGACCGAGCAGATCGCCGAGCCGATCACCGTCGTCACCGCGTCCGGATGCGAGATCAGGGTCAGGTGCGAGCCGCCGGGGAACTCGGTGACCGTCGATCGCGCCCGTCGGGCCATGGACAGCTCGGCGGCACGGGTGATGATCCGGTCGCCGGTGCTGACGAAGTACCACGAGGGGATCGTCTTCCACGCGGCGGCCCGCGAGGGCGTGGTGAACGCGGCGGCCGAGGCGGCCCGCTGCGTGGCCCACAGCCGGACGGCGGTCTCCCGGGGCAGGTCCGAGGCGAACGAGCGGACGAAGACCTCCTGCTTGAGGTACAGGTCGTCGGCTCCGGCGGGCGCTCCCGGGGAGGGCACCGTGTCGTACAGGGACCCCGGGTCCCCGCCGAGGGCGGAGCCGGGGCCGCTGAGCCCGCCGGTGGTCTCCCCGACGTCGGGCGCCGCCGCGTCGACGTACACCAGCGCCTTGACGTTCGGGACGCCCGCGGCGGCGTTGGTGATCACCGAGCCGCCGTAGGAGTGGCCGGCCAGCACGATCGGGCCGGGAACGGTCTTCAGGAAGGCGGCGACCGAGGCCGCGTCGGCGGTCAGGCCGCGCAGCGGGTTCGCTATGGCCCGCGCGACGTAGCCCGCGCGCCGCAGGGAGGCGACCTCGCCGTCCCAGCTCGACGTGCCGGCCCAGGCGCCGTGCACCAGGACGACCGTGGGCTTGACGCGGGCCGGCGACGGGCAGGGCGACGGCGGGCTCGCGAGGGCGGACGAGGCGCGCGCCGTCGCGGCCGTCGCGGCAGGGGCGCCGGTCGTCGAGGCCGCCGTCGCGACGGCCACCGCGATCGCCGTCGCGGACGTGACCAGCGTGCGGCGGCGCCGAAGGCGCGCGGGCCGTGTCCAGGCCCGCGGGCGGTGCCCGCCGCGTGCTGGTGGCGTCCCGGCCAGCGGGCGGGGCCCGCCTCGCGCCGCCGTCGTGTCGCCGGGCTTCCAGGGGCGTTCGGCTTCTCCGCTCATCGGCCGGCTCCTCGTGTGTCGCGGGATGGGTGGACGGATCCGGGACGGGCGCGGCGGACGAGCAGTGCCGCGTCGGCGAGGGCGGTGTCGGCCAGGGCGACCACCCGGGCGCGGGGGTGGGCGGCCCGGGCGAACCGGGCCAGGACGTCTCCGGGAGGCGTCTGGACGAACAGGGTCGTGCCCAGCTCGCCGAGCAGCGCGGTGACGTCGCGCCATCGCACCGTGGCGGCGACGCCGTCGGCGAGGTCGTCCAGGACGGCGCCGGCGTCGCGCAGCAGGCGGCCCGTGGCGTCGCCCACGTACGGCACGGTGAGCCGGCGCCGGGGGATCGCGGCCAGGTGGTCGGCCATGGCCCCGGCCACGCGGTCGAGCAGCGGGCAGTGGGACGGGACGCCGACCTCCAGGCGCTGGACGCGACGGGCGCCGGCCTCGGCGGCCGCCGAGGTGAGGCGCTCCAGGGCACGGACGGTGCCGGCGACCACGACCTGCTGGTCGGTGTCGACGACGGCCACGTAGGCCGGGTCGCCGGCGGTGCTGATCGACGCGACCACACGCCGGGCCATGGGCACGCTCAGCCCGAGGACGGCGGCCATGCCGTACCCCCGGGGGTAGGCGTCACGCATCAGCTCGCCGCGACGGCGCACGGCCACAAGCGCCTCGGCGAAGGTCAGGGCCCCGGCGGCGACGGCGGCGGGGAACGCCCCCGCCGAGTGCCCGGCCACGGCGTCCGGGACGGCGCCCTCGCCGGCCAGGGCGCGGGTCGCGGCGACCCCGGCGACGCAGAGCGCGACTTGCGCGGTGACGGTGGACGTCAGCTCCCGCGCCGTGTCCCGCCGCGACGAACCGGGCAGGACGTGTTCGGCCTCGGCGAGGGTGGCGGTGACGGCGGGGTGGACGGGCAGGTCGTGCAGCATCCCGGGCCGCTGAGTGCCCTGGCCGGGGTACAGGAACGCGACGTTCACGCCGGGGCCCAGGGGTCGTCCACCAGCTCCGGGCCGTGGTCGGTGCGGACCATGACGGGGCCGCTGGGACGAGCCCACTCTACCAGCCCGACCCCGCCGCGCGGGGTCTCCAACTGGCAGTCCACCCGGCACGGCAGGGCGGCGAAGGCGGCGGCCAGCCGGGCGGCCCGGGGCCGCTCCAGCCTGCGCGGCGCCCGGATCAGCAGATCCAGGTCACTACCGGGGTGGGTGGCCGGCCACCCGGCCGCCAACTCGAAACCGACGCCACCGGTCGGCCCCCAGCGGGCGCCCCCGTCCAACTCCAAGCCGGTGCTGCCGGTCGGGCCCCAGCGGGCGTCGCCGTCCAGACGGAGGCCGACGCTGCCGGTCGGGCACCGGCCGGGGTCGCCGTTCAGCTCGGAGTCGGTGCTGCCGGTCGGGTCCCAGCGGGCGCCCCCGTCCAGCAGGCGGGCGACGGCGGTGAGCGTGGCGGCGAGATGGGGGAGCCTTGGCCGCCGATTCCTCAGCGCCTCGGGCGGCACCGTCCGGGTGACCTCGGAGGCGGGGACCAGGGCGGCGTGGCGCTGCCGGCGCTCGGGGCCGCGCACGCCGACCGGGATGAGGCCGGGCGGGTGCGGCGCCCGCCGTACGACCCCCCAGGGGCAGGCGGCCAGCGCCTCGGCGGCCCAGGCCGGCGGCGTGCCGTCGAGCGCGGCGGCGGTGAGCCGCAGCAGGTCGTGCGGGCGGGCGGTCAGCGCCATTGGGCGGTCAGCGCTTCGCGGACGCGGCGCGAGGCTCCCCGGGTCTGCGACGCGCCGGGCGAGGTGAGGCGGTTGCCCAGGTCGCGCGGGCCGCGCCGGGCGCGCCCGACGGCGGCGGCCAGCGCGTCCTTCGCCTTGCGGACGTCCTCACCGGTCGGGCTGCCGGCGTTCTGGACGCGCAGCAGCTCGTCGCACAGGCCGAGCTTCGCCCAGTCGGCGACGTCGTAGGACAGCGGGGGGATGCGCCGCGCCAGCTCGTCGAGCTCCGCGACGGTCCGCAGGGTCACCCTCGCGGCGGCCTCCTTGTGCATCGCGTGGATGACCACGCCGGGGTCGTCGAGCGCCACGATCTGGTTCGCCTGCAGCCCGTGCGCGAGCAGCCCGCCCGACAGCGCCGTCCCCACGACGAAGGTGATCACCGGGTGCCCGGCGGTGCGGGCGCGGGCGTAGGCGTCCACGGCGGCCGCCAGGGCGTCGTGCAGGCCGAGCAGCTCCTCGACGCGCCCGTACGCCTGGCTGGGCAGGTCGACGACGGCGACGATCGGCCGGCGGGCCTCGCGGGCCAGGGGCGTGTCCTCGGTGACGACCTCGGTCACCGCCTCGGCGAGCGCGAGCCCCTCGCGCAGGCCGACCTCGCCCTCGCGGGCCCGGTGGTAGGGGCTGCGCGGGTCCGGCACGACGGCGATCAGGCGGGCGGCGTCGCCGTCCAGCGCGGCGTCCGCCGTGATCACGGACGGGACCGCGGCGCGCACGCCGCCGTCGGCGAGCGCCTGGGTCCAGGACTGGCCCCGGCTCATCGCACGTCCCCCGGCGGCGGCTTCCGCGCCCAGACGGCCGCGAGCGCGGCCGGCTCCGGCGGGTCGCCGGGGTCGACGGCCTCCAGCCGGGCCCGCAGCTCGCCGATCCGCCGGGAGCGGTGCTCGGCGGGCACGCCGCCCGCCGTGGCTTCCAGCACGGCCGACCGGATGGCGGCGACGTCGTCCAGGACGAGCGTGTCGGCCAGGCCGGTCCGGGTGCGCTGCGTGCCGCCGTCGACCGCCCAGATCAGCGTGTGGTCGGAGGCGTCGAACTCGGCGACGCCGGCCTCGGACTCGATCACCTCGGGGCCGTCGAGCCCGAGACGGCTCTCCGCGGTCATGATCAGCCGGGTGCACAGCCCGGCGGCGATGCTCATCCCGCCGAAACAGCCCAGGGCCCCGGCGATGACGCCGATGACGGGCTGCAGGGCGCGCAGCTCCAGCAGCGCCGAGCAGACCTCCGCGACCGTGGCCAGGCCCAGGTTGGCCTCCTGCAGGCGTACGCCGCCGGTCTCCAGCAGCAGGACCGCGACGGTCGGCGTGCCGTCGCGGCTGTCGCGGGCGGCCAGCGACAGCGCGGTGGCGATCTTCACGCCCGAGACCTCCCCGATGCCGCCGCCCTGGAAGGCCTGCTCGATGCCGATCACGACGGCCGGCCGTCCGCCGAGCTCGCCCTTGACCACCACCACGCCGTCGTCGGACGCCGGGACGACACCCTGGGGCTCCAGCCAGGGCGACTCGATGCGGTCGAAGGGGCCGCACAGCTCACGGGCGGTGCCTGCGTCCAGCAGCGCGGTGGCGCGCGCCCGGGCGTCCAATTCGATGAAGCTCGCACGGGCGAGCATCGCGGCCCAGCCGGTGGGCGGGGTCGGCGCGGACGTCATGCCCGGCTCTCCTCGACGGCCTGCCGCAGGCGCAGCGTGACGACCCCGGGCGTCGCCCCGGAGTCGTTGAGCTCGAAGCCGCCGGCGACCCGGTGGCGGGCGAAGAACCGCTCCAGCACGGTCCGCCACACCCTGTCGAACCCGTCGACGCTCGTGCGCACGCGAACGCGGGCGGTTCCGGCCTGTCCCGGGGTCACCAGGATCTCCAGGTCGCCCGATCCGACGACCCCGACGTGCGCCCGCCGCCCGGCGGGCCGGTCGGCGGGGAACTCGTACTCCATCGTCTGCACGTGAGCACCTCCGGTTCCGCGTGGCAACGGCGCCCCGGCCACGGCACCGTGTCGAGGAAGAGCGCGGCGGCCAGCAGGTCGCCGCTCCCGCCCGGCGAGAGCCGCCGCTCGCGCAGCAGCCGGTCCAGCCCGAGCAGGGCGGCGAGGCCGCGGGCCGTGCCGGCGCCCCCCTCGGCCAGGACACGCCCGGCGCCGCGCCGCACCGTGCTCAGCCCTTCGGGGCCGCCGCGGTGCAGGAGGCAGGTGTCGTCCAGCAGGCTCATCACCTCCAGCAACGCGTCCAGCCGGGCCGCCTCCCCGGTGAGCCCGGCCGCGCGGGCCCGGCGCAACCGCGGCAGCGCGACCTCCACGACGTGCGGGAAGGCGGCCTCGGCCTCGCCTCGGGCGCCGCGCACCCGGTGCAGGCGCCGCACCCGCTCGCCGTGGGAGAGCGCCGCCGGCGCGAGCCGGTCGGGAAGGGCGGCGAGCCCGGCCGCGCGGCGGGCGGCCTCCCGCTCGTCGCGGGCGCACGCGGCGCCGGCGACCAGCAGCCCGAGCGCCCACAGCGCCCCGCGGTGGGTGTTCACCCCTCGTGTCGCCCGCAGCATGGCGCGCTCGCCCGCGCGGCCGAGCCGGCCGACCTCCTCGCGGAGCTCGACCCCTGCGGGCGTCCGCCGCGCCGCCTCCGCGACCGCGCGGAACGTGCGGCGCAGCGCCTCGGCGGAGGCCAGGAGCAGCGGCAGATCCATGTCGTCGTGCGCGCCGCCGCCGCGGCGGTCGACCAGGCCGGGCTTGGGGCTCAGCCGGGCCTCCTCGCCGAGCGCGCGGACCGCCAGGTCGGCGAGCAGGGCGGGGGACGGCGCCGCCGTCCGCGCCGTCGCGGGACCGTCGTCGATCATCGGCCGGTCACCACGTCCGGAACCGGGCCGGCGGGTCGTAGAGGCCTTGGGACCAGGCGACGAGGTCTTCGACGCTGCGGGCCGCCAGCAGGGGGCGGCCGGCCCTGCGGACGTCGACGCCGAGGTCCTCGGGCAGGGCGACCAGGCCGTCGCGGCGCAGCGCCTCGACGCGCCGTTCGTCCACGCCGCGGCCGACCGGGGTGGCGCCGGCGACGGCGCTCACCGCCTCGCGCCGCTCGGCCAGGCTGGTGGCCTTGTAGAGGTAGGCCACCCCCTCCTCGGTGACCACGTGGCTGACGTCGTCGCCGTAGATCATGATCGGCGGGACCGGCATGCCGGCGTCCCGGCCCACCTGGACGGCGTCCAGCGACTCCACGAACGCCGGGACGCCGCCGGCGCGGAAGGTCTGCGTGATCTGCGCGACGAGCTTGCGTCCCCGCAGCGCGGGGGCCTCGCCGGTCAGCAGGCTCAGCCAGGCGGGGGAGGCGTGCCTGCGGCCGTGCGGGTCGTGTCCCATGTTGGGCGCTCCGCCGAACCCGGCCAGGCGGCCCTCGGTCACCGTGGAGGAGTTCGCGCAGGCGTCGATCTGCAGCGAGGACCCGATGAACAGGTCCACGGCGTACTGGCCCGCGAGCTGGCACAGCACGCGGTTGGAGCGCAGCGAGCCGTCGCGGCCGGTGAAGAACACGTCCGGGCGCGCGGCGACGTAGCGCTCGGTGCCGGGTTCGCCGCCGAAGCAGTGCACCGAGGTGACCCAGCCGCTCTCGATGGCGGGGATGAGCGTCGGGTGCGGGTTGAGCGTCCAGTGCTTGCAGATCTTCCCGCGCAGGCCGAGCTCCTCGCCGTAGGTGGGCAGGATGAGCTCGATCGCCGCGGTGTCGTACCCGATGCCGTGGTTGAGCGTGGTCACCTCGTGCCGCTCGTAGACGCCGCGCAGCGCCAGCATGGCCATGAGGACCTCCACCTGGCCGATGCGGCGGGGGTCGCGGGTGAACAGCGGCTCCAGCGCGAACGGCCGGGGGCTCGGCACGACCAGGTCGACCCAGTCGCCGGGGATGTCGACCCGGGGGACGTGGTCCACCAGTTCGTTGACCTGCACCACCACCACGCCGTCGTGGAACGCCGCCGCCTCGGCGATGGTCGGGGTGTCCTCGGTGCCCGGGCCGGTGTAGAGGTTGGCCTGGCGGTCGGCCTGCTCGGCGCACAGCAGCACGACGTCGGGGATGAGGTCGACGAACATCCGCGCGTACAGCTCGACGTAGGTGTGGATGGCCCCGACCTCGACCTTGCCGTCGTCCAGCAGCTGCGCCATGCGCACGCTCTGCGGGCCGGCGTAGGAGAAGTCCAGACGGCGGGCCACGCCCCGCTCGAAGACGTCCAGGTGCTCGCGCAGGCTGATCGAGGAGATCAGCAGGTGCAGGTCGTGGACCACGCCCGGGTCGCAGCCGGCCAGCGCCTCGGCGAGGAAGTCGGCCTGTTTCTGGTTGTCGCCCTCCAGGGCCACCCGGTCACCCGGGCGCAGCAGCGCGTGCAGCGCGTCGCCGATCCGCCCGGCGTCCAGCACCCGCCCCGTGGTGAAGGGCCGCACCGCCTCCAGCCGCTCGCGCTTCGCGGCCCGCCGCCGTGACCAGTCCCGGGTGACCGCCCGGTTGAGCGCCATCCCCTGCCCCCGATCGCCCGTCCCCTGGACTGATACCTCGGAAGACGGACGGACTACCCCAAAGCCCCCTAAAACGTCACAGTCACGCGGTCGCCGGCGTGCCGGGCAGGCGCCTGACCTTCACGACGTTGTCCGTGCGCGCGCTCGGCCGCCCGTCGGGGGCGCTCTGAAGACGTTCGTACTCCTCGCAGAGCTGGACCTCCCACTCGCCGTCGGGCAGGGCGAGCGATCGCAGCACCTCCACCGGGCCGGGCAGGTGCACGGCGGGGTGGGGGTGCTCCCAGGCGGGAGGGCCGCAGTGCCCCACGATGAGCAGGGTTCCGCCGGGCGCCACGGCCCGCGCGGCGGCGCGCAGGATCCTGTCCCTGGGCATGTCTCCCAGGGAGTGCAGGAAGTGGGTCGAGACCAGGTCGAAGACGCCCTCGGGGAAGGACGTCGCCAGGTCGTGCCGCTGCCAGTCGATCCGGCCGGGGACGTCGGCCGCCTTCTCGGCCGCCTTGGCAAGGGCGACGCCGGAGATGTCCACGGCGGTCACGCGCCACCCGCGCCGGGCCAGCCACAGCGCGTCGGCCCCCTCGCCGCAGCCCAGGTCCAGGGCTGTGCCCGGCGCCAGTCCGGCCGCTTCGCGCACCAGGATCAGGTTGGCGTCCCCGCTCCACACGCGGTCGTTCTCCGCGTAGCGGGTGTCCCAGAACTCCTGGTCGGAGGTGGGAGTCTCGGTCATCGTCCTCTCCTTCCGGGGGGCGTCCCGGGGCGCCGGCTCACCGTTCCCGCCCGTGGTCGCCGAGCGCGCGCTCGCCGTCCTCCCGCTCCGCCCGCGGCGAGGCCGGCGCGCGACGCGCGGCGACGGCGCGGCGGGTCTCCTCGGCGATCAGGTCGGCGTTGAGCGCCGCACCCGCCCGCACGCCCGCGGCGGCGGCGCCGATCACCTGGTCGGTGAGGTTGGTCACGTTGCCCGCCACCCACACGCCCGGGACGGAGGTCTTGCCGTAGGGGTCGGCGGGGACGCCGGTGCCGATCACCTGCCCGAACATCTCCTGCTCGACCGGTTCCAGGCCGAGGCCGGCGAGCAGGCCGGCGCCGCCCGTGAGGCGTGTCGCCGTGACTAGGGCGTCGACGGGGACCACGCGGCCGTCGGCCAGACGCAGTCCGGTCAGCCGGTCGCCGGTGACCTCGAGCGCGCTCACCTCGCCGTCCACCACGGTGACGTCGCGGGCCGCCAGCCGCTCGCACTCCTCGTCGTCGGGCTTGAAGGCGGTGTTGAGGAACAGCGTCACGTTCTCGCTCCACTGCCGCCACAGCAGGGCCTGGTGCACGGCGAACGGCCCGGTGGCCAGCACGCCGATCGCCTGGTCGCGCACCTCCCAGCCGTGGCAGTACGGGCAGTGCAGCACGTCGCGCCCCCACCGCTCGGCCAGGCCGGGCACGGTGGGCAGCTCGTCGGTCAGGCCGGTGGTCACCAGCAGCCGGTCGGCAAGCACGGCCGTCCCGTCTTCCAGCAGGACGCGGAAGCCCCCCTCGCCGGCGTGCTCGGCGGTCACGGCGGTGCCCGTCACGATCTCGGCCCCGTAGCCGGCGGCCTCCGCGCGGCCCGCGGCCAGCAGGTCCGCCGGCGGCGTCCCCTCGCGCCCCAGGTACATGTGGACCCCGGCCGCCGGGGCGTTGCGCGGCCGGCCGGCGTCGATCACGAGCACCGAGCGCCGCGCCCGGGCCAGGGTCAGCGCCCCGCTCAGCCCGGCGGTGCCGCCCCCGACGACCACGACCTCATACCGCCGCTCCGCGCCCTCGGGGGCTGCGGCCGGCGTCTGTACTGCTTGTTTGTTCATTTCGCGATACCTCCGTTCACCGCAGATGGTGCATCCTCGCCCCTGCACTTGACAAAATTTCTTGCTATAGCGGCAAATAGAGCCATGGCAGATGACGACCTCACCGACGTGCTGGCCGCCGTGGGCCCGCGACTGCGGGCTCTGCGCCGCGACCGCGACACCACGCTCGCGCAGCTCAGCGAGGCGACCGGCATCTCGCTCAGCACCCTGTCCCGCCTGGAGTCGGGGCGGCGTAAGCCGACCCTGGAGCTCCTGCTGCCGCTGGCCAAGGCGTACAACGTGCGGCTGGACGAGCTGGTCGACGCGCCGGCCACCGGCGACCCCCGTGTCCACCTGCGCCCCTTCACCCGGCACGGCCGCACGTTCATGCCGCTGGCCCGCCACCTGGGCGGCCTGCAGGCGTACAAGGAGATCATTCCGGGGCAGAGGCCGGGTGAGCGGCTGGAGCAGCAGGTCCACGAGGGCTACGACTGGCTCTACGTCCTCTCGGGCCGCCTGCGGCTGCTGCTCGGCGAGCACGACCTGGTGCTGACGCCGGGGGAGGCGGCCGAGTTCGACACCCGCGTACCGCACGCCTTCGGCAGCGCTGGGCCGCAGCCGGTCGAGATCCTCACCCTGTTCGGCGCCCAGGGCGAGCGGATGCACGTGCGGGCCCACCCCACCGCCAGGGAGGCCGATTAGACGGCCCGCCAGGGAGGCCGGGTGGACGGCGGCGCCCGCCGCCCGTGCCCGGCCCGCGCGCGGCGGGATGGGGTCAGCCGCGGGCGCGCTGCGTGGCCGCGATGCAGCCGAGGACGATCACGGCGGTCACGGCGGCCAGGGGGGAGAGCCGTTCCCCCATGAGCAGGACCGACCACACCAGCGTGATCAGGGGCTGGGCGAGCTGGATCTGGCTCGCCTTGGGCACCCCGATGGCCGCCATGCCGCGGTACCACACGACGAATCCCCCGAACTGCGAGACGGCGGCGATGTAGGCCATGCCGGCGAGCGCCTTGGCGGTCGCCTCCACCGGCTCCCACGGCAGCGCCAGGGCCGTGACCAGGGCCGAGACCGGCAGAGCGGCGACGACGCCCCACGCGATGACCTGCCAGCCGGGCAGGTGGGAGGCGAGCCGGCCGCCCTGGGCGTACCCGGCGGCGCACACCAGCAGGGCGCCGAACAGGTACACGTCGCCGAGGGTCGGCAGCCCCCCGCTCTGCTGGAGGGTGAAGGCGGCCACGGTGAGTGCGCCGAGGACGGCGGCCGTCCAGAACGCCCGCGACGGACGCCGGCCGGTCAAGGCGGCCGAGACGGCGGCGGTGGCCAGCGGCAGCACGCCGATGACGACCGCCGAGTGCGCGGTGGTGGAGGTCCGCAGGGCGAGGGTGGTCAGCAGCGGGAAGCCGACGACACAGCCGCCGGCCACCGTGAGCAGGCCGGGCCAGTGCCGGCGCGCGGGCACCGGCACCCGGGCGCCGGCCAGGCAGGCCGCGGCGAGCAGGCCCGCCAGCAGGCCTCGCACGCCGGTCGCCGTCCACGGGCCGAAACCGTCCAGGGCCCACACGGTGGCCGGGAAGCTGAAGGAGAACGACACCACGCCGAGCGCGGCGAGCAGGGTGCCGCCGCCGACCGCTATCGCGGGAGCCTGAGTAGTGCTATCTTGCCCTGTCATGAAAGACGGTAGCAGTGTGGCCCAGTTGGCCGCGACCCTGCGGAACGAGCTGAACCGCTACCGAGATGGCGAGAAGCTGCCCTCCAGTAGGGCGTTGGTGGCACGGCACCAGGTCAGCCCGGTGACGGTCTCCCGGGCGATCGCCACGCTCACCGCCGAAGGGCTCGTCACCTCCAGACCTGGCGCCGGGGTGTTCAAGGCCGCGGTCCGGCGGGTCGCGGGCGCGGCCGGCGACGTCTCCTGGCAGGAGGTGGCCCTGAGCGCCGACCCGCCGCTCGGCACCGTCGGCGCCGCGGCGGTCCTGGGCACCCTCACCATCCCGCCGCCCGAGGTCATCGACCTCAACGGCGGCTACCTGCACGTGGGGCTCCAGCCGGAACGGGCCCTGGCCACCGCCCTGGCCCGCGCCGGCCGCAGGCCCGGCACCTGGTCCCGCCCCCCGGTGGAGGGCCTGGCCGAGCTGCGCGACTGGTTCGCCCGCGACATCGGCGGGCCGGGCGGCTCGCTCAGCGCCTCGGACGTCCTGATCACCGCGGGGGGCCAGAGCGCGCTCACCACCGCCCTGCGGGCCCTGGCCGCCCCCGGCTCCGCCGTCCTGGTCGAGTCCCCCACCTATCCCGGCATGCTCGCCGTCGCCCGCGCCGCCGGGCTGCGGCCCGTCCCGGTACCGGTCGACGCCGACGGCGTACGCGCCGACCTGCTGGCCGAGGCGTTCGAGGCCACCCGGGCCCGGGTGTTCGTCTGCCAGCCGCTGTTCCACAACCCCACCGGCACCGTCCTGTCCCCGCAGCGGCGCACCGCGGTGCTCGCCGTCGCCCGGGCGGCGGGCGCCTTCGTCGTCGAGGACGACTTCGCGCGCCGGCTGGCGCACGCCGGCTCCCCGCCCCTGCCGCTCCCGCTGGCCGCGGACGACCCCGACGGCGTCGTCGTCCACGTGCGCTCGCTGACCAAGGCGGCCTCCCCCAGCCTGCGGATCGGCGCCCTGTCCGCCCGCGGCCCGGCGCTGGAGCGGCTGCGCGCGGTCCAGGTCGTCGACAGCCTCTTCGTCCCCCGCCCCCTGCAGGAGACCGCCCTTGAACTGGTCGGCTCGCCCGCCTGGGCCGGTCACCTGCGGGCGCTCGCCGGCGCTCTGCGCGACCGCCGGACCACCATGCTCACCGCGCTGGGCGGCGCGCTGCCCGCCCTCCTTCCGCACCGGCCGCCGCAGGGTGGGTACCACCTGTGGCTTCAGCTGCCCGACGGGGCCGACGAGCGTGCCATCGTCGCGAGCGCCCTGCGCCAAGGGGTGGCGGTCACCGCCGGCGGCCCCTACTTCACCGCCGAGGCGCCCGCGCCCCACCTGCGGCTGAGCTATGTCGCCACCCCCGGCGCCGCCCAGCTGGAGGAGGGCGTCCACCGGCTCCGCCAGGCCCTCTCCCAGAACCTGGACCTCCAGGCGCGGGATCCGCTCACAGCGTGATCGCGGACGGCGAACACCCCCGCGGCGACGGCGCGGCCGGGCGAGGGTGAGGGCATGCGCGTCGCCGTACTCTCCGACATCCACGGGGTGCTCCCCGCCCTGGAGGCCGTTCTCGCCGAGCCCGACGTGGCCGGCGCCGACCTGATCGCCCTGACCGGTGACGTCGCCGCGGGCCCGCAACCGGTCGAGACGCTCGACCTGCTGGTCTCGCTCGGCGAACGCGCGCTGTGGGTCAACGGCAACGCCGACCGCGAGCTGGTCGAGGTGGTGGCGGGCAAGCCCTCCGTCCACGCCGTCAGCCAGTGGGCCGGCGAGAGCCTGCGTCCCGACCAGGTCGCCCTGCTCGCCGCCCTGCCCGCCGAGCGGGTGCTCGACCTCGGCAGGCTGGGCACGACCCTCTTCCTGCACGCCACCCCGCGCCGGGACGACGAGATCATCCTGGTCGACAGCACGCTCGACCGCTGGGCGGAGGTGCTCGACGGCGTCACCGCCGGCACCGTGGTGCTGGGCAACACCCACATGCCGTTCGTCCGGCTGGTCGACCGCCGCCTCGTGGTCAACCCCGGGTCCGTCGGCATGCCCTACGGCACGGCCGGCGCCCACTGGGCGTTGCTCGACTCCGAGACCGGCGCGGTCACCCTGCGCCGCACCCCGCTGGACGCCGAGGAGGTGGCGCGCAGGCTGGTCGCCGAGAGCGGCTTCGACGACGTCGCCGCGTGGGCGGCCGAGTACGTGACCAGCACCTACTCCGACACCGAGGCGATCAGAGTCTTCGGCGCCGCCGAAGGCCGCCGGCCCGCGCCCACCGCTTGAGGTCTCGCGAGGCGGCCCGGCCGCGGCGCGGCGAGGACGCCGGCTGAGGCGACCGCCCCGTCAGCGGCTCGCCGGGCCGGGCCGTCCGGGGCGGGGTGTCCGGGGGTGTCGGCTGAGGCGGGTCGTCCGGGCCGGGCCGCCCGAGTGTCGGCTGAGGCGGTGGGCCGCCCGTCATGGCCCAGGAGCCTGACCGTCCGGGCCGCACCACCGGCGCAGGGCCTCGGCCAGGTCGCCGGTGGCATTGCCGCCGGAGGCACGCACCCAGGCGGCGTGGCCGTCGGGGCGCAGCAGGACGGCGGCGGCGCCATGGTCGTCCGGGCAGCTCGCGAAGACCACGTCCACCCCGTGCGCGCGGGCCGTGGCGTGGTCGTGATGGTTCCCCTCGCGCGGCCCGGCCGGACCGCCAGGGCCGTTCGAGCCGGTCAGAGTGTTCGTGCCGCCAGGGCCGTCCGGGCCGGACAAGGTGTCCGCCTCGCCCATGGGGGGCGGGCCGGTCAGGGCGAGCAGCACGGGGCGGCCCGCGGTCAGCGTCTGCGACAGGCGGGCCGGGCCGTCGGCGGTGCGCAGGCGCAGGTCGGGGACGAGGCGGCCCAGCCAGCGGTGTGCCCCGGGATCGGGCGCGTGCATGGGGTAGGCCGTGGCCAGGCCGGTGACGGTCTCGGCGAGCGCGCGGTTGACCTCCGGGCGCCCGGCCAGGCGGGTCAGCAGGTCCCTCAGCGGGTCCAGCCGCTCGTCGGGCCGGCCGAGCAGCGCCTGGGCGCGGGTGTTGGCCAGCACCTCGGCGCCCGCCTTGTGGCGTTCGTCGTGGTAGCTGTCGAGCAGCCCGGCGGGCGCCGTGCCGCGCACGGTGGCGGCCAGCTTCCAGCCCAGGTTGAAGGCGTCGTCCAAGGCGACGTTGACGCCGATCGCCCCGGCCGGCGGGTGGATGTGGGCGGCGTCGCCGGCCAGCAGGACACGCCCCCGGCGGTACCGGTCGGCCTGTCGCGCCGCGTCGCCGAAGCGGGTCAGCCACAGGGCCTCCGCCAGCTCGACGTGCCGGCCGAGCGCCTGGTCCACGGCCGCCCCCAGCCGGGCGAGGGTGACCGGGGCGTCCCCGTCCTCGCGCGGGGCGGGGTCCTCGGTCACCACCCGCACGTAGCCGGGTCGCGGGATCACCAGCACCTGGCCGCCGGGGCCGGTGGAGACGCCCAGGGGCAGCGACTCGGGGTCGGCGAGCACGACGTCGCCCAGCAGGGAGTGGGCGGTGGCGTCGCTGCCGGGGAAGGCGATCCTCGCCTGCTTGCGCACCGTGCTGCGGCCGCCGTCGCATCCGACGAGGTAGGCGGCGCGGATCGTGCGCTCCCCGCCGTCGGTGGCGACGACGGCGGTGACACCGCC
Organism: Sphaerisporangium sp. TRM90804; assembly: GCF_029846175.1. Taxonomy (GTDB): domain Bacteria; phylum Actinomycetota; class Actinomycetes; order Streptosporangiales; family Streptosporangiaceae; genus Sphaerisporangium. The sequence continues at coordinate 215,366 of NZ_JARWAC010000009.1, read as the reverse complement.
GTCGTCCTGCTCGACGGTGACGAGCCGGTGGCCGCGCAGCAGCTCGGCGCCGGTGGCGGTCGCGTGCCGTTCGAGCAGCTCCTCCACGCGGAGCTGGGGGATGCCCAGCGTGAAGGGGTGATCGGTGGCCGCCTCGGCCAGGAGCAGGGTCAGCGGCAGCCCGGAGAACGCCGCCTGCGGGGCCTGCCAGCCCTCCTCGACGAAGCGGCCGGCCAGGCCGCGGCGCGCCAGCAGGTCGAGGCTGCGGGCGTTGAGGGTGAACCCCCGGCTGAAGCCGGGCCGCTCGTGGTGGCGCTCCACGATGGTCGTCCGCACCCCGGCCAGGCGCAGTTCGGCGGCCAGCAGGAGCCCGGCGGGCCCGGCCCCCGCGATGAGGACGTCGGTGTCGAGCGCGGTCACGAGCCGTCCTCCCCGCCGGCGACCGGGGCCTGGGCGGGCCACGCCAGGGTGCCGGTTCGGATCTCACGGGCGGCCGAGCGCGCCCATTCGAGCTCGGCCGCGCTCATGTGCAGGGCGTACTCCATCTCGATCATGAACAGCCGGGGGAGCGCGTGGGTCTCCATGACCTCTTCCAGCCCGGCGCGCATCCGCGTGATCTGCTCCTGGAGCCGGTCGCCGCGCTCGGTCAGCGCCTCCTCGGCCCGCTCAGGCCCGAGGGCGCCGAGGTAGGTGACGGCGGAGAGGAACCTCGGGTACTCCGGCGCCGGGACGCGGACGATCTCGTCCAGCCAGTCGAGGAACTGCCCGTGCCCGTGCTCGGTGTGGGCGTAGACGGTCCGCTGCGGGCGGTTGCCGTCGCGCACCGTGGAACGCGGCTCGATCCAGCCGTTCCGGGCCAGCGACTCCACGGTGTCGTAGAGCGTCCCGGTGCTGAGCTTGAACACGCCGTCCATCTGGCGCTCGCGCAGCGTCGCCGACATCTCGTACGGATGCATCGGCTTCTCCTGCAGCAGCCCCATGACGGCCAGCGCCAGCGGGTTGGAGACCTTGCGTCTGCCTGCCATCGCCATCCTTAGTCGGATCCGATTAGTCGGCTCCGACTATAACGCGCGTCTCAGCCTCTCCGGCACCCGTACACAGAACGATGTAGCGACGATCTCGTCCTCGCCGGGGATGATGCGCGCGAGGACGGAAGCCAAGGTGGGGGCATGGCTGACACGCGTCGCATCCAGGCGATCGACGTGCTTCGGGGGATCGCCGTCCTGGGTACCCTCGGCACGAACATCTGGATCTTCACCGACCCGCGCGGGCCCGCGGGCGTGCTGGAGGGGCTGGCGCCGACGGAGGGCGTCGCCGGGGTGGTGGAGCGGTTCCTGCGCTTCCTGACCAACGGCAAGTTCCTCGCACTGCTCACGCTGCTGTTCGGGGTGGGCCTGGAGATCCAGTACCGGTCGGCGCTGCGCCGGGGGGTGCGGTGGCCCGGCCGGTACGTGTGGCGCGCCGCCCTGCTGTTCGTCGAAGGGCTGCTGCACTACATCCTGATCTTCGAGTTCGACGTGCTCATGGGCTACGCCGTGGCCTCGGTGCTCGTGGCCTGCCTGATCGGCCGCGGCGACCGGGCGGTCCGGGTGTGGATGGTCGTGGCGGGCACCCTGCACCTGGCCCTCACCGGCCTGCTCACCGCCGCGCTGCTCTCCGTCCAGGGCGGCCCGGCCGGCTCCACGGGCGTGCCGCAGGACCTGTTCACCCGGGGCGCCTATCTCGACCAGGTGGCGGAGCGCCTGGCCGGGGCCGGTCTGTACCGCCTGGAGTCGGTGTTCATCCTCCCGATGACCGTGCTGCTGTTCCTGCTCGGCTCGCGGCTCATGCGCGCCGGCGCGCTCGGGGACGACGCGCGCGGGCGCCGCCTGCGCACCCGCCTGATGATCGGCGGGCTGGGCGCGGGCGTCCCGTTGAACCTGCTGACCACCTTCGCCGGGGGAGAGTGGGTCCTGGTGGACCGCTACCTGCTCCCGCCCTTCATCGCCGTCGGCCTGCTCGCGCTGGTCACCGAGGTGACGCACCGCGTGCGCCGGCCCGGAGGAGCGCCGCGCCTCGGCCTGACCGCCGTGGGCAGGACCGCCCTGTCGTGTTACGTGCTGCAGAACCTGCTGGCCGCCGCGCTGTGCTACGGGTGGGGCCTGGGCCTGGCCGCGCGCTTGGACGGCCTGCGCCCCTGGTGGGTCCCGGTCGCCTGGGCCGTGATCTGCGCGGTGTTCATGATCGCGGCCGTGCTGTGGCTGCGCCGCTTCGAGCGCGGACCGCTGGAGACCGCCTGGCAGTGGGCCTACCAGGCCCCGCGGCGGCGGCGCGCGACGGTGCCGGCGCCCTGATGTCGGGCGTCCGCCGCGCCTGACCGCCGCATATGGGGAAGGATTGCTGTGAGCACGTCCATCAGCGGCGTGACCTGCGGTGACGGGGGTGCGGGTCCATGGCGGGCGACGACGACGTCTTCGACGTGATCGTGATAGGCGCCGGGCCGGTCGGGGAGACCGCCGCCCAGCGTGTCGTGCGGGGAGGCCTGACGGCGGCCGTGGTCGAGGAGCGCCTGGCGGGCGGCGAGTGCGCCTACTACGCCTGCATCCCCAGCAAGGCGCTGGCGCGGCCGATGGAGCTGGCGGCCGAGGTGGGCCGGATGCCGGGACTGGAACTGCGCGGCCCGATCGACGCCGCCGCGGTGCTGGCCCGCCGCGACCGGGCCGTGTCCCACTTCGACGACACCGGCCAGGTGCGCTGGATCGTGAACGTCCCCGCGACGTTCGTCCGGGGCCGGGGACGCCTGGCCGGGCCGCTGCGGGTCGAGGTCGCCACGCCGGACGGCGGCACCCGCGAGCTGCGGGCCCGGCACGCCGTCGTCGTCGCGACCGGCAGCGAGCCGGCCGTCCCCGGCATACCGGGGCTGCGTGAGGCCCGTCCCTGGACGAACCGGGAGGCGACCAGCCTTGAGCGGGTGCCCGAGCGGCTGATCGTGCTCGGCGGCGGGGCCGTGGCCTGCGAGTCCGCCCAGGCGCTGCACGCCCTGGGCGCCAGGGAGACGACCGTGCTGGTGCGCGGCGACCGCCTGCTCTCCCGGTTCGAGCCGTTCGCCGGCGACCTGCTGGCGGACTCCTTCCGGCGGTCGGGCATCGACGTGCGCTTCGGCACCGTTCCCGCCCGCGTCGAACGTCCCGTTCCCGGCGGCCCGGTCACCGTCCGCCTCGACGACGGCTCCCACATCGAGGCCGACGAGATCATGGTCGGCCTGGGCCGCCGGCCGGCCGTGGAGGGCCTCGGCCTGGAGACGGTCGGGCTGGACGCCCACGGCCCCGTCGACGTCGACCCCAGCATGCGGGCCACCGGCGACCCCGGCGGCCGGCTCTACGCGGTCGGCGACGTCAACGGCCGCAACCTGCTCACCCACATGGGCAAGTACCAGGCCAGGGTGTGCGGCGACGTGATCGCCGCCCGCGCCCGCGGCCTTCCCGACGACCTGCCCTCGCTCCGCGACACAGCCGACGACCTGGGTGCCCCTCAGGTGATCTTCACCGACCCGCAGGTCTGCGCGGTCGGCCGCACCGAGGCCCAGGCGCGCGCCGACGGCTTCACCGTGCGCGCCGTGGAGTCCGACATGGGCGCGGTCGCCGGCGCCTCCCTCCAGGCCGACGACTACGTCGGCCTGGCGAAGGCGGTCGTCGACGAGGACCGCCGCGTCCTGCTCGGCGTCACCTTCGCCGGCCCCGGCATCGTCGACCTGCTCCACGGAGCCACCATCGCGGTGACCGCCGAGATCCCGCTCGACCGGCTGTGGCACGCCGTCGCGCCCTTCCCGACCGTGAGCGAGATCTGGCTCCGCATCCTGGAGGAGTACGGCCTGTGACGCCGCCGCCCCCAGGGCGGGATCAGAGGGTGCGCAGGAAGGCGAGCCCTTCGGTCGCGAGGGCGTCCTGGGTGGCGGCGAGCGAACGCCAGATGGAGGCCGCGGTGGCGATCGTCTGGTTCTCGGCGGTGAACGACTCGATGACCAGCGGCCCGGCGTAGCCCACCTCGCGCAGCGCGGCGGCGAACCCCGGCCAGTCGAAGTCGTCCTCGCCCGGCGTGCCCCGGTCGGTGCCGCAGACCTGCACGTGCGCCACCCGCCGCCCCGCCATGCGGACGGCGGCGGCGGGGTGCTTCTCCTCGATGTTGAGGTGGTAGGTGTCCAGGGCCAGGCCGCACCCTTCCTCGGGCAGCCCGTCGAGCGCCTCCAGGGCCTGCTCGACGGTGTTGAGCACGCTGGTCTCGTAGCGGTTGAGCGGCTCGACGGCGATCCGCACGCCGCGCCCGGCCGCGTACTCGGCGACCGGGGCGAGGTTGGCGCGCAGTTCGGCGTACCGGTCGCGCCGCTCGTCAGGGCCCATCCGCCAGGTGCGCCCGACCGCGGCGTAGGCGGGCCCGCAGATCACCGGCGAGCCCACCGCCGCCGCGGCGTCCACGCACGCGCGCAGGTAGGCCTGGGTGCCGGCCACCGTCTCGGCGCCGGCGGCGACGAGGTCGCGCCCGGGCGGCATGACCAGCGCCACCGACGCGCCGAGCCCGGCCTCGGCCAGCACCGCCGCGGCCTTGCCCGGCTCCCAGTCCCCGAGGTGCTCGACGGGCAGCTCGACCGTGTCGAACCCCCAGGCGGCGAGCCGGGGCGCCAGCCGGAGCAGGCCCTCGTCGGTGAGCGGGGAGGTCCAGACCCAGGTGTTCACGCCGACGGGCCACATGGGCGGCTCCTTTCTCGGTAGCTCGGGGAGGTTGGCGGGGTGGGGCCCGGGGTTACTTGCCGCCCCAGTTCGCCGGGAAGCCGGGCATCGTCTCACACCCGCACATGGCGTAGTGCAGGGGCGGCATGTTCGGCTGGAGGTACTTGTCGAGGTTCTCGGCGGTGATCTTCGGCTGCGGGAGCTTCCAGGTCTCGGGCACCTCCTCGCCGTTGAGGATCTTCAGCGCCGCGATGATCGGCGTGCGCCACTGGTAGGTCGGGTAGGTGGGCGCGATCGCGGTGAGGCCTTCCTGCTTCCACTTCTGCAGGAAGTCCTGCTGGTCCTCGCCCACGATGGCGGGCACGGGCTGCCCGGCGTCCTCGAACGCCTCGACGGCGGCGACCGCGGTCGCCCCGGCGTCCATCCAGACGCCGTCGATCTTCCCGTGGCGCTGGATGTAGTCGCTCACGATGCTCTTGGTCTTGGCGGCGTCGCCGTCGGTGAACTCGACGCCCACGACGTCCAGCTTGCTCTGGTCGAAGATGACCTTCGCCGCCGACCAGCGGGTCTCCAGCACGTCGACGCCGGGCAGGATGCGCAGGGCCAGCACCTTGCCGCCGGCCGGCACCTTCTCGACCAGGAACTCGGCGCCGTCGGCGCCGAAGGCGTAGCCGCCGATGGGGTTGATGAAGGTGACCGGGCAGTCGGTCTGCACGCCGCGGTCGAAGACGATCACCGGCACCTTCTCACACGCCGCCTGGACGGCCGGGGTGAGCGTGGCGGTGGTGTTGGGGGAGACGATGAGGGCGTCGCAGCCCTGGCCCTGCAGCTCGGCGATGTCGGAGATCTGCTTGTCGTCCTTGCCCTCCGCGTCGAGCGCGGTGAACTTGGTGATCTCCTTGTGCAACGCGACCTCGGCCTGCATGCTCTTCCAGCCGACCTGCCGCCAGGGGTTGTTCACGGCGGCGTTGGAGAAGCACAGGTGGCGGTCGCCGGCCTTCTTCTTGTAATCGGCCGTGCTCACCATCTTGGGGTCGATGGCCTGCTCCCACGGCCGGTCCGCGGGGCCCTGCGCCTCCTTGCCGCGCATGGCGAGCTGGGCGTCGAAGTCGGCCTGCACGAAGAACTTCGACTGCTCTCCGGTGTTCGCGCCTTCGGTGGCCGCCCCGCTGCCGGCGCTGGCGCTGGCCGAGGTGGTGGCGCCGGTGGCGCCGGGCGGCCGGTCGCTGGTGCAACCGGCCGCCAGCAGGACCGACACTGCGGCGGTCACGACGAGGGGTGACAAGGACTGACGACGCGACATCGGCGTCTCCTAGATCTATGGGGGGATTGCCAGGGGTGGTGAGGTAACTAGGTGCTCGCCCTGAGCCTGGACGGGAACTGCGCCGCTCCCGCCGCGACCGCGGCGATGATGATGACGCCCTGCACGGTGTACTCCAGCGGCCCGGAGATTCCGTACAGGTTGAGCAGCGCGAACAGCGCTTCGAGGCTGAACGCCCCGGCCATCGCGGCGACGACCGAGCCCCGGCCGCCGCCCAGCACGACCCCGCCGAGCACGACGGCGGTGATGGCCGAGAACTCCAGCCCCTGGCCGACCTGGGCCGAGACGCCGGCGAAGCCCCCGAGCAGGATCCCGGCGACCGCCGCCGCCAGGCCGGACAGCACGAAGGCGAGGATCCGCGTCCGGGCGACCCTGACGCCCGACAGGGCGGCGGCGCGGTCGTTGTCCCCGGTCGCCATGAGCCGCTTGCCGAAGTCGGCGCGCATCAGCAGGACGGCCGCCGCCGCGACCACGACCAGGATCACGACCGACCACGGGACGGGGCCGAGGTCGCCCCTGCCGAAGACCCGGAAGGCCTGCGACAGGGCTCCGCGCGGAGCGCCGCCCGTCCACAGGAACACCGCGCCCGACAAGATCAGCAGCATGCCCAGGGTCGTGATGAACGACGGCACCGACAGCAGCGTGGTCACCAGCCCGTTGACCAGGCCGACCAGCGCCCCGATGGCGACCAGCAGGAGCAGGACCCACCACGTGGCCGACTCCTGGCCGTCGATCAGCCGGGCGGCGACCACCACCTCGACGGTGACCAGCGAGCCCACCGACAGGTCGAACTCGCCGGAGACGATGACGAAGTACTGCCCGGCCGCCAGGATGACCAGCGGCGCGGCGCGTTTGACGAAGGCCAGGAAACCGGCGGGCTCCAGGAAGAACGGGTTGACCACCGCCATCGCCGCCAGTAGCGCGGCCAGCACCACCAGGATGGGAATCGTCCGCTTCACGCCGCCCGCCTCTTCCGGCCGCGAAGGGCGTAGACGGCGACGGCGGCCACGATGACCACGCCCCTGACCACGTCCTTGAAGAAGGAGTTCACTTCGAGCTGGTTGAACACGCTGTCCAGGACGGCCAGCAGCAGCACGCCGCCGACGGTTCCGGCCACGCCGCCCCTGCCGCCGGCCAGGGCGGTGCCGCCGAGCACGACCGCGGCGATCGACTCCAGGTCGTAGCCCCCGTCGGTGCCCACCGTCGGCGCGCCCGCGCCCAGGCGGGCCGCCAGCAGCAGCCCGGCGATGCCCGCGCAGACCGAGCACAGCACGTGGGTGAGCACGACCACCCGGCCGGTGCGCACGCCCGACAGCCTGGCGACCTCCGGGTCGCCGCCGACCGCGTAGATGCGGTGGCCGGTGCGGGTGCGGCGCAGCAGGACCCACGCGGCGACGGCGACCGCGGCCCACAGCAGCGCCGCGACCGGCACCGGGCCGATCCGGTCGTAGCCGAGTGACTGGAAGGAGACGGGCACGCTGCCGGCCGGGCCGTCGTAGAAGTGGTCGATGACGCCCCGCAGGATCAGCGCCGTGCCGAGCGTGGCGATGAACGCGTGCACCCGCAGGCGGGTGATCAGCGTCCCGTTCACCAGGCCCACCAGGGCGCTGACGGCGAGCACGGCGCCGACGGCGGGCAGGATCGCGCCGTCCCGTCCGGCCATGACCTCGGCCGCGACGAGCGAGGACAGGCTGATCAGGTAGGCGACCGACAGGTCCAGCGAGCCGGCCAGGATGGCGAGCGTCTGGCCGACGGCGACGATGCCCAGCGCGGCCGAGCGCTGCTGGATGCCGACGATCGTCTCCGTCGTCAGGAAGTCGCCGCCGTCGATCGCGACGAGCAGCCAGCCGCCCAGGAGCGTCGCGGCCAAGGCCACGTAGACGGCCTTGGTGGGGTCGATCTCCTTCAGCACGCCGGCCGCGGGCCGTCCGGCACGGGTGCGCCGCGGGCCGTCCGGCCGGCCGGCACGTCTTCCGGGCGGAGGGCCGCCGTCGGCTCGACGCTCGCCGGTCGGCACCGGCGGGGGGCCGTGCCCGCTCATGCCGGTGCCCCTTGACCAGCGGCGACGCTCATGATGGCCTCCTCCGAGGAGCCGCCGGGCAGCGCTCCGGCGATGCGGCCGTCGCGCATGACGAGCACGCGGTCGCTCATTCCGATCAGCTCTGGAAGCTCCGAGGAGATCATGAGGATGGACATGCCGTCCTTGGCCAGCCGGCGGATCAGGTCGTGGATGGCGGCCTTGGCGCCCACGTCGACGCCTCGCGTCGGCTCGTCGAGCAGCAGGACGGCCGGCGCGACCGTCATCCACTTGGCCAGCACGACCTTCTGCTGGTTGCCGCCGGACAGGTAGCGGACCTCTCGTTCGGGGTCGGCCGGTGAGAGCCGCACCTCCTCCAGCAGTGACTTGACGCCCGCGCCGTGGCCGCGCCGTGCCCTGGACCGCGTCACCAGCAGGGCGTTGTCGCGCACCGACTGCCGCAGGGCCAGCCCTTCGCCCTTGCGGTCCTCGGTGACCAGCCCGATGCCCGCGGCCACGCCCTGCCGCACCGAGCGGGGCCGGTACGGGGTCATGCTGCCCACGGTGAACGGCTCGGCGCCGAACAGGGCCTTGGCCAGCTCGGTGCGGCCCGACCCCTGCAGGCCGGCCAGCCCGGTGATCTCCCCGGCCCGCAGCTCCAGGTCGATGTCGCGCAGCTTGCGGTTGCCCCCGCCGCGCACGCTGAGCTTCACCTCGCCGATGTCGCCGGGGGCGGCGCGGGGCGGGAAGTAGTCGTGCAGCTCGCGGCCGACCATCAGACGCACCAGCTCGGCCGGGCCGACCTCGGCGGTGGGCACGGTGGTGACGCGGGCCCCGTCCTTGAGCACGGTGACACGCTGGGCGAGGTCGAACACCTCGCGCAGCCGGTGTGAGATGTACAGGACGGCCATGCCGCGCCGCCGCAACCGGCCCACCAGCGCGTAGAGCAGTTCCACCTCGTGTTCGGCGAGCGAGGCGGTGGGCTCGTCCATCACGATGATGCGCGCGTCGATGGACAGCGCCTTGGCGATCTCCACCACCTGCCGCTGGGCGACGCTGAGGCGGCGGACCAGGTCGCGCGGCCCGAACGAGCTCTCGCCCAGCTCGCCGAGCAGCCGCCGGGTCTCCTCCTCCATCGCCGCGCGGTCGACCAGGCCGCGCCGCCGCGGCTCGCGGCCGAGGAAGACGTTGTCCGCGACGGTCCGCTCGGGCAGGAGGTTGAACTCCTGGTAGATGATGGCCACCCCGGCCCGCTGCGCGTCCAGCGGGTGCCCGAACGCCACCGGCGCGCCGTCGATCTCGATCGTGCCCCGGTCGGGTACGTGGACGCCGGCGAGGATCTTCATCAGCGTCGACTTGCCCGCCCCGTTCTCGCCGACCACGGCGTGCACCTCACCGGCGGTCGCGTCCAGGTCGATGCCGGACAGCACGGGAACGCCGAGGAAGCTCTTGCCGATCCCCCGCATGCTCAGAAGCGTCACGCCGTCCGCACCTCCGTCCACGCGCCGTCACTGCGGACGATGCCGACGCGAAGGGCGCGTTCCGCCGGATGTCGGGGGGTTTCCTCCATGTTTCCGGATCGTAAAGATGCCAATTAGGGACGTCAACGGAAGATTTGCATTTTCGCGCAAAAGTTACATCGGAAACCATCAATAGCCGTGGCGGGTCAGTCGAAAGTTTAGGCGCTAACACACTGGTCAGAAGATCGGACTCGTGTTACTGGCATAGCGATATCGGATATTCGGTCAGGCCGAAATCCGGAAACCGATTGCGTCTTGCATGCCCTTCCGGCTATATTGCCGAGATGGAAACCAGGGGAGGGAATGCCGACCCGCCGGCCTGGGGGCGGCTGCGGGCCGACTACGAGAACGTGATCGGCTGACGTGAGAACCGTGTTCGAGGTGCTGGCGGAGCCTAAGCGGCGCGAGATCCTCGACCTGCTGCGCGACGGCGAGCGCCTGGCCGGCGAGCTGGTCGACGGGCTCGCGCTGACGCAGCCGACGGTCTCCAAGCACCTCAAGGTGCTCCGCGAGGCGGGCCTGGTCGAGGTGCGCAAGGACGCCCAGCGCCGCTGGTACCGGCTGCGGCCCGACCCCCTGCTCGACCTCGACGCCTGGCTCACCCCGTATCGGCGCATGTGGAGCGACCATCTCGACGCCCTCGAACACCACCTCGACGCCGCGCCCGGCGACGAGACCGGCCCGTGAGCCCGCGGCCTTCGTCAGCCCCGCAGGAGTCGCAGGTCGTCGCCCCAGGCGTCCAGCACCGGGCCGTGACCGGCGGCGCGCGCGAGCGGTTCCAGGTCGAGGAAGAGCCGGCGCGCCGTCCGGGGTTCGGCGTGTGACAGGACCGCCCGCAGGAGCGGCAGCACCCGCTCGTGACCCCACGGCGGGCCGAGCGGGTGGTTGCGCAGCTCCCAGCCGAGATAGGCGTTGTAGGGGCGCACTCGCCCGTGAAGAGCGAATACGCAGGTCAGCAGGGGCGGGATGCTCTCCGCGGCGTCCAGGTGCGCCTCGGCCACGCGCCCGTTCCGCTCGTTCTTCAGCCAGCGGTAGACGCCGTTGACGAAGGCGTCCAGCGAGGTCGCGGCCGTCTGGCGCGCCTCTTCGGCCGACAGGGCCCCCTTGCGCGACACCAGCTCGCCGATCAACCCGTCGGCCCGGTCTTCGAGCACGCGGGCGTGGGTGAAGGCGTACCGGTTCCACTCCGCCCCCGACCCCGGAAGCGCGTGCGCGCGGAACTCCTCCAAAGGCATGGCCGCCACATCCAGCGAAGCGTCGCGGCGATCCTCCTCCACCGTCTCACCGTCGGCCGTGACCAGGTAGACGTCGTAGTCGGACCCCGGCACCGCCATGCCGTCCCGCGCCCGCGACCCGCTGAGCACCACCCCCACCACGGCCGGATCAGCCCGAACCCGAGCGAGCATCCCTTCGAATTCCCCCCGCGCCGCCCCGTTCACCGGAGAAGTCCAGCACCCCGCGGGCTCCCCGGCAACACGTTTCCCGTCGCCCCCCGAGCCGGAGTCACCGGCGGCTGGCCGATCTCCGCGACGCTCACCAGGCGATCTCACTCACCTGTACGGTGCCTGGCTCCTCGTACCGGGGGCGGCCCGGCCGCGCTACCGGTACGAGCCGGTGCGGCCGGTGTAGGTGGTGACGCCGCTGTCCCACTCGCCATAGGCGTAGGAGGTGACGTTGGCGTCGTTCACCATGGCCGTGTAGCAGCTGGTGCCGCCCTGGGGCACGTAGCAGGTGTACCTGCGCCCGTCGCTGTTGCGGACGACGCGGGCCAGCGGGGAGGGGCTGTTGTAGATGTCGTACGAGGCGTTGCTGATACGCGCCCAGGCCGCTCTGCAGGACGGGCTGTAACGGAGCTCCAGCAGGGCCTGCCCTCCCAGCCTGAGGCTCTGGACCGTCCGCGCGTCACCGCCGCAGTAGGTCGACGGGTTCTTGCCGTCGCAGGCGGAGCCCGAGCACGCCGCCGCCACCTGCGCTCCCTGGAACTCCGGGTCCGGGCCGGCGCTGGCCGGCGAGGCCAGTGCCAGCATGCCGAGAGCCGCCGCCGCGGCGGCAGTGCCGAGAGTTCTACCGCGCAAGATCATGTCTCCTCCATGCGTGTGCGGTGGTTGGCCGGCTCCGCTGTCGTGAGCCGTGCCCCCATCATCGGCAGCCGCGGAAGAGAAGCCGTTGACCGCCGCCGTCAGATGCTTGACGATGCGCGCCAGGATGGGGGACGGGAACGACTCGGCACGAGCGCGCTGCCGCCGGCCGGCGGTTCGGCCGGGCCCTGGCCGAGGCCGCGGGGCGCGCGGGCCGTCAGAGGTGCTGGTCGCCGATGACCGCGAGGAGCTGGAGCTTCTCGTGGCTCTCGGTGCCCGGGATCGCCGTGTAGACCAGCAGGGTCTGGGACTGGTCGGGGTCGACGAGGGTCTGGCAGTGCAGGTCGAGCAGGCCCAGGCGCGGGTGGCGGATGCGTTTGGGCCCGCAGTACGGGCCCATGACGGGGTGCTCGCGCCAGATCTCGGCGAACTCCGGGCTGGCCGCGAGCAGCGCGTCGACCATCGCGGCCGCGCGCGAGCCCTTGCCGTCACGCGTGTACGCGTTGTGGAGGTGGGCCGCGATGAGGCGGGTGTGCGTCGGGTGGTCCTCCTCGGGATGGATCAGGCGTGCCGCCGGGTCGGTGAACCAGCGGTAGTGCGCGCTGCGGGCCATCCCTGTGTAGACGCTCTCGTCGCCCAGCAGCGCGACCGCGAGCCGGGTCTGCTTGAGCGTCTCGCCGAGGTGGCTCATCACCTGCGCGGGGGTGTCCTCCAGGCGGTCCAGGACGCGCAGCATCCCGGGGTTGATGTGGTCGCCGCGCAGGACCCGCCGCGGGGTGGCGTGGCCGGCGAGGCGGAACAGGTGGTCGCGCTCGTCGAGGGTCAGGTGCAGGCCGCGGGCGATCGCGGCGAGCATCTGCTCGGACGGGTTGGGCCCGCGCTGCTGCTCGATGCGGCTGTAGTAGTCGGCCGACATGCCGCACAGCGCGGCCACCTCCTCGCGGCGCAGGCCGCCGGTGCGGCGGCGCGGCCCGCGGGGGAGTCCGACGTCCTCGGGCTGCAGGGCCTCCCGCCGGGTGCGCAGGAAGTCGGCGAGCTGAGCGCGGTCCATGAGACGAGTCTCCCTCGACGGCCTCAGGCGCCGAACTCGACCCCGGCCAGCCGCTCGGAGACCTGCCACAGCCGTGCCGCGACGGCCTCGTCCCGCGCCGCCTTGTAGACGGCCAGCTCGGCCGGGCCGCCGGTGAACTGGCCGAGGCCGTCGGGGCCGTACAGGCGCCCGCCCAGGGCCAGCGGGCTGGTGGCGGCGTACAGGGCGGGAAGCAGGCCGCGGTCGACGGTCTGCACGAACAGGCCCAGGCGGGCGAACCGCCTCATGACCGACTCCAGCGGCGAGGGGCGCTCGCGCCCCAGGTTGGGGCCGGACGCGTACAGGTTGGTCAACGTGGTGCCGGGGTGCGCCACGTTGCTGACGACGCCCCAGCCGCCCGCCCGGCTGCGCCGGTCGAGCTCCAGGCCGAACACGAGGTTGGCCAGCTTGGATCGCATGTACGAGCGCGTCGGCGAGTACCGGCGCTCGCTCTGCAGGTCGTCCCAGTCGAACGTGCCGGTGCGGGCGGCGCTGCTCGACATGGTGGTGACCCGCGCCCGGCCGGCGCGCAGCAGCGGCAGGATGTGGCCGACCAGCGCCATGTGGCCGATGTGGTTGGTGCCGAACTGCAGCTCCAGGCCGTCGGCCGTGGTGTGCCGGGTGGCCGGCGACATGACGCCCGCGTTGTTGACCAGGATGTCGACCGGCCGTCCCTCGGCGCCGAGCTTGGCGGCGAAGGACGCAACGGAGTCGAGCGAGGCGAGGTCGAGCTCGCCGAGGCCCACGGTGGCGCCGGGAGCCGCCGAGCGGACGCGGGCGACGGCGGCGCGGCCCTTGACGGGGTCGCGGACCGGAAGCACGAGGTCGGCGCCGGCCTGTGCCAGGCGCACGGCCAGGCCGAGGCCGATGCCGTCGCTCGCCCCGGTCACGACGGCGAGCTTTCCGGTCAGATCGGGTACGGATACGTCTTTCATGGCGACCTCCCTGGTCAGCGGCGCTCTCGCGGCCGTACCAGGCTCACAGGCGCCGGAACGCGGGTCCATGCCGCGCTTGTCCGCGGATCGGTAGTCCGTGGATGAGCGCGGCGGCGCGCGGGGGAGGGCCGACGCCGGGCCGTCGGAGTTCAGCGCCGGTCGGTCCCCCGTCCGAGCGCCCGGGCCTTGCCGTCGGCCCAGCCCGCCAGGAGCACGCCGGCGACGACGGTGACGACGTAGATGGCGAGGTTGGTCGCGAACCCGCCGTTCAGCCAGCCGAGCAGGCCGGCGTTGTCGTGGTCGATGAGGATGCGGACCGCTCCCTGCCCGCCGACGACAAGCAGCACCGCGCCGAGAATGCGCAGGATGTCGTACTTCATGGGTTCGCCCTCCCGGGCCTGGGACGGGCGCCCGGCCATGACCGGACGCCCGTCGAAGGATGCAATGCGTTTGCATTGTATTAGGATGCGAGGGCGGATGCAATGCGGTCGCACCGCGACGGCGGAGGGTGGAGAGCATGCCGAAGGTCGTCGATCACGAGCAGCGCAGGGCGCGCCTGGTCGAAGCCGTCTGGGCGCTGGCGATCCAGAGCGGCCTCGAAGGCGTGACACTGCGCAGGGTCGCGGCCGAGGCGGGGGTGTCGATGGGGCAGGTGCAGCACTACTACCCCTCGATGCGCGAGCTGGTCCGCGATGCGCTCGACCGCGCGGTGCGAGCGCTGAACGCCAAGATCGAGGCGTCGATCGGGGCGGTCGGCGCGGCGAGCCCGGAGGTCGTGCTCCGCGAGTGCCTGCACGCGGTGATCGCCCTCGACGACGAGAGCGTGCGGCTCACCCGGTTCGCCCTGGCGGTGCTGGGGCGCACGATGTCCGACCCGGCGATGACGCCGGTGCTCGCCCCCGGGGACGACGAACTGCTCGCCTTCACCGCCGGCCTCATCACCGCGGCCCGGTCGGAGCGGGGAAGCCCCCTGCGGGGCGGCGAGCGGATGGACGCCGACATCTCCTGGTCGGTGGCCACCAGCCTCGGCGTGGACATCGCCATCGGCCACCGCTCCGCCGAGGCGGCCAGGAGCCTGCTCGACCACCACATCGAGCGCCTCCTCGGCCCACGGCGCGGCGAGGAGACGGGCTGACCCGCCCTACCGGCGGGCCGGCTCCCCGACCTCCCGGCTCCGGGCCGCGGGGAAGCCCTTCACCAGGAGCAGCACCCCCAGGCCGATCGAACAGGCCGCCGGGCACCGACAGGGCCACGCCCACGCCGTATCCGAGGATCTGCGGGATCGTGCCCTCTTTCCTCGGAATCGGGGCGCAATATTTCCCCGGGTGCGTTTTCGGCCCCCGCTCGGATGGTCGTCTTGCGGCCGGAACGGCTTCGGCGCGGAAGACCGCCGGCGCCCTCAGCCGGCTTCCGGCGCTTCGAGCAGGTCGCGGACCTCGTCGGCGGTGGTCTCCCGGAGCTCCTCCCCCAGGAGCAGCCAACGGGTGATGCCCGCGGCCTTCAGGAAGGGCAGGTCGTGGCTGGCGATCACGAGCGCGCCCTCGTAGGAGTGGAGCGCGCTCGTGAGCTGCCGCACGCTGGCGAGGTCGAGGTTGTTGGTCGGCTCGTCCAGCATCAGCAGCTGCGGGGCCGGCGCGGCGAGCATCGTCGCCGCCAGGGCGGCCCGGAAGCGTTCCCCGCCCGAGAGCGTGCCCGCCGGCTGCTGGGCGCGCGCCCCCCTGAACAGGAACCGGGCGAGCTGGGAGCGGATGTGCTGGTCGGTGACCCCGGGGGCCATGCGTGCCACGTTCGCCGTCACGCTCAGCTCGTCGTCCAGCACGTCCAGGCGCTGCGGCAGGAACCGCAGCGGCACGAACGTCCTGGCCTCGCCGGACAGCGGCGCAAGCTCCCCGGTGAGGGTGCGCAGCAGCGTGGTCTTGCCGGCCCCGTTGCGCCCGACCAGCGCGACGCGTTCTGGCCCGTTCACGTGCAGCTCGCCCTCCCGCAGCCTGCCGAACGGCAGGCGCAGCTCGTGCAGCCGCAGGACGGCGCGGCGCGCGGGCACGGCGGTGTGCGGCAGGCTCACCCGGATCTCGGCGTCGTCCCGTATCGCGTCCGCGGCCTCCTCACGCCGCTCCCGCGCCTCGTTGAGACGGTCCTCCTGCAGGCCGCGCAGTCTGCCCGCCGACTCCTGCGAGGACCGCTTGAGCTCGCCCGCGACGATTCGCGGAGCCCGCCGCTGGGTGTCCATCTTCTTGTTGTGCCGCTCGCGGCGGGCCACCTTGGTCTGGGTCTCCTCCAGTTCGCGCTTCTGCCTGCGCACGTCGGCCTCGGCGGCCCGCAGCATCCGCCCGGCCGCCTCCTGCTGGGTGGCCACGGCCTCCTGGTAGGCCGACCAGCCACCCCCGTACCAGCTCACCGACCCGGCTCGCAGCTCGGCGATGCGGTCGACGCGCTCAAGCAGGTCGCGGTCGTGGCTGACCACGACCAGCACGCCCGAGCGCCAGGAGTCGACGGCCTCGTACAGCCGGCGGCGCGCGAACAGGTCGAGGTTGTTGGTCGGCTCGTCGAGCAGCAGGACGTCGGGGCGCTCCAGCAAAAGCGCTGCCAGGCGCAGCAGGACGGTCTCGCCGCCGGACAGCTGCCCCACGGTGCGATCGAGCTCGACGTCGCCGAGGCCGAGCGACCCCAGCGTGGCCAGGGTGCGCTCTTCGATGTCCCAGTCGTCGCCGACGGTCTCGAAGTGCCGCTCGCCGACGTCCCCGGCCTCGATGGCACGCAGCGCCGCGCGCCGCTCGGCGACGCCGAGCGCCTGGTCGACGCGCAGCGCCGTGTCCAGGGTGATGTTCTGCGGAAGGTAGGCCAGGGTGCCGCCGACGGTCACCGACCCCTGGGCGGGGCGCAGCCGTCCGGCCAGCAGCCGCAGCAGGGTCGACTTGCCTGAGCCGTTGGCGCCGACGAGGCCGGTGCGCCCCCGGCCGATGCTGACGGAGAGCCCGTCGAAGACGGTCGTGCCGTCGGCCCAGTGGAAGGACAGGGCGGAGCAGGTCACGGAGGCGGCGGGGGTGATGGATTCGGACATGGTGGTTCTCGCAGTCGCACGCGGAGCGGATGGGGGCTTCGTATGCGAACACCACGCGGCGACCGGGCCGGAAAGGGGTGCGGCGTCCTGAGGGTGGGGACGGCTCGTGCACCGAGGTCGCGTCCACGCGGGTCACGGCGCGGCGAATGCCGGCTGCTACGTGACGGGCTACGGCCGATGCCGTACCGCGCGATGATCGCGAACCTCAGACGAGCAACGTCCACCTCTATCGGAGACGACAGGACACCAGAGACTGTACCCCACGCCCTCCCGCCGCCGGCGACCCCCGCACCGCGGGGCCGGGGGCCTCACCCCGCCGGGAAATCTAGGGCGGAACTTCGGGAAAGAGCGGTCTCGTCTTCCCGGGCGTCGTCAGCGCGCACGTGAGAAAGAGCCATGACCTGGGCGGACAGTGCCGGGATCGGGTGGTCAGCCCAGGAACGTCGCCGTGGCCGACACGAACCGGTCGGCGTCGTCGAGCCACGGGTAGTGGCCCGCGTCGGGCTGGACGACGAGGCGGGCGTTCGGGAACAGGCCCGCGAACTCCGCCATGACGCTCGGAACCGAGTTCACGTCTCTCTCGCCGGCGAGCAGCATCACGGGGGCGTCGAACGCGGCGAGTGCCGCGCGGGTGGCGTCCGGGTCGAAGGCGCCCTCCGCGCCGAAGACGGCCATGGCCTCCTGGTTCCGGTGGTCGTCCTGGGCCGCCAGGTGGGCACGCGCCGCCGCGTCCCATCGGCCGTAGAAGAACGGGTCGATGGCCTTCCAGCCGTCGTCGGTGGGGTTGCCGGCGACGATCTGCTCCAGGGCCGCGAAGGCGGCCGGGAACCAGGGTTCGTCCTTGCGCAGCCGCGCGGTGTCCAGCCGCGCCTCCGCGGTGACGTCGAGGCCGACGGCCCGGGTGCTCGGCGTGATCAGCGCGAGCTTGCGGACGCGGTCGGGGTGCCGGGCCACGTACAGCGCCCCGATGTTCGCGCCCGCGGAGTGCGTCAGCAGGTCGAACCGCTCGAGACCGAGATGCTCGCGCAGCGCCTCGACGTCGTCGGCCAGGCGGTCGCAGCGGTAGGAGGCGGTGTCCCGCGGTGTCGCCGACCCGCCGGTGCCCCGGACGTCCACCATGACCAGCCGCCGGTGCGCCGACAGGCCGCCGAGGTCGCCGAGGTAGACCGAGTCCTGCATGCCGCCCGGCAGGCAGATCACCGGAGCCCCGTCTCCCGACAGGTGGTAGGCGAGGACGGTCCCGTCATACGCGGAGAAGGTAGGCATGGCGTGATCCTGCCAGCGGCTTCCATCCCGGGCGACCGGTTATCGCGGCGACCGGATCAGGAGTCCACCAGCCGGACCTCCTCGCCTCCCCTGGGGAGGGGCCGCACGGCGACCAGGTGCGGGCGCTTGGCGGTGCGGCCGTCGCCGGTGGAGGTGCCACGCAGCCGCCGGCCGATCCAGGGGCGCAGGAAGGCGCCGGCCCAGCGCAGCTCGGCGGTGACGGCGCGCCACCCGGAGGCGGTGAGCGCCGGCGAGGGCAGCGGATGGGTCCAGGAGTCGCCGCTGCCGGGCAGCTGGAGCGCGTGGGCGACGGCCGCCGCGATGCGTTCGTGCCCCATGGGGCTGGCGTGGAGCCGGTCCTCGCTCCACAGCCTCGGGTCGGTGACGACCGCGTAGTGGGACGTCTCGGCGACGACGACCCCGTGGCGGAGCGCCGCCCCGCGGATGCGGTCGTTGAGCGCGACGGCGCGCGACCTGATCGGACGGGCGAGCGGGGTGATGCGGGAGACGTCGGGAAAGGTGAGCGTCGCCACCAGGGCGCCCTGCGCGGTGAGCGCGGCGAACATCGCCTCCAGATGGCCCGCCACCTCGTCGGCGTCGAACCGGGGCCTGAGCAGGTCGTTGACGCCGGCGACGACGGTGGCCAGGTCGGGGCGCAGCGCGAGGGCGGGGCCGAGCTGTTCGGCGCGGATCCGGGCGGCGAGCCGGCCGCGCACGGCCAGGTTGGCGTACTGCAGGCCGGGGCTGGCCTCCGCGAGCTGCTCGGCGAGCCGGTCGGCCCAGCCGCGCAGGCCGGTTTCGTCGTCGCCGTCGCCGAGCCCTTCCGTCTGGCTGTCGCCCAGGGCGACGTAGCGCAGGTACTCACCGTGGGGCATGAGCGGCCCGCCTTTCCCGAGAGACGCCGCTGATCAGCGAACCGCTGCATATTACTCAACCGGCTGCTCGGTCCCTCGAAGGGGCCGGGGACGCCCCGCGCGGCGTCCCCGGCCGTTCCGTCCGCCGATCCCCGCCCCCGTGCGCCCGCCGGTCCGGTCCCGGCCGGGGCGGCGAATTCCCGGAAAAGTGTTTGCGCTAACAACTGGTTATGGGGCGCGCTCCAGGTCTCCGGAGAAGGGGATGCGGCGCGCGTGTCATCCGAAGCCTCCGGGTGCCTCTCAAGGCGTCGACTCGTCAAATCCTCATTTACCTCATGTTGCAGGAGTTGTAGGAGATGTGACGTAAAAGGCGGGCGAAATACAGCGCCGACCATGCCGGAAGGGCCGTTGCCGGTTCCTCTCATGGGGCACCACCGGGCCGTGGGCGGTTCACGGCCTTCCCGGCCGGCCCCGCGCGGCCTTCCGTGCGCGGCGCGGGATAGTTCGCCGCACGAATCGTCAGGGGCGCCCGGGTGTTAGCCTGGCCGCGTGGACAAGCAGGACGACGGCCGCATCGGGGTCGTGGCCGCGCTGGTGCGGTCCACGTTCCTGGTGAACGCCGTGTACGCCGAGTCGGCCAGGGAGCACGGCCTCACCTCCCAGCAGGGGCAGCTGCTGTGCGTGCTGATGGCGCGGCCGTACGGCATGGGGGAGCTGGGCGCGACGCTGGGGCTGGCCAAGTCGAGCCTCACCGGCCTGGTCGACCGCACCGAGCGCCACGGCCTGGTACGCCGCGAATCCGACCCGCGCGACACGCGCGCGGTGCGGGTCGGGCTCACCCCACGAGGCGGCAGGCTGGCGGCGGAGTTCTACGCCGAGACCTGCCGGCGGGTCGAGAGGCTGGCGGCGGGTCTGGGCCCCGCCGACCGCGACGTGCTCGCCGGCCTGCTCGGTCGCGTCGTGCTCGACAACAAGGTTCCGGTGGTCTTCCTGGAACCGGACGAGGGAGCCCCCGCCGCCCGGGAGCACTGAAACCGCGCCGCAGCGTCCCGTCCGCGGGGCATTGCTGTTCGTGTCACGAACTAATATGGTTCGTAGTACGAACTGGCTGTCCGCGGGCCGTGAAGGCCGGTGGGCGGCACCCGGACGAAGGGCGGGACCTTGGCCGTACCTGAGGTCGTCTTCGGCTTCGGCGCGCATTCCGGCGTCGGCGAGGTGGCCGACCTGCTGCGCATGACCGAGCAGGCCGACCGCGACGGGCTCGACGTCTTCTCGCTGTCGGACCACCCGTACATCGGCGGGCGCCTGGACGCGTACGCCTCGCTCGGCTTCCTGCTCGGGCGCACCCGGCACATCTCGGGCCTCGCCAACGTCACCAACCTGCCGACCAGGCCCGCTCCCATGCTGGCGCGCATGGTGACGTCGCTCTCGGCGCTCTCCGGCGGCCGCGTCGTGCTCGGCATGGGCGCGGGCGGGATCTGGGATCGCATCTGCGATATGGGGGTGCCGCGGCTGTCGCCCGGCGATGCCGTGGACGCCTTCGAGGAGGCGATCACCCTGGTCAAGCTGCTGTCGGGCGGCGGTCCGCCGGTCACCTTCCGGGGTCGCCACTACCGGGTCGACCAGATCGAGCCGGCTCCGGTGGAGGCGCCTCCCGTGTGGACCGGATCGGTCGGCCCGAGATCCCTGGCCGCCACCGGCCGGGTGGCCGACGGCTGGATCCCCGGCCACGCGGCCGACTGGCTCAGCGACCGCTACCGCACGTCGCGGCCGGTCGTCGACGAGGCGGCGGCGGCCGTGGGCCGCGATCCACGCGAGATCCGTACCGTCTTCAATCTCCCCGGGCGCATCACCGACCGGCCGCTGCCGGCCACGCGCGACCGCGACGGCCGCTGGACCGGCGGCTCCGCGGCCCAGTGGGCCGAGGAGCTCACCGGGGCCGTGCTGGAGCACGGCGCGGGCGGCTTCATGCTCTTCTCGGCCGACCAGGGCGCGCCGGACCCCGGCTTCCTCGGCCGCTGGGCCGGGGAGATCGTCCCGGCCGTGCGCGAGGCGATCGCGAAGGAAACCGGTTAGCGCCCCGAGCGGGCCCAGCGGTGCGTCGTCGGGGATGCCGAGCCGGCTTGCGTCGATCTCACCTGTCGAGGAGGAGCCGTGGAACCGCGGTCCGGGTTATCGTGATCAGCCTCGAAGGAGAGGCGAA
Organism: Sphaerisporangium sp. TRM90804; assembly: GCF_029846175.1. Taxonomy (GTDB): domain Bacteria; phylum Actinomycetota; class Actinomycetes; order Streptosporangiales; family Streptosporangiaceae; genus Sphaerisporangium. Next base: position 194,360 of record NZ_JARWAC010000009.1, on the reverse strand, counting down.
ACCGCTACATGACAGTGAGCACGTTCGACATCGGCGGCGAGCGGAGCGTGCGGCGCCTCGGGTTCGGGGCCATGCAACTGCCCACCGACCCCGGGCCGGCCCGTGAGCGCTCGATCGCCGTGGCGCGACGCGCCGTCGAGCTGGGCGTCACCCTGATCGACACCGCGCACCTGTACGGGTGGGGCGCCAACGAGCAGTTGCTCGCCGAGGCGCTGCATCCCTACCCGGACGACCTGCTCATCGCGACGAAGGTCGGGGTGGCGCCACCCGACCCGCCGCGCGACGCGGCGATCTGCGGACGGCCCGGCTTCCTGCGCGAGCAGGTCGAGCAGGGTCTGCGCCGGCTCCGGGTCGACCGGATCGAGCTGCTGCAGCTGCATCGCGTCGATCCGGAGGTGCCGCTCGCCGACCAGTTGGGGACGCTGCGCGAACTGCAGGTCGACGGCAAGATCGGGCACATCGGGCTGTCCGAGGTCACCGTCGACGAGCTGGAGCGGGCACGGCGCTTCATCGACGTCGCCAGCGTGCAGAACCGCTACAACCTGCTCGACCGCGAGCACGAGGCCGTACTGGACGCCTGCGCCGCGGCCGGGATCGCCTTCCTGCCCTGGCGGCCCGTCCACCCCGCGGTGTCGACGGCGACGGGCGAGGTCGCCGCCGTGGCCTCCGAGCTCGGCGCCACCGCGGCGCAGGTCGCGCTCGCGTGGCTGCTCGACCGCTCGCCCGTCGTGCTGCCGATCCCCGGCACCGGCACGATCGGCCACCTGGAGGAGAACGTCGCCGCGGCGAGCCTGCGGCTCACCGGCGACCAGCGGCGGCGGCTCGACCGGCTCCGACCGGTCACCGATCAGACGCCGTAGCCGCCGGGGGCGGGACGCCCGGCTCAGCTCGCGCCCGCCGGATCGACCGGCCGCCACTCACGCATCGCCAGGTCCACCGAACGCTCGGCCGCCTCGGGGTCGTCGCCGTACCCGATGAACAGGCACCGCGACATGTCCGCGAAGTGGAGCGGGACGTGCTCGGCGGGCATCAGCTCGGCGATGGCGAGGCTCACCATGCCGTGCCTCATCGTCCACGACTGGACGGCCCAGCCCAGCGACCTCAACGGCTCGACCCGGTGGAACCGACCGGCGTCGACGCATCGGCGGACCGCGCCGACCAGGCGCCCGAAGGTGTCGTTCCCGATGTCGGGCACGTCGTGCCGATCGAACATCGCCCGGTAGAGGTTCGGGTTGGCCATCCCGTTGGCGAGGTAGGCGGCCCCGCCGGCGACGAGGTTCGCCACCGGGTCCGCCAGGTCGGGCGTGGCGTCGAGGTGGGTGGCCAGCCGGGCGAAGCCCTCCCGCCGCACCGCGTGCCACACCTGGTCCATGCCGCCGAAGAAGGTGTAGACGGCCGTCGTGGACGTGCCCGCCTCGGCGGCGAGGCGCCGGGCGGTCAGGGAGTTCGGCCCCTCCTCGGCGAGGACGCGCGCGGCGGACTCGATGAGTCGGGCGCGGACGGCGGGATCGGCGGTTTTCGGGCTCATGATTCGCCATTATGCCGTAACATCGTTACGTAACTTAGTTACGCTTACGGATCCGGCCGACGTGCTCCCGGCCGGCCGCCACCCAGGAAGGACCGCCATGCCCCCCACGAACGCCTCCGCCCCGGTCACCGAGGAGGTGACCGCGTACGACCTGCGGGTCACCGGCGTCATCCCCGCCGAACTGGACGGGCGCTACCTGCGCAACGGGCCGAACGCGCTGGGACTCGACGACCCCGGCGCCGCGGCCCTCTTCCTCGGCACCGGGATGGTGCACGGGGTCCGCCTGCGGGACGGGCGGGCCGAGTGGTACCGCAACCGCTGGGTTCGCTCCGCCACGGTGTCCCAGGCGCTCGGGGAGCGGCCACGGCCGGGCCCGGTCTTCGAGGGGATGGACTTCGCGGCCAACACCCACGTGATCGGCCACGCCGGCCGGACGCTGGCGCTGGTGGAGTCCGGGCCACGGCCGTACGAACTCACCGACGAGCTGGAGACGACCGGCCCGCACGACTTCGGCGGCACCCTGCCCGCCGGCTACGCGGCGCACACCAAGCTCGACCCGCGCACCGGAGATCTGCACGCCGTCACGTACCGCTGGGGACGGCCCGACGCCGTCGAGCACGTGGTCGTCGGCGCGGACGGCCTGGTGTCCTCGGTGCGGGAGATCCCGGTCACCGGCGGGCCGATGATGCACGACTTCGCGCTCACCGGGAAGTACGTGATCCTGTACGACCTGCCGGTCATCGCCGACATGGACGCCGCCATGAGCGGGGCGGCGGTCCCGTACGCGTGGGACGAGGCGCACGGGGCCCGCCTCGGACTGCTGCCGCGCGACGGCACCGCGGTGCGCTGGCTCGACATCGAGCCCTGCTGGATCTACCACACCCTCAACGCCTACGACGACGGCGACCAAGTCGTGCTCGACGTGGTCCGCTACCCCCAGGCGTTCGACATGGCGAGGTTCGAGGGGCCCGCCACCCCCACGCTCGACCGGTTCACCGTCGACCTCATCGGAGGCGAGGTCGACGGACAGCGGCTGCACGACCGCGCCCAGGAGTTCCCACGGGTGGACGAGCGTGTGGTGAGCGCGCCGCACCGGTACGGGTACACCGCCGTGAGCGCGGCCCCGCCGTCCGGCGCGGAAGATCTGGAGGAGCTGGACGACGACGCCTTCGGCGACGTGCTGCTCAAGCACGATCTCGTGCGCGGCACCGTGGAGACACACGCGTTCGGCCGTGACGCCGCGGTCGGCGAGGCGGTGTTCGTGCCGTCGGCGGCCGGCGCGGCGGAGGACGACGGTTACGTGATGGCCTTCGTGCACGACCCCGTCCGTGGCGCGACCGACCTGGTGATCCTGGCGGCCCAGGACTTCACCGGCGCCCCGGTCGCCGCCGTCCACCTGCCGGTGCGGGTTCCGCTGGGCTTCCACGGAAGCTGGATTCCCAGCACGGACCTGTCGTGACCGGCCCGTCGCCCGCCGGGCGCCCTTCCGAGTGCGCCACCGGGGCGCCCGCCGTGTCCTCCGGGGAGTCCACAGAGCCGGACAGGCACAGGACGCCCACGCCGTGGGAGCAGACGGGCGGCCTGGCCGGGCTCTTCCACTCCTCCTTCCCGGTCATGGTGTTCGTCGTCGGCAACTCGATGTTCGGGCTGCTGGGCGGCATCGGGTGCGCGGTGGGCGCCGCGATCGCGTTCATCGTGCTGCGGGCGGTACGCGAGGAGCCGCTCCAGCCCGCGGTGTCCGGTTTCATCGGGATCGCCATCGCCTCGTTCATCGCCTACCGCTCCGGTTCGGCGAGCGGGTTCTTCCTGTTCGGCATCTGGGGGAGCCTGGCCTGCTTCGTCGTGCTGACACTCTCGATCCTGATCCGCAGGCCGCTCGCCGGGGTGGCCTGGAGCGTGCTGAACCGCGCGCCGATGCACTGGACGAAGGACGGGCCGTCCCGCTTCGGGTACGACGTGGCCACGGCCGTGCTGGCTGCGGTGTTCGCCGCGCGGTACGTGGTGCAGAACTGGCTCTACCAGGAGGACCAGACCGGCTGGCTCGCGGTCGCGAAGATCGCCATGGGCTATCCGCTGACGGCGCTCGCCCTGCTCGCCGTGGTGTGGGCGATCCGCCGTTCCGACCGCCGCCTCACGCGGCCGGGATCTTTTTGACGAACACGATGGCGTCGATCCGGTCGGTGGTGGACGGGTGGAGCGGGAAGTACGTGTGGCCGGCCGGGACGCGGGGAGCCGGCTTCCGGTCGAGCGCTTCGGCGAGGCGGCCGGGGTCGATGACGACTGGCGGGTGAGGCGCCGAAGCCGTGGCTGAAGCCGTGGCTCATCGCGTCGTCGAGGGTGCCGGCGCCGTCGGTGACGTAGGCGTCGGCGACCAGGGCCGCCAGGCATCGCTCTCGATGGCGATCGAGCGGAAGCCCTCGTGTTCGACGAGGTGGCGGAAGAGCTCGTCGCGCAGCTCGGGGAAGGCTTCGACGCCGTGCGTCGGCTCGCCGGGGCCGAGCAGGCGGGTGGCGGGGGACGGGAGCGCGGTGAGGGCGCCACCCGTGAAGGGGCCGGCGGCGTCCCGGATCGGGACCGTCATGCCTCCGACTTCATCGTTGACCCTCCGATGCAGACTTTCGCGGCATTTTCCGGCTTTCGCGAGGATGAACCTTCAAAGCACTCAACTTGGCCCGCAGGTGGGCCCGTTCGGGTTCGGTGCCGGCCAGGCCGAGCGCCTCCCGGTAGGCCACCGCGGCCTCCGGCAGCCGGCCCAGGCGCCGCAGCAGGTCGCCCCGGGCGGCCGGGTAGGGGTGGTGACCGCGCAGCTGCGGCTCGCCGGCCAGTTCGTCGAGCAGCGCGAGCCCGGCCTCGGGGCCGTCGCGCATCGCCGTCGCCACCGCGCGGTTCAGCGCGACGACGGGGGAGGGGGTGAGCGCGAGCAGCACGTCGTAGAGCGCCACGACCTGCGGCCAGTCGGTGGACGCGAGGTCGGCGGCCTCGTCGTGCAGGGCGGCGATGGCCGCCTGCACCCCGTACGGGCCGGCCGGGCCGCCGGTCAGCGCGGCGACCACCAGGCCACGGCCCTCCTCGATCATCGCGCGGTCCCAGCGGCCGCGGTCCTGCGCGTCCAGCAGCACGATCTCGCCGTCCGGGCCGGTCCGGGCGTCGCGTCGCGCGTGGACCAGCAGCATCAACCCGAGCAGCCCGGCGACCTCCCTCTCGGCGGGCAGCAGCCGGCGCAGGATGCGCGCCAGCCGGATGGCCTCCTCCGCGAGGTCGAGCCGCTGCAACCGCGGGCCCGAGCTGGCCGCGTACCCCTCGGTGAAGATCGAATAGATGACCTGGAGCACCCCGGGCAGGCGCTCGGGCAACTCGTCGGCGCCGGGCACGCGGAACGGGATGCGAGCCTCGCGGATCTTCCGCTTCGCCCGCACGATCCGCTGGGCCATCGTCGCGGGTGGCACGAGGAAGGCCCGCGCCACCTCGGGCGTCGCCAGACCGGCCAGGCAGCGCAGGGTCAGCGCCCCGCGGTCCTCGGCCGCGAGAGCCGGGTGGGCGCAGGTGAAGAACATCTGCAGCCGCTCGTCGGGGAGGTCGCCGTCGGCGTCCGCGGGCGGGGCCGGCTCGGCCCGGTCGGCCTCCACCTGCAGGATGGCGAGGCGGGCGGCGTAGGCCTGGTCGCGCCGCAGGCGGTCGACGGCCCGGCGCCGCGCCGTGGTCAGCAGCCAGCCGCCCGGCCTGGCCGGGACGCCCTCGACCGGCCACTGCACCAGAGCCGCCTCGATGGCCTCGGAGGTGACCTCCTCGGCCAGGTCGAGATCGCCGAAACGGCGGACGAGGGAGGCGAGCAGCCGGCCGCGCTCCTCGCGGAACACCGACTCCACGGACTGGGCGGGCGATTCACCGGGCGTGCCCGGCCCGGCGGCTCCCTCGTCGCGCACCGTCAGGCCCCGAAGTCGGCGACCGGACGCACCACGACCGAGCCGCTGCCGCGCGCGCCGGGGTTGCGGGCGGCCCAGTCGAGCGCGACGTCCAGGTTCGGCACGTCGATGACGTAGAAGCCGCCGAGGACCTCGCGGGTCTCGGCGAACGGCCCGTCGGTGACGGTGCGCCGGCCGTCCTGCCCCACCCGCACCGTCGTGGCGGTGACCAGGTCGGCCAGCGACTCGCCGGAGACGTAGATGCCGGCGTCCCGCATCTCCTTGTCGTAGGCCGTCCAGTCCTCGACGGTGCACTCGGAGGCGCCGCCGTTGTCGTCGATCGCGCCGGCGTTGATCAGCAGCATGTATTTCATGGTCGGCTCCGGGTCTGTCGTTCCGATCGCGCGGCGGGGTCGCCGCACAACATGACGTCGTACGGGAAGCGGCCGAATCGACAGGCCCCCGGAGAATTCTGCAAGACGGATCCCGATGCCCTCGACCTGGGGGCACCGGGATCCCGGCCGCGCGCCGGCCGGTCAGACGATGACGCCGCGGTAGGCGGGCGGGCACCGCACGCCTTCCAGGCACTCGGCGTACGCCCCGTGCGCCGCCTCCAGGTCGCCGCGGTCCGCGGCGCGGCGACGAGGTACGCCCAGAACAGCGCGGCGTCGTCGTCGCGCCGGCCGAGCGAGAGCCGCGCCGCGGACGGCGCGTGGGCGCCCGTGCGTCAGCCCGTCGAGCCGCTCGGAACGGTCGGGCAGCGGCTCGGGAATCCATAAGGAGGCCCGCCCCGCCCGCCCGGGCTTCCCGGCCCGGGCATCGGTCAACCCGGGGAGGCCGTCTCGTCCAGCGGGGAGTACCACAGGTGAGGGCGGCCGTCCGGGGCCGCGCTCACCGCCACCCGCACGCGGTAGACCCGCTCGATCCATCGCGCGGTCAGCACCTCGGCGGGCGGGCCCGAGGCGACCACGCGCCCGGCCTCCAGCAGGAGGAGGTGGTCGCAGTACCGGGCCGCGAGGTTCAGGTCGTGCAGCGCGGCGACGACGGTGACCGGCGCGCGCGCCAGCATCCGCAGCAGGTCGAGCTGGTGGTGGATGTCGAGATGGTTGGTCGGCTCGTCCAGCAGGAGCTCGGCGGGCCGCTGGGCCAGCGCGCGGGCGATGCCGACGCGCCGCCGCTCCCCGCCCGACAGCGTCGACCAGCGGCGCTCGCCCCAGCCCGCCAGCCCGCATCGCTCCAGGGCCTCCTCGGTCTCCCGCGCGTCGCGAAGGTCGTCACGGCCCATGAGGGCGAGCGGCGACCGGTGGGGGATCCGGCCGAGGGCCACGACGTCCGCGACGGTCATGTCGATGTCGGTGGAGGACTCCTGGGCCACCACGGCCAGGCGGCGGGCGACCTCGCGCCGGGGCAGCCCGCCGAGCCGGCGCCCGTCAAGCAGCACCGTCCCGGCCCGGGGGCGCAGCAGCCCGGCCAGCAGGCGCAGCAGCGTCGACTTGCCGGAGCCGTTGGGACCGATCAGGCCCGTGAAACGCCCCTTGGGCACGCTGATCGTGACTCCGTCGACGATGGGGACGCCGTCGGCGCTCCAGGCGACGTCACGGGTGGCCAGGCTCATGACCCGGTGCTCCTTCCGCGCATGAGGACCGCGAACGCCGGGACGCCGATCAGGGCGGTGAGCACCCCGACGGGTACCTCGCGCGGGGAGAACAGCGTGCGCGCGGCGGTGTCGGCCCACAGCAGGAAGATCGCTCCGTACAGCGCGGCGGCCGGCAGCAGCACGCGGTGGCGGGTGCCCGCCAGGAAGCGGACGGCGTGCGGGACGACCAGGCCCACGAACCCGATGGCGCCGCTCGCCGCGACGAGGACCGCCGTGGCCAGCGCGGTGGTGACGAGCAGGACGAGCTGCGTCCTGCCCGGAGCGACGCCGAGCGAGGCGGCGGCCTCGCGCCCGAAGGCGAAGGCGTCCAGGGCGGGTGAGGCGGCCCAGCACAGCGCCAGCCCGGCTCCCGTCGCCGCCGCGCAGAGGGCGGCGGCGCTCCAGCTCGCCGAGGCGAGGGAGCCCAGCAGCCAGAACGTCACGCCGCGCGTGCTCTGCGCGTCACCGGCCCAGATGACGACCAGGCTGGTCAGCGCGCTGAACAGCTGGGAGACCGCCACTCCGGCCAGCACGACCCGCAGGGAGCCGCCCGGTGCCGCGCCGATGAGCGCGAGCACGCAGCAGAAGGCCGCGATGCTGCCGGCGAAGGCGCCCGCCGTCAGCGCGGCCGCCGCTCCCGAGCCCAGGCCGAGGATCAGGACGGCCACCGCCCCGGTGGACGCCCCGGAGGAGATGCCCAGCAGGTAGGGGTCGGCCAGCGGGTTGCGGGTGAGCGCCTGCAGGACCGCCCCGCAGACGGCCAGGCCGCCCCCGACCAGCGCCGCCAGCAGCACCCGCGGCAGGCGCAGCTCCCACACGATCGCGTCCCGCAGCGGGCTCAGCGGGTCCACCGGGAGGCCCAGGTGCGCGGCGACGGTCACGAACACCTCGCCCACCGACAGGCCCGCCGCCCCGACGGTCACCGCGACCGCCACCGACAGGGGCAGCAGCACCAGCCCCGCGCCGAGCATCGTGAGCGAGCGTCGCCGCACGGCCGGTGAAGCGGTCGCGGGCGCCCGCGGACCGGCGGGCACGGCCCCCGCGGCGGCGCGCGGCAAGTCGTCAGCGGTCATCGGCGGGCGAAGACGACGTGGTCGTCCAGGTACTGCCAGACGGTTCCCACCTCGGTGAAGCCCGCGGTGCGCAGCGCCGCGAGGTGGAACTCCAGCGGTGCCGGAGGCTGCGGCGGCCGGTCGGCGAAGCGCCGCTCCCGTTCGAGCGTCAGCGGAGCGAGCCGGGGGTGCTCGGCGGCCAGGGCCCACCACTGCTCCCACGTGGCGGCGCCGCCGGCGAAGGCCGCCTTCCGCACGGCGGTGTCGTGCTCGGCCGACATCCGCCGTAGCGCCGGCTGCCCGTCTCCGAAGCGCAGGTGGTCGGCGTTGAGGAGCACCGAGCCCGGCGGCAGCAGCCGCGCCAGCTCGGTGTACACCGCGAGCAGCTGCCCGGGGGACAGCCAGTGCAGGGCCGTGGAGGTCAGCACCGCGTCGAAGCTCCACGCGGGCAGCGCGGACGACCAGCCCGCGTGCGCCAGGTCGGCTTCGACCACACGCGCGCGGCCCTCGTAGGACTCCAGGACCGAGCGCGCGAGCTCTGCCAGGACCGGGTCGTGGTCGACGGCCACGGCACGCGCCCGCGGGAAGCGGCTGAGGACGCGATCGGTGATCGAGCCGGGCCCGCAGGCCAGGTCGAGCACGGTGGGGTCATCGGGGCGGTGCAGGCCGAGCACGTCGAGCATCACCTGGAAGCGGTTCTCGCGGTGGGCCACGTAGGCGGCCTGCTGGTCCTCCCAGCGGGAGAACAGGTCGCGTGGGGTCATCGGGGCGGTGGAGGGAGGGGTCATCGTGGTTCTCCGGAGAGGGGGTCGGGTGGCGGGCCGAGGTCAGCGGCGCAGGTCACGCATGCCCGCGCCGACCTGTTCGACGGCGCCGACGCTTCTGATCGAGGGGTCCATGGCCGACCCGGGCACGACGATGAAGCGGTTCTCCCTGACCGCCGTGAGCCGGGAGGCGACGGGGTCGGAGCGCAGGAAGCTCATCTTGTCCGCGGCGCTGTCGCCGTCACCGCCACGGGTGAGGTCGGCCAGCACGATCACGTCGGGGTCGCGCTCGGCGATCTTCTCCCAGCTGCCCTCGGACCACTGCCGGGGGATGTCGGAGAAGGCGTTGTCCGCGCCGAGGAACGTGGTGATGGTGTCGGGCAGTCCGCCACGGCCCGCGACGGCCGGGGTCTTCGTGCCGGAGTAGTACCACATCAGCTTCGAGCCCGCGCTCGCACCGGAGACGTCCTTGGCCGCCTGGAGCCGCTCACGCAGACCGGCGACCACGCTCTCGCCGCGCTCGGGGATGCCGAAGATCTTCGCGATGTCGACGACCTCGCCGAAGATGGCGTCGAACGTGACGGCGGAGGGGATCAGCCCGGGGTCCTCGCAGTCGTTGGAGGACAGGTAGGCCGGGATCCCGAGCTCGGCCAGCTCCTGCCGGGCGCCCCCCGCGTCCGGCGCGTAGGCGGAGGCGCGCATCGAGTAGACGAAGTCCGGCTCGGTGGCCAGCAGGGCCTCTCGGCCGGGGTACTGGGCGGCCAGGACGGGAACCCGGCCGTAGTCGGCTTCGAGCTCGGGCAGCACCGGATCGGTGCGGTACGCCGTGCCCGCCATGCGGCCGGCGAGCCCCAGCGCCAGCATGATCTCCGTCGCGTTCTGCTCCATGGAGACCGCCCTGCGCGGCGGCGAGGCGATCTTCAGGGGAAGCCCGCAACTCGTCAGCTCCGTCACGGCGGGCGCGGCCTCGCGCGCACCGGCGGCCGGGGCGTCCGCGTCCGCGCAGGCGGTGAGCGCGAGTAGGAGGGAGCCCATAACGAAAATGGGAACGGTTTTCATAATGGAGGACTGTAGCGCAGCCGGAGAAGGCGCGAACACCAGGGTGGCGGCACCGGAGAGGGGGGAGTGGCGGAGCGTCCGGCAACGGAGAGGACCGGCCTGGGCGGGGTGCACGACACCGGAAAGGACTCGCCTGGGCGGGGTGTACGGCGCCGCGAGCACGGTGCCGGGCACCCCGCCGGAGCACGAGCGGTTGGGCTTGCCGTGCGCTCAGTTCCCGCGTGGTGAGCCGGCGGCGACGGCCTCGGTGGCCTCTGTCTCGTCCTCGACGGCGGGGGCCGTGTTCTTCGGGCCCCGGAGGGCGATGTAGAGGAAGAGCGCGCCCATGACGGCGACGCCCGCCCACATGGCCTCCTGCCAGCCGTCGACGAAGGACTGCTGGGCGGCACGCAGCAGGTCGCGTGCGTGCGAGCCGGCGCTGGGCGCCACCTCGGCGGCGTTGGCGACGCCTTCGCGCGCGATGTCGGCGGCGACCCGAGGAACGCCGTCGAGCCTGTCGGCGATGGCGCCGCGGTAGCCGGCGGACACGAGCGCGCCGAGCAGGGCGACGCCGAGCGCGGTGCCGAACTCGCGGGTGACGTCGTTGAGCGCGGAGGCGACGCCCTGCTTCTCGCGCGGCAGGGAGGCGGTGACGGCCTCGGTGGACGGCGTCATCGACAGGCCCATGCCGAGGCCCATGGCGAGCAGGCCGGGCAGGATGGAAAGGTATCCGCCGTCGACGGAGACGAACAGGGCCATGAGCGCCAGGCCGACGCCGGCCAGCGCGACGCCGGTGGCCGTCGTCGAGCGGGCACCGATGCGGGCGGCGAGGACGGGGGCCAGGCCGGAGGCCGCCATCATCATGACGGCCATGGGCATCATCGCGACCGTGGACAGCAGACCCGACCAGCCCAGGACGACCTGGAAGAAGGGGAAGAGGACCACGGCGATACCCGCCTGCACGCCGAAGACGACCAGCAACGTGATCGACCCCGCGGCCAGGCCGCGCTCACGGAACAGTCGCACGTCCAGCAGTGCGGCGTCGCGGCGGTGCGACTGCCAGGCCACGAAGCCGATGCCGGCGATGAGACCGACGGCGAGGCCGACCAGGGTGGCGGGGGCGGTCCAGCCGCGTTCGGGGCCTTCCTGCAGGACGAAGACGAGGCCGACCACGGCGACCGTGGAGACCAGCGCGCCGGCGGTGTCGAAGCGATGGGCCGGCTTCTCACGGGAGTCGGGAACCGACCTCAGCGTCATGGCCGCGGCAACCACCACCAGGGCCACCGGCAGGGCGAACAGCCAGCGCCAGTCGGCGACGTCGACGAGGAGCGCGGAGAGGAACATGCCCAGGATGCCGCCGCCCCCGGCGACGCCGGTCCACACGCCGATCGCCTTGCCGCGCCGCTCCTCGGGGAAGGTGGAGGTGATGACGGCCAGGGTGATCGGCATGATCATCGCCGCGCCGACACCGCCGGCCACGCGCGCGCCGAGCATGACCTCCGCCGTCGGGGCCAGGCCCGCCACGACGTTCGCGGCGCCGAAGACCCCGAGCCCGGTGACCAGCATGGGCTTGCGGCCCAGGCGGTCACCGATCGCGCCGAGCGGGAGCAGCAGCGCGGCCAGGGCGAGGGTGTAGATGTTGATGATCCACAGGATCGTGCTCTGCGAGGCGCCGAACTCGACGGCCATGTGGGTCTGCGCGACGTTCAGCCCGGACACCGACGCGATGACGGCCATCAGGGCGATCGAGACGGCGACCAGGATCGTACGCAGCTGACGCGCATCCGGGCCGCCCTCGCCTCCCGCGTGTCCGGCCGCCCCCAGGGCAGGCTGGTTCATAGTCATCGTTTCCTCTCAGAAGGGGGGGTGCGAAAGGCAGGCGAAATCACTGCAAGGACGCTAAGCCCTTATTGCACGCAGGGCATAGGATGTTGCCTATGACGCAAGAAGATGGAGAGCTGGACAGCCTCGTACGCAAACGCATCCGCGCTCTGCGGGTGGCTCAGGGCTGGTCGCTGGAGGAGCTGGCCACCCGCACGAACCTCAGCCAGTCCTCGCTCAGCCGCATCGAGAGCGGCCGGCGCCGCCTCGCGCTGGACCAGCTCGTCATCCTCGCCCGCGCTCTGGACACCACCCTCGACCAGCTCGTCGAGACCGCAGCCGACGACGTCGTCACCAGCCCGATGATCGACGGCGCCCACGGCCGGATGCGCTGGTCCGTCAAGGGCGACCCCGGCATGAGCGTCGTGCGCCAGCGCATGACCGAACCACCGCCCGAGAACCCGGCGCGCATGCGCGCTCACCCGGGGCGCGAATGGCTCGTCGTCCTGTCGGGCACCGCGATCCTGATGCTCGGCCACCGCCGCTTCCGCGTCGAGACCAACCAGGCCGCCGAGTTCCCCACGATGATGCCGCACGCCATCGGCGCCGAAGGCGGGCCCTGCGAGATTCTGGGCATCTTCGACCGCGACGCCCGCCGCGGCCACCGGAACGAGGGCTCCGAGCGCGACGACGCTCCCGAATGACGGCGCGGCCCGCACGGCGGCACATGCGCACCTTGCGCGCCAGGCAGCAGACCCGGCCATCGTCTTGCGCAAGTCGGGAGAGTGCATGCCTCAGGCGCATACCCGCCCTATCGTCAAGGCATGACCCAAGCACACCCGCACACCTCTCACCACGACGCCTCGCACGGACACCACCAGCACGGAACCGGCGGGCAGGTGGAGATCCTCGACCTGGACGCCGAGGTCCTCTCCGAGCACACGGCCTCCATCACCGCATGGCTCCCGCTGCGTACCGCCCCCCGCCAGATCGTGGATCTGGGCTGCGGCACCGGGGCGGGGACCTTCGCCCTGCTCGACCGCTTCCCCGACGCGCACGTCACCGCCGTCGACACTTCCGCCGAACACCTTCAGCGTCTGCGCGAGAAGGCGTGCGCCCGTGGCACGCAGGAGCGCGTGCGCACCGTGCTGGCCGACCTCGACGCGGGCGGGTGGCCCGACCTCGGATCACCGGACCTGGTGTGGGCGTCGGCCTCGATGCACCACATGGCCCACCCCGCCCGCGTACTGCGCACCGTCCACGACCTGCTCACCCCCGGCGGACTGTTCGCCGTCGTCGAACTGGCGGGCTTCCCCCGCTTCCTGCCCCCCAGCGCTCCCGAGGACCGGCCCGGCCTGGAAGAACGCGCCCACGCCGCGGCCGACCGCATGCGGGCCGGGCACATGCCCCACCGCGGCGCCGACTGGGGCCCGATGCTCACCGGCGCCGGATTCACCGTCGAGGGTGAACGCACCATCACCTTGAGCATCGAGGGCTCACGCAGCGAGGCGATCGGCCGTTACGCACTCGGCGGCCTGCGGCGCGTCCGCGGCGTCGTCGCCGAGACACTCTCCCGCGAGGACCTCACCGCGCTCGACCGGCTCCTCGACCCCGACAGCCCTCACGGCATCGCGCGCCGCGACGACCTGACGATGCGCACCGAGCGCACCGTCTGGGCCGCCCGCCGTCCCTGACTCCCACCCGCCCCCGGCCACCTCCGAGCAGCGCCGGCACGCAGCGGGACTCCACGAACCGCACGCGCCGCCGAGCCCGGGGGGCGGGCGCCGGGTGCTCACCGTTCAGCCTGGTCCGCCGTGACCGGAGCGCGCGTGCTCGCGGCGGGGGAGCAGGAACGGGGTGGCCAGGAGGAGGACCCCGGCGAGCGCGATAGCGGTGCGAAGGCTGGTGACGGCGGCGAGCAGGCCCCATATGGCGGTCAGGGCCGCGATGGCGACGCCGGCGCTGATCGACCACGCGGACAGGGTGCGGGCGACCCGGCCCGTGTCGGTGTGGGCGAGCCGGTAGGTGGCCAGCACCGGGTTGAAGACGCCGCAGCACGTCACCAGGCCGAGTTGGACGGCGATGACGAGCACGATCCCGGGGACGCCGGGCTGGACGAACGCCAGCCCGATGGGCCAGCACGCGCGCAGGGCCCCGACGGTGAGCATCACCTCGTGCCGGCCGAACCTGGCCACGAGCCGGTGCGCCAGCCGCGCCCCGATGAGGCCGCCGACGCAGGGGACCGCGAACGCGAGGCCGTACTGCCAGGGGGCGAACCCGAGCCGGCCGAGCAGGAGCACGGCGAGCAGCGGCTCGGTCGCCATGATCAGGCCGTTGACCAGGATCGTGTTGAAGAAGAACCTGCGCAGCGTCGGGTGGGCCAGGATGCCGCGCCACCCTTCGAGCAGGTCGCCCGCGCGCGGGCCCGGGGCGCCGGCGCGTGTGGGGCGCGGCTCGCTTCCGCCGATGGCGTGGATGCCCAGCGCCGACAGCAGGTAGCTGACCGCGTCGGCGATCACCGTCGTCACCGGGCCGAAGACGCCGATCGCGGCCCCGCCGAGCGGCGGTCCGACCACGATCGCGGACCACGTCGTGGCCTCGAAGCGGCTGTTCGCGACGAGCAGGTCCTCAGGCGGCAGGAGCGCCTTCAGGTACGCCCCGCCGGCCGCGCCGAAGGCGATTTTGGCGGCGGCGACGACGACGGAGACGACGAGGAGCTGGGCGAAGCTGAGCAGGCCGAGCGCGAACGCGGCGGGGACGCTCATCAACGCCGCGAACCGGGTCAGTTCCATCGCCACCATCACCGGCCGCTTGCGGCGGAACTCCACCCAAGGTCCGAGCGGAATCGCGACCACGGCCCCCACCGCCAGCCCCACGGCGGACAGCGCCGACACCTCGGCCGGACCGGAGTGCAGCACGAGGACCGCGATCAGGGAGAACGCCCCGAACCCGAAGCCCGTGCCGTACGAGCTGACCGCGTACGCCGCCCACAACCACCCGAACCGCCGCCCCAGCGACCGCCTGCCCGTCATGCGCCCCAGCTCTCGTCGGCTCGAACAACCACGAATTGACCACTGGCATCCAAGCGGCGAGCGGACCAGGGGATCAAACAACCGATCCACCGGAACGACACAACCAGGCGTTGTGCGACTAACCTCGCCGGTGTGGATCTCGATGCCGTGCGCACCTTCGTGGCCGCCGCCGACGCGGGGCGGTTCCAGGACGCCGCCGACGAGTTGTCGATCACCCAGCAGGCCGTCTCCAAGCGCGTCGCCACCCTGGAGAGGAACCTCGGGGTCCGGCTGTTCACCCGCACCGCGCGCGGAACGCGGCTCACCATCGACGGGCAGGCGTTCCTGCCCCACGCCCGCGAGCTCCTGCGGGCCGAGGATCGGGCGATCGCCAGCGTTCGTCCCGGCCGCCGCGCGCTGCGCGTCGACGTGATCGGCCGGCGGCTCGCCCCGGCCGCCCTGCTGGGCGAGTTCCATCGCGTGCATCCCGAGGTGGAGCTCGACGTCGTGACCCTCTTCGACGCGGACGCGGCCGTCGCCGCCGTCCGGTCCGGCACGATCGACGCGTCCTTCCGCGCCGTCACCATGCCCGGCCGGCGGCTTCCCGACGACGTCGGGGTCGCCAGGGTCTTCGACGAACCCGTCCAGCTCCTCACCGGGCCGGCCCACCGGCTCGCCGGCGTTCCCGCGGCAACGCCCGCCGAGCTCGCCGGGCACCGCATCTGGATGCCGGGCATCGTTCCCGGAACCGAGTGGGCCGCCTTCTACGACGACCTCGCCGCCGCGTTCGGGCTCACCATCGAGATCACCGGCCCCGGCTTCGGCACCGAGCCCCTGCTGGACACCATCGCCGACTCCCGGTCGCTGGCGACCTTCGTCGGCGAGCGCACCCGCCTGGTCTGGCCCGCCGACCACGGCCTGCGGCGCATCGCCCTGCGTGACCCGACGCCGGTCTACCCGCACTCGCTGACCTGGCACCGCGACAACCCGCACCCCGCGCTCGCCGCACTCCGCGACCACTTCGGCTCCGGACGGCCCGAGCACCCCGACGGCGAGGTCTGGACACCGGCCTGGGCACGGCGATAGGAGGCCGGCCCGCCCGGAGGCCACGACCCCGATCTCCCCGGCACCAGCGGTTACCGGGCGATCGACGTCGTCTCGGCGGTGCGCTTCTCCGGGACCGCCAGGCTGGTCACATGCCGCTCGACGGCGCGCCTTCCCCGTGAGCGATGACGTCCGCGAGGGGCCCTCAGCCGGCGGCGGCGCCGAACCACCTGGGCAGGTGGCTGAGCAGCTCGCGCTGGTTGTCACCGACCCACGCCACGTGGCCGTCCGGGCGCAGCAGCGCGGCCGGCACGTCCAGCTCCCCGCCACCGTCGATGACGTGGTCGACGCGGCCGGCCCAGCCCGCCACCGAGAGCCGGCCGGTCTGGTCGAGCAGCAGCCCGCGGCCGCCGCGCATCAGCTCGTAGAGGCGCCCCCGCTTCAAGCTCACGTCACGCAACCGCCGGCCGAGCCGGTGATGCCCCTCGCCGAAGTCGTAGCGCACCCCGATCGCGGTGATCTGCTCGATCAGGTACCGGTTCACCTCCTCGAAGTCCATCAGCCGCGACATCAGCCGGCGCACCGCCCGTGGCCCCGGCTCGGTGGACGTCAGCACCATCTGGGCGCGGGTGTTGTCCAGCACGTCGGCGGCCACCGGGTGCCGTTCGGCGTGGTAGCTGTCCAGCAGCCCCTCCGGCGCCCAGCCGCCGACCTCGGCGGCCAGTTTCCAGCCCAGGTTGAACGCGTCCTGGACGCCGAGGTTGAGCCCCTGCCCGCCCATCGGCGGGTGGGTGTGCGCCGCGTCGCCGGCCAGCAGCACCCGGCCGGTCCGGTAGCGCTCGGCCAGCCGCGTGGCATCGCCGAACCGGGACAGCCAACGCGGCGAGTGCACACCGAAGTCGGTGCCCGCGGTCACCCGCAGCTGCCGCCTGAACTCCTCCAGGGTCGGTGGGACCGTGCGGTCCTCCGCCACTCCCGCGGCGGGCACGACGACGCGGTACGCCCCGTTCCCGAGGGGCCCGAGGCCGAACCGCAGCTCGGTCTTGCGGACCTCCGCGACGACGGCGGCGAGCACCGCCGGATCCTCGGTCGCCTCCATCTCGCCGAGCAGCGTCTCGACGGTGGAGGGCTCGCCGGGGAAGCCGACGCCGAGCAGCCTGCGCACGGTGCTGCGGCCGCCGTCGCAGCCGACGAGGTAGCGCGAGCGCAGCCGCGTGCCGTCGGCCAGTTCGACGCTCACCCCGTGTTCGTCCTGGCTCAGGCCGACCAGCTCGTGACCGCGCCGGATCTCGGCGCCGGCCTCGGCGGCGTGCTCGGCCAGCAGGCGCTCGGTGATGGTCTGCGGGATGCCGAGGACGTAGCCGTGCGCGGTGTCCAGCCCGCCGGAGGGGGGCTTGGCGATGCCGGCGAAGAAGCCGCCGATCTCGTGCCGCCGGCCGAGCGCGAGGAACCGCTCCAGCAGACCGCGCTGGTCCATCACCTCGATGCTGCGCACGTGCAGACCGAGCGCGCGGACGTGGGGCGGCGGCTGCGCCTCCCTCTCCAGCACGAGCACACGCACACCGTGCAGCCGCAGCTCGCCGGCCAGCATCAGGCCGGTCGGCCCGCCACCGGCGATGATCACGTCAATCATGGAACCCCCCGCTCGACAAGCTCGACCACAGCGGCCCGCGTACCGCGCGAGCCCCCGATTTCCGCAGGTCTTCGGCTTCGAGCGGAGATTCTGCGGCACGACCCCGGTCTTGCCGCAAGCCCCCCCGTGCGCTATACGTTGAGAGTGGCGGGGGGTTCGGCTACCCGCCGAGCTGGGCGGCGTAGTCGCGGGCGAACTGGGCGGACGTCCTGCCCGGCCGTCCCGTCACGGCGGTGTACGTGGGCGTGGTGAAGTCGCCCCAGCCCGCGTCGTAGGCCTCCATGTACTCCTTGGTGACCTCCGCGTCCCACTCCTTCATCCCGGCCTTGAGCAGCATCGGGAAGGCGTCGTCCGGGCTCAGCGGCCGGTAGGTGATCGGCCTGCCGTGCACCGTCGACAGCGTGTCCGTCAGGTCCCGCAGCCGGATCGTCTCCGGGCCCGTGAGCGTGTAGGTTTCCCCCTGGTGGCGCGCGGGGTCACGGAGCACGACGGCGGCGAAGTCGGCGATGTCCCGCACGTCGATCATGCCGATCCGGCCCTCCCCGGGGGCGCCGTAGAAGGTGTCGCCGTCGACCGAGCCGAGAATGTTCTGCATGAAGTACGCCGGGCGGATGACGGTCCAGCCGAGGCCGGAGGCCGTGAGCTCGATGTCCGACAGGGCGTGCAGCCGTCCGTTGCGGGTCGGCGCGTCGTGCCCGGCGCCGATGGCCGACATGCGGACGATGTGCCGCACCCCCGCCTTCTTGGCCGCCGCGACCGCGTTGCTGCTGGCGTGCGTGGAGTCCGGGCCCATGGCGGTCAGCAGCCACACCGTGTCCACGCCCTCGAACGCCTGGTCCAGCGTCTCCGGGTGGTGGAGGTCGCCGACCGCCACCTCGACGCCTGAAGGCGCCTTGGCCCTGTCGCGTACCAGTGCCCGCAGGTCCGCCGTGCCCCCCAGCGAGCGCAGCACCTCTGTGGAGACGGTGCCGTTGGCACCGGTGATCAGGATGGTCATTCCGAAGTCCCCTCTTCCGTGGAAACGAGTTCGTCGATCAGGGCGAAGAAGGCCTGGATGCCTGGCCGATTGCCGCCCTTGGCTCGGGAGGCCGCGAAGTCGGCCGGCGAGCGCCACTCCACGATGTCCAGCCATTCGCCGTCGGACAGGCGAACCAACTTGGCGCCCAGAAACCCGGCCCGGTCGGCCTGGAAGTCCGCGATCATCCCGTCACGGGCGGCCAGCAGGGCCGTCGCGTGCCCGGGAGAGACGCGGAACCTGGTGATCTCCACTGTCGTCGTCACACCAGGAAAATATAGTAAGAAATAGTGACTGTCAAAATTAGTGACCAAATGGGAGGCGTGCGGTGCGGAGGAGCGAGCGCAAGCGGGAACTGCCCGACCTGGGGATCCTGTCCAGCCGGACGTTGTTCAGCCTGCAGAAGGAGCTCTACTCCCGGTTGGCGGAGCTGGGGCACGCGCGGGTCAGGCCGCGCCACGGGGCCGTGCTGGCCTACCTGGACGTGGAGGGCAGCCGGGCCTCCGATCTGGCCGCGCAGTCGGGCCAGCACAAGCAGGTGATCGGCACCCTGGTGGACGAGCTGGTGACGCTCGGGTACGTGGAGCGGCGGCCTGATCCCGCCGACCGCAGGGCCAAACTCGTCGTGCCCACCGACCTTGGCCGCGATCACATGGTGAAGTCGGACGCCGTCCTGGTGGAGATGGAGGCCGAGCACGCGCGGGAGGTCGGCGAGGAGGCGTACGCGGAGTTCAAGCGGGTCTTCAAGCTGGTCGCCGAGCGCCAGACCGCGACGAAGTGACCGTCGCCGCGCGGGTCTCAGGATCGGCCGCAGGCCGCCGGGCAGAACGTGACCTCGGGGTAGCGCGGGGACGGCCCGTCCAGGAGGGGGCGTCGTCGTGATCTCAGGTGCCGGTCGAGGAAGGCCGCCACGTAGGTGCGGGTGAGCTCCGCGCCACGGGCCGCGGGCAGCATGCCGGGGAGGGGCTCGATGCCGAGGACGTCCGCCACCAGCGGGATGTCGGTGAACGACTGGTGTTCGGCGTCTGTCAGCACGAGCCAGCGCTTCCACCCGGTCAGCCGCTTCCAGTCGCGGTCCCAGGAGGTGTCGGGTCCGCCCGGGACGTGGTTGCGCGAACCCAGGAACATGAACGGCCGGGAGAGCCCGCTCTCGGGGACGCGGGCGTAGGTGGTGCCGTCCATGTCGATCCCGGCGCGCACGCGCGAGTCCTTCAGCATGGCCGCCACGGCGCTCGCCCCGCCGATCGACTGGCCCACCATCGCGATCCGCGTGCGGTCGATCAGGCCGGGCCGGTTCCGGGCGGAGGTCAGCCGGTCGAGGACGAAGGAGACGTCGGCGGCCCGGCCCTGGACCAGGGCGGCGTGGGAGCCCGGGTCGGTGTCGCTGTCGCAGGCGAGGCACTCGGCGACCCGCCCGTCGGACAGGGTGGTGGCGTAGCTCTCGTGGGTGTGGTCGATCCCGGCCACGACGTACCCCCGGCTGGCCAGGTCCTCGGCCAGGGACGTGAGCGTGCTCACCGGCTTGGTGAAGCCGGGGGAGAGCACCACCAGTGCAAGCCCCTTCCCCTCGGGGGCGGCGTCCTCGACGGCGTTGGTGCGGGTCCTGCTCAGCGTGTCGTACGGCGTGGTCGCGATCCCGGAGCCTTTCAGGAGGAGTTCCGCTTCCCTGGGCGTCATGTACGGCGCGCGCTTCCCCCCGCGCCGCCCGGTCGGGTACCACAGGGTGACCTTGAGCTCCCTGATGTCGGCGTCGAGGTCCCAGGGGTCGGGGCGTGAGGTGTCGGTCAGGTGCAGGGTGGTGGTGCCGACCGGATGGGCGCCGGTGGGGGCGGGCAGGGTGGCGGGGTCGGGCGGTTCGGCCGGCGGGGCGTCGGACCTGGGCGCGGCGGGGGCGGAGCAGGCGGACACGGCGAGGACGGCCAGGCCCGCGGCGAGGGTCAGGAGTCTTCTCATGGGGAGGTCCCTTCACGTGCGCAGCAGGGTCAGGGCCTTGGCCAGGGCGAGGTCGCGTCCGGCGGCCGCGTCCTTTGGGGTGAGGGGGATGTGGTGGTCGGGCGGGACGCCGATCCGGTCGATCACCTCGCGGTGGGGGCCCCGGTGGTGCCTGGTGGGGAAGCTCAGCACGGTGTTGTCGCCGAGCAGGTACGGCGAGGCCGGGCCGGAGACGGCCCCGGCCGTCCTGGTGCCGACGAGCAGGCCAGCGCGCAGGTCTTTGATCGCGGAGCTGAAGTGCTCGCAGGCCGAGGCGCAGCCGCGGTCGGTGAGCACCACCAGCGGCAGGCCGACCAGCTCGACGGTGTCGTCGGTCCACATCGTCTGGCACCTGCCGTCCACGGCGCACTGGTAGGCGGTGGGCTTGCCGTGGACGAACGCGCTGACCAGCCGGGCCGCCTCCACGGGGCTGCCGCCGCCGTTGCCGCGCAGGTCGAGCACGACGCCCGACAACGTCCGGCCGGTGCGCAGCCGGGTGATCGCCCGCAGGACCCGGTTCGCGGAGTCGGGGGAGAACTGGGCCATCTGGACGTAGGCGATGTCGTCGTCCACCAGCTTCGATCGCACCACCCGCAGGCCGGCCGGATCGCGCGGGAAGAGGCCGGGCTGGAGGGTGGCGGTCCAGCGGCGTCCGGTGCTCTGCCGCAGGAGTCGCAGCTTCACCGGTCGCGCCTCTGGATACTCCGGGTAGAGGCCGGCGATCGCGGGGGTGGCCTGGCCGTCGACGAAGGGCGCCGACCCGTCGATCCCCTCGATGAGGTCGCCGGGGCGCAGGCCGGCGGCCCGCGCGGCGCCGCCCTGCACGGCGGTGACGAACAGCGGGGGCAGGGCGGCGCCGGGGTTGGCGTCCATCTGGAGGCCGTTGACGTTGGCCTGGAAGCCCAGGCCGTAGGCGTCGCCGTCGTGGAGGTCGGGGTGGCGCTGGACGTCGTGTGCCCAGCGGGCGTGGTTGTCGCCGAGGGCGGCCACGACGGCTTGCAGGGTGACGTCGGCCAGCCGGTCGCGCAGGTCGGGGACCTGGTCGGTGATCTTTCGGTAGACGGCTTCGAAGGCGGTCCAGTCGGCTTCGCGGTCGCCGGTCAGGGCGGGCATGGTCGCGTCGGGGAGGTCGCGGCCGTTGCGGTTGAGTTCCCGGGTGAGGGCGACGAAGCCGGCGGTCAGCAGCGAGCGGGCGTCGAGCGTGGCGCCGCTGTAGTAGGCGCCCAGGATGCAGAAGTAGGCCTGCTCGACGACGTCGATCGTGGTGGGCTTCTCGGCCGCCGGGGGGCCCTGGGGCCGTGCGCAGGCCGTGCCGGCCGCGGTGCTCGCCTGGCTGCGCGGTGGCGCAGGCGCGGTGCAGGCGGTGGCCAGGAGGAGGGCGAGGCCGGCGGCGGCGGCGGCCCTGGCGGCGGTCATGACAGGCGCCTTCGGATCCACCAGAAGCTGAACCAGGTGAGGCCGGCGGTGAGCAGGGCGTAGATCCCGGTCTCGATCCACTGGAAGGGCCAGAAGCGGTCGAGCGGATGGTAGGTCGCCTGCTGCCGGTAACCGAGCCGGTTGATCTCCACCCAGCAGGCGTCCAGGCCGTCTGGCCCCAACCTCTGCGGCGCGCAGGGGCCCGACGTCATCGAGACGGGGACGGGCGCTTCCTCGCCGCTGCCGGCGATCCTCCGCCCGGACGGATCGACGAGGTCGCTGGACATGACCCAGGCGCCCGCGTGGCCGGGAACCGCCGCTTTCGTGGAGATCCGCACAGGCCCGCCCTCTTCCGCCACGTGGATGCCGCCCATGTTCACCTGGCTGACCGCGAAGGTCGCGCCGACCGGCGGCATCAGGTGGGGGCGGACCAGCAACGGCATGGCGAACTGGACCGCGGCGAACAGGGCCAGGGTGAGGGCCATGGCGGGCAACGTGCGGCGCACCAGCATGCCCACGGTCACCCCCAGGACCACGGCGAAAGCCGCGTATCCCATCGGGACGACGCCACGCGCGCCGAACACCAGCGGGGCCATCAGCGCGAGATCTGGAACGGCCGACTTGTCCAGGGGATCGGACCACCAGGTCACCGCGAGGCCGCACAGGCAGGCGGCGGCCATGGCGGTCAGGCCGGTGAGGCCGAGCTTGACCGCCAGCCACCGGCGCCGGGTGACGCTCTGGTTCCACACCAGCAGGTGCGTGCTCGCCTCCAGCTCGCGGGTGACCAGCGGTGCCCCCCAGAAGAGCCCGGCCAGAGCGGGCAGGGCCAGCACGACGAAGCTGACGGCCACGAAGATCAGCTCGTGTCCGGCGAAGAAGCGGTCGAAGAACCGCTCACAGGTGCCGTCCGGGGTGCAGCCCGCGATCCCGGCAGAGTAGCGGGAGGCGAGGTCCGGGCCGGTCAGGGCCAGTACGACGGCGAGAACGACGAGGACGGCGGCCATCATCGCGGCCGAGCCGCGGAACTGGCGCCAGGTCAGCCAGATCATCGCCACACCTCCAGGGGGGCTCGCCGGTCGTCCGCGGTCCGCCTGTCCATGTAGGCCAGGACGAGGTCCTCCAGGCCGACCCGGGTGACCGTCCAGGCGGGATCGCGGATCGGGGCGTCGGTGCGGACCACGTACGTGCTCTGCCGGTCGGTGTGGCTCGCGGAGACCACGTGCTGGCCGGCGGGGAGCCGGCCGGGGTCGCGGCGCGGGCCGGTCAGCCGGTGGTGGGTGGTCAGCAACCGGTCGACGTCCCCGGCCATCCGGACGCGGGAGTCGACGAGCACGATCAGGAAGTCGCAGACCCGTTCCAGGTCGGATACCAGGTGGGAGGAGAGCACCACGCTCAGCGCGTGCCCGGCGGTGGCCTCCGTCAGCCCCTGCATGAACTCGCGGCGGGCCAGCGGGTCCAGCGAGGCCACGGGCTCGTCCAGGATCAGCAGCTCGGGCCGCTTGGCCAGGCCCAGGGTGAGGGCGAGCTGGGCGCGCTGGCCGCCCGACATCCTGCCCGCCCGGTGCGCGGGGGCGAGGCCGAGCCGTCCGACGCGTTCTCGCGCCATGGCGGCGTCCCAGCGGGGGTTGAGCCGTGCGCCCAGGCGCAGGTGCTCGGCGACGGACAGTCCCGCGTAGAGGGGGGTGTCCTGGGCGACGAACCCGACCTTGGCCAGCTGGGCGGGCGTGCCCCCGGGCCGCCCGCCGAGCACGGTGACCTCACCCGTCGTCGGTTGGAGCTGGCCGCCGGCCAGCTTCAGCAACGTGGTCTTGCCGGCCCCGTTCGGGCCCACCAGGCCGACGACGTGGCCTGCCGGGATGTCGACGGTGCACTCGCGCAGCGCCCAGCGCTTGCCGTACCTCTTGCCCAGTGCCTGGGCCTGCAGGACAGAAGCCACGCCGTGTCCTCCTGAGAGATGGTCCGAAGGGTGGTCATGAACAGCGCCGCGACGCTTTCGGGGAGGTCGCGGCTCCGGAGCGCCGTGATGGCGGGAACGAAACTATGAGCTGCCCTCGCCGGCGCGCGTCGGCCGCCGTACCGAGATCGCGTACCTCCCGGGAACGAGGTGTCACCGGGTCATCCCTGCGGTGTACTCCCGCGGACCATGCGCGCCGTCACAGCGGCCGATGCGGCAGGGACGGGCATGGCGTGACAATGTGCCGGTGAAGATCGGTCAACGGCCGGCGTGGTGGCGGCGCGTACTCGACCTGGGCAGCCGGCTGGGCGAGGACCACCCGGACCGGCGCGGCGACCGGGACACGCCGGAGCCGAGTGACGACGTGACCCCGAGGACGTCTCGCGGAGCACTCGTCGCCGACGTGGTGGCCGCGCTCGTCCTGACGGTCGTCGCGGTGACCGTCTCGGCGAGATATCCGGTGATCGGCCCCATCGCGGACCAGCCCGAGGTGATCGAGTACCTGCGGCTTCGCCCCGCCCCCTCGCCGCCCGCTCCGGACCTGCCCGATCTCCCCTCCATGCCGGATCACCCGGATATGCCAGATATGCCCGACCTCCCAGATTCCCCGGACATGCCGGATACGCCGGATCTCTCGTCGACGCCGGATCCCCCGGCCGGCCCGCCATCTCCCGGCGTTCCGTCCAGCACCCCGTCCGCACCCGCCGACGACCCGTCCGGCGACGCGCCAGTCCAGCCTCAGTCCGAGGATCCGCCCGTGTTCCTCGTGGCGCTGACGGCGTTGCCGCTGGCGGCGCGGCGCCGCTACCCGCTCATCACCTTCTGGGTGGTGCTGGGCGCGGCGTTGGCCACCCACGCGGGCGCCACCTGGATCACCGTGCTGACCTGCGCCGTCGCCGCGTACGGCGTCGCCGCCTACAGCCGCAACCGATTCCTGGCGATGGGCGGCCTCGTGCTCGCGGCCGGACTCGCCGGCGGCGCGTTCCGGGACGTCGCGCCCGGGCTGCCGAACTGGATGGGGCCGTTCGTCGTCCTGCTGAGCGTCGGCGTCTTCGGGAGCTTCGTCCGTTTCTGGCGGCGACAGCTCGGAGCCAGCCGGCATCGGCTCGCCGAGCTGCAGCAGGCGCAGGCGGACGCCATGCGCAGGGCCGTCGCGGAGGAGCGCTCCCGGATCGCGGCCGAGCTGCACGATGTGGTGACCCACAATGTCAGCGTGATGGTGATCCAGGCCGGCGCGGCCCGCAAGGTCATGGACGTGGAGCCGGACCAGTCGAAGCAGGCTCTGCTCGCGATCGAGTCCGGCGGCCGGGCCGCCATGGCCGAACTGCGCCATGTCATGGGCCTGCTCGCCGGTCCGGGCGGCGAGCGCCTCGACGGGCCATCCGACGGGCTCGAACCCCAACCCGGGCTCGACCAGCTCGAAGCCCTGGTGGAACGGGTCCGCGCCGCCGGCGTGCCGGTGAGCGTGGAGGTGTCGCCGCCCGGGCCGCTGCCTCCCGGGATCGACCTCGCCGTCTACCGCGTCGTGCAGGAGGCCCTCACCAACACGATCAAGCACGCGGCCGGGGCCGCCGCGTCCGTGACGATCGGTCATGACGGCGACCGGCTGGAGATCGAGGTCGTCGACACCGGCGGAGCGCGGAGCACCGGACAGCGGGCCGGCGACGGCAGGGGACTGATCGGGTTGCGCGAGCGGCTCGCCGTCTACGGCGGGACCCTGGAGGCCGGACGGACGGCCGAGGGCGGCTTCCGGATCAGGGCCGGCGTCCCGTGGAGGTCCGCATGACCGAGCGGTTGCGCGCCGTCATCGCCGACGACCAGGCGCTGGTACGCACGGGCTTTCGCATGATCCTCGCCGCCGACGGCATCGAGGTGGCGGCCGAGGCCGCCGACGGGGGCGAAGCCGTCGACGCGGTGCGCCGTACCAGGCCCGACGTCGTGCTCATGGACATCCGGATGCCGCGGATGGACGGCCTCGAAGCCACCCGGAGGATCCTCGCGGGCGGCGCCGAGGAGACCCGCGTACTGATCCTGACCACCTACGACCTCGACCACTACGTCTACGCCGCGCTCGCCGCGGGCGCGAGCGGGTTCCTGCTCAAGGACGTCACCCCCGAACACCTGGTGGCCGCGGTACGCCTGGTGCGCTCCGGCGACGCCCTGCTCGCCCCAACCATCACCCGCCGCCTGGTCGAACGCTTCGCCCGCCGCGACGACGCCAAGCCCGCCCTCCACCGCGACCTGTCCCAGCTCACGCCCCGGGAACTGGACGTGCTGCGCCTGCTCGCCACCGGACTGAGCAACGCCGAACTCGCCGACCGGCTGACCCTCAGCGTCGCCACGGTGAAGACCCACGTCGCGCGCATCCTGTCCAAGCTCGGCCTGCGCGACCGAGTCCAGGCCGTGGTGGTCGCCTACGAGACCGGCCTGATCTCGCCCGGCGGCACCGCAGGCGAGCGGCGGTCGTGATCTGCTTCGGCCGTCCGTCCGACTCGGCGGTCTCGACCGCCGGCTCACCAGGGTCGGCGGCGGGTTCCGGCCGGCCCTGAGGGCGACGCGTTCTGCGTCCTCGGCCGGGCCCGACGCCGGACCCCGCCTGCTCCGCCGGTGAACCCACAGCGGTGCCGCGCCCCCGGGACCTGCGTCGATCCGGCCGGTGTCAAGTGTGCTTGACATGGCGAGGCGCGCACCCTAGTGTGTCAAGTGTACTTGACTTCTCCCCCAGAAAGGGAAGCCCATGCAGGCACACGACGTGACCGGGGCCTATCGGGAATCGATCAGGACCACCGTCCTACTCGCCCTCTGGACCCTCGCCTGGGTGGCGACCCTCGCGTTGGCCAGGTTCGGTCCCGGCCACCTGTGGGATTCGCGGCAAACGGTGGCGAGCTGGGTCGCGGTCGCCGCCAATCTTGTCGTTGGCATCGGATGGATCGTCGCCTTCGCGCGCTTTCTCCGTGGACAGGATGAGTTGGAACGGAAGATCATTCAGGACGCGCTGGCGGTCGCCCTCGGAGCGGGATGGGTCGCCGGATTCGCCTACGTCGTCGGGGACGCCGCCGGCCTCGTCGCCTACGACGTCGACATAGCGGTCCTCCCCGTGTTCATGGGGGTCATCTACATGTTCGCCGTCCTCGTCGGCAAGATCCGATACCGATGAAGAACCGCATCAGGGACCTCCGGGCCGAACGCGCCTGGACGCAGGCCGACCTGGCTCAGCGCGTCGGCGTGTCCAGGCAGACGATCAACGCGATCGAGACGGACAAGTTCGACCCGAGCCTCCCGGTCGCCTTCCGTCTCGCCAAGCTGTTCGACCTGACGATCGAGGAACTCTTCCTCGACGACCAGTGAGGCGCCCAGCTCGTCAGATGCGGGGCGGTGCGTCCGCGCTCGGAGAGGGCGACACCCGGGCTGTCGCCGTGCCGGTCGCAGCTCACCGCTGCCCGCCAGGCGTGCGATGAGCGGCGTGAGCTGATCTTGGGAAAGTGTCGCTGTGGAGCTCAACGCGGAGGAGGGGCTGCGACATCCGATCGGCTCCCAGGATCGGGCAGGCGCGGTGTCGCGACCCGCCGGTTTCTCAACCCCGGATCACGCAGGGGGCGACGCCTGCTTCGCCTCGAAGGACTGCACGTGATCGATGGCAGCGCTCAAGGCGTCACGCAGCGGGGTGACGTCGCGTTCGATCTGAGCGAGCAGCATGCCGCCCTGCATGGCGGCCAGCAGCAGGTTCGCCAGCTCCGCGGGGTCGGCGTCGCCGCGGAGCCGGCCACGGTCGCGCATGCGAGCGAGACCGGCACGCAGGACGTCCTTCCAGCGGTCGAAGTCGTGGGCGATCCGGTCGCGGACGTCGAGATCGGCCTTGACGATCTCGGCCGCGAGTGACCCCAGCGTGCAGCCCTCCTGACACACACGCTCATGGGAGACGTAGAACGCGGCCCACTCTCGCAGGGCGTCGATGGTGTCGAACCCCGCGAAGCTCGACCCGGTGTGCAGGGTGAGGATTCTCTCCGCCTGCCACTCGATCACCGCGAGCACGAGGCTTTCCTTGTCCGGAAAGTAATGGGCGAGCTGGGATCCACTCACGCCCGACGCCTTACGCAGCAGATCGTTGCTCGTGCCGTGCACGCCATGGGTGTAGATCAGCTCGGCCGCGTGCTCGACGATGCGCGCCCTGGCCGCGAGTCCCTTGGCCGTGAACTTCGCATCGGCCCTTTCAGCGCCCATGGCACAGAGCCTACCCCGTTTTGGGTTTGACAGCCCAATCCGTGTCCGATTAACTGGGCTGTGTAGCCCAGAGTGCGGAAAGTTCGCACTCCTGACCCGCGTGAATGCTGAGCGAGACTGACCGGCGGATCGTCGGGCGGAAACGAAGACGGTCGGCACGACACCGTCCATGTCGAGAGGACACACCCATGTCTGGCAACATCTCGCGCGAGCGCTACGAGGCCTTCGCCGCCCTGCACGAGCAGAACGAGGTCTTCGTCATGCCGAACGCCTTCGACGGGCTGTCGGCCGCGGTGTTCGCCGAGGCGGGCTTCAAGGCAGTCGCCACCTCTTCGGCCGCTTTCGCCGCCACCCTCGGACGTCTCGACGGCCGCCACGCGATCAGCCGCGACGAGCACATCGAGCACGCGCGACTGCTCGGCCGGACGAGCGGGCTGCCCGTCAACGGCGACTTCGAGGACGGCTACGGCGACACTCCCGACGACGTCGCCGCGACCGTCAAGGCCGCCATCACCGCGGGCCTGTCCGGCATCGGCATCGAGGACACCTCCGCCGACCCCGGCCATCCCATCCGCGACTTCGACGAGGCCGTGGAGCGCGTCCGCCACGCCGCCAGGGCGGCTCGGGGACAGATCGTGCTGACCGGTCGCACCGACAACTTCATCCAGGGCCGGCCCGACCTCGACGACACCATCCGCCGCCTGACCGCCTTCGCCGAGGCCGGCGCCGATGTGCTCTTCGCTCCCTACCTGCCCGACCTGGAAGCCGTCGCCGCCGTCGTCAGGGCGGTCGCGCCCAAGCCCGTCAACGTGCTCATGGGATGGTCGTCCGGCGACTTCACCATCGGCGACGTCCAGCAGGCCGGCGCCCGCCGCATCAGTCTGGGCGTCGCTCCCTACCTGCACAGCCTGAGCGCCCTGCGCGCGGCCGCCGCCAAGCTCGCCGGAGGCGAGCTCGCCGCCCTTCCCACCACGATGGGCCTGGAGCTGCTCCGCGAGGACTTCCCCGAAGAAGGGCCACGCTCGCGGTGACGGCCCACGCCGACGCGGTGAGCCGGAACCGCCGCGACAGGCGACGCTGTTCTGATCACGCGGAGCCGGGGGTCTGCTGAGAACATGAGTGACCAAGAGATGGCGGACGTCCCCGCCGAAGGGCTGGCGGACGTCCTCGCCGAGAAGCTGACCGTCGTCTTCGTCGGCATCAATCCCGCGCCGCTCTCCGTCGCGGCCGGTCACAGCTTCGCGACCCCTGGCAACCGGTTCTGGCCGGCCCTGCACGCCTCCGGCTTCACCCCGGTCGTCCTGCGTCCACAGCGGGAACGAGACCTGCTGGACCTGGGACTGGGCATCACCAGCATCGTGCGCCGGCCCACCTCCCGGGCCGCCCAGCTCACGCCGCGCGAACTGGCCGACGGGGGACGCGACCTGACGCGGCGCCTGCGCACCCTCTCTCCCCGATGGGCGGCCTTTCTCGGCGTCAGCGGATACCGCGCCGCGTTCGGCGCGCCTCAGGCGCGCCTCGGAGCCCAGGCCGGCACGATCGGCGGAGCCCGGGTATGGATACTGCCCAACCCCAGCGGCCGCAACGCTCACTTCCCGCCCGCCGCCCTGGCGGCGGAGTTCACCCGGCTGCGCCAGGCGACAGGACTGCCCGACCGATCCGCGCCCTCCTGACAGCGCCGGGGCCCACCGGGAAGGGGATCGGGAACGTCCGCCTGGGCGCGCGGATCGGTGAGCGGCTCACTTGCGCCGCTCGGACGGCTCCGGTCACTCGCCGGTCCAGCCGATCGCCTGGTACGAGGTTGAGCGGCCGGATCTCCACCTGCCGTCCATTCGCGAGCCTGTCCACGATCGTCCACACCTCGGCGAGAGGCAGGCCGGGGCGGGGATGGACCACCCGCGCCGAGATAACTTGCGGGAAGTCTCCTTCCCGGTAGTTACCGATGATCCGCCACGCACAACGGATCACTTTTTCTGATTTTCAATTTCTGGAAATTAGAAAATGCTACGCTGCGGGGCGTGGCTGACGAGGTGCCGAGGACGGCGGGGGCGATGGGGGCTCGGGCGGAAAGCGGGGTGGCGGCCGGGCCGGGTGACGGGGGCGGGAGTGGCGCGGGCGAGGCGGAGGGGTCGCGGGCCGGCGTCAGCGTGTGCAAGCACTGTGGGGCGGTGATCGAGCGGCGCGGGGGGCGGGGCAGGCCCAAGGAGTACTGCGCGCAGGGGGACTGTCAGGCCGCCGCGAAGAAGGACCGCGAGCTGCGGCGGGCCACGCCCGGGCTGGAAGGGGCGCTGGCCCGGGCCGAGGAGCTGTACGAGCGCATGGAGAAGGGGCTGGCCGCGGCCATCGAGCCGCTGGCGCACGTGCTGGCCGAGGAGCTCAGCCCGGCCGGGGTCGAGGCCAAGCTCAGCGCGGTGCAGGCCGAGGCGCACACCCGGGTGGCCATCGCGCGCATCGAAAGGGAGCAGGCGTTCGAGCAGGTGCGGCTCGCGCGGGAGGCCGCCGAGCACGCCCGCGGGGAGCGGGAGGACATGCGCCGGCAGATGCGCGAGGCGCTCGCCGAACGCGACACCGCGCTGTCGGACGCCGAGACCGCGCGCGAGCAGGCGCTGGCCGCGCTGCGGGAGGCGGCGGCCACCGAACGCCGTTCCAAGCAGGTCGCCGACGAGGCCGGCCGGCGCGCCACCCGCGCCGAGACGGCCCGCGACCAGGCGGTGCGGCAGATGAACGAGCGGGTGGAGGCCGCCGCGTCCGAGACGCGGGAGGCGCGGGCCGAGGCCGCGTCGGCCGAACGGATCGCCGAGCAGGCGTCCCGGGAGCGCGACACCGCGCGCACCGAGGCCGAGCTGGCGCGCCGCGCCCGCGTGGAGGCCGAGCAGGCCGCGGCCGGGGCCATCGCCCGTGCCCAGGCGGCCGAGGCCGAACGCGGCCGGGCGCACGCCCGGGCCGAGGCCGCCGAGCAGGCGCGCGCCGAAGCGGTGGGCGAGGCGGCACGCGCCTCGGCCGAGGCCGCGCAGTCCCTGGCCCGGGCGGCGACGGCCGAACGCGACGCGGCCACCCGCGTGCACGCCGCCGAGCGGAAGGCCTCGGCGGAGACCGCCGAGTCCCGTGAACGCGAGCGCGCGGCGACCGCCGACCGCGACCGCCTGGCCGCCCTGCTGGAGGTGGAGCGCGCCAGGGTCGCCGACCTGCGAGCCCAGAACGAGACCCTGCGCACCGAATCGGCCCACCTGCGCGAACGCGCCGTCACCGCGGAACTCAACGCCACCGGCCGCGACCGGTAGCACGAACCCCGATTGTCGCGGAACTAAAGCATCGCGGTCCGCTCGATCGGCTCGGGCACCCGCTCCCGGAACTCCGAAAGCACGGAGTCGCCGAACCTCGGATCCGCCGGCTCCGACTTGAGGCAGTCATTCCGGCCGACCGGCACCGCACCGCCGGCGCCGCCTGTCGATCGGTCAGGTTCTCCGCGACCTGCAACATGCCGAACAGCGCCACCACCACCGGAGACAAGCCACGCCGCGCATCCGCGGAAGACCAGCCGACGAAGTCCTGCTCGCCGAACGCTCCCGCGAGCCGGCCCAGGATCCACATCGCCGCAGTTCCGCCCAAGCCGTACGGATCGTCCCCGCCGGGATCACCTGGTCGACATCCCCACCCAACGGTACCCGTCCCATACAGGGGCTACAGAGCGGTGCGGAGAGGTCACCTTCCTCACCGTGCTATGCCTCAGGTTCCGCGTTCCCGCTTGCCTTCTACCGCGCGGCCGTGTCCAGGCGACGGTGCGGGGGTTCCCCCCAGGCTTTGAAATTCGGATCGTTCTGCAAGAAACGCAGGACCATAGAGTTGAAAAGCGAGGAGAACGCTGAACCATGGCGCGCCGGGACCCGTGAGGCGGAGCGGGTCCGTGCCGTTGAAGACCAGGGTGAAGGTGAAGTTCTGGGGGGCCGGCCACAGCTCCACGACGGCTTGGTGTGTCCAAGTGACCCACCGGTCCGAAGCGAATGCCATGACTCGGTGGTTTGTCAGCATGGTGCGGTTGTTTCCCTGGAACCGCCATTGCTGAGCGCCCAGGGCCTCGGCTTGGCGTCGTCGGCGAGCATTCCCGGCCGCGCTTGCCAGCAGGCCGGCCGCGAACAGCATCGGCCCACCGAAGGCGATCGTCGAGTGCGTATATGCGACGTCCATGCCGTACCACACCTCATGGTGCAGATGGGTATCTCCATGCAGGATCTCGCCAGGCAGAAGCCGTATGGTCTGTGGCGGTAGCTGAGGCATCGGGTATCCGGCCAGCAAAGACTGCCGCAGGCGAGACGCGCTGTGCCAACCGTGCGCCAGCTCCTCCTCGGTCCACCAATTCATGATCAATAACCGCCAAAGACGCGTAGGGACATTCGCCATCCTCCTTGGAGAACGAGCCCGTGGCTATCGGTGGGCGATTACAGATCTCCCATACGTGAGGCCTATAAGCCAATATATAGCTCCTTGCTCGACAGGGGGTCCCTAAGTAGATATGTCCATTTAATGGCATTGCTCACCTTGTGGTACGCCTCGCCAATGCGCCGAATCCAGTGCTGATCAGCATCGAAACGGAACTCTCCTGGGCCTGCGGTAACCGGAGCTGGGCGCGGCCGGTTCCCGCAGGTGGGGAAGGGCGGCGCAGGTCGGCGCGGCGGGGCCGGAGAAGTGGACCTCGACCAGGGCCCGCTGCTCGGCCTCGCCGGTTTTCCTCCACGGCACCGACGTGGCTACGTCCGGCGTTGTTCAGGAGGAAGTCGATGCGACCATGTCGAGCGATGACCTCGGCCACCGCCTCGTCATGGTTCGAGTCTCGGGGAGGGCGCCGGCTTCTGCGCGGATCACGCCTGCTTCATGCTGATCTGCTTGAACGCGGGCTGCGGACCCGTCGCGGCGATCAGTGACCTCGTTCCCGGCCGAGGAAGCACGACAGGAGTCGGCTGAAGTCGTGCGGGTGCTCGAGCGCCGGCACGTGCCCGCATCGGCCGAGCACGTGCAGACGGACATCGGCCAGGTGGTCGAGCAGGGGCAGGGCCGCCGTCGCGAGCGGGGTGACTCGGTCCTCGGCGCCGTGGACGAGCAGCACGGGCGCGCGGATCCCCGCCAGCGTCTGCGCCGAGAGGGTGAGCTCGTCGGCCCAGCGTGCCCTTGGTGGCGGGAACAACGACGCGAACGCGGCAGCCCCCGCTCGCATCGCGGCCGCACGGGCGGCGACGGCCGACTCGGTCACGAGCGCCTGGTCGAGGACGAGGCGACTCAACATGTCTCGTGCCCCGAGCGGGCCGGCGGGGGCGGCCCAGATCGCGTCGAGCTCGGCGGACAGCGACGCCCCGGGGGCGCCCATCGTCGACACCGCCACGACACGGGTGACCTGCCGGGGGCGCGCGGCCGCCAACGCCAGCGCCACGGCACCGCCCATGGAGTGGCCCACCACGGCGTAGTACTCGGCACCGAGAGCATCCATCAGGCCCGCGGCCTGCTCCGTCCACAGCCGGAGCCCGCCCCTGGAGCCCGCGGGTATCGGTGTGCGGCCGAATCCCGCCTGGTCGGGAGCCACCAGGTGCCAGGACGTGCCCAGCGCCTGTGCCGTCGCCCCCCAGGCGCCGGATCCGGTCGTACCGGGTCCGGAGCCGTGCAGCATCAGCACCGCGGGACCGGTGCCGCTCTCCAGGACGTGGACGGGGGAGCCGTCGACGGTGACGGTCCGAAGTGCCGTCACCGAGACGGGTCAGGCGTGCTCATGCCGATGCGGAGTTGGTGGACTTCGAGAAGACCTCCATCATCGCCCTGCCGAACTGCGGCATGTCGGGCCACCCCCGGCAGGAGACGAGGTTGCCGTCCACGACGTCGGGAGCGTCGATGACCGTCGCGCCCGCGTTCTCCATGTCACCGGTGATGGGGGGGAAGCACGCCGTCTTCCGACCCTTCAGCAGCCCGTACACAGCCGGCACCTGCGCGCCGTGGCACACCAGCGCGATCGGGAGGTCGCGCGCGAAGAAGTGCTCGGTGATGCGCCTGACGTCGGCGTCGACCCGGATCCACTCGGGGGCACGTCCCCCGGGGATGATGAGGGCGTCATAGCGCTCGACGTCGACCTCGGCCCAGGGCACGTCGACCGGCAGCTTTCGGCCGTTCTTCTCCACGTAGGCGTCGGAGTTGGGGTCGAACTCGTGGATGACCAGCTGAACGTCACGCATCGTCCGTGACGAGACGTCGACGTCCCAGCCGCCCTCCTGCACGCGATAGTAGGGATACATGGTGTCGAGCTCCTCGGCGGCGTCGCCGGTCAGGAGCAGCGCTCTGGGCACCTACTTCTCCTCGCATCGGGAGCGGGTGAAGTGGATCCGATCCAATCGGATCCGATCCGATTGAGTTAGCATTCCCCGGCCCAGCCCGCCCGTCAAGCCTTCACCGCCATTCCGTCCGCGCCCTCGGCCTCGTCGAACAATCGCCGGAACCGCTCACCGGACAGCAGGATGTGCCGGCGCATGGCGTAGGCGGCGGCCTCGGGGTCGCGCGCGGCGATCGCGGCCAGGACTTCTTCGTGCTCGGCCATGGCCAGGTGAGTGACCTGGGTGTCGTGGAGAAGCCGGAACAGGTGCACGTGCGTGTGCAGGCGAGCGAGCGCTTCGCGGATGACCTGGTTCCCCGCGCTCAGGGCGACGAGATCGTGGAAAGCGGCGTCGCGTAGCCCGAAGGCGCCATAGGCCATGGGCCCGTCGCCCCCCTCCAGCTCCGCCATCTCCTCCAGCATTCGTCGCATACCGGCCACCTGCTTCGAGGACGCGCGTTCGGCGGATCTGCGCGCCGCCGCCGGTTCGAGGAGCAGGCGGATCTCAAGCATGTCCTCGAATCGGTGACGAGTGATCTGGGGGGGGATGCGATAGCCGGCATGGGGCACACGCACGACCAGGCCCTCGGCCTCCATGCGGTTCAGAGCGTCTCGGATCGGCGTCTGCGAGACCCCCAGCTCTCGCGCCAGGACGTCGATCGTGACGCGGGAGCCAGGCTCGATCCGTAGCGACATCAGCTGTCCGAGCAGCGTGTCGTACACCTCGTCGGCAAGCCGGCCGCGAGATCTTCCCGGCGGCGTTCCGCCCGTCATGGCCCCACGGCGCCGCGCGATCATCGCTTCGTCGTCCATCGTGACGTGAGGTCCTTTCCTGCGTCTTCGGGAGCCTGTTGAGATCGATCGCAACGCTGCGGGATGTTGACGCCCCCACTCGGATCGTATAGGAAAGGTGGCGGATGCCAGCCATCCTGCACCCATCGCGGAACCGCCCGCCATCGCTCCGCTTCGATCAGTTGGAGCTCCCGTGAGCATGCTCGACGTCCTACTCGATTCGCCACCGGGCCGCACAAGGACCGAAGGACTTCTCGACTGCTTGAAGCCCCATCACGTCGCGGCGTACTCGTGACGCCGGTCTGCGGGTCAGCCCCTGCGACAGCCGGCAACACGCCTGAACAACCCAGCAACTGCTCGGCGAAGCACGCAGCAAGGCTCCAGAGGTCCCCACCCAGAAAGCAGGCACGAAGATGCGGTATCCGAAGCGAGTAGGGCGACTGTCCGTTCCCCGGCGAACGGTGCGGCTGGCGACGGCGGCCATGTTGGTGGCCACGACCATGGCGGCCTGCGGCCAGGACGACGGCGAGAAGGCGAGCGCCCCCAAGGCGCCGGCGACCATCCCGGAGCTCACCAAGGACCCGCTGACCCTCAGCTTCATCTGGTTCGACTGGCCCCCCGCCCACGCGCTGGAGACCTTCGCGAACGCGGAGTACGCCAAGGAGCGGTCGAACGTGACCATCAAGGTCAACACCGTGCCGAACGCGAACTGGCACGACGCGATATTCACCCAGTTCGCAGCGCGCAAGACCGACTTCGACATCCCGATCCTGGACTCGCAACACATCGGCGAGGCCGTGACGAACGGCAACATCCTCGACATCACCGACTTCGTCAAGAAGAACATCGACGTCAAGGCCTACAACCCGTACCTCCTGGCGGCCTATGGCCAGTTCCCCCAGGCGGAGACCGGCAAGCGCGACGAGAACGCCAGCCTGTACGGACTGCCGCTGCTCGGCGACACCTGGACGATGATCTACCGCAAGGACCTGATCGGCGACGAGCCGCCGCAGACCTGGGACGAGATGATCTCGGTCGCCGAGAAGTGCCAGGCGGACAACCCCGGCGTCAGCGGGCTGGCTTTCCACCAGGCCAACGGCTCCGACGCCGCGGCCGTGACCTACAACACGGTCAACGGCGTCTACGGTGGCAACCTCTGGGACCCCAAGACGCGCAAGATCGACGGCGTCCTCAACGACGCAGCGGGCCAGGAGGCGATGGACGTCCTGGTCAACAAGATGAAGCCGCTGACCGCCACGGGCTCCGGCAACTGGTTCATCGACGAGGTGAACGCGGCGGTCGCCCAGGGCAAGGCATGCATCGCGTTCAACTGGATCGCCGCGAGCGGCGGCCTGCTCGACCCGAAGCAGTCGACGCTCGGCACCACGCGGGAGCAGATTCTCGACAAGCTGGGTTTCGCCACCCTGCCGAGCCAGAAGACGAACCTGGTGCCTCTCGGCGGCATGGGGATGCACGTGTCGGCCTACTCCTCCGAGCCGAACCAGGCGGAGGCCCTGAACTTCATGAAGTGGTTCGAGCGGGCTGACATCCAGAAGAAGTGGGCCGCGGCTGGTGGCGTGCCCTCGCGTACGGACGCCCTGGAGTCGCCCGAGTTCCTCAATGCCGGG
This sequence comes from Sphaerisporangium sp. TRM90804, assembly GCF_029846175.1. GTDB lineage: Bacteria > Actinomycetota > Actinomycetes > Streptosporangiales > Streptosporangiaceae > Sphaerisporangium. The sequence continues at coordinate 157,588 of NZ_JARWAC010000009.1, read as the reverse complement.
CCGTTCAACCAGGTGTACACCGACTCGGTGCCGCGGATGCGGGACATGTGGAATGTGCCCGAGTACGCGCGCCTCGTCGACATCGAGAACACCAACGTGAACGCGGCTCTCAACGGCGCGAAGAAGCCGAAGGACGCGCTCGACGACATCGCCAAGGAGCAGCAGGGCGTGCTCGACTCCAGCGGCCGAAAGGGCGGCGGCGGGCTGTGAGTGACCCCGTCTCTCTGACGACCGAGCACCCCGGGCAGGTGGCGTCCGCGACGCCGCCTGCACCGGGTCGGTCCAGCCGCTTGAGCGACCGCTGGCTCACCGTGGCCTTCACCTCCCCCGCGTTGCTGCTGCTGCTCGCGATGTCGGTGTTCCCGTTGCTGTGGGCGTTGTACCTGTCTTTCACCGACTACTCGGCCACCCGCGGGGGGCCCGCCCATTTCGTCGGGTTCGAGAACTACACCGCCATCCTGACCTCGGCGCAGGTCCACCAGAGGGCCCTGACCACGTTGATCTACGTGGTCGGCGCGGTCACCCTGCAGACCGTGCTCGGTTTCGCCATCGCCTACCTGATCTCACGGCGCACGCACGGGCGAGGACTGCTGACCACTCTGTTCCTGGTTCCGATGATGCTGTCGCCGGTCGTGGTCGGGCTGTTCTGGCGATTCATGCTCGACGCGCAGTTCGGCGTGATCAACAGCATGCTCGGCTCGCTCGGCCTGGAGCAGGTGGAGTGGCTCACCCGGCAGCGAACGGCACTGATCTCCCTGATCGTCGTCGACACCTGGCAATGGACGCCGTTCATCATGCTCATCGCACTCGCGGGCCTCACCGCGGTCCCCAAGTACCTGTACGAGGCCGCCGCGATCGACCGGGCGTCCGAGTGGTTCCGGTTCCGCACCATCACTCTTCCGCTGGTGTGGCCGCTGCTCCTCATCGCCGTGTTGTTCAGGGCCATCGAGGCCTTCCGGCTGTTCGACCTCGTCTACATCCTCACCAGCGGAGGTCCGGGGGTCTCCACCGAGACGTTGTCGTTCCACGTCTACAAGGTGGCGTTCCTGGGCTTCAACACCGGAACCGCCTCGGCGTACGGAATCCTCATGGTCCTCGTCGTCCTCGTCCTCACGCAGCTCTACCTGCGCTACTTGAACAAGCTCAAGGAGGACTGATGGCCGTCTCCGTCGGCGAGGCCGTGTCCACAGGTCCTGTCCGGGATCACACGCCCCCCGCGCGCCGCTTCGGCGGCCGGGGCCGCTCCGTGCTGGAGGTCGCGCTGCTGGCCGTGCTGGCCGTCGTGATGCTCTTTCCGGTGCTGTGGATGATCGAGACGTCCATCAAGGAGAACCGGGACGTCTACGCCATCCCGGCCAAGTTCTTCGACTTCAAGGTCACGATGGACCATTTCAAGGACGTGTTCTTCGCCTCCGGCGGCGGTCGCTCGGCCTTGTCCGTCTCGTTCCTCAACTCCGTCGTGGTCGCCGGGGTCTCCACGGTGCTGGCCACCGTGCTGGGGGTCCCGGCGGCCTGGGCCTACTCACGCTTCGCCGTGAAGGCCAAGAAGGACCAGCTGTTCTTCATCCTGTCCACCCGCTTCATGCCGCCCGTGGTGGTCGTGATCCCGATCTTCCTCATGTACCGCCAGGTCGGACTCATCGACACCAAGCTCGGCCTGATCCTCATCTACACCGCGTTCAACGTCCCGTTCACGATCTGGATGATGAAGGGGTTCGTCGACGAGGTGCCCGCGGAGTACGAGGATGCCGCCATGCTCGACGGCTACACCCGCTTGCAGGCGTTCTGGCGATTCACCCTTCCCCTGCTGCTGCCCGGCATCGCCGCGACGGCGGTCTTCGCGCTCATCTTCTCGTGGAACGAGTTCGTGTTCGCCATCTTCCTCACCTCCAGCGACACCGTGCGGACGGCCCCGCCCGCCATCGCCGGGCTCATCGGCGGAACCACCGTGGACTGGGGTCTCGTGGCCGCCGCCTCCGTGGTGTTCGCCCTGCCGGTGCTCGTCTTCGCCTACCTGGTGCGCAAGCACCTCGTCGCCGGCGTGACGCTCGGGGCGGTGCGACGCTGATGGCGGGCATCGAGGTGACCGCCCTGCACAAGCGCTACCCGGACGGGACGGTCGCGGTCGACCACGTGGACCTGGCCATCGGCGACGGCGAGCTGTTCGTGATGCTCGGCCCTTCGGGTTGCGGCAAGACGACCACGCTGCGGGCGATAGCCGGCCTGGAGAGGCAGACGACGGGCGACATCCGCATCGGCGACACGCTGGTCAACGACCTGCCGCCCGCCGAGCGCGACATCGCCATGGTGTTCCAGTTCTACGCTCTCTACCCGCATCTGAGAACCCGCGACAACCTGGCGTTCCCCCTGCGGGCCGAGGGACTGCCCAAGCCGGAGGTGCGCGAGCGGGTCGACGAGGCCGCCCGGCTGATGCGGCTCGGCCCGCTCCTGGACCGGCGACCGCACCGGCTGTCCGGCGGGGAGCAGCAGCGCGTCGCGCTTGCTCGCGCCCTGGTGCGACGCCCGCGCGCGTTCCTCATGGACGAACCTCTCACCAATCTGGACGCGGAGCTGAGGGCGGACATGCGCACGGAGATCAAGCACCTGCAGGGGGAGCTGGGGACGACGATGGTCTACGTCACCCACGACCAGGTCGAGGCGATGTCGCTCGGCCACAGGATCGCCATCCTCAACAAGGGCCGCGTCGAGCAGATCGGCACGCCGCTGGAGGTCTACGACCGTCCGGCGAGTCTCTTCTGCGCCGCGTTCATCGGCTCCCCGCCGATGAACCTGATCGAGGTGGAGGTGGCCGACGGGGAGCTGCGCGGTAAGAGCGGGCTGGTCCTCACGCCGCCGCCGAACCTGCCGCGCGACCGTTCCCTGGTCGCGGGCGTCCGGCCGGAGGCGCTGGAAGTCACGGAACCAGGGGCGGAGCGTTCGGTCCCGGCCCGCGTGGTCTCGGCGGAGTGGCTGGGCGACGAGATCATCTACGTGGTCGACCACGGCGACCAGCGCGACGTGCGGGTTCGGATGCCACCGACGGTCCGTTTCGCCGCTGACGCACCGGTCGGGCTGCGGCACACCGGCGGACCCCCGCCGGTCTACGACGTGAGCACGGAAGAGCTGGTGGCCTGATGGGAACCGTGGCGGTGCACGGGCTGTGCAAGTCCTTCGGTAAGGTCCAGGCCCTGGACGGGGTGACGCTGGACGTGCCGGACGGCTCGTTCTTCGTCGTGCTCGGGCCCTCCGGGGCGGGCAAGACGACGACCCTGCGAGCGATCGCCGGCCTTGAGAAGCTTGACGCCGGGTCGGTGCGGCTGGACGGGAGGGACGCGACCGGTGACTCCCCGGCCGCACGCGACCTGGCCATGGTCTTCCAGAGCTACGCCCTCTACCCGCGACACACGGCGTACGAGAACATCGCTTCGCCGCTGCGGGCACGCCGCTGTTCTTCGAGCGAGGTCGCCGCCGCCGTCGAGCGGATGTCGAGCCTGCTGCACATCGAACGTCTGCTGCAGCGTCGTCCCGCGCAGTTGTCGGGCGGTGAGATGCAGCGTGTCGCCCTGGCCCGGGCGCTGGTCCGTCGCCCGCGCGCGTTTCTCATGGACGAGCCGCTGACGAACCTCGACCTCAAGCTCCGCGTCGAGATGCGCACCGAGCTCACCCGCATCCACCGGAGCCTCGGGGGAACCTTCGTCTACGTGACCAACGACCAGGTCGAGGCCCTGTCCATGGCCGACCAGGTCGCGGTCCTCAAGGAGGGGAAGGTGCAACAGGTCGGAACGCCGGCCGAGGTGTACGAGCGTCCAGCCAACCAGTGGGTCGCGGGCTTCGTCGGGAGCCCGCCGATCAGCCTGCTTCCCTGCCACGCCGAAGGAGATCGTCTGGTCGGGGCGGGAGGCTGGTCGCTGCCGCGGCCCCGCTGGACCACGGCCGAAGACGGTCGTCCGCTGCTGCTGGGACTGCGCGCGGAGGACCTGTCCGTCGAGCAGCGTGGGAACGCGTCGTTGCCGGGTGAGCTCTACGGCCTTGAGCCGCTCGGTGACCGAACGCTGGTCGACGTCCGAGTGGGGACGGTGATCCTCAAGGTCAAGGCACGACCCGGCGTCACCGGTACGCCGGGCGAGCGGCTGCTCGTCACGGTCGACCTGGACCGTGCGCACCTGTTCGACGCGGGCACCGGGCTGGCGCTGTCCGAGGCCGGGAGGTAGCCGCGCAGGGCGGTGGCGTCGACATGCGCCCGCACGTGGCGATCGAGCCTCGGCGGACCGTCACCGGTGAGCACCTGACGACGCCGAAGCGGTCACGGCCCGAGAAGGCGATCGGCGGCGCGGCGCGTCGCCCTGCGGCCAGGGCCGAGGCCACGTTCGACTCCGCTCGGCGACCTCGACCTCGACGCGGCCGTGTGATCCGTTCGTCAACGCGTGTGGCGCGATCGCCGAGGTCGCGCCGGACATCACCAAGAACATCACAGGAGGCGACGCGATGAGCGACCCGATGAACGTCCTGGCCCCCGAGCACCGGCGGCTCCGGATCGGCGACGCCTGGCGCGACGCCGCCGGCGGAGCCACCTTTGTCGTCGAGGACCCGGCCACCGGCCAGACCATCGCCGAGGTGGCGGACGCCGACGTCGTTGACGGGCTCGCCGCTCTGGACGTGGCGAGCAAGGCGATGGCGGAGTGGGCGGCGACCCCGCCGCGCAAACGGTCGGAGTTGTTGACCGCGACGTACCGGGCACTGACCGAGCGATCCGAGGAGGTCGCCCGGCTGATAACGCTCGAGATGGGCAAGCCGCTCGCCGAGGCTCGAGGAGAGGTGGCCTACGGCGCCGAGTTCTTCCGTTGGTTCGCCGAGGAGGCGGTGCGCGTCGAGGGGCGCTACAACACCGCTCCCGCCGGTGGATATCGCATCCTCACCGTGCCGAAGCCGGTCGGACCGTGCGTCTTCGTGACGCCCTGGAACTTTCCGTTGGCCATGGGTGCCCGCAAGATCGCTCCTGCGCTGGCGGCGGGCTGCACGACGATCACCAAGCCGGCGGCCCAGACGCCACTCACCATGCTGTTCCTGGCCCGCATCATGGAGGAGGTCGGCGTTCCCCCGGGCGTCGTCAACGTCGTGACGACCAAGCGTGCCGGCGAGGTGGTCTCAGCACTGCTGGCCGACCGTCGGACCCGCAAGCTTTCGTTCACCGGGTCGACCGAGGTCGGGCGTGTGCTGCTACGACAGGCCGCGGACAACGTGCTGCGCACCTCCATGGAACTGGGCGGCAACGCGGCCTTGATCGTGTGTGCCGACGCGGACCTGGACGTCGCGCTCGACGGCGCCATGGTGGCCAAGATGCGCAACATCGGGGAGTCCTGCATCGCGGCCAACCGAATCTACGTCGAGGAGCCGGTGCGCGAGGAGTTCACGGCGCGCTTCGCCGAGCGGATGGGCGCGCTCTCGGTGGGCCATGGTCTCCACGACGGCGTGGACGTCGGGGCGTTGATCGACGAGGCCTCGGTCACCAAGATCGACGAGCTCGTCGCCGACGCGGTCGATCGCGGCGCCCGTGTCCTGGTGGGCGGCGAGCGTCCGGAGGGGCCGGGCCACTTCTACCCGCCTACGGTCCTCGTCGACGTGCCCGAAGACGCGCGGATGCTGGAGGCGGAGATCTTCGGCCCGGTGGCGCCGATCATCTCGTTCACGTCCGACGACGAGGTGATGGCGAAGGCCAACGCCACCGAGCACGGCCTGGTCGGATACGTCTTCACCCGTGACCTCCAGCGGGCGCTCCGGTTCACCGAGGGGCTGGAGACGGGCATGGTCGGCGTCAACCGTGGTCTCATCTCGGACCCGTCGGCTCCGTTCGGAGGCGTGAAGCAGTCGGGGATCGGCAAGGAGGGGTCGCACGAGGGGGTCCTTGAGTACCTCGACGTCACCTACGCGGCGATCGACCTACCGTGACCGGGCCGCTGCTCCGGGTGCCCCTTGCCGACGCCGTCCCGGTCTCGCAGGTGACCCGGACGTCCGCCCAGCAGATCACCGCCGACGTTCCAGAGAGGCACTGACATGCTTGAGACCGTCCGCGGACCACGCCAGCTGATAGTGGGCGAAGGGGTCGCGCAGAATATCCCACGAGTGGTGGCCGAGTGTGGCTCGCGAGTCCTCATCGTGACCGACCGGGTTCTTCTGGGGCAGCCGGGCGTGGCCGAGATCGTGGCCGCCGTGCGGGAGAAGGTCGAAGTCGTCGGGGTGTTCGCCGACGCGACTCCGGACGTGCCGCTCGCCGATGTCGCCCTGGCCGTCTCGGTCGCCGCGGAGGTGGACGCCGACGTGATCCTTGCCGTCGGGGGTGGCACGGTGATCGACCTCGCCAAAATCGTCGGCGTCATCCGGCGCCACGGTGGGACGCCACGCGACTTCTACGGCGAGTCGAGGGTGCCGGGGCCGACGGTTCCTCTCGTCGCGGTCCCGACGACGTCAGGCACCGGCTCCGAGCTCACGCCCGTCTCGGTGCTGACCGACCCGGACCGCGAGCTGAAGGTGGGGGTCTCCAGCGTCCACATCGTGCCCGACTTCGCCATCGTCGACCCAGAGCTCACCTACAGCTGCCCTGCGACCGTCACCGCCCACTCGGGCATCGACGCGTTCTGTCACGCGGTGGAGAGCTACACCGCGCGACCCCGGGCCCACGGACCGCGCGACCCGGTGGAGCAGGTCTTCCTCGGCCGAAACCCGATCACCGATCACTACGCGCTCCTGGCCGCGGAGCGGATCGCCCGCAGCTTGCCCCGTGTCGTCAGGGACGGGGGCGACAAGGACGCGCGCGCGGACATGTCCTATGGGTCCATGCTGGCCGGGCTCGCATTTTCCCACGCGGGCAACGCGGCTCCGCACGCCCTCCAGTACCCCATCGGCGCAGCCACCCACACGCCGCACGGCCTGGGCGTCGGGCTGCTGCTGCCCTACGCGCTGGACGCGGCCGGGGATGCCATCGTCGACCGGTTGGCCATCCTCGCCGGGGTGTGCGGGCTCGACGTGACCGACGCCTCGGACGCCGAGGCCGCGGATGCGTTCCTCACCTGGCTCGACGGGCTCCTTGCCGACATCGGCATCCCTACCACCTTGGCGGACATCGGCGTGGCACGCGCCGACCTCCCTCGCTTCGCGGAGATGGCCGGTGGCGTCACCCGCCTGATCCAGAACCATCCAGGCCCGACCGACACCGCCAGCCTGACCGCGATCCTCGAAGCGGCCTGGATCGGGGACCGGACCCGACACGTCCTGACTCCTGACCAGAGATAGTTCGCGATCAAGCTGACGAAGATCGCTGCGGACGAGCCGCCGAGGCACGATCCCCGCGGTCTGATCACGGCGGGAGGTCGCGCCGGCGTTCGGCTCGCTCATGGTCCTTCGTCCACGGTCTGTCACTCCAGCCTGACGGCGTGTTTGAGGAAGACGACGCCGTCGATCGTGTCGAGATGGGCCGGGTCCAGCGGGAAGTAGGCGAAATCGGAGGAGACGCGCGGGGCGGGCTTCGTCACGGCTTCGGCCAGGCGGCGGGCGTCGATGAGAGTGTGGTCCCACGGGAGCGTGGACAGGACGCCCTCGACGGTGTCCGGGGGCGGGGGGTCGTCGCCGACCGTGCCGAAGGCGGAGGCCAGGAAGGCGTACCGGTCGCCCAGGTGGGCCTCGGTGATCGCCCCCGCGCTCCACCACTCCAGCCGCTGGTCGCCGAGCCGCATGACGCTCTTGTTCCGCTGCAGGTGGAGGTTGTGGGTGAAGATGAGGGCGGGGCCCTGCTCGGCGACGGCACGCAGGTTGGCGGCCATCATCGCGTCCCGCAGGGCCGACAGCCGCATCATCCGCACCGGGGACGTGTCGGCCATCCAGGAGTGGTAGCGGAGCAGGCCGACCGCGGTGCGCCCGTACAGCGCCGCCCGCTCCGCGTCCCTCGGGCTCAGCCGCGGCATCTGGGTGTCGAGCAGCGCCACCAGGTCGTCGGCGAGCAGCCGCAGCCGCTCGGCGTCGGCGGATCGGCCGATCGACTGGGACGGGTCCATGACCGTGGCCTCGTTCGACCACCGGTCGTCCGGGCCCAGCAGCGCGTCGAGGGTCTCCATGGTGTGGGGGAGGGGGCCGTCGAGCAGGGCGCAGAGGGCGGTGAGCGCCTGGCGCGGGCTCGCCGCCCAGTACTCCAGCGGGCCGTCGAACCCGAAGAACCGGAGCTTGTCGTCATGCTCCTCGTTGTACGCGCGCATCCAGCGCACGAGCTCGCGGTTGGCCGGCGACGTGCCGAAGCGGTGGCTGAAACCGCGTTCCATGACGTCGTCGAGGCTGCCCGCGCCCGTCGTGACGTAGTCGTCGACCACGAGGCCCATGAGGCAGTCGCTCTCGATGGCGAACGACCGGTAGCCCTCGTGCTCGACCAGGTGCCGGAAGATCTCGTTGCGCAGCTCGCCCAGTTCCGCCACGAAGTGCCTGGCCTCGCCCAGGCCGAGCAGCAGCGGCTTTACGGGAAGCGATCGCAGGAACGCCGAGACGCCCGCGCCGTCGAGCGGCCGGGCGGTGTCCTTGATGTCCATGCCTTCAACGGTATCGTTGAACACCCGGTGTAAACTTTCCCGAAAAGCTCCCCGCTCTCGCCGCGACAACCTTCAATCGGTGGTGTACCCATGAGGCCAGTGGACCTGGCGCGCGAGCACGGCCTGTCCACCCAGGCGATCAGGAACTACGAGGACGCCGGCATCCTGCCCGCCGCCGAACGCACCGTTCACGGCTATCGCACCTACGCGCCGCTGCACGCGCGGGCCCTGCGCGCGTTCCTCGCCCTGGTGCCCGGGCACGGTCACCAGACGGCCACGTCGATCATGCAGGCGGTCAACCGGGGGGCCACCGAGGACGCGCTGCGGCTCATCGACGAGAGCCACGGCCAGCTGCTCGGTGACCGCCGCACCCTCCAGGCCGTCGAGGCCGCGCTCCGCGACCTGGCACCCGTGCCGCAGGAGCGCGGCGACACCTTCATCGGCCCGCTGGCCGGGAGGCTCGGCATCCGCCCCGCCACCCTGCGCAAATGGGAGAACGCCGGGCTGGTCAGGCCGCGCCGCGATCCGCGGACGGGCTACCGGATCTACAGCGCGGCCGACGTACGGGACGTCCGGCTGGCCCACCAGCTCAGGCGGGGCGGCTACCTGCTGGAGCAGATCGCCCCGCTGATCGCTCAGGTCCGCTCCGCCGGAGGCGTCGCCCCGCTGGAGTCGACCCTGCTCGACTGGCAGGCCCGCCTGTCCGCCCGGGGCCGCGCCATGCTCCAGGGCGCCGCCGACCTGGACGCCTACCTGCGCGCCCGCGAACCCTGACCCGGGCCCCGGCTCAACCGGCGGGCCCGCCGGAGATGGCGAGGCCGCGTCACGCGACGGCGGTCCCCTCCAGCTCGACCAGCAGGCCGGGGATCGCCAGCCGCGCCACACCGAGCATCGTGGTGGACGGCGCCACCCCGGCGGCGCCCAACCGCGACGCCAGCACGCCGTAGTGCTCGAAGAGCCGGTCGACGTCGGTGGTGTAGACGTTGAGCCGGACGAGGTTCGCGAGGGACATTCCGGCCTCGCCGAGCACGGCCTCCAGGTTGTCGACGCTCAGCGCTAGCTGAGCGGCCATGTCACCGGCATGCCGGGGCTCGCCGTCGTCGCTCATCGCGGTCTGCCCGGCGCAGTACAGGGTCCGCGTGTGCCCGGATACGATCTCACCCTGGTTGTATCCCAGCTCCGCCGACCACGCCCACGGGTTGACCGCCGTTCGCCGCATCGCCGCATCAGCTCCACTCGACTCGTCCGACATCACGTACGTCCATCGGCCCGGTAGCCGCCGGCTCTTTCGTGATGCCGGTAAGCCTCCTCGCGAATCACGACATCCTGTGTCGTGTATTCCTGCGAGGCTCTCCGTGTGCGTGCCGACCGGTTGGTCTCGCTGGTGCTGCTGCTGCGGCGGTACGGCCGGCTGTCCGCGGCCGCGCTGGCCCGCGAGCTTGAGGTGTCCACCCGCACCGTGCTGCGCGACATCGAGGCGCTGTCCGCGGCCGGCGTCCCGGTCTACGCCGAACGCGGCCGGCACGGCGGGTTCGCGTTGCTGCCCGGTTTCCGGACCGAGCTCACCGGGCTGAACCACGACGAGGCCCTTGCCCTGCTGGTCGCGGGATCGCGGCGCGGCGCGCAGGCGTTCGGCCTCGGCTCGGCGCTCGCCTCGGCGATGCTCAAGGTGGTCGACGCGCTCCCCGAGAGCTATCGGGACACCGCCGCCGGCGCGGCCGATCGACTGCTCATCGACCCGGAGACCGACCTCCTGTCACGCCGGCTGGTCGCCGAGGAGGTGCCTGACGCCATGGTGGCCGAGGTCCTGCGCGCGGTGTTCGCCGGGCACAAGCTGAGCATCCACTACGCGGCCGCGGATCAGACCCCCAGGTGGCGCACGGTGGACCCGATCGGCCTGGTCACCGTACGCGAGCGGGGCTACCTGCTGGCCACGAGGTCGGGCGCGGACCGCACCTACCGGCTGTCCCGGATCCTGGCCGCCGAGAAGCTCGCCGAACCCGCGCAGCGACCGGACCGGGTCGATCTGCACCGGGCCTGGCAGGAACGCGGCACGCGGTTCCGGGCCGGCGGCGACCAGGTCACGGTGCTGGTGCTGGTGGACCCGGTGCGGCGGGAGGACCTGGTGGGCACCGCGCTGGCCGTCCTCGCCGAGGAAGCCGGCCCGGACGGCCGGCTGCGGCTGGAGGTGACTTTCCAGGATGCGAGGCACGCCGAGTGGGCGCTGTGGCAGCTCGCCACGAACGCCGAAGCCCTGGCCCCGCAGTGGTTGCGCGACTCCCTGCGCGACCGCGCGACCGCGATCGCCGCCCGCTACGGAGCGTCGCCCTGACCGTCGCCTTCCGCGGGCGGGCCGGCCCAAGGGCTGGTCGGCGGGGCGACGAGCAACCCGGTTCCAGGGTCGTGGCCGATCGGCGGAGGGCCGGCGACGATCATGGTGGCTCGGGCCCACGGCTGCTCCCGCGACAGGAACGGCAGTTCCTCAAGCAGCCAGTTCGCCACGTGCTCCCGCTGCTCGGGGGAGTCGCCGTCGCGGACGGCCAGCAAGCGCTCCTGCTCGTCGAGGTCGCCCTGCATCCACACCGAGGCGTCCAGCCACGGGGCGAGCTCCTCGCGGATGACGCCGGTGCCCTCGACCCAGACGAAGTCGGCGCCCGCGGGGATGGTGATCGATCCGGGCCGGTCGTGGGTGATCCAGGGATCGGGGCGGAAGTCCACCGCCTCGCCCCGGTGCAGGGGCCGCAGGACGTTCTCGGCGAGCACGGCGGCCCAGTCGAAGTAGGCGTGGTTCCAGGCGAGGTCGTCGGTGTGCACGATGGCGGAGCCGGGCACCGCCTGGCGTAGCCGCTCGGCCAGGGTGGTCTTGCCGGCGCCGCCCCGGCCGTCGATCGCGATCACCCGCGGACGTCCGGTGACGCCGGGTGAGGCGTCACGCAGTCGCCGGACGGCGTCGAGCACGGTCACCGCCCGCCAGCCGGCGGCCTCGCTCTCGCCCGGATGTAGACGCATCGACAACCTGTCTCCTGAGGTGGGAGCCGGGCCCGGCCCGCCGGGCGGGCCGCCGTTCGCCCGACCCTATCGACGTCTTGATCGATGGGCCAGGCCGATGCCGGGCGGTGACACTCGATCGGTCACACCGGCCGCCGGGCACGTGGAGGCGTCGTCGGGCGTGGCGCGCCGGCTCGATACCACGGTGGTTCCTCGTATGGGGGATGCTCGGGGCGGCGGAGAGGAGCCGGCCCGGGGGGGTCAGCCGTGCTCGGCGTGCTGCCCGTGGTCGCTCACCTGCGCGTCGAACCAGGAGTGTAAGGCTGTGACCAGCAGCGGATCGGCGGTGGTGTAGGTGATCTGGGCGCCGGAGGGGAGCTGGGCGTAGCGGATGGCGATCCGGTCGTGGCCGTGTTCGAGGTCGCGCAGGCCGGGCATGTCACCGCCGTGGATGGAGGCGGGGTCGCCGTAGTCGCCCCTGCCGAAGCCCGCGGCCTCCTCGGTCAGGTGCTCGCGGATCAGCCTGACCTGCCGGGCGTCGCCCGGGTCGTCGGCGGAGACCGTCTGCACCCCGCCGGTGGCCGACTTGGCGAAGCGGTGCGTGGTGCGCTCCAGGTCGAACGGCATCACCTGGCGGCCCTTGGCCGCGATCTCGGCCTGCCGGTCGGCCCGCGCCCGCTGCTCGCCCTGGCCGGCGATCACATACGCGGCCGCGGCGACGACGACGAGCGCCAGCGCGGTGACGAGCGCCTGGACACGTCGATTTCTACGGATCATCTACGGCCTCCGTGAGAATGGTCAGGGCGCGGAGCACGGAGGCGCGTTCACCCTGGGGGACACGGTCCAGGACGGCGGAGAAGCGGGCAGCCCGGGCCGCGGCCAGCCGGCCCGCGGCGTCCACCCCGGCGGGGGTGAGCTGGACGAGCACGCCGCGCCCGTCGCCCGGAGCCGGGGTCCGCTCGGCCCAGCCGCGGTTGATGAGCTGGGTGACCAGGCGGCTGGTGGTGCTCTTCTCCAGCCGGAGCCGATGCGCCAGTTCGCTCTGCCGCAACGCGCCGTCCCTGGCCAGCTCGCCCAGGGCATGGGCCTCCGACACCGGGATGGGCTGCCCGCAGGGGGTGCGGTCCGGCTGGTGGAGGCCGAAAGCCCGCACGAAGCGCGCCACGGCTTCCTGGAGTTCCCGCTCACCCGACATGGTTCGACCATACAACCATCTGGTTGTGCCACGCAACCAGATGGTCTGCGCCCGCCCGTGTCCACGCGAGCATGGCGTCCCACGGCCTTGCGGCCGAGAGGCGGTCACCGCCCGCCTGGCGGCGGGCGCGGTGGAATAGGGGGGCTGACCCCGCTCGCGTAAGATGTGTTGTTCATGGCCTCCACGCGAACGCGCAAGCCCCGGAAGGACGCGGCGGAGAACACCGAACGTCTGATCGCCGCGGCTGTGCGTGCGGGGCTGGCCGAGGGGAAGTTCGTTCCCCTGGAGCAGATCGCCGCCGAGGCGGGAGTCGGCATCGGGACGCTCTACCGTCGCTACCCGAACCGTGAGGCGCTGCTAGAGGCGATGGCGGTCCGCGCCTATCGTCTGATCTTGGCCGAGGCCGAGGACGCGCTGGCATCCGGCGACACCGGTCACGACTCGATCAGCCGGTTCCTCCATCAGTCCTTCGTTCACCGCGACGAACTGGTGCTTCCGCTCCACGGAGCGCCCATGACCGAGGGCACCGAGTCCGCTGAGCTGCGCGCGCGCATGCAGCGAACCATGGGCGCCATCCTCGAGCGCGGCCATCGGGACGGTTCGGTCCGCGCGGATGTGAACGCGGGGACCGTCGTGCGTTTCGGGGCGATGCTCGCGCAGCCGATGTCGAACGTGCCCGGCTGGGCCGAGGCGGCCGCTGAGTTGCGCGCGGTGTTCCTGCGCGGCATCGCGCCCGATCGCGGTTAGTCGGCCCTTGAGCAGCAACCAAGCGGCCAGCCACGATAAGGAGCCGGGCGGGCGCTGCCAATCGTGACTGGCCAGTCTGATGCGGGTGGCGTCGGGCGGCACGGATCTTGTAACGGTTCGGTGGCTCTGGCCCGGTTACCGGTGGGTCGGTCCTACTTTGCGGCGTATGCCGATGGTGGATTTCTGACCGATGATGAGGCGGCTGCGTACGGGCGGTTCGCGGGGCCGACGACGCAGACTGATCTGGAGCGGGTGTTCTTCCTCGATGACGAGGACCGGGCGTTGGTCGGACGGCGGCGCGGCGAGCACATGAGGCCGGGGTTCGCCCTCCAGTTCGTGACGGTGCGGTGGCTCGGGACGTTCCTTGAGGATCCCCTGGATGCGCCGGGGGTGGTGCTGGGTAGCTGAGCAGCTGGGGGTTGAGGACCCGTCGCAGGTGAAGCGGTACACCGAGCGGAGGCCGACGCCGTTCGATCATCAGCAGGAAATCCGGCAGGTCTACCAGTGGAAGGATTTCGCCTCGGTCGAGGGCGAGTTCGTGGCGTGGGTGGCGGCCCGGTCCTGGACATCCGGGGACGGCCCGGGGCGCCCTGCCCCGAGCCTCGGGCACTCAAGCAACCACAGTTGACTATTCTCAAAATAGTCAACTAAGGTTGCCTGCATGCCGGCACAAGACGCTCCCGTACCCCAGGATCCCGCCGACGCGCTCGCGGCGGTCGCGGCGCTGCGGCGCCTGGCCGACCAGATCGAGGACGCCGCCGTGGAGCAGGCCATGCGCGCCGGGTGGGGCTGGCCGGAGGTCGCCGAGGCACTCGGAGTCACCCGCCAGGCGGTCCACAAGAAGCACGCCAAGCGACTCATCGCCGCCGGCGTGACGCTGAGGAGACGACAGTGAGCACGATCGACCACTACATCAACGACATCGTCTTGCGAGGAGCGGCCGAGGCGCGGGAGGAAGGCTCTGCCGCCACCGAGGCCCACCACCTCCTGCTGGCCATCGCCGCCGTCGAGGGCACCGCCGCGCACCGCGTGCTGACGGCGGCGGGGTTCGGGCGGCAGGCGATCAGGGATGCGCTGGACCGGGAGTTCGAGCACAGCCTCAACGCGGTCGGGGTGTCCCTCGCCGCCTACGACCTTCCGAAGCCCTTCCGTGACCCCACGGATCATCCGAAGCCCGGCGCCTCCGCCCGGCTCGCGCTCGAACGCGGCTTCGCCGCCGCAAAGGGCAAGAAGGACCTGCGTCCTGCCCATCTGCTGCTCGGCGTCCTGAGCGCCGACGTCGGTACCGTGCCGCGCGCGCTCGCCCTGGCCGGCCTCGACCGGGCCGGCCTGATGGATCGTGTCGAGGAGACGCTCGCGCGCGAAAGCTGGTAGCCGGCACCCCTGTCCCCACGCTCCGGCCCGGTTCGGGCCGCGATGCGCCATGCCCTCGTGCCGGGCTTGCGCCGGCATGTGCTCCGGCACGAGGTCGTCTGATCACGAAGAGAGGTCATTTCATGACGAAGAGCAACGGTATCGTGCTCGACGTCGACGGGCTGCGCATGCGCTACGGCTCGCTCGACGTCCTGCACGACGTCACGTTCCAGGCCCGCCACGGCGAGGTTCTGGCCTTGCTGGGGCCGAACGGCGCGGGCAAGACCACCACGATCGAGATACTGGAGGGCTTCCGCGTCCGGTCGCAGGGCCGGGTCTCGGTGCTCGGCGCCGATCCCGCGCATGGCGACGAGCAGTGGCGGGCCAGGCTCGGGATCGTGCTGCAGTCCTGGCGCGACCACGGCAAATGGCGGGTACGCGAGTTCCTCGCCCACCTCGGCACCTACTACGCCCCCTACGCCGTCCCCGGGATCTCGCGGCCCTGGGACCCCGACGAGCTGATCGAGAGAGTCGGCCTGACCGAGCACGCCGGCAAGAAGCTCAAGACACTCTCGGGCGGCCAGCGGCGCAGGCTAGACGTGGCGATCGGCCTCGTGGGGCGCCCCGAGGTGCTGTTCCTCGATGAGCCGACTACCGGCTTCGACCCGCAGGCCAGGTCCGACTTCCACGCTCTCGTACGCGACCTGGCCGACGCCCGCGAGACCACCGTCCTGCTCACCACCCACGACCTGGACGAAGCCGAGAAGCTGGCCGACCGCATTCTGGTGCTGAACGGCGGCCGGATCGTCGCCGACGGCACCGCCGCCGAGCTGGCACGGCGGATCGTCGGCGAGGACGAGGTGCGCTGGGTGCGCGACGGGCGGCGGTACGTCGAGCGGACGCCCGACTCGACCACGTTCGCCCGCGAGCTGTTCGCCCGCTACGGCGACGACGTCCGGGAGCTGGAGGTCCACCGGGCCTCGCTGGAGCAGACCTACCTGGCGCTGGTGCGCGAGGCCGAGGAGGTGGCCCGATGAACGCGACCGTACTGCGCGCGGGCTGGTCCCGGGGCCTGATCGAGCTGCGGCAGTCGTTCACCAACGGCGCCGAGCTGTTCTCCCACTTCCTGTGGCCCGCCCTGATGGTGGCCACGCTGTTCTTCATCCGGGACCTGCCGGTCGGCGCTCTCCTGCTCGGTGCCGTGGCCTTACCCGGCATCCTCGGCATGAACGCCGCGACCGGCGTGATCGGCATGAGCCAGCAGCTCACCGCCGACCGCGAGGACGGCACGCTGCTGCGTGCCAAGGCGACCCCGCACGGGATGCCCGCCTACCTGATCGGCAAGGTGATCACGGTGTCCGGCGGCCTGCTCGCCGACCTGGCGATCTTCCTCGTGCCCGCCGTACTCCTCGTCGAAGGTCTGCGGATCGGCCCGCAGTCCTGGCCCGGTCTGGCCTGGGTACTGGCGCTCGGCCTGGTCGCGACCCTGCCCATCGGTGCGGTCCTGGGCTCGATGTTCACCACTGCCCGCGCCCAAGGACTGGTCCAGCTACCGTTCCTCGCTGTGATCGGCATCTCCGGCATCTTCTACCCGATCACCGTGCTGCCCGAGTGGCTGCAGTGGATCGCCCAGATCTTCCCCATCTACTGGATGGGGCTCGGCATGCGGTCGGCCCTGCTGCCGGACGCGGCGGTCGTCGTCGAGATCGGCGAGTCCTGGCGACACCTGGAGACCGCCGGAGTGCTGGGCGCCTGGGCGCTGCTCGGCCTGCTCATGGCGCCGGTCGTGCTGCGGCGGATGGCACGCGGAGAATCCGGCTCGACGGTGGCGGCACGCCGTGAGCGTGCCCTGCAGCGGACCGGGTGAAGGCCATGACCGTCACGACGGTGACCAGCCGATCCCTGGCGCCGGACCTGGCCCGGGGCGTGATGTTGCTGGCGATCGCGGTGGCGCACTTGGGCTGGTGACACGTTCGTTTTCGCTACCGCTCCACCGACGTCAACCGACCGCGCCCATTGACGTCCTCGCTGCCGACAACAAGACGATCTTCCGGAGCCGTAGCCGTAGCCGGATGTTCATCTAACGAACGTTTGACGAACGCAATCAAGGACATCCGGCCGAACGGGGATGTCCGTGTGCCGTGTCCGGTTCGGATGTTCATTTTGCCGTTCATTTTCGGCCGCTCCCTGCTGCCGTTCACATACCTCGCATGCGGAGGCCAAGACCTCATCCGATCCGCAGCAGACGAAGACTGACCCGCCACCCGCATCAGAACGGCCAGTCACGGTAAGAGCCGCCCGCCGGGCTCCTTATCGTGACTGGCCGCTTGGTTGCTGCTCAAGCCCCTAGTCCGGCGCGTCAGTTCCGGCGCGCGGCACCGAGCACGTCGATCGGCAGCCATTCGTACCGTGTCTGCCGGCCAAGCTCGGACGCGACCCCGTCGGCCACCTGAGCCATCGTGAGCTTAAGCGGAGGAAATCCTCCGCTATTCCCCTACGATGGACGCATGCTCCTTGACGGGGACTCAGACGGTTACGCCGCCGCCCCCCGACCCCACGACTCGTCAACCGAGCAGTGACCTGCGCGGGTCGCGGGCGTCTCCCGTCCGGAGGACGTCGCGCCCGCGACTTGGCGAGGCGACCGCGCTCGCGCGCTCGCCGGCCCGGCGATGGGCCGGGCGCCTCGCTGAAGTGCTTCCAATCCGGAGCACATCGATCCTCTCGAAGAAAGAAGTCCGTCATGAAGGCAGTGCGATTCCACGAGTACGGCGACGCCGATGTCCTGCGCTACGAGGACGTGACGCTGCCCGTCCCGGGCGCTGGTGAGGTTCGCATCCGGGTCGCGGCGACGTCGTTCAACCCGGTCGACGCCGGCATCCGCGGCGGTGGTCTCCAGGGCCCGTTCCCGGTGAAGCTCCCGCACACGCCCGGCATCGACGTCGCCGGAACGGTCGACGCGCTCGGTGACGGCGTCGACGCGGTGGCGGTGGGTGACGAGGTCGTCGGATTCCTCCCGATGATCGGCGACGGCGCGGCAGCCGAGTACGTCATCGCGCCCGCCGAGATCCTGGCGGCCGCGCCGTCGAGCGTGCCGCTCGCCGACGCGGCGGCCCTGCCGCTGGTGGGCCTGACCGCATGGCAGGCGCTGTTCGAACTCGGCGAGCTGACCGCCGGGCAACGCGTGCTCATCACCGGCGCCGGAGGCGCTGTCGGCGCCTACGCGGTGCAGCTCGCGAAGAACGCCGGCGCGCACGTCGTCGCCACGGCGAGCCCGCGAAGCGCGGACCGGGTCCGGGCCGCCGGTGCCGACGAGATCCTCGACCACACCGCGACCGACGTGGCGGACGCGGTCGGCCAGCCGGTCGACCTCCTGCTCAACCTCGCCCCGATCGAGCCCTCGGCGCTCGCGGGCTTGGCCGCTCTCGTGCGGTCCGGCGGGGCCGTGGTCAACACCACGGTGTGGATGCGGGCGCCGAGCGACGAAGCACGCGGGGTGCGCGGGCTCGACGTCTTCGTCCGGAGCGACGCCAAGCAGCTCGCCGGCCTCGTGGAGGCGATCGACCGAGGCGAGCTTCACATCGACGTCAGCCGCCGTATCCAGCTCAAGGACCTCCCGGCCTTCCACGCGGAGGTCGCCGCCGGCGCCGTGTCCGGCAAGGTCGTCGTCCTTGCCCCGGCCGCCTGACCCCCTCGTCCTCGGGCGCCGGCGTATGACCGCCCGCGACCGCCGGCGGGCATGCGAGCATGACGCCCATGACGGCCCTGCTGCGAGATACGGTCACCGCCCGCCTGGCGGCGGGTGCGGTGGAGTACCGGCTGGAGGGTGAGGGCCCTCAGACGGTCGTCATCTTCCATGGCGGTCACATGCGGGCCGGACTGGCGCTGGGGGAGGAGGTCTTCACCCTCTCGGGCCACCGGGTGCTCGCGCCGTCTCGCCCCGGATACGGGGGAACCCCCCTGACCACCGCCACCGCGCCCGCCGCGTTCGCCGACGTCACCGCGCGGCTGTGCCGCGACCTGGGCGTCGAGCGGGTCGCCGCGGTGGTGGGCGTCTCGGCGGGCGGGCGCACGGCCCTGACCATGGCCGCCCGCCACCCGCGCCTGGTGCGCCGGGTGATCCTGCAGAGCGCGGTCGGGTTCCTGCCCTGGCCCGACCGGCGCACCCGCCTGGGGGGCCGTCTGGTGTTCAACCCCGGCGCCGAGGCTGCCACCTGGGCGGCCGTGCGGCTGCTGATGCGCGCGGCGCCGCGGGCGGGGTTGCGGTTGCTGCTGCGCGACCTGTCGACCCGCCCCGTCCGCCAGGTCATGGCCGGCCTGAGCGAGCACGACCGGGCCGAACTGCTCGCGCTGTTCACGCTGATGCGCTCAGGCGAGGGCTTCGTCAACGACATGCTGCCGGTGCCCGACTGCGCGCGGCAGGTCACCCAGCCGGCCCTGGTGATCGCCAGCCGCACCGATCGTTCGGTCCCCTTCAGCCACGCCGAATCCCTCGTCGCGACCATGCCCCGGGCCGAGCTGGTGGAGAGCCGGGCCGACGGCCACCTGATCTGGTTCGCCCCCGACTACCCCGCGATCGCCGGGAAGATCAAGGATTTCCTGGCGGCGGGGTGAGCGTTCACCCGATCCGTGCGGCCCGCGGCATGCCTCGCCCGGCGGGGCGGGGGCGTGGTGACGCGGGGCCGGGCACGATCTCCGGCGGCCGGTGCCGCCGGCGCGTGGCGGGTGCGGTCGCGGGACGCCCCGGTTTGGATGGTCACCGCTGAGCGGCGTCAGTCCAGGCAGAACTCGTTGCCCTCGGGGTCGGTCATCACGATGAAGCCGTGGCTCAACGGGGGAGCCGGCTCGTCGCGGCGCACCCGCTTCGCCCCCAGCGCGACGAGCCTGGCGCACTCGGCCTCCAGCGCCGCCATCCGTTCCTCTCCCAGCAGGCCGGGCGCCGCACGGAGGTCGAGGTGGACGCGGTTCTTGGCGATCTTGTCTTCCGGCACCCGCTGGAAGAACAGCCGCGGGCCGTGCCCGTCGGGGTCCTCGATGGCCGATCTCGAGTCGCGCTGCTCTTCCGGCACTCCGGCCCGGGCGAGGAAGTCGTCCCAGGCGGCCAGCGGGTCGGCGCCTTCGGGCAGGTCGGCTCCGGGCGGGGCGGGGTGGACGTAGCCCAGCGCGTCGCGCCAGAAGGTCGACAGCGCGCGCGGGTCGTGGGCGTCGAAGGTGACCTGGATGTGGCGGCTCATCGGCTCGCTCCGTTCGTGAAGGTCTTCATGTGCGGGTAGAGGTCGCGCAGCAGGCAGACCTCGGACAGGTGGTGGATCAGCTCGCGGTGGATGTGCAGCACCAGATCGGCCATGGGCGCCTCGGGGTAGGGCTCCTTCGAACCCACCGGGACCCGCAGCTCGGCCTCGCCTAGGCCGGACACCCCGGCCAGCCAGACGTCGAGCTGGGTGTGAAGCTGGTCGAGCGCGGTGGCGGCGTCGCCGGCGTACTCCCAGGTGTCGTACGACGCGGCGGGCGCGCCGAAGTGCGCCGCGTTGCGCGCGGCGAGCACGCCGGCGATGACGTGGCCGAGCCGCCAGGCGATCGTGGTGAAGGGCGCGGGGACCGGCTGGGGGAAGGCGTAGTCGATCGTGAAGTCCCCGGCGCCGGCCTGCACGGGCGCCGCCGAGGTGCCGCGCGGCCGCACGCTCCAGGCGTCCGGCGCCGGCGACCAGAAGTACTCCTCGTCGGTGAGGCCGTCGAGCCGGTCTCGGAGCTGATGGTTCCAGTGGAACTCCCACTGCTCGCGCAGCGTCCGGTTCCAGTCGAGTTCGTCTGCGTCCATGGGGTCACTCTGGCACCTCCAGCGGACAGCATCGGTCCGCTATCTGGCAGGGTAGGCGCCATGGACGCGGCGGGCGGGGACGAGCGGGGGACGACGGAGCGGGTGCTCACCCTGCTCGGGCTGCTGCAGCAGCGCCAGGTCTGGACCGGCCCGGAGCTGGCCGACCGGCTCGGGGTCACGCCGCGCACGGTACGGCGCGACGTCGAGCGGCTGCGCACGCTCGGCTACCAGGTGCACGCCAGCCAGGGCGTCGGCGGCGGCTACCAGCTCGGCCCGGGGCAGGACCTGCCGCCGCTGCTTCTGGACGACGAGGAGGCGATCGCCACCGTGGTCTCGCTGCTCGCCGGCGCGGACGGCGCGGTCGCCGGCGCCGGCGACGCCGCACTGCGGGCACTGACCAAGCTCGACCAGGTGCTCCCCACCCGCCTGCGGCACGAGGTGCGCGCGCTCTCCGGCTCGGTGGAGTCCTTCGGCGGAGGCCGGGCGCCGGTCGACCCCGAGGTGCTGATGACCCTGGCCAGGGCCTGTCGCGGCGAGGTCGAGGCCGGCTTCGGCTACCCGTCGGGGGGCGAGGTGCGACGGCGGCGGGTCGAGCCCTACCGTCTGGTCGCCTCCGACCGGCGCTGGTACCTGCTCGCCTACGACCTCGACCGCGACGACTGGCGCAGCTTCCGCCTCGACCGGATCACCGGCGTGTCCGCGCGCACCTGGCGCTTTCGCCCGCGCGCGGCGCCCGATGCGGCGACGTACGTACAGGAGGGCGTGGCGAGCCGGGTCTACCCGCACCAGGCGCGCTTCCTCGTGCACGCGCCGGCCGGCACGGTGCGCACGCAGATCCCGGCGTCGGCGGCCGTCGTGCGACCGCGAGACGGGGAGCGGTGCGAGGTGCTCAGCGGAGCCGGCAGCCTCGACTTCCTGCTCATGCACGTGCTACTGCTGGGGCACGACTTCGAGGTGCTCGACCCGCCGGAGCTCGGGGAGCGCTGCCGCGCGCTGGCCGCGAGACTGCTGTCGGCCGGTGCGGCGAGCTCACCGGCGCCGGGCACGCCGTGAGCCGCGGGCGACGACGGCGCACGGCACGCCGCCGGTTCGCGAGAATGGCGGCCGTCCACGGCGTGACGAAGGAGGGAAAGGGGGGCACCCGCTCCTTTCCACTTTCAACGTATAGCGCACAGGGGGGCTTGCGGCAAGACCCGGGTCATGCCGCAGAATCGTCGGCCGAGGCCAGTGCCTGCGAAAACGGGGGATGCGAAGTGCGTGTGTCGTCGGTCCATGGGTCATGCGGGGATGTCGAGCCGGTGGCGGCCCTCGCGGTACGGGAGCTCGGCGCGCGGGTGCGGGGCAGCGCGCCGCCGGATGAGGCGTCCGCCCGCGCGGCCGGCCGAGAAGGGCCCCCGGTGTCCGCGCGAGCGACCTCTGATCGGAGCTGACGACGTGACTTCCCTGACCACCAGCGCGTTCGACCTTCCCGGCCACCTGGCCGCCAAGGCCGACCCGGCGCTGATCGCCGGCGACGAGCGGCACTTCGCGGCCATCGCGGAGAGCCTGGAGCGGTCGATCGCCGACCTGTCGGGCCGCCTCGACGCCGCGCGGAAGAACCCCGGCGGCAAGGGCCGCCAGGCGCTGGACCGGGACCTGGAGGTCCACCGGCTGACCGCTCGCCTGCGCGCGCTGCGCCGCTTCGGCCTCGACCTGTGCCTCGGGCACATCGTCGGCGCGGACGACCCCGAGCCGGTGTACATCGGACGACTCGGCCTCACCGACAGCACGGGCCGGCGGCTGCTGCTCGACTGGCGCTCCCCGGCGGCCGAGCCGTTCTTCGGGGCGACCCACGCCGACCCGATGGGCCTGGCCAGCCGCCGCAGGTACCGCTGGACCCGCGGCCGGATCAGCGACTACTGGGACGAGGTGTTCACCCCGGACGGGTTCGAGGGGCACGCCGCCCTCGACGACCAGTCCGCCTTCATCGCCAGCCTGGGCGGCGACCGGTCGGCCCGGATGCGGGACGTGCTCGGCACCATCCAGGCCGACCAGGACGCCATCATCCGCGCGGGATCGCGCGGCGCCCTCGTCGTCGACGGCGGTCCGGGCACGGGCAAGACCGTCGTCGCCCTGCACCGCTCCGCCTACCTGCTCTACTCCGACCCTCGCCTCGGCCACCACCGGGGCGGCGTGCTGTTCGTCGGCCCGCACCAGCCCTACCTGGCCTACGTGGCCGACGTCCTGCCCAGCCTCGGAGAGGAGGGCGTGCAGACCTGCACCCTGCGGGACCTCGTCGCCGAGGGGGCCGCGGCGGCGGTCGAGACCGACCCGGACGTGGCCCGGCTGAAGTCGTCCGCGGACATGGTCAAGGCGATCGAGCCGGCCGTCAGGTTCTACGAGAACCCGCCCACCGAGGGGATGACGGTCACGACCCACTGGTCGGACGTCTGGCTGAGCCCCGAAGACTGGGCCGAGGCGTTCGATGCGGCCGAACCCGGCACCCCGCACAACGAGGCGCGCGACCAGATCTGGCAGGAGCTGGTCACGATCGTGACGGACAAGCACGACGAGGGCGTCTCGGCCGGCCTGCTGCGCAAGTCGCTGCTGCGCAACCGGGAGCTGCTCACGACCTTCAACCGCGCGTGGCCGCTGCTCGAAGCGGCCGACCTCGTCGCAGACCTGTGGTCGGTGCCCGCCTACCTGCGGTTGTGCGCTCCCTGGCTCAGCCCCGAGGAGGTCCGGCGGCTGCGGCGCGAGGACGCCCAGGCCTGGACGGTGTCCGACCTGCCGCTCCTGGACGCGGCTCGGCAGCGGCTCGGCGACCCGGAGGCCGCCCGGCGCAAGCGCCGGCAGGCCGCCTCCGTCGCCGCGGAACGCGAGCGCGTGGCCCTGGTCGTCGACGCCCTGCTCGAAGCCGACGACGACGGTGAAGGCGTCGTGACGATGCTGCACGGCCAGGACCTGCGGGACGCGCTGGTCGACGAGAGCACGCTGCCGAGCCCCGATCCCGACGTGCTCGCCGGGCCGTTCGCCCACGTCGTCGTGGACGAGGCTCAGGAGCTGACCGACGCCGAATGGCAGATGTTGCTGCTGCGCTGCCCGTCCCGGAGCTTCACCATCGTCGGCGACCGCGCCCAGGCCAGGCACGGGTTCACGGAGTCGTGGCGGGAGCGGCTGGAGCGGATCGGGTTCGACCGGATCACCCTGGCCTCCCTGAGCGTCAACTACCGGACGCCGGAGGAGATCATGGCGGAGGCCGAGCCGGTCATCCGGGCCGTGCTCCCCGACGCCAACGTGCCGACCTCCATCCGCGGCGGCGGCGTCCCCGTCCTGCACGGATCCGTCTCGGACCTGGGCTCGATCCTCGACGCGTGGCTCGCCGAGCACGGCGACGGCATCGCGTGCGTCATCGGCGATCCCACGTTCCCGGCGACGTCGCGCGTCCGGTCGCTGACCCCCGAGCTGTCGAAGGGGCTGGAGTTCGACCTGGTCGTCCTCGTCGCCCCGGAGGCGTTCGGCGAGGGCGTCGAAGGAGCGGTCGACCGCTACGTCGCCATGACCCGGGCGACCCGGCGACTCGTCATCCTCACGACCCCCTGACCCCGCCGTGACACGCGGGCCGCTGGTGCTGAGAGCTGGCGGCCCGGTGTTCCCCGTGGTAGGACGGTTGTCAGGGGACGATCGACGATGCCGCGGACGCGACCGGCCCGGGTGTCTCCGCAGGCGGACCCGCGGCCGGGGGCGGAGGGGGCGCGGCGTGCCGTGGGCGCGACTTCGACGAGGCGAAGCGCTTCATGATCGGGTCCTCGACCAGCCGGAACAGCATCCACGACACCAACAAGGTGATCGCGAACAGCACTCCCAGCATGAGGAAGCCCATCGGGGTGCTCCAGCCCTCGGGGGAGCCGAACAACTGGCGGACGTACACGACGATCAGGTAGTGCGACATGAACATGGCGTAGGACACGTTGCCGAGCCACAGCATGGGGCGGCTACCGAGCCAGCTCGGCCGGCCGCTCGCGTCCCTCACCGCACTGGCGGCGATGACGAGGCCGAGCGGGATGACCTCGACAGCCACCACGTTGTAGCTCAGCGGGAACAGCGGAGTCATGACGTACACGATGACGGTCAGCGCCGCCGCGGCGGGCAGGTTCAACGGGAGCTTCCTGCCGGTCAGGACGATCCGGGCCAGGATGATGCCGAAGACGAACTCCAGCATCCGCACCGGCGGGAACTGCGCGACGAACCAGAACTCCAGTTCCGACATGCCGAAGCCCGGCATCGGCGCCTGGCCCGGCAGGACCACCTTGGCCAGCAGCGGCATGGCGAAGATGGCGGCCACCACGACCCCCGCCCATGCCCACAGCCGCTCAGGCCGGATGCGGCCGATGTAGCGGGCCAGGAGCGGGAAGCAGAGGTAGAAGGTCACCTCGCAGGACAGCGACCACGCCGGGCCGTTGAAGATGGTCCTGACGTCGAACTGGGGGAAGTACGACTGGATCAGCAGGAAGTGCAGTGTCGCGGTCCCGCCGTTGATGGCCCGCCCCAGCACGAAGCTCACCAGCAGCAGGGCGCCGACGAGAGTGATCAAGTGCGTTGGGTAGATCTTCAGGAAGCGGCGCCACCAGAACGCCTTCGCGGTGTCCGTGGTCCGCTGGACGTAGGTGAGGATGAAGCCGCTCAGGATGAAGAAGTAGGTCACCCCCGCCAGGCCGGCGATCAGGACGACCGACGCGTACGTGCTCCGCATGCTCGCCGAGGAGAACAGATTGGCGTCGATGCCGTGGGTGATGAGAACCAGAAACGCAGCGATGAACCGCATTCCCGTCAACGACGGGAGTCGTGATGGTCGAGTTGTTTGCGGGGAACCCGGGGATAAGGACGATTCCACCATGTGACGCACCTTCTTACTTCCGGCCGGCTTGATGTGTATCAAGGAGCCGCCAGGCATGCCTGCACGTGGCCAGGAAGCGGCAGCCCTTAATCAGCTAGACCCTTGCATTTCCGGGTTTGCCGCGCATGTCCCAAAGTGCTCTCTTTGCGCTCGGGCAACCGGGGGAGCAGGAGTTCGCATTCCAGAAGAGGTCATGTAGCGGGGGTGGTTCAGGAGAGGCCGAATCCTCTGGCGACGAGGACGCGTCGAGCTCCGCGATGGACGGGCTCGGCTCAGACGGCCGGCTCGCTGGAGTGGTCCATGGCGAGGATGCCGGACAGGTCGCGCAGGCCCGGCGCCCGGGCCGGCCTCACCGGGACGAGGGCCCGGCTTCGTCCTCGTCGTCGGTCAGGAGGAAGGCGGGGCGGTTCTCCCGCCATTCGGGTACGTCCATGGAGTTCAGGACGGAGATCAGCTTCTTCTCCTCGTAGATGAAGTGCGTCTGCATGATCGCCGACAGCGCCGTCACCTCCTCGCGCACCTTGGCGGCCGTGGCCGGGTCGGGTCGCTCGGGCAGGGAGTCGAGAAGTCCCCGCAGTCTCCCCAGCAGCCAGTCGAGCTGGTTGTGGTCGGCGCGCAGGTCGGAGAGCACCTTGCGCAGTTCGGGGAACTCCTCGGCGATCGCCGGGAACGCGCCCCGGTCCTCGCCGGTGTGGTGGCGCGTCAGCGCCGTGCAGAAGGAGAGACAGTGGGCGCGCAGGTCGCGCGGCGGAAGGCCCTTGCCGTCGAAGTAGTCGTCGACGCCGTCCCGCAGGTCCTCCAGCATCTCGCGGAGCCAGACGTGCACTTCGAGCAGCTGCGTGCCCAGGCCGGCGAGGCGGCTGCCCGCCCCCGAACGTGCATCCATGCTCTTCCCTCTGGATGGGTTACCCACCCAGTGTCCCCGAAGTCCCGGCGGCGCGCGCCGGATCCGGTGGGGCCGCCGTCGCGCGCCCCCTCGGTGACGCGGGGGTTCCTCGTCCGCCGGTCCCGGGCCGGCGCGGCGCGTACCCGGCACCGAGTGGTGCCGGGTACGCGTGTCCATCGGCCGTCAGGTCGCCGCGCAGGTGAGCGCGGGGGTGGCGGTGTTGCCCGTGGACGATGAGAGGAATCCGAACGTGGTGCTGGCACCGGCCGCGACCGTGCCGTTGTGGGACACGTTGCGGGCGGTGACCGCCGTCCCCTGGGTCGTGACGGTCGCGTTCCACGCCTGGCTGATCGTGTCGCCGTTGGCGGCGGTCCAGGACACGGTCCAGTTGCTGATCGCCGTGGTGCCGGCCGTGACCCGCACCTCACCCTGGAACCCGCTGGGCCACCGGTTGGTCACCGTGTACGTCGCGCTGCACCGCCCGCCGCCGGGGCTCGGCGTCGGGGTGGGGGTGACGGTGGGCGTGACGGTCGGCGTGGGCGTCGGGGTCGGGGTCGGGGTCGGGGTGATCGTGCCGCCCCAGCCCGCG
The DNA here is from genome assembly GCF_029846175.1 of Sphaerisporangium sp. TRM90804. Lineage (GTDB taxonomy): Bacteria > Actinomycetota > Actinomycetes > Streptosporangiales > Streptosporangiaceae > Sphaerisporangium. Next base: position 130,572 of record NZ_JARWAC010000009.1, on the reverse strand, counting down.
GTCGAGTCCAGCCAGGCCGCGCGGCGCAGCATCCAGTCGCGCATGTACTGCACCTGGCCCTGCCACGTGGGCGAGGTCGGGGTGTTGAAGGGGCCGACGACCGGCGTCGACAGGTTGGGCCAGCGCTGGAAGTTGCGCTGCGCGCCGTTGGTCAGCGGCCTGGACAGAGCGTCGATCCTGCTCTGCAGGGCCGAGTCGGACAGCAGGCCGCGGCGCAGCGTCTGCCAGCGCGACTTGGCCTCGTTGACGAAGGCCGGGTCCCGCAGGAGCTGGGTGTACCAGTCGTTGGCCGACGGCTGCCGGGTCTGCAGGTACTGCCAGCCCGCGGTCTGGTCGTTCTGGAAGTACCCGCCCACACCGAACGTGAGGTCGAAGTCCCACAACGGACCCGCGAAGATCTTGCCGTCCCGGTCCTTGTAGAAGTGGGCGCTGCGGAGGTACGCGTCCATTCCCCGGCTCAGCTCATTGATGATCATGTGGTCGATCCAGGAGCCGACGTCGATGTACGCCCGGTAGCCGGTGGCCGGGTCGGCGAAGTTCGGCGCCCGGAGCACGTTGTGGAACTGCTGGATGTGGTTGCGCAGCCAGTCGCGCTGCTGTGGCTGCAGCGGCGACGGGTCGACGACCTCGAGGTAGTTCCAGCAGGTCGCCGCCGCGCCGCTGCACGGCAGCGTCGGCTCCTCGGCGGCCATCCACTCGAACTTGAAGATGTACCCGCCCGTGATCTTCGGCAGGGTGACGTCGTCCTCGTCCAGCTGCTTGAGGTCGAGCCGGTCCTTGCTGTTCTTGATCGTCTCGACGATCATGTAGACGCCCATGTAGTCGTTGGCGCCCACCGGGGTGGCGTCGGTGTTCAGGTACAGCTCGGCGAAGGCGTACCGCGGGGCCTTCAGCCCCATCTCCCTGCCGAGGTCGTAGATGAAGGCCTCGCGGATCAGCGACTTGTCGGGGAAGGGCCCGCGCAGCACCCAGTCGGAGTCGGCGGGCATGCCCAGCACCGGGTAGTCGGCGTCGTCGCCGGCGTTGTCCCACATCTCGATGCGGTACGGCGTCTTGGCGAACATGGCCGACGACTGGCCCCGCAGCTTGAATCCGGCGCGGGTGGCGATCGCCGGCGCCGCGGCCAGCGAGGTCGTGCCGCCGCTGCCCGGCTGGAAGATCATCGCGGCGGCGTCGAAGTACTCCCGGGCCGGCTTGCCGGCGCCGTAGGAGTCGAGCATGATCACCGGAAGGTCGTGGGCCGTGGTGGTGTCACGTGCGGCGTACATGGCCGTTCCCGGCGCCCCGGACGCCGTCTGGCCGACGAAGGCCTGTGCCCGCAGCTGCGTGGTGCGGGTGAACTGCAGCGGCGAACCCTGGTAGAGCGACGACTGCGCGGTGGGCAGTTGCCCGTTGGTGGTGTAGCGGATCTGCGCTCCGCTGATCGTGGTGCTCAGCGACACCGACACCTGTCCCTGGAAGGTGCCGCTCGGCACCGAGAAGGTGATGTCGCCGACGAGGTCGTCCGCCGCGTCCGCCAGGGCGGTGGCGTCGGCGGCGGACGAGGTTCCGGTCGCCGCGGCGGTCGTGACGTGGCCGGCCGGGCGCGGCGCGGAGGCCGATTCGGCGCCGGCCGAGAGCGGGACGAGGAGCCCGGCGAGGAGTACGGCGGCGACCGCGCCCCCCCGGGTGCGGTGGGTCGCCGCGGCGTTGACGCGGCGGAGGGTCAGACGCACGATGCCTCCTGTTCGGGTCGGTGGGAGATGCTCGGCTCGGGGCCCTCCGACGGCGCGGCGCCGCGGAAGTGGCGGCGCAGCGTCCGCCGCCACGGCACGTCGGGCAGGTCCAGGCGGAGAGCGGCCAGGCCGGTGGCGTACTTGGAGATGCGGACGGGTCTCATCCCCCTCTGCCACAACATGCGGTCGACGGGCGTCGCGGCCGAGGTCGTCTTGGTCTCCAGGACGGCGAGATCGGGCAGTCGCAAGCGGGAGTCGCCGTACCGCCAGGCGAGCCCGGTGTCGATGGTGACCCGGCTCGCGGTGTCCGGCAGCAGCAGGGTGGCGCGGTTGTAGTCGGTGACCAGGATGGGGTCGAGGGAGCTCCCGGCGCCGGGACCGAACGACTCGCGGGCGAGCGCCTCGTCGACGAAGTCGCGCCCCGGGTGCACGGTGTCGCAGTCCTGCGGGTGGTAGGGCAGCCGGTGCTTGGTGACGTTCCCCCGCGCGCCGCTGAGCTTGACCTCCAGCCAGCACTGGGCGGAGTCGAGGTAGGTGCGGGTGCGCACCTTGAAGCGCCGCCGCCTGCGGTAGGCCGCGCAGTGGTAGCTGGCCAGCCGCGGGGTGTCGAAGTACACCGACCTGTAGCGGAAGCTGCGCTCACCGTCGATGTCCAGCACCCGGGCGTACGGGATGAGCTGCTCCAGCAGGCGCGGCAGCGTCTCCGTCGGGACGAGGTACTTGCGGTCCACCCTGGTCTGCAGCGCGGCGCGGTCGATCAGCTCGGCCAGTCCGACGGGGGCCATCCGCGCCAGCGCCGGCACGATGGGCGTCGGGGTCATCGGCGCGCTCCGGTGTGTGCGGGGACGGCGGGTTCGGTGGTCAGGTTGCGCTTGCTCACCGCGAACCGGACGTCGACCACGGTGGTCTCGTTGACCATGTCGAGCCGCTGGACGGTGACCGAGTGCACCCGGGCGTCGAGCAGCTGCTCCAGGTGCGCGACGAGCATGACGTGGTCGGTGAACGCCGAGTCGAGCACGAGGATCTGGTGCCGGTAGTTCCGTAGCAGCCGCCGGTGGTCGCCCAGGAACATCACCGTGACGATGAGGGCCATCAGGCCGCCGCTGAGCACCAGCGAGGTGGTGCTCAGCGCGCCGAGGATGCCCAGGGCCAGGGCCGAGAAGTAGTACGCGACCTCGTGCTGGTCGAGCTCGGTCGAGCGCAGGCGGATGATGGACAGCACGCCGAACAGCGCCAGCCCGAGCCCGAGCCCGGCGCCGACGTTGCTGGCGCTCAGCGCGCTCGCCACCGCCAGGACGCCGACGTTGACCCCCAGGTAGGCGACGACGAGGTCCCGTCTGCGGTGCCGTGGGAAGTAGAGCCCGAAGACGAGCAACACCACTGCGCAGATGTCGATCGCGAACAGGACGAGCTGTGACATCTCTGTTGTTCCTCCTGAGCCGCTGCGGGGGTCGGCCGAGCACCGCCCGCTTCCTGGTCAGCGGGACGGTCGCCGAAACTTTCAGGCTTTTAGATAAACTTTCGGAGAACGGCTCGAACGATAAATGCCCACAGATGTCTCGTCAATGAACAGAAGGTGCACGGACGGGTGAGGAGCGGGCGCTCGACAGCACGGGTGGGCAGGTGGAGTCGCCTTTATCGACCTGCGGGCGCCCCATGGAGATGGGCGGCCAATATGTCCATCGGGTGAAACTTTCTTCCGAAACTATCGGCTCCGATGTCGCCCGTCGGGCGACCGGCAACCGGAAGGACGCCGCCGCCGGCGCGAGCGGTGACCGGGCACGCGCCACGGCGCGCCGGGGATCGTGGTCGTATTGGACGCGTGAGTGGATCAAAGGTCGCGGGGAAGGGCGCACTGGCCGGGCTGGTGGCCGGCGGCGCGCAGGCGTTCGTCTGGGCGGACTCGGTGCGGGACCATCCGGATTCCCTTCACGGTATCGCCCTGCTCGCGACCCCCTTCGTGATCGGCGGGCTGGCGTCCCTGATGATCCGGTTGCGGCGCCTGCCGCTCGTCACGCTCGCCGGCGGGCTGGCCACGACGGCGCTCGGCCAGGCGCTGTGGAGGGTCGCGCCCGATCACACCTCCTACGGTTTCGACCGGTCGGCGCTGGCCGTCGTGCCGCTGCTCGCGGCGGTGGCCGGTTTCGCCGTCGCGGCCTGGGCGGTGGACCCGGCGGGCCGGTGGCGGCCCGGGATCGCCGTCTTCGCGGTGCTCGGGGTCGTCTGCGTGCTCGCGATCCCGCTGGAGGGACCGGCCCGGCGCTGGCACCGGGCACGCGGTTTCGAGCTGCTCGGGGTCCCGCTCGTGGCTCCGGAGATCTCCGGGCACATGCTGTACGCGGTCGAGGCGCCGATCGTCGGCGGCCGGTTCGAGCCGGCCGAGCCGGTGATCACGCTGGACTACCGGCGTGTGGGTTCAGGGCTCCGGGACGGGGCGTCGCCGGGCGTCCAGGTGCTGGTGCGCCGCCCGTCGTCCGCGACCGTCGCGACCGGCTGCCCTGTCCCGTACCACGCCGAGTACTGGAAGAAGGGCGGCGCCTGCCGCGCGGCCCCGGGCGGGCTGTGGGTCCGTCGCGGCCCGCGCGGGGAGCTCGCGGTGTTCGCCCATCGCGCGGGCGCGCTGATGGAACTGCATGGCCTCGGCGTCCCCGAGGCGGAACTCCTCGCGGGCGCCGAGACGGTGCGGCCGATCGCCGCCGAGACCCTCGCGGGACGTGTCCCGCCCGTGCGGTGAGGTCCGGCTTCCGGCCGCGCCCGGTCCACCGGCGCCGAGCATCCCGCCCGCCCGCTCACTGGGACGACGGATCGGCCGGCGCCGGGCGGATCAGCCCCGTCGGCACGAAGATGCCCGCGTAGGTGGGGCGACGCGTTCCCTTGCGGGCTGAGATCACCTCGCATATCGTCCCGATGTATCAGGTCGATATATCGGGTCGGCGGCATGCCGCCGACCCGGCGCACCCGGGAGCTGTGATGAGGCGGATCGACTACGACAAGGAGCAGTACCAGGACTACGCGCGTGGCCGCGCGCTCACCGAGCGGCAGTTACAGGTTTGGATCAGCGCCTTCGGAGCCCGGCTGCCCGCGCGGCGCCCGCTGACGGGGCTGGACGTCGGCTCGGGGACGGGCAGGTTCACCCCCGCGCTGGCGGAGGCGTTCGGGCCGGTGACCGGCGTCGATCCCTCGGTCCGCATGCGCGAGGTCGCGCAGGACCGGTCCTCGCACCCCGGTGTGCGGTACGTGGCGGGCGCCGCCGAGGACATGCCGGTGCCGTCCGGCAGCGCCGACTACGCCCTCATGTTCCTGTCCTGGCACCACGTCCAGGACAAGCCGCGGGCCGCCCGGGAGCTGGCCCGGGTGCTCAAGCCCGGCGGGCGGCTGCTGCTGCGCGCGAACTTCCGCGACCACCATCCCCGGCCGTGGTGGCTGGAGCACTTCACCCGCGGCTTCGAGGTGGACGCCTCGCTGTACCAGCCGCTGCACGAGGTCATCGCGATGTTCACGGCGGACGGCTGGCGGGTCGCCGACTTCGGCACGGTCACCCAGCCGTCCGACGGCACCCGCGGTGAGGTGCTCGAACGCCTGCGCCTGCGCACCCTCTCGTTCTTCGCTCAGATCAGTCCCGAGGAGGTGGAGGCCGGCTTCCGCCGCCTGGAGGAGTTCGTCGCCGAGGATCCCGGCGCGCCCGCGCCCGAGTTCACCGACTCGCTGCTCACGCTCGAACGGCCCTAGCGGTGCCGGCGGCGTCTCGCCGACCGGCGTCGCCGAGCCGCACCGGTCAGCGAGAACAGGGACTCCCGGTCGGAACCGACGTGCTGGGGTTCGCGGCCTCGCTCCGCGGGCCCTACTCCTGGGCGGCCAGGCGGGCGACCGACCGGGCCAGGGTGCGCGCTCGGGTCTCGGGGGTGCGCGCCTTGAGCAGGGGGAGGATCACGGCGTACCGGTCGGAGCGGCCGAGGCGTTCGAAGGCGGCGTTCGCGTGGGGGTCGGCGGCCAGCGCGGCCGCGAGGTCCGGCGGGACGGTGGCGGTGGCCTGCGACTCGTACGCGGCTTCCCAGCGTCCGTCGGCCATCGCCGCCGCCACCTCCGCGAGCCCGGCCGGGCGCATGCGCCCGGTCGCCATCAGCGCCTCGACCTTCGCCACGTTGACCTTGGACCACGAGCTCCTGGGCCGGCGGCGCGAGTACCGCTGGAGATAGGAGACGTCGTCGAAGGCCTTGCGCTGTCCGTCGATCCAGCCGTGACACAGGGCGGTGTCGAGTGCCTCCGCCACCGTCACCGAGACGACCCCCGAGCCGCGCTTGGCGATGCGCAGCCACGCCTCGTCGTGCGTCTGGTGATGCGCGGCCAGCCAGGCCTCCCACGCGGCGGCGTCGGGGAAGTCGAGCACGTCCACGCTAGGCCGGCCTGAGGGACGCGAGGACCTCGAGGTAGTGCGGGTTGTTCATGACACCCAGCACGTTGCCGAACGGGTCGATCACCGCGGCGGTGATGAACCCCGAGTCCCCGTGCGGCGTGATGGGCTGGTACTCCTTGGCGCCCATCGACAGCAGGCGCTCGACGGTGGCGTCGAGGTCGTCGACGTGCCAGTGCATGACGGCGCCGCCGGGCTCGGCCGAGGCGCCGGGCGGCGCGAAGCTCCGGTCGATGATGCCCAGCTCGTCGGCGTGGTCGCCGATGCGGAACTCGGCGTAGGCGGTGCGCCCGTCGGGGCCGGGCCGCGTGAAGTACGCGTCCACGCCCAGGAACTCCGCGTACCACGCGACGGCCGCCGGCACGTCGTCCGCCCAGATGTTCAGTGTGGCGAATCCTCGGAGGCTCATGATCTGCCCTTCTCTTCGGTGCTTCGTACCGGCGACGCTAGTCGGCATTGTGGAATCTGCGGTTCCTCAATGCGTGCGAGACTCGAAGAATGTTGGAGACCTCGGTCCGCCTGTTCCGGCTCCTGTCGCTGCTTCAGGTGCGGCGGGACTGGTCCGGCGCCGACCTCGCCGACCGCCTCGGCGTCACCACCAGAACGGTCCGCAACGACATCGAACGACTGCGCATCCTGGGCTACGAGGTGCACTCCAGCACCGGGATCACCGGCGGGTACCGGCTCGCGGCCGGTACCGCGATGCCGCCGCTGCTGCTGGACGACGACGAGGCGGTCGCCGTGGCGGTGGGCCTGCGCGCCGCGGCGGCAGGCACGGTCACCGGCATCGAGGAGACCTCGCTGCGGGCGCTCACGAAGCTCGAACAGACCCTGCCCGCCCGGCTGCGCCACCGGCTCGACGCGCTCCGGCAAGCCACGGTGTCCGCGGCGGGCGGCGGGCCGACCGTCGACGCCGAAACGCTCACGACCATCGCCGGCGCCTGCCGCGACCACGAGCAGCTCCGCTTCGACTATCGAGGGCGCGACGGCGAGCCCACCACGCGCCGCGTGGAGCCGCACCGCCTCGTCTACACCGGCCGCCGCTGGTACCTGCTCGCGTGGGACCGCGACCGTGAGGACTGGCGCACGTTCCGGGCCGACCGCATCCGGCCGCGCCCGCCCACCGGGCCGCGGTTCGCGCCGCGCGAGCCTCCCGAGGACGCCGCGAGCCACGTCGTACGCGGGACCGGCTCGCTGGCGTGGCGGTACCAGGCGCGTGTCCGTCTCCACGCGCCGGTCGAGGTCGTCGCCGAGCGCGTCCCCCCGGCCGGCGGCCTGCTGCGCCCGGTCGACGAGCACAGCTGCGTACTGGAGACCGGGGCGGAGTCCCTGCCCGACCTCGTGGGCTACCTCACGAGCCTCGACGTCGCGTTCGAGGTGCTGGACCCGCCGGAGCTCCGGGCCCTGCTGCGCGAACTGGCCCGGCGCTACGCGGCCGCGGCCGCCGAACCGCCGGGGACGGCGGAGCCGGGCGCCTGACGAACGGCCCGGTGTGAGCGACTTCACCGCTCAGGAATCCTCCGCCCCGTCGTCAGTTCTGGTGGCCCTCGCCACCCGCGGAAGGATTGACGACATGACCGACGCCAGACTGCCAGGCGCTGAGGAGGCCGCGTTCATCGCGGCGGCCCGCTCAGACGACGCGGCACAGTTCGCCCTCATCACGGAGCGCTACCGGCGTGAGCTGCAGGTGCACTGCTACCGGATGCTCGCGAACTACGAGGACGCCCAGGACCTGACGCAGGAGACGTTCCTGCGGGCGTGGAACAAGCGGGAGTCGTTCAAGGGCCACGCCGCGCCGCGGACCTGGCTGTACCGGATCGCGACGAACGCCTGCCTGGACTTCCTGGAGAAACGCGACGACCGCACGCCCGTGCCCGCCGAGCTGCCGGGCGCGGGCTCGGAAGTGCGCTACCTGCAGCCCTACCCGGACCGGATGCTCCCGGAGGACCCGCAGGAATCGGTGGTGGCGCGAGAGACGATCGAGCTGGCGTTCATCGTCGCCGTCCAGCACCTGCCGCCGCGGCAGCGGGCGGTGTTCATCTTGCGCGACGTCCTCGGCTGGCCGGCGTCGAAGGCCGCCGACGCCCTTGAGCTGACCGTCGCGTCGGTGACCAGCGCACTGCAGCGGGCGCGCGTGACGATGCGCGAGCAGCTGCCCGACCGCCGCCTCGACTGGCGGAGCCCTGCCCCGCACGAGCTGTCGGATGACGAACGCGGCGTGGTGAAGTCGTACATGGACGCCCATGAGCGCAACGACCTCGACGGGCTGATGGCCCTGCTGCGCGAGGACCTGCGCTTCGCGATGCTGCCCGAGCCGGGCACCTTGATCGTCACGGCCAGGGACGCGGTGGACGGCTGGGTCTCCGCTGGGCTCTTCCAGCGCGGCTACGACGACTGGCGCTGCATCGCCACGACAATCAACCGCATGCCTGCCGCCGTGCTGTACCTCCGCACCCCCGACGACCCGGAGTACCGGCTGTTCACCATCGCGGTCCTGCACATCGTCGACGGGAGGATCGCCGAACTCACCGGATTCGACGCCACCGACAAACCATGGCTGAGCCTGCCCGCGACGCTGTGATCAGAGGAGTCCCCGTCGTCGACGAGTCCAGCGCACGGGCAGGCGTCACCGTCGTCCTCATCTTCGGCGAGTCGGTCGACAGCTCACTCGGAACGCGAGGAAGGGCCGGGAAAGGTCCCCTCATCGCCGAGGGTCACGGTGAGCGCGCCAGGAAGGATTCCGGCCCGGCCTGGCGAGCTGGGCATTCGGCCCGTGCTCATCGCCTCGTCTCGTATCGGGTCAGCACCACGCCGCCGGGAAACGTCCGCGTCTCGACCAGGTTCAGGTTCACCCAGCTGTCCAGCGCGGTGAAGAACGGCGTGCCGCCGCCCACCAGGACCGGCACGGTGACCAGCGCGTACTCGTCGACCAGCCCGGCCCGCATGGCCGCCCCGGCGAGCGTCGCGCCGCCGATGTCCATCGGGCCGCCGTCCTCGGCCCTGAGCCGGGCGATCTCGGCGACGGCGTCGCCGGTGACCAGCCGGGTGTTCCAGTCGACCTTGTCGATCGTCGATGAGAACACCACCTTCGGCATGTCCCGCCAGCGGCCGGCGTACTCGATCGCCGCCGGTGCGGCACCCGGCTGCTGGTCGGCGGTCGGCCAGTGGGAGCTCATCGTCTCCCACAGCTTGCGCCCGTACAGCGCCAGGCCCGTCGCGTCCACCCGGTCGGACCACCACTGGAACAGCTCGTCGCTCGACGATGAGTCCGGGCCGTCCCCCCCACTCCAGCCGAGGTCGTCGCCGGGCGCGGCGATGTAGCCGTCCAGGCTCGTGTTCATGGCGAAGGTCAGTTTCCGCATCGTGCCAGCCCTCTCGTGAGTCGATCTCACACGTACAGACGGGCGCGGCGCGCAAACCTAATCGGCCCGCGGGCGAGCCGATCATCGAGAGCAGGAGAGGCCGTGCCGGGCCGGCGTCAGGATGGCTGAACCTCGTCGAACAGGGCGACGGCTTCGGCGGGGTCCGGGCTCACGAGGCGTTCCAGGCCGGCCGTCGTCATCGTCGCCCACCTGCCGGCCCGTGCGCACATCCGGTCCTCGAAGGCGCGGACGGCCTCGTCCAGGTCGCCGGGGCCGGCGGCCGCGGCGACGGACTCGGCGAGTTCGGCGCCGTCCAGCATCGCGAGGTTCGCGCCCACCCCCAATGGAGGCATCAGGTGGGCGGCGTCGCCCAGGAGCGTCACCCCGGGGACGTGGGCCCAGGTGTGGGACACGGGCAGGACGTGCAGGGGGCGATGGACGAAGGCGGTGCCGTGGCGGAGGAGGTCGAGGACGGGAGCGGCCCAGCCGTCGAACAGGGCGAGCAGGGCTGACCGCACGGCCTCGACGTCGGCCAGGTCCAGGCCCGTGTCCAGGCCCGCTTGCCGGTTGAGGCCCATGCGCCGCTCCGGGTCCGTGTGCCAGTCCAGCGGCGCGCGGAACTTGGCGTACACCTTGACGTGGCCGCCGCTGTTGCGCTGGGCGACGAGGGAGCGGTTCACGCCGTACACGGCAACGGAACCGTCGCCGATCAGCCGGGCGAGGCCGGGGTGGCGGGTGTCGACGTCGTCCAGGGAGGTCTCGACCTGGGTGACGCCGGTGTAGTGCGGCGTCACGGACGAGAGCGCCGGGCGAACCCGCGACCAGGCGCCGTCCGCGCCGACCACGAGGTCGAACGTCTCCTGCCGCCCGTCCGCGAAGCGGACCAGCGCGCCGTCCCGGGCTCCCGGCACCACCTCCGTCACGCCACGCCCCCACTGGACGTCGAGGGGGCCGAGCAGCAGGTCGCGGAGCTGCCCCCGGTCGATCTCGGGGTTGGCCAGGTCACCCGGACGGGCCTGCCAGTCGCGAAGGACGGTCCCGTCCGGGTCCAGGATGCGCATGGCCTGCCCCTCGGGACGCGACAGCGCTCGGAACCGCGCCAGCAGCCCCGCCTTGCCGAGCGCGAGCTGGCCCATCTCCTCGTGCAGGTCGAGCGTGCCGCCCGGGGGACGGGCGTCGGGGGCGGGATCGCGTTCGAGGACGGTGACGGGGTGACCGTGGCGGTGCAGGACGCGGGCGAAGGTCAGGCCTGCGGGGCCGCCCCCGACCACCGCGATACGATGGCTCATGTCGATACACTGTATTTGACAAATACTCTGTATCGCAACAGTACGATGCACCCATGACTGTGTGGGACCGGCCCGAGCCGCCGATTCGCCCCGTGCCGCTCGACCGGGAGCGGATCGTCGCCGCCGCCGTCGGGCTGGCCGACGAGGGCGGGCTGGAGGCGGTGTCTTTGCGCAAGGTCGCCGCCCGGCTGGACGCCGGCCCGATGCGGCTGTACGGATACATCTCCACCAAGGAGGAGCTGTTCGACCTCATGGTGGACGAGGTCCACGCCGAGATCCTGCCCGAGGAGCCGTTCGGCGACTGGCGGGAGGCGTTGGGCTCCCTGGCCCACCGCACCAGGCGGGCCAGCCTCCGTCACGAGTGGCTGGCCGACCTGCTCGGCGGCCGTCCGGCCCTGGGCCCGAACGCCCTCGCCGTGACCGAGGCCACTCTGTCCTCCCTCGACGGCCTCGCCGACCTCGACACCGTCCTGCGCGCCGTGGAGACCGTCAGCGCCTACTTCACCGGCGCGATCAGGCGCGAGATCGCGAACCTGCGGGCCGAGCGCGCCACGGGCCTGTCCAAGCGCGACTGGCAGCGCGCAAACGGCCCGCACGTGAGCAGGATGCTGGCCACGGGCCGCTTCCCGGCGCTGGCCAAGGCCGTGCACGACGGCACGGACGTGGACGCCGAGACGTCCTTCACGACCGGCCTCGACTGGGTCCTCGACGCCGTTGCCGCCAAACTCGCCCGGCCGCCGGCGTGACGCTCCGGATCCCCGGGTGGCGGCTCGGGATGGGGTGACGGACTCCGCGTGGTGGCCGGCGGAACCGTTCCTCCCCGCCCGGCCGACGCCCCGCCCCGGTGCGGGCCGGTCTAGCTCGTGAGGACCCTGTCCCAGTCCACCGTATCGGCCCACTCGGCGTAGCTGTGCCAGCGCACCGTGGGGTACCTGGCATGCAGAGACGCGATGTCGAGGAAGTCGGTGCGGCCCGCCACGACCGGCACCTGGCCGGACGTCAGCGGCCGTACGCCTCCAGCAGCCGCAGCCACACCTCGGAGACCGTGGGGTACGCCGGGACCGCGTGCCAGAGCCGGTCCAGCGGAACCTCGCCGACGACCGCGATCGTCGCGGCGTGCAGCAGTTCGGCGACGTCCGGGCCGGCGAGCGTCAGACCGACGATCACTTCGCGGTCCTCGTCGACGACCATGCGGGCGTGCCCCCGGTAGCCGTCGGCGTGCAGGGCGGCCCCGGCGACGGCGCCCAGGTCGTAGTCGACGACGCGGATCCGCATCCCGGCGGCCTCGGCCGCGGCCGCGGTCAGCCCCACCGACGCGATCTCCGGATCGGTGAAGACCACCTGGGGCACCGCGCGCTCGTCGGCCGTGGCCACGTGCCGGCCCCAGCGGCCGTCCTCGACCGCTTCGCCCCTCGCCCGCGCGACGATGACGTCGCCGACCGCGCGGGCCTGGTACTTGCCCTGGTGGGTCAGCAGCACCCGCCGGTTGACGTCACCGGCGGCGTACAGCCACCCGTCACCGATCGGCGCCCCGTCCCGCCCGAGCACGCGCAGCGTGTCGTCCACCGTGAGCCAGGCGCCCGGCGTCAGACCGACGGCGCCGAGGCCGATGTCCTGGGTGTTCGGTGTCCGGCCGACCGCCACCAGTACCTCGTCGGCCTCGACCCGCTCGCCGCCGGTCGTCGTGATGCGCACCGTTCCGGCCGCGTCGCGGTGCACCGACGCGGCCTCCGCGCCGAGGCGTACCGACACGCCGGCCTCCCGCAACGACTCGGTGATCCGCTCGCCGGCGAACGGCTCGGCCGACGGCAGCACACCGTCACGAGCCAGCATCGTCACCGAGGACCCCAGGGCGGCGAAGGCGGTCGCCATCTCCGACGCCACCACGCCGCCGCCGATGATGGCGAACCGGCGGGGGACCGCGCTCGCGGCGGCCGCCTCCCGGCTGGTCCACGGCGCGGCCTCGCGCAGGCCGGGAACGTCCGGCAGCAACGCGCCGCTTCCGGTCGCGATGACCACCGCGTGCCGGGCCGTCAGCGTGACCGGGACACCGTCGTCGCCGGTCACCTCGACCACGTTCGCGGCCACGATCCGCCCCTGACCGCGGTGCAGGGCGATCCCGGCCGACTCCAGCCAACCGGCCTGACCGTCGTCCTTCCAGTGCGAGGCGAAGGAGTCGCGGCGCTCCAGCACCGCGGCCGCGTCGAGACCACCGGTCACCGCCTCGCGCGCCCCCGGCAACCGGCGCGCCGCCCGCAGCGCCGCCGCGCTGCGCAGCAACGCCTTGGTCGGCATGCAGGCCCAGTAGGAGCATTCCCCGCCGACGAGCTCGCGTTCGACGACGGCGGCGCTCAGCCCGCCCCGCACCACCCGGTCGGCGACGTTCTCACCGACCGGGCCGGCCCCGATGACGACGACGTCGTACGTGTCGCCGTCCATGTCAGTTCCCCTTCGCGGCGCGGCCGAGGCGCAGGGCCGAGATGAGGAAGAAGACGCCGCCGGGGATGGCGTAGCCGGCCGCGTTGATCAGCGTCGGGTTGGGCGCGGAGGCGCCGAGGATGAACGACGCGCCGGCGAGCACGGAGATGCCGCCACTGATGATCATCGGCCACTGGCCGCCCATCTTGCGGCGGGTGACGCCCACGACGAGCTGGACCAGCCCGGCCACGACGGCCCAGGCGCCCCACACGCGCAGCACCGCCGGGATGCCGGACGAGCAGGCGACGGCCACGCCGACGGCGGTGATCAGACTGACCGCGATGTTCACGTACAGCAGGGCGGGTGATCCGGTGGCGCGCGACGCGCGGACGTCGACGACGGCGGCGGCCACGTCGAACAGCGGGTAGAGCACGAGCAGGGTGACCGCGACCGGGCCCAGGTTCGAGGCGGTCGTGAACATCACGAGGGCCCAGACGATGGCGAACCCGAATCGGACGAAGTACAGCCGCCGCAGTACGGACGCCGTCCCGGAAACACCGGGCGAAACAGCGATAGCGGTCATGATGGTTCCTTTTCCTAAGAGATAGAACGTTCTATCGTGCACAGCATGGCCGTCTATGGCACGGACTGTCAAGACCGAACGTTCTACCTACTAGGATGGCGGCATGCGCAGCCAATCCGAAGGCCGGCCGTCCGAAGCGCGATCCCGGCTGCTCGACACGGCCACCCGGCTCTTCTACGCGGAGGGCATCCACGCGGTCGGCATCGATCGCATCGTCGCGGAGGCGCGGGTGACGCGGGCCACCCTCTACCGGCACTTCCCCGGCAAGGAAGAGCTGGTCCTCGCCTACCTGAACGAGGTCGACCGCGCCATGCGGGGCCAGGCGGACGAGGCCGTCGCCGCCGCGCTCCCGGCCGCCGGCACCCTCCAGGCTCTCAGCGAGTCCATCGCCCGGGGCATCCAGTCGCCCGGCTTCCGGGGATGTGCCCTGCTCAACGCGGCCGCCGAGTACCCCCACCTCGAGTCCCCGGTGCGCAAGGCCGTGCTCGCCCACCGCCAGTGGTTCCTGGAGACCGTCACGGAACTGCTGGCCCAGATCCGCGAGACGGGCGCCGAGGCCGCCGCCCGCCACTTCGTGATGATGCGCGACGGCGCCATGGCCGCCGGCTGCCTGTTCGACCCGGCGTTGATCTGCGAGACCTTCCTGCGCGGAGTCGAGGGGCTCCTGCGGGTTCACGCCGGCATCGACGACGGCGAACCGGCGGCGCCCGAAACCGCCTTCACCGGGGGGTGAGCGCCCGCCGGCTCACCCCGCCGCCTGGCTCGGAAAGGGTTGGACGGGGTGGGGCCCGGGCTTGTAGCTTGCCGTTGACCGTGACGCCGCCCGAGGAGGTGAGACCCATGAACGCTGTATCGAAGTGGGTGCTCCCCTCGCCGTCACGGCCGGGCGACTGACGTAGGTGTCGCCGGGAGCGCCTTGCCGACAAGGCACTCCCGAAAGGCGACACCCATGCACTCTCCGCAGGTCCCCGCCGAGCCGTCGTCGAACGACCCGGTCGAGCGCGACTTCACCGGGGGCGACGTCCCCGAACCCCGGTCGCCGGCCTCCGGCGCCGATCGCGCGCCGCTCGGGTTCGACGTGGTCATCGCCGGATGCGGGCCGACCGGCGCGACGCTGGCCGCCGAGCTGCGGCTGCACGACGTCCGGGTCCTCGTTCTGGAGAAGGAGACCGAGCCCGCGTCGTTCGTCCGCATAGTCGGCCTGCACATCCGCAGTCTCGAACTGATGGCGATGCGCGGACTGCTCGAACGCGTCCTCCCGCACGGAAGACGGCGTCCGGCCGCCGGTTTCTTCGCCGCCATCGCCAAACCCGTGCCCGAGGGCCTGGACTCCGCGCACGCCTATCTTCTAGGCATCCCGCAGCCGGCCATCGTCCGCCTGCTCGAAGAACACGCGATCGAGCTGGGCGCGCGGGTCCGGCGCGGTCGCGCGGTCGCCGGGTTCGAGCAGGACGACGAGGGCGTGACCGTCGAGCTGTCCGACGGGGAACGGCTGCGTTCGCGCTACCTCGTCGGCTGCGACGGCGCGCGCAGTACGGTGCGCAAGCTGCTCGGCGTCGGCTTCCCCGGCGAGCCCTCACGTACCGACACGCTCATGGGCGAGATGAAAGCGGACGCGCCGCAGGAGCAGATCGCCGCCAAGGTGGCCGAAGTCGGCGACACCCACAGGCCCTTCTGGCTCCGGCCCTTCGGCGAGGGGGTCTACAGCGTGGTGGTCCCGGCGGCCGGAGTCGGCGACCGCGCGGAGCCGCCCACCCTCGAAGATTTCAGACGACAGCTGCGCACCATCGCCGGAACCGATTTCGGCGTGCACTCCCCACGCTGGTTGTCCCGCTTCGGGGACGCCACCCGGCTGGCCGACCGTTATCGCGTCGGGCGGGTGCTCCTGGCCGGCGACGCGGCGCACATCCATCCGCCCATCGGCGGTCAGGGCCTCAACCTGGGCGTTCAGGACGCCTTCAACCTCGGCTGGAAACTGGCGGCGCAGGTCCGCGGCTGGGCGCCGGAGACACTCCTGGACACCTACCACGCCGAACGCCATCCGGTCGCCGAGGACGTGCTGGACAACACCCGTGCCCAGATGGAGCTGACCTCCGCCGGACCGGGCCCGCGGGCCGTGCGCAGGCTGCTCACCGAGCTGATGGACTTCAACGAGGTGAACCGCCACCTGATCGAGAAGATCACCGCGATCGGCGTCCGCTACGACCTCGGCGACGGCCCCGACCTGCTCGGCCGCCGCCTGCGTGACATCGACGTGAGACGGGGCCGCCTCTACGATCTGCTGCATCGCGGCCGCGGCCTGCTGCTCGACCGCACCGGACGCCTGACCGCCGGCGGCTGGTCCGACCGCGTCGACCACCTCGCCGATCCCACCGCGGCGCTGGACGTCCCGTGCGTCCTGCTACGCCCCGACGGCCACGTCGCCTGGATCGGCGACGACCAGCACGACCTGAACGACCACCTCGTCCGCTGGTTCGGCAAGCCCGCCACCTGACTTGCCTGCGACCGCAAAGGTCCGTTACGGCGTCATCACCTGCCCGCGCTCCCACGGCCGGCGACTTCGAATTCCGAGTCGCCGGGTGACGGCTGCCCCTCGCCCGCGGATGACGAGCGATCGGCGAAGACGAGTTCGCCACCAAGCTGGCTGTACAGCTCCAGCTGGTCGTAGTAGATGCGATGGGTGATGATCTTGTCGTTGCCGACGGAGCAGGTGCTGGTGCCGCGAACGGCGACAGGACGGCCGGTTTCGTCCAGCACACCCCCGCTGGGCAGCACCAAAGGCCCGTTATGCGTGCCGGTGAGCATCCATTCGGTCACCGCGGGATCGGCGCAGAACACCGTGTGCCAGACCGTCATGCGCAGGTCCGGAAACCCTTTGAAGACCTCCTCGTAGAACGAAGCGATCTGGTCGTGTCCTTCCGCGACGCCCTCTGGGGTCACCAGGACCCCGTCGCGGCTGTGGCACTGAAGAACACGATCCAGATCGTGGGCGTTGAAGGCCTCGAGCAGCTTGTCCTTGAGCGCGCGAGCGTCGCCCATGGTCATCACCCCTTCGATAGGGACCATTCCGGCGATGGACGCGCCATTGCCCGGCGGGCCCCGCCCCGTGGATCACGACCGAGTCGCCCGCCTCCACCTGGGCGAGTCGAGTCGTGTGCCGGCCGGTCGGCCAGATGTCGGCGAGCATCACGTAGTCGTCCTGCTTCTCTTGAGGCCGTCCCGATCGCCTCAGAGCAGCAGGTCGAAGACGCCTATCGTGCGTTCCCACTGCTCGGTCGAGGGGTTCTTCACGTCCGGATCCACGATCTTGAAACTCTGGGCCAGTGCCACTGACAGGCCACCGACGATCTCGGGTAGGCGTCCGACGGTGTCCTCGGCGACCGACAGGTCGAGCGGAGGCAGAGCGGCGAGCTGCTCCAGGATGGGTTTCAGCTCGATGTCCTCATCGAGCTTGCGGAACCGGTGGATGCTCTCCTGCAGGCCCTTGGTGAGGGGGAGATCCCAGGGTTCGATGATGTCGCGACCGTTCGCCTTGGCGTGGGCCTGGCCGATCACCAGAAGGTCGTAGACCTTGTCGTTCACGAAGTCGCCGTAGCGCCGCAAGTCGTCCTTGTCGACATCGACACCTGCGGCGCTGCGGAAGAAGCGTTCGAATCTCGACACCGCCATGACGACCATGGATGTCTCCTTCCTTCCGGCCCGGAGTCACTCTCCAGCCTGGAGGTAGTCGTGGATCAGCCGTACGGCCATGGCGCCTTCACCGACCGCCGCGGCCACCCGCTTGACCGACCCGCACCGCACGTCCCCGGCCGCGAACACGCCCGCGCTGCTCGTCTCCAGCGGGTACGGCCGGCCGACGGAGTCGGGCACGCCTTCCTTGCCCGACCGGCCGGCGTCCGCGCCCGTCAGTATGTAGCCCCGCGGGTCGAGCGCGATCTCGTCGGCCAGCCAGGCCGTATACGGCTCCGCGCCGATGAAGACGAACAACGCGCGGGCCTCGATCGTGCAACGCCCACCGGTGAGGTTGTTCTCGGCTATGACCGCGGTGAGCCTCTCCTCTCCGATCAGCTCGCGGACCTCGGTGTTCAGCATGATCTCGATCCGGGGGTGCCGTTCGATCTCGACGGCCAGGTAGCTCGACATGTTCCTGGACAGCGCGTCCTCCCGCACGACCAGCCGGACGCGGGCGGCGTGCCGGGACAGGAACAGGGCGGCCTGGCCGGCCGAGTTGCCTCCGCCCACGACGACGATCGGATCCTGCAGGCACATCTGGGCTTCGAACATGGTCGCCGCGTAGTAGACGCTCGTGGGCTCGAACCTTTCCAGGTTCCCCACGTCGAGTTTCCGGTAGTGGACGCCGGTCGCGATGATCAGGGTGCGCGCGTGGATGGGGCCGCCCTCCCCTACGGTGACGACGTGATCGTCCGCGTTCAGGCGCAGTCCGCACGCCTGTGCGGGGACCCAGAAACGCGCGCCGAACTTGCCGGCCTGGATCGCCGCCCGCTCCGCCAGTTCGCCGCCGGAGATTCCGGACGGGAAGCCGAGGTAGTTCTCGATCCGCGAGGAGGTGCCCGCCTGGCCGCCCGTCGCGACATCGTCCAGGACCGTCGTCGCGAGACCCTCCGACGCCCCGTAGACCGCCGCCGCCAGCCCCGCCGGCCCGGCCCCGATGACGAGCAGGTCGCATCGGGTCTTCTGCTGTACTCGTGGTGCGGGGAGTCCGATCGCCCGGGCCAGCTCCGCGTTGCTCGGGTTGCGGAGCACCCTCTCGCCGCGCCAGATCACGACCGGGGTCTGCTCCGGGGTGACGCCCATGCTCCGCAGGAACCGCTCTGCCTCCTGGTCCTGCTCCAGGTCGATCCACCGGTGCGGCACTCGGTTGCGTGCCGCGAACTCCCGCAGCCGCCGGGAGTCGGCCGAGAAACGGGAGCCGATGATGCGGAAGCCGGCCCCCAGTCCGATGAGCATCGTGCGGCGGATGAGGTAGGCCCGGAGGATGAGGTCGCCGAGCGACGGATCCTCGGCGACCCGGCGGTGGAGCGCGTCCACCGGCACGGCGAGGACCGCGCCGTCCTCGGCCACCAGGCCGGTGACGAACCCCACCTGGCCGGTGAGCACGTTGAGCTCTCCCAGGAACCGGCCCGGTCCGTGGACGCCGATCACCCGGTCGTCCACTCCGAATCCCTCGACCGTCGCCACCTTGCCGGCCAGGATCGCGAAGAACTCCGCGCACGGAAGGCCCTCCGCGTACAGGACCTCGTCCCGGCGGACGCGGCGCCGCTCGCCGTGCGGGGCCAGCGCCTGGAGCTGCGCGTCGCTCAGCCGCGGGTAGGCCCCCTCCGGGTCCGGCGTCTCGCAGAGCTCAGGCGGCCAGCGCATCGTCCACCCATTCGCGCAGGGCGGGAGCCGGCGCCGCGCCCGATCGCCGGGTGACGACCCGGCCCTGGTCGATCACGACAAGCGTCGGGATGGCCTGTACGGTGAAGCGTTCCGAGAGCCGGGGCGCTTCATCGACGTTCACCTTCACCAGCTTCAGGCGACCGGCGAGCTCGGCCGCGACCTGTTCCAGCGCCGGGCTGACCATGCGGCAGGGGCCGCACCAGGGTGCCCAGAAGTCGACGAGCACCGGGATCCTGGCCGCCTCGACGACCTCGCCGAAGTCGTCGTCCCCCGCCTCGGTGACCCAGGGAAGCGGCTGGTGGCAGTCGCCGCACCGCGGGATCCCCGAGGCGGCCCTGGGCAGCCGGTTCCTCCGGC
The DNA here is from genome assembly GCF_029846175.1 of Sphaerisporangium sp. TRM90804. Classification (GTDB taxonomy): domain Bacteria; phylum Actinomycetota; class Actinomycetes; order Streptosporangiales; family Streptosporangiaceae; genus Sphaerisporangium. The sequence goes on along the minus strand of NZ_JARWAC010000009.1, from coordinate 111,037 downwards.
CGCATTTCGAGCACTGGACGACGCCGGCGTCCTTGGCCTGTGACCGCATGTCCGGACCTCCGGATTCTCCTACGTCACCGAGAGTGTGCCGGTCGGCCCGACACGGATGACCCCGCCGTCGAGGGCGTCGCCGGCGACCAGCGGCTCCACGTCGAGCAGGAACCGATCCACCACAGCAGGCCCGACGCCACCCGCCGGTCGCGGCGGCGTCACGGCGCGGCGACCGGTTCCCTGGGTTTGGCGGCCTGCTCGTTGACGAGTCGCCGCCCAGCCTCGTCCACAATGCTCAGGCTATCCCTGCCGCCAAAGCCGCTTGTCAGCGCCCCGCGACGCTGACCAGCGGCCATCTCCGCTGGTGATCCCCTTCTGACGCGCTCCGGCCGCCTGGCGGAAGCCGGCGGCGCGGGCCGGCATGGCGTGTTCGCTGTGAGCGCGACGGCGGTGCCGGCAACGTCAGAGGTCCGCCCGGTCTCCCTTCGCCATGGTGGCGACCTTGGGGCCGGCAGATCCTTCAGCCGTCCCGGCGGCGGTGATCTCGTCGGCGGGGGACCGGCGCGGGCGGGGGCGGCGGCGGGACACCGCTACGCCGGCCAGGCACAGGGCTCCGCCGGCCATCGTGAGCAGGCCCGGGACCTCGTCCAGCATCAGCCACGACAGCAGCACCACCAGGGCGGGCACCACGTAGGTGGTGGCGCCCATCTTGCCCGCGGTGGTGCGGGCCAAGGCGAAGGCCCAGGTGGTGAAGGCGATCGCGGTGGGGAAGACGCCCAGGTAGAGCATGTTGAGCGTCGCGGGCAGCGGGGCGCGCGCGGCCTCCGACACCAGGGTTCCGGCGAAGGGGAGGCAGGCCACGGTGCCGATCAGGCACCCGAACGTCGTCACCTGCAGCGCCCCGGCGTGCCGCAGCGCGGGCTTCTGGGCGACGACGCCGATCGAGTAGGACACCGCGGCCAGCAGGCACAGCAGCACGCCCAGTACGGAGGCGCCACCGGAGTCCGACATGGAGAGGCCCACGACGACCGCGCCGGCGAAGGACACGGCCATGCCCGCCACCAGCGGGCGCGGCAGGCCCTCTCCCAGCAGCCTGGCGCTCAGCAGCGCGATGATGATCGGCCCGACGTTGACGACCATCGCCGCCGTGCCCGCGTCGACCTGCTGCTCGCCCCAGTTGAGCGCCACCATGTACAGGCCGAACCACAGGACGCCGGAGCACACGATGCCGGGCCAGGCGGCGCGGGGCGGCCATCCCTCGCGGCGGACCAGCGTGATCGCCCCCAGGACGACGCTGGCGGCGAGCAGCCGCCCCAGGGCCAGGGCGCCCGGCGAGTAGGCCGTCCCGGCGCTGCGGATGGCGACGAAGGCCGAGGTCCACAGCACGACGGTCACGCCCACCGCCGCGAGGGCGGGCCAGTCTCTCTTCAAGCCAGTATCCGGCGGGATTTGCACAAAAGCGACAATAGGCCCAGGTGTCCGGCGACTCCATCCGGTTTTCGGACAGGGAACAACCGCTTCCAGCCGCCGGAGGCGCCTCACCACCCGGCTCCGATCGGCTTCCCGATCCCTTGGGGGCGGGGACGTCGACGTGTGGGGCGAGCACGCGGGCTTGCGGAGCCGGTCCATTGACGCCGGCGCCGGCGGGCATCATCATGAACGTATGCTCATGAATGACCGTTCATAAGGAGCTTCGATGGTGCTTGTCAGGAACAGCGAGCAGTTCAACGCCTGGAACGGGGCCGAAGGCAGCGTCTGGGCCGGTCGCCCGTCGGCCGAGCACGACGTCGACGTCCTGCTCGCCGGCCGCCTGCTGGAGGCCGCCGGCATCGGTGCGCGCGATCGCGTGCTCGACATCGGGTGCGGCACCGGGCAGACCACCCGCATGGCCGCTCGGCTCACCTCGGAGGGCCACGTGGCCGGGGTCGACCTGTCGGAGCCGATGCTCGAACAGGCGCGCCTGGACGCGCTGGCCGCGGGCCTCGGCGACATCGTCTTCGAGCAGGCCGACGCCCAGGTCCACCGGTTCGCGGAAGGAAGCTTCGACGTGGCCGTCAGCAGGTACGGCGTGATGTTCTTCGCGGAGCCGGTGGCCGCGTTCGCCAACATCGGGCGCGCCCTGCGGCCGGGCGGGCGGCTGGCCTTCGTCTGCCCCCAGCCGCCCGAGGACTGCGCGTGGTACGTCGTCCCCGTCGCCGCGCTCCTGGGCCTGCCGCCGCGGGACGCGGTGAGCGCCTACCCCGGGCCGGCTCCCGCGATGTTCTCCCTGTCGGACCCCGCTCACGCCGATGAGGTGCTCACACGGGCCGGTTTCACGGACGTGTCCGTGGAACCGGCGCACCTGGCGCACCACTTCGGGTGGACCGCGGCCGAGGCGGCCGACACCTTCCTCGCCAGCGGGCCCTCCCGGTACATCGTCGAGCAGGACGGCGAGCTGTCGTGGGAAGAGGCACGTACCCGGCTCACGACCGCGCTGGAGCCGTACGCGGGGCCCGCCGGAGTGCTGCTGCCCGGTGCTCAATGGCTGGTCAGCGCGGTGTGGCCGGCCGGCGCCGCCCGGGAGGGGTGATGTCGCCAAGGAAGGCCGCCGCCCTGCGGCACGCCGGGGAGCTGAGCCTGCGCGACCATCTCATCGCCGCGGCCGAGCGCCTCATCGCCGAGCGGGGCGTCGCCGGCCTCACCGTCCGGCACATCGCCCGGGAGGCCCGAGTCGCCGACGGCGTGCTCTACAACCACTTCACCGACAAGGAGGAGCTCCTGGCGCACGCCCTGCGAGCCCACGTCCGGACCGTCGAACGCACGCTCCCGGACCTGCCCCGGGCCGGAAGCGGGACCGTCGAGGCCAACCTGCGCGCCTACGTCCTGCACGGGCTCACCCTGCACGCCGCGATCCTGCCCGCTTTCGCCGGACTGCTCTCGCAGCCCGACGTGTTCACCCGGTTCAACGCCCTGACCCGCCCTGACGGTCGTCCCGGACTGACCCGGGCACTGGCCGACCACCTGCGAGCCGAGCAGGGCCTGGGCCGCGTCGCGCGGCACGTCAACGCCGACGCCGCCGCCACGATGATCGTCGGCTCCTGCCACGAGCTGGTGCTGCCGCACATGTTCCACCAGTCCCCGGCCGGTCCCCTCCAGGTCCCCGCCGGTTTCGTCGACGACCTCGTCGGCACGCTGCTGAACGGCATCCGCCCGCCCGGGCACGGTCACCCGGACGGCGACACACCCGAGGAGGCCCGATGACGAGCACGGAACGCTGGCTGACCGCGCTGTGGCCGTTCGTCCACGCGCACCTGCCGCCGTCACCCGGCCGTGTCCTTGAGATCGGCTGCGGCCCGGCGGGCGGTTTCGTGCCGGCCCTGCGATCGGCGGGGTACGACGCCACGGGCGTCGACCCCGACGCGCCCGACGAACCGGGCTACCGGCGAACCACCTTCGAGGACCGTCCGGCGGACACCCCGTTCGACGCCATCGTGGCCTGCACATCGCTGCACCACGTCGCCGATCTGGACACCGTCCTCGACCGGATGGCCGAGGCCCTGGCCCCCGGCGGGACCGCGGTCGTCGTGGAGTGGTCGCACGAGAGGTTCGACGAGCGGACGGCCGCCTGGTGTTTCGACCGCCTGGGCGGCACCGGCGAGCCGGGGTGGCTGCACCGGCACCGAGACCGGTGGAGAGCGTCCGGCGAGCCCTGGGACGCCTATCGCGCGAGCTGGGCGGGCGAGGAGAGCCTGCACCGCGGCGAGGAGATCGTTCACGCACTCCGCGGTCGCTTCCTCACCCGGTCGTCGGACGAGGGGCCGTACTTCTTCTCCGATCTCGACGGTGTCACCGCGGCCGACGAGCAGGCGGCCATCGACAGCGGGCGCATCCAGGCCACCGGCATCCGCTACGTGGGGGTTCGGGGCGTTACGCCGAAAGGGCCTGGGCCAGGCTGAGGCCTGCCAGGCAGGCGGCGAGGCCGGCCACGATTCCGGTGGCGACGTTGGCCAGGGCGAGGAGGCGGGCTCCGTCGCGGGCCAGCGCCAGCGTCTCGTAGCCGAAGGTGGAGTAGGTGGTCAGCGCGCCGCAGAACCCGGTGCCGGCCACGGCCATCAGCGTGTGGCCGGCGGGCAGGCCGAGCAGGAAGCCCAGGACGGCCGAGCCGGTCACGTTGACGGCGAGGGTGCCCCAGGGGAAGACGGTGTCGTGGCGCGACTGGACGAACCGGTCGGTCAGGTAGCGCAGCGGCGCTCCGACGGCCGCGCCGAGCGCGACGAGCAGCAGCGTCACGGCCGCCTCCGGGCGCCGCCGTAGTGGACCACCTGGACCTCGTCGAGCACGGCCAGCCCTTCGCCGACCAGCTCGTCGAGCTGCGGCAGGAAGGCGTGGATCCTGGCGGCGTCGTCCACGATCACGATCGCCACCGGCAGGTCGTCCGACAGGGACAGGATGCGGCTGGTGTGGACGCGGCTGGAGGCGCCGTAGCCCTCCACGCCGCGGAACACGCCGGCCCCGGCCAGGCCGGCGGCGTGGGCGCGGTGGACGATCTCGTGGAAGAGCGGCCGGTGATGCCACTGGTCGGTCTCGCCGACGAAGAGGGTCAGGCGAAGGGCCGGTTGGGTCCGCGTCATGGACGTCGCCTCCCGTGGTGTGCGCGGGCCGCCGCCCGCGTGATCGCGTCGCCCGCCCACACCGCGGCCAGGGCGGTGACCAGGGTGGCGGCCAGGTAGGCCAGCGCGGTGCCCGGCCGCCCGGCGGACAGCGCCCGCTGGACGTCGGCGACGTAGGCCGAGAAGGTGGTGTACCCGCCCAGCACCCCGACGCCCAGGAAGGGCCGGGCCAGTGGCGGCGCCCGCCACACGTCGGTGACCGCGGCCATGAGCGCGCCGATGAGCAGGCAGCCGGAGACGTTGACCGCGAACGTCGCCCACGCGAACGCGCCCGGCGGCGCGGGGAAGGCGGCGGTGATCCCGTGGCGGGCCAGCGCTCCCAGCGCGCCGCCGGCCGAGACGGCGGCGAGCGTCGCCCACGGGACGCGGCGTGGTCGCGCGCTCCGCGTGCGGTCTCGGGCGACGGTGTCGGCCGGGCGGCCGGAGCCGGAAGCGGCTGTGGGCACGGCGTCCTCCTACCAGGATGCGGGATCGACCTCTGGTAGGGACCGTTGGCGGCCTCACGCCGCGGTCTCTCCACGATGGGAGGCGGCGGGCCCCACCGCCGCACCCCTCGCCGAGGAGGGGCTCACTACGAAATATACCAATCCGGGGTGGCCGCTCGCCGAGCGGTGGCAACAGGTCGCACCGTCACCGGCACGTCGCCGTCACACCGGCCCCGCCGGGTGCTAGAACAAGATCACTAATCGGGGTGCACGGGGTAAGGGGTTCATGAGACGTCTTGCGCGAGCCGTGCCGCGACGCGCCGAGGTGCCGGGGCCGGTGAAGACGCGGGCGGCGGGAGGATCGTCCACCGGGGCCGCCCGGCCGCGGTCCGCGCTGTTCCGGCTGGCGGTCCTGGCGCTGGCGCCCGTCGCGTCGATGCTCATCGCCACGCAGTCCAGCGCCGTCGCCCCGCAACCGCCGGTGGACCTCGGAACCGCCGGGGACTTCGCCGTGCTGGCCGGGAGCACCGTCACCAACACCGGCGCCACCGTCGTCACCGGGGACCTCGGGCTGAGCCCCGGGACGGCGGTGACGGGCTTCCCGCCCGGCACCGTCACCGGGACGATCCACGCCGCCGACGCCGCCGCCGCGCAGGCCAAGGCCGACCTCGTGGCCGCCTACGACGACGCCGCCGCGCGGACCCCCGCCACCACCGTGCCGACCCAGCTCGGCGGCACCACCCTGACGCCGGGCCTCTACGACTCCGCCGCCGGCACCTTCCAGATCACCGGGAACCTGACCCTGGACGCGCAGGGCGACCCGGGGGCCGTCTGGATCTTCCAGACCGCCTCCACCCTCGTCACGGCGTCCGCCGGCACGGTGACCCTCGTGGGCGGCGCCCAGTCCGCCAACGTCTTCTGGCAGGTCGGCAGCTCGGCCACGCTGGGAACCGGCAGCAGCCTCGCCGGGAACGTCCTGGCGCTGACCTCGATCACCGTCACCACCGGCGCGAGCGTGGACGGCCGCGTCCTTGCCCGCGACGGCGCCGTCACGCTGGACGCCAACACCGTGACCCGGCCCGCCGGCGCCCTGTTCATCAGCGTGCCCGAGACCGCGAACCTGGGCTCCGCGACGGCCGGCGCCGCCCGGGTGTCGGGACGGCTCGGCGGGGTGACCGTGACCGACACCCGCGGCGGGGCGGACACCGCCTGGACCGCGACCGTCAGCTCCACCGACCTCACCACCGGTGGCGGCACAGCGGCCGAGACCATCGCCAAGGCACTCATCGGCTACGCGCCGGGACCGGCCACCGCCACCACCGGTGACGCCACGTTCACCCCCGGAACCGCGGGCGACCTCGGCTCGGCCCGCACCGCCTTCTCGGTCTCCGGGGCCGCGGGGGACAACTCCGCCACCTGGGACCCCCTGATCACGGTCACCCTGCCGGCCGGCGTCGTCGCCGGGACCTACACCGCGGTCATCACGCACTCGGTCGTCTGAGGCGGCCGCCGGGCCGCTAGGTGTCGCCCATCATGCGGTTCTCCCAGGCCCAGGCGGCGATCTGGGTGCGGTTGCGCACGCCGAGCTTGGTCTGGATGCCGGACAGGTGGCTCTTGACGGTGCTCAGCGAGATGAACAGCTCGGCGGCGATCTCCTGGTTCGTGCGCCCCCTGGCGATGGCGCGGACGACCTCGGACTCGCGCTCCGACAGCGGCCGCGGGGGGCCGTCCGCGGCCGGGGCGGCGGCCGCGGTGAAGCGGCGCAGCAGCCGCAGCGTGACGGACGGCGAGATCAGGGCGTCCCCGGCGCTCGCGGCCCGGACGGCCTCGACGAGCAGGGACGGGCCGGCGTCCTTCAGCACGAAGCCCACCGCGCCGCCGCGCAGCGCCCCGTAGACGTACTCGTCCAGGTCGAAGGTGGTGACCACGACCACCCGGAGCGGGTCGTGGACGCCGGGGCCTGCCAGGGCGCGGGTGACCGCGACGCCGTCGAGGCACGGCATCCGGATGTCGACGAGGCACACGTCGGGGCGCAGCCTCCGCGCGAGGGCGACGGCCTCGGCGCCGTCCGCGGCCTCGGCGACCACGCTGATGTCGGGCTGGTCCTCCAGGATCAGCCTCAGGCCGCGGCGGATCATCGCCTGGTCGTCGGCGAGCAGCACCCTGATGGTCATCGGCGCCCCGGCCCCGGGACCGGCAGCGTGGCGAACACGGACCAGCCGGCCCCGGGACGCGGGCCCGCGCGCAGGGTGCCGCCGAGGGCCTCCAGGCGCTCGCGCATCCCCATCAGGCCGTACCCGCCGCGATGGTGGTACCTGGCCGGGACCTGCGGCGCGTCGTCGACGACCTCCACGGTGACGGCCTGCCCGTCCTGGGCGACGCTGACCGTCACCGAGCGGGCGTGCCGGGCGTGGCGGGAGATGTTGGTCAGCGACTCCTGCACGACCCGGTAGACGGTGCTGGTGACCTCCGGCGGCCACGCCGACTCGTCGGCGGTCGACCGCAGGCGCACCGCGGGGCCGTGCCCGTCGAAGCGGCCCACCAGGTCGCCGAGCCGCTCGGGCGCGGCGGGGACGGCGTCGTCGGCCTCCCGCAGCAGGCCGATGACGCGGCGCATCGCGGTCAGCGCGCCCGAGCCGGCGGCCTCGATGTCCGCGAGGGACTCCTCCAGCAGCTCGGGGTGCTTGCGGGCGACGATCCGGGCGCCCTGGGCCTGGAGCACCATGCCGGTGATGTGGTGGGCGACGACGTCGTGCAACTCCCTTGCCAGGTCCAGGCGCTCGTCACGGCGCACCCGGTCGGCGACGGCCCGGCGGCGGGCCTCCAGCAGCCGCAGGCACAGGCCGGTCGCCAGTGCGGCGAGCCACGCCGTGCCGTTCAGCACCGTCGCGGCCGGGACGGGGAAGGACGGGGAGGCGGCCCAGGTGCCGGCGACCACCGCGAGCCCTCCGGCCGCGACGGCGCCGGCGGGCGCGGGCGGCAGGGCCCTGACCGCCGAGCCGACGAGCACCGACAGGGCGAGGGCCATCGCGGGGCCGGGCTCGCTGGGCAGCCCGGCGAGCCGGGCGGTGAGGACGGCGGCCGCCGCGACCGCGAGCCCCGCGACCGCCGCCCCGGCCCTGGCGCGCCGGCGCGCCAGGGCGATGACGCACACCACCGCCCCGGCGCCGCAGTGGAACCACCAGTAGCCGCCGCCCCAGCTCTGCGCGATCAGCACCGCCGACAAGGCCAGCGTCGCCGCGAACACGGCGCACAACCCGATGTCGGCCACGATCTCGGCCCGCCCGGACGACGGGCCCCGAACACTCACGACGCCCAGGCTAGGAGGTCGGCGCCGCGCGCTGAACCGGCCGAAAGTACGGTCCCGGACGGCGCGAACCCCGCTTTGGCCCCATGCCGGCGGCGCGCCCGGCTCCGAAGGATGGGCCCATGCCAGATGAAGAGTTCCCTCTCGCGGCCGAGCCCGAGGGCCCCGCCGGCCGTCACGGCAACCGCCCGGCCCTGCTCCGAGACGTCCCCTCCGGGCCCGCCGGCCGCCCGGACGACGGGCCCGGAGACCGCGCGGCGAGCCCCGCCGGCCGGCCGCGCATCACCGCGCTGGACGTGCTGCGTGGGTTCGCGCTGTGCGGCATCCTGCTGGCCAACGTCCAGCCGATCGCCAACGCCGGCGCCCCTCTGATCGTGACCGGCGCACCCACGGGGGAGGGGGCGTGGCTCGGGCTGCTCATCCACCAGCGCTTCTTCCCGATCTTCTCCCTGCTGTTCGGCGTCGGGTTCTCGCTGCTGCTGGACTCCGCCGCGGACCGCGCGCCCCGGCCCCGGCTGCTCCTGCTACGCCGGCTCCTGGTGCTGCTCGCGGTCGGCGCGCTGCACCACGTGCTGCTGTGGCAGGGCGACATCCTGGCGGTCTACGCCGTCGTCGGCCTGGTGGTGCTGCTGCCCTCGACGTGGCTGCCGCGATGGGCCGTGGCCGCCCTGGCCGTCGCGCTCGTCGCCGCGTCGCTGATCACGGCCGGCGGCCAGTTGACGATGGTCCCGGGGCTGTTCCTGCTCGGCTCGGCCCTGACCCGGTACGGGGTGATCGGCCGGATCGAGCGGTCCACGCGGGTACCCGCCGCGCTGGGGCTGCTCTTCGCGGCGGCGGCGGTGCCCATGGTGGCGGCGCAGGTCGGCGACCCGGGCAACGTGCCCGTGTTCCACCTGGCCGGGCTGCTGATCGCGGGGGTGTACGTGTGCGCCCTGCTGGTCCTGCTCAGGACGCCGCTGCGGCGCGCGCTCCTGGCCGTGTTCGCACCGCTGGGCCGGATGGCGCTGACCAACTACCTGACCGCCAGCGTCATCGTCCTGGCCGTCTCGCGGTTCGTCAGCGGCCCGCCGCACCTGTGGCCGACGGCGACGGTGTTCCTGATCGCCGCCGCCGTGCTCACCGCCCAGTGGCTGTTCTCCACCCTCTGGCTGCGCCGTCACCGCCAGGGCCCGCTGGAGTGGCTCTGGCGCTGGGCCACCTGGGCCCGCCGCCCGCCCCTGCGCCGCACGGGATGACCGGCGCCCCCGCCCGCGCCGTGGTGTGCTCCGGGGCGTCGCCGGCCGCGGCCGGTGATCGCCCGCCGGGCTCACGCGGGCTTCACGTCGGCCGTCAGCCCGTCAAGGCGCCTCGCGCGCGGGGGGAGGGGACGCCGAGGGCCAGGGCCGCCGCGTCGTCGCCCAGGCCGTCGCCGAAGCCGTCGAGCAGGACCGCCAGCGCGGCGATGATCCCGGCGGCGCCGGCGGGCGCGAGCCTCGCGGCGAAGGCGCGCAGGGCCGGCTCTCCGTAGCGGCCGTCGGGGGTGCTTCCGGCGGCGGTCCTGGCCTCGGTCAGCCCGTCGGTGTACAGCAGCAGGGTGTCGCCGGGCGCCAGACGGATCCGCCGGGCGGTGAACGTGGCGCCGGGGAAGACGCCGACGAGCAGGCCGTCCGGGGTCGTCTGGTACTCGGCGGCGCCGTCGGCGCGCAGCAGCAGGCACGGCGGGTGGCCGCCGGAGGCGAGCGTGACCGAGAAACCGTCGCCGTCGGGGGTGAGGATGCCGAAGATGACGGTGCAGAAGCGGGGATCGTCCCCGTGGGACTCCCGGTGCAGGGCCGTGTTGAGGGTGTCCAGCACGGTGACCGGGTCGAAGTCGTAGACCGCCGCCGCGCGCAGCGTGTAGCGGATCAGGGACGTCACCGCGGCGGCGGCGGCCCCCTTGCCGCACACGTCGCCGAGGAAGAAGCCCCACCGGTCGGCGGTGAGCTGGAACACGTCGTAGAAGTCGCCGCTGACCCGGTCGCGGGAGGCGATGTGGTAGTAGGCGGCCGCCTCCAGCCCGGGCACCGCCGGCAGCGAGGGCGGCAGCAGGCTGCGCTGCAGGGTGGCGAACAGGCGCTGGAGCCGTTCGCGTTCGACCTCGGCCTCCCGGCGCGCGCGCAGCAGCTCGCGTTCGTAGGCGCGGCGGTCGGAGGCGTCGAAGACGGTGGTGCGGATGAGCTGCGGCCGCCCGTCGGCGCCGCACTTGACCGTGGAGGTGACCAGGACGGGCAGCCGGGTGCCGTCGGCCGCCCGCAGCTCCAGCGCCACGCCGCCGATCGCGCCCTGCATGGTCAGCAGGGGCGCGAAATGGGTCTCGTGGTACAGCCTGCCGCCGGCGGTGAGCAGGTCGGAGAAGGTGCGCAGGCCGACCAGCTCCTCGCGGGCGTAGCCGAGCCACTTCAGCAGGGTCGTGTTGATCTTGGCGATCTGGCCGTTCAGGAGTGTGGACAGGTAGCCGCAGGGCGCGTTCTCGTACAGGTCCTCGGCGCTGTCCTCGAGTAAGGACGGTAACAGCGCCGGCGCTCCGCCGCCGCGGTCCTCGGGGCGGGGTGGGTCGGTCCGATGCCCGGTCATGTGCTTCACCGATGGGCCGCGAAGGAGGCGATCGCCTCGATGGTGGCCTCCGGCGCGCTCAGCTGCGGGCAGTGCCCGGTCGCGGGCAAGGTGACCAGCCGGCTTCCCGGGATCTGATCCCTGACGAAGGCGCCGACCTCCGGGGGCGCGATCACGTCCTGGAGGCAGTCGACGACGAGCGTCGGCACGCCGACCTTGGCCAGGTCGGCGCGGTGGTCGGTCAGGAACGTGACGCGGGCGAACGCCCTGGCGATCTCCGGGTCGGTCCGGCAGAAGCTGTTGGTCAGCTCCTCGCCCAGCTCGGGGCGGTCGGGATTTCCCATGATCACCGGTGCCATCGCGGCGGACCAGCCCAGGTAGTTGCTGTCCAGCGACTCCAGCAGCTCCTCGATGTCGGCCCGGCTGAACCCGCCCCGGTACCCCTCGTCGTCGATGTAGCAGGGCGAGGGGACGAGCAGCACCAGCTTGGCGAACCGGTCGGGCTCCCTGATCGCCGCGAGCACCCCGATCATCGCGCTGACCGAGTGCCCGACGAAGACGACCTCCGGCAGGTCCAGCTCCCGGCAGATCCGCAGCACGTCGTCGGCGTAGCCGTCCAGGGCGGCGTACCGCTCGGCCTCCCAGGCCGACAGGTCCGACCGCCCCGACCCCACGTGGTCGAACGTCACGACGCGGAAGTCCCGGGCCAGCGCGGGCGCGACCAGGCGCCACATGTTCTGATCACAGCCGAAGCCGTGGGCCAGCATGACCGTCGGCCCGTCTTCGCGGCCGGTCACTTTCACATGGTTCCTGGTGCTCACTCCGCTTCTGCCCATAACCGGCCATCCTTCCACTGTCCCGCCCCGGACAGGGGGCATGACACTCACCGTGATCCTTCTCGGCCGGGGGCGCCGCCCGCGTCAAGAGGGCCTTCGCGCCGGGGGTGGAGGTAGATGCACCTCGGCCGGGTATTCAGGTGGGTTCCGCGACACGGCGACCGGCTCCATCATCATGACCATGAACATTTCCAAGACGAGCCGCGCGGTCCTGAGCCTGATCTCGGCGGCGACGGCCTTGCTGGCGATGGGCGTGCCCGCGCAGGCGGACACCGCGGCGACCACCGAAGGCGCCGTCGTCAGGACCGACGCGGGCGCGGTGCGCGGCACCGTCGCCGCCGACCACCGCCTCTTCCAGGGCATCCCCTTCGCCGCGCCGCCGGTCGGCGCGTTACGGTGGGCGCCGCCGCGCCCGGCCGAGCCGTGGCGTGGGGTGCGCGACGCCGCCCGGCCGGGGAACCGCTGCGCCCAGAACGCCGACGCGATCTCCGGGCTTCCCGGCAGCGCCTCGGAGGACTGCCTCTACCTCAACGTGACCACGCCGCGAAGCTCGCGCGGCCTGCGGCCGGTCATGGTCTGGGTACACGGGGGCGGGTTCACCGGTGGCTTCGGCGGCGACTACGACGAGCGGCGCCTGGCCGTCCAGGGTGACGTCGTGGTCGTCACGATCAACTACCGGCTGGGCGCCTTCGGGTTCTTCGGGTACCCGGGCCTGGACGGCTCGGGCACCTTCGGGCTGATGGACCAGCAGGCGGCGCTGCGCTGGGTGCGCCGCAACGCGGTGGCGTTCGGCGGGGACCCCGGCCGGGTGACGCTGTTCGGCGAGTCCGCGGGGGGCGACAGCATGTGCGCCCAGCTCGCCTCGCCGGCGGCGCGCGGGCTCTTCCACCGGGTGGTGATCCAGAGCGGGTCCTGCACCGAGCTGAACGTGCCAGACGCGATGTTCCCGGGCGTGGGCGCCGAGTACGACACCTGGAAGCCGCGCGCGCTCACGGAGGGGATCGGCTCCCGGGTGGCGGCCACTCTCGGCTGCGCCGATCCGGGCACGGCCCTGGACTGCCTGCGCCGCGTCCCGGTGGCCGACCTGCTGGCGCCGCAGACGCCGCCGGTGTTCTGGAGCCCGACGTACGGCACGCCCACCCTTCCCGTCCACCCCGCGCGGGCGCTGCGCGACGGCGAGTTCAACCGCGTGCCGGTTCTGGCGGGCACGACCCGCGACGAGGGCTCCTTCTTCGCCGCCACGTTCCCGCCCCTGGACGAGACCGCCTACCGCGGCCTGCTCGCGGTCGCCTTCGGCGGCGACGCCGACCGGGTGGCCGAGCTCTACCCGGCGGGGACCTCACCCCGTCAGGCCTGGGGCTCGGTGATCACCGATCGCGCGTACGCCTGCCCGAACCGGCGCAACGACCAGGTGCTCGCCCGCTGGGTGCCGGTCTACGGGTACGAGTTCGCCGACCGCGACGCCCCGCCGGCGTTCGAGTTCCCGCAGCCCCCGGACTTCCCGCTCGGGGCCTACCACGCCTCCGAGCTGCCCTACCTGCACGACATCCACGGCATCGACGTCACGCTGCGGCCTGACCAGCGACGGCTGTCGGACACGATGATCGGCTACTGGACCCGCTTCGCCGCCGAGGGCAGGCCGAGCGCCGTCTGGCCGCGGGTGCCGCTCGTGCGGTCGCTGGAGCCGGGCGGCGTACGCACCGCCGACCTGAACACCCGGCACAACTGCGACTTCTGGGACTCCCTGCTCTGAGCCGGCTGCCGGTCGTGTCGAAAGGGCGGGCGCTCGGCCCCGACGGCGAGCCGATCCTGTTCCAAGACCAGGACCGCTCGCGCCGGGACCGCACCCCCGCCGAGGTCCGCGCCGAACTGGCGGGCCACCAGGACCGCTCGCGCTGGGACCGCACCCTGGTGGGACACGGGCCGGCCGCCCTGGGGCGCGCCAAGAGCCTGCGCGGGCCGCTCGGCCCCGTGCAGGCGGCCATCGCGGCCTGCCACGCCCGCGCGCCCCGGTTCCAGGACACCGACTGGCAAGCCGTCCTCTCCCTGTACGACGCTCTCTGCCAGCTCGCGCCGTCGCCGGTGGTGGAACTCAACCGGCGCGAGCGCACCCTGCTCCTGCGACGAGCCGCCGCCGCGGCGGCGGCTCGTCGCAGGAGACGCCGTGATGCGGCGGCCCGGGACGGTGCGCAACCCAGGCGGCGGTCGGTTGGCGGGTGGGGTGGCATCCCGAGGGGTATCCACAGCTTGAATCAGCCGCACCGGGGGGGACGCGGTGAACGTGACCGCGCTCGGATGGCCATCGCCCATCGTGGCGAGCGCATTCTGCGGCGGCCTGTCGGTGTCACCGGCGTTGTCGTCGGCATCACGGTGGTGGACCTGCTGACCGACGTGCCGGCTACGCGGGCGAAGGAGATCGACTCCGTGCCGGCGGTGCGGGGCGAACACGGGGAGGATCCATGGAGCTGACGGCCACGACGACCATTCGCAAACCCGTACCGGAGGTCTACGCGTTCTGGCGCCATCTCGAGAACCTGCCGACGTTCATGGCGCATCTCGAGGAGGTCCGCACCACCGGTGACCGTACGAGCCATTGGGTCGCCGGCGGCCCGTTCGGCCAGAACGTCGAGTGGGACGCGGAGATCGTCGTCGAGACGCCCGACGAGAAGATCGTGTGGCGGTCGATCGCCGACGCCGACGTGCCGAACACCGGCACGATCCGGTTCATGCCCGCCCCGGACGGTGTGAGCACCGAGGTACACGTCGTTCTGGTGTACGACATTCCGGGCGGCGTGGTCGGCAAGGCGATCGCCAAGTACTTCGGCGAGGAACCGCACCAGCAGCTCGACGACGACCTGCGCCGGCTCAAGCAGGTGGTGGAGACCGGCGAGGTGGTCCGGTCCGACGGCGCTCCGTGGGGCAAGCGGGCCCGCAAGGAGTTCCCGCAGCGTCCGGCGCAACCGCTGTCGGACTCCGAGCTCGTGAAGGGAGCGGACGAGTGAGGGCGAACACCTGGGCGGGCCGCAACAAGGTCGAGGTCCGTGACGTGCCGGACCCGAAGATCCTGAACAAGCGCGATGCCATCGTGCGGATCACCTCCACCGCGATCTGCGGCTCGGACCTGCACCTGGTCGACGGGTATGTGCCCACGATGCAGGAAGGCGACGTCCTGGGTCACGAGTTCATGGGTGAGGTGGTCGAGGTCGGCCCGGGCGTCGACCCGGATCGGCTGCGCATCGGGGACCGGGTTGTCGTGCCGTTCCCGATCGCGTGCGGCGCGTGCGGCGCCTGCGCCGCCGAGCTGTACTCCTGCTGCGAGAACTCCAACCCCAACGCCGGAATCGCGGAGAGGATGTTCGGTCACCCGGTCGCGGGGCTCTTCGGCTACTCGCATCTGACCGGCGGCTTCGCGGGCGGTCAGGCACAGTACGCGCGGGTGCCGTTCGCCGACGTCGGTCCACTGAAGATCGAGTCCGATCTGACCGACGAGCAGGTGCTGTTCCTCTCCGACATCCTGCCCACCGGCTACATGGGTGCCGAGATGTGCGACATCCAGTCCAGCGACGTGGTGGCGGTGTGGGGGGCCGGCCCGGTCGGCCAGTTCGCCATGGACAGCGCCCGGGTGCTCGGCGCCGCGAAGGTCATCGCCATCGACAAGGAGCCGTACCGGCTGCAGATGGCCGAACAGGCGGGCCACACGCCGGTGAACTTCGAGGAGGTCGACGTACGGTCCCGGCTGCTGGAACTGACCGGTGGCCGGGGACCGGACAAATGCATCGACGCGGTCGGCCTTGAGGCCACCCACGGCAGCGCGCACATCGCCGCGTACGACCGGCTCAAGCAGGCCGTGAGGTTGGAGACCGACCGCCCGCACGCGCTGCGCCAAGCGATCCTGTCGTGCCGCAGCGGCGGCGTGGTCTCGGTGATCGGCGTCTACGGAGGTCTGCTGGACAAGTTCCCCGCCGGCGCGTGGATGAACCGGTCGCTGACCCTGCGCACCGGGCAGTGTCACGTGCAGCGCTACATGAAGCCGCTGCTGGGGCGCATCGAGCGCGGGGAGCTCGATCCCACCCGGATCATCACCCACAGGCTGCCGCTCGACGAGGCGGCACGCGGCTTCGAGCTCTTCAAGAACAAGCAGGACAACTGCGAGAAGGTCGTCCTCAAACCTTGACGGCCACCCGCATCCGACCGCCGCGGCGAGTGTGTCGGCCGGATGCGGGTCCATCCGGCGGCGCTGTTCTGTGATTCCCGCCCGGCAGTGCGGACGAGCCCTGTTCCGAGGCGGGAACTACGCGTCCTTCTCGTCCCGCCAGCCGCCGGGTTCGGGGTGGTAGCCGTAAGCGGCGGCCCGCACCGTCTCCTCGTCCTCCAGCCCGGAGCCGATCGTGCCGCCGACGGTGGCCAGCGAGCTGATGATCCAGGCCAGGATCAGGTAGTCGGTGACACCGACCCGCCGCTGCAGGGTCTGTTCCAGCACGGATGTGTCGATCAGCAGCGCCGCGGCGAGTATCGTTCCGGCGAACAGCACCAGATAGGACACCGTGGTGGCCAGGGTGAGGGTGAGGACCGTGCCCAGGTTGAACAGCCGGGCCAGCTCAGCCGGTGTCTCCCGGTCCGGTTTCTTCCACAGGTCGTGCGCGACGATCAGCCAGGCCACCAGCCCGGTCAGCCCGAGAAGCATGACCACGGTGAGGCGGAGTCCGCCGAGCGCATCGCCCATCTGCCAGATGGTGTCGGTGGTGAGCGCGAACGCGGCCGTGCCGAAGGCGCCGACCAGCAGTTTGGACAGGCCCAGCAGGGCGCGTCCCGGGCGGTTGGCCCGGACCATTCCGGTCACCAGCCGCACCCGGCCGATCAGCCGCGAGGCGACGTAGCCCAGTTCCCCGGCGTCAGCCCCGCCGACCACCCGGTGAATGGCGGCAACCTGGCCGGACAGCTCGGCCAGTGCCCAACCGGCCGGCGGCACCCGCTCGTCGGAGGCGTCGGTGAGTACCCGGCCCACGAGACCCGGAATGGCTGCGCGGACCGCTCGCAGCTGGCCCAGCCCGAGCGCGGGCAAGGACACCATCGCGACCCGGCGCCGGGCGGACGCCTGCGCGACCAGCGGCACCCGCTTGGTGTGCAGCGGCAGGTCGGTCAGGCAGATCGCGACGTCCCACCGGGCGTCGGCGCGCCGGCGGGCGAGATCGTCGAGTAGCGCCTCGACGCCGCCGTCGCGGCGCGGCGCCACTTCACCCCAGCCTTCCCGGACGATCCACCGCACGTCCGCGTCCACCCGCTCGGCGAGCCGGTCGGCCAACTCGGCGGTGAGCCGCGCGACCACCTGGGCCGGGTAGTCCGGTGGGGTCGCCACGAGTCCGACGACGATCTCCGGCCGACGCTGATCACTGGTGGCCATTGGCGCTCCTCGCCGGTAGCCGGGGAATCCCGGGACTGACCACCCGCAGTCACGTGATACATGCGTAGTGTACCCGGCCGCCTGGTCAGGCGGCCGGGGGAGGGCTCAGAGCCTGCCGAGGCCCCGGGCGAGGATGGTGGCGGTGTCGGCGATCACCCTGTCGGCCACGGGGGCGGTCGCGGACCGGCGGTTGGTGTAGATCGCCATGATGATCGGGGCGGTCGCCCTGCCGGGCCAGACGACCGCGATGTCGTTGCCCGAGCCGTACCGCGAGCTCGTGCCGGTCTTGTCGCCGATCTTCCAGGTCTTGGGCAGGCCCGCGCGGATCCTGGCGTCACCGGTCTGGTTGGCGATCAGCCAGGCGTTCAGGCGGTGCCGGTCCTTGGCGGTGAGCGCGTGTCCCACCGTCACCGCGCGCAGGTCGCCGCCCATGGCCGCGGGCGTGGTGGTGTCGCGCTTCTCCTTGGGGCTCCAGTCGTTCAGCTCGGTCTCCCACCGGTCCAGCCGGGAGCGGGTGTCCTTGAGCGTGCGGAGGTAGGCGGTCATGCCTGCCGGGCCGCCGAGCTGCTTGAGCAGCATGTTGGCCGCGGTGTTGTCGCTCTGGGTGATGGCCGCCTCGCACAGCGCCGAGACGGTCATCCCGTCCTCGACGTGCTTCTCGGTGACCGGGGAGTGCTCCTGCAGCTCGGCGGCGGTCCAGCGCACGACCTTGTCCATCAGGCCGGGTTCGGAGGTGCGCGCCCTGTGCAGCACGGCCGCGGCGGCCATCGCCTTGAAGGTCGACAGCATCGGGAACCGCTCGCCCGACCGGTACGCGACCGTCTTCCCGGTTCCGGTGTCCACGGCGTAGGCGCCGATGCGGCCGGCGAAGGACGCCTCCAGCGCGCGCAGCTCCTTGACGGCCCGATGGGCTCGCGAGGGCGCCGTCGTCACCGGCGCCGCCGCCGGCGGCGTCAGGGTCGTGCCCGGCGGGGCGGTGAGCGCGTGGCCGCTCGCGGCGACGCCCGTCAGCGGGACGAACGCCAGGGTGGTCAACGCCGCCGAGAGCGCGGCGCGGTGGAGAATCCGGGTGGGCATGGTGAGGCCTTCCCCTAGAGGACCTGTACGACGGGCAGTCTTGCGTCGGCGATCAATACCGTCAAAGACGCAAACGGCGGGGTTCATGCTGAAATGGCATAGTCGCTGCCGCCTCGGGTCAGGCCCGGGTCGAGCGGGAGCGGTGGGCGGCACCGGGCGGGCCGGCTCTTGAGAAGGCCCCGTCTCAGTGGTGGCCAGGCTGATGCGGCCGGGCCGGGGCGGCGGTGCTGGAGCGCACCTCCAGGCGGGTGGCCAGCTCCACCCGGTCCTCGGCCAGCACCCCGCCGGAGGCCAGGGTCATCACCATCTCGGCGGCGGCGGTGCCCATCTTCCGCAGGGGCTGGCACACGGTGGTCATCGGCGGGTCGGCCCACAGGGCCAGCGGCAGGTCGTCGAACCCGACGACGCTCAGGTCCTCCGGGACGCGCAGCCCGGCCCGGTGCGCCGCCTGGTAGACCCCCAGCGCCTGCAGGTCGTTGGCGGCGAAGACGGCCGTCGGCGGCTCGGGCAGCTCCAGCAGCGCCCTTCCCTGCGTCCGGCCGCCGTCCACGTACAGCGGGCCGGTGCGCACCAGGGCGGGATCGACGGGGACGCCGGCGGCGTCCATCGCGGCGCGGTAGCCGTCCAGACGGGCCCGGCAGCACATCAGCGTGCCGGGGCCGTTGACCATGGCGATCCGGCGGTGCCCCAGCTCCAGCAGGTGGCGGGTCGCGCAGAGGCCGCCGTTCCAGTTCGTCGCTCCCACCGAGGGGACGCCATGGTCGGGCTCGCCGCGCGGATCCAGGGCGATCAGGGAGATGGAGCGGCTGGCCAGCCGGGCGCGCTGCCGCTCGCCGATGTCGGCCGAGACCGCGATCACCCCGACCGGGCGCAGAGCGAGCACCCGGTCGATCCAGCCCGGGTGGGGGGAGCGCCGCCCGCGCATGTCGGTCAGCCCCACGACGATGCCATAAGCCTGGGCGACCTCGTCCATGCCCCGGATCAGCTCCAGCGCCCACAGGCTGTCCAGGGACTCGAAGACGACCTCCACGACCGCGCTGGACTCGGTGGTATCCGGCCGGCGCCGCCAGCCGTGCTCCTTGACCAGATCCTCGATCCGGCGACGGGTGCCGCTGGCCACCCCGGGATGGCCGTTGATGACCTTGGAGACGGTCGGGGCGGACACGCCGGCCAGCTTGGCGATGTGCGCGAGCGTGACCTCCTGGCGGGGACGGGGGGAAGCGGTCACGCCGAGATTCTACGGATCACCGGAAACCCCCTTGAAAATTACAGAATCATTCAGCGGAAACACCGCTCTGAGCTGCACGAAATCCTTTCTTCGACGGCGGCGGCTGTCTCTTTCGGTCTGCGGGTTCCAAGATGCGAAGCCCATGCAGCACGGTCGGGAGGACTCCACGTGAACACGTCAGGCCGGATGCGGCTATCGGCGGCGGCGCTGGCCGCAGCCCTGGCCGCGGCATCGATCACCGCGCTCGCCACCACACGAAGCGCCCACGCCGTCGCCCGACCGGCGCTCGGCCAGAACATCAAGGTCAACCAGGCCGCCTACGCGCCCGGTGCGGCCAAGCAGGCGACCGTGATCAGCAGCTCGGGATCACCGCTGGCCTGGAGCCTGCTGGACGGCTCCGACCAGGTGGTGGCCGGCGGCACCACGACCGTCTTCGGCGCCGACTCCCCCTCCGGCGACTCCGTCCACAAGATCGACTTCTCGTCCTACACCGGGACCGGCACCAACTACGTGCTCACCGTGAACAACGAGTCCAGCCACCCCTTCGACATCGGCACCGCCGCCTGGAAGAAGCTGCCCCACGACGCGCTGGCGTTCTTCTACCACCAGCGCAGCGGCATCGCGATCACCTCCCAGTACGCCGGTGGCGCCCAGTACGCCCGCGCCGCGGGCCACCTCAACGTCTCCCCCAACCAGGGCGACAACAACGTGCCCTGCCGCAGCGACTGCGGCTACCGGCTGGACGTGCGCGGCGGCTGGTACGACGCCGGCGACCACGGCAAGTACGTGATCAACGGCGGCATGTCCGCCTGGCAGCTGGTCAACGCCTACGAGCGGGCCGCCAACATCCCCGGCGCCGACCGTGGCGCCTTCGCCGACGGCACCCTGTCCATCCCCGAGCGCGGCAACGGCGTGCCCGACATCCTGGACGAGGCCCGCTGGGAGATCGACTTCATGCTGAAGATGCAGGTCCCCGACGGCCGCCCGCTGGCCGGCATGGCCCACCACAAGATCCACGACGCCAACTGGACCGGGCTGCCGCTGCTGCCCGCCCAGGACCCCCAGGCCCGGGTGCTGTCGGCGCCCTCCACCACCGCCACCTTGAACCTGGCCGCCGCGGCCGCCCAGTGCGCCCGGGTGTGGGCGTCCGTCGACTCCGCGTTCTCCGCCCGATGCCTGACCGCGGCGGAGAAGGCGTACACGGCGGCCAAGGCCAACCCCTCGCGGCTCGCCCCGGCCTCCGACGACACCGGCGGCGGCTCCTACGCCGACACGAAGGTGACCGACGAGTTCTACTGGGCCGCCGCCGAGCTGTACGCCACCACCGGCAAGCAGGCCTACCGCACCGACCTGACGTCCTCCTCGCTGTACTACGGGCGCAGCTTCACGAACGAGGGCGCCCAGTGGTCGGAGGTCGGCAGTCTGGGCGACATCACCCTGGCGCTGGTGCCCAACGGCCTGACCTCCTCCATCGGCCAGCAGTTGCGCGCCTCCTTCGTCTCAGCCGCCGACGGCCTGCTGAACGTGATGCGCGGCCAGGGCTACCCGGTGCCCTTCCAGCCGCCCGGCGGCGGCTACATCTGGGGGTCCAACAACCTGATCCTCAACAACGCCGTCCTGCTGGCCCTGGCCCACGACTTCACCGGCGCCGAGCGGTTCCGCACCGGGGTGTTCGAGACGATGGCGTATGAGCTCGGCCGCAACCCGATGGGCTACTCCTACATCACCGGTTACGGCGACAAGCCCTCCCGCAACGTCCACCACCGGTTCTGGGCCAACCAGATCGACTCCTCCCTGCCGATCGCACCGGCCGGCGCCCTGGCCGGCGGCCCCAACAGCGGCCTGCAGGACCCGGTCGCCCAGCAGCGCCTCAGCGGCTGCCGCCCGCAGAAGTGCTACCTGGACGACATCGACGCGTGGTCGGTGAACGAGGTCGCCGTCAACTGGAACGCGGTCCTGGCCTGGGTCGGCGCCTGGACCGCGGAGAAGGCCGGCGGCACCGACCCCAGCCCGTCTCCTTCCCCGTCCCCGTCCCCGTCGCCCAGCCCGTCGCCGTCCCCGTCGCCCAGTCCTTCGCCGTCGCCGTCCCCGTCTGGCGGCAACGGTAAGGCCTGCACCGCGACCTACACCGTCACCAACCAGTGGACGGGCGGCTTCGGCGCCGGCGTGGAGGTGAAGAACACCGGCGCCTCCGCGCTCACCGGATGGACCGTCGCGTGGACCTTCCCCAGCGGCCAGACCATCACCCAGCTGTGGGGCGGCTCGCACACCGCGAGCGGCGCGGCCGTCACCGTGGCCAACCTGTCCTGGAACGGAGCGCTGTCGTCGGGCGGCACCACCACCTTCGGCTTCAACGGTTCCTGGTCGGGAGCCAACACCGCCCCCGCCGCGGTGACCTGCACCGCCCGGTAGGCGGCGCGGCGGGAGACCCGCCGGTGCGCACCGGAGCCGTGTCCGGTACGCACCGGCGGCCCCCACCCCGAAGGCCTCGGGCGGACGTGCGCCGACGGTCGATGCCGTCAAAGGTGCAAATAGCGGAGTTAATGCTGAAATGGCATAGTGTTGCGTCGTGGACGTCCTCGGCGCCTGGAGAGCGTTCGTCAACGTGAGCGAGCGCGGCAGCTTCACCGAGGGCGCGGCGGCCACGCGCGTGCCGCAGTCGGTCGCGAGCCGCCGGATCGCCGCCCTGGAGAAGCACCTGGGGGAGCGGCTGTTCGACCGGTCGTCGCGCGGGGCGCTGCTCACGCACTTCGGCCGCGACATGCTGCCGTCGGCCAAGCGCCTCGTCCGCCTGGCCGACGACATGGAGCACGAGGCGGAGCGCGCCAAGCTCAGCCCGCTGCGCCTGGCCGTCCCCGATGTGTGCACCGTCCGCGACCTCGCGCTCCTGGACGCCGAGGCCCGGCGCAACGGCGTCTACCTCGACTTCCACGCCGCCGCGCCCGCCGAACGGGCGCAGCTCGCGAGGTCTCGCGAGGTCCGCGCCGCCCTCACGGCGGTGCCGCCCGGCGACGCGGCCTGGTCAGTGCCGCTCGGGCTCGCCGGCACGGCGGATCTCCCGGTGCCCGCGGTCTACATCGAGACCCTGCGCGCCGGCCGGACCGCGCGGTCGTCGCGCAGGGGCCGCGTCTGGATCCAGCCCGAGGACGACGTGCCGCACGTACGCGACCGCCTGTTCCGGCTCCGGGACTCCGTCGGCCTGCAACCCGCCCAGGTCGCCGTCGCGGCCACGCTCACCGCCGCCGCCGCGGAGGTGCTCGGCTCGGCCGATCTGCTGCTGTGCTCGGCCAGGCAGGCCGAGGACCTGCGGCTACACTGGCGGCCGGTCGGCGAGGTCCATCTCGTGCGCGGCTTCGAGGTCGCGGCCGCCGTGGGGGAGGACGCCGAGCGCATACGGACGGGGCTGTGGCGGGCGATCGCCCGCTGCCTGGGCGCAGAGGAGCGGGACGGAGGGGCGCCATCAAGGTCGAGAGCCTGATCCGCGAGCTCCGGGGGGAGCTCGACGACGCCGGGCTGAGCGGGTCGTTCCTGGTCCGCGACCTGCACTCCGGCGAGGAGGTCGGCATCGAGCCGGAACTGGAGCTCCCGAGCGCCTCGCTGGTGAAGATCCCGCTCGCCGTCGCGACGCTCGACCGCGTCCGCAGGGGCGAGCTCGACGGCGCCACGGCCATCGTGGTGCAGCCCGGGAGGGTCACCACCCCGGGGCCCACCGGCCTGAGCAGGTTCCGGCACCCGGCCCGGATCGCCGTCGAGGACCTGCTCTACCTCAGCACCGCCGTCAGCGACAGCACCGCGGCCGACGCGTTGTTCGCGCTCACCCCGCCCGCAGAGGTCTCCGCCCTGATGCACACGCTCGGGCTGGGCGGCATCACCGTGCGCCACACCATCGGCGAGCTCGCCGAGACCCCGGCCGAGCGCCTGGACCCCGCCGAGGCCCACCTCGCCCACTTCCTCGCCATCGAAGCGGGCACGGCCGGACGGGGGCATCACATCCCGCAGCTCGACATGACCCGGGCCAACTCCGGTTCCGCGCGGGCGTTCGCCGACCTCCTGCAGGCACTGTGGACCCCGTCCGCGATCGACCCCGGCGTCGCCGAGGGGGTGCGCACGCTCATGGCCGCCAACGTCCTGCGGCAGCGGCTGGCGCCCGATTTCAGCTCCGACGCCTCCAGGTGGTCCTCCAAGACCGGGACGCTGCTCAACCTGCGCCACGAGATCGGCGTCGTGGAACACGCCGACGGCCAGGCCTTCGCGATCGCCGTGCTCACCGAGTCGCGGGTGCCGGCCATCAGCCAGCCCGGAGCCGAGGCCCTCATGGCGCACGTCGCGCGCAAGCTGCGCGACAGCCTCCGGCACGGGTGAGTGCCGGGGCGCTCAGCCGAGCAGGACGTCGTGGGGGTCGGGCACGGTCCCGTCGACGATGTCGCCCAGGGTCGCCAGGGCCCGCTCCGAGGTGCCGTCCGGGACGGCGGACATGACGTGGAGCTGCTGGCCCGGGGCGCCGCTGACGGTGAAGACCTCCCAGGTCAGGCTCATCCTGCCGACCTGCTGGTGATGGAAGGCCTTGACCTCGTTGACCCTGGACCGCACGTCGTGGCGCTCCCACAGGCGGCGGAACTCCTCGCTCTTCTCGGAGAGCTCCGCCACGAGGCCGGCCAGCACCCTGTCGTGGGGGTGGGCGCCCACCGCCTGGCGCAGGGCGGCGGTCTTGGCGGACGCCGCCTTCTCCCAGTCGCCGTAGAAGTCGTGCGACACCGGGCTGAGGAAGATCATTCGCAGGCAGTTGTCGGTGTGCGACAGCCCTCCGTACAGGGCGTCGGCCAGCGGGTTGCTCGCCAGGACGTCCATCCATCGGCCCACCACGAAGGCGGGGCTGTTCTGCCAGCTCCTCATCAGCCGGACGAGGCTGGGGCTGACCTGCTCCGGCAGGTCGCCGGTGTCCGGTCGCCGCACGCCGGGATGGGCGAGCCGGTACAGGTGCTCGACGCCGTCGAAGTCGAGGTTGAGGGCCTGGGCGAGAGCGCTCAGCACCTGGTCGGAGGGGTTGCGCTCACGCCCCTGCTCCAGCCGGATGTAGTAGTCGTTGCTGACCCCCGCCAGCAGCGCGACCTCTTCCCGGCGCAGGCCGGGGGTCCGGCGGGGCCTGGAGGAGACCATCCCCGCCTCTTGTGGAGTGGTGACATTGCGCCGGGCTCGAAGGAACTGGCCCAGCAGGTTGTCGCTGTCCATTTGACAACGGTAAGTGGTATTTGTCGTGGTGAGGAGGGTGTGCCACTCCCAGTCAGCCGCGTCCCCCCATCAGGGCCGGCCGGATCGCCGGGGACCGGCCGCTCGCGGCGCCCTCACTCCGGCTCGCCCAGCAGACCCGCGTCATGGGCGAGAAGGGCGATCTGGACGCGGTTGTTGAGGTCCAGCTTGGCCAGGATGCTGGACACGTGCGTCTTCACCGTCGGGACGCTGAGGTGCAGCACGGCTCCGATCTGGGCGTTGGACCGCCCCTCGCCGACGCCCACCGCCACCTCGCGTTCACGGGCGTTCAACACGGCGAGGCGGTCGCTGGCGTGGGCGCGGCGCCGGTCGTCGTCGGTGCCGGCCACCCGGGCGATCAGCCGGCGGGTCACGGCGGGGGACAGCACCGGATGGCCGAGGGCGACCTGGCGCACGGCGGCCACGATCTCCCCGGGCGGGGTGTCCTTCAGCAGGAACCCGGCGGCGCCGGCGCGCAGCGCCCGGAGCACGTGCTCGTCGGCGTCGAACGTGGTCAGCATGATGACCTCGGGGGCGTCGCGGCGGGCGCGCAGGGCCTCGGTGGCGGCCAGGCCGTCGACCACCGGCATCTTGACGTCCATCAGCACCACGTCGGGGGCGAACCGGTCGACCAGGGGCGGCACCTGGGCGCCGTCGCCCGCCTCGGCGACCACGCGGATCTCGGGGTCGCCGCCGAGCATCATCGCCAGCCCGGCGCGTACCAGCGGGTCGTCGTCGACGATCAGCACGGTGACCGCGCGAGGCTCCGGGGTGGTCATGCCGTCCACGGTAGCCAGGCCGCCAGCCGCCACCCGCCCGCGGCGGTGGGCCCGTGCTCCAGCCGCCCCTCGGCCAGCGCGACCCGCTCGGCCAGGCCTGCCAGGCCCTGGCCGGCGCCCGTCCCGGCGGCCCCGGCCCCGGCGGGGGCGGTGTTGCCGATCTCCACGCTCAGCCCGCGGCCCGGGGCGCCCGCCACGCGGACGCTCACCTCGGCGCCGGGGGCGTGTTTGCGGGCGTTGGTCAGGGCCTCCTGCACGATGCGGTAGGTCGTGCGGCCGACGCCGTCGGGGACGGCGCCGCCGGTCTCCTCGCGCAGGCCGACCCGCATGCCGGCCCGGGCGGACTCGGCGACGAGCTGGTGGACGTCGGCGAAGGTCGGCTGCGGCAGTTCGCCGACCGGAGCCCGCAGCACGCCGATGACCTCGCGCAGATCCTGCAGCGCCTGGTGGGCGCTCTCGCGGATCACCTTGGCGGCGCGGACGACGTCCTCGGGCGGGGCGCCGGGACGGTACTCCAGCGCGCCGGCGTGCACGCTGAGCAGCGACAGCCGGTGGCCCAGCACGTCGTGCATCTCACGGGCGATCTGCTCGCGGGCGCGGTGCTGGGCCTGCTCGGCGCGCAGGCGCGCCTCGGTCTCGGCGCGCGCCGCGCGGTCGCGCAGCGACACCACCAGCCGGCGCCGGTGCTGCACGAACAGCCCCCAGCCGACCATCGCGCCCTGGACCGCGACGCCGAACAGCACCAGCAGGACGCCCGGGACATCGGGCTCGGGGCGCACCACCGCGTAGACCAGCGCCGACAGCACGCTCAGCGCGTAGACGACGAAGCCGGTGCGCGGCGACCGGTGCACCCCGACCGTGAACAGCGCCACCAGCATCGCCCCGGCCACCAGCTCGGAGAAGGTCGACAGCGCCAGCAGCACCACGGCCAGCCCGACCGGCCACCGGCGGCGCAGCCACAGCGCGGCGCAGCCCAGCACGCCGGCGACCTGGTCGAGGTTGAAGAGCCACTGCGGCGGCAGCTGCCCCTCCTCGACGCGGATGACGGTCATCACCAGCCCGTAGAAGGCGGCGAGCAGGAACAGGGCGACGTCCACGGCCCAGTCGCGCGGGCCGCGCCGCGAGGCGGAGGCGTTCACGCCCCGAGCCTACGGACCCCGCGAGCCTCCGGCACCCGTCCCGAGCACCGCCGATACCGAAGTCGCGGCGCCCGCTACCTCGGTATCGGCGCACGTCCCCGAGCGGCCACCATGGTCGCCGCCGTCCATCCCGGCGGCCGATCCGCCGCCGCGGCCCCGGCTTCTAGCGTTCGGGCATGCGAAAGACCGTCGAGGTCATCGGGTTCGTCATGATGCTGCAGGGCGTCAGCGGCGCGATCGACCACCTCGCCGCCCAGCCCTTCTTCGGGATCTTCCTGAACTTCTTCCACCGCCAGATCGTCAGCCGGGTGGACGCCCTGGCCGGGTACGAGCTGTACGCGAACCTGACGCTCGCGGTGCTCGGCCTGGCCGTCGCCTCCGCGGGCGAGCTGTTCCGGCCGCGGTCATGACGGCCTCGGCCGGCCCGCGGCGCCCCTGCCGGACCGCGGGCCGTCCGGTGCTCACACGGCCGATCCGGTCGAGAAGATCACCGGTCGCACCTCGACGGCCATGCCGTCGACACCGGTGTCGGGGATCAGCGACGCCAGCTCCACCGCGCGTTCCTTGCTCGCGCACTCCACCAGGTAGTAGCCGCCCATGTACTCCTTGGCCTCGGCGTAGGGGCCGTCGGTGACGGCCGGGCCCCCCTCGCGCCCGCGGACGGTGACGCTGTCGGCGGGCGCGCCGAGCGCGTTGCTGCCGACCATCTCGCCGGAGTCCTGGATGAGCTTGATGAACCCCTCGTGGGCGCTCATCACCTCCTCGCGCCGCTCCTGCGGAAGGGCGTCCCAGACGACGGGGTTCATCTGCATGATGAGCATGTACTTCACGTGACTGGTCCTCACGGTTCCGGCACCACGGATCCGGGTGCCTCTCGCGGATGGGTCGGAGCGGCCGGCGCGTTCTCGACACCGGCCGGACGACCGGCCCGGTCGTTCCGTCCTCAGCCTGCCAGCTTGCGCATCGAGGCGACCGACCAGGTCATCGTCAGCGCGCCCAGCGCCAGCGTGAGGCCGAAGGCCAGCGGGATCGACGGGTCGGCGAAGTCGCCGTCGAACAGCGACCGGCCGGCCTCGACTGCGTGGTAGAGCGGGTTGAAGTTGGCGACGGCCTGCATCCAGGCGGGCGCCAGCGACATGGGCAGCATGATGCCGGTGAGCAGGATCACCGGCAGCGCGAAGAACTGCATGATCTGCCCCATCCCGTTCTCGTCACGCAGCGCCAGGGCCATGCCGTACGAGAGCCCCGAGGCCAGCAGGCCGGTGGCGGCCATCAACAGCAGCATCACCGCCAGGCCCGGGACGCTGGCCCGCATGCCCATCAGCCACGCCAGCGCCACCACCACCAGCGCCTGGACGACGAGCACGACCATGTCGCGCAGGGTGCGGCCGAGCACGATGGCCGGGCGCCAGGCCGGGCTGACCGCCAGCCGTTCCAGGTAGCCGTTGCGAATCTCGCTGATCATGCCGAAGCCGACGAACAGCGAGCCGAACAGCGCGATCATCATCATGACGCCCGGCGTGAACAGCTTCAGGGTGTCGGCCATGGTGCCGCCGACGGTCGTCTTCGCCACCAGCGGGGCGAACAGCAGCAGGTACATCACCGGCTGCAGCAGGCCGAACAGCGGCCACACGGGGTTGCGCAGCGTCTGCCTGAGCTCGTAGTCCAGGAACAGCGCGGTGTGTCGGAGCACGGGGGTTCCTGTCGGTCAGTCCGCGTCGCGGAGGGATCGTCCGGTGTGGCGCAGGAAGACGTCGTCCAGGGTGGCCCGGTCGAGGGAGATGGACTGGATCGGCAGGCCGCCGTCCTCCAGGGCGCGCAGCAGGGGCGGGAGGCCGTGCTCGCCGTCGTCGAGGTAGACGCGCAGCGTCTCCTCCTCGGCGCGGACCTCCCGGACGTACGGCTGGGCCGACAGCAGGGCTCGGGCGGGCCCGGCGTCGCCGTGGCGGAGTCTGAGGGTGACGACGTCCCCTGCGACCTGCTTCTTCAGCTCCTCGGGCGCGCCCTCGGCGACGACCAGGCCGTGGTCGATGATGACCAGCCGGTCGCACAGGGCGTCGGCCTCCTCCAGGTAGTGGGTGGTGAGCAGCACGCTGGTGCCCTGCCCGCGCAACGAGCGCACCTCCTCCCACAGGTTGGCCCGGTTCTGCGGGTCCAGGCCGGAGGTCGGTTCGTCCAGGAACAGCAGCGGCGGCCGGTTCACCAGGCCGATGGCCAGCGCGAAGCGGCGCTTCTGGCCGCCCGACAGCGTCCTGATCGGCCGCTCGGCGAGCTCGGTCAGGTTGAAGGCGGCCAGCAGCTCCTCGCCGCGTTCCTCGGCGCGGCGGCGCGTCATGCCGCCGAGCCGCCCGGCCAGGACGAGCCCGGCGCGTCCTGGCGCGTTCTCGTCCACCCCTCCGCCCTGGCCGACGTAGCCGATGCTGCGGCGGACCTCGGCGGGTTCCGCGGCCACGTCGTGGCCGGCGACCCGGGCGGTGCCGGCGGTGGGCGGGATGAGGGTGGCGAGCATGCGAATCGTGGTCGTCTTGCCCGCGCCGTTCGGGCCGAGCACGGCGAAGACGTGTCCGGCCTCGACGGACAGGTCGACGCCCCTGACCGCCTCCACCTGCTCGGGCTTGCCGCGGCCCCGCCTGGTGGTGAAGGTCTTGCGCAGGCCGTGCGCTTCGATGATCATCAGGCGTTCCCTCCGGGGGCGGCCGCGTCCGCCAGGCGTTCCCGGGCCTCGGCGAGGTCGTCCTCGGTCGGGGCGTCGTCCTGGGTCATGCGCGGGCGCCAGTACCCGGTGAAGTCGATCGCCCGTTTGGCGACGCCGCGGTCGCCGACGAGGTGGCGGCGCAGCGCGCGTACCGCGCCGGCCTCGCCGCCGAGCCAGGCGAACATCGAGCCGGAGGGGAACCGCGCCTCGCGCACGGCGTCGACGAGCGCGTCGCCGTGCCCGGCGGGGACGTGGCCGCGGTGCAGCCAGTGGACGGTGACGTCGCCCCGGGTGTCGAACCGCTGCTCCTCGGCCGCGTCGGCGACCTCGACGTAGGCGACCGCGCGGGCGCCCTCGGGCAGCGCCTCGATCAGCGTGCCGATGGCGGGCAGCGCCGCCGCGTCCCCGGCCAGCAGCACCCAGTCGGCCGCGGCGATGGAGCCGCTCAGGGGCTCGGGCCTGGCGAAGTAGGCCGACGGGCCGAACACCCCCAGCGTGTCGCCGGGCGTGGCCGACCCCGCCCACCGCGAGGCCGGGCCGGCGTCGCCGTGCAGCACGAAGTCGATGTCGACGGTCCGCTCCCCGGGGTGGTGGGCGCGGACGGTGAAGCTGCGCATCCACGGCCGCTCGTCCGCGGGGATGGCGTTGTAGGCCGCGTACCAGCGCATCAGGTCGCCGTCGGGGCCCGGCTCGGGCAGCACGGGGACGGTCTGGCCCGGCCGGGGGAAGTACAGCTTCACCTGCTGGTCGGGTTCGCCGCCGATGGTGGCGGCGAAGGCGTCGCCGCCGAAGGTGACCCTCGCCATGCGCGGCGTGAGGCGCCTGACGGCGGTGACGGTGATCAGTGAGACGGGCAGGTCACCCATGGAGTCCTCCAGGTCGTGGGCCGGTCCTGCGGCGGCCGGCGCTCAGGGGCGGCCGAGGTAGGCGCTCAGGTGACGGGCGGTGAGGGAATCGCCGCCGGAGACCAGGTCGGCGGGGGTGCCGGTGAACACCACCCGGCCGCCGTCGTGGCCGGCGCCGGGGCCGAGGTCGATGATCCAGTCGGCGTGGGCCATCACGGCCTGGTGGTGCTCGATGACGATGACGGTGTTGCCGTCGTCGACGAGCCGGTCGAGCAGGGCCAGGAGCTGGTCCACGTCCGCCAGGTGCAGGCCGGTGGTCGGCTCGTCCAGCACGTAGACGGAGGCCTTCTCGGCCATGTTGATGGCCAGCTTGAGCCGTTGCCGCTCGCCGCCGGACAGGGTGGTGAGCGGCTGGCCCAGGCTGAGGTAGCCCAGGCCGACGTCGGACAGGCGGTTCAGCACGGCCCGTGCCTGGCCCGCGGTGAAGAAGTCGCGCGCCTCGGCCACCGACATGGCCAGGACCTCGCTGATGTCCTTGCCGCGCAGCTTGTAGGTGAGCACCTCGGGGGTGAACCGCTTGCCCTCGCACTGCTCGCACACCGACGCGACCCCGGCCATCATCACCAGGTCGGTGTAGACCAGGCCGATGCCCTTGCAGTTGGGGCAGGCGCCTTCGGAGTTCGCGCTGAACAGAGCGGCCTTGACGCCGTTGGCCTTGGCGAAGGCGGTGCGGACGGCGTCCAGCAGCCCGGTGTAGGTGGCGGGGTTGCTGCGCCGCGAGCCGCGGATCGCCGACTGGTCGACCACCGTGACGCCCTCGCGGCCGGGCAGCGAGCCGTGGATCAGCGAGCTCTTGCCCGACCCGGCGACGCCGGTGACGACGGTGAGCACGCCGAGCGGGATGTCGACGCTGACGTCCTTGAGGTTGTGCAGGCTGGCCCCGGTGATCGGCAGGTGGCCGGCGGGCCGCCGCACCCGCTCGCGCAGCCGGGCCCGGTGGTCCAGGTGCCGGCCGGTCAGGGTGCCGGAGGCGCGCAGCCCCGCCACCTCCCCGGCGTAACACACCCGCCCGCCGGCGGTGCCGGCGCCGGGGCCGAGGTCGACCACGTGGTCGGCGATCTCGATGACCTCGGGCTTGTGCTCGACGACCAGCACGGTGTTGCCCTTGTCGCGCAGGCGCAGCAGCAGGTCGTTCATGCGCTGGATGTCGTGCGGGTGCAGGCCGACCGTGGGCTCGTCGAAGACGTAGGTGACGTCGGTCAGGCTGGAGCCGAGGTGGCGCACCATCTTGACCCGCTGGGCCTCGCCGCCGGACAGCGTGCCGGACTCGCGGTCGAGGCTGAGGTAGCCCAGGCCGATCTCCACCAGCGAGTCGAGGGTCTCGCGCAGCGCGCCGAGCATGGGCCCCACCGACGGGTCGCCGATGCCGCCGATGAACTTCGCCAGGTCGCTGATCTGCATGGCCGAGCACTCGGCGATGTTGTAGCCGTCGATCGTGCTCGAGAGCGCCGCCGGGTTGAGCCGGGCGCCGCCGCAGGCGCGGCAGGTGGTGAACGTGACGGCGCGGTCCATGAACGCCCGGATGTGCGGCTGGGCCGACTCGCGGTCCTTGGACAGGTACACCCGCTGGACCTTGACCACCAGGCCCTCGTAGGTGGTGTTCATGGTGCCGAGCTTGATCTTGGTGGCGGGCCTGTGCAGGAAGTCCTCCCACTGGGCCGGGGTGAAGTCCTTCAGCTTGACGTCGGGGTCCACGTAACCGGAGGAGGCCAGGTTCTGCCAGTACCACGAGCCCACGGCGAAGCCGGGGACGGTGATGGCGCCCTCGTTGAGCGACAGCTTGGTGTCGACGAGCTGGGCGACGTCGATGTCGGACACCCTGCCGATGCCCTCGCACTTCTGGCACATTCCCTCGGCGCTGTTGAAGCTGAAGGCGCTGGAGGTGCCGACGTGCGGGGTGCCGAGGCGGCTGAAGATGATGCGCAGCATCGTGTGGGCGTCGGTCGCCGTGCCCAGGGTGGAGCGGGAGTTCACGCCCATGCGCTCCTGGTCGACGACGATTGCGGCGCTCAGGTTGCGCAGGGCGTCGACGTCGGGACGGCCCGTGTTCGGCATGAACGACTGCAGGAACGCCGTGTAGGTCTCGTTGATCAGGCGCTGCGACTCGGCGGCGATCGTGCCGAAGACCAGCGAGGACTTCCCCGAGCCCGAAACGCCGGTGAAGACGGTCAGCCGGCGCTTGGGGATGTCCAGGGACACGTCGGCCAGGTTGTTCTCACGGGCGCCGCGCACCTCGATCATGTCGTGGCTGTCGGCGGCCTGGCGGGCGGCGGTCGGGTGGTCGTTCGTCGAAGGAGATCCCATACCGTCTTCCTGATAACCTTATGGCGTAAAGAGTTAGCTCGGCAAAGTTACTTTATGCCGTAAGGAGTTGCAAGTGGTCGTCTTCGCCGGACGGGGCGACGCGCGCCGGTCGATGGCCCTGCTCTGGCGCAGGGAGAAGAGCGCGGAGGCGCGGACCGGCCCGGGGCCCAAGCCCGGCCTCAGCGTGGACATGATCGTCGACGCGGCGATCGCGGTGGCCGACACCGAGGGAATGCCGGCGCTGTCCATGCGGGCGGTGGGGGAGCGGCTGGGGCGCACCGCCATGGCGCTCTACACCTACGTGCCCAACAAGGGCGAGCTGCTCGACCTCATGTACGACCGGGCGCTGTCTGAGGTGCCGACCGAGTTCGAGGGCAAGCCGAGCTGGCGCGACGCCGTCACCTCCTGGGCCGAGGAGTTCTCGGCGTTCTACCTGCGCCACCCCTGGGTGCTGCTGGTGTCGCAGGCGCGCCCGGTGCTCGGGCCCAACGAGTTCGCCGTCCGCGAGACGGTGGTGCGCATCCTGCGCGAGACCGGCCTGGAGAGCAGGGTGCTGCGCGGCGTCGTCGCCTCGCTGTTCCACTACGTGCGCGGCTCCGCGCAGATGATCGCCGAGTCCCGGCAGGCCGCGAGCGCCACCGGCGTGTCCGACGACGACTGGTGGTACTCCCGCTCCGGCGTGCTGGAGGAGGTCGCGCCAGACTTCGCCGAGCGGTTCCCCGCCTCGATCTGGCTGGAGCAGTCCGCCGGCCCTCCGCCCGCCGAGGGGGAGGCGCCCTACCTGGAGCGCGAGGCCAAGGACGTCTTCACCATCGGCCTCACCGTGCTGCTGGACGGCATCGAGACCACCATGGTCAGGTCCGGCGACCCGGCCGCCCGAGCGGCGGACGGGGCGGTCACGTCGCCGCGATGAGCCCCCGGGTGGGCGTCGCCGTACGAAAAGCCGTTGCGGGCGTTGGGAACATAGCGCCATGGACCGACAGACGCTCAGCGCCATCGCACACCAGGACCACCCCGTCGCCGGCCCGGTCGACGACGCCAACCTCGACCGGCTGCTGCGCCGGGCCGCCCTGGCTCCCGGCGCCCGCATCCTGGACCTCGGGTGCGGCGAGGCCGAATGGTCGCTTCGCGCCCTCGGCCTGGTGCCCGCGTCGACGGCCGACGGGGTGGACATCTCGCCGGAGGCCGTGGCGTCCGCCGCGCGCGCCGCCGCCGAACGAGGGCTGTCCGACCGGCTGACGCTGCACCAGACGCCCGCCGACCGGTTCCCGGCCGGCGAGCCGTACGACCTGGTGATGTGCGTCGGCTCGACGCACGCCTTCGGCGGGCTGACGGAGACCCTCGACGCGGTCGCCGGCCGGGTGCGGCCCGGCGGGCTGGCCCTGGTGGGCGAGGCGTTCTACGAGCGGCCGCCGGCGCCTGAGCTCGCCGAGACGCTGGGGGAGTACGCCGACCTGGCCGGAACGGTCGCGACCGCCGAGGCCCGCGGCTGGCTGACCGTCTACGGCCACGTCAGCGAGCCGGCCGAATGGGACGAGTACGAGTGGTCGTGGACGGGCACGCTGGCCCGCTGGGCCGCCGACAACCCCGGCCCCGACGGCGACCAGGCCCTCACCATGGCCATGGAGCACCGCGACCTGTGGCTCAACGGCTACCGGGGCGTCCTGGGCTTCGTCACCCTGCTCCTGCGGCGCGGGTGAACCGGACACGCCTACACCCGCGGCCCGGGGGAAGATCGGGAACCATGGACCCCGACACCATCACGGCCGAGCTCGCCGACCTCGCCCGCGGCCTGATCACCGGCAACCACTACCTGACGCTGGGCACCGCCGACGTCTCGGGGACGCCCTGGGTCAGCCCCGTCTTCTTCACGCCCGACCGTTTCACCGACTTCTACTGGGTGTCCTCGCCCCAGACCCGTCACTCGCGCAACCTGGCCGCGCGGCCCCAGGTCAGCATGGTGATCTACGACTCCCACTCCCCGGTGGGCGGCGCCGAGGCGGTCTACATGTCGGCCACCGCCGTCCAGGTGCCCGACGAGGAGCTGGAGCGGGCGGCGGACGTCTACAACAGCCGGCTGCCGGACGCCAAGCGCTTCGCCGGCGAGGAACTGCTGCCCCCGGCGCTGTTCCGGCTCTACCGGGCGACCGTCGGGGAGCACTCCGTCCTGATCAGGGGCGGCGACCCACGCTTCGGGCGCGGCGCCGACTCCCGCATGACCGTCGCCCTGTGACGACCTACCTTCCCTCACACTCCCTATCGCTCCCTATGTGTGAGTATCATAGGGAGTGTTCAGGTAGTAGAGGTAGGAGCCCACCATGCATGACCTTCTGGAGCACATCGGCGGCGTGCCGGTGCTGATGTGCCCGGCGGACGGCGAGAAGCTGCGCCGCGACCGCGACGCCGTGGACCTGATCGGCGAGGCCGGTGCGCTCGGCGCCGCCTGGGTGGCCGTCCCAGCCGATCGCCTGCACCCCGACTTCTACCGTCTCCGCACCGGCGTCGCGGGCGAGATCCTGCAGAAGTTCGTGCAGTACAGCTGTGGCCTGGCCGTCGTCGGCGACGTCTCCCGGCACACGGCGGCCAGCTCCGCCCTGCGCGACCTGGTCCGCGAGTGCAACCGAGACAGGCACGTCTGGTTCGTCACCGACCACGCGGAGCTGGCCGACCGGCTGCGCGGTTCGGCGGCCTGAGCCTTGGGCCCCACCATGGTCCGATGAGCCGCCACCATCAGGCCCGAGCCCGCGCCCCGCGCGAGCCGGCCGCCCTCCCCCCGCCGCGACGGCCCTTGATCGCCGGTGAGCCGTTCGCCGGTGGGCCGTTCGCCGATGAACCGGGCGGTGGCCGGTGAACCTGGGCATCGTGGGCCAGGCGGCCGGTCTGTTCGCGGTCACCAACATCGACGACATCGTGATCCTCGCCCTGTTCTTCGCCCGGGGCGCCGGGCGGCGCGGCGCCGCCGCCGCGATCGTGCTCGGGCAGTACCTCGGCTTCGCCGCCATCCTGGCGCTGGCCGCCGCGGCGGCGTTCGGCGCCACCTTCCTGCCCGAGCCGGCCCTCGCCTACCTGGGACTGCTGCCGCTGCTCCTCGGGGTCAAAGCCGCCTGGCAGGCCTGGCGCGACCGGGGGAGCCCGGACGGCGAGCACGGGCCGGACGAGCCCGCGGCCGGCGGGGCCCCGGGCGCGTTCCAGGTGGCCGCGGTCACCTTCGCCAACGGCGGCGACAACATCGGCGTCTACGTGCCCGTCTTCGCCACCGCCACGGCGGGCGGCATGAGCGTGTACGCGGCCGTCTTCCTTGCCATGGTCGCCCTGTGGTGCGCCGCCGGCCGCTTCATCGCCACCCGCCCGGCGATCGGCGGAGCCCTCTCCCGGTGGGGCCACGTCCTGCTCCCCGTGGTCCTGATCGGCCTCGGCCTGCTCATCCTCACCGAGGGCGGCGCGTTCGGCCTGTGACCGCGTCACCGCCGGGAACGCCCCAGGGCGGTGGTCAGGGCGTCGAGGTGGGTGGAGACCGGGCCCAGGGTGAGCAGGCCGCTGCCCGCGCCGGCCAGCTCCGCCGCCGCGGGCGCCAGCTCGTCGTAGGCGCGCCCCATGGTCTCCCGATCGCCGACGGCGACGGCCGCCCGCGCGGTCAGGCACCACAGCGCCTCGAACAGCAGGTCGCGGGGCGGCTCGGGCGTCCTCCGCAGCGCCGCCGCCGCCTCGGCGCGGCGCCCGCGCGCCAGCGACGCCAGAGGGCGGACCCACGGCTCATACGGCCCCCAGTCGGTGCCCTCGTCGCACTCAACCCGCGCCCCGGGCGCCGGACGCGGGCGCTCGTCCCCCCGAGAGGGGGGTTCGTGGCTCAGGCGCAGGCACAGGAGGGCGAGCGGGAGCAGGCCGCGTTCCAGGCCGGGCATGCCGGCTCCGTCCAGGAGTGCGGCGGCGTCCCGGTAGGCGGCCTCGGCCTCGGCGGCCGGCGGCGGGGTCGTCGCGGCGAGCCGTAGCGCCCGGTACCACCGGGTGAAGACGCCCACCAGCGGCAGCTCGTGGCGCGCGGACAGGCGGCCGGCCTCGGCCGCGTGCCGGTCGGCCGCCGGGAAGTCGCCGAGGGCGCTGCGGGCCTGCAGCCGGATGAGGCGCCCGAGCACCTCGAAGGTCACCAGGCCGTGGCGTTCGGACAGGGCGACCAGTTCGGCGCCGATGTCGTCCCGGCGCGGCGCCAGGCCCGCCCGGTGGAACGTCTGCATGAACACGCCGTTGAGGGCGAACGCCAGCAGGCCGGGGTCGTCCAGCCCGCGGGCGATCCGCTCGGCCCGCCGGGCGGCCTCGGGGCCGCGCGCCGCTCGGGTGCCCCGTGACTCCAGGGCGATCGTGGCCAGCAGGCGGGCCCGCGCGGCCTCCGGCGCGCCGGGAGGGAGGGCGGTCAGGGTGCGTTCTGCCGCCGCCACGACCCGTGCCGCCTGCTCGGGGTCGTCCGAGCGGGTCCAGATGGCCGGGACGTCGTAGGCGCCGATCACGCGGGCCGTCAACAGCGGGTCGCCCATCTCCTGCGCCGCCGCGATGGCCGCGACGCGGTGCCCGCGGGCAGCCTCCAGCCCGCCGCCCCCGGTCACCGCGAGGTTGCGCAGCAGGCTCACCGTCGACTCCAGCCGCGCCCGGGCCCCGGACGGCACGGCCCGGTCGTACGCCGCGGCCGCTCGCGCCCACACCCGCCCCGCCGCCTCCGCCGGATCGGGCGGCCCCGGCCGGTCGCCCCGGGCGCCCGGATCCACTGGGACCTCCGGCGAGGAGGAGGCGCCGGCCGGGGTGACCGGGTTGGCGGGGTCCGACGGGCCTTCCGGGGAGGGGGAGACTCCGGCCGGGGTGCCCGGGGCCACCGGGCGCTCCAGAGAAGGGGAGGCGCCGGCCGGGGTGGTCGGGGTGGTCGGGATGGCCTGGTCCGGCGGGGTGGGGGTGAGGAGGTGCGGGGCGTGGTGGAGGATGTCACGCTCCAGGCGCCGCAGGGACGGGCCCGGGTCCACGCCGAGCTGGTCCACCAGGAGGGTCCGGGCGCGGCGCAGCACCGCGAGGGCGTCGCCCTGACGGCCGGCGCGGTAGAGGGCGAGGGCCAGCAGGCGCCAGGCGTCCTCCCGCCAGGGGTGCTCGGCCACGTGCGCGTCCAGATCGGGCACGGCCCGTGCCGCCAGGCCCAGCGCCAGGTGGGCCTCCGCGCGGCGCTCGGCGGCCTGCAGTCGCAGCTCCGCCAGGCGTGATCGCTCCGCGTGGGCCCAGGGCTCGTCGGCGAAGTCGGCGTAGGCGGGGCCGCGCCACCACCCCAGCGCCTCCTCCAGCCGGGCCAGCGCGTCCGCGGGCGGCAGCGTCGCGGCGGCGGCCACCTCCCGCTCGAAGCGCCAGGCGTCCACCGTGCCCGGCTCGGGGCGCAGCGCGTAGCCCGGACCCTCGGTGACCAGAAGCGTGGGCGCGGAGCGGGGCGCGCGCTCGGGCTCCAGCGCGCGGCGCAGCGCGGCCACGAAGGTGCGGACCGCGCCCACCGCGCCGGGGGGCGGATCCTCCTCCCACAGGTCCTCCACCAGGCGGCCGACCGGGACGACGCGGCGACGGGCGACGATGAGCCGGGCCAGCACCGCGCGGTGCCGCGGCCCCTTCAGCGCGATCGCGCCCCCGGCGGCGTCCCAGGCGGCCACCGGCCCCAGCACCCCGAACGCGACTGGCATCCCCTCGACCGCCCTTCCCGGGAGCACCGCACGCTGCCGCACCCCCTCAACACGAGCGCGCTCCCGGCGACCACCGGCCCCCGGCACCCGAACGCGACCCCACCCCTTCTACCGTGCCCGCCGGGACGCCGGGCGGTGCCGCGGGCCCCCCGAGGTTGAGGAACCTCCTTACAGCCGTTGGCGGCACCCGCGAGTAACTTAGCTGGACGCTTCGGCAGGGGTCGTTGGCGGCGAGGTCGTGGAAGCCCCTCGGCGACGCCTTCGGTCCGCACCAGCAGTCCGGCCTCGGTGAGGATGTGCCGCTGCCGCAGCGGGGATCGGGTGGCGGTGGAGGAGCGCGAGTAGACGATCCGCGACACGCGAATCTGCCGGCGGACTTGACCCTGACGCTGCGTCAACCCTGCATGCTTGTCACGGGCATCCCGCCGACAACCGATCAGGTCCAGGGGCCCGCAATCCACGTGCAGGGCCCGGAGAAGTCGTACAAGGCGTTGCATGTCTAGGCGAAGTTGAGAGCAGGATCGGAGCATGTTGACCATCAGTCAATTGGCGGCGTATGCCGGCGTCACGGTGCGGGCGGTGCGGCACTATCACCAGATCGGACTCCTGCCCGAAGCGGACCGGGATGCCTCGGGCTACCGGCGCTACGGTGCGAAGGCGGTCGTGTCGCTCATCAAGATCCGAATCCTCGCCAACGCCGGCGTGCCGCTGGCTCAGATCGGTCAGATGCTCCAAGCCGACGCAGCGACCTTCGCCGAAGCGGTCCAACGGATCGACAGTCGCCTGCACGACGAGATCGAACGGCATGAGACCAGCCGCAAGCAGATCGCG
The DNA here is from genome assembly GCF_029846175.1 of Sphaerisporangium sp. TRM90804. Classification (GTDB taxonomy): domain Bacteria; phylum Actinomycetota; class Actinomycetes; order Streptosporangiales; family Streptosporangiaceae; genus Sphaerisporangium. Next base: position 71,953 of record NZ_JARWAC010000009.1, on the reverse strand, counting down.
CAGCTCGCCGCCGGGGACAGTCTGGCGCTCCCGCCGGAGGTGATCTCCTACCTCGATCTGCTTCGGGAGATCGGGGTGGGAGAGCGGATGGTGGAAGCCGAGCGGGACGGGTGGATCCTGGTTGTCGCCGCCTGGCCCGAAGACATCCCCGCGGTCATGGCCGCGAAATCCGCGCAGCTCGATGACCCGCAACTCGTTCGGCTCTACCGGATCCTGTCGGAGATCATCGAAAACGACGACACGGGCGACGACGACCCGCGTCTGGCACAAGCCGCCGACATCATGGCCGGCCTGGCCGAGCAGGCGTACACCTCCGGCGAGATCAACCCCGACGAGGTCTCGCACGACGAGCTACCGATCGACCTTCTGGACGCACTTGCCGTCGAGTCCGACCCGCGGGCGGAGCGGCTGCTGGACCTGATGCGCGAGCGCGGCTGGGCCGGGTGGCACCGGATGGAGCGGCTGGCGGAGCCCCCCGACTGATCCGCGGGCGCCGTTTCACACCTGGACGTCGACTACTCATGTCGGCGGGCGACGGGGTGCGGGACCAGGCTGGTGGAGCGCGGCGCAAGGCCGGCGTCGCCCCGGGACAGCAGGGTGGCAGCCGGCCACCGTCCGGTGCGCCTGCTGCGAGCCGGTGTACAGCTCGTCGCCCTTATCCCGCCGCGGGCGCTGGATCGGGCCAGCGCCGAGTCGGTCAAGGCGGGAGTTCCGATCGGCCTGACCCAGCTCAAGGCCGCACGGCGCGTCATCGCCGACCTCGGCGGCGACCACCGGCACATCGCCTACGACGAGCGCGCCCGCGGCAAGTCGAAGCGCTCGGCGGACTGTTCGTTCGAGGGCGCCGTCCGGGACCTGGCCACCGGCACCAGCCAGCGTTCGCGATTCACTTATGAGAAAGGGAGACCATGACCATCAAGCGATCCCCCTGGACCGGCATGGTCCCGGTAGACGATACGGCCTTGGCCGTCACCGACACCGACACCGACGGTGTCCCCGTGATCTACCTCAACGGCCACGCCGCCGTTCAGCGGCAATGGCGGCGGGTCCTTGCCGAGTTGGGGACGCAGTGGCGGCATATCACCTACGACATGCGGGGGCGTGGTAGGTCGAAGCGTTCGGCGGATTATTCGTTCGAGACGAACATCCGAGATGTCGATGCCGTCCTCGCAGCCCGGGGTGTGGCCCGGGCGGTGGTGGTGGGCTGGTCCTATGGAGCGTTTGTCGCGGCGCACTGGGCCAGTCGGAATCCGGCCCGTGCCGTGGGCGCGGTCTTGGTGGAGGGCGCGCAGCCCTACGACTGGTTCGACGAGTCCATGGAACCGGGGATGCGCAAGATATGGAAGCGGATCTGGTGGCCCATGCAGCTGCTGCGCCCGTTCGGTATGGCTCCACGGATGACCGGCGACCAGCTGGCAGACAGCAACATCGAGGTCGGCAGGATCGCCCGCGAGCGTGACCTGGGCCCCGTGCTGGACAGCATCACCGTCCCGGCGCGCTATGTGGTCGCTTCTGGGGAGTCCTTCGGAAGCCAGGGCGGGCACGAACGGATACGCGCCAGCCTCCCTGCGGTGACCGCCCGCAATCCGAACATCCGAATAAGCGCGAAAGTCGCCGGCAACCACGGTTCGATCCTGCGTAAGGACTATCGCGCCGTCGCCGAGGCCGTACGTGAGGTCGCCACCCTCGACCACGAGGGGAACTGAAGACGCCGCCGTCACGGTGAATCCCGCACGGGAGAATCCTGATGGCCGTCGGCGCCAAGCCAGAGGTCTACCCGCCCTCTCCCTCCACCGTCTCCACCGTGTCCCGCCGTCGGGCAGGTCGGGGATCTCGCCGAGCCGGCGCAGGCCTTCGGCCGGTGCGGAGAGGAGAAGGCATAGCGGCCCGGGACGTCGGGGTGGGCGTGGCCGAGTGGGCTGAGCCGGGGGCGGCATCCTCATCCTTGACCGGCCCTGCGCCCGCAGCGCGCTCATCGGCTGCTCATCCACGCGCGGCAGGCTGAGGCCCAGCTCACCCACGAAAGGGCAAGACCATGACGCCTTCCATCGCCGGCTTCGACTACCGGCGTGTTCCCGTCGCCGACGGGGTGTCCCTGAACGTCGCCGTCGGCGGCTCGGGGACGCCGATCGTGCTGCTGCACGGCTTCCCGCAGACCCACCTGATGTGGCGGCACGTCGCCGCCGACCTCGCGGACGGCCACACCGTGATCTGCCCCGACCTGCGCGGCTACGGCGCCAGCGACAAACCCGCCGAGAACGGAACCGCCACCTACTCCAAGCGCACCATGGCCGCCGACGTCGTCGCCCTGGCCCGCGCGCTGGGGCACGACCGCTTCGCGCTGGCCGGGCACGACCGAGGGGCCCTGGTGGGCTTCCGCGCCGGGCTCGACCACCCGGACGCGGTCACCCACCTGGCCAGCCTCGACGTGCTGCCGACGCTGGAGATGTGGGACGTGATGCACGGCACCCGCGCCGTCGTCGGCTTCCACCTCTTCCTGATGGCCCAGCCCCCTGGCCTGGCCGAACAGATGATCGCCGCCAGCTCGGACGCCTTCTTCGGCCACTTCCTGGACATCTGGGCCAACGACCCCGGGGCGATCCCCGCCGACGTCCGCGCCGCCTACCTGGACGCCTGCCGCGGCGCGGTGCCCTCGATCGTGGCCGACTACCGCGCCTCCGCGGGCATCGACGTCGAGCACGACCAGGCCGACCGGGACGCCGGCAACCGGCTGCGCATGCCGGTCACCGTGCTCCAGCAGGACTGGGGCGCCGCCCTCGGCTTCGACGCCGAGGCGCTGTGGAAGGAGTGGGCCCCCGACCTGCGGCACGGCACCGTCCCCTATGGCCACTTCATGGCCGAGGAGGCTCCCGCCGAGATCGCCGGCGCCCTTCGCGACCTGCTCACCCGCTGAACCGCCGGGCACGTACCGGACGAGGCGGGCACCGTGCACAACGCCGCCCGGTGAAGCAGGGCATGGCGAGACATGGCACCGTGCGCAGCACCACCCGGTGAAGCGGGGCATGACGGGGCGGTGCACCGTGCGCAACGCCGCACGGTGAAGCAGGGCATCGTGCACATTGATCCCGCTTCGCGGCCTCGGTTACCGTCGGCCTCCAGGCGGCGGGGCCCCACGACCCTGGCCTCGCCGCGTCAGCCTCAACGCGGCCACGCCCTCTCCCCGGCGGCCTCGCGGGCCGGCGGGCACGCGGAACAGGCGTCTTGCGGGGGCGCCACCTGCGCGCGTGCGCGAGGCGCCCGCACTTCCCGGCGAAGCGCGGGCGCCGGCCGAGGCGGCTGCCGGGTCAGCGCGGCGGAGCGGGGGCCGCCGGGTGAGCGCGGCGGCGTGGGGGCGCCGGGTCAGCGCAGTGGAGCGGGGGGCGCGATGCGTCCGGTGAGGTGCAGGGCGTGCACCAGCTCGTGGACTCCGGGGCCTGAGGGCAGCAGGTCGCGCTGGAGGAGGCGCTGGGCGGTGAGAAGGTGGGCCCTGACGGTGTTGCGGCTGATGCCGAGGCTGTGGGCGGCCCGCTGGGCGTCGGTGCCGGCTTCGATCCACGCGCGCAGCGTCGCGTGCAGGTCGTGACGGTGAGCGTGCTCTTCCAGGGGCCGCAGGAACTCCTCGGCCCACCGCCGGGCGGCGTCGCCGAGCATCTCCCCGGCCGCGACCGGCGGGGCCGGGGGGTCCTCCGGCTCGCCGGTGCCCGGGGCCGCCAGGCCGAGCGCGAGGGCGAGCGCGGCGCGGGAGCCGACGTCCTCCAGGTCGAGCCCGAGGGCCTGCTCGGCCCGCCTGAGGTGGGCGGTCACGGTGTTGCGGCCGATGCCCAGCAGCCGGGCCACACCCGAGCGGGGGAACTGCATGGCCAGCCGCAGGACGTCGACGGTGATCGGGGGCAGGCCGTCCAACGGCCGCAGCAGGCGCCGCGCCCAGCGGCGGGCGGCCTCGCCGGGCAGGACCCGCTCCAGCGACGCCTCGCCCTGGAAGACGGCCACCCGGCCGGCGGCGTGCCGGGCGGCGCCCAGGGCGTGCCGGGCCTGCTCGTAGGCCTGCGCCGTCGCGGCGAGCGGGTGCGGCCTGCTGATGCCCAGCAGGTAGCCGGGGTCGTCGGCCAGGTCGCGCAGCACCGCGGTGAGGCCGGGACCGCCGGCGTTCGGCGCGTCGTCCTGATCCTCCGCGACCAGGCAGATGAGGTGCTCGTCGTAGACCGGGCAGCGCACCATCAGGCCCCGCCCGTGGTAGCCCGAGGGATCCTGGTGGGCCTGCGCGATGCGGTCGCGTTCCCCCGGCGGGCAGCGCAGCAGGCACACCCGCAGGCGGCGGGCCTCCAGCAGCGCGGGGACGGCGCTGGCGGTCATCCGCCGCGCCAGCGTGGTGTCGCCCGCCATCAGCGCCATGAACAGGGCCAGCCGCATCTGGTGGGCCTTGCGCTGGTACGCGGCCGACACCCGGACCGTCTCGCGGGCGCGGTAGAGCGCCGCGACGACGCTGGCCGCGTGCGAGGCGAGCGCCATCGTGCGGGGCGCCGGCTCCTCTGCGCCGGCGACCAGCAGCACCGGCCGCGGCGGCCGGACGGCGACGGCTTCCATCAGGATGCGGAACGCGCCGGTGTCCATCGCGGCCGAGGCGAGCTGCCCGCCTGCCAGGCGCGCCAGCGTCGGCTCGACCAGGGGCAGGACGTGGCCGGGGAAGCCGGGGGTCGACAGCAGGGTCGCGCCGGTGTGGTCACGCAGGGCCATCTCGACGCCCAACCGCCGGCGCAGCCAGCCGGCGACGGCCTCCAGCCCGCCGTCGGCGCCGGGCCTGCGGGACGCCTGCCCGATCAGGCAGAGGAACTCCTCCAGGCCGGAGGAGTCCTGCGCGCTCTCCACGGCACCATCCTCCCTCCGCGCGGAGCACGGCGGCCGGCCCCTCTCGCGGCCGGGCCCCCAGGGGGCCGGCGGGTCAGTGCCAGCCGGACTCGTCCACGCCGCCGGGTACCGGCGCCTGCGGGTCGTAGGGCTCGCGGGTGAAGACGAACGTGTTGAGGTCGAGGTGGCTGACGGAGCCGTCGGGCCGGCGCACCAGCCGCAGGGTCTCGCCGGCGTAGTAGCCGTCGAGGCCGATCCAGGTGCCGTCGGCCCGCGCGGCGAAGCGCGAGGTGCGGCCGCTGCCGTTGACCGGGCTGAGCGCGATGTCGCTGCCGGGCAGCAGGCGCAGGGTGTAGGCCATCGGCCCCCAGTACCACGGGCCGGTCAGCTCCAGCATGCTCGTGTCCACGGCCGCGGGCTTCCACTCGCGAGGGATCGGCGGCTCGTGGGCGTCCAGGATGTCCAGCAGATCGAGCGCGACGGACGCGCGCAGGCCTGAGGTGGTGTTGGCCACGCACAGCACGCCGCTGCCGTCGGCCGGGTCGGCCCAGACCACCGCGAGGAAGCCGGGCATCGACCCGCCGTGGCCCACCAGGCGCCGGCCGCGGTGACGGTAGAGCTGCACCCCCAGGCCGTGGCCGCCGGTCCAGGCGTCGCCGTCCTCGACCGCGGCGGGCTCGCGCATCTCGGCCAGGGTGGTCGGGCGCAGCACCTGCTCGTCGCCGCAGGCCAGGAACGCCGCCCACTTGGCGAGGTCGGAGGGGGTCGACCAGAGCTGCCCGGCCGGCCCCATCGCCGCCGCGTCGTGCTCGGGCTCGGGCAGCAGGACGTCGGCCCACGGGTGGACGGCGAACCCCTGGGCGTGCGGGACGCGGGGCCGGGTGGTGGTGTCGTCCATGCCGAGCGGCGCGAGGATCTCCGTGCGCGCGACCTCGGCCCAGCCGGCCTTGCGGTGGTGGGCGACCAGCTCGCCGAGCAGGGCGAAGCCGACGTTGGAGTAGTGGAAGCGGCGCCCGGGGCGGTGGCGCGTGGACTCGACGTCCAGCGCGGCGGCGAGAGCGTCGATGTCCACGCCGGGGGTGCGCTCCCACCAGGCCCCGGGCGGTTCCGCGGTGAGGCCGGAGGTGTGTGACAGCAGCTGGGCGATGGTGACGTCGCCGACCGCGCTGACCGCGACGTGCTTGCCGAGCGGGTCGTTCAGGTCGAGCAGCCCCTCGTCGCGCAGGCGCATCACCAGCACGGCGACCAGGGTCTTGGTGATCGAGCCGATGCGGTACTGGGTCTGCTCGGTGGGTGGGCCGTCGCCGACGGTGCCGCGCGCGCCCCACCACACCGGGCGGCCGTCGCGCAGCACCATGGCGGCCAGCGAGGGGGTACGAGCCTGGGCCTGCTCGACGGCGATGCGTCGCAGCAACGCCCGGGACGTGGTCTCCAGAAGCGCCGCCATCAGATCAATCCTCCTGAAAGGCCAGGCCTGCTGAACGCGGGAACGCCGGCCGGCCGCCGCCGGCGTTCCGTCAGGCTATCGGTGATCTCCATGACCGCTCTCCCGACATGGCCGATTCCGTCCGATCCGCCCGTCTCTCTTCCCCGTCCCCGACGGACGAACGTCCACCGGGGGGAGATGTACGGCCGTCAAGGGAGGATCAGGGGTCCGACCCCGTCCCTCGGGGTGGTGCGGCCCGGACGGGCCGCGGACGCCGGTAACCGGGAGTCCGGACGGGAAGACCTCCCTCTCTGCGACGCCGGCGGCCGGTGACCCGATCGCCTCTCTTCGGGACCGGCGGGTCAGCGGTCGCGGAGGAATGCCGTGAGCGCTCGGCGGTACGGCATCACCGTCGCCAGGTCGGCGTACTCTTCCGGGCCGTGCTGGCCGTCGCCGCCGACGCCGAAGATCACCGCGTCCACACCCCGCTCGTAGTAGAACCGCCCGTCGGCGGCGCCGTGCTTGCGCAGAAAGGGGGCGTCGTAGCCCTCTTCCCTCGCCGCCGCACGTAGCGCGCGCACCTCGGGACGGTCGCGGTCGGCATGGTGCGGGGGGTCGACGTGGTCGACGACAGGGATGACGCCCGGTTCGCAGAAGCTCCGCAGATGCTCGGTGACCTCCTGCGTGGTGCGGCCGTTCAGGTCGCCGTCCTCGGGCGGGAAGCGGATGTCCAGCCACGCCTCGGCCATGGCGGGGACCTGGTTGCGGGCGGCGCGCGGTGTCTCGACCCGTGCGAGGTTCACGGTCGTGCGCCAGACCTCCTCGGTGGCGGCCGGATAGCGGGCCAGCACGTTGTCTACGCTGCGCATCAGCTTGAGCAGGGCGTTGTCGCCGAGCCAGGGGTAGGCACCGTGCGCGCCGCGCCCGGTGGCCCGCAGGTTCGCCACGACCATGCCCTTGGAGTCGGTCACCACGCGGAGCCTGCTCTGCTCGCCGATCACGACGAAGTCGCCGGCGACGCCCTGCCGGAGCTGGTGCAGCGTGCCGTCGCGCCCCCCGACCTCCTCGTCGGTGACGAGTTGCAGGGCGACCGGGTAGGGCAGACCGGCGGCCGCCTCGCGGAACACCCACGCCATCACGAGCGCCGACACCTTCATGTCCTGGGCGCCTCTGGCGTACAGGCGGTCGCCCTCGCGGCGGGGCACGAACTGGCCGGGCGGCGCGGGAACCACGTCCAGGTGCGCGTTGAAGATCACCGGAAACCGCGGGCGTGCCGCTGAGGCGGGGTAGACCAGCGCACTCGGCTTACCGCCCGACTCGAACCGCTCGACCGTGAAGCCGGGCCCGGCGAAGTCGAGCACGAGATCCAGCGCCCGGCGCAGTTCGGCGGGGCGATTGGCCACCGAGGGCACGGCGAGCAACTCTCCGGCCAGGGTCACGAACCACTGTGGAACGGTCTCCATGGCACCATGCTCGCCCGCCGCCGCCCCCGGCGCCATAGCCCGGCGACGGAAGCACGCGCGCTCACCCGTCCCGGGCCCGGCGTGGTCGCCCGCGAGCCGAGATCCCTCCCCGCGGCCGGCACCGGCTCGCCGCCCGGCTGCTCTTCCCTTGGCGAAAGCGCTGGGGAGACAGGGGGTTCGGTGACGACTGGGTCGGGTGGTCCCCCGCCGCGAGTCTCGACGCGGTCCTGGAGCGGATGACCTGAGAACGTACAACGAGGAGACCATGTCTCGGCTGACGCTCCGGCCACATGGGGACCATCCCCAGCCTCGATGAAGATCCCGCAGGATCGGCTGGAGGAACGGCTGGAGGAACGCGCCCGCGAGCTTGGTGTGGACCGGCGCCTGGGGAACGAGTCCACCCCGGGTGACTCAGGCGGAGGCCTCCTCAGGGACCTTGACCAGGTAGATGGTCACGATCGTCTGGTTTCCCTCGGCGTCGAAGACGTCGATCGCCCGTATCGCGCCGTGCTGCACGGTGTCGGCCAGGATCCGCTGCGGATGGTCGATGGCGTGGCGCATCACCACGGGATACCGCGCGTTACGACCGCCCACGCCGACCGAGAACTGGTCGTCCTTGGGGTCGTACTCCACATAGGCCAGCGGTATCCGCTCCGCCGGGACCAGATCGCCGAAGTCCTTGTCCAGCACTTCGATCGTCAGGTCGGCGCCCTCGTAATTTTGCGTGACCGTGTCGAAGTACTGCCGCCATTCTTCCCGCGGTAGCTCCGGCCGCTGCTGGTTCATGGTCATGGACTCCTTCGCGCCGCCACGCCCGCAGGCCGCGTCGTCACCATGCTCGGCGAAGCCGTGACCCTGCCACATCACCCGATCGAGTAGAAATCCCATCCGGAAAGGGTGTCGCCGCCGCTTCCCGGGGGTGGAGTTCAACGCCTGCCTGTTCGACGTCGTCCGGTACGGCGTGCGGGTCGCCGACGTGGTCGCGCTCAGGCCATCGGCATCGACGAGAGGCAGGGCGTTCGCCAAGTGAGGGCCCTCCTAGAACGTGGGCGGCCCGCGAACCCGCAGTGGCGGAGAGGGCGTCGGGCCGAGGGCGTTGCCTGCGCGAGGACGCGCCCAGCATGTGTCAAAGCTTCAGCGCGGGTTACCACCTCTGAATCATGTACTGGGCGCGTCGGGCACGTCGGGCGCGTCGACGGCGACGATCTCTTGACCGGTCTCCCGCTGCTCTACCCTTGGCGAAAAAGCTCTGCGCACAAGGGGGTCCCGTGACGACTGGGTCGGACGGTCCCCCCGGTGTACGTTTTGACGCGGTCCTTGAGCGCATCACGTTCGCCAGCGAGGAGACCGGCTACACCATCGCGCGGGTCGCCGTGGGGCGGGGCGAGGGCGATCTGGTGACGGCGGTGGGGCCGCTGCTGGGGGCGCAGGTGGGGGAGAGCCTGCGGCTGACGGGGCGGTGGACTTCTCATCCGAAGTACGGCAGGCAGTTCGAGGTGTGGTCGTACACGACCGTGCTGCCGGCCACGCTGCAGGGGATCCAGCGGTATCTCGGCTCGGGGCTGATCAAGGGCATCGGGCCGAAGATGGCCGAGCGCATCGTCGACCACTTCGGGCTGGAGACCCTGGAGGTCATCGAGACCTCGCCCGGGCGACTGGTGGAGGTGCCGGGGCTGGGGCCCAAGCGCACCAAGATGATCGGGGCCGCCTGGGAGGAGCAGAAGATCATCAAAGAGGTGATGATCTTCCTGCAGGGCGTCGGCGTGTCCACGTCGATCGCGGTCCGCATCTTCAAGCAGTACGGCGACACCTCCATCACGGTGGTCAAGGCCGAGCCCTACCGGCTGGCCGACGACGTGTGGGGCATCGGGTTCAAGACCGCCGACACCATCGCGCAGGCGGTCGGCATCCCGCACGACAGCCCCGAGCGCGTCAAGGCGGGCCTGCGCTACACGCTGTCGCAGGCGGCCGACGGCGGGCACTGCTACCTGCCGGCGCCCAACCTGGTCGGCGACGCCGTGAAGATCCTGGAGGTGGAGCCGGAGCTGGTGGCGCGGTGCCTGGACGAGCTGGCCGCCGCCGAGGGAGTCATCCGCGAGGACGTGCCCGCCGGCGACGGCGTGGTCCCCGCCGTGTACCTGGTGCCCTTCCACCGGGCCGAGCTGTCGCTGGCCGGCGGGGTGCGGCGGCTGCTCGACTCCGGCCACGACCGGCTGGGCGCGTTCACCGGCGTCGACTGGGAGGCCGCGCTGAGCTGGCTGCGCGGGCGTACCGGCGCCGACCTCGCGCCCGAGCAGGCCGACGCGGTGAAGCTGGCGCTCACCTCCAAGGTCGCCGTGCTGACGGGCGGCCCCGGCTGCGGCAAGAGCTTCACGGTGCGCTCGATCGTCACGCTGGCCCGCGCCAAGAAGGCCAAGGTCATCCTGGCCGCGCCGACCGGCCGGGCGGCCAAGCGGCTGGCCGAGCTGACCGGCCACGAAGCCACCACGGTGCACCGCCTGCTCCAGCTCCGTCCCGGCGGCGACGCCACCTTCAACCGCGACAACCCCCTGGACGCCGACCTGCTGGTCGTCGACGAAGCATCCATGCTCGACCTGCTGCTGGCCAACAAGCTGGTCAAGGCCGTCGCGACCGGCGCCCACCTGCTGTTCGTGGGCGACGTCGACCAGCTTCCCTCCGTCGGCGCCGGCGAGGTGCTGCGCGACCTGCTGGCCGCCGATCCGGTGCCCCGGGTGCGGCTGACGCAGATCTTCCGCCAGGCACAGCAGTCGGGGGTGGTGGTCAACGCGCACCGCATCAACACCGGCCTGCACCCGGCGCTGGAGGGCATGACCGACTTCTTCCTGTTCCCCTGCGAGGAGCCCGAGGAGATCGCCGCGCTGACCGTCGACGTCGTGGCCAGGCGCATCCCGCGCAGGTTCGGCCTGAACCCGCGCCGCGACGTGCAGGTGCTCGCCCCGATGCACCGCGGCGCGGCGGGCGCGGGCAACCTGAACCTCGCCCTGCAGGAGGCGCTGACGCCGCCGCGCGAGGGCATGCCCGAGCGGCGTTACGGCGGCCGGGTCTTCAGAATCGGTGACAAAGTCACCCAGCTTCGCAACAACTATGACAAAGGCGTCGCGGGGGTGTTCAACGGCACCGTCGGCGTGGTCACCGATCTTCGCCCCGAGGAGAGCAAGCTGACCGTCCTCACCGACGAGGACGAGAGCGTCGAGTACGCCTTCGACGAGCTGGACGAGCTGGCCCACGCCTACGCCGTCTCGATCCACCGCTCGCAGGGCAGCGAGTACCCCGCCGTGGTGATCCCGCTGGCCACCAGCGCGTGGATGATGCTGCAGCGCAACCTGCTCTACACGGCGGTCACCCGGGCCCGCAAGCTGGTGGTGCTGGTGGGCTCCCGGCGCGCCCTGGGCCAGGCCGTGCGCACCCGGGGAGCCGGCCGCAGGCACACCAGCCTGACCCACCGCCTGCTCCAGGGCTGAACCCGCCGCGGCGGGGCCCTGACCGGTTTCCCACCTCGGGCTCTCGGCGTCCGCGTGTGTCCGTGACCGCGGGACTTTCAGATCTTCCACGGCGTCGGCCGCTAACCGATCACATCCGCATATGCCCTGCAAGTTGACCGAAATGTGACGCAAGTCGGCTAAAAAACGCTCAATTGGGTAGCCAGCCCTATTAGGGTTTTTCACAGTACTTTGCCGACGTGGGGGTTGGGGTCTGTGCGCCGTAGCATCCGTGATCGCCTGAGGACTCCCATCGCCGGGCTGGCCCTGGTGATGGCGGGTCTGCTCACGGCGTCGTGTTCCTCGGGCGCGCCGCCGTCCACCCCCGGCGCGGACGGCGGCACGCCGAGCGCGCCCGCCGTGCCCGTCCCGGAGATCACCATCAGCCCGGCCAAGGGTGCGAGCAAGGTGCGGCCCGACAAGCGTGTGGTGGTGACCGCCAGCAACGGGGAGCTGCAGCAGGTCACCGTCGAGGCCGGCGGCTCGTCCGTGGAGGGCGAGTTCGACGAGGCCCGCACCAAGTGGACCTCCAAGGAGGCGCTGAAGCCCTCCAGCGACTACACCGTCTCGGCGACGGCCGGCGGCGACGGCGGCCCGGTCACGGCGACCAGCACCTTCAAGACGCTCAAGCCGGCGCGGGAGCTGCGGATCGCCGACATCACGCCCAACGTCAAGGGCGAGACCGTGGGCATCGGCATGCCGATCATGGTGACCTTCAACCAGCCCGTCACCGACAAGAAGTCCGTCGAGGCGGCTCTGGTGGTCACGCCGGAGAAGCCCGTCGACGGCGCCTGGCGCTGGATCAACGACACCCGGGTCATCTACCGCCCCGCCAAGTACTGGCCCGCGCACCAGGACGTCAAGTTCACCGCCGGCCTGGTCGGCGTGCGCGGCGGCAAGGAGATGTACGGCGTCAAGAACTACTCCTCCACCCTGAAGGTGGGCGCGGCCTGGATCAGCACGGTCAACACGCGCACGCACATGATGGTCGTCAAGAAGGACGGCAAGACCGTCAAGAAGATGCCCATCAGCGCCGGCAAGGCCACCACCCGCGAGTACACCACCACCAGCGGCGTCCACCTGACGATGGAGCGCGGCAACCCGGTCACCATGATCTCCCCGGGGAAGAAGGAGGGCGACCCCGGTTACTACAAGGAGATCGTGAACCACGCCGTGCGCATCTCCAACAGCGGCGAGTACGTGCACGGCGCGCCGTGGTCGGTCGGCTCCCAGGGCCGCGCCAACGTCAGCCACGGATGCATCAACGCCCGCCCCGACCAGGCCCGCTGGTACTACGACAACTTCCACCGCGGCGACATCGTGAAGATCGTCGGAACCAACCGGGCCCTGGAATGGGACAACGGCTGGGGATTCTGGCAGATGCCCTTCAAGAAGTGGCGCAAGGGCAGCGCCCTCGACGCCTGAGCCCACGCCGGGGCGCGGGCCAGGACTGGCCGAGGGGGACGACGCGTGTCGTCCGCCGCCCGGCCCTGCGCGTTCTCGGCGTTCGCGACCCCCATGGCGGGCCGAGCCCCCGGTGAGAGGGGGTCGGGAAGGCCGCGTGCGCCTACGGCTGGGAGGCGGGTTTGGCCGGGTAGCCGGGGTCGCGGCCGCGCTGGGAGATGCCGATGAAGAGCTTGGAGATGAGCTGGCTCGGGGTCGGCAGGACCTCCGTGCCGGACTTGCCGTTCTCCAGGTTGTGCGTGACGGTGTAGGCGTTGGAGCCGACGTAGAACGAGGCGAAGTCGCCGGCGTCGTTGTCGCGGAAGACCTTGCGCATGGGGCCGACCTTGGTGAGGTCCCAGACCCCGAAGAACACCAGGCAGGCGGCGAAGTCCTTCAGCGTCGCGGTGACGTTGCCGGAGACCGAGCCGAGGTCCTCGCCGAACGCCGCCCTGGCGCCGAGCGCTATCGTCTCGTCACCGAGCGCGAAGACCGCGCTGCCGACCGTGTAGCCGGCGAGCTTCTCGGTGACGATCTTCATGACGGTGGTCTGCAGCAGCTTCAGCAGGATCTGGGCCTGGAGCTTCTTGTGCAGGCGGTCGATCAGCCACTTGGTCAGCGCCGTGCTCCGGGCGCCGACCCACGGCCAGGACGCCGCGAACATCAGCTGCAGGTAGCTGGTCGCGGCCATCACCTTCAGGGCCCGCCGCGTGGTGTCCAGGGCCTCGGCGTACTCCTCGCAGGCCGCGGCCATACGCCGGCAGTGGTCGGACAGCAGGGGGGCCGCGGCCGACACCCCGCCGGGCGCGGCGGCGGACCCGCCGCCCCGCCACAGGGACCGGAAGGCCTCCGAGCCCTGGCTCGGGTGGTCCTTCCACACCTTCTCGGCCAGGGCGCCGGTCGTCACGCTGTTGGCGTCGATCTTCTGGGCCAGCGACCGCCACACGGCCGCGGCCTGGCGCGCGCCGTCCGGATCGCCCTCCGGCCACTGGACCAGCAGCATGGTGGAGATGAACCCGGCGATGCCCGCCCCGCCGGCGGGGTAGAGCATCCCGCGGCTGAGCCTCACCTGCCGTGCTCCAGCCACCTGGCGATGGACGCCCAGTCGGCGGCCTGGATGTTCCGGCCCATCACCACCAGGTTGTCGCCGATGCGCCCGTAGGCGGTGGCCAGGGCGCGCAGCTCGGCTTCGAGGTCGGCGGCCCTGCCGGCGTACCCGACCTTGCCGCCGGAGCCGTGGTAGAAGGCGTGGCCCGCGCCGTCGTCTCCCCAGAAGTCGCCGATGGACGCGAGCCGCTTCATCGCCTCGCCGACGGCTCCGGCGACGTCGTCGCCCTGGCCGTCGAACAGCGCGCCCAGGTTCGCGAGCCCCTGGGGGGACGCGTCGAGCACCTGATCGTCCGGAGAACGGTGTGCCATGGCTCCCCCTCGTCGCGAAGCGGCTGCCCCCGCGGGAGCACGGCCACGGCCGCGGGCCGCCTCATGTCGTCCGTCACGCCGGTGACAGGACCGGCATGATCGACGATAGTCGCTTTACCTACTGGAACGAAGGGGATTCCGGCCGATCAGCCTCAACCGGCGGGACGCTCTTCGATCACGACGCGGTCGGGGTAGAACGCGAGGTGCTCCTTGATGCCGGAGACGGCGTCGTGGGGGGTCTCGTAGGTCCAGACGGCGTTGGCCGCCCGCGCGTCGCCGCCGGGGAGGCTGTAGTAGGAGGCCTCACCCTTGTAGGGGCAGTGGGTGTGGTGCTCGGTCCGCTCCAGCGCGTCCATGTCGACGTCCTGGCGCGGAATGTACTGCACGGGCGGGTAGTCGGCCTCGCGCAGCGTCAGCGCCTGGCGGGTGTCGGCGAGCACCCGCCCGCCGACCGTGACCACGACCCGCGCGGGGTTGCTCTCGACGGTGATGGGGTGGTCGGGCCCCGGGATCGCCACCGGCTTGTCGGCCATCGTCGCTTACTCCGTTGACTGGTGAGCTTCCGAACGGCCCCCGCCCGCCTTGTGCGGCGAGCCGGCGACCGCGTGTCCGATCTCAGCCTACGCCGCGTCCGCAGGCCCGCCGCCCGACGCCGGCGCCCGAACCGGGGGAGGGAGGTCAGCTCAGGAGCTCGCGGGCGAGCGCCTCGCCCCACCACCGCTCGACCCGCTCGGGCGGCCAGCCGCGCTCGGTGGTGAGCGTGGTGTAGACGTCGATGTTGCACAGGGCCGCGTAGACGTCCACGGCCGACCGCACGTCCAGGCCGGGCCGCAGGACGCCGTGCGGCCAGGAGGAGAACACCAGCGCGCGGGTCTCGTCGCCGCGTCCGCGGCCGGCGAGGTAGGCCGCCGCCAGCTCGGGCTCGGCGCGGGCCGCCTCGCGGACCAGCGCGATGACGTCGCCCGCGCGTTCGAACAGCCGCCGGTCATAGCCGGCCATCGCCGCGAGCTGCCGCCGGGGGGCCGCGGACGAGGCCTCCAGCTCCCGCACCATCCGCGACGCGTCCGCCGACAGGTCGGCGGCGTCGGCCAGGGCGCGGGTCAGGCCCGCCTTGTTCCCGTACGCCGCGTAGACCGTCGGCACGGAGACTCCCGCCTCGCGCGCGACGTCGCGAACGGTCGTCGCCGCCCACCCCTGGGACACGAACAGCCGGCGGGCGGCGCGGGCGATGTCCGCGCGGGTCTCCCGCGCCTGCGCCGAGCGGCGCAGGGAGTCGTAGCGGCGCCGGTCCTGCTCCGGGCTCATGTTCCCCTCATCGGTTTTACGCTGCTTATAATGAATATATGTTACATCAAACACCGGGCGGCAGCGCCTTCGGCTTCTCCCGGGTCGGCGGCGCCGCCGCCCTCGGCTTCGCCCTGTCGATCGTCCTGGCGAACGTCCTCATGGTGCCAGCGGGTCTGCCGCCCACCGGCGCCGGCATCGACGCGGTCGACGCGTTCTTCGGCTCCCGCAGCGACGTCGTCGGCATCGCGTCCGCGCTCACCCCCGCCGCCTGGCTGCTGGCCACCCTGTTCGGGGCGGGGGCGGTCGCCGCGCTGCGGCGGTCCGAGCACGAGCGGGGCGAGGCGTGGTCACTGGTCGGCTTGGCCGGCCTGCTGCTGCAGAACGCCACCTTCGCGGCGGTCGTCGCGACCCGCCTCGCGCTCACCTGGACGGCCACGCACGACGGCGCCGCGACCGGAGGGCTCTGGGCGCTGCACGACGCGCTGTTCACCCTGAACGGCACCTTCCTGGCGCTCGCCCTCATCGGCCTCTCCGTCGCGGGCCGGCGCGCCGGCCTCATCCGGGCATGGCACGGCGGCGTGGGGCTGGTTGCGGCCACGCTGCTGTTCGTCTCGGCCACCCTCACGCCGCTGGTCATCGCCCACAGCGGCCCGCTGGGCCTCCTCGGGCTCGCCGGCTGGCTGCTGTGGGTCCTCTGGATCATCGCCTACGGCGTCACTCTGATCCGGGGGCGGCCCACGTCGACGCGGGCCACGCATTGAGCCGATCGTGAAGTGAGCCGGCGGCGGGCGTCTCCTCGCCGGGCCGTCGGCGCTCACAGCCAGTCGTGTTCACGCGCGTAGCGCGCCGCTTCGTGCCGGGTCCGGGTCTGGGTCTTCTGCATCGCGTTCGAGAGGTAGTTGCGCACCGTGCCTTCCGCCAGGTGGAGCCGGGTGGCGATGTCGGCGACCGAGTAGCCTTCGCGGGTCGCTCGCAGCACGTCGAGCTCGCGGTCGGTGAGCGGGCAGTCGTCGACGATGGCGAGGGCGGAGACATCCGGGTCGATCCATCGCTTGCCCTCGTGCAGGGTCGTGATGACCGAGACGATGTGCGCCGGTTCGGCCGACTTGCTGACGAAGCCCTGAACCCCGAGCCTCAGCGCCTTGCGCAGCACTCCGGGCCTGGCGTGGCGGGTCAGCATGAGGATCACCTGCTCCGGCCGCGCGCGGCGGATCTCCGCGACGGCTTCGAGCCCGTCCATGCCGGGCATCTCCAGGTCGATGACGAGCACGTCGGGCAGGTGTCGCAGCGTGGCCTGGACGGCCGCCGCACCCTCCTCCGCTTCGGCCAGCACGGTGATCTCGCCCTCGAGCGGGAGCAGCGCCGCCAGGGCCTTGCGGAGGAGTGCCTCGTCGTCGGCGAGCACCACGGTGGTCATCGATAGTCCTTCCCCGCTTCGAAGAGCGGTCCCGTCTCCAAGGGCGGCGTTCGCTTCAGAGGGCACCGCTCGCACGACCGTGCGGGAATGCCGCGGCCGTGCGGAACCGCCCGTCTTCCTGTTCCACCGTCAGCTCGCCTCCGTTGCTCACCACTCGTTCCTTGAGCGTGGCGAGCCCTCGCAGCTCGGGAGGCGGAGCCTCCCGAGCGCCGTCGTTGACGACGGTGATGCCCGACTCCGACAGGGTGATGCGCACCTGCCCGGCCTGCGCGTGCCGCAGGATGTTGGTCGTCGTCTCCCGCAGGACCTGGCCGAGCAGCTCGCCCGTGCGCGCGTCGACCTCGCCCTGACGGTCGACGCGCACGCGGATGCCCGCGGCCTCGAAGAGGTTCTTCGCGTTCTCCAGCTCCGCGGACAGGTTGAGCCGCCGCTGCGCGTAGGCGAGCTCCTTGGTCTGGGTGATGGTGTCGCTGACCAGCGCGTGCACCTCGCGTAGTTCCTGCTCCACCCGTTGGGCGTCGCTGTGCACCAGCTTCTGGGCCAGCGCGATCTTCAGCTTCACCACATGCAGCGTGTGGCCCTGAATATCGTGCAGATCACTGGCGAAACGCATGCGCTCCCGGACGACGGCCAGCTCGGCCTCGCGGTCTCGCGCCTCCTCCAGCTCCCTCACGATGCCGTAGAACCTCTGGTTGGGGAACATGAGGCCGATCAGCGCCGCGGTGACGCCCGCGGGGATGATGACGTAGGGGATCAGCACGTCGGAGACGGGTTCCCCGGTCACCAGCACTCTCGCCGCGCCCACCGCGGCGACGTAGACGGTCACCGCCACCGCCGCCCAGGCCCGGTGGCGCCGGAGCTGGGGGACGACCAGGGAACCCACGATCAAGATGCCGTAGAACGCCGCGTCACTGCCCATCACCAGCGCTCCGAAGGCCCAGACGGCCGCGGCGACGACCAGGCAGGGGAGCGCGACGCGGGAGAGGTCCCGCGCCGCCCACCGCACGAAGGCCACCAGGGCCGCGACCACGCCCAGAGCCAGGACGGCGGCCTGCCCCCAGGTCTGGGCGTCCCTCGCCACCAGCAGCGTCCCCACGGCGGCGAGCATCGGGAGGAACATGACGAGGTTGAGCCTGCCCAGCCGTCCTCGCGTCGTCTCGGCGTGCTCGGACGGCATGCGCGGGGCGTTGGTGTCCATCGTGGCTCTCCGGGATCGAGCAGAGCAAGGTATGTCCAGTATTAGGGTGATTCCGTGGTGGCGTCAGTGACGCTGCGTCATACGTTCCGCTAAGAAATGCCACAGCGAGGTCGTGACGTGGTCGCACTGCCCGGTGGGCGTGGCGGCTGCTGGGATCGACGGCATGTCATCGCCACCAGTCATCGACGTCCGAAGTCTGAACCTCACCTACGGCGACTTCCATGCCGTAAAAGACC
Organism: Sphaerisporangium sp. TRM90804; assembly: GCF_029846175.1. Lineage (GTDB taxonomy): Bacteria > Actinomycetota > Actinomycetes > Streptosporangiales > Streptosporangiaceae > Sphaerisporangium. The sequence continues at coordinate 53,719 of NZ_JARWAC010000009.1, read as the reverse complement.
TGTCCTTCCAGGTGGAGGCCGGGGAGCTCTACGCGCTGCTCGGTACGAACGGGGCGGGCAAGACCTCCGCCCTGGAGATCGTCGAAGGCCACCGCGCCCCCACCTCGGGCACCGTGCGGGTCTTCGGGAAGAGCCCGCGCGACCGGCGCGCCGTGCGGCCCCGGATGGGCATCATGCTGCAGGACAGCGGATTCTCCCCGGACCTGACGGTGAGAGAGTCGGTTCGGCTGATCGGAGGACTCACCCAGCGCGCCGACCGGGTCGAACGCGTGCTCGGCATCGTCGACCTCACCCGCAAGGCCGGCACCAAGGTGGCCCAGCTGTCCGGCGGCGAGAAACGGCGCCTGGACTTCGCCACCGCCGTGTACGGAGCGCCTGAACTGATCTTCCTGGACGAGCCCACCACCGGTCTGGACATCCAGTCCCGGGACCATCTGTGGGACGCCGTGGACAGGCTGCGTGAAGACGGTTCCACCGTCGTCCTGACCACGCACTACCTGGAGGAGGCGCAGCAGCGCGCCGACCGCGTCGGCCTCATGCACAAGGGCACCTTCCACCGGGAGGGGACCGTCGCCGAGCTGACGCGGACGCTGCCGGCGGCCATCCAGTTCTCCTTGGCGGCCCCCGCCCCCGCGCCGCCGCTGCCGGCCACGCGCGAGGGGGACGGGAGGTTCCGCGTCGAGACCTTCAGCCTGCAGGAGGACCTGCACACCCTGCTGCGCTGGGCGCAGGACCACGCGGTGGAACTGCGAGGGCTCCAGGCGGGGCCGACCCGGCTCGACGACGTCTTCCGTGCCCTCGGCAGTGACCAGACCGCTCCCGCGACCTCGTAAGGAAAGGACCTTCGCCATGCTTTCGATCGCTCTCAGTGAGCTGGTCCAGATCTTCCGGAACCGGTTGGTCCTGGTCACCAGCCTCATCATGCCCGCGGCGGTCAGCGCGTTCTTCATCTACCAGCACGAAGGCTTCGCGGCCCTGGGCAGCCTCGGATACATCGCGGCGGTGGTCATGTTCACCGTCGGAGCGTTCGGGCTCTACACCGCCGCGGTCACCACCCTGGCCGCACGCAGGCAGAACCTCTTCCTCAAGCGGCTGCGCTCGACCGCGGCGGGCGACACCGGCATCCTGTCCGGGCTGCTCCTCCCGCTCACCGTCATCTCGCTCGTCCAGGTGACCGTGATCCTGACCGCGCTGGCCGTGGTCACCGGCCGACCGGACAACGTCCCCCTTCTGGCGGCGGCCGTCCTCTCGATGGTGATCATGATGCTCGGCCTGGGCCTGGCCACCGCGGGAGTGACGAACTCCCCCGAGCACGCCCAGGTGACCACGCTGCCCGTCAGCCTCGGCGTCATCGCCGTGGCCAGTTGGATAGGGCTCTCGGGCACCGAGGAGCTCACCCTGCTCAAGCGGCTGCTTCCGGGCGGCTCGGTCACCGAGCTGGTCCTCAACGCCTGGAACGGCGGCGTCCCCGTCGCGGACTCCCTGATCCTCCTGGCGCCCACGCTGAGCTGGGTCGTCGTCGCCGTCGCGCTGGCCTCCCGGATCTTCCGCTGGGAGCCGCGCCGATGACGGCTCCGCGCCCGGGCTGGCCCGAGATCGTGGTCGGCCTGCTCTCGATGGCGGCCGCCGCGGCCGTGCTTCCGTTCCTCGGCCCGGCGGGGCTGGAGTTGGACGCGGCCGTGTACGGGCTGGTCCTGGCCGCCTGGTCGGGCGTCGTCGGCCTCGTCGGCTTCGCCGCGGCGGCGCTGATCCGCATCCGCTCCTGGGGCGCCTTCGGCGTGCGCCGCACCACCTGGCGATGGATGGGCATCGGCGCGGCCGCAGGCGTGGCCGCCTTCGCCCTCAAGGGCGTGGTGAACTACGCCGTCATCGCCCTGACCGGGCTCGACGCCAACCCCCAGGGCCCGTACTACGACGCGGCCGGCGGCGGCGTGCTGCCCCTGATCCTGACCTTCGCCTTCCTGACCGTCCTCACCCCCCTTGGCGAGGAGCTCCTCTTCCGCGGTGTCGTCGCCAACGCCCTGCTGCGTTACGGGCCCGTCGTCGGCGTCCTGTCCAGCTCGGCGATCTTCGCCCTCGCCCACGGCGTCAACATCGTCCTGCCCACGGCGTTCGTGGTGGGCGTCATGGCCGCCGAGGTGATGCGCCGCAGCGGATCGATCTGGCCCGCGGTCGCCCTCCACGCCGTCCACAACACGGGCCTGCCGCTGTTCGTGCTGATCACCGGCTTCGCCGGGCCCGGCTAGATCGCCGGAGCCAGGGCCTGTGGTGTTGCGAGCGCGCATCCGCGGTCGCACCGACGATGCCGGCCGAGGTGCCCAGGCGATTGCCAACAGTTCTTCGCGAACAAGTGTTTGCGAATGACTGTTTGCGGTCTAGGCTCCAGGCATGACCGAACCTCGCGAGAGCGTGGTCGTCCTCGACGCCAAAGGCCTGCGGGCGCTGGCTCACCCGGTGCGGGTGCAACTCGTGGACCTGCTGCGCAAACACGGCCCGTCCACCGCCACCCGCCTGGCCGAGCGCCTGGGGGTGAATTCGGGCACGGCCAGCTACCACCTGCGCAGGCTCGGCGCCGCCGGATTCGTGGAGGAGGACACCGAGCGCGGCAACGCCCGCGAGCGCTGGTGGCGCTCGGTCCACCACATCACCCGTCTCAGCGACGCCGAACTCGCGGAGCGGGAGCCGGAGGCGGTGCTGGCCTACATGCAGTCCATCGCCGCCCTGTACAACCTGCGCACCCAGCGGACGCTGAGCGAGCTGCAGACCATGCCGGGACAGTGGCGGCGCGTGTTCGATCTCAGCTCCATCGCGCTGCGCCTCACCCCGCAGGAGGGGCAGCGGCTGCGCGAGGAGCTGGAAGAGGTCGTCTCCCGCTACCGCCGCGACATGCCCGGCGCGGCGGCGCCCGAGGGCGCCGCGCGGGTCTCGCTGATCACGCAGCTCCTGCCCGAGCTGCCGGAGGGCGCGTGAAGGGATCACGCGAGTCCTCACGCCCGATGGCCGGCCTGCTGGCGGCCATGACGGTGTCGCTGACCGCCACGCGGGTGTCGGCCATCGCGCTGCCCTGGTTCGTGCTGACGACGACCGGCAGTGCGGCGCAGACGGGGCTGGTGGCCTTCGCGGAGATGGCCCCGTACGTGCTGGTCAAGGCGCTGACCGGGCCGCTGGTCGATCGGGTGGGGCCGCGCCGGATCTCCTGGGCCGGCGATGTGGGGAGCGCCGCGGCGGCCGGCGCGGTGGTTCTCCTGCACGCGCTGGATCTGCTGCCGCTGGGCGCGTTGATCGCCCTCGTCGCGGTGGTCGGCGCGGCTCGCGGCCCAGGAGACCTGGCCAAGGAGATCATGATCCCCGAGGCGGCCGAGCGCGGGCGGGTGCCGCTGGAGCGGGCCGCCGGGCTGATGGGCGTGACCGAGCGGCTGGCCCAGACGGCCGGGCCCGCGGCGGGGGGCGCGGTGGTGGCGCTCCTTGGGCCGCTGGCCGGCCTGGGCATCAGCGTCATCTGCTTCGCGCTCGGTTCGGTGATCGTGGCGTGGGCGCTACCGCGCGGCATGGGGCACCGCGCGCCGGCGCAGGAGGTGGATGAGGGGTACTGGCGGCGGTTCGGCCAGGGCTTCGCGTTCCTGCGCGGCCAACCGCTGCTGCTCTCCGTGGTGGTCATGGTCGGCGTCACCAATCTGCTCGACGCGGCCTTCAACCAGGTGCTCGTGTTCGTATGGGCCAGGGAGTCCGGCCACGGCGCCGCGGTGGTCGGTTTGAACGGCGGCGTGGCGGGGTTGACGGCCGTCGCCGGCAGCCTGGTCGCGGCCGCCGTGGCGCACCGGATGCGGCGCAGGCCGGTGTTCTTCGTGGCCTTCCTGCTCGCCGGGCCGTCGCGGTTCCTCATCCTGGCGGTGGACGCGCCGGTGTGGGCCATGGTGGCGGTGTTCGCGGTGGGCGGGTTCGCCAGCGGGTTCCTGAACCCCATCCTGGGGGCGATCTCCTACGAGCGGGTGCCGCGGCACCTGCTGGGCCGGGTCAACGCGCTGTCGGACTCCCTCGCCTGGGCGGGGATCCCGCTCGGTGGGCTGGCGGCCGGGATGGCGGTGGCGGCAGCGGGGCTGGCGCCGGTGCTGCTCGCGGGCGGGGCGGCCTACGCGCTCACCACGAGCCTGACGGGCCTGCGGCCCGAGTGGCGGGAGATGGACCGCCTGCGCGGGCAGGGCCCACCCGGGGTACCGGCACCACGGGAAAGCGCTGACGCCGCGAACGTGGGCAACGCCGATCGACGGTCGCCTTGATCAGTCCCGGCGCTCTCGCGCCGTGTGCCCGGTGGCCGCGGTCTTCTCAGGTGAGCGGCCAGTTGCGCAGGGCGGCGTCCGCCATCTCCTGGAGCTCGTCGCGGCCGACACCGCTCGCGGCCTGCACGGCGATGCCGAACGCCAAGGTGGTGACGTAGCGGGCGAGTAGCCCGGGATCGGCCTCCTGAGGCAGGTCGCCGTCGTCGACGGCTCGCCGGAACCGCTCGTGGACGCAGGAGTAGCTGTTGTCGCGCCAGGCGACGAGGAGGTCGCGGACCTCACGCCCGGAATCGCTGGCGACCAGGGCACCTTGGACGCCCATGCACCCGTGAGGATGGGCCGGGCGGGTGGTGCTCCGAACGGTGCCGGTCAGGATCGCGGTGGCGACGGCGAGGGCGGTCGGCTCGCGCAGGGCCTCGGCCAGGTGCGCGCCCGGGCCTTCGGTGTAGCGCTCCAGGGCCTTGCGGAACAGCTGCTCCTTGTTGCCGAAGGCCGCGTACATGCTGGTGGTGGAGATGCCCATCGCGGTCGTCAGGCTGGACAGGCTGGCCCCCTCGTAGCCGTGCTCCCAGAAGACCAGCAGGGCGCGCTCGAGAGCCTCGTCGGCGTCGAATCCCCGCGGCCGGCCGATCGGGCCGCACTGTCTCGTCTCCACCCCCGCAGCCTACCTTTCCGCAGCGATCGATGCGGAAGTGCTACATTCGAGTTCTGGAGCGATCGCTACAGAAGTCCGAGGCGGGCGGAGCGGCTCCCACTCCAGCTTGAAAGGGCTCCCGCCAAGGTTGGGCAGCCGCGCTTGGCGGCGCCGAGTGGCCCACTCGGGCCACATGTCGTGAGAGGAAACGCATGACCATCACACTGATCACCGGGGCCAACAAGGGCATCGGCTTCGAGACGGCCAGGCAGCTTCTGGAGCTGGGCCACGTCGTCTACATCGGTGCGCGTGACGTCGAACGAGGCGAGAAGGCCGCGGCGGCGCTCGGCGCACGATTCGTGCGACTCGACGTGACCGACGACGCGTCGGTGAGCGACGCGCTGGCGGCGATCGACTCGGTCGAGGGGCGGCTCGACGTCCTGGTGCACAACGCGGGCATCCTCGCGAACGGGGTCAGCGACGGCCCCACGGCTCTGCGGGTCTTCGACACCAACGCGGTGGGAATCGTGCGCGTCACGGAGGCGGCGCTTCCCCTGCTGCGAAGGTCCGACAACCCGACCGTGGTCACCGTCTCCAGCAGCGCCGGGTCGTTCTGGGCGGTGACCAACCCCGACCGGCCGGAGTTCCACCTGAGGACGGCGCCGCTGTACGCCGCGTCCAAGTCGGCGGCCACCATGCTCACGCTCCAGTACGCCAAGTCGCAGCCGGGCATCAAGTTCAACGCGCTGGAGCCGGGCTTCACCGCCACCGACATGACCGCCGAGCTGCCCTTCGAAGGCGGGCGATCACCGGAGGAGAGCGCCAGGACCGTCGTGCGCCTGGCGACTCTCGGCCCGGACGGTCCGACGGGGACGTTCCAGGACGAGGCCGGGGAACTGGCCTGGTAGGCGTGGAGCAGCACCGACGCACGCGCTCCACGACCACGACCGGCGTCTCACACACCTCGGCGAAGCGGTGCGGCCGCCCAGAGCGCTCCAGCGCGAGCGCCGGCGGGTGGGGGTTCCCTGGCGGGCCCCGTCAAAGGAGGGCGAGCTGGCGGTCGGCGGTGCGCCGGGGCTGCCAGGGGGCGCGCCGGGTGCCGATGCCGTACAGGCGGGCGAGCTCGGCCACGCGGCCGACGACGCGGGCCCGGTAGTCGGCGGCGGCGTGCGGGCCGTCGCCGTAGAGCTCTTCGTAGCGCGGCAGCAGACGGGGGTGCTCCTCGGACAGCCACCGCAGGTACCACTCGCGCGAGCCGGGCGGGAGCTGCAGCACCAGGGGGGTCAGGCTGACGGCGCCGGCGTCGGCGACGCGGCGCACCGCCGCGCGGAGCTGGTCTTCCGAGTCGGTGAGGCAGGGCAGGATGGGCGCCATCAACACCCCGCACGGCACGCCCTTCTCGCCGAGCGTCGCGCACAGTTCGAGGCGTTTCTGCGCGCTCGGGGCGCCGGGCTCGACGGCGCGGCGCAGGCGGTCGTCGACGAAGCCGACCGACACCCGCGCCTCGACCTCGGCGACCTGCGCCGCCTCGGCCAGCAGCTCGGCGTCGCGAAGGATCAGCGAGCTCTTGGTCATCACCCGGAAGGGGTTGCCGGTGTCGCGCAGCGCGGCGACGATGCCCGGCATGAGCTGGTAGACCTCCTCGGCCTCCTGGTAGCAGTCGCCGTTCAGGCCGATGCCGACCGTCTCGCCGCCCCAGCGGGGCGAGGCGAGCTGGGCGCGCAGCCGCTTGGCGACGTCGGTGCGCACCACGATGGCCGAGCCGAAGTCGCGCTCGCCGTCGAGCCCCAGGTAGCGGTGGCCGCGCCGCCCGGCGCAGTAGAGGCAGGCGTGCGCGCACCCCCGGTACGGGCTGACCGCCCAGGCGATGCCCAGGCCGGTGGCCTCGGGAACGCGGTCGAGAACGGTGCGCGAGGCCACCTCGTAGAACGTGGTGCCGCCGGAGGTGCGGCGAACCGCCCGCCGCTCGATGCGCGGCCGTGAGGCGGGGGTGTCGTCGACGAGGGGAAGGGCGTCGAAACGCATGACCGACAGTGGAACACGTATTCGATACCGCTGGCAAGCGACCGCGCCCCACACGCCCTCGGAGCTTCGCGGGTCGCCGTCCACGCCACGCGCTGGAGGCTGCGCGCGCGAGGTCAGGTGCGTCCGGAACCGGACCTGGACGAAGGCGCCGAGATCGAGGCATTCGTGCGGCCGGCCGCACCCTCCGCCAGGTGTTCGACGTCGTGCTCGGGGTGGGGACGAAGACGCTACCGCCGCCGCGGGGTGCGGATGAGCGGTGTCGTCCGGCTGATGACGACCGCGACGCCCGCGGCCGACGCCACGGCGAGCAACAGCGTCAGCGTGGGATACAGGTAGGCCGTCTGCGGCCAGGAGATGTCACGGCCGCGGTAGAGCAGGCTCACCACACGGTGGAGCCCGATGAGAAGGCCCGACGGCAGCAGGTAGGGCAGGTGACGGGCGGCGATCGCCCAGCCGGGGCGCCGGACGGCCGCCCAGCGGCGGCCCCGGCGGATCCCTCGCGCGCCCAGCAGCGCGACGACCGCCGCGAGAGCCAGCAGGGCGAGGTCGATCCACACCAGGGACGTGTTCGGGCGTGGCGGAGTACGCCCTTCGACGAGGTCGACGAGGCGCGCGCCGATGGTCTGGGCGTCGCGGTGCAGGGTTCCGGTGTTGGCCATGACCGCGATGCCGTACCCGCTGGCGGGCAGGAGGGCCTGGTAGGCGGTGAACGTCATCATGTCACCGTCGTGTTCGACCAGCGGCTTCCCCGATGGGGTGGTGCCGGTGTGCCAGCCGAGGCCGTAGCCTTCGGCCGACGGCCGGTGCATCTCGGCGACGGCGGCGGCGGAGACGACCGGGGCGCCGGCGGGTCCGCGTCCTCGGCCGGTCTGGGCGACGAGCCAGGCGGCCATGTCGCGGGCGGTGCTCAGGACGGCGCCCGATCCGGCGCCGAAGGCGGGGGGCTCGGGCAGCGCGACCGGCCTGCCGGCGACCATCAGATGACCGCGGCTGCTGGGTGGCAGCTCGTCGGAGGTGTCGATGGACCGGCTGTCGGCCATCCCCAGCGGTCCGAACACCCGCTGCCGCAGGTAGGCGTCGAACGGCAGGCCGCTGAGCACCTCGACCAGGCGTGCGGCGACCTGGTAGTTGGGGTTGTGGTACTCGAACCGGGTGCCCGGCTCGGCGGCCAGGCGGGCGGTCCGCATCAAGGCGACCGCTTCCCTCGGGTCGTGCGCCAGGGGGCCGCTGAACGATCTGTACGTCCGGTCCGACAGCCCGGAGGTGTGGTTGAGCAACTGCCGCACGGTGACCCGCGCGACGCGCTCGTCCGCCGGCCTGAACTCCGGCAGGTACGTGCGCACGGGCGTGTCCAGCTCGACGCGGCCGGCGTCGGCCAGTTGCAGAACGGCCAGTGCGGTCATGGACTTGCTGACCGAGGCGACGGCCATGACGGTGCGGTCGGTTACGGCCTCACCCTGTGCGGTGTGCCCGTAGCCCCCGGTGTGTATCACGGTGCGTCCCCGCGTCACGGCGACCGCGACGCCCGGCACGCCGGTCGCCTCAAGGTAGGACCGGACCGCCGCGTCGATCGCGGCCACGGTGACCGTCCCGGCCGGGGCGGGCGGAGACGTCGGTGCGGGGGAGGGGGTGGGGGCGGGGGCGGCGAGGACCAGGGCGGTCAGCATTCGGATCAGCACCGCGCCAGCCTGCGCGGCGACCGGCCCCCGGCGCATCGGACGCCGGTCCGATGCGCCCGCGGGACGGCCCTGGTTACAGTGACGTCCGTGCCGATCTCCCGCCGAGTCCTGCTCACGGCCGACGCGCTGCTCGCGCTCACCGTGGCCGGCGCCGCCGTGCTGCGGACGCCGGCGTCCGGCGTGGCGGTGCTGGCGCTGTCCGGGCTCATCGGCCTGCCGCTCGCGGCGCGCCGCAGGTGGCCGGTGCCGGTCCTCGCGCTCGTGGCGACGGCCGCGGCCGTCGCCGCGCTCGCCGGGGTGGGGGCGGAGGTGACGTTGTGGGCCGTCGCCTTCGCGCTGTACCCGGTGGCGCTCACCTCGCCGCGGGCCGCGGCCCGCGGGCTGTCGGCGGCGCTGGCGGCGATCCTGGTTCCCGGCCTCGCGGCCGCCGCCACCGGCCGCCTCCCGCTCATCCCCGCCACGGCGGGGGAGGAGTCGTTCAGCACCGCGCCGGGGCTGGTGAGCACGGTCAGCGTCCTCGTGCTCGCGGGCTCGTGGTCGCTGGCCTGGGCGGTGCGGACGCGTCGCCGGCACGCCGCCGAACTCGCTCGGCTGCGCACCGCGCGGGCCGTCGCCGAGGAGAGGCTGCGCATCGCCCGGGAAGTCCACGACGTCGTCGGGCACAACCTGAGCCTGATCGCCATGAACGCCGCGGTCGCCCAGCACCTGGGCACGGAGCAGGACGCCGCCCTGCGCACCATCGAGCAGGTCAGCCGCGGCGCGCTGGAGGACATCCGGGCCGTGCTGGGCGGACTGCGCGACGAGCCGTCAGCCGACGCCGGCCAGGACGGCACACCGGCCTTGGCGGGGATCGGCGGGCTGATCGAGGCGACCCGGGCGGCCGGCGTGGACGTCACCGTGGAGGCGCCGCACCTGCCGGCCGTGCCGGCGGCCGTGCAGACCTCCGCCTACCGCATCCTGCAGGAGGCCCTCACCAACGTGCGCCGGCACGCGGACGCCCGCCACTGCCACGTCGCCGTCACGGCGACCCCGGGCGCCCTCACCGTTCGCGTCGTCGACGACGGCGCGGCCACCCTCCGTGACGCCGCGCCCGGGTACGGGCTGGCGGGCATGCGTGAACGCGTCGCCCTGCACGGCGGCACGTTGACGACGGGCCCACAGCCGACCGGCGGATTCGCCGTCCGGGCGACCCTGCCGTTCCCGACATGACCGGCACCGCCGTCCGGGTGCTGCTGGCCGACGACGAACCCCTGTTCCGAGCCACCGTGCGCCGTCTGCTCGATGCCACTCCGGGCTTCACCGTCGTCGCCGAGGCCGGCACCGGGCACGAAGCCGTCGCGCTCGCCGCCCAACATCGTCCCGACGTCGTCCTCATGGACGTCCGCATGCCGGAGCTCGACGGCATCACCGCGACCGCGCGACTCACCGCCGGCCCGCACCCGCCCCGCGTGCTCGTCCTGACCACCTTCGACCTCGACGACCACGTGTACCGGGCGCTGCACGCCGGAGCCAGCGGCTTCCTCCTGAAGGACACCACCCCGCCCCGGCTGCTCGACGCGATCCACACCGTGGCCGCCGGTGAGGCCCTGCTCGCCCCCACCGTCACCCGCCGTCTGATCGCCGCCCTCACCGACCGGCCGGCCGCCACCCGATCGCTCGACGGCGTGACACCCCGCGAACGCGAAATCCTCACGCTCATCACCCGCGGCCTGTCCAACGCCGAGATAGAGGCCGCCCTGCACATCAGCCGCGCCACTCTCAAGACGCACATCGGCCGGCTGCTCACCAAGCTCGAAGCCCGTGACCGAGCCCAGCTCGTCATCGCCGGCTACCAGGCACGTCTGGCCGACGAACCGGCGCACCACGCCTTCTTCGAAGGGCCACGGAGCTCGAAGCCGTAGGAGCGGCCTAGGCGGGTGTTCTCTGGGATGCCGCGCGGTAGCGCGAGGGGGGGAGGCCGTAGATGTCGGCGAACGCCTGGCGCAGCGTCTCGGCCGAGCCGAAGCCGCACCGCCGCGCGATCGCCGCCACCGGCAGCGGGGTGGACGACAGCAGGTGCGCCGCCGCCTCGGCGCGGGCCTTGCGGACGAAGCGGGCCGGGCTCTGGCCGAGGTGCTCCAGGAACAGCCGGTGCAGGTGGCGCTCGCTCACCCCGGCGCTCGCCGCCAGCGCGGCCGAGGTCAGGTCGGAGTCCAGGTGGGCGGCGACGTAGCCGGTCAGGCGGCGCACCAGGGCGTGCTCGGGGGGCGGCCCGGTGACGAACATGCTCATCTGGGCCTGGTTGCCGGGGCGCTGCAGGTAGGTGACCAGGCTGCGCGACACCTGGCGGGCCAGCTCGGCGCCGTGGTCGGCCTCGATCAGGGCCAGGGTGAGGTCGAGGGCGCTGGTCACCCCGGCGCCGGTGTAGACCTCGCCGTCGCGGATGAACAGCGGCCCGGCGTCCACGCTCACCTTGGGGTAGCGCTCGGCGAGGCGGCGGGCGAAGCCCCAGTGGGTGGTGGCCCGCCTGCCGTCCAGCAGGCCCGCGGCCGCCAGCACGGTGGCCCCGGTGCACACCGAGGCCACCCGCCTGCTCACGGCCGCCAGCCGGCGCACGTGGCCGACCAGCGCGGCGTCGCCCGCCGCGTGCTCGTGGCCGAACCCGCCGGAGACCAGCAGCGTGTCCAGCGGGCCCTTGAGCCGTTCGAGGCACTCCTGGGCCTCCAGCCGCAGCCCCGTGCCGCACGAGATGGTGCGCGCGCCGGGGGTGGCCAGGCGGACGAAGTACGGCGGGTCGGCGCCGAGGTGGTTGGCCGCGACCAGGCCGGTGGTCACGCAGGCGATGTCGAGCAGTTCGGCCCCCTCGTACCCGACGACGGCGAAGCGGCGTTCGTCCATGCCGATCACGCTACCCGCGGGCCCCTCGCGGCGGCCCATGACGGGTGGGCCGGGATCGCGCGGGCGCGGCGCGCCCGTGACGGTCAGGGCGGCGAGCGCCGGCGGACCAGCGGCAGGTACACCTCGTCGACGATCTCGACGAGGACGGCGTCGGGCACGGACGGGACGCCGCGGGTGATGAACTCGTTGCGCAGCAGCACGACGGCGACGGTGGCGACCCGCGGGTGCAGGGCCTCGGGCGCGACCTCGCCGCGGGCCACGGCGCGGCCCAGAACCGTCAGCCACATGGCCGCGCCGCCGTCGCTGCTCTGCTCGCGAAGCTGTGCCAGCAGCTCCGGGTCGTCGCCGAGGCCCGACAGCAGGCCGCGCAGGATGTCGCCGGTGGGGGAGGACCAGTGGCGGTTGGCGCCCCGCAGCAGCGCCAGCACGTCGCCGCGCAGCTCGCCGGTGTCGGGCAGGCGCGCGTCGGCCACGGTCATCCGCCGGTAGGCGGCGATGCCGAGCGCGGCCCGGTTGGGCCAGCGGCGGTAGATGGCGTTCTTGTTGGTGCCGGCCCGTCTGGCCACCCGGTCCATGGTGAGGCCGGGATAGCCGTTCTCGGTGAGCTCCTCGACGGCCGCGCGCAGGATCGCCTCTTCCAGCGCGGCCCCGCGCCGCCTCGCCGGGGCGGTGCGGGGCCGCCCGGGTTCGTCGGCCATGTCCCCTCCCACCGTAGGTACCCGTCGTACCCTACCGCGCGCCGCCGTCCTCATGCTACCTTGCCGCCTAAGGTACGATGCGTACCCTAAATACCGTCGACGGCCCCAGACGTGGCGGTACCCGACACAGCATGACGAAAGGCACCCCATGCCCGGCAAAGGCATCACCTACGACACCGGTTTCCTGCACCTGGAGGGGAACACCCGGGAGAACTTCGACCCGGACGTGGTCCGGCGCGAGATGCGCGTCATCCGCGACGACCTGCACTGCACCGCGGTGCGCGTCACCGGCGGCGACCCCGGGCGGCTGGAGATCGCCGCCAGCCACGCCGCCGACGCGGGCCTTGAGGTCTGGTTCTCGCCGTTCACCGCCAACCCGACCACCGATGAGCTTCTCGGCCTGCTCGCCGACTGCGCCGAACGCGCCGAACGGCTCCGCCGTCGCGGAGCCGAGGTCGTCTTCGTCACCGGCGCCGAGCTGAGCCTGTTCGCCAGGGGTTTCCTGCCCGGCGACACCCTCGGCGAGCGCATCGGCCTGCTCGGCGAGCCCCGCCTGCTGCGCGAGGCGATGGCGAAGGTCCCCGGCCTGCTCAACGACTTCCTCGGCAGGGCCGCCGCCACCGTCCGCGAGCGGTTCGGCGGGAAGGTCACCTACGCCTCGCTGTGGCTGGAGAACGTCGACTGGACGCCGTTCGACATCGCCTCCGTCGACGCCTACTGGTCCGAGGACGTCGCCGCGATCTACCGCGAGGCCGTCCGCTCCCTGGTCGCGCGGGGAAAGCCGGTCGCGATCAGCGAGTTCGGCTCGGCCACCTACCGGGGCGCCGCCGCCAGGGGCGCCCGCGGCGGGATGATCGTCGAGTGGGACGGCGCCACGCCGGTCCGGCTCGACGGCGACTACACCCGCGACGAGGAGGAACAGGCCGCCGGCCTGCGCGAGCAGTTGGAGATCCTGACCGCCGAGGGCGTCGACGTCACGTTCGCCAACACCTTCGCCTCCTACCACCTGCCGCACCGCGCCGACCCCCGGCACGATCTGGACATGGCCGGGTACGGCGTGGTGAAGGTGCTGGAGGACGGCGGCGGCCGCACCTACCCCGGCATGCCGTGGGAGCCCAAGGCCGCCTTCACGGCGCTGGCCGAGCACTACCGCGGCTGACGGGCCGGGGCGCCGGTCGCGTGGCCCGCTCCATGGCGGGTGGACAGGGATCGCAGGAATCCGGACATGCCCGAGGCCCGTCGTTGCCGGGCGCCGGAGCGCGCGACGAGGGTGGGGGGCATGGCTTCCACACCCGCGCCGGAGCCCGGCGCCGCACCCGTGAAGACGATCGCCTTCGTGCTGTACCCCGGGATCACCGCGCTCGACATGGTCGGGCCGCTGCAGGTCTTCTCGGCGCTCGCCGGGCTCGACCCCTCGGTGCGGCCCGTGGTGGTGTCCGGCTCGCTGGAGGCGCTGGGCACCGACACCCCGCTGTCGCTCACCGCGAGCCACACCTTCGACCAGGTGCGCGACCCGTACGCCGTCATCGTGCCGGGCGGCACCGAGCCGACCTTCACGGCCATGGCCGACGAGGACCTGCTGGCCTGGCTGCGCGACGTCGCCGGCCGCGCCGAGATCATGGCCTCGGTCTGCACCGGATCGCTGATACTGGGCGCGGCCGGCCTGCTGGAGGGCCGCCAGGCCACCACGCACTGGGCCTGCCGGCCGTTGCTGAGCCGCCTCGGCGCGACGCCGGTGCGGCGACGCTGGGTGCAGGACGGTCCGGTGGTCACGGCGGCGGGCGTGTCGGCCGGCATCGACCTCGCGCTGCACCTGGCCGAACGCCTGTCGGGCCGCCAGACCGCCCAGTTCGTCCAGTTGCTGATCGAGTACGACCCCGAGCCGCCGCACGGCCCCATCGACTGGAGCACGGTCGGCCCGGCGGACGCCTGGGTGGACTCGATGGTGCAGAAGGGCCTGGCCGGGCATCCCGGCCTGATCGCCCGCCTCACCGGCTGACGCGGAGGTCCCGCCGCGCTTCACCGGGTAGTCCTCGCGCCCGGCTCGGCCCGGCGCCGGACCGCCGGCCGCATCACCGCGGTCGCCGTTCGGATCCTGGTGACCGAGCGGGCGGTGGGCGAAGCCCGCATCGCCGGCCGCGTGCGGGCCGTCGTGGACCACCGGCTACAGTGGCCCGGCTTGTACCGGTTCATGGTGCCGGTCGGAACGAGGAGGCCGGTTCGATGGCGTGGTTGCTGCTCGCCGCCGCGATCGCTTCGGAGGTCCTGGCGACCTCCGCGCTCAAGCTCAGCGACGGATTCGCCCACAAGGGCTGGTCGGTGGTGGTGGTGATCGGCTACGTCGCCTCCTTCGCGCTGCTGGCCCGGGCGCTGAAGCTGCAGATGGAGGTCGGCGTCGCCTACGCGGTGTGGGCGGGGGTGGGCACGGCGGCGATCGCGGTGATCGGCGCGTTGTTCCTGGGCGAGACCATGAACCTGGCGAAGGTCGGCGGCATCCTGCTGATCATCGGCGGCGTGGTGCTGCTGAACCTCGCCGGGGCGCACTGACCCCGGCGCCGCGCGCGGCCGCGTCCCCGCAGGGGCTACCGGTCCCGGCCGGACCTTGGGCTACCGGTCGCGGCCGGACCTCAGGTAGGACACCACCATCTCGCCGACCATCGCGCGCAGCCTCGCCCGGTGCTCGGGGGCGGTCATGTCGCGGCCGAACAGGGCGCCGAAGGTGTGCTGGTTGGCGACGCGGAAGAAGCAGAACGCGCTGATCATCATGTGCACGTCGACGGCGTCGGCCTCGGTCGAGAAGTCGCCGCAGGCCACCCCCGCCTCCAGGATGCGGGAGATGACGTCGAGCACCGGCGTGCCCAGGTTGGCCAGCGCCTGCGACTTGCGGATGTGCTCGGCGTCGTGGATGTTCTCGATGGCGACCAGCTTGATGAAGTCGCGGTGCGCGTCGTGGTGGTCGAAGGTCAGCTCGGCCAGCGTGCGGATCGCCGCCACGGGCGCCAGGTGCTGGACGTCCACGGTGCGCTCGGCGGCGCGCACCTCCGAGTACGCCTTCTCGAGGACGGCGATGTAGAGGCCCTCCTTGCTGCCGAAGTAGTAGTAGATCATGCGCTTGGTGGTGCGGATGAGCTCGGCGATCTCGTCGACCCGCGCCCCGGCGTAACCGCAGCGGGCGAACTCGCGCTGGGCCACCTGAAGGATCTCGGCCCTGGTGCGGTCGGCGTCACGCCGGCGTTCCCCGGTGGTGCGGGCGGCGGGCTGCGAGGTCATGAGACTCCACGGAACGGCGGGACCGGCCGTTTCATCCTAGGCCGCCGCGATCAGGGCCGGGTCCTGGCGTGCTGGACGGCCAGCCGTATGGGGGCGTTGGAGGCGCCGTAGCCCCGGTAGCCGCCGATGCGCTGGACGATCTCGAAGAACATGCTGCCCAGCGTGATCGTGTACAGGTGCAGGAACTCCCCGTGCTCGTCCCGGTCGTACAACAGCCCCAGCTCGCGCGGCTCGGAGCCGATCTCGTACCGGGCCTCCAGGTCGTCGTAGTAGTTGCCGGGGATCGGCAGCAGCAGGTCCGGGCGCACGGCGCGCAGGCGCCGGACGGTGGCCCGGATGTCCTCGCTGGCCAGCGCGACGTGCTGCCAGGGCGCCTGCTGGGCGCCGACCCGGGCCAGGTTGAGCACCATACGCACCGCGCCGTCCGGGCTGGACATCGCCCTGCTGCGCAGCAGCCCGTACGGGTCGGGCACCTCCATGCTCTCCAGCGGCCGCAGGCCCAGGACGCCGCGGTAGAACAGCGACGCCTCGTCGAAGTGGTGCCACGGCTGGGCGAGCGCCACGTGGTCGATGTGGGTGAGCCGGCCCGGCGCCGGGGCGGCGGGGGCGGCGTCGCCGGCCGGCGCGCGCGGGAAGTCGCCGGTCCAGTCGGAGTGGTCGGGGTGGCCGGTGCGGCAGAAGAAGATCTGGGTGCCGTCCGGCGCGGCGATCGCGTCCAGCGGCGCCTCACGCGGGCCCCGCTCGCGGGGCAGCACCGGCGCCAGCAGCTCCCCGGCCCGGCGCGCCGACGCCTCCGGGTCGGGGCTCTCCAGGCCGATGGCCGCCAGCGCCGGGGCCGCGCCGGTCGCGTTCAGCAGGATCCGCGCGCCGCCCTGCTCCCACAGCTCGACCGGCTTGGTGGGGTGGGAGCCGGTCCGCGAGAAGCCGAGAACCCCCAGCACCTCGCCCAGCGGGGCGGCGTCGTCGGTGGCCAGCTCGGTGAAGGCGAACCCGGTGGGCACCACCGGGCCGGGCGCCCGCGGGTCCAGCGACTCCTCCAGCGCGATCAGCGAGCGCATCGCGTCCCTGGCGGTGCGGCCGGCGTCGGCCTGGCGGAAGACGTCGTTGAACACCTCCAGCGACAGCGGCCCGGTGTACCCGGTGTTCAGCACGTGGCGCACCAGGCCGCGCAGGTCGAAGTTCCCCTGGCCGGGGAAGCAGCGGTAGTGGCGGCTCCACTGCAGGACGTCCATGGCCAGCAGCGGCGCGTCGGCGAGCTGGAGGAAGAACACCTTCTCGCCGGGGATCGCCTCGATGCCGATGGGGTCGGAGCCGCGCGACAGGATGTGGAAGCTGTCCAGGCAGGTGCCGAGCGCGGGGTGGTCGGCCATGCGGACGATCCGCCACGCGTGCAGGTACTCGTTGACGTGCCGCCCCCACGCCAGCGCCTCGTAGGCGACGCGGACGCCGTGCTCGGCGGCCCGGCCGGCGAGCAGCCGCAGCTGGGCGGCGGCCAGCTCGTCGTCGCCCACGGCCTCGGGCGAGACGCTGGAGCACACCAGCAGCAGCTCGGCGCCCAGCCGCTCCATGAGCCGGAACTTGCGTTCGGCGCGGCGCAGGTTGTGCTCCAGCGTCGCGTCGGGAACGGCCTCGAAGTCACGCAGCGGCTGGTAGAGGTCGATGCGCAGCCCGAGGTCGGCGGCCATCGAGCGGATGTCCTCGGGGGAGTGGGGGCAGGTGATGAGGTCGTTCTCGAAGATCTCGACCCCGTCGAAGCCGGCGGCGGCGATCGCCTCCAGCTTGTCGGTCAGCGTGCCGCTGACCGACACCGTGGCGATGGACTTGCGCATGCCGTACTCCTGTCACGACGCGACCAGTTCGGTGAGGTGGGCCAGCATCCGCCCGGCGTCCGGCCTAAGGCCGGTGAACAGCCGGAAGGCGTTGGCGGCCTGGTAGACGACCATGCCGCCGCCGTCCAGGGCGCGGCAGCCGAGGGAGCGGGCGTGGCGCAGCAGCGCGGTCTCCAGCGGCCGGTAGACGATGTCGGCGACCCACAGGCCGCGGTGCACCAGCCCGGCGGGCAGCGGCAGGCCGGGGTGCCCCGCCATGCCGGTGGGCGTGGCGTGGACCATGCCGTCGGCGCGCGACAGCAGGCCTGGCAGCTCCTCCTGGCCGGCGGCGCGGGCCCGGCCGTCCCCGAAGCGGGCCGAAAGCGCCCGCGTCAGCGCCTGTGCCCGTCCCGGCTCGGCGTCCACCACGACCAGCTCGCCGGTGCCGAGGGTGAGCAGGGCGTGGGCGACGGCCGAGCCGGCGCCGCCCGCGCCGAGCTGCACGACGGAGCGCACCGGGACGCCGGGCAGCCCCCGGGTGAAGGACTCGGCGAAGCCGGTCCAGTCGGTGTTGTGGCCGACGGCCCGGTCGCCGTCGAAGACGACGGTGTTGACGGCGCCCAGCGTGGCGGCGTCCTTCGACAGCTCGTCGAGGTGGGGGATGACGGTCTGCTTGCAGGGGTGGGTGATGTTGAGCCCGTCGAAGCCGAGCCGCCGGGCCGTGCGCACGAGCTCCCCGATCGCCTCGGCGTCCATCCCGAGCGCGTCGATGTCGATCAGCCGGTAGACGTAGTTCAGGCCGTGGCGGCCGGCCTCTCGCTCGTGCAGCGCGGGGCTGAGCGAGGGACCGATCCCGGCGCCGATCAGGCCGATCAGATAGGAGGTCATGTGCCGCGTGCCACCACCCCGGATCGACTGTACGAACTAGTGAGTTAGTAATAGCACCCGGCGGGCCGCCAGTGAAGAGCGCCCGCGTGACCACCGGTTGACCGCCTCATGGCGCGCTCTTGACACAAGACATCCCTCACAGGACCATGACGAAACACGTCTGTAATTAACTATCTAGTTCGTAACGAACCTTTGTGGTGGGCGGGCTCGTATGCGCGTGACTCGGCGCACGTGAGGGGGACGAGGCCCACCTCCACCCCCCGGCCGCAAGGGAGCACGGCATGACCGACCAACCACCCGGTGCCACGCAGGGCACGCCGCGCAAGGCGGCGGTCGCGGCCTGGATCGGCAGCGCGCTGGAGTACTACGACTTCTTCATCTACGGCAGCGCCGCGGCCCTGATCTTCTCCAAGGTCTTCTTCGACGACTCCGACCCGGCCACCGCGACGCTCCAGTCGCTGGCCAGCTTCGGCGTCGCCTACGCCGCCCGCCCCGTCGGCGCGCTGTTCCTCGGGCACTTCGGCGACCGGTTCGGCCGCAAGAACATCATGGTGTTCACCCTCGTCCTGATGGGGGTGTCGACCTTCCTCATCGGCTGCCTGCCCACCCGCGACCAGATCGGCGGGCTCGCCCCGGTGCTCCTGGTCGTCCTGCGCGTGTGCCAGGGCCTGTCGGCGGCCGGGGAGCAGGCCAGCGCCAACTCCATGACCCTGGAGCACGCCCCGGCCGCCCGCCGCGGCTACTACACGAGCTTCACCCTCAACGGCACCCAGTTCGGGCAGATCCTGGCGACCATGGTGTTCATCCCGGTGGCCGCCCTGCCCGAGGAGCAGCTGCTGACCTGGGGCTGGCGCATCCCGTTCCTGTTCAGCGTGGTCGTCGCCGTGGTCGGCTGGATCATCCGGCGCAGGCTGGAGGAGACCCCCGCCTTCGCCCGCGAGGCCGCCCAGGGCACGCTGCCCAGGATGCCGCTGTCGCTGCTGTTCCGCGAGCACTGGACGAGCGTGCTGCGCGTGGTCTGCGGCGCGCTGATCGCCACCGTCAGCACCATCTTCACCGTCTGGGCGCTGAACTACGCGACCAGCGACGACGTGGGCCTCGACCGGTCCACGATGCTGTGGGTCGCCACCGCGGCGAACGCCGTGGCCCTGGTCGCCATCCCGCTGTGGGCCACGCTCTCGGACCGGATCGGGCGCAAGCCGGTGTTCCTGATCGGCGCCGTCGGCAGCCCGATCATGATCTTCGCCTACCTGGCCGCGATCAACTCCGGGAACTACGGCCTGATCTTCCTGGTGGGCATCCTCACCCTCGGCGTCGTCTACAGCGCCTCCAACGGCATCTGGCCCTCCCTGTACGGCGAGATGTTCACCACCAAGGTCCGGATGTCCGGCATGGCGGTGGGCACGCAGATCGGCTTCGCGATCGCCGGCTTCGCCGTCGCCTCGGCGGCCGGCATCGTCTCCCCGTCGGGCTGGCTGGGCCTGCACGGCTGGGCCGGGGTCGCGATCTTCACCGGCATCCTGTGCGCGATCAGCGCCATCGCCATCGCCACCGCCCCGGAGACGTACAGGACCCCCACCGAGGAGCTCGGCCTGGACCGGAGCGGGTCTCGGCCCGGCGTCACCACGGCCGGCTGACCCGCCCCCGGCGGCACCGGCGGCCGGCGCCCGAACCGGGGCGCCGGGCGCCGGCGCCTACGCGGGCGCGCTGTCCCATAGGTCGGTGCGGTGCGCCCCGACGAGCAGGCCGATGCGGCGCAGCGCCTCTTCGGCGGGCTGGGCGTCCAGGCGGCGGCCGTCGCGCAGGCGCAGGGCGACCTCGTCGCGGGCGGCCTCGCTGGGGCCGATGACCGCCTGGTAGGGCACCAGCCGCGCGGCCCGGACCCGGGCGCCCAGGGTGCCCTCCTCCGGGCCCGCCACCCGCGCGCGCAGCCCCTGGGCGGCGCAGCGCCGCGCGAGCGCCGCGGCCCGCTCGCCCTCGGCGCCGGAGACGGGCAGGACCACCACCTGGGTGGGGGCGAGCCAGGCCGGGAAGGCGCCGCCGTGCGCCTCGATGAGGTGGGCGACGGCCCGCTCAAGGCTGCCGATGACGCTGCGGTGCACCATGACCGGACGGTGCCGGTCGCCGTCGGGCCCGATGTAGTGCAGGTCGAACCGCTCGGGCTGGTGGAAGTCGACCTGGACGGTGGACAGGGTGGTCTCGCGCCCGGCCGGGTCGGCGATCTGGACGTCGATCTTGGGGCCGTAGAACGCGGCCTCACCCTCGACCGCCTCGTACGCCACGCCCGAACCGTCCAGGACCTCGGTGAGCAGCGCCTGCGACCGCCGCCACATCTCGGGGGCGGCGACGTACTTGCCGCCCGGCCCGGGAAGGGAGAGCCGGTAGCGGGCCGGGCGGATGCCCAGCGCCGCGTAGGCTCGGCCGATCAGCTCCAGGGCCGCGCGCGCCTCGGCGGCCACCTGGTCCAGGGTGCAGAAGATGTGCGCGTCGTTGAGCTGGATCGCCCGCACGCGGCTCAGCCCGCCGAGCACCCCCGACGGCTCCGAGCGGTACATGCCGCCCAGCTCGGCGATGCGCAGCGGCAGCTCGCGGTAGCTGTGGGCGCGCGACCGGTAGATCAGCGCGTGGTGCGGGCACAGGCTCGGGCGCAGGACGACCTGCTCCGAGCCCAGGTCCATCGGCGGGAACATGTCGTCGCTGTAGTGGGACCAGTGGCCGGAGATCTCGTACAGCTCGCGTTTGCCCAGGATGGGGGAGTACACGTGCCGGTAGCCCGCCCGGCGCTCGGCGTCGCGGACGTACTCCTCCAGGGCGTGCCGAACGGCCGCGCCGTCGGGCAGCCAGTACGGCAGCCCCGCCCCGATCAGCGGGTCGGTGTCGAACAGGTCCAGCTCGCGGCCGAGCCTGCGGTGGTCGTTCATGGTGGTCTCCTCGCGGGTGCGCGGGCGAGTGACCACACGGCGAAGCCCCGGGGCACTCGCCCCGGGGCTTCGGACTAAGACGGTAGTCAGCGCGCCGGGACACTCTCCGGCGTCGTCGTGCTCATGGCGCGCTTCATGGCCAAAACGCTAGCACCGCGCCCACGGCGGCGGGTACCGGTTTCCCGGGCGGCTCACCGGCCGGTGGGGTGATCGGGGTCGGGCAGGGCGGACGTGGCGCGGTGGGCGCGCAGCGAGCCGGGGTGGGCCTTGGCCGAGGGGTCGCGCCGGGTCTTGATCAGGCTGGCCACGGTGACGACGACGAGCACGCCGATGATCACCGTGAGGCTGACCGGGGTGGAGATCTCCGGGACGCGTTCGTCCAGGTCGACGTGGGCCCAGTGCAGGATCAGCTTGACGCCGATGAACGCCAGGATCAGCGACAGCCCGGTGGACAGGTACACCAGCCGGTCCAGCAGGCCCTTCACCAGGAAGAACAGCGCGCGCAGGCCGAGCAGCGCGAACGCGTTGGCGGTGAACACGATGTAGGGCTCCTCGGTGACGCCGAACACCGCCGGGATGGAGTCGAGCGCGAACAGCAGGTCGATGCTGCCGATGGCCAGCAGAACGATGAACAGCGGGGTCACCATCCGCCGGCCGTCGACGCGGGTGGTGAGCCCGCCGCCGGCGTAGTCGTCGGTGATCGGCAGCAGGCGGCGGGCGGTCCTGACCACGACGTTGTCCTCGACGTCGGGGTCCTCGTCGCGGTGCCGGAACAGCTGCACGGCCGTGTAGATCAGCAGCAGGCCGAACGCCAGGAACATGAAGGAGAACATCGCCAGCAGGGTGGCGCCGAGTGCGATGAAGACGGCCCGCATGGCCAGGGCGAGCACGATGCCGAAGGTCAGCACCTTGTGCTGGTGCTCCTCCGGCACGGCGAAGGTGGTCATGATGATGACGAAGACGAAGAGGTTGTCGACCGAGAGGCTCTTCTCGACGATGTAGCCCGCGAAGTACTCGGTGCCGTACACGCTCCCGTGCTGCCAGGCGAACCAGACGCCGAAGCCGACGGCCGTCAGGATGTAGAACACCGACCAGGCGGTCGCCTCGCCGAACCCCACCCGGTGCGGGCGAAGGGCCGCCGCCACCAGGTCGGCCGCGAGCAGGGCGATGATCAGCCCGATGGTGAGGCTCCAGGTCAGTGGGCTGATGTCGAGCACCGGTCCTCCGTTGCGGTTGTGCGCCGGGTCACCCCGGCGCTGCCGGCGATCCTTCCGGGGCCGCCCACCCCGTTGTGCCCAGCTCGGGCGCCCGCTATCAAGACGCTCGCCGGCCGCAGGGGCCGGGCCGGTGGGGACGGGGTCGAGGACAGCCTAACCACCGCCGATCAAGGACCTCCCTCGCCCGGCGCCCGGCCGCGTGCGGGGGCCGGAGGCGGCGGTGATCTACGCTGGGCCGGTGACGATCCTTCATCTGGCGCTGGCCGGCGACTGGGAGGCCGCCCAGGCGGGCGGCGAGTACCGCGTCTCGACCATCGGGCGCACCCTGGAGCAGGAGGGCTTCATCCACGCCTGCTCCGACCTGGCCCAGCTTCGCGGGGTCGCCGAGCGGTACTACGCCGACGTGGCCGAGCCGCTGGTCGTCCTGACGGTGGACGAAGGGCTGCTCGGCTCACCGGTGGCGCTGGAGGTGCCGCCGGGCGCCGCGGAGGCGTTCCCGCACGTCTATGGCCCGATCCCCGTGCCGGCCGTCGTCTCGGTGGAGCCGTTCCGCCGGTGAGCGGTGCGGCCCGCGCGCGACCGGCGCGGGTCAGGGGCGCGGCGGCTCGGCCGGGGGCCGGGGCGCGAGCGCGCCGTCCAGCAGCGCGTCCAGGTAGCGCTCCGGCAGGCCGGGGTCGTCGCGGTCGGGGGCGTGGCGGACGGCGTAGCCGACCCCGCAGAGCAGGAGCATCATGTCGCCGGGGCCGAGCGCGGGCCGCAGCCCGTCCGCCGAGGCGGCCCGCGACAGCAGGGCGCCGGTCTCCTCCAGCAGGCGGTGCCGGAGCCGCCGGGTCTGGGGTGTGGCGGGCCGGGGGTCGACGGCCGCCGCCGCGAACGCGTCGTCCTGCAGGTAGGCGGCCAGCGCCTCCCTCAGGAACGCGCGCAGCGCCAGGGCGGCGTCCGGCATGTCGCCGGCCCGCTTCGCCTGGCCGGTCAGGGCCTCGAACCGGTCGGCGGCCAGGGCCTCCAGCAGCACCTCGGGGGTGGGGAAGTGCCGGTAGACGGTGCCCACGCCGACGTCGGCGGCCTGCGCGACCGCGTTGAGCTGCACCGGCCTGCCCTCGCGCGCCAGGGCCCTGGCGGCGTCCATGATGCGGCGCCGGTTGCGCGCGGCGTCCTTGCGCAGCACGGGAGGGGTCGCCTCAGGGGGCGCCGGGTCGTTCACACGCCGACCCTACCCGCGATCGGATGACTGGTCCATTCGGATTATCTATCCACTTGTGCTTATAGTGGTGGCCTGGCTGGAGCCCGTGGAAGACGAGCGCCACCGCGCCTGCCCTCGCGCGCCAGGAGGGGGCGGAGACGGAGACGACGATGGAAGACACGACGGCAGAGGCGTCCGCGACGACGGTCCTGGTCACCGGGGGCAGCGGGTTCGTCGGGAGCTGGGTGATCGCGAAGCTGCTGGGCCGGGGTCACCGGGTGCGCACGACCGTGCGCCGGCTCTCGCGCGAGAACGACGTCCGGGCCATGCTCGCGCCCCTGGTCTCCCCGGAGGCCCAGGCCCGGCTCTCCTTCCACGAGGCCGACCTTCTGCGGGACGCGGGATGGAAGGCCGCGGTCACGGGCGCCGACCACGTGCTGCACGTCGCCTCGCCGATGCGGACCGGGGAGTACCGCGGCCAGGACGTCGTCACGCCGGCGCGTGAGGGCACCCGCCGGGTGCTTGAGGCGTCCCTGGCCGGCGGGGTGCGCCGCGTGGTGATCACCTCCTCGGCGGCGGCCGCGGTCCCGAAGGACAAGGAGGCGCTCGCCGACGAGACCGTCTGGACGGAGGTGCCCGAAGGGCCCCTCCACGACTACCCGCGCGCCAAGACGCTCGCCGAGCGGGACGCCTGGCGCCTGGTCCAGGGGTCCGGCGACCGGATGGAGCTGGTCACGGTGCTGCCCACCCTCATCCAGGGCCCGGTCCTGGGCGCCGACTACTCCGCCTCGGTCGACCTCCCCGGCCTCATGCTGCGCGGCAGGATGCCGTTGGCGCCGCGCTTGGGGTACAGCGTCGTCGACGTCCGCGACCTCGCCGACCTGCACGTCCTGGCCATGACCCGGCCCGAGGCCGCCGGTCAGCGGTTCCTGGCGGCGGGGGAGTTCCTGTGGATCTCCGACATGGCCCAGACCCTGCGCGACGCCCTGGGCCCGGCCGCCGCCAGGACCCCGCGCCGCACCGCCCCCGATTGGGCGGTGCGCCTCGGCGCCCGCTTCAACGCCGAACTGGCCCAACTCGCCCCCGGCCTGGGCGTCCGCTCGAACGTCAGCGCCCGTAAGGCCGAAACGCTGCTCGGCTGGCGCACCCGTCCGGCCCGGGACTCCCTCGTCGACGCCGCGCGAAGCCTCATGGACAAGAAGCTCGTATAGAGCAGGGGCCACCGCGTCCGGCGTGAGTGTCAATTGCACCCGCTACATAGAGACGCTAGAGTTACGGTCAATAACGCAATCTGATCCACGTCCCTCCCAGCGGACATCGCTTGCGTACGACGCTCACCCGGAGCGCCCCGACAGAGGAGTTCTCATGACAGTTCGAACCGGAGTGCCCGTCACCGACGACGCCCCCGCCCCCCGGGCGGAACGGATCGGGCGCGGGCTGATGGTCTTCGCCGCGATCGCGACCCTCGTCGCGTTCGTGGACGGGGTCATGAAGACGCCCGGCATGCCCGACGACCGCCTGATGTCGGAGGGGTGGCGGACGTTCGCCTATCTCGTCTTCGCGGGACTGCTGGCCCTGCTCGCCGCCGAACCGCGCCGGCACCGGGGAGTGTGGGAGCTCGTGCTCCTGCAGAAGATCGCGGTCACCGTGTTCGCCTTCATGATCAGCCACGTGCCCGAGGCGCTGACGACCGGCCTCATCGACCTCGCCCTCGTGGTGACCGTCGGGGTCGCCTACGTGCTGTGCCGCGGCTGGTACGCCTGGCGGCCCGCCGCCCCCGAGCCCGCGGGCCACAGGCGGCCCGTCCCCGCGGCCGGATGACGCGGCCGTCACCACGCACCCTCGGACCTCACGGCCGGCGCCCGCCGGTCATGACGGTCTGGACGGATGGTTCCTGAGCGCGAAGTCGAGGGTGTCCAGGGCCCAGGCCCAGGAGGCGTCGGCGTCGCGCGGGGTGTGGCGGAAGCCGCCCGCCAGCTCCAGGCTCACGTAGCCGTGGAAGGCGGCGCCCAGGAAGCGCACCGCGTCGGTCTGGTCGGGCTCGGGCAGGTCGTAGCCGCGCAGCAGCGCCCGCATCATCTCCGTGTGCCGGGGCCCCGCGCTGCCGGCGGCGGTCTGCGCGTCCAGCTCGAACCGGCAGGCGGTGTACCGGCCCGGGTGCTTGGCGGCGTAGTCGCGGTAGACGCCGGCCAGCGCCACCAGCGCGTCCTTGCCCGAGCGCCCGGCCAGCGCAGCGGCGGCCGCGTCGGCCAGCTCCTCCAGGGCGAGCAGGGCCACCCGCACCTTCAGCTCGCGGGCGTTGCGGATGTGCGCGTACAGGCTCGGGTCCTTGACGCCGAGCCTGCGCGCCACCGCCGAGCCGGTCAGCCGCTCGAAGCCGATCTCGTCGGCCAGCTCCGCCGCCGCCCGCGTGAGGCTTTCACTGGTGATGCCCGCTCGCGCCATGGGACCTCCCTAACTGAATTAAGCATTTGCCTAATCATATTAGGAAAGCTAACCTCGCCCGACATGAGACCCATCACCGAGAGCGACATCCGCGACTCGTTCGTCAACTGTTCCAAGGGCGAGGCCAAGCGCCTGGGCGTCCCCAGGGATCTCGAAGAGCAGCCCTGGGACGACCTCGACTTCCTCGGCTGGCGAGATCCGGGCGCGCCCGAACGCGGCTACCTGGTCGCCGAACGCGACGACGGCGGCCTCGTCGGCATCGCCCTGCGCGCGGCCCCGGGGGCCGCGCGAGGCTTCACCTCCCGCAGCATGTGCTCGCTGTGCCTGACCACCCGCACCAGCGGCGGCGTGGCGCTGATGAGCGCGCGGCGCACCGGCGAGGCGGGGCGCCAGGGCAACACGGTCGGCCAGTACCTG
Organism: Sphaerisporangium sp. TRM90804; assembly: GCF_029846175.1. Lineage (GTDB taxonomy): Bacteria > Actinomycetota > Actinomycetes > Streptosporangiales > Streptosporangiaceae > Sphaerisporangium. The sequence continues at coordinate 27,380 of NZ_JARWAC010000009.1, read as the reverse complement.
TGCACCGACCTGGCCTGCTCCCTCTACACCCGGGGCAAGAGGCAGACGGCGGGCGGGGATTTCGACGAGACCCTCACCGTGCCCGAGAAGATCGCCCGCACCCGGCTCAACCTGACCGCCTTCATCGCCAAAGTGGTCGGCTGACCGTGCGGCCGGCCGCTGAGCTCGCCATTCCGCCGGCCTGATCAGCGGCTGAACCTCTCGATCGCTTCGGGGGTCACCGGGGTGAAGAAGTTGACCATGTTGCCGTCGGGATCGCGGAAGAGCAGGGCCCGGTTGCCCCAGGGCATGGTCGTGGGCTCGTTCACGAAGTCCTCCACCACGCTCTTCAGCTTCTCGTAGAGGGTGTCCACGTCCTCCACGAGAAACTCGACGATCACGGCGTGGTTGCGGGCCGGGCGGGCCGAGCCGGGTGCGAACAGCGCGACCGTGCGGGTACCCGTCCGGGCTGGTCAACCATGCCGGCCGGTGGTACGTCACCGGAGCCGATCCGCAGGCCGGCGAGGATCGCACCTTCCGGCTCGACCGCATCGCGGACGCCAGAACGCTGCCCGGCTCGTTCGAGCCGCCGCCCGCCGGAAGCGATCCCGCGCGGTCCCTTCTCACCTCGATGGCGCAGGCGCCGTATCGGCACGCGGTGACGTTGCGGATACGGGGAACCGTCGAGCAGATCCGCACACGACTGCCGGCCGCCATCGCCCAGGTGCGAGAGGGCGCGGACGAGGGCTGGCGGTCCGTGGAGATCCGGGCCGAGAGTCTCGACTGGTTGCCCGCCGTGCTCGCCGCGCTCGACCTGCCGTTCGTCATCGAACGCCCCGACGAGCTGCGCGAGCGTGTCGTCGCGCTCGCCGACCGGCTGGCGGCCTCGGGACGGGCACCGGCGTAGCGGCCCCTGGTGCGGGGTCACACAAGAGACCGCGGGGAGGCTACCCGCCGCTGATCACCTTGTCGGAACGCAGTGCCTGAGTGCGGGTTCCCAGGAACGTGCGCAGGGCCTGCGCCTCGGCGTCGGCCTTGGCGGTGTCGGCGTTCTCGTTCAGCTTGTATGAGGTGGTGAGCGCGTCGATCAGGCCGGACGCGGTGCCGGAGCCGAGCAGCCTGGCGTACAGCGCGCGGTACTGCTCCTGGTAGACCCGCTTGAAGGCGGCGTTCTCGAGGAACCTCTCCTTCAGAGGATGGCCCAGGCGCCCCATGGCGCCGCCTTCGGGACGCCCTTGCACGTCGCCCTCGGGCGGGGTGAGGCCTCCGGCCGGCCGGTCCTGCCGGCCTTGCTGGGGGCCTCCCCGGCCGAAGCCCATGGTGGCCGTGTCGTCCGCACCGATCTCGGCGTCACCGCTGAAGGCGAAGTTGAGGTCCCAGGTGATGACCTTGAACTTCTTGGCGTCCAGGTCGTACCAGAGGTAGTAGTTGCGTCCGGGCCCGGCCATGTCGTCGAAGTTGACCATGAGGTTCTGCAGGACCAGGTAACGGGCGAACGACTCGACGTCCAGACGTTGGCCCAGGCCCTCGGCGAATTCGCGGTCCGAGGCCTGGTTCACCCATTTGACCAGGTCGATGACGGGCTGCAGATCCTGGCCGCCGACCTTGTTGACCTGCTTGAAGTCGGCGGTGTAGCCGGTCTGGTCCTCGCCCTTGTAGGTGAAGGAGCCGCTGGCCAGCGACTTGTACAGCACGCCTTCGCCGAGGCCTTCGGCGTAGCCCTCGTCGAGGTACTCCACGAGCAGGCGCGGCTTGGAGGTGCGGCCGTTGACGGTGAAGGCGCTGTGGGCCGCGCGCTGGGTGGGCTCCCCGGAGGCGCCGACCAGCGCGATGCCCAGTGCCTCGTTCAGCATCGTCGTCGAGCCCATCGCGGCCGGTCGTACCGCCACCTGGCTGTGCCCCTGGTAGCGGCGGCCCTCCACGAACTCGTCGAAGCTGATCAGCCACGGCAGGTTCTCCGGCTCCTCGCCCTTCAGGGACGCGCCGAACCCGCCGCCCCTGGGCCGCTCGCCGCCGCCCGGCGGGATCGGCGGCGCACCGTCGCCCGGCGGCCGGACGCCCTCGGGTGGCTGGAACCCCTCCGGCGGCTGGAACCCCTCGGGTGGTTGAAACCCCTCGGGTGGTTGAAACCCCTCGGGTGGCTGGAAGCCCTCGGGCGGGCCTCCGCGCCGCTGTCCGCCGCCGGGCACGCCGCGTCTGGACTGTCCCTTCCAGGTCAGCCCGGCCAGGGTCGAGTTGCCCTTGAGCCGGACACCCACGCTGGGGACCCGGACGCCGTCGATGGTCAGGTCGGCTTCGAGGTACTTCTTCTCGCCGTCCTTGAAGTACTCGCTCAGCATGTCCTCATAGGCGGCGTCGGTGAAGGTGAGCCTCACCTCGTGCGCCACGGAGGTGTCGAACAGGTCCTTGGTGCCGGTCAGGTTCGCGACGACGGTCCGGGCCTCGGCAGCCTTGGAGGTGGTGACGTACGGGCGGATCATCCCGCTGCCGAGCACACCCCAGCACACGGCCAGGAACGCCGCGCACAGCGCGACCAGCCTCCAGTTGTGCCGGAGTTTCACCGGGACGCGATGCTTGAGCTGCGTCATGGTGCAGGCCTACAGGTCGCTCTGGTCGTACCCGGTAAGCACGGTGACCGACTGGCCGTGGTTGCGTTCGCGCAGCGCGGCCATCACCTCGGCCGGCTCGCCGCCCTTCTTGATCTTCACGGTGTACATCAGCTCCGTCAGCGCGCCCCCGCGGATCGACTCCATGCTGACCAGCTCGAACTCCTCGGTGTACCGGATGAGCACGTCCTGGATGGCCGCGGTGTAGTCCTCGTCGGCGGGGACCTGCACCTTGACCACCTGCCGCCGCACGTTGAGCTGGAACCAGTTGAACCGGTACATGACCACGATGATCAGCGAGATCGCCACGGCGGCGACGACGGCCAGCAGGTAGAAGCGGGTGCCCACGGCCATCCCGACGCCCATGACCAGGAAGATGAACCCGACGTCGCGTGTCTCCTTGATGGCGTTGCGGAACCGCACCACCGACAGCGCGCCGACCAGGGCGAAGGCGCGGGCGATGTTCGAGCCGACGACCAGCATGATCAGCGAGATCAGCATGCCCAGGATGACCAGCGTCTGCACGTAGGACTGGCTGTAGGACACGTTGCGGTGCGTGGCCCGGTACACCCAGCCGATCATCGCGCTGAGCACGAACGACAGCGACATCGCGATCGCGATGTCGGCCACGCTGAACGTGCCGGACAGGTCCTGGAAGGAGAAGTCCATGGGGGGTCATGCCTCCGGGGGGACGGACGGCCGGTGGCGGCCGGGATCGAGGTCGTGGTCGGGGATGTGGAAGACCGAGCGGGGTGCCAGGCCGTGCGCCTCCACGCTCTGGCAGTACTTGGAGACCCGGACCACCTGCAGGTTCCGCCTGGCGGTCAGGTCGGTCAGCCAGTACGGCACGCGCTCGTTGGCCTTGACCTCCACGATGGACATGCGGGCGGGGACGATGAGCCTGTTCTCGGCGTCGGCGCCCAGGTGGAAGTCTCGGTCGCGGCCCCGGATGCGGTGGTCGAAGGTGACGCGCAGGCCCACGTCGGCGTCCCGGCCCACGTACGCGTGCCGGGTGTAACCGGTCATGGCGACGGCCCGCAGGTCCAGGCGCAGGACGAGGTCGAGCACCTCCTGCAGGAACGCGCGCTGGGACGGCTCGTGCTCGACCATCTGCCGGCCGCCGCACAGGCGCAGCGCGTCCGCGTAGGGCAGGCTCACCCGGCGCTTCTGCGTGACCCGGTTGACCCGCTGCTTGATCTCGACGAACACCGGCGTGTCGTCCCGCACGGCGAACCGGTCGCCGTAGTGGCGCACCCGCAGCTTCCTGCGGAACTTCAGGCCCTCGATCTTCTCCCAGTAGAAGCGCAGCTGCCGGGTGTCGTAGTAGACGCTCCAGATGCCGTAGCCCTCCTGGCCGCTGTGACGGTCGCGGTCGAGCCGCTGCTCGATCTCCCGCCTGAGCGCGGCCGCCTGCGACGCCTCCACGAGGTACTTGATCTCGTACCGGTTGAAGGCGTGCAGCCTGCTCGGCGCCCGGAGCCGGTGTCCCTGGTCACCGGCCGGCTCGGCGCCGGACACGCTCGGATCACCGTCGCGAGCTGCGGAGACGGCTGGTTTGCGGAACCTTGCCAGCATGGTCCTCCCTTCGTCAGCACACATCTGACAGCACCAAGCTGGGAACAATGTGTGAACCGTAGCCGACGCGAAGGTGAACAGCCGGGGGGCCGTTCAGCCGTCCTGGGGCTGCTCCAGCGGGAGCAGCACGCGGAAGGCGGTGCCGCGGCCGGGGGTGCTGGTCACCTCGATGCGCCCATCGTGCGCCTGTACGAGCGCGGCGGCTATGGCCAGGCCCAGCCCGGTTCCGCCGCTGTCGCGCGAGCGGCCCGGGTCGGCCCGGTAGAAGCGGTCGAACAGGTACGGCAGGTGCTCGGGATCGATGCCGCGCCCCTCGTCTCGCACTTCGACCAGTGCGGCCCCGCGGTGCGGGGCGGGTCCGGTCCCGGCGTGCACGACGCCGGGAGCCGGGGCCCCGGCGAGCGCCCGCGGAGCGACGGTGAGGCCGATCTCGGTGCCCGAGGAGGTGTGCTGGATGGCGTTGCCGACCAGGTTGGCGATGACCTGGTGCAGGCGGTGCTCGTCGCCGCGCACGAACACCGGTGCGTCGGAGATGGCCAGCCGGATCGGCCGCTCGCGGTCGCGGGCGCGGGCGGCGTGCACCACGTCTCCGGCCAGCACGTGCAGGTCGACGACGCTGGGCTCCAGCGCGGGCTCCCGGTCCAGCCTGGCCAGCAGCAGCATGTCCTCCACCAGGACGCCCATGCGCTCGGACTCGGCCTCGATCCTGCGCAGCAGCCGCTCGGCCACCGGGTCCCTGGCGTCCTGGCCGTGGTGGTAGAGCTCGGCGAAGCCCCTGATGGAGGTGAGCGGGGTGCGCAGTTCGTGCGAGGCGTCGGCGACGAAGTGCCGCAGTCGCCGTTCGGAGCGCTCGGACTCGCGCAGCGCGGTGGCCAGGCGCTCCAGCATGGTGTTCAGCGCGCCGCCGAGGCGCCCGGTCTCGGTGTGCGGGTCGGTGTCGCCGACCCTGCGGTCGACGTCGCCGCCGGCGATGGCCTCGGCGGTCTGCTCCATGCGGGTCAGCGGGCGCAGGCCCAGCCGTACCACGGCGAAGGCGAGCACGCCCAGCAGCAGCAGCACCAGGCTGCCCGCCACCGCCTCGATGACGAGGATCTGCTGCACGGTCGCCCGGTTGGGCTCCAGCGACATCGACACGGTCAGCCGGGTGCCGTCGGGCAGGCTCCTGACCAGCACCCGCCACTGCCCCGTCCCCGTGCCGGGCACGGTGACGGGGCCTCGCGGCACGGCGGAGATCGCCCCGGCGGGGACGGCCGGTCCGTCGCCGCTCTCGGCGGGCAGGCTGCGCAGCAGGGTCCCCGAGGGGTCGTAGAAGGCGATCTTGAACTGGGTCGGGATCTGAACGGACTGCCCCCTGCCCACCGGCGGAGGCGGGGGCGGGAGCGGGCGCCGGCCGAAGGTGACGGCCGTCTCGGTGAGCTGGGCGTCCACCCTGGACAGCAGCGAACGCTCCAGCAGCAGCACGCTCGCGGTGGCGAACGCCGCCAGCCCTGCCGCGCACAGGCCGAGCAGCGCGGCCAGCAGCCGATGCCGCAGGGGCCAGGCCCGTCTCACGAGAACTCCTGCAACCGGTAGCCGACCCCGCGCAACGTGTGGATCAGTGGCGGGCCGTCCGCGTCGATCTTCCGCCGCAGGTAGCTGATGTAGGACTCCACGATCCTGCTTTCGCCGTCGAAGTCGTAGTCCCACACGCGGTCGAGGATCTGCGCCTTGCTGACCACCCGCTCGGCGTTGATCATCAGGTAGCGCAGCAGGCTGAACTCCGTCGGCGACAGGTGGATCGCCCGCCCCGCCCGCCGCACGGTGTGGGCCTGCTCGTCGAGCTCCAGGTCGGCGTAGCGCAGCACGCCGTCGTCGACCTGCTCCTGCGCGGGCCGCATCCTGCGCATGATCGCCCGCAGCCGCAGCACCACCTCCTCCAGGCTGAAAGGCTTGGTCACGTAGTCGTCGCCGCCGGCGGTCAGCCCCGCGATCCGGTCGGACACCGCGTCCTTGGCGGTCAGGAAGAGCAGCAGGGGGCCGTCATCGGCTTCGCGGAGCCTGCGGGCCACCGTGAACCCGTCCAGGCCGGGCATCATCACGTCCAGCACGATGATGTCGGGCCGGTCGCGGGCCACCGCCTCCAGTGCCTGGCGGCCGTCCGCGGCGGTCCGCACCGCGAAGCCGTTCAGCTCCAGTGCCTCCGACAGCAGCTCGCGGATGTTCGGCTCGTCGTCGACGACCAGCACCTTCACGGCGGGTTGCTCGTTCACGACATCGTTCTACCTGCTCGCGGTGAGAGAAAGCTGGGAGCGACCGCGCGAGGCACGCGGACGGACGGCCCCGGGGGTGCGGAAGGGCCCAGGCCTCCGATTCCAGGACGGTGCTCATCGCAGGGTGAGCGAGGTCACCGATGCGACGCGGGTCAGCTTCTCGGGGTTGCGCACGTAGTAGAAGCCGGTGATGCGGGCGTCCTCGACCCGGATCGCCATGATGCCGTCGATCTCGCCGTCCAGGCGAACGACGAGCGCCGGGTCGCCGTTGACCACGGTCGGCTCACCGGTGAGCAGGCCCTCGGTCTTGCCGAGCCCGCCGACGATCATTCGGACCACCTTCTCGGCGCCGACGACCGGCCGCAGCGCGGCCTGTTTGACGCCGCCGCCGTCGGCGATGAGGACGACCTGCGGGGCGAGCACGTCCAGCAGGCCCTGCGGGTCCCTGGTCTCGAGCGCTCGCTGGAACCGCTCCAGGGCCGCCCGGGTCTGGCCGGGGGAGACCGCCTCGCGCGGGCGGCGGGCGTCGACGTGCCGGCGGGCGCGGTGCGCGATCTGGCGGACCGCCGCGGGGCTCTTGCCGACGGCCGCCGCGATCTCGTCGTAGCCGACGCCGAAGGCCTCGCGCAGCACGAAGACGGCGCGTTCGGTCGGCGACAGCGTCTCCAGGACGACCATCAGCGCCATCGACACGCTCTCGGCGAGCTCGGAGTCCTGCGCCACGTCGGGCGCGGTGAGCATCGGCTCGGGCAGCCAGGGGCCGACGTAGGCCTCCTTGCGGCGCCTCATGGCGCGCAGCCGGTTGAGCGACTGCCGGGTCGTGATCCGCACCAGGTAGGCGCGCTGGTCGCGCACCCGCGCCGGGTCGACCTCCACCCACCGCAACCAGGTCTCCTGCAGGACGTCCTCGGCGTCGGCCGCCGATCCGAGCATCTCGTAGGCGACGGTGAACAGCAGGTTGCGATAGGCGATGAAGGACTCGGTCGCCGGGTCGGTGGCGTGGCCGCTCATCTCCCGCGCCCCGCGCTTCGCGGCCGGCCCTGGTCGCCCGGGGCGTTCGAGTGTGTGTTCACGGCAGGACCCTTTCGCCGGCGGCGGTTCGAGGCGGCCAGCTGTCCGGTCAGCGGGGGGCCGGCGCCTGGTCGCGCCCGGCCCGCAGCGACCGCCCGCGCTCGCGGTCCTTGGCCCATGCCGGGAAGTCGAGCGAACCGGGCTTGCGTGCCTGGTGCGTGAGCTGCCACGGGATGCCCTTGCAGATGAGCTCCTTGATCATCGCACCGGCACGGCCGCCGATGTGCAGCCCCATCGCGACGTCGTTGCGGTGGGCGAACTGGACGATGCCGGCCCGGCGCCCCAGGCTGATGCACTGGGCGACCATCGCCAGGGCGAGCGGCGCGGGGTGCTCGCCCGCGATGCGGCTGAGCACGGTGTCGGCGGCGTGCGGGCCGAGCTGGACCGCGGCCTGGCAGCTCATCCGGAACGGCAGGTCCGACGGCGCCGCGGAGTCTCCGGCCGCGACGATGCGCGCGTCGTCCACGCTGGTCAGCGTCTCGTCCGTGCGCAGGCGGCCCAGGGCGTCGGTGCTGAGCCCGCTGCGGGCGGCAAGGTCGGGCACGCCGAATCCGGCGGTCCAGACGGTCACCGCGCTCGGCAGCTCGCGGCCGTCGCTCAGCCGCACGGTGTCGCGGGTCACGGCCGTGACCGTCGCGCCGGGGCCGTCCAGCACGGTCACGCCGAGCTTGGCCAGCCGCCCGGCGACCGAGCGCCGGCCCCGCGGGTGCAGGTACGGGCCGAGCACCCGGCCGCACACCAGGGTCACGGCGCGGCCGGTTTCCGCCAGCTCCGCGGCGGTCTCGATGCCGGTCGGTCCGGCTCCGACCACCGTCACCGCGGCCGTCGAGGGCGCGGCGTCCAGGACGGCCCGCAGCCGCTGGGCCTGCTCCAGACCGGCGATCGGGTGGGCGAACTCGGCCGCTCCGGGCACGCCGGGTTCGGCGCTGCCGCTGCCCACCGCGTAGATCAGGTAGTCGTAGCCGAGCGTGCCGCCGGTCGCGAGCCTCACGCGGCGCCCGGCCGCGTCGATCCGCGTCACGGTGTCGACCACCAGCTCGACGCTGTCGGCCAGCACCTTCTTGTAGTCGACGACGGCGTCGTGGGTCCCGCCCGCGAACTGGTGCAGGCGGATTCGGTCCACGAAGGCCGGGCGCGGGTTGATCAGCGTCACCGTCACGTCGTCGCGCTGCGTCAGGCGGCTGGCCGCCAGGACGCCGGCGTACCCGCCGCCGATCACGACCACTTCGGTGTTGCGAGCCATGGTGTCTCCTTCGCCTCTTGAGGTTCCGGTCTTAAGACACCGTGCGGCCGGTCGTTTGTGACATACGTGAGGCAGATCACTCCCCAGGCGCGGATCACATAGCGACGTCGAAGCGGCCCCGCTCGACCCCTCCGCGGAAGGCGTGCCACGCGTCGCCGGTGAGCACCAGGGCGGGCCCTGCGGGGTTCTTGCTGTCGCGCACGCCGACCCGCCCGCCGGACAGCACGGCGATCTCCACGCAGTTCCCGCCGTTGTCGGAGCTGTAGGAGGACTTGATCCACTTTGCGGTGGTCAGCTCGTCCATCTCTGCACCCATTCCTTGATCAATTCAGCCGAGGCGTCCTGCGAGAGCGCGGCGGCCCGCACCGCGTCATGGCGGACCCGGACCTCCTCGACGTCCCCGGGAAGGGCGGTCACCGCCCCCTGGACGGTGGAGTCGAGGTAGGCCAGGTCGTGTCCGTGGACGTGGGCCAGCACGAAAGCTCCTCCCAATCCTGCGGTGCAGCCGACCTGGAGCGGGACTATCTGGAGCGTGATACAGGGATGCTCGGCGACGGTGAGCAGGTGTTCGAGCTGTTCTCGCATGACGGCCGCGCCTCCGACGGGCCGCTGGAGAACGACCTCGTCCAGCACGGCGCACAGCATGGGGGGCCGCTCGCGCTCGAAGACGGCCTGTCGTTCGATGCGGGCCGTCACGGCGTCGTCGATCGAGAGAGGCCGCATGCGCGGCATGCCGAGGAACAACGCCCTGGCGTAATCCGGTATCTGCAGAAGGCCCGGAACCAGGGAGTGTTCCCATGCGTAGAGCATCGAGGCCGTCTGCTCGATTTCGAGCCACGGGACGAACCACTTCTTCGCCGTGTCGGACCGGCACATCTGCCACAGGCGGTGCAAAGTGCCGTCCAGACCGAAGACGGCGTCGCACCTGTGCACGAAGTCGGCCGTGGGGAGCCGGTGGCCGTTCTCGATCATGCTGATGAGGGCGGGCGTGTACTTGATGACGTCGCCCAGCGCCTCCTGGGTCAGGTCGGCCGCGACGCGTCTCTTCCGCAGCTCGAAGCCGAATCGGGCGGCCGGGGAGGACTCCGGGTCGAGCTCCCGTTGTGGGGACATCCAGCCTCCGTTGTGACGAAGTTAAATGGAATTAAATAAACCGCACAGTATTCGTTGTGAACACACCCTTACGCAGCGTGAGTGCCAAGCGGCAATCTACGGAGTGGTTAATGGGAAAGTCAAGAAAGCGGGCGCGAAAGACGGCACGAAGAATGCTCGGCATGCATCCCTATGGATGCCGAGGTAATGCATGCCGTCAAATCGCCCTAAACACATCGGACCGATCGGTGCTTCCCGCCATGAACCGCTCAGAGCCACCACTCAGAGCGGGGCGGGGTGTTACGAGCGCCGGGAGCGGATGTAGGCCTCCACGCCGTCGAGCACGCGGTCGAGGCCGTAGGCGAAGACGTCGCGCACCTCGTCCATGCCGTCCGCCTCGGGGTCGGGGTCGGCGTCGGCGAACGCGCCGGACTCGGCGGCGGCGCGCAGGGCGGGCAACCGGCCGTCCTGGGTGACGCGGAGCAGGAACGGGGTGAACAGGGCCCAGCGGCGCTCGGCTTCGGGGTCGGTGAGCTGGGAGGCCACGATGGTCACCTCGCTCATCACGTGGCCCATGATCAGCACCTCGGTGGAGACCTTCAGCGACTCCGGCAGCCCGGTGCCGGCCAGGGCCTGCAGTGCCTGGTCGAGCCAGGCGAGCTGGTTGGGGGTGACCGGCGGGCCGTCGCGCGGCAGCAGCGGGACCACCCAGGGGTGGGCGAGCATGGTCGTGCGGGCGGCGGTCGCCCAGTGCTCCAGGGAACGCCGCCAGCCGGCGCCCTCCGGCAGCGGCGGGGGCGGGCCGATGGCGGTGTCCAGCATCAGCGCGATCAGCTCGTCCTTGGTGCCGACGTAGCGGTACAGCGCCATGGTGGAGGCGCCGACCTCCTTGGCCACCCGGCTCATCGACGCCGCCTCGATGCCCTCGGTGTCGGCGATCTTCACGCCCGCGGCCACGATGGCCTCCAGGCTGAGCCCCCGTTTCGGCCCCTTGTGGGGGCGTCCTCGCAGGCCCCAGGCCTCGGCGATGCTCGGGGGCAGGATGTCGCCGGTCTCGCGGTCCATGGGGGGAGTTTACGACATACGCAGTACCGTGTATGGTCCACGCAGTAGCGTGTATGGCATACGCAGAAGGGGGTGCGGAGTGGACCACGACGAAGACGAATGGGCCGTCCAGGCGCACGGGCTCGGCAAGTCCTACGGGGCGGTGCGCGTGCTGGACGGCCTCGACCTGGCCGTCCGGCGGGGGAGCGTGTTCGCCCTGCTCGGGCCGAACGGCGCGGGCAAGACGACCACCGTGCGCATCCTGGCCACGCTGCTGGCCCCCGACGCCGGGCGGGCGCGGGTGGCCGGGCACGACGTGGTCGGCGAGCGGTCGCGGGTGCGGCGCGCGATCAGCCTCACCGGGCAGTTCGCGGCGCTGGACGAGGAGCTGACCGGCAGCGAGAACCTGCGCATGATGGCCCGGCTGTGGGGCCTGCCTCGCGCGGGGGCCCGGGGCCGCGCCGTCGAGCTGCTGGCCCGGTTCGGCCTGGCCGAGGCGGCCGGCCGCCGCGTGTCGACCTACTCCGGCGGCATGCGGCGCCGTCTGGACCTGGCCGCCTCGCTGGTCGGCGAGCCGTCGGTGATCTTCCTGGACGAGCCGACGACCGGCCTGGATCCGCGCAGCCGCCAGGAGGTCTGGGACATCGTCACCGAGCTGGCCGGCTCGGGGGTGACCGTCTTCCTCACCACGCAGTACCTGGAGGAGGCCGACCGCCTGGCCGGCCAGATCGCCGTCATCGACGGGGGCCGGCTCGTCGCCGAGGGCACCGCGGCGCAGCTGAAGCAGCGCGTGGCCGGAGAACGCCTGGACCTCACGCTGGCGGGCCCGGAGGCCTACGAGCGGGTGGCGGCGCTGCTGGAGCCGCGGATCGTGCGGCGCGACCCCGGCCGCCTGCTGATCGGCGTGTCCACCACCGGCACGGCCCAGGACGTGCGCGACCTGCTGGACGGCGTGGACCCCTCCCGCCGCCTGGTCGACCGCTTCGCGGTCCACACCGCGAGCCTGGACGACGTGTTCATGACCCTGACCGGCCACAACGCCAAGGAACCAAGCCATGTCTGACCCCTCGGCCGCGACCGGCCGTTCACCTCGGCCCGCCCCCCGCGCCGCCGGCGCGCGCATCACCTCGCCCACGCCGCCGCAGGAGCACCCCCGTGTCTGACCCTCGGCCCGTGATCGGCCGTTCGCCGTTGTTCCTCCGCGCCGCCGATGCGCTTCTCACCTCGCCCACGCCGCCGCAGGAGCACCGCCGTGTCTGACTCGCTGGCCATGATCGACCGTTCGCTGCGGCTGAGCGTCCGCAACGTCGACGCGCTCATCACCTCGCTGGCGTTGCCGGTGCTGATGATGCTGATCTTCGTGTTCCTGTTCGGCGGCGCGGTGAACACCGGAGGCGGCGGCGCGTACGTGCAGTACGTCGTCCCGGGGGTGCTGGTGCTGTGCGCGGGCTTCGGCGCGGGCAACACCGCCATCCGTGTCACCCAGGACATGACCGGCGGCATCATCGACCGGTTCCGGTCGCTGGACGTCAGCCCCACCGCGATCCTCGTCGGCCACGTCACGGCGTCCCTGGCGCGCAACCTGGCGGCGTCGGCCCTGGTCTTCGGGGTGGCCACGGCGATCGGCTTCCGCTCCCAGGCCACCTTCCCCGGGCTGCTGGCCGCCGCAGCGGTACTGCTGGCGTTCATCCTGGCGATCTCGTGGGTGGGCGCGGCGGTCGGGTTGCTGGCCAAGTCGCCGGAGGCGGCCAGCGGCTTCACCTTCTTCATCGCCTTCCTGCCCTACCCCTCCAGCGGGTTCGTTCCGGTGCAGACCATGCCGTCGTGGATCCACGGCTTCGCGGAGAACCAGCCGATCACCCCGGTGATCGAGGCGCTGCGCGGCCTGCTGCTCGACCAGCCCGTGGGCGCGGCGCCGTGGCTGGCGCTGGCATGGTGCGCGGGCATCGTCGCGGTGGGGATGACGGCCTCGGCCACCATGTTCCGCCGCCGCACCTCCTGAACCCACGGTCCGGGCGCTCGGCCAGGGCCTCTTCGTCGCCGGGCGCGCCGCGACGCGTGCCATCACGCTCTTCGAGGCGACGGCCTGCCCGGCCCGTATCGCGGTCGTCCACGACGGGACCGTCCATGGTGGGGGCCGGCCTCGGGGGATGGACGGCCCGGCGGGTCTCAGGGGGTCAGGTCGCGGCGGCGGAACAGGAGGAGACCCGCGGCGGTCAGGGCCGCCGCTATCGCCGCCAGCGCCACGATCGGGCCGGCGGTGACGCCCGCGGCGGTGACGGCCGCGGCGGTGACGGCGGGGGCGTGGCTGAAGGGGGACAGGTCGCGTACCGAGCCGGGCAGGCCGATGACGTCGCCGAGCGGGCCGAGGGCGATGGCGGCGGCCGGTGCTGCCCAGGCGAGCGTGACCGACAGCCGGGGCAGGGCGCCGAACAGCAGCACCGCGAGCCCGGCCATGCCCCAGGCGGGACGGCAGCAGCCCGGCGCCCAGGTCTGGAGGATCCGGGGGAGTTGTGTTGGAGTTGCCCCCATGAGGGAGCGGGGGCGTGGACGCCGGGCGGCCGGTGTGGGGGCGCTGGGCGCGGCGGGGGTGGCGGCGGTGGCCGCGCTGGCGGCCGGGTGGGCGCGGGCGCCGGAGCCGGCGCGGTACGTGCCGCTGCCGGGTGTGCTGCTGCTGGCGGCCCTGGTGCTGGCGGCCGCGGGCGCCGGGATGGTCCTGGGCCGGCCTCGGCCCTCGGGCCGCGGGACGCTGCGCGTGCTGTCGTGGTGGTGGGTCCTCGCCGGCGTCGTGATCATCGTGGTGTCCATGTGGGGCTCCACGGCGGTCCTGCTGTCGCTGGCCGACGCGGCGCCGGACGCGGCCCGGCGGGTGGAGCTGCGGCTGGACGCGGTGAAGACGGGGCTGACGGTGGGGGCCGGCGCCGCCGGCCTGGTGGCGTTGCTGCTCGGCGTGCGACGCCAGTGGCTGGGGGAGCGCACGCAGGCCTACCAGGAGTACGACGCCGGCGAGCGGCGCGTGACCGAGCTGTACACCAAGGCGGCCGACCAGCTCGGGCACGACAAGGCCGCCGTGCGCCTGGCCGGGCTGCACGCTCTGGAGCGGGTCGCCCAGGACACGCCCGAGCAGCGCCAGACGGTCGTCGACGTGATCTGCGCCTATCTGCGCATGCCGCCGCCGGCCGCCGAACCGGGGTCACAGGCGGCGGAACATCCCGCGGGCCCGTCGCCGGCGCCGGTGAAGGCGGAGGGACCGGAGGGAAAGGCGGGCAGCCCTCCGGGCCCCGAGCGAAAAAAAGCGGGTGGCCCCGCGTACCCCGAGCGGAGGAAAGCGGGCGGCCCCGCGAGCGCGGAGCAGGGGAAGGCGGGCGCCCCTGCCTACCCCGAGCGGAGGAAGGCAGGCGGCCCCGCGAGCGCGGAGCAGGGAAAGGCGGGCGACGCCGTGGGCCCGGAGTGGGAGGCCAACGGCTCTGCGGGCGCGGGGTGGAAGGCGGGCGGTTCGGCGGGGCCGGGGCGGGGTGAGGCGGGCGGGGTGTCCCTGGACGCGCAGGAGCTGCAGGTGCGGGCCACGGCCCAGCGGATCCTGGGAAACCACCTGCGCTGGAGCAGGTCCGAGCCGGTGCCGCCGGCCACGTTCTGGCCCGGCATCGACCTGGACCTCACCGGCGCGTACCTGGTGAAGCTGGACTTCAACGACTGCCGGATGCGCCGGGCCGCGTTCGACGAGGCCACGTTCACCGGGTTCGCGCGCTTCGGCGGAGCGACGTTCGGCGACCGGGCCGTGTTCTCCGGGGCCGTCTTCCGGGGGACGGCGAACTGGCGGGACGCCGGTCACAAGGCGGGGTTCGAACAGGCCGTGTTCGAAGACGAGGCGCTGTTCCGTGAGGCCGTGTTCGCCCTGCGCGCCGACTTCCGCGGCGCCGAGTTCACCGGGATGGCGCTGTTCAGCCGCACCGCCTTTCACGATCGGGCCGTGTTCCGCGCGGCGGCGTTCGCGGCGGAGGCGCTGTTCGGCGAGGCCGTGTTCACCGGCGAGGCCGTCTTCCGCCAGGCGCGGTTCGCCGGCGCGGCCTCCTTCCGGGACGCCGCGTTCGCGACCGCGCCGGCCCTGTGGGAGGCGACCGGGCGCGCGGCTGTCAGCTCCCGGCGATCGTGGCCGCGGGGGTGGCGGGAGGAGGCCCTGCCCGACGGCTCCACCCGCCTGGTCCACGCCGACCCGGCCACCGGCGAGCCGCCCGTCCTGGGCCACCTGGACACCGGAGCCTCCGCGCCGTGACGACCTGTGACGTGCCGCCGGCATGACGCGCATCGCCGATGTGGTGATCACCACGGGCCGCGGGGACGCCTGCCCGTTCGCCGGCCGGGCGTCGAGGCCGTGCGGGGCATCCGCGGCCGGTGCGGCGAGCTGCCCCGGCCCTGCCGAAGACGCGGCTGCCCGTTCGCCGGCCGGGCGTCGAGGCCGTGCGAAGCATGCGCGGCCGGCGCGGTGAGCCGCGCCGGCCCTGGCGAAGACGCCTCCGGGCCGAGGCGGGGAGGCGTCTTCGGTGACGGGGTGAGCACAGGCCCCGTCCTGTGCCGGCGCGATCTTAAAGGGCCCGGGCCAGGGCTTCGGTCAAGGCGATCGGGGTGATCTCCAGGCGGTCGAAGCGCCAGCCGTCCTCGGTGCGGCGCGCTCTGTAGCGGTGGATCCCGGCCGCCAGGGCCTCGGTCTTGTCGTCGATGACGAAGACGGCGACGTCATGGGCCCGCACCGTGGCGGTCTCGCCGTCGACCTCGATGACGAGGTTGCACTTGTTGTGCAGAGTGCGGGCGTACACGCGGTGCGCGCTCACCAGCTCGTTGAGTTCCCTGATGCCGTGGGCCTGCCCGCGGGGGGACTTCACGACGACGTCCTCGGTGAACAGCCGGTCGGTCTCGTCGTGGCGGCGCTCGTCGACCCAAAGGCTGTGACGGGCGACCAGGTCGGCCAGTTCGGCGCGGTCGGCGAGGACGCGGATCAGGGTTTCGGTTGCGGTCATGTCGATCTCCAGGTGGCTGTCCGAGTTCCAGGGAAACACGTTCGCTCAATAAACGTTCGCGTGACTAACGTTTACTCGACGAACGATAACATATCGTTAGTGCGCCAAACGACTAGTTAGACTTGCCGCATGGAGACCGAGGAGACGCCCGCCCGCTGGGAGGGCCTGCCCAGCTGGCTGCTCGGCCAGACCGCCGGCCACGCGCACCGCCTGGTGGGCGACGGGTTCTCCTCCGTCGGCGCCCGCGGCTACCACTACCGCCTGCTGGCGACGCTGGAGGACTTCGGCCCGGCGAGCCAGGCCGCGCTGGGCCGCCGTAGTGGCATCCACCTCAGCGACATGGTCGCGGCGATCAACGAACTCGCCGATCTCGGACTGGTCGAGCGCGCACCCGACCCCGCCGACCGGCGGCGCAACATCATCTCGCCGACCCCGGCGGGCAGGCGGCAGCTGCGGCGACTGGAGAAGCGGCTGGCCGAGTGCCAGGACGAACTGCTGGCTCCGCTGTCACCGCAGGAGCGACAGGGGTTGACCGAATCGCTGGCCAGGCTGGTGGATCACCACAACCGGCGAACCGGCACCCCCGAAGAGCCGGGGCGCTGACCGGCCCGAAGTCCCGGCCCGGTCACCGGCTCCGTCGCCCTTCCGCCCGCGTGCCGTGGCGGCGACGGGGGGTGGCGGGGGCCGTCAGCGGAGCAGGAGGCGCTCCAGGCGGCGGGCGGCGAACAGCAGCCCGGCGGCCGTCAGGGCGGCCAGGTAGGCGGCGTGCCCGAGCAGACCCCAGCTCGGCGCGCCCAGGGCCAGGCCGCGGACCAGCTCGACCGCCTGGTACAGCGGCGTGGCCTGCACGACCACGCGCAGAACGGCGGGGTACTCGGCCACGGGGGAGAAGGTGCCGGAGAACAGGAAGAGCGCGAACTGGGCGGTGGTCATCAGGTCGAAGTCCTGCCAGCCGCGCAGCAGCGTGCTGACGGCCATGCCGAGCGAGCCGAACGCCAGCCCGACCAGCAGGGTCGCGGGGAGCGCGGCCAGCGCCCACAGCGGGGTGGTGAGGCCGAAGCCGACCATGACCAGCAGGAACAGCAGGGTGTACACCGAGCCGCGGATCATCGCCCAGCCCAGCTCGCCCAGCGCGACCTCGAACGGGCGCACCGGTGTGGCCAGGACCGCCTCGAAGGTCTTGGCGTACTTCATCTTGAAGAAGAAGTTGAAGGTGGTCTCCGACAGGGCGCCGGACATGGCCGAGACCGCGAGCATGGCGGGCGCCACGAAGGTGGCGTAGGGCAGGGCGCGGCCGTCGAGCGGGATGGTGCCCACCAGCGCGCCGACGCCGACGCCGATGGACAGCAGGTACAGCAGCGGCTCGAAGAAGCCCGACAGCAGCACCACCCAGTAGGCCGGGCCCGAGCGCAGCGCGCCGATGTTGCGGTAGATCACCGCGCCGACCCGGCCGGGGGCGATGGCGCCCGCCGACAGGCGGGCGGCGATCAGCGTGGTCACCATGTGTCAGTCCTGAAGTCGCTTGCGGAAGGCGTGCACGGCCCAGGCCACCCCGGCGGCGGTGAAGGCCAGCAGGTAGGCGGTGTGCGCGGCGATCGGCCACGGGGGAGCGGCGCCCAGGGTGGCCGCCCGGGACAGCTCGACGCCGTGCCACAGCGGCGACAGGTAGGCCAGCGGGCGGGCGGCGGCCGGGAGCTGGTCGACGGGGAAGAACACCCCGGCGAACAGGGTGGAGGGGATGAGGACGAAGCGGAACAGCAGCGCGAAGTAGCCGTCGTGGTGGATGCCGGCGGCGAAGGCCATGGTGGGGGCGGCCGTGGCCAGCGTCACCAGGGCGCACACCAGCGGGGTGAGCAGCGCCCACGGCGAGTGCAGCGCCCCGAACAGCCAGGTGACGCCGAGGAAGACCAGCACCGCGAGCAGGGCGCGGATCAGGATGTACAGCAGCCAGCCGGCGACCATGTCGGCGACCTGGACCGGGGTGGCGCTCATGGCGGGGTAGGCGCGCACCCAGCGGAAGTCGCCGAACACCGGGTAGGTGCACTCGCCGATGGCCATCTGGAAGGCGGTGGAGACGAGCACCCCCGGGACGATCCACGACAGGTACTCGACGCCGTCGACGGTGCCGATGTGGCCGCCCACGCCCAGGCCGATGCTGGCCAGGAACATGACGGGCAGCAGGAAGGAGGAGAACGCCGAGGCGCGCCACAGCCGCCGGTACAGGGTGAGGGCGCGTTCGAGCACCGCGAGCGTGGAGCGCGGCGTGATCGGGCTGGTCAGGGTGCTCATCAGTCGACCAGGGTGCGGCCGGTCAACTGCAGGAAGACGTCCTCCAGGCTCGCGCGGCGCACCAGGACGCTGGAGGGGGTGACGCCGCGCCGGTGTACCTCGGCGGCGGCGGCGTCGCCGTCGGCGGCGTAGACCAGCAGCCGGTCGGCCAGCTGGTCGACGCGCTCGCCGACGCCTTCCAGCTTGCCGGCCAGGTCGGCCGGGCGGTCGTCGCCGAAGCGCAGTTCGACGACCTCGGGGGTGCAGTGCGTCTCGATCAGGGAGCGGGGGGAACCCTCGGCGACGATGCGCCCGGCGTCCATGACGACCAGGCGGTCGCACAGCTGCTCGGCCTCGTCCATGTAGTGAGTGGTCAGCACCAGGGTGGTGCCGCGCCGTTTGAGCTGGAACAGCCGCTCCCACAACAGGTGGCGGGCCTGGGGGTCCAGGCCGGTGGTGGGCTCGTCGAGCAGCACGATGTCGGGGTCGTTGACCATGGCCCTGGCGATGGTCAGGCGGCGTTTCATGCCGCCGGACAGGGGTTCGACCATGCTGCCGGCGCGGTCGGACAGGCGGACGAACTCCAGCAGCTCGTCGGCGCGGCGGCGGGCCTCGGCCCGGGGGATGCCGAAGTAGCGCGCGTAGGTGGTGAGGTTCTCGCGCACGCTGAGGTCGGGGTCGAGGTTGTCGAGCTGCGGGCAGACGCCGAGCCGGGCGCGGATGCGGGTGCCGTCGCGCGCGGGGTCCATGCCCAGGATGCTCAGCTCGCCGGCGGTCGGCAGGGACACACAGCCGATCATGCGCATCGTGGAGGACTTGCCGGCGCCGTTGGGGCCCAGGAAGCCGAACGCCTCACCGGCTCGCACCTGGACGTCGATGCCGTCGACGGCGGTGAAGTCGCCGAAGCGTTTGACCAGTCCACGAGCGTGGATGAGGGGTTGCTCAGACACGGAGGCAAACCCTAGCCAACCTCACCGACGTTTCCGCAATCGGTTTTCCCCGGGCCCGTGCCGGCCGGCGCCGCGGGGCGGTCACTCGACGACGAGCTCGACCGGGATGTTGCCGCGGGTGGCGTTGGAGTAGGGGCACACCTGGTGGGCGGCCTCCACCAGCGCCCGGCCGGTCTCCCCGTGCAGCTCGTCGGGCAGTTCGACGCGCAGGACGACGGCGAGCCCGAACCGGCCCTGCTCCCCGGCGACCAGGGAGACCTCGGCGGTGACCGCGGCGTCGGCGACGTCGAGCTTCCGGTGCCGGGCGACCAGGGTGACCGCGCTGGCGAAGCAGGCGGCGTACCCGGCGGCGAACAGCTGCTCGGGGTTGGTGCCCTCGCCGTTGCCGCCCAGGGTCTTGGGCGGGGTGAGGGTGACGTCCAGCAGGCCGTCGGAGGAGACCGCGCGGCCGTCCCGGCCCGAGGCGGTGGCGATGGCGGTGTAGAGCGCGTTCATGACTTCCTGCACTTTCCGTCGATGGCTCGGCAAACTACATTGTGCACAACTAAATTGTCTGCAGTCAAGGCGGTAGGATGTCCCCATGGAGGAACACCCCGCCGATCCGCGGATGATGCGGCTGGAGGCCCAGCTGTGCTTCGCCCTGCACGCCGCCTCCCGCGCCCTGGACGGCGTCTACCGGCGCGAGCTGCGCGACCTCGGCCTCACCTACCCGCAGTACCTGGTGATGCTCGTGCTGTGGGAGCGGCAGCCGCTGAGCGTCAAGGAGCTCGGCGCGGCGCTGCGCCTGGATTCGGGCACCCTGTCGCCGCTGCTGAAACGGCTGGAGGCGGCGGGCCTGGTGGCCCGCGGCCGCAGCACCGCCGACGAGCGCTCGGTGCTGGTGCGCCCGACCGCCGACGGCGCGGCCCTGCGGGCGCGCGCCGCCCTGGTGCCCGAGCGCATCCTGGCCGCCACCGGCCTGCAGGCCGGCGAGATCGCCCAGCTGCGCCAGGTGCTCGGCCGGGTCACCGCCACCCTGGACGCCGGCCTGCCGGCCGCCGCGCCGCTCGGCTGAGCCTTCGGGACCAAGGTCCCTGGCATATCACCCGCCGTGCGGGAACGCTCTTAGACATGAGCGAGCTGAAGCGCGTCGACGCCTACTGGCGGGCGGCCAACTACCTGTCGGTCGGCCAGATCTACCTGCTGGACAACCCCCTGCTGGACGAACCGCTGCGGCCCGAGCACATCAAGCCGCGCCTGCTGGGCCACTGGGGCACCACGCCCGGCCTGAACTTCTGCCTGGCCCACCTCAACCGGGTGATCCGGGACCGCGACCAGGACATGATCTACGTCGCCGGGCCCGGGCACGGCGGCCCGGCCGTGGTCGCGCACTCCTGGCTGGAGGGCACCTACTCGCGCGTCTACCCCTCGGTCTCCCAGGACCGGGAGGGCATGCGCAAGCTGTTCCGCCAGTTCTCCTTCCCCGGCGGCATCCCCAGCCACGCCGCCCCGGAGACCCCCGGGTCGATCCACGAGGGCGGCGAGCTGGGCTACTCCCTGGCCCACGCGCACGGCGCCGCGTTCGACAACCCCGGCCTGGTGGTGGCCTGCGTCATCGGCGACGGCGAGGCCGAGACCGGTCCGCTGGCCGCCAGCTGGCATTCCCCCAAGTTCGTCGACCCCTCCCGCGACGGCGCCGTCCTGCCGATCCTGCACCTGAACGGCTACAAGATCGCCAACCCGACCGTGCTGGCGCGCATCCCCGAGCGCGAGCTGCTGGGCCTCATGGAGGGCTACGGTTACCGCCCGCACCTGGTGGCCGGGGACGACCCCGGCGCCGTCCACGAGATCATGGCCGCCACCCTGGACACGGTGTTCGACCAGATCGCCGAGGTCAAGGCCGGCGAGTCCGACCGGTGGCCCATGATCGTCCTGCGCACCCCCAAGGGCTGGACCGGCCCGGCCCACGTCGACGGCCTGCCGGTGGAGGGCACCTGGCGCGCCCACCAGGTGCCGCTCAGCGGCGTGCGCGACAACCCCGAGCACCTGGCCATGCTGGAGGCCTGGATGCGCTCCTACCGCCCAGAGGAGCTGTTCGACGCCGACGGCGCCCCGGTCGCCGAGATCACCGCCACGGTGCCGCACGGCCCGCGCCGCATGAGCGGCAACCCGCACGCCAACGGCGGCGAACTGCTCAAGCCGCTGATCCTGCGCGACTTCCGCGACTACGGCGTGGAGGTCAAGACCCCGGCGGGCGCGAGCACCGAGCCCACCCGGGTGCTGGGCGCCTTCCTACGCGACGTCATCACCGACAACCCCGACAACTTCCGCCTGATGGGCCCGGACGAGACGGCCTCCAACCGGCTGTCGGCCGTCTACGAGACGACCGACAAGGCCTGGTCGGCCCAGGTGCTGCCCACCGACGAGAACCTCTCGCCCGGCGGCCGGGTGATGGAGGTGCTCAGCGAGCACCTGTGCCAGGGATGGCTGGAGGGCTACCTGCTCACCGGCCGCCACGGCCTGTTCAACTCCTACGAGGCGTTCGTGCACATCGTGGACGCCATGTTCAACCAGCACGCCAAGTGGCTGGAGGCCTCCCGGAAGATCCACTGGCGTCGCCCGGTCGGCTCGCTGAACTACCTGCTCAGCTCGCACGTGTGGCGCCAGGACCACAACGGCTTCACCCACCAGGACCCCGGCTTCCTGGACGTCGTGGTCAACAAGAAGGCCAGCGTGGTGCGGGTCTACCTGCCGCCGGACACCAACACCCTGCTGTCGGTCGCCGACCACTGCCTGCGCTCGCGCGACTACGTCAACGTCGTCGTCGCCGGCAAGCAGCCGGTGCTGGACCTGATGACCATGGAGGAGGCCGTCCTGCACTGCACCCGGGGCCTGGGCATCCTGCCCTGGGCCTCCACCGACGCCGGAGACGAGCCCGACGTCGTGCTCGCCTGCGCCGGGGACGTGCCCACCCTGGAGACCCTGGCCGCGGCCGACCTGCTGCGCCGCCACCTGCCCGAGCTGAAGGTGCGGGTGGTCAACGTCGTGGACCTGATGCGGCTCCAGCAGCCCTCCGAACACCCCCACGGCCTGTCCGACGCCGCCTACGACGCCCTGTTCACCACCGACAAGCCCGTCATCTTCAACTTCCACGGCTACCCCTGGCTGGTGCACCGCCTCACCTACCGCCGCCGCGGCCACGCCAACCTGCACGTGCGCGGCTACAAGGAGGAGGGCACCACCACCACGCCGTTCGACATGGCGATGATGAACGACATCGACCGCTTCCACCTGGTCCTGGACGTCATCGACCGCGTCCCGGGCCTGGCCGAACGCTGCGCCCACCTGCGGCAGGAGATGACCGACGCCCGCGTGCGCGCCCGCCTGCACACCCGCGAGCACGGCGAGGACCCGGCCGAGATCAGCGACTGGACCTGGCCGCACTAGGAGGCGGGCGCCTCCGGGGAGGTGCGCCGGACGGCGAAGTCGATCAGCGGCTGCAGCAGGCGCGCGGCCAGCGGCCCGAACGCGGCCAGGATCAGCACGTATCCGGCGGCCAGCGGGCCCAGGTCGGGGTGGACGCCCGCCGCCACGGCCAGGCCGGCGATGACGATGTTGAACTCCCCGCGCGGGATCAGCGCGACGCCGGCGCGCAGCTGCCCGGCGCGCGCGATCCCCGCGCGCCGCGCGGCGTACACGCCGGTGCCCAGCTTGGTGGCCATGCTGATCACCGCCAGCAGCGCCGCGATGCCGGCCATGGGCAAGATCGCGGCCGGGTCGGTCTGCAGGCCGAAGAAGACGAAGAACACCGCCGCGAACAGGTCGCGGATCGGGCTGAGCAGGGCGCGGGCCTCGTGGGCCAGCTCGCCCGACAGGGCGATGCCCACCAGGAACGCGCCCACCGCGGCCGAGACCTGCAGCTGCTGGGCCACGCCGGCCACCAGCAGCGCCAGGCCCACCACCTTCAGCAGCAGCACCTCGGAGTTGGGGCTGGCCACGAACGCCTCGATCACCCGGCCGTAGCGCAGGGCGATCAGCAGCACCACGCTGACCGCCGCCAGCGCGACGGCGACCGTCACCGCGCCGCCCAGCAGGCTGACCCCGGCCAGGATCGCGGTGAGCACCGGCAGGTACAGCGCCATGGTGAGGTCCTCGAACACCAGCAGCGACAGCACCACCGGGGTCTCGCGGTTGCCGATCCACCCCAGGTCCGACAGCACCTTGGCGGTGATGCCGGAGGAGGTGGCGTAGGTGACCCCGGCCATCGCCACCGCGGCGATCGGCCCCCAGCCGAGCAGCAGCGCGGCGACGGCGCCGGGGGCGGCGTTCAGCAGCAGGTCGACCAGGCCGCCGCGCGCGTTGCCGCGCAGGCTGGTCACCAGTTCGCCGGCGCTGTATTCCAGTCCCAGGACCAGCAGGAGCAGCACGACGCCGAGCTCGGCGCCCACCGCGATGAACTCCTCGCTGGTGGCCAGCGGCAGGATGCCGCCGGTGCCGAACGCCAGCCCGGCCAGCAGGTACAGCGGGATCGGGGAGATGCCGGCGCGCAGGGCCAGCGCTCCGAGCACGCCCAGGCCGAGGATGATGCCGCCGAGCTCGATGAAGAGGAACGCAGAGTGCACGCCGGCCTATCCGTTGGCGAGGATGTCGGCGACGGCGGCGGTGCTCTCGGGGCTGCCGACGACGACCACCACGTCGCCTTCGGCCAGGGGGAAGTCGGGGGTGGGGCTGGCGTGTACCTGCCCGCCGCGCACGATCGCCACGATGGAGGCGCCGGTGCGGGTGCGCACGCGGGCCTGGCCCATCGGGCGTTCGCCGTAGGGGGAGCCGGGGGCGATGGGTATCTGCACGCTGACCAGCCCTTCGACCTCGCGGTGCAGGGCGTTGAGCCGCTGGACGATGCGGGGGGCGCCGAGCAGTTCCACCAGGGCGTCGGCCTCCTCGTCGTTGAGCTGGATCGCCTCGCACGCCCGGTCGGGGTCGTGCCGGTCGTAGATCACCACGTCCCGGCGGCCGGTGCGGTGGGAGACCACCGCGATCCTGCGCCCGGAGTGCGTGGTGAACTCGTGCTTGAGCCCGATGCCCGGCAGCGCCGTCTGCTCGATCTCCACCGGCCTCGCCTCATTCCGACGTTGATTGCGATAACACCCTACAAACCCGCAAAGGGTCCCGCGTAACACGGCGAAGGCCGCGAGCCCGGACGGTACCGGACCGGCGCGCGGGGCTACAGGAACAGGCTGAGCAGCAGGACGAACACCAGTCCGGCCACCGAGATGACCGTCTCCATCGCCGACCAGGTCTTGAGGTTCTGGCCGACGCTGAGCCCGAAGTACTCCTTCACCAGCCAGAATCCGGCGTCGTTGACGTGGGAGAAGAACAGCGACCCCGCGCCGATGGCCAGCACCAGCAGGGAGGTCTCCCCGGTGTCCAGCGTGGTGACCAGCGGCGCCAGGATGCCCGAGGCGGTGACCGTGGCCACCGTCGCCGACCCGGTGGCCAGGCGGATCATCACCGCGACCAGCCAGGCCAGCAGCAGCACCGACAGGCCGCTGCCCTGCACCCAGTCGGCGACCAGCTTGCCGATGCCGGTGTCGACCAGGGTCTGCTTGAAGCCGCCGCCGGCCGCCACGATGAGCAGGATGCCGGCGATCGGCGGCAGGGACCGCTCGATCGAGGTGGTGATCGCCCGCCCGTCCATGCCCGCGCCCCGGCCCAGCGTGAAGATCGCGACGATGACGGCGATCAGCAGCGCCACCAGCGGCGTGCCCAGGAAGTCCAGCACCGAGCGGGCGGGGCTGCCCTCGGCGGTGAGCAGGTCGGCCAGGGCCTTGCCCATCATCAGCACGACCGGCAGCAGCACGGTGGCCACCGTCACCGCGAACGACGGCCGCCGGGCCTGCCCGGCCCCCTCGGCCCCCTCGTCCTCCACCCGCCGCCCGTCCCACAGCTCCGGCGCCGGGACGTCGACCCAGCGCGCGGCGTAGCGGGCGAACAGCGGCCCGGCGATGGCGACGGTGGGGATGGCCACCAGCACGCCCAGGCCCAGGGTGAGGCCGAGGTCGGCCTTGAGCGCGTCGATGGCGACCAGCGGCCCGGGGTGCGGGGGGACCAGGCCGTGCATGACCGACAGGCCGGCCAGCGCCGGGATGCCCACCCGGATCAGCGACAGCCCCGAGCGGCGGGCCACCAGGAAGATGACCGGCATGAGCAGCACGAGGCCGATCTCGAAGAACATCGGCAGGCCGATGAGAGCGCCGACCGCGGCCATCGCCCAGGGCAGCGACCGGGCGCTGGAGCGGCCCACGATGGTGTCGACGATCTCGTCGGCGCCGCCGGAGTCGGCCAGCAGCTTGCCGAACATCGCGCCCAGCGCGATCAGGGTGCCGACGCCGGCGGCGGTGCTGCCGAACCCGTCGGTGAAGCTGGAGATCGCGTCGGCCATCGGCAGCCCGGCGACGGCGCCGACGGTCAGCGAGCCGAGCGTCAGGGCCAGGAACGGGTGCATCTTGAACCGCGTGATCAGCACGACGATCAGCGCGATGCCGATGAGCGCGGCAGGCAGCAGGCGGCCGCTGGACAGCGCCACCTCGGGCGGTGCCAGGGCGAGGGTCGCGGGGGTCATGTCACTCTCCGGCCGGGGGGCCGGCCTGGTCCTTCGGGGTCGCGCCGGCGGCCGTGACGGTCTGGGGGTCCTCCTGGGCCGCGGCCAGGTAGTCGCGCACCAGCTCCGGCACCGGTTTGGCGAAGTCGAGCAGCACGGCGCGCTCGTCGGGGCCCAGGGGCTCCAGGGTGGCCAGCTGGGAGTCGAGCAGCGAGGTGGGCATGAAGTGCCCCTCGCGTGCGGCCACGCGCCGCCGGATGAGCTCCGGGTCGCCGTGCAGGTGGACGAAGGTCGCTCCCGGCGCCGACTCGCGCAGGATGTCGCGGTAGGAGCGCTTGAGCGCCGAGCAGCCCGCCACGCCGCCGGTGGCGGCGTGCTCGCCCAGCCAGCGGCCGACCGCGCGCAGCCAGGGCAGGCGGTCGGCGTCCTCCAGCGGGACGCCGGCGCTCATCTTGGCGATGTTCTCGGGGCTGTGGAAGTCGTCGGCGTCGGCGAACGGCAGGCCCAGGCTCTGGCTGATCGCCTGGCCCACGGTCGTCTTGCCCGAGCCGCTCACGCCCATGACGACCAGCAGCGGGGGCGCGGGCGTTTGACCGCCGGACGCCGGGGGAGTGGGGGTCGGGGGTTCGGTGGCGCTCATCCTGGTCTGCCTCTCGGACGCGGACTGCCCGCAAGGGTGCCACGAATAATCAGCCTTAATCAAGGGGTAACACCCGATTAATCAGACTTTTTCGCGGCTTGGGTGGGATCGGCTGGCAATCGTGGGAAGATTGGCGACCGTGGCAGGCAATGACCGGACCAGTTCCGGACTGCACGGCAGCGTCCTGGACGATCTCGGCGCCTCGATCACCTCCGGCGCCCTGCCCCCCGGCCATGTGCTGAGCACCGACCGGCTGGAAGGCCGCTACGGGGTGTCGCGGTCGGTGATCCGCGAGGCGATCCGCGTCCTGGAGTCGATGGGGCTGGTCAGCAGCCGCCGCCGCGTCGGCGTCACCGTGGCCGCGCGGGCGGCCTGGCACCTGTTCGACCCCCGGATCATCCGGTGGCGGCTGGCCGGCCCCGACCGCGACGAGCTGCTGCTGTCGCTGGGCGAGCTGCGCCGCGGGGTCGAGCCGGTGGCGGCCGCCCTGGCCGCGCGCAACGCCACCCCCGAGCAGTGCGGCACGCTCACCGGCGCGGTGATGCGCATGGCCGTGCACGGCAAGGCCGGCGAGCTGGAGGCCTACCTGGAGGCCGACATCGCCTTCCACCGCACGGTGCTGGAGGCCTCGGGCAACGAGATGCTCGCCGCGCTCACCGACGTGGTCGCCGAGGTGCTCGCCGGCCGCACCCGCCACCACCTCATGCCCGCCCGCCCCGAACCGGCGGCCATCCGCTGGCACGCCGAGGTGGCCCAGGCCGTGCAGGCCGGCGACCCCGAGGCCGCCGAGCGCGCCATGCGCGACATCGTCCGGGAGGCCACCCAGGCCATGCTCACCCCGCCGGAGCCCCCTCCCGCACGCTGAGCCCTCGGCGCCGGGCGGCGACGAACACCTCCCGCGAGAAGAAAAGAAAGACCGGCCACGTAAACCGCCTTTTCATTCTTCAGGCGTCGCATCCGCATTAAGGCATCGCCCTCCGGCGTTCTTCGCCATGCCCGCGTCCGGGCCGTCCTGAGGCGCGGAACCGCTCGCGCGCGGCATTGACGACCCGCCGCGCGCCCGCCGGG
>NZ_JARWAC010000078.1 GCF_029846175.1 Sphaerisporangium sp. TRM90804 | reverse complement strand
ACCAGGGTGGTGAGGTCCAGCTGGCTTTGGGTCGGCGGGAGCGTCCGGAGCGGGTGCCGTTGTCGTTCGCGCAGCGGCGGTTGTGGTTCCTGCACCGGCTGGAGGGCCCGAGCGCGACCTACAACATGCCATGGGCGCTGCGGCTGCGTGGCGAGCTGGACGTGGAGGCGTTACGGGCGGCGCTGGGTGATGTGGTGGCCCGGCATGAGGCGTTGCGGACGGTGTTCCCCGAGTTCGAGGGCGCGCCGTATCAGCGGGTGCTGCCGGTGGAGGAGGTCGGGCCACTCCTGGCGGTGGGGGCCCCGCTGGCGGAGGAGCAGGTGCAGGCCGCGCTGGACGAGGCCGCCGGGCACCGGTTCGACCTGGCCGAGCAGGTGCCGGTGTGGGCACGACTGTGGCCGGTGGCGGGCGGAGACCACGTCCTGGTGGTGGTGTTCCACCACATAGTGACCGACGCCTGGTCGTTCGCGCCGCTGTCCCGCGACCTGATGGCGGCGTACGAGGCGCGACTCGCCGGTCGGGCTCCCGCCTTCACCGGGTTGCCGGTGCAGTACGCCGACTACGCGTTGTGGCAGCGGGAGGTGCTGGGCGAGCAGGACCGGCCCGACAGCCGCCTTGCCCGCCAGCTCGGGTACTGGACCCGCCAACTGGCCGCACTCCCCGCAGAGG
>NZ_JARWAC010000077.1 GCF_029846175.1 Sphaerisporangium sp. TRM90804 | reverse complement strand
GCGACATGCAGCTCACCCAGCGCCGACACCAGCGTGTGCGCCTGCGGACGGTTACGCCGCTGCGCCGCCACCAGCACGGTTCCATCGGCCCCCGACACCGCCTGCTCCGACGGCAGCACGCTCTGATCCGGCCGCGACAAGGTCTCGTCGGACTCCAGGCACTGGGCTGCCATGCCGGTGAGCACCGCGTCCGGACCGACCTCGACCAGCCGGGTCACACCCTGGGCGTGAACGTGCCGGACGGCGTCCGCGAACCGGACCGGCTTGCGGACCTGGTTCACCCAGTAGGCGGGGTCCGTCAGGTCGGCGATTTGGCCGGTCACCGTGGAGACAACGGGGATCTGCGGTTCCTGGTAGGTGACCTGCCCGGCCACGGCGGCGAAGTCGTCCAGCATCGGCTCCATGAGGATCGAGTGGAAGGCGTGGGAGACCGCCAGCCGCGACACCCGGCGGCCCAGCTTCTCGAACCCGTCCCGGACGTGTTCCACCTCCGAAGCCACCCCGGAGACGACAACGGCCTGCGGGCCGTTGACGGCC
Source organism: Sphaerisporangium sp. TRM90804 (assembly GCF_029846175.1). Taxonomy (GTDB): domain Bacteria; phylum Actinomycetota; class Actinomycetes; order Streptosporangiales; family Streptosporangiaceae; genus Sphaerisporangium. The sequence goes on along the minus strand of NZ_JARWAC010000077.1, from coordinate 211 downwards.
GCAAGCGACACCCCCTCCGACAACCACGGGGTGATCTCCTGCTCGGTCGCCTGGATCGCGACCATGACTCCACCGGAGGGCAACTCCTGCATCAACCGGCCACGCGCCACCACCAGCCGCGCCGCATCGCCAAGCGAGAACACCCCGGCCACATGCGCCGCCGCCAACTCACCGATCGAATGACCCACCAGCACATCCGGCCGCACACCCC
>NZ_JARWAC010000076.1 GCF_029846175.1 Sphaerisporangium sp. TRM90804 | reverse complement strand
GCACACTGCCAAAGCCTCCCGCGGGGAGAGCTCTTTCCGAGGGAAAGGAAGCGCCCCAGGCTGCATTCCCAAGCTGGGGCTTCCCCGCCCAGACTAAGCGCCGCACGGAGGGAATCAGGGTCCCGGTGCCCCTGGCTTGGGGAGGCAGCTCCACAGCCAGAGTGTTGCTCCGTTTGTGCCCAGAAAGCGCCTGCCAGACCGGGCCTTCCCTGGAGCTGTCCTCCCGCCTAGAGGCAGGTGGATGTGCTGTGCGGGCTTCCCCTGTGCGTTTGGGCTCCCTAGCACAGCCGCAGCGCAGGGGAACCAGCCCATGATCAGTGAGCTCCGGGCAGTACTTTGGTCCCAGGTTTGGAGCCCAATGCCCGGAACGCGGGAGAGAAGAGGCTGGCTGCCGGCGGGTGCTTGCAAGCCTGTACTGGGAAGGACCGAGTGAGCTTCCACACCGGCGGAGCTCCAGCTCTGCGCCCAGGCGCGATAGCACAGAGCCCCGGCCGAGAGGCTGCTCTGTGCTGGGCGAGCCTCCCCAAGCCCTGCCCAGCTTCTAGCGTTCGCGCCCGGGAAGGAGCAGGCTGCGGGAGTGTGGGAGCCGTGAGTGGTGCCTGACTGGTGCCTCAGCTCAGCTCTCGCCTTCCCTTCGGACCTAGGAGCCAGGCGTCCTTGCAGAGGGCTTAGGGGCTGGGGGTGTGCACACTGCCAAAGCCTCCCGCGGGGAGAGCTCTTTCCGAGGGAAAGGAAGCGCCCCAGGCTGCATTCCCAAGCTGG
>NZ_JARWAC010000075.1 GCF_029846175.1 Sphaerisporangium sp. TRM90804 | reverse complement strand
GTCACCGTCGCCGTCGACGGATCCGAACTCACCGCAGGCCCCGTCGGCGGAGTACCCGACGCGACCGCCGTGTTCACCACCGAACCCGCGTCCACATCAGCCTGCGTCGTCACGTACGAGCCCGTACACGTCGTGGCCGCCTGCGGGGCGAGCGTGGTGACCGGGCACGTGACCACCGGCGGCGTCCCGGTGCCCGAGAACGACGTGTCCGCCGCGCCCACCCCGGTCAGCGTCGTGTTACCGCTGTTCACCACCCTGTACGAGTAGGTGATCACTCGGCCGGCTGCCACCACCGTGCTCGGGGAGGCCGTCTTCAACAACGACAGCGCGGGGGCCGTCACTCCGGTGACCGTCACCGTGGACGGGACGGAGGTCACGGCCGGCCCCGTGGGCGGGGTGCCGGAGGCCACCGCCGTGTTCACGATCGAACCGGCGTCGATGTCGGCCTGGGTCACCACGTACGTGCCCGTGCACGTCGTGGACGCCTGTGGGGCGAGGGTCGTCACCGGGCACGTGACCACCGGCGGCGTCCCGGTGCCCGAGAACGACGTGTCCGCCGCGCCCACCCCGGTCAGCGTCGTGTTACCGCTGTTCACCACCCTGTATGAGTAGGAGATCGACTGACCGGCCGCCGCCACCGCATTCGGGGTCGCCGTCTTCAGCAACGACAGACCCGGGTCGGACCCGATCGTCACCGTCGCGGTCGACGGATCCGAACTCACCGCAGGCCCCGTCGGCGGAGTACCCGAGGCCACCGCCGTGTTCACCACCGAACCCGCGTC
>NZ_JARWAC010000074.1 GCF_029846175.1 Sphaerisporangium sp. TRM90804 | reverse complement strand
CATGCCCGCGTCCGGGCCGTCCTGAGGCGCGGAACCGCTCGCGCGCGGCATTGACGACCCGCCGCGCGCCCGCCGGGAAAAAGATCTTCGACGGGCCCGCTCCCTCATGGCCGGATCGGGCCGTGACACCCATGCTCCACGCCTCGAAACACCTGCACTGACCTGGTAAAACAACGTTTCCCGACGGGTCCAGCGGGTGGGTGGCAGCAAGTGGCCAACGGCGGGCAACTTGCTGCCGCGCCAAGTTCTGGTTCGCGGGATCCCGATCCCGCAGAGTTGTTCTTGCAAGCAGAAAACAAAAACTCACCAGAAAAGAGAAACGAAATGAACGCCACCACCACCGCCCCCGCCGCCACCGCCAACGTCGCCCTCGCCGCCACCCCCCGCCGCACCCCCGGCACCACCTGGGACTAACAAACAAACCGCCGAACAAACACCGAAAACAAAAACCAAAACCTCCCAGAAAAGAGACACCGAAATGAACACCACCACCACCGCCCTCGCCCCCGCCGCCACCCCCCGCCGCACCCCCGGCACCACCTGGGACTAACCGACAGCCGGGACCAACCGACAGACACCCGCACACCACCCGAAACCACAACCACCCGACACCCACCCCCGAACACCCACCCCCGAACATCCGCCCCCCGAGATCCGCCCACCACACGAACCGGTCACACCGCCCGACGAACACCATCGCCCGGGTGACCACCCCCCGGCAGGGCTCCCCCACCGCAAGCCCTCCACCACGGCGAACCGCCCCACCGGCCAGAGTGCCCACCCCTCGGCCAGGCGCCCGCCCCCACGACAC
>NZ_JARWAC010000073.1 GCF_029846175.1 Sphaerisporangium sp. TRM90804 | reverse complement strand
CGGTTGGGGCCTCAGGTCGCGTACTGGCGGGAGCGGTTGGCGGGGTTGCCGGAGCAGATCGTGTTGCCGGTTGATCGTGGGCGTCCGGCGGTGGCTTCGTATCGGGGTGATGTGTTCACGTTCGAGTGGGATGCGAGCCTGCACGCGGGGTTGGCGCGGCTGGCACGGGAGCTGAACGCCAGCGTGTTCATGGTCGTGCAGGCGGGGCTGGCCGCGCTGCTCACCCGCATGGGCTCGGGAACCGACGTACCGGTCGGCGTGCCCATCGCCGGCCGCACCGACGAGGCCCTGCACGATCTGGTCGGCTTCTTCGTCAACACGCTGGTGTTGCGGACCGACACTTCGGGGGAGCCGTCGTTCGCGGAGTTGGTGGGTCGGGTGCGCGAGACCGCGCTGGAGGCGTACGCCAATCAGGACGTGCCGTTCGAGCACCTGGTGGAGGTGCTCAACCCGGCCAGGTCGATGGCCCATCACCCGCTGTTCCAGGTCTCCCTCGCCGTCCAGAACACCCCCCGGCCCGATCTCCGCGCCCCCGGCCTCACGCTCAGCCCGACCGAGGTGCCCCGCACCCGCACGTCACGTTTCGACCTGTTCCTGAGCTTGACCGAGCGTCCCGGTGTGGCGGGTGTGGACGGGCTGGTGGAGTTCAGCACGGATCTGTTCGATCGGTCGTCGGTGGTCGTGCTGGTGGAGCGGTTGCGCCGGTTGCTGGCCGGAGCGGTCGCCGATCCGGGGCGCCGGCTGGGGTTGTTGCCGGTGCTGGATCCGGCCGAGCGGGAGCTGCTGCTGGGGGAGTGGATCTCCACCGGTCAGGCCGCCGTGACGG
>NZ_JARWAC010000072.1 GCF_029846175.1 Sphaerisporangium sp. TRM90804 | reverse complement strand
CACCGGCCAAACCGCCGTCGACACCACCGGCTGGACCCAAACCCTCCTGTCCGCCCAGCCCAACACCGTCCGCTGACAACCCGCCGAAACCCATGTACCGGCCGGTAGCGGCCGAATCTGTGTGAAGGGCTCTCCCATGTTCAGAACACTCGTGTCCCGTACCGGCCTCACGGCCGTGGCGGTCGTCACCATCTTCGGCCTGTCGGCCACGGCGCACCCCGCGATGGCCGCCCCGGAGCCGCGCCCCACCACGGCGGCTGACGTCAGCGCCGCCTACCAGCTCGCCGCGTGCGACCCCAGCGGCACCACCTCGACCGACACGACGCTGGCCAACCAGCTCAACGGCACCCTCAAGGCGAAGATGCGCGGCTACATGTCCGCCTACCGCGTCTCCTGCGCCCGCATGGTGACCAAGGCGGTGAAGGACCGCGGGCTGGACTCGCGAGCGGCGGTGATCGCCATGGCCACGGTCATCGTGGAGACGAGCATCCAGAACATCAGCGAGGAGGTCGACCACGACAGCCTGGGCCTGTTCCAGCAGCGCGCCTCGTGGGGGACCCGGGCCCAGCGCCTCAGCCCGACGTGGGCCACCAACGCCTTCCTCGACAAGATGGTCAGGCTCTACCCGAACAACAGCTGGCGGACCGCGCCGGTCGGCGAGGTGGCCCAGGCCGTGCAGGTGTCGGCCTACCCTGACCGCTACCAGGTGCAGGCCGGCGACGCGCAGATCATCGTCAACACCATCCTGCCGTACGTCAGCGGGCCGAAGGGGACGGCGTCGGTGTACGGGGTGATGCCCGACGGGCGGCTGACCTACACCGCGATCGACGGGGCCAGCGGGCGG
>NZ_JARWAC010000008.1 GCF_029846175.1 Sphaerisporangium sp. TRM90804 | reverse complement strand
CCGATGTAGTTGTGGTTGAGCATCCGGGCCTCTTCCTGGGCCAGGACGACAACACGCCGTGCGCGGTCAGTGAACCTTTCGAACATCTCGTCGCTCCTCACAGAGCGGCCAGGCAGCTCGGGATATCCGGGCCCGCCGCATCCGCATGCTAGCCCCGACCGGTGACCGCTCTAGACAGAGAGACGTTCCCCGGGAGCAGGGCGTTCACGCTCCATCCAACTACCGTTGGGGGCCCACATGTTCCCGCTACGCCCGAAGCGAACGACGTTTGACTTTGCCGTTTCCGTGAACCCCCGGGCCGCGCGCCGGACGATCACAACCCGCATAACCGGATCATGCGGCTATGGCGGCGATTGAGGGGGGCTCGCCGCCACGGCCGTTGATCACAAACCTCCGTCAGTGTGCCGCTTCGTACTGCTCCACCACGGAGGAGGCAATACGACCCCGCTCACTCACGGAGATGCCGTGTGCCTTGGCCCACGCCCTGATCTCCGAGCTCTTTTCCCGGGAGGGGCGCTGTCCACCGCCGCGCTTGCGGCCCCGGCTCGGAGCGTTCTCAGACCTTCGCGCGCTGGAGACGAAAGAGGAAAGCGCGTCGCGCAGCTTCTTGGCGTTGTCGCCGCTCAGGTCAATCTCGTAAGTGGAGCCATCAAGTGCGAAGGTGACAGTCTCACTGGCCTCGCCACCATCGAGGTCGTCGATGAGTATCTTCTGGATCTGCGTGGCCATCTGGCAATCCTTTCGCAGAGCATTGTTCTTTCGCCAGCTAAACATATACCCGGCAACCCCTGCTGACAATTCAGGATGCGGGTGGATTCAGACCGCCGGTGCGGGCGCCGGCCGGGTCAGCCGGAAGAAGCCTCCGAGGACTTGTCGGCGGGTTCGGCCGCCCGCCTCCGAGCCTCCGCCTCCGAACGAACCAGCTTCACGACGGCGTAGATGACCACCGCGGTCACAACCATCGGCGGTATCAACGCGGACAATACATCGTTCATTGATCCTCGCTCCACGCGGGGTGGCATTCAGCCGGCCTCCCGCGTTAATTGTCACACGGGCCCCCCTCGGCCCGTACCACGGTTGCCTGATCGGGGAGTCAGGATCCGACTCTATCCCCACAGGAGGTCAGCGGGCGTTGCGGGGAGGGCCGCCTAAGCCGCCGAAGGACCGTTCCAGGCTTATCGCCGTCTCTCCAGCGGCCTTACCGGATGGCCCGGTAATGCCGATCCTCCTCGAAAACAGCCGCCCGGAGGGCCTGCGGGCACGGCGGCGCCGAAAAAGCTGATCTCGGGGCGGCCGTGAGCACAACGCCGATCGGCGGGTTGTTGGCTCTCCGTCCGTAACCGGCCGCCCAGGTGATTAGCGCACCCGGCAGGGCCGGGAAGACGCAGTCGGGTCTTCCGGCGTTCGGAATGTCACGGAGAAGCTTCACCAGGGGAGACGGATGAACGCTTCATCACATTGAAGCTTTCATGGGGGCCAGCGGCCGATCCGGTATCCCGGATCTTCACGTCTTCTCGGCGGCGGACCGGTCGTCCGTGGTATTGCGGCGCATACTTCCCGCGCGCCATACGGGCCGAAGCGGCGTTCCGCGGGCGGGTGAAACCTCGCCCGTGTACCACGGCCAGGGCCGAATTCCCGGCCGCCGTAGGGGCTGAAGTTCAACCCGCGGCGCGCGCCGGGGGACCGCACGCGTCACCCCTCGACCGCCACCCCTCCGGCGATTTCCGGGCGGCAGGCGACGCGGCCAACCGGCGCCGGCTGGACGCGAAAGGGCGTGCGACGGCGGAAGAACGAAGGCCCGCGCATCGGCGACAGAATGCCGGGAACCGTCCGGAGAATCCGTGCCGGCCGGGGAATGAGGGTCGCTCCGGACCGGCCGCGAGGGTTCAGACACCCGCGGCCCTGAGAGCGGCGGCGCGGCCCCCGGGGGGCGGCGCGGGGTGGCCGCGGGGGGAGACGCCGGAGGGCTCGCCCGGCGTCACGTGATCCTCGTTCGCCAAAGGCGAACAACGGTGCGCTTCATGGCACGGTTCCTATCGCACATAGCGGTAGGCCCGTATCCGGTTCCCCCACATCGCCGCCAAGGTGTCGGATGAGGACCCCCGTGGCAGACACTGTGCTGCCCTCCGGCGGCCTCCGGGAGGCGTTCCGGAGAGGCGCCGACCCCCGGACCCCCCGGACGGTCACACGCGAACGGGGCCGGAGGGCGTCGCCCTCCGGCCCCGCGGGACCGCTGTCTCAGCGTTACTTGATCTTCACCACGACGGTCTTCGCGACCTTGTCGTGCAGGGCTTGGTGGAGCGGCTTGTCCCACAGCAGCCAGAGCACGTTGACGAGCGAGAAGACGCTGGCGACCCAGCCGAGGATCGGGATCCAGCGCAGGATCTGCGGCCCGAACAGCACGCCCGCCCGCTTGGCGACGACGTCGGAGGGAAGCCCCTCGGCCGTGAGCGCGCCGCCGACCGGCACGACCTTGATGCCCATGACGATCTTGCCGACCGTCTGGCCGCGCTGCTTGAGCATGAAGTACTCGTACGCGACGTAGATCAGCGTGACCAGCACCGCGACGATCAGGTCGGCCAGGAACACGCCGCCCGGCTCCGTGATGACACCGGTCGTCGGGTCGAAGTTCGCCTGCGTCACGACCACGGCGGTGATGATCGCCGTGAGGATCAGAGTCGGAATGACGAGGATCACGCCGTCGATGATCCGCGCCACCAGGCGCTGCCACCACTCGGCGAGCGGCGCGGGCGCGCCCGGAGGCTGGACGCCCTGGATGCCTTGCGCCCCGTACTGCGCCTGGCCGTAACCCGGCTGGCCGTACGCCGGCGCCCCGTAGGGCTGCTGGCCGTAGTCGGGCTGCGAGGGGTCCTGCTGGCCGTACTGCTGCTGGCCGTACCCCTGCGCGCCGTAGCCCGGCTGCTGACCGTAACCCTGCTGCTGGCCGTAGCCGGCCTGCTGGCCGTACTGCTGCTGCTGGTCGTACCCGGGCTGCTGGCCGTAGCCCGGCTGCTGACCGTAGGCCTGCTGGCCGTACTGCTGCTGCTGGTCGTACCCGGGCTGCTGCTCGTAGCCGGGCTGCTGGCCGTAACCCGGCTGCGCCGGCTGCTGGCCGTACTGCTGCTGACCGTAGGCCTGCTGGCCGTACTGCTGCTGCTGGTCGTACCCGGGCTGCTGGCCGTAGCCCTGCTGCCCGTACTGCTGCTGGCCCTGCGACTGCTGGGAGTATCCCTGGCCGTAGGCGCCCGTGCCACCCTGCTGTCCGTACCCGCCCTGCTGGCCGTACGGCTGCTGCTGCCCGTATGTCTGGCTCTGCCCGTAAGACTGCTGGCCGTGCTCAGGCGACTGCTGGGGGCGGTGGACGACTGTCACCTCCGGATCGACGCCGGGTGCGGGCCGATCGCTGTGCTGCCCATAGTGCGCAGATCCGGATGACGCCTGATCGTCGTCCGACTCGTCGCGTGGGTACGGCGGCTGTCCGGTGCTCACCGTGTCACCTCACTTCAGCTTCGCATGCGGCATATGTCAGACACACATGCTGTGGTGTTGCCCAACGTAGCGACACTGGCATCAACAGTCACCTTTCCATTCCGTCGTCCTGGCCGTCAAGATCGCGGTTTCAGGTGAAGGATCATGCGCTCGTTGCCCAGAGTGTTCGGCTTGACGTGGTCCAGGTCCAGGAACTCCGCGACGCCCTCATCGTAGGAGTCGAGCAACTCGGCGTACACCTCAGGCGACACCGGAGTGCCCTGAATCGGTACGAAACCGTGCCTTCCGAAGAACTCGACCTCGAAGGTCAGGCAGAACACCCGCCGCACGCCGAGCTCGCGAGCGGTGCCGATGAGCGCGTCGACGATCTTGTGGCCGATGCCCAGACCCCTGCGCCCCTCGTCGACGGCGACGGTGCGGATCTCGGCGAGGTCCTCCCAGAGCACGTGCAGGGCCCCGCAGCCCACCACGTGGCCGTCCAGCTCGGCGACCCAGAACTCCTGGACGGTCTCGTAGAGGGTGACCAGGGACTTGCGCAGGAGGCGCGGCCCGTCTCCGGAGTAGGTGTCGACCAGCCGCCCGACGGCGCGGACGTCGGCGGTGCGTGCTCGCCGGACGACGAGCGTGCCTCCGGCGGGCGGGGACACCGCGACCTGCTCCATGACCGGCTAGCGTATCCGCCCGCCGCGCCGCCGCGCGGGAGCGGTCGCACGGGCGGGAACCAGGGGTTATCGGTCTGACCGAAAACCGCGACACCAGGTTTCCTTCGCGCAAAGTAGCGGTCCGAACCCGGCCAGTCCGAATAGCGCGCTATCGGCTGATGTTGCCAACAGCTCGCTACGGCCCCGGCCCCGGACCTGCGACTGAGGTGTCCGAAGTGATCCGGGAAGCCCGATGAGGCCGCCGTGATCGGCGTGACGCCGTGATCTCGCCGTGACGGCCCGGTTGTCAAACCTCAACAGAAATCGCAGTTCTGGTTGAGCAGGAACCTTGCCTGCACTAGTGTCCAGCCTCAATGCCGGTCATCGGGAAGCGGTGTCCGGCCCGCCTAATCCCGGCCGCCCTCGAAGGCGGCGGGAACCGGGGACCCAAAGGCCGGACGCGGGAGGTCACCCTCCGGTGAGCCGGCCCTGGGGTGAATCCGAGCAGCGGGGTGTCGCGGTTCCCCCGCGGCCCGTGCGGCCGGTAGGGCTACTCCGCCCGAACCCGTCAGCTAACCCGGTAGGCGGCCGAGGAGAGGAGTTCGTTGGTGCGACCTGGGCGCACGCCTGGACCGACCGTGGGCAGACATGCCCGTCCCCGCGAACGGGGCCCTCGGGCCCTGCTGGGAGGCGGCGCCCTGCGGGTGCCACGCCGGATCGCCATGGTCGCGGTGACCCTGACGGCCGTCACGTTCGGCTCGCCGCTGGTCGCGGCCACCGCCGAGCCCAAGCCGAGCCTCAACGAGCTCAAGAACCAGGTCGAGCGCCACTACGAGGAGATCGAGTCGCTCACCGAGCAGTTCAACGGGCAGCGCGAACGCCTCAAGCAGGCGCGGCGCTCGGCCGAGCTCGCCAACAAGACGCTGGAGAAGAGCCACGCCGACCTGGAGCAGAAGCGCCTGAAGGCGGGCCAGTACGCGCAGGACGCCTACATGCTCGGCGGCATCGGCTCCTCACTCGCCCTGGCCATGTCGGGCGACCCCGACGGCTATCTCAACCGGGCCGCCACCACCTACGCCCTGCAGATGCAGCAGGGGGAGGAGGTCGCGCGCATCGCCAAGGCGATGGACGTCGCCGAGCGCGCCAAGGCCGGCGCCAAGGCGCGCGAGGCCGAGGTGAACAAGCTGGTCTCCGACCTCTCCACGCAGCGCGACAAGATCCGCAAGCTGGTCGCCAAGACCGAGAGCACGCTGTTCAGGCGGGCGCTGTCGCAGGCGGGCAACACCGGTGGCCGGGCCACGAAGATCGACATTCCGATCCCCGGGGACGGCAAGGCCGCCGAGGCCACCAAGTGGGCGCTGACGCAGCAGCTCAAGCCCTATGTCTGGGGAGCCGCGGGCCCGAGCTCGTTCGACTGCTCCGGGCTGGTCATGTGGGCCTACCAGAAGGTCGGCATCAGCCTCCCGCACTACACCGGCGACCAGTGGACCGCCGGCACGCACGTGTCGCGGCAGGATCTGCGCGCCGGCGACCTGGTGTTCTTCTACAGCGACCTGCACCACGTCGGCATCTACATCGGCGGCGGCATGATGGTGCACGCGCCGCGCACCGGTGACGTGGTGCGTGTGGTGCCGCTGGGCAACCGGCCCTTCGTCGGCGGCGTGCGCATCGCCGACTGACCCGCGCACAGGCCGCCCCGGCCCCGTTCAGCCGCCGGCTCCCGGCGTCTGGCCCGAAGCGGTGACGTCCCGGGCCGGCTGAGCCGCCCCACGATCGAAGGCGCGCCTCACCTCGGCCCGAGGGCCGCGGTGACGAACGCGCGCACACCTGCCGCGCCTCACCCGCGTGGGGTGAGGCGCGGATCGCCGCGGCGTCGCTAGATCAGCCGACGGCGCGCGGCCCAGGCCACCGCCTCGATCGCGGTGGCGACGCCTATGCGGTCGCAGATGCCGCGCAGACGACGCCGGACGGTACGGCCGCTCACATCGAGCCGCCGGCCGACCCGGTCGACCGTCACTCCCTTGGCCAACTCGGCGAGCAGCAGAAGATCATCGTCGCTCAATCCCACTCTCTCGGATCCCGCGGGAATCTCGGTTCCCCGGGACACTAGATCCGGATACGCCATCGGGTGTCCTCTCCCCCACGACGAACTCGGCAACATCTGAATGCTTCGGCCCGCCCGTCAGGAACGGTAAACGCCACGTTGAAAGGTCGTCAAGCGCTGACCGCGATACCCGTTACGTTCGTCATTGACATACCTGTCCATACATGAACTACTCATGACATGTTCGCGGTCGCTTAGAGGCCGGCGCGGAACGTGATCTGGGAGGGGCGCCGCCCCGGGGAGCACCGAGAGGACACCGGATCCCCTGGTTGACGGCGGGTTCCGTGTCACGACGCCTGGATCGCGCGGTTGCGTCGATATATGATCGCGGGCGCCGCCGCGCCTATTCCCGCCGCCTAATTGCAGGTCCCTATTGCAGGCGTTTTCCCGCCGTACACCCCCATCCGGAACCTCTCAGCGGTCCCGATTGAACGGTATGGATCACGTAACAACCTCGTAATACGAGGGTGCGTGTAGCCCACGGCGCATTGCCGATCTTTGACATTGAGAGGCCGTACGGGGTGGCCGGCGCCTGTCAGCCGCTGTTGCGGTTGTAGATCAGGCGCAGCCCGATCAGCGTGAGCCACGGCTCGTGCACGTCGATGGAGCGGGCCTCGTCGACCACGAGCGACGCCAGCGACCCGGTGGCGACGACCGTCACGTCGTCGGGGTCGGCGGCCAGCTCAGGGGCCATGCGCTCCACGATGCCGTCCACCTGGCCGGCGAAACCGTAGATGATGCCTGCCTGGAGGGCCTCGACCGTGTTCTTGGCGATCACCGACCTCGGGCGGATCAGCTCCACCTTGTGAAGCTGGGCGCCCGCCGCGGCGAGCGCGTCGACCGAGATCTCGATGCCCGGGGCGGTCACCGCCCCGACGTACTCGCCCTTGGCCGAGACCGCGTCGAAGGACGTCGCCGTGCCGAAGTCGACGATCACGCACGGCCCCCCGTAAAGGGTGATCGCGGCGAGCGCGTTGACAACGCGGTCGCTGCCGACCTCCTTGGGATTGTCCATGCGCACCGGCACGCCGGTGCGCACCCCGGGCTCGACGATGACCGCCGTGACGTCGCCGTAATAGCGACGGCACATCTCGCGCATCTCGTTGAGCACCGAGGGCACCGTGGAGCAGATCGCGATGCCGCTGACGTCCGCCGCCTTCAGCAGCGGGCTCTGGCCGAGCAGCCCCTGAAGGACCACGGCGATCTCGTCGGCGGTGCGCCGGGCGTCGGTCGCCAGGCGCCAGTGCTCGATGAGCTCCTCACCCTCGAAGAGCCCGAGCACCGTATGGGTGTTGCCGACGTCGATCGTGAGCAGCATCAAGCCCCCCGCAGGTCCAGAGCGATGTCGAGCGCGGGCGCGGAGTGGGTCAGCGCCCCCACGGCAAGGTAGTCGACGCCGGTCGCGGCCACATCTCGCGCCGTCCGCAGAGTGAGACCGCCGCTGGACTCCAGCCGGGCCCTGCCGGCGACCAGGCGGACCGCCGCCGCCAGCTCCTCGACCGTGAAGTTGTCCAGCAGGATCTCCTCCGCCCCCTCGGCGAGCACCGGCTCGATCTGGTCGATACGGTCGACCTCCACCTCGATGGGCAGGCCCGGATAGGCCAGCCTGACCGCGCGGAACGCCTCGGCGACCCCGCCGGCCGCCACCACGTGATTGTCCTTGATCAAGGCGGCGTCCGAAAGCGACATCCGGTGGTTGACCCCGCCGCCGCACCGCACGGCGTACTTCTCCAGCGCCCGCAGCCCCGGGAGCGTCTTGCGGCTGTCGCGGACGCGGGCTCCGGTGCCGGCGACGGCCTCGACCCACAGGCCGGTCCGCGTGGCGACGCCGGACAGGTGCGTGAGCAGGTTGAGAACGGTGCGCTCGGCCGTGAGCAGGTCGCGGGCGGGCCCGGAGACGGTCATCAGCACGTCGCCCCGGGCCACGCGCTCGCCGTCCTTGGCGTGGCGCTCCACGGCGAGACGGCCCTCGGAGGCGTGGGCGAGCGCCGCCTCGGCCACCGCCAGCCCCGCGACGATGCCGTCCGCCCGGGCCACCAGGTCGCCAACGGCGGTGCGGCCGGCCGGGATGGTGGCGAGGGTGGTGACGTCGCCCTCGGCGGACAGGTCCTCGGCCAGGGCGGTCTCGACCAGCGCGGTCACCGCGGCGGGGTCCAGCCCCGCGCCGGCCAGCTCGGCCTCGACGTGGTGGGGCAGCCCCGTGGCGCGCTGGTCGTCGTGCGGCCGGTAGGCCATGGTCAGTCCCCTCTCGTTCAGGGTCACGTCCACGTGCCCCAGCCACCAGGCGTCATTGCGCTCGGGGAAGTCCTCACGCCAGTGAGACCCCCGCGTCTCCTCACGGGCCCGCGCGGCCGTGACCAACGCGGTGGCCACGGTCAGCAGGTTGGTCGCCTCCCACGACTCCGTGCACGGCTCCACCGCCACCGGGGTCCACCGGGCGTCCAGGAGCGAGTGGGCGACCTCGGTGAGGCTGCGGCCGTTGCGCAGCACCCCGGCGTCCGCGCTCATGCGCGCCTGAACGCGTGGCCGCACGCGGGGGTCGGCCAGCCCGGCGGGGCGCCCGTCGTCCACCGGCTCCGCCGCGCGCCGCGCGCCGGACGCCAGGTCGGCGGCGATGCGCTCGGCGAAGACCAGCCCTTCCAGCAGGGAGTTGGAGGCGAGCCGGTTCGCGCCGTGCACCCCCGTGCACGCCACCTCGCCGCAGGCGTACAGGCCCGCGACGTCCGTGCGGCCGTGCAGGTCGGTGCGCACGCCGCCGCTGGCGTAGTGGGCGGCCGGCGCGACCGGGATGGGCTCGCGCACCGGGTCGACGCCGCTCTCCCGGCAGATGGCGTAGATCGTGGGGAACCGCGTGCGCCACTTGTCCTCGCCGAAGTGGCGGGCGTCCAGGTAGACGTGGTCGGCGCCGCTCTCCAGCATTCGCCGCATGATCGCCTTGGCGACCACGTCGCGGGGGGCGAGGTCGGCCAGCTCGTGCACGCCGGTCATGAAGCGCCGCCCGGTCTCGTCGACGAGCACGGCGCCCTCGCCGCGCACGGCCTCGGAGATCAGCGGCTGCTGGCCGGTGGAGTCCTCGCCGCGCCACAGGACGGTGGGGTGGAACTGGACGAACTCCAGGTCCCTGATCACCGCCCCGGCCCGCAGCGCCAGCGCCACGCCGTCCCCGGTGGACACGACCGGGTTGGTCGTCGCCGCGTACACCTGGCCCATGCCGCCGGAGGCGAGCACGACCGCGCCCGCCCGGACGGCGCCCACGCCGTCCCGGGCGCCCTCGCCCATCACGTGCAGGGTCACGCCGCAGGCGGCGCCGGAGGCGTCCTTGAGCAGGTCCAGGACGAGCGCGTGCTCGATGACCTCCACGCCTGCCCCGCCGCCGCGCGGGGCGCTCTGCCTGACCGCGTCGACCAGGGCGCGTTGCACCTCGGCGCCGGTGGCGTCGCCGCCGGCGTGGACGATGCGGTCGCGGCGGTGGCCGCCCTCGCGGCCGAGCTGCAGCTCGCCGTCCGCCCCCCGGTCGAAGCGGGCGCCGAGCGCGATCAGCCGCCGCAGCGCCCCCGGCCCTTCGTTCACCAGGACCCGCACCGCGCGCTCGTCGCACAGCCCGACGCCGGCCACCAGCGTGTCTGCGAGGTGCTCGGCCGGGGAGTCGGCGGGGTCGAGCGCGGCGGCGATGCCGCCCTGCGCCCAGCGGGTGGAGCCCGCGGACAGCACGTCCTTGGTGACGACCAGCACCCGCGCCGCCGGGTTCAGGCGCGCGTACCGCAGCGCCACGGTGAGGCCGGCGACGCCGCTTCCCACGACGACGACGTCGGCGTGGACGGTCCAGCCTGGGGCGGGTGCGGTGAGCCGCCGGGGGATGGGCGGGTGCGCCATGGAGTTCTCCTCATTTCGTCAAATTGACGATAACGAATGAACCAAGGCTACCTCGCGGTGGGGGTGCCGTTCGCGCCGGCATGGCGCCGAGGCCGCGGCGGCGCCGCGGAACGGAGGTGCGGGCACGGCCCGCCGGGGTTACCTCGCGGACCGGGCGGGGTCAGGAGGGCCCGAGGGTGAGGACGACGTTGTCGATCAGCCGGGTGGACCCCACCTTGGCCGCCACGGCCAGGACGGCCTCGCCCCGGTGGTCGTCGGGGACGGCCGTGAAGGTCGCGGGGTCGACCAGGCAGACGTAGTCGAGCGCCAGGGGCGGGCTCGCGACGGCGGCCTGGTCGAGCACGGCCCTGGCCGCGCCCAGGATGTCGCGGGGGCGGCCGTGCCGCGCGCCCTCCCGCAGGGCCGCGGACAGGGCCAGGGCGGTGCCGCGGTCGGCCTCGGACAGGTAGCGGTTGCGGCTCGAAAGCGCCAGGCCGTCGGGCTCGCGCACCGTGGGCGCGCCCAGGACGGTCACCGGGAGGTCGAGGTCGGCGACCATGCGCCGGATCATCGCGAGCTGCTGGGCGTCCTTCTGGCCGAAGACGGCGACGTCGGGCCGCACCAGGTTGAACAGCTTGAGCACGACGGTGAGCACGCCGTCGAAGTGGCCGGGCCGGAAGGCCCCCTCGACCACGGTGCCCATGCGACCTGCGCAGACGCCCACCTGGCGGTCGGGCAGGTACATCTCGCCGGCCGCCGGGGCGAAGACCAGGCCCACCCCCTCGGCCGCGCAGATCTCGAGGTCGGTGTCGAAGGTGCGCGGGTAGCGCGAGAAGTCCTCACCCGGGGCGAACTGCAGGGGGTTGACGAAGACGCTCACCGCGACGTGGTCGGCGTGCTCGCGGGCGAGGCGGATGAGCGAGCGGTGCCCCTCGTGCAGGGCGCCCATCGTCGGGACCAGGGCCAGCGTGCCGCCCGGCACCCCGCCGCTCCCGCCAGCGGCGTCCAGGGCGCCCTCACCGCCGCCCCGCGTGTACGTGGCGCCGGCGGCGCGGAACGAGGCCCCCGGGCCGTCGGAGGGGGCGGCGCCCAGGGCGGCGCGCGCCGCGAGCAGCTCCGCGCGGTCTCCGGCGACGATCACGTCCACGAGTTGCCTCCCAGGGCGTCGAGCAGGCGCTCGGCCGCCTCGGGCTTCAGCAGCCCGGCGGCCAGTGCGCGGTCGGCGGTGAGCCGGGCCAGGACCACGTACGCGTCGGCGGCCTCCGGCGCGGCCAGGATCAGGGCGTCCACGTGCTTGCGGACGGTCACGGCGTCCCCGCGCACCACCGGCCCGGTGAGGCCGCTGATGCCCAGGCGCAGCGCGTTGTCGAGCGCGGCGCCGAGCAGCGGGCCCAGCATGCGGCCGGGCTGCTCCACGCCGATCTTCTTCAGCAGCTCCTGCGCCTCGGCGATCAGCGTCACCATGTGGTTGGCGGCTCCGGCGAGCGCGGCGTGGTACAGGGCGCGGCTCTCCTCGGCGATCCAGACCGGCTCGCCGCCCATCTCGATCACCAGGGCCTCGGCGACCGGGCGCAGCGCCTCGGGCGCGGTGACGCCGAAGGAGCAGCCGGTGATGCGGCGAAGGTCGTCGTCCCTGCCGGTGAAGGTCATCACGGGATGCAGCGCGAACGGCAGGGCCCCCGCCGCCGTGGCGGGGTCGAGCACGCCCAGGCCGTAGGCGCCGCTGGTGTGCACCAGCATCTTGCCGCGAAGGTCGACCCCGGTGGCGGCGAGCCCGGACACCAGGCCGGGGAGCGCGTCGTCGGGAACGGTCAGCAGCACGAGCTCGGACCTGCCGATGACGTCGTCGGCCTGGGAGATGCGCACGCCCAGGCGCTCGGCGGCGCGCCGCCGCGACGCCTCGGAGACCCCGGCGGCCGCCACCACGCGGTGACCGGCCTGCGCGAGCGCCGCCCCGAGGACCGACCCCACGCGCCCGGCGCCGACTACCCCGACCGCGAGGCGGCCCGGGCGATCGCTTGTGTCCATCGTCTTCCCGTCCACGATCGATACAGGCCCCAGATGGCCAGCGTAACGGCCTGACCGCACCCGGCGGCGGCACGGCCGCCCGGTGGGCCACCGGCCGTGCACGGGTGCCGGGCGCCTGCGCGGCGCCGCTCGTGCGCGCGCCGCGTTCGCACTGTCCACAGTTTTACATCGGCCCGTCAATGCCTGGACCCTCCTTGGTAACGTCCAGTCCCGTGTGGGTCACCTGGCGGGAAGCCATGCAGCAGGCGCTCTACGGCGACGACGGGTTCTACGTCAGGGAGCGTCCCCTGGGCCATTTCCGCACGTCGGTGGGGGCTTCCCCGGCGTTCGCCGACGCCGTGCTGCGGCTGCTCGCCAGGGTCGACTCGGCGCTGGGCCACCCCGGCGAGCTCGATCTGGTCGACGTCGGCTCGGGTGACGGCCTGCTGGTCAACCACGTGGTGCGCACGGCCGAGCCGGGCCTGGCCGAGCGGCTGCGCGTCACCGCCGTCGACCTGTCCCCGGCGCCCGGGGGGCTCGACAAGGCGGTCACCTGGTCCCCCTCCCTGCCGTGGGAGGTCCGCGGGCTGGTCGTCGCCAACGAGTGGCTCGACAACGTCCCGCTCGACATCGCCGAGCAGACCGCCGGCGGCCCCCGGCTCGTCCTGGTCGATCCCGAGACCGGCGAGGAGCGGCTGGGCGGCCCGCCGCCGGAGGCCGACCGGGCGTGGCTCGCGCGGTGGTGGCCGCTCGGCACCGTAGGGCTGCGCGCCGAGATCGGCCGCCCCCGCGACGAGGCGTGGGCGTCCGTCATCGGGGTCCTCGCGGAGGGGCTGGCGGTGGCCGCCGATTATGCACACCCTGTGGACAACCGGCCGCCCTACGGCACCCTGGCCGGGTACCGCGACGGCGCCTGTGTGCCCCCCATCCCCGACACATCCTGCGATATCACCGCACACGTGGCACTGGACGCCTGTGCGGCGGCCGGTGAGCGAGCCGGTGCGATATCCACAACGTTGACCACGCAACGACAGGCGCTGCGCGCCCTGGGCGTGAGCGGCGACCGTCCCCCGCTGCCCCTGGCGGCCTCCGATCCCGCGGCCTACCTCCGCGCCCTGGCCCGCGCCTCAGAGGAGGCCGAGCTCATCGACCCCGGCGGCCTGGGCGGCTTCGGCTGGCTCGCCCAGTCCACGTCCACGGCGATCGAGGCACTCCCGTCCCCGTGACCGCCGTCAGGCCGTGCCGACCTCCAGCGACCGCAGGCCGCGGATCACGAAGTTCGGCTTCCAGGAGGGCTCCGCCAGCAGGGTGAGGCGGGGCGCGGCCCTCAGCAGGGCGCCGATCGACTCGATCAGCTCCACCCTGGCCAGCGGGGCGCCCAGGCAGAAGTGGATTCCGGCGCCGAACGAGATGTGCGGGTTGTCGGTGCGGCCGACGTCGAGGCGGTCGGGGTCGGCGAAGGCCTCGGGGTCGCGGTTGGCCGAGCCGAACAGCAGGGCCACCTCCACGCCCTTGGGGATGTCCACGCCGCCGATGGTGGTGTCCTCAAGCACCCAGCGCTCGAAGAGCTGCAGCGGGGTGTCCCAGCGCATCAGCTCCTCGACCGCCGTGGGCAGCAGGGAGGGGTCGGCGCGCAGGCGCTCCAGCTCGCCGGGGTTGCGCAACAGCGCCCACCAGCCGTTGCCGGTGACGTTGACGGTCGCCTCGTGGCCGGCGTTGAGCAGCAGCACGCACGTGCCGACCAGCTCGTCCTCGGTCAGGCTGTCGCCCTCGTCCACCACCTGCGCCAGGGCGCTGATCAGGTCGTCCCCCGGCTCCTTGCGGCGCAGGGCCGCCAGCTCACGCAGGTAGGCGGCGAACTCCGACGCCGCGCGCACCGCCGTGTGCTGGGCCTCGACCGGCGGGCTGAGCTCGTACATGGCGCAGATGTCCGCCGACCAGGGGCGCAGCAGGTGCCTGTCGCCCTCGGGCACGCCGAGCATCTCGGCGATGACGGTCACCGGCAGGGGCTCGGCCACCTCGGCGAGCAGGTCGCCGCCACCGCGCTCCACGAAGCCGTCCACGAGGTCCTGGGCGATGCTCCGCACCCTCGGGCGCAGCTCCTGCACCATGCGCGGGGTGAACGCCTTGGAGACCAGCCGGCGCAGCCGCGTGTGCACGGGCGGCTCCACGTCCAGCATCCCGGCGCGGATCACCCGCCAGAAGGGTTCCTGGAACTCGGGCTCGGCCTCGCGGCCGAACTCCTCGTGGGTGGCCACATGCAGGTAGGAGCGGCCGAGCCGGCGGTCGCGCAGCGCGGCGTTGACGTCGCGGTGCCGCGCGACGAGCCACTGCCCGGTGGGTTCGAAGAACGTGACCGGCGCCGTCTCGCGAAGCTCGCGGTAGGCGTCGTAGGGATGGGCGGCGAACTCCGGATTCCAGGGATCAAAGCGCACCAAGTCATCGTAATTGGGATTGGGAGCTTCGTACCGGTTCTGACCGGGGCGTTCTCAGCATGCGAGCGAGGTTTGCGGCGCGGTGGGGGATCCTTGTTATAGTTCCGCTAGGTCATGAGTGCCAGCGTCAAGCCCCGGCTCGCTGGCCGGCAACCCTCGCGCTCGCGGCGGGGTGCCCCGGGTGAAGACCAGGTCCGGCACGAGGTGTGCCGGGCAAGCGCGGGCTCCCGTCACCACAGCGCCGACCGGGGTCCCATGACCTTGAGGAGACCGGCGTTGTCAGCTCTCACCGTCCTGAAGAGGCAGCCCGCCGAGGTTCCGGCCGGGCCGGATCCCGCGGCGGCCCGCACCGTTCCCGCCGTGCTGGGCGCCGATCTGGAGGTTCCGGTCAAGGGTGGCAGGCTGGTGCCCTACGCCAACTTCGACTACGCCGCGAGCGCCCCGTGTCTCGCGCCGGTGCGCGACGCCGTCACCGCCGCCCTTCCGGCCTACTCCAGCGTGCACCGGGGCGCCGGGTACGCCTCCCAGCTCACCACCGCCCGCTACGAGCAGGCCCGCCACACCGTGCGCGCCTTCGTCGGCGCCCGGCCCGACGACGCGGTGGTGTTCACCCGCAACACCACCGACGCCGCGAACCTGCTGGCCCGCGCGCTGCCCGAGGGCACCACGGTGGTCGTCTTCGAGACCGAGCACCACGCGTCCCTGCTGCCCTGGCCGGACGCCGTCCGGCTGGCGCCGCCCGCCTTCCCCGGCGAGGCGGTGCGCGCGGCCGACGAGGCGCTCGGGGCCGTCGACGGGCCCAAGCTGCTGGTCGTCACCGCGGCCTCCAACGTCACCGGCGAGCTGTGGCCGATCGCCGCGCTGGCGCACATCGCCCACCGGCACGGCGCGCGCATCCTGGTGGACGCCGCCCAGTTCGTGCCGCACCGCCCGCTCAACCTCACCGCGCTGGGCCTCGACTACGTCGCCTTCTCCGGGCACAAGCTGTACGCCCCGTTCGGGGCGGGGGCGCTCGTCGGCCGCGCCGACTGGCTCGCCGAGGCCGACCCGTACCTTCGCGGCGGCGGCGCGTCCAAGGCCGTCACCGGCGGGGCGGGCCAGGGTCTGCCCGTGGACGCCGAGTGGAGCGCCGACCCCGAGCAGCGCCACGAGGCCGGCACGCCCAACGTCCTCGGCGCGGTGGCGCTGGCCGCCGCCTGCGACGCCCTGTCGGCGACCGGCTGGCTCCCGCTGATCAAAGAGGAGGAGCGCCTGGTCGGCCTGCTGCGCGAGGGGCTGGCCGCCATCGACGGCCTCCACGAGCTGTCGCTGTGGGGGCCCGGCCACCCGCGCGTGGGCATCGTCGCCTTCGTGGTCGAGGGCTGGACGGCACGCGAGGTCGCCGAGGCGCTGTCGGCCGAGTACGGCATCGGCGTGCGCGACGGCAAGTTCTGCGCCCACCCGTTCGTGCGCCACCTGCTCGACGGTCTCGGCCGGGACGCCGGCGGCGAGTGCGCCGACGGCACGACCGGCGCCGTGCGGGCCTCCATCGGCGTCGGCACCACCACCGAGCACGTCCGGCGTCTGCTCGGGGCCCTCTCAGATCTTGTCTCCCGCCGCTGACGTGACAGCATGAGGGTATGAGCGAACCGCCCGCAGGGGCCGCGCGCACCGTACGCGTCGTCGGCATCGGGGCCGGGGCCAAGGAGCTGGCCACCGAGGACATGATCCTCAACATCGGGCCCCAGCACCCCTCGACGCACGGCGTGCTGCGCCTGCGGCTCACCATCGACGGCGAGCGCATCGTCGCGGCCGAGCCGATCATCGGCTACATGCATCGCGGCGCCGAGAAGCTGTTCGAAGTGCGCGACTACCGGCAGATCATCGTGCTGGCCAACCGGCACGACTGGCTGTCGGCGTTCGCCAACGAGCTGGGCGTCGTGCTGGCCGTCGAGCGCATGCTCGGCATGGAGGTCCCCGTGCGCGCCGTGTGGGCGCGCACGCTGCTCGCCGAGCTGAACCGCGTGCTCAACCACCTCATGTTCCTCGGCTCCTACCCGCTGGAGCTCGGCGCGATCACGCCGCTCTTCTACGCCTTCCGCGAGCGCGAGACCCTCCAGGCCGTCATGGAGGAGATCTCCGGCGGCCGCATGCACTACATGTTCAACCGGGTCGGCGGCCTCAAGGACGACCTGCCGCAGGGCTGGCTCGACCGCACCGCCCGGGCCGTCGGCGACGTCCGCAGACGGCTGCCCGACATCGAGAAGCTGATCCACCACAACGAGATCTTCGTCGCCCGCACCCGCGGCGTCGGCGTGCTCGACCGCGAGACGATCATGCAGTACGGCGTCAGCGGGCCGATCGCGCGCGCCTCCGGCGTCGACTTCGACCTGCGCCGCGACGAGCCGTACCTCGCCTACGGCGAGCTGCCGGTCAAGGTCGTCACCCGTTCGGCGGGCGACTGCCACGCCCGGTTCGAGGTGCTGCTCGACCAGGTCAAGGTGTCGCTCGACCTCGCCGACGCCTGCGTGGAGCGCCTGCGCGAGCTGCCGCCGGGCCCGATCAACCAGCGGCTGCCCAAGGTGCTGAAGGTCCCCGAGGGCCACACCTACGCCTGGACCGAGAGCCCGCTCGGCCTCAACGGCTACTACCTGGTGTCCCGGGGGGAGAAGACGCCGTGGCGGCTGAAGCTGCGCAGCGCGTCCTTCAACAACGTCCAGGTGCTGCGGGAGACGCTGCCGGGCAACCTGATCGCCGACATGGTGGCCATCCTGGGGTCGATGTTCTTCGTGGTCGGCGACATCGACAAGTGAGCGGAAGTTTCCGCCGGGACGTTTAACGCCTGCCGTGACGCGCAGTACCCCTGTTGCGTAAAAGGGACAGGGTGCGAGATTCAGGGTGGCTCCTGTGACGGGGCCCGGCACACGCCGGGCCCCGTTCGCGTCGCCCGGCGCGGGGCGACCCGATGTCAGGGGCGCGGCTCGTCCTCGGGCTTCTTGGGCACCCGGCAGGAGTGCTCCAGGTAGAGCGCCGCGCAGACCAGCGCCACACACGCGACCAGCGAGCCGCCGGCGAGGAAGAAGTCGCGGCGGGGGGCCTCCCGGTCGATCAACGGCACGACGTGCAGGACGAACCCGGCGAAGACCCCCGCGAAGATCGCTCCGACGTACGCCGACGCCTTGGCCAGGGCGGCGAGCCGGGCCACCGCAAGCGGCTCCACCGGAGTGGTGCCCGGCCTGCGCTGGATCCTCGCGCGGGTCATCCACCCGCTGTAGGCCTCGCCCAGGGCCAGCAGCGCCACCGTGGGGATGGCCGTCCAGGGGACGGCGGGCAGGTCGGAGTACACCCCCTGCAGGACGATCCAGGTGCCGGCCGCGAACGCGACCAGCAGCAGGACGAGCACGCCGGGACGGCTCGGCTTCACGCGCACACCCTCCTTGTCAGCGGCCGGCCCGGCGCCGCGGGGCATCGGCCCTCCACCACCGCCGGGGGACGGCACCTCAACCGGGCGGCTGGAGGGCCAGGTCGGCCCGCAGCCGGACGCCTCGCTGGTCGATGTCGGCCAGCAGGCCCGCCACCGACCCCCGCCCCGGCAGCACCGCCCCCGGGTCGATCTGCGACCAGGGGACCAGGACGAACGCCCGCGTGTGCGCGAGGGGATGCGGCAGCGTCAGCTCGGGGTCCTCCGACAGCAGGTCGCCGACCATGATGACGTCGACGTCGAGCGTGCGCGGGCCCCAGTCCTCGATGCGCACCCGCCCGAACGCCGCCTCCACCCCGAGCGCGCGCTCCAGGATGGCGTGCGGCCCGAGCGTCATGGTGCGGCCGACCACCACCGCGTTCAGGTAGGGCCGCTGGTTCGGCGGCCCGCCCACCGGCTCGGTCTCGTACACCGGCGACACCGACGTGAACTCGAGCCCCGGAGCGTCGAACAGCGCGTCGACGGCCCCCTGCAGGGTGTCGA
Source organism: Sphaerisporangium sp. TRM90804 (assembly GCF_029846175.1). Lineage (GTDB taxonomy): Bacteria > Actinomycetota > Actinomycetes > Streptosporangiales > Streptosporangiaceae > Sphaerisporangium. The sequence goes on along the minus strand of NZ_JARWAC010000008.1, from coordinate 71,044 downwards.
ACCGGCGGCCGACGTTGCTGCCCAGGGCCAGAACGACCTTCATCTCCGCCTCCTCCTCACGGTGACCACGACGTCGCCGAAGGGTACCGTGACGGGCGCGGCCGGCTTGTGCACCCGCACCTCGACCTCCTCGACCAGCTCGGCGGCCAGGCAGGCGTCGGCCAGGCGGTGGGCCAGCGTCTCGATCAGGTTGACCGGCTCGCCCTCCACGATGGCCGCCAGCCGGACGGCCAGCGCGCCGTAGTCGACGGTCTTGCCCAGGTCGTCCCCGGCGGCCGCCGGGGCGGTGTCGAAGTAGAGGGTGGCGTCCACCACGAACTCCTGGCCGAGCTCACGCTCGGCGGGCAGGCAGCCGTGCCGCCCCCGCGCCCGCAGCCCCCGCAGGCTCACGCTGTCGCCGCTCATCGTGCTCGTGCCTCCCGGGCGTGGCCGTACGTGCCCGGGAGCGTGCCGCGGCGCGGACCGGTCACTCCTCGGCTTCCTCGTCGTCGTCGTCGCCCTGCAGCACGGGGGAGCCGTGGTGGGACCACAGCCGCCACCCGTCGGAGGTGCGGACGAAGATGTTGGTGGCGACCACCCGGCCGGCGGCGAACGTGGCGTCCTCGGTGTCGGCGGCGGTGAGGATGTTCTCGGCGCAGGTGAGCACCGCGACGTGGCCCACCACGGCGGTGCGGACGTCGGTCAGCACGAACTGGATGTAGGGGGTGTTCGCCATGATCAGCGCCCAGGAGCGCAGGACCTCCGAGCGCCCGGTGAGCATCGGCCAGCCGGGGTGCACGCACATCGCCACCCGGCCGTCGTGGTCCTCGGCCCAGATGTCGGTCATGCGGTCGAGGTCGCCGCCCTCGATCGCCGTGTAGAAGGCCTCGTTGAGCTTCTCGATCTCGGCAGCGGTCGTGCTCATCGGACTCCCTCCCCCTCTCGCCAGGCCGCCGCGACGCGCACGGCGTCGGCGTTGGGACGGACGTGGTGCACCCGCACGCACCAGGCCCCGGCGTGGGCGGCGAGCGCGGTCACCGCGAGTGTGGCGTCGTCGCACCCGTCGAACGGCCTGGGGGCGCCGTCGGCGCCGGCCAGCAGACGGCCGAGGAACCGCTTCCGGGAGGCTCCGACGATGATCGGAAAGCCCAGCTCGCGCAGCGTGCCCATGCCCGCGAGCAGCGACCAGTTGTGCTCGGCCCGCTTGGCGAACCCCAGGCCGGGGTCGACGACGAGCTGGTGCTCCGAGACGCCCTCGGCGAGCACGGAGTCGACCCGCTTGCGCAGCTCCTCGGCGACCTCGGTGACGACGTCGGCGTAGACGGCGCGGGCCTCCATGTCGCGGCTGTGGCCGCGCCAGTGCATCACGACGTACGGCACGCCGGCGGCGGCGACCACCCGCGGCATCGCGGGATCGGCCAGGCCGCCGCTCACGTCGTTGACCAGGGCCGCGCCGGCGGCGACGGCCGCCTCGGCGACCTCCGCCCGCATGGTGTCGACGCTGACCGTGACGCCCTCCTGGGCCAGGGCGCGGATCACCGGCTCCACCCGGCGCAGCTCCTCGTCGAGGGACACCCGGGCGGCGCCCGGCCGGGTGGACTCCCCGCCCACGTCGACGATGTCGGCGCCCTGCTCGACCAGGTCGAGACCGTGGCGCACCGCGACGTCGGGATCGAACCACCGCCCGCCGTCGGAGAAGGAGTCGGGGGTGACGTTGACCACGCCCATGACCAGGCAGCGTGCCTTCTGGGGCAGCCCCGGCGGCGTCCATGTGGTCATGGCGTCCAGCCTAGGTGCTGACGGATGCCGATCTGTGCCATGGGTCCGGCTTGTGAATAACGAATCGGCCCATGCGCCGCTACCCGCGCGGCGGGCGGGCGGCGGGCGGGCGGCGGCCCTCAGCGGCGGCTGTTGATCAGGGCCATCGCCTCGGCGCGGGTCCTGTCGCTGTCGCGGAAGCTGCCGCGGACCGCCGAGGTGATCGTCTTGGCGCCGGGCTTGCGAACGCCCCGCATGGTCATGCAGAGGTGCTCGGCCTCGATCACGACGATGACCCCCCGCGGCGCCAGCACGCCCATCAGGGCGTCGGCGATCTGGGAGGTCATGCGCTCTTGTACCTGGGGGCGCCTGGCGTAGACGTCCACCAGCCTGGCCAGCTTGGACAGGCCGGTGATCTGCCCCTTCTCGTTCGGCACGTACCCCACGTGGGCGACGCCGTGGAAGGGGACCAGATGGTGCTCGCAGGTCGAGAAGACCTCGATGTCGGTGACGAGCACCATCTCGTCGTGGTCGGCGTCGAACACCGTGGTCAGCACGTCCTGCGGGGCCTGCCCCAGCCCGGCGAACTGCTCGGCGTAGGCGCGGGCCACCCTCGCGGGGGTGTCGACCAGGCCGTCCCGGTCCGGATCCTCGCCGATCGCGAGCAGGATCTCGCGAACGGCCTTCTCGATCCGGGCCGAGTCGACCTTGAGCGGCTTACTCACTCCCTCAGGCCTCGTCCTGCGGGCCCGAGTGGTGATCGTTGTTGACACGCGGCCCGTTGACCTGGCCCTGTGCGGAGTTGCCCGCGGGAAGCGCCGCGCCGTTGCCCGCCGCCTCACCGGAGAGCGCCGCGCCGTTGCCCGCGACCTCGCGGGGCGTCAGGATCGGCGGGCGGTCGGAGGGCAGCCGCTTGCCGTACCCGGAGTACGACGGCCGCTTCTCCCTGACGACCACCGTGGAGAAGACCCGCATGACCTGCTCGCGGGACAAAGTCTCCTTCTCCATGAGCTCCAGCACCAGGTTGTCCAGCACGTCGCGGTACTGGACGAGGATCTCCCACGCCTGGTCGTGCCCGGCCTCGATGAGCCGGCGGACCTCCTCGTCGATCGTCGAGGCGATCTTCTCGGAGTAGTCGCGCTCGTGGCCCATGTCGCGGCCGAGGAAGACCTCGCTGTTGCCCGTGCCGAACTTGCGGGCACCGAGGTGCTCGCTCATTCCGTACTCGGTGACCATGCGGCGGGCGATCGAGGTGGCCTTCTCGATGTCGTTGGCCGCGCCCGTGGTGGGCTCGTGGAAGACGAGCTCCTCGGCGGTGCGCCCGCCGAGCAGCATCGCGAGCTGGTCGAGCATCTCGGACCGGGTCGCGAGGAACTTGTCCTCCATGGGCAGGGTCATGGTGTAGCCGAGCGCCCGGCCCCGGGACAGGATCGTGATCTTGTGCACGGGATCGGAGTTGGGCAGCGCGTGCGCGACGAGGGCGTGGCCGCCCTCGTGGTAGGCGATGATCTTCTTCTCCTGGTCGGACATGACCCGGCTCTTGCGCTCCGGGCCCGCCATCACGCGGTCGATGGACTCCTCGAGGATGTTCATCGTGATGAGCTTCTTGTCCTGCCGCGCCGTGAGCAGGGCCGCCTCGTTGATCACGTTCGCCAGGTCGGCGCCGGTGAAACCGGGGGTGCGCCGGGCGATGATGTCGAGGTCGACGTCCTGGTCGAACGGCTTGCCGCGCCCGTGGACGCGGAGGATGCCCTTGCGGCCCTCCAGGTCGGGACGGTCGATGACGACCTGACGGTCGAAACGGCCGGGGCGCAGCAGCGCGGGGTCGAGGATGTCGGGACGGTTGGTGGCGGCGATGAGGATCACGCCGCCCTTGACGTCGAAGCCGTCCATCTCGACCAGGAGCTGGTTCAGCGTCTGCTCGCGCTCGTCGTGCCCGCCGCCGAGGCCCGCGCCGCGGTGCCGGCCGACGGCGTCGATCTCGTCGATGAAGATGATCGCCGGGGCGTTCGCCTTGGCCTGCTCGAACAGGTCGCGCACCCGGGACGCGCCGACGCCGACGAACATCTCGACGAAGTCGGAGCCGGAGATCGAGTAGAACGGCACGCCCGCCTCGCCCGCGACCGCGCGGGCCAGCAGGGTCTTGCCGGTTCCCGGCGGGCCGTACAGCAGCACGCCCTTGGGAATCTTCGCGCCGATCGCCTGGAACTTGGCCGGGGCCTGCAGGAACTCCTTGATCTCGTGGAGCTCCTCGATGGCCTCGTCGGCGCCCGCGACGTCGGCGAAGGTGGTCTTGGGGGTGTCCTTGGTGATGAGCTTCGCCTTGGACTTCCCGAAGCTCATGACCCGGGAGCCGCCGCCCTGCATCTGGTTCATGATGAACAGGAAGATGAGGACGATGATGACGATGGGCAGGAAGCTCACCAGCAGCCCCACCAGGAAGTTCTCCTGGGGCACGGTGACCTTGTACCCGTGCGGCAGCTTGCCCGCCGTTACCTGCGCCTGGAGCTGCTTCTGCAGCTCGACTCCCTGGCCCTGGACCCAGAACGCGTAGAAGCGATCCTCACCGCCGATCTTGCTGACGGTCTTGATCTCTATGCGCTGGTCCTTGTCGACGATCACGGCGTTGTCGACGGTGCCGTTCTGGATCTGGCTGACGACGAATGAGGTGTCCCTCTGGGCATAGTTGCTGTTGCCGCTCCAGAATGTGGAGGCGAGGAGGAGCAACACGACGATGCCCAGGATCCACAGCAGTGGCCCACGTGTAAATCGCTTGAGATCCATCCGATGCGGAACCCCTGCGGGCCCGTCCCTTCCTCAACACGGCCTAACCCCGGGCAAGCCCGGGGGCAGCGGCATCCCGAACCGCTCCTCCTGAGTTCCCGGGGGTGGTGGAACCCCGCCGAGACCTCCGAAGGTACACCGAGCCGCCGCGCAGGGTCACTGCCCCGGCGGACACCGGCTTTGTCCTACCAACGTACGCCAGCCGGTCCTGTGTTCCCCACGCTGAGACCGAATGGCGCGGTATCAGGCCAGTTCGCCGGTGCCCGCTTCGCTCAGGGCTTACTCGCCGCCGTAGACGTGGCGCGCCAGGGTGCCGATGAAGGGGAGATTGCGGTAGCGCTCGGCGTAGTCGAGGCCGTATCCGATGACGAACTCGTTGGGGATGTCGAACCCGACGTACTTGACGTCGATCGGCACCTTGACCGCGTCCGGCTTGCGCAGGAGCGTGCAGATCTCCACCGACGCGGGGTCGCGTGAGCGAAGGTTGTGGATCAGCCACGAGAGCGTGAGCCCGGAGTCGATGATGTCCTCCACCACCAGGACGTGCCGCCCGGCGATGTCGGTGTCGAGGTCCTTCAGCGTCCGGACGACGCCGGACGACTTGGTGCCGGCCCCGTAGGAGGAGACGGCCATCCAGTCCATCTGCACCTCGGTGTGCAGCGCGCGCGCCAGGTCGGCCATGATCATGACCGCACCCTTCAGAACCCCGACGATGAGGAGGTTCGTGCCCGCGTAGTCGGCGTCGATCTGGCCCGCGAGCTCCTTGATCTTGGCTTGGAGTTCTTCCTCGGAGATGAGGACCCTTTCGAGGTCCTTGCCCATGTCGGCTGCGTCCACCAGGGGTTTTTCCTTCATCACGAGAGGGTGTTGGCGAATATCAGGGTGCCATACCGCCTCACGACACCCACCCCCCCGGGTAGCTCCACGAGCCGCTGCCCCCGCCAGCCGGTGACCAGCCGGTCGACCTGCTCGATGTGCACCGCCCCCAGCGCGGACGCCGTCGCGCCCGCCTCCAGGGCGGCGCGCCGGATCACCCGGCGCCGCACCGCGGCGGGCAGGTCCTTCAGCGCGGCGACGGTCAGCCCCTGGCCGACGCCGCGCCCCTGGGCGTACACCTCGTCGGCCCACTCGTCCAGCGCGTCGGCGTCGTCCCTGCACAGGCTGGCCGTGCGGGCCAGCGCCTCGGTCACCCCGGGCCCCAGGGCCCGCACCAGGACCGGCAGGACGTCGTGGCGGACGCGGACCCGGGTGTAGGCGGGGTCGAGGTTGTGCGGGTCGTCCCAGGGCGCGAGGCCGAGCGCCGCGCAGGCGGCGCGGGTGGTCTCCCGCGACAGGCCCAGCAGCGGGCGGCGGTAGAGGCCGGCGACCGCGGGCATGCCGGCGAGCGAGCGGGTGCCGCTGCCCCGCGCGAGCCGCAGCAGCACGGTCTCGGCCTGGTCGTCGCGGGTGTGGCCGAGCAGCACCGCCGAGGCCCCGAGCCGCTCGGCGGACGCCGACAGCGCCGCGTACCTGGCCGTGCGGGCGGCGGCCTCAGGCCCGCCGCCGGCGCCCACGGTGACCGTGACCGCCTCGGCGAGCTCCAGCCCCAGCTCGGGCGCCAGCCGCACGACCTCCCGTGCGCGCTCGGCCGAGCCCTCCTGGAGGCCGTGGTCGACGCTCACCAGCCCGGCGCGCAGCCCCATGCGGGGCGCGACGAACCCCAGGCAGGCCGCCAGGGCCAGGGAGTCGCCGCCTCCACTGCAGGCCACCAGGACGAGGTCGCCGGGCGAGGCGTCGCCGAGCGACTGTCGTACGGCGCGGCGGATCTCGGCGACGGCGGGATGCGGGCCCATGCTCCCAGTGTGGTGCGCGCCCGCGCCCGCGGGGGACACGACCGGCCGGGGCCCGGCCGGTCGTGTCCGCGGAGGTCAGACCTGGCCGTTGGCCGCCGGCAGCTCCCGCACCCGGCCGACGCGCTCGATCCACTTGCCGGGATCGGCGATCTCGGTGTGGTCGGGCAGGGTCTCGGGCGAGCCCCAGACCCGGTTGAAGCCGTCGATGCCGACCTCGGCGACGACCTTGCGCACGAACGCGGCGCCCTCGGCGTACTGCTTGAGCTTCAGGTCGACGCCGAGCAGCCGCCGGATGGTGCGGTCGAAGCGGGAGCCGCCCTCCCTGCGGTGCTGGAACTTGGAGCGGATGTCGGCCACCGACGGGACGACCGAGGGCCCGACGGCGTCCATGACGTAGTCGCCGTGCCCCTCGACCAGCGTCATCACCGCGGTCAGCCGGGCGAGGATCTCCTTCTGCTCGGGCGTCTGGATCGCGTCGATGAGGTTTCCCTCGCCGCCCTTGATCGCGTCGGCCACGGCGTCGGAGGCGGCGCGCAAGCGGTCGAGCATGGTGCCGAGGTCGATGTCGGACGCCAGCAGGAACTGGGTCATCTGCCCGTGCACGTACTCGCGCAGCCACGGCACGCCGGTGAACTGGACCCGGTGGGTCTCCTCGTGCAGGCACACCCAGAGCCGGAAGTCGCGGGGGTCGACGCCGAGCTCGCGCTCGGTGTGCACGATGTTGGGGGCGACCAGCGTGAGCCGCCCGGTGGGCGCCCGCCCCTCGGGGTCGGGCGGAAGGAACAGCTCGTACTGGCCGAGCACACGGGTGGCCAGGAAGGCCAGCACGGCCCCGACCTCGAAGCCGGTGACGCGGGAGCCCACGGCGCCCACGATCGCGGGCATCTGGTCGCGCCGTTCGTTCATGCGGGCGGTCAGCGGTTCGAGGACCACCCGGAACCCGTCGACGTTGGCGCGGATCCACCCGGGGCGGTCGACGACGGTCGCCTCCACGGGCTCGGCGGCGCCGTTGATGCGGGCGAACTCCTGCACGTGTTCCTCGGCCTCGCGCGAAAGCCGCCTGAGCTCGGTGACGGCGTGCTTGGCCTCCTCTCGGCTCACCTGAGGGCCGGGTCGGACGAGACGGACACCGGTCGCAACGGCCAGGTCCCAGTCGATCACCTGCATGTTCACCACCGTACGTCGTGCGGCGAAGTTATGAGCAACCGCACCGGGAGACAATGGCCGCGAGCCGGTCGAGCGCCGCCTCGGCGCCGTCCGGATCGGCGACGTCGTCGGCCATGAACGCGAACGCCACCAGCCGGCCGTCAGTGGTCCTGGCCAGCCCCGCCAGCGTGTTCACCCCGTTCAACGTGCCCGTTTTGGCGCGCACCATGCCCGCGCCCGGCCGGGTGTCGTCCTTGGCGTACCTCTTGCCGAGCGTGCCGGTGAACCCGGCCACGGGCAGACCGCTGATGACGGCGCGCAGGCGCGGGTGCGCGGGCGAGGCCGACAGGGCGACCAGGCGCACCAGCGCGGCGGGGGTGATCCGGTTGCGGGTGGACAGTCCGCTCCCGTCGTGGACGCTGACGCCGGCCACGCCGAGCCGCTTCATGAGGTCGCGGACGGCGCCCGCGGCGCCCGCGAAGCTGCCTTCCCGGCCCTCCTTGATCGCCACCAGGTGGACGAGCGCCTCGGCGAGGTCGTTGTCGCTCGCGGTCAGCATGTGCTCGACCAGCTCGTACACCGGCGGCGACTCGACCCTGGCCACCTCGGCCGCGGAGGGGGCCGCCTTCGCCCGCCTGACCGGCCCGTCGACCTTGATCTTGTACCGGCCGAGCAGGGAGGCGAAGGCCTCGGCCGCCGAGCGCGGCGGGTCGGCGTACCGGGCGTCCCCGCGCGGGTTCTCCCGCCCCTCGTCGATCATCAACGCCGACACCGGCGCGACGCTGCCCTCGGGCACGTACCCCGGCTTCCAGCCCGGCGCGGTGCGCGGCCCGGTGAACAGCGAGTCGTCGTAGGCCAGCCTGACCGAGGTGGTGCCCGCGGCCTTGAGGGCCTTGGCGGTGCGGGCCGCCAGCGTGGCCAGCGTCGCGGGCCGCGGGTAGCCGGGGGTGCCGGCCGCGGGCCCGGCGAGGGTGGGGTCGCCGCCGCCGACCAGCGTGACGGAGCCCTTCTTGGGCCGCACGACGCGCGTGGCCACCCGGGCGTCGGGACCGAGCGCGGAGAGCGCGGCGACCGCCGTCACGATCTTGGTGGTGGAGGCGGGCGTGAGGCCGGCGCCCGACCTGCTGCTGTACAGGGTGTCGCGGCCGGCGACGTCGACCACCACCGCGGCGACGTTGCGCCCGAGCGCCCGGTCTTTCAGCGCACCGGACAGGCGGGCGGCCAAAGTACCCTTGCCCGGGAGAGATCCGTCGGCGGCCGAGGCCAGCACCGGCCCCGAGGTCACGATGGGGACGGGCGCGGGTGAAGGCGGCGGCGTGGCGACCGTCCGCTCCACGGCCCGGGTGTCGCGCCCGCCCTCGCGCAGGACGTAGGCGCCCGAGGCGCCGACGAACACCTGGAGCAGGGCGAGCGTCGCCAAGGCGACCGTTCGCTCGCGACGCACCACCTCACCGACCTCTTTCCCGCATGCGTCATCCTGGATATACGCCTACGAGACATTAATGCCCAGTCGGGAGTACCCCGACAGGCCTGAGCGGAGGAACGTAGTGGAGTTCGACGTTGTCGTTGAGATTCCGAAAGGACAACGCAACAAGTACGAGGTCGATCACAAGACGGGCCGCATCCGGCTGGACCGCCTTCTCTTCACCTCCACGCAGTACCCCGCCGACTACGGTTTCATCGAGGAGACTCTGGGCGAGGACGGCGACCCCCTCGACGCGCTGGTCCTCCTGCAGGAGCCGACCTTCCCCGGCTGCCTCATCAGCTGCCGGGCGGTGGGCATGTTCCGGATGACCGACGAGAAGGGCGGGGACGACAAGGTCCTCTGCGTGCCCGCGACCGACCCCCGCATGGAGCACATCCGCGACATCCACCACGTTCCGGAGTTCGACCGGCTGGAGATCCAGCACTTCTTCGAGGTCTACAAGGATCTCGAGCCCGGCAAGTCGGTCGAGGGCGCCAACTGGGTGGGGCGCGTGGAGGCCGAGGTGGAGATCCACCGCAGCATCAAGCGCCACCTCGACCACGTGGCGAGCGGAGGCGACGCCTACGGCGGCGGCGCCCACTGAGCCGCCGGGGCGGTCCAGGGCGAGCCGGCGGTCACCGCGAACCGGGCACGGCGAGCGGGGTGAGCCCGGCCTCGGCGAGCCGGGTGGTCACAGCGCCCGGTCCCGGCGAGCCGGGTCGCGGTGAGCGGTCACGGTGAGTCGAGGCGCAGCAGCCGTGTCAGCCATGGGCGCAGCCCGGTGGGCGGCGGCGCGGGGCCGCGTGGATAGGTGAAGACCGGGGCCTCACGGCCGTGGGCGGCGCGGATCTCGGCCGCCTTGCACCAGTCGGTGAGGGTGCGCCCGGCGGCCCAGGCCGCGCCCAGCGCGGGCCTGGCCTCGGCGTGCCGCTCCCAGATGCGCAGGAGCGTGACGGTCGCCTGGGCGGCGGTGTAGCCGTCGTCCGGGTAGGCCGTGCCCGCCAGGTAGGGGGCGGTGACCTGCCCGGCGAAGCGGGTGTCGAGCACCCATGTCCAGTTGGCGGTCACCAGGCCGAGCACGATGTCGGGCACGGCCGCCGCGGCGTCGTACATGAGGTGCTGGCGGGGGCCGGTCAGGCGGTGGGACGGCCACAGCCACCCGACGTCGGCCGGGAGCCCGCCGCGGGACAGCCAGGAGAGCACGGCCAGGCCACGTGCGGTCTGCAGCCGGCACAGGTCGAGCACGCCGCGCAGCTTGCGCGGCCCGGGGTCGAGCCAGACGGGCCAGCCGACGCGGTGCGCCCGGGGCACCAGCCGGGCCAGCTCGGGCGCGACGGGGTGCGGGCACACCCTGACCCCCGGATGGGAGTCGTCTCGGAGCGTGAACACGGGCCGCTCGCCGCCGGACGCCCTACCGCGGCGCCAGGGCGTGTGAACCGGCCGGGGCTCCCCCCGACGGGCCCTGCCGCGAGCCCTCCCGGCCGTCCCACCCCGCCTCACGCGGCTCACCGCCGTTCGCCTCACTCGGCCCCGCGCCCCCCGCCTCACGCGGTTCACCGCCGCCCACCTCGCGGAGCCCTCCGCCACCCGTCCCACGCGGTTCTCCGCCACCCGTCCCACGCGGTTCTCCGCCACCCGTCTCGCGGGGCTCACCGGCAGTGGCCACACGCGCCTCGGCGACAAGATCGTGCGCGGGCTCGGCGGGGGGCCGTCGTGGCGGCTCGCCCGCCCCGCCTTCCCCCGCGCCGCCGCGCGGCCCGGGAAGGGACTCTCCCGCGTGATGGTCTTTGCGCGGGCCCTCGCGGCCCTGTTCGCCCTGCGGGCCGCCGGGTGGCATGGGCGCCAGGGTCGGGCGGGCGGACTGCGGAGGGGAGGCGGGCGGGACGGGCTTGGCCGTGGGCGGGCAGGGGGTAGGCGGCGGGCCGTTCTGGTGGTCCACCGGCGGGGGCGGCTTGGCCGGCGGATGCTCACGCGGCGGCTGGGGCGGCCCGACCTGGTCGGAGGGCGGAGCCGTGGGCGCGATGACCTCGGGCGGCTCGGTCGTCGGCGAGGGGAGCGGCACGGGCGGGGGCGAGGCCGACGGCGGCCGTGGAACCGTGGGCACCGGCACCGGCGGGGTCGGAAGCAGCGTGGGAACCGGGGCGAGACCGGGCACGCCGGCGCCCTGACGCAGGACCGCCATGGGCACGGTGGACGGGACGGCCTCGACGATCGGGGTGAGGGTCGGCAAGCCCCCCGAGCGTCCCGACGGAGCATGGCCGGAGACGGCCGGGGCGCCGGACCGGGCGCGGGCCGGCGTCAGCGCGTCGGCGTCGCCGGAGAGCCGCCCGCCGGCCCCGTGGACGGCGCCGACGAGGACTACCGCGGCGGCGACGACCGCGACCGCCGCCATCGTGCCCGCAACGACCTGAGGCCGGAGACGACGCCCTTTGGCGTCGCCGGCCGGAAACCCGTCGGCGGCGAGCAACCCGGTGCGGCGCGCGACGTACCGGCGGTAGGGGACGAGCTCGGGGTCGATGAAGCAGCTCATCACCCGCACCCGCAGGGTCTCGGGCGCGGTGACGGCGGGCAGCAGGGCGAAGACCTTCGCCGCGGAGACGCGGCGCTCGCGGTGCGGGGCGCACAGCTCGCACAGCTCGCTGTGCTCCAGCAGCCGCTCGCGGGCCGGCGGGTCGAGCGGCCAGGAGAGCCCGGCCTGGATGCGCCCGCGCGCGGGGCAGTCGCCGTTGGCGTTGCGGGCGAGGATCTCGCTGGTGACCAGCGACTCCAGGCGCCGGCCCGCCGCCTGCCGCAGCCGCTCGGCGGTGTCGGCGTCCACCCCCAGCACGGCGGCGAGCTCCTCGCCGGGGATCTCGTGCCGGGTCAGCAGGTCGAGGGCCTCGCGCTCGTGACCCGGCAGGGCCGCGACCGCGCCGGCGGCGACCAGCCGCATGTCGCCGTCGTGCGTGCCGGGCACCGCGGGGTCGTCCGGTGCGGACTCCTCGCGACCGGCGGGGGGGATCGAGGACCGCCTGCGCGCGCACTCTCCGCGTGCCAGCGCGTAGAGCCAGGCACGCACCCGCCGGGCGTCGGCGAGCGCGTGGATGTGCGCCTCCGCGGCGATCATCGTGTCACGCAGCACCACCTGCGCGCCGTCGGAGCTCTGGAGCACGGCCCAGGCGTATCGGTAGATGCCCTCGGCGTAGCCGTCATAGAGGGCAGCGAGGGCGCCGGGATCGCGGGCGCGCAGGGCCTCGACCAGGTCGCTGTCATTCATATAACCGACAGTAAAGGCTTCGTAACTGCTCGCTCCAGTGTTTCCCTCACAATGACCTGCCTTCGTTACTAGCGTAATGAAAGCGAGCAAGATTGTTTGGCAGGACTTGCAGTTCATATCACGATCAGGTAAGACATATCCGCGTGTGACACTCCAGCGCGCACGACAAGGCCGCCAGAAGTGTTGACATCACCATTTTTCCCGTTTTACACGGTATTTACTGCTGATCACATATGCACGCGGCGGCGGCACCCCGCCGCGCCGGTCGCCCGCCTGAGGGGTCAGACCTGCTCGCGCAGCCCCGCCTCCGCGCAGCCCTCCACCAACGCGTCGAGGCCGAACGCCTCCACCGGGCCCACGGCCCCGCGGGCGCTCACGCCCTGGGCGGCCGCGGTGACGCCGGCCCACGCCAGCAGGCGGCCGGTGTAGTCATAGGGGTCTCCGCCGTGCAGCTCCACCGCCGCCAGCCTGCGTCCGGCCCGGTCGAAGGCCTCGGCGATGACCTGGGAGGAGATCGTCGGGCCGCCCGAGGAGGGGGCGGGGTCGCGGCTGGCCGACCTGATCACCCGATCGGCCACGGCGTCGGTGGCCCGCTTGGCGCCGGGGATGACCGCGACGTAAGGCGTAGCCCGCGCCAGCACGCCGGCGGCTTTGGTGAGCCCGCCGAGCCAGCCGAGATAGACGTTCACCTCGCGCAGCCCGGAATGCGTACGAGGAAGGGCGAAGTGCTCGGAGGCGCCCACGGAGAGGCCGTGCCGCCGGCGGCCGTTTACGAAGAATATTCGGGTACGCCCGTGTTCTCGAAGAATGCGGCCGTCTCTGAAACCGTACATGGGCTCGAGCAGCATTCCGACCGCGGACGCCCGGGTGCCCCTGCTTGCCCGCCGGGACACATTCCCCTGCACGAAATACCCGACGTCCACGCGGACCGCTTCGGGGCCGGCCTTCCTCAGCGCCAGGGAGGCCGCCAGGTTGCCCGGCACGTAGTCGTACCCGAACGCCGTCAGCAACGTGGCGCCGGAGGCCGCGGCTGCCGGGCCGTACCGCTGGAAGATGCGCCGGATGAACGTCGGCTCGCCCGTCGTGTCCAGGTAGATCGCGCCCGCCTCGATCGCCGCCTCCACGGCCGGCTCCCCCCAGCGGGCGAACGGCCCCACGGTGGAGATCAGGACGCCGCCCGGCTGCAGCAGCCGCCGCAGCGTGGCCGGGCGGTTCACGTCGGCGACCGCGGTGGGCAGCTCCACCGGCAGCGAGGACGCCAGCGCCTCCAGGCGGGCGGCGTCGCGCCCCGCCAGGACGGGGTGGGCTCCCTGCGCGACGAGCGCCTCGACGGTGAGCCGTCCGGTGAAGCCGGTGGCGCCGAACACGACAATCCGGGGGGAAGTCATGCATGTACCGTAGCCCGCCGATGATTTCAAGATCCACAGCGGCGCCGGATCGCCGCCTCCGGTTTCGGGAATCGTCAGCCCCGCGCTCACGGCCGGCGTTCGGTCGGCATGGCTTGGCTTCCCCGGTCACGGGCGAACGGCGGCGTCTTCGGCTTCGTCATCCCCGGCGGCGCCGCGCCGCTCAGGGCCAGCTCCTCGTAGGGCCTGGCGCTGGAGCCCCAGGTGCGCGCGGTGATGTCGGTGCGCGCCACCTGCCCGGTGCCGGCGAGCCCCTCGACGGTGAGCACGAACCGGCGGGGCGCGCCCGTGCGCACGTCGTCCACGTAGGTGCTGGCGCCGCCGACGAGCTTGCCGGCCTTGTCGCGCAGCAGCGCGGTCACGACCAGGCTCGTCGCCGCCTTCTGGTACGGGTTGCCGACCGCGCCGGTCACCAGGTAGGAGCCGTTGCCCAGCTTCTCGGTGTTGGCGGCCGAGATCGGGAACGGCACGAACGCCGACGGGATCCGGGCCGCCTTGCGCCACTGGGCCGGCCTGAACGTGACCCGCACGTCGATCGGCTTGGACGACGCCAGGGCCTGGCCGGTGAACCTCAGCGACCCCGCCGGCGGGACGGCGTCCAGCGGCTGCTCGGTGTGGACGACCTCCTTGCCCGCGATGTCGCGCCCGATGACGGTGGCCGCGACGTTCTCGCCGAAGTGCCACCGGTTGGGGTTGGCGATCACGCCCGCCCAGGTCACCACGTACCCGCCGGTCCCCTGGGTGACCGACGAGCTCTGCTCTCGGACCACGAGGGGCTTCTGGAGCTCCTTGGGCCGCGGCTCCTCGCCGCACCCGCCGAGCGGCGCTCCTACCGCCACTGCGACGACCACGATGCCGAGTCCGCGTGCTGTCGTGTTTCGACTACGCTGGGTCACAAGGCCGTCATAGCCCGGTTAGTCAGGCCTGACTCCCGCGACACGCGCGTGCCGGACGAAGTTTTACCGCCACCCAGCCTTGGTAGCGCTCACCGCTCCCGGACGACCCTGGCCTCGTCCCACACCGGCTCGGGCGCCTCGTACACCCGGCCGTCGGCGCCGAACACCAGGTAGCGGTCGAAGCTCGCCGCGAACCAGCGGTCGTGCGTGACCGCGAGCACCGTGCCGTCGAACCGCTCCAGGCCCTCCTGCAGCGCCTCGGCGCTGGCGAGGTCGAGGTTGTCGGTCGGCTCGTCGAGCAGCAGCAGCGTGGCGCCCGACAGCTCCAGCATCAGGATCTGCAGCCGGGCCTGCTGGCCGCCGGACAGCGTCTCGAACCGCCGCTCGGCGACCGCGCCGGCCAGCTCGTAACGGGCGAGCGCCTTCATGGCCTCGTTCTTCAGCCGGGCGTGCTCGGTCATCACGATCTCGCAGGGGGTGCGGCCCCGCAGCTCGGGCCGGGCGTGGGTCTGGGCGAAGTGCCCGGGCACCACCCGCGCCCCGAGCCGGGCGACGCCCGTGTGCCGGACGTCCTCACCCGCGACCAGGCGCAGGAAGTGCGACTTGCCCGAGCCGTTCGACCCCAGCACCGCGACGCGCTCGCCGTACCAGATCTCCAGATCGAAGGGGCGCATGAGGCCCGACAGCTCCAGGCGCTCGCAGATGACCGCCCTCTTGCCCGTGCGGCCGCCGCGCAGGCGCATGCTGATCAGCTGGTCCTTGGGCGCGACCTCCGGAGGGCCCTCCTCCTCGAACCGGCGCAGGCGGGTCTGGGCGGCGTGGTAGGCCGGGGCCATGCCGTCGTTGTACGTCGCCTTCTGCTTCAGCATGGTGACCAGGCGCTTCAGCTTGGCGTGCTCCTCGTCCCAGCGGCGGCGCAGCTCGTCGAGGCGCTCGTTGCGCTCCCTGCGGGCGGCGGCGTAGGTGGCGAAGCCGCCGCCGTGCACCCAGACGCCGCCGGACTCCACGGTGACGATGCGGTCGGCCGCGTTGGCCAGCAGCTGACGGTCGTGCGACACCAGCAGGACGGTCTTGGGCGTCTCGCGCAGCGCCTGCTCCAGCCACAGCTTGCCGGGCACGTCGAGGTAGTTGTCGGGCTCGTCGAGCAGCAGGGTCTGGTCGGGGCCGCGCAGCAAAGCCTCCAGCACCAGCCGCTTCTGCTCGCCGCCGGACAGGGTGTTGACCTCGCGGTACTTCACCCGGTCGTAGGGGGCGCCGAGCGCGGCGATCGTGCAGGTGTCCCAGAGCACCTCGATGTCGTAGCCGCCGGCGTCGGTGTAGTCGGTGATCGCCTGGGCGTAGCGCATCTGCGTCTTGGTGTCCTCGCGCTCCATCATCGCGAGCTCGGCCTCCTCCAGCCGCCGCGCGGCGTCGCGCACGCGGTCGGGCGCCACCGACAGCAGCAGGTCGTGGACGCTGCGGCCGTCGCGGATTCCGCCGATGAACTGGCGCATCACGCCGAGCCCGCCGGAGCTCGCCACACTGCCCTCGACCGGGCGCACGTCGCCCGCGATCAGGCGCATGAGCGTGGTCTTGCCCGCCCCGTTCGGACCGACCAGCGCGGCCTTGACCCCCTCGCCCACCCGGAACGAGACGTCGTTCAGCAACGGCCGCCCGTCCGGCAGCACGTACGTCAGACGGCCAACCTCGACATGCGACACGGCTATCCCTCCACGGCTTCTCGGCGGAGGGTACCCACACCCGGCTTCCCGGCGCACCCCCATATCGGGCGTCAAGGCCGCCTTGCCCGCCCGCGCGGGGAAAACCCGTTGCCCGCAGGGTGGGGCGGCGTTGTAGCTTGGCCGCATGACATGGCGACATTGATCCTCACCTGAGTCACCCCTCGCGCGCCGGCTGTACGCCTACGCGTTCTGCGAAGACCTCGTGCTGCTGTACCCCGTGTACGCGGTGCTCTTCGCCGAGCACGGGCTGTCCCCGGCGCAGATCTCCTCGCTGTTCATCATCTGGTCGGTCACCGCGTTCGCGCTCGAGGTGCCGTCCGGCCTGTGGGCCGACCGGTTCTCGCGCCGCCGCCTGGTCGTGGCCGCGCCCCTGCTGGCCGGCGCCGGCTTCGCCCTGTGGACGTTCCTGCCCGGCTACCTCTCCTTCGCGCTGGGCTTCGTGCTGTGGGGCGCCGGCGGCGCCATGCGCTCCGGCGCGCTGCAGGCGCTGGTGTACGAGGAGCTGGCCCGCCTGGGCGCCACCGCGTCCTACGCGCGCCTGATCGGGCGGTCCGAGGCGCTCGGCTACACCGCCGCCCTGGCCGCGACGGCGCTCGCCGCCCCGGTGACGGCGGCCGGCGGCTACACGGCGCTGGGCGTGGCCAGCGTCGCCGCCACGGTGCTCGCCGCGCTCGCCGCGCGCGCGCTGCCGGAGTCGCGCGGCGGCGCCGCGGAGCGGGGAGACGGCTACCTGAAGGTGCTCACCGACGGCCTCGGCGAGGTCCGGCGGTCACCCCCGGTGCTCCGCTCGGCGGTGCTGGTCGCCGCGCTCATGGGGGTCGGGGCCCTGGACGAGTACGTCCCCCTGCTGGCGGCGGCGACCGGCGTCGCCGCGGCCGTGGTGCCGCTGCTGGTGCTGATGGACACGGCCGGCGCCACGCTGGGCGGGTGGCTCGCGGGCCGCGGCGCCCGGTGGACGGCGCCGGCGCTGGCCGCCGCGGCGGTCTGCCTGGCCGCCGGGGCGGCGAGCGGCCACCCCGCGGGGATGGCGCTCGTCGCCGTCGCGAGCGGGGTGTTCCAGTGGGCGACGGCCAACGCCGACGCCGGGCTGCAGGACCGCGTCCCCGACCGCACACGGGCCACCGTGACGTCCATCGCCGGGTTCGGCTCGGAGGTGGTGGCCGTGCTGTTCTTCGCCTCCTACGCGGTGGGCTCGGCCTGGGCCGGGCCCGGGCAGCTGCTGGCCCTGGCCGCGCTGCCGTACCTGCTCGTCGCCGTGGCCATCGGGTGGTCCCGGCGGCGGCGGAGGGGGCAGGACGGCGGCTGATCCCCGCGCCGGGCCGGGACGCGGGCGGGCGGGCGTCCGGTTCGTCGAGGAGCCACGGCCCGGCATGGCAGGATTCCCCCCATCGATCAAGCGGCCCCTGGGGGAGATCACGGTGGAAGACGACGACTACGTCCCCATAGGGGAGGCCCTGACCGGCCTCACGGTGTCTCCGCTCCCCGAAGGCTGGACCGCGCTGGGCGCCATCGTCCTGGTCAAGTGCTTCGACGAGGAGGGCCGCTCCTCGTGGGCCTTCCGGCGCACCGACGGGCTGAACGACGAGGAGCTCCTCGGCGCGCTCATGGTCCGCACCGACCTGCTGCGCCGAGAGCTCCTGGACGCGTACACCGGCGACGATGACGACGACTGACCACCGCCGGCGGTGAGGCGCGGCGCCCGGGGGGCGCCGCGCTCGCGCGTTCGGGTCAGGAGGCCTTGGCGGCGGCCTCCGCGATCAGCTCGACCGTCGCCCGCCGGGTCACGCCGTTGACGGTCACCGCCAGCGTGACCGTGCCGGCCCGCCGCGCGTGCAGCTCGCCGGTCTCCGCGTCGAACCACGCCACGTGGTGGGCGCGCAGACCCGCGCGGTCGCCGACGCGCACGTTCGGCGACGCGCTCCAGTCGGCGCTCATCGGGTAGGCCAGCGGCAGCGTGCGGCCGTGCTGGGTGACCGACGCCCGCACCAGCGCCGTCTCCCCGGCGGCGACCCGCCCGGGCGCCTCGACGGCCAGCTCGTCCACGTGCGGCCGGACCTCCGCGTACAGCCACCCGGGCGACCGCAGGAACGGCAGGCGGCGGGTGATCTCGATCTCCGCCCTGCTCAGCGGGTCCACGCCGAACAGCGTCCAGCCGTTGAACCCGCCGCGCGGCGCGGCGGGCGCCTTGCCCGCGTTGCCGTTGACGAAGTACGGCACGCCGTCCACCCGCCCGGCGTCGAAGACCCCCACGTGCGAGCCCACGTACGCCGCGCCCTTGCCGGAGCGCTCGCGGAACCCGCCGAGCCACTCCTCGACGAGCGCGGCCTCCTTGCGGTCGCCGAGCTGACTGTTCTTGGCGGGCAGGGGGTCGCGCGGCGGGTGGTGCGCGAACACCGTCACCGAGTTGATCGTGTCATCCTCCGCCGCCCCGTCGAGAGCGGCGCGCAGCATGCGGATCTGGTCGAACGATCCGGTGCGGTAGGAGCCGGTGGAGGAGTCGAGCAGGACGAAGCGGGTGCCCTTGTGGTCGAAGGTCCGCGAGGCGGGGCCGAACACCCGGGTGAAGCCGTCGATCGAGCCGGTGCCGTAGATCTCGTGGTTGCCGGGCACGTAGTAGTACGGCAGCCGGTCGCCGATCTCCTCGTCGAAGATCTTCTTTGCCAGGGCCAGGTCTGCCGGGTATCCGGTGTCCACCCAGTCGCCGTTGACCACCAGGAAGTCGGGCTTGGCCGCGACCGCCTCGCGCAGGGTGCGGCGGGCCCGCTGTACCCAGACGCTGTCGGGGTCCTGGGCCACGAACTGGGCGTCGGACACCACCGCGAACCGCCACTTCCGCCCGTCCACGGTGCCGTCGCGCACCACGAGCGGGTCCGGCTCCGGCGCCGGGGCGGGCGGCGTCTGCACCGAGGGCGGCAGCTCGGCGGTGACGTCGTCGATGATCACCTCGCCGGTGTATCGCCGGTCGGCGCCCGTCTCGATGGTGTAGAACCGGGTGACCTGGATCGGGTAGGCGACGGAGGCGGGGACCGCCACCTCCAGGCGCTTCCAGCCCTCCCAGGTGATGTAGGGGCCGTAGACCGAGAACGACTGGCCGGCCGCGTCCGTCACCGTGAAGGCCGTCCACTCGCCCTTGCCGTGGCCGTACACCCAGGCGCCGAGGGCCTGCGGCTGTCCTTCGATCGTGATCGGCTCCGGCGGGTAGGCGTAGGCGGTGCGGGTCGCGGTCGACCGGGTGAAGTCGTACGACAGCCGCAGTCCGGGCCCGGTGTGCCCCTCGGCGACCGGCTCGACGGCGCCGCCGGCGCGCGCGGTGCCGAACCGCCACCGGGCGCCGTCCTCGAAGCCGGCCACGGTCCTGCTCTCCAGGCCGACGCTCACCGGCACGGCGGTGCGCACCCCGGCCACCTCGGCGGTGACCAGCGCGGAGCCGTACGACTTGCGCGGCGTGACCACGAAGTCGCCGTCCGGCCCGGCCGCGATGGCGAAGGCCGAGGTGTCGTAGGTCAGCTTGACGTCGGAGGGCTCGACCGGGGCGGTGAAGCCGTCCCGGTCGAAGCCGACGACGCCGAACCGGCCGGTGGCCTCCGGCGAGGCGATCGTGACCCGGTCGGCGGTGGCGCCGAGCCGGGTGAGGCGGTCGAGCACGGTGAGCTTGATCTCGCCGCGGGCCGTCCCCCTGGATGCCTTCACGGTGACGTCGCCGGCGACCCGCCCGCGGAACACGCCCGCCTCGTCGACCGTGCCCGCGGGGCCCGTCGAGTGCCACCGCGGGGCGCCCTCGGCCGGGCCGTAGGTCTCGTCGTAGCCCCGGGCGACCAGCTTGCGGGTAAGGCCGGTGAACACGCGGTCGGGCCTGCCGCCGCGCGTGGGACCGACGCCGGGCGCGGCCGCCGGGTCGGCGGCGGTCTCCACCCAGAAGCCCTTCAGCCTCCCGCTGCCCCGTGCCGCGAACAGGCCGATGCCGTTGGGCGTGTGCCGCTCGGCGCCGTCGGACGGCTGGTTCTCGACCGTGCCGCGGGCCTGGCCGGGCTCGCGGGCGAGCATGGTGGAGGAGCCGCCGCCGTCCAGGTTGAGCGCGTCGTGCGCCCCGGCCTCGCGCATCAGCTCGGCCAGCTCCAGCATGGTGACGCCGCGGCTGTCCACCTGACGGCCGTCCACGGTCAGCAGGTACATCGTCCGGCGGTCCTCGGAGAAGCCCGCGGCCGTGCGGGGATGGGCGGCGGGGTCGGTGAGCGGGAGGACGCGGCCGTCCTCGATGAGCGCCTGGTTGCCGCCGACGGCGAACGCGGGCGTCCTGCCGCTCTCGGCCCGGGGCCTGTAGGTCAGCCCCACGGCGTCGCCGGGCTTGAGCGTGCGCAGGAGGTCGCCGCCCGCCTCCCTGCCGACCAGCACGAACCCGTCGGCCGGGATGTCGCCGGCGCCCAGCGTGTCGCTGACCGAGACCACCTCGCCGTCCACGACCAGCGCCTCGGCGACCCGCTGGGCGCCGTCCGCGGCGACCCGGGCGCGTGAGGCCGTGCCCCACAGTGCGGTGAACGCGCCCAAGCCGTCCTTCTCGACGAAGTGGGCGTTGAGCTGGTCCAGGGGCTGGGTGCGACCGCCCGGCAGCGTCACCCGCCCGTCCAGCAGCACCCGCGTGACCTGGCCGAGGCCGCCGGTGTCCAGCCCCGCCGTCGGGCCCGTCCAGCCGGGCACCGCCGACTTGACCAGCACGCCGTCGTCCACGCCCGCGCCCAGCGCCGCGCCGGTGTTGTTGATGTCGAAGAAGTCGCCGTTCACGCCGGCGATCGCCCCGGCCCGCTCGGCCTGCCTCGACAGCGGCTCGACGGCGGCCACCCGCTCGGGCGAGAGGTAGCCGGCGCGCACCCCGTCGTCCGCCAGGTCGACCTTCAGCAGGTCGGCGCGCAGCCACCCCTTGGCGTCCAGCCGGTCGAAGGAGGTGAGGGTGGTCCCCGGCGCGACGGGGCGGGTGCGCCGGGCGGTCTCGATGTACGGCACCGGTTCGGCGGCGCCGCTCATCAGCAGCGGCTCCGACACCTTGGACGACGGGGCGGCGAACCGCCCCTCCCCGGGCTGGAACGGCCCGGCGACGGGCACCGGATCGCCCGGCGGCTCGGCGAGCGCCGGAACGGCCCCGCCGAGCAGTATCCCCGGGACGGCGAGCGCGATGACGATGGCGCGGCGCACCACGTGTTCTCCTTCGGGACGGCGACGAGAGGCGGGGCGCGAGGCCCCCGGGACAGGTAACCCGCGCCGGTGATCACGCCGCGGGCGGAAGGGTGACGCGACACGTAAATCTCGGAGAATGCCCACACCCAGATCTGTCACGGCGGCCTTCCCGCGCCCCCCTCACCGCCCCGGCAAGACGCGGGCCCGGCGCGGCTCCCCCCGCAATGGACCGTTTCACCCCCAGTCCGCCGGCACGCCTGTTGCCGAACGCGTGCGCCGGTCGAGAATGGAGGCACCACCGGAGGATCACGATCGCGCGGAGGTCGGCGTGGAGGACTACGGCATCACCGGAACGCGTGTCGAGCTGGAGACCCATGTCGACGTGCCGCGCGAGCGGCTGTGGGATCTCATCACGTCGGTGCCGCGCATCGGCGAGTGGAGCCCCGAGTGCGAGCACGGCGCCTGGGTGAGCGGCGCCGAGCCGGAGCTGAAGCCGGGGACGCGCTTCGAGGGGCGCAACCGCCGCGAGGGCCGGGTCTGGACGGTGACGTGCATGGTCACCGAGGCCGTCCGCCCCAGCACCTTCGCCTGGGTGGTGCTCGACCCCGCCGACGACCCCGAGCGCCCCGGGTCCACCTGGCGCTACGACCTAGAGCCCGGCGACACCCCCGACCGCACGCTGGTGCGCCACAGCTTCGTCCACGGCCCCGGCAGGACCGGCCTTCGCGACATGATCGAGGACAACGCCGAGATCGCCGAGCTCATCCTCGAGGTGCGCAAGGGCGAGCTGCTCAAGCACATGCAGGAGACGCTCGACGCGATGGCCCGTCCCTGACCGAGGCGGCTCTCGCGGCCGAAACGCACCGGCCGAGACCCCCTGGCCGAGGGCCGTCCCCGGCTGCGCCGAGACGGCCCGTGCCCGGCCGCGAAGCCGTTCCCGGGCCGCCCCGGGGCCGTCAGACGGCGCCCCCGGCCCAGGTCAGCAGCCGGCGGGCGGTCACGAAGCGGCGGGCGCGTGTGGTGTCGCCGAGGACCGCGCCGATCAGCAGGCGCCCGCCGCGCTCGGTGGCGAACAGCAGGCAGGCGCCGGCCGCGCGGGTGTAGCCGGTCTTGACGCCGATCACGCCGGGCACGGTGCCGATCAGCTCGTTGGAGTTGAGCCACACGTGGGCCCGGTGTGCCGCCGTGCGGGCGACCATCCGGCGTTCGGCGCCGGCGATCGCGCGCAGGGCGGGGTCGGCCAGCGCGATCCGGGCCAGCCGCACCTGGTCGGCGGCCGTGGACCACCCGGCCGCCCCCGAGGTGAGGCCGTCGGAGGTGGTGTAGCGGGTGTTCGTCAGGCCGAGCTCACGCGCCGCCGCGTTCATCTTGGCGACGAAGCGCTTCTCTCCCGGGCCGTAACGCCCGGCGAGGGCGTGGGAGGCGTCGGCGCCGGACGGCAGCATCAGCGCGTAGAGCAGCTCCTTGACGGTCAGCCGCTCACCGGCGCGCAGGGAGGCGTGCGTGGCGTTCTTCGAGGCCGCGTGGCGCACGTCCGCCGCCGACACCCTGACGGTGTCGCTCAGCTCGGCCTCGCGCAGCACGACGTAGGCGGTCATGACCTTGTTGAGGCTCGCCACCGGCACCCGTGCCGAGGCCCGCTTGCTGTACAGCACCCTCCTCGCCCTGTCCGGCGAGACGTCGACCAGGTAGGCCGTCCGCGCGGAGACGGTGGGCGGCGCCGCCAGGAGCTCGGACGCGGTGCGGCCCGCCGCCGGGGTGACCGGCGGGAACGGGAGGGGGGCGGGGAAGGTCGCGAACGCGCCGGACGCAGCCGGGGTGGCGGGCGAGGGCTGAGGCGGAAGGGACCGCACGCCCTCGGCGGGTGCTGTCAGGGCGTGGGCGGGCACCGCGCCGGGGAGCGTCGCCGCAAGGACGATCGCGCCCGTGTACGCGACCGACCGCCATTTCCCCCTGAATCCAGTCACCATGGTCACGGGCCGGATCCTAAGCCGCACGCCCGTTTTTTACCTCTATATCGGGGTGAAAACCTGGTTCAGGGCGGCAGAAGTACCGGTGCGTACGGGGAAGGACAGCCCTTGCCCGGAACGTCACGGCGTCCGGGCGAGCGCGAACACAGGAGGTCCCATGGGTGCGACCGACCAGCCCGCACACGTCGGAGCGCTGCTGCGGCACTTCGCCGACCTGCGGGACCACTCGCACGGCGGGGCGCAGTCCCGCGACGACAAGGAACGCCTCTTCGCCGCCGCCGTCGAGCTGCTCGACCCCTACGCGCGGCAGGCGCTCGACGAGATCGACACCCACCTGCTGCTCGGGACGGGCCGCGTCGAGGCCGAAGGCCTGCGGCGGTCGGCCGACGGCGGCGTGGAGGCGCGGTGGACGCTCTGGTGGCCCGAGCAGCGCGCCGCGGACGTCGACCCGGTCACCATCCGCGCGTTCTACGGGGCCGGGTTCCACCATCCGCACCTGCGCGGCGCGACCGTCCACGACTGGCCGCTCAACGTCTTCACCGAGGAGCAGGCGGCGGAGGTGCTGCCCGCAATGCGCGCCATCGTCACGGCCGACCTGCACAACCTCGTCTTCCAGCGCGACTACCGCCTCGTCCCCGCCATGACGGCATCGGCCGCCGGCGCGCCGGGCGACTGAGCGGCCGGCCGGCGCGACGCGGGGCCGGACGACGCCGGCCCCGCGGCCTCCCAGACCCCCGCCGCACCCCCCGTTGACAACCGCCGCGCGGACCGCGACGGTAACCCGTGTATTCCGGGCCGCGGCGGGAAGGCGAAGGGCTTGGACACGGTCGGCAGAGACGTCGAGGCGGCGGGTTCAGGGCTGCCCGCGCCCCGGGAGGTCAGAGCGCTCCTGGCGGCGGCGGAGCACCTGTTCGCCGCCGCCCGCACGCTGCTCGCCGACGACGCCCGCGCCCGCGCCGAGGTCCATCAGGCGCTGTCGGCCGTGCGGGCGCGATCGGCGCGCGCGGAGCTCGCCGAGATCCCCGTCGCGCGCCTGAAGGACGTCACCGGCGGCAGGCTGCGCCTCGGCGCCCTGCAGGAGGGCGGCTACACGACCGTCCTGCGCGTCCTGGACGCCACGCCGTACGCGCTGCAGCTGCTGCCCGGCATCGGGGCCCGCACCGCCGGCCAGGTGCACGCCGCCGCCCGGCAGATCGCCCAGGCCGCGGAGGAGACCGTCAGCGTCCGCGTCGACGCCGAGCGGCAGGACCCCGAGACCACGGCCCTGCTCATCGCGCTGTACCGGCTGGTCGCCGCCGGCCCCGACCTGCCGCGCGCCTGCGCCGCCGCGCGGCACCTCGCGGGCGAGCTGGCGGCCCTGCTGCCCGCCGCGCAGCCGGCCCGGGGGCGGCTGCGCATGCTGCTCGCGGGGCACAAGGGCCGCCACCGGGCGCGGACGGCGATCGCCGGGCTGGCCGGGACGCTCACGGCGGCGAGCGCGTCGGGCACGCGGCTGCTGCTCAACCAGGCCTCCGTCGACCTGCTCCGCCCGCCGGCGTCCGGCATCGAGGCGTGGGTCGACTTCGAGCTGCGCGCGGCCGAGTACTACAACCTGCTCGCCGAGCTGGCCGCCCTGGAGCCCGACCACGTCGCCGCCGAGGGCTTCCTGCCCGAGGAGGTCTCCACCAGGGTCCGGGCCCAGGAGCTCGACGACACCCACCGCCGGGTGTCGCTGCGCGGGTACCAGTCGTTCGGCGCGCGCTTCGCGCTCGCGCAGAAGCGGGTGATCCTGGGCGACGAGATGGGCCTCGGCAAGACCGTCCAGGCCGTGGCCGTCCTCGCCCACCTCAAGGCGCGCGGGGCCACCCACTTCCTGGTCGCCTGCCCGGCCAGCGTCCTGATCAACTGGACGCGGGAGATCGAGAACCGCAGCACCCTGAAGGCCTACCCGCTGCACGGCCCCGAACGGGCCGCCGCCCTGGCCGCGTGGCTGCGCGAGGGCGACGTCGCGGTGACCACCATCGACTCCCTGCACCGGCTGGAGACCGGTGGCGAGGTCCCGCTCGGCATGCTGGTCGTCGACGAGGCGCACTACGTCAAGAACCCCGAGGCCCGCCGGTCCAAGGCCGTCGCCACGTGGTGCGGGCGCACCGACCGCGTCCTGTTCATGAGCGGCACCCCGATGGAGAACCGGGTCGAGGAGTTCCGCAGCCTGCTCGGCTACCTGCGGCCCGACCTCGCCGCCGGCGTCCGCGGCAGCGACGCCGCCGCGGGCGCGCAGGCGTTCCGCAGGGCCGTCGCGCCGGTCTACCTGCGCCGCAACCAGGAGGACGTGCTCACCGAGCTGCCCGACCTGGTGCACGTGGACGAGTGGGAGGCCTTCAGCCCCGCCGACCTGACCGCCTACCGCGAGGCGGTGACCCGCGGGAACTTCATGGCCATGCGCCGCGCCGCCTACGCCGTGCCGAAGACCTCGGCCAAGCTGGAGCGCCTCGTCGAGCTGGTCGACGAGGCCGCCTCCACCGGTGTGAAGGTCGTGGTCTTCTCCTACTTCCGCGACGTCGTGACCGCCGTCCACGACGCCCTGGCCGACGTCCGGGCCGACGGGCACGGCCCCGGCGGGCACCGCCGGGTGCACGGGCCGATCACCGGCGGGCTCAGCGTGGAGAAACGCCAGCAGGTCGTCGACGAGTTCACCGCGGCCCCCGGCCACGCCGTGCTGCTCGGGCAGATCCAGGCCGGCGGGGTGGGCCTCAACCTGCAGGCGGCGTCCGTCGTGATCCTCTGTGAGCCGCAGGTGAAGCCGACCATGGAGAGCCAGGCCGTCGGGCGGGCGCACCGCATGGGGCAGACCCGCAAGGTGCAGGTGCACCGCATGCTGACGCCCGACAGCGTCGACCAGCGCATGCTGGACATCCTCGGCGAGAAGACGCTGCTGTTCGACGCCTACGCCCGCCGCAGCGACCTGGCGGAGTCGACCCCCGACGCGATCGACGTCTCGGAGCAGGCGCTGGCGCGCCAGATCGTGGAGGAGGAGCAGCGGCGCCTCGCGGTGGGGCCCGCCGCCGGCGTCACGGCTCCCGGCCGGTGAGGCCCGGGGCTCGCGGCCGGACTCCGCGAGCCCCGGGACGTCCCCGCCCGGCCGTCACCCCATGGCCGACTCGCCGCCGGGGTAGGCGAAGGACGATCGGGGGGAGTAGAAGCCCCACACGACCCGCAGCGGGTCGGCCGGGCGCAGCGCGTAGACGGAGTGGCCGGGCTCGAGGAACTCCAGCGAGACGACCTCGAACGGGTCGACCGGCTCGGCCACGAACGGGTAGAACCCGCTGACCCGCTTCCCGCCGACGTCGGTGATGTAGTGCAGCTGGCCGCGGTTGACCGCCGTGCCGGTCTGCCCCACCCGCGCGGTCGTGCGGATCACCGGGACGCCGTCGGACTCGGTGACGGCGACCAGCGTGTCGCCGTTCACCTCGATCGTCGTGCGGCCCTCGCTCGCGGGCACGCCGCGTTCGCGGGCGTAGTCGCGCACCAGCTTGCTGGAGTTGAAGTAGTGGGTCCACCACCGGCCGGGGGTCACGCCGTCGGGAGCGTAGGCGCCCTCCAGGTCGGGCCCGATGTAGGTCAGCGAGTACGCGCCGAAGCCCGAGGTCTGCTCCTCGCGGTCGACGACGTACTGGTTCATGAACACCTGACGGTTGGCCATCGGCGTGAGACCGGCGGGCACCAGGGCGGCGACGGCCTCGGGGTCGGCCGGCACCCAGCCGAAATAGATCATGCGACTGTTGACGACGAGCTGGGGGGCCACGAGATCGGGCACGTTCTCTCCTTGCTGGCGACAGCGTGTAGTCAGAACGGTACGAGGTGTTCACCTGGCCGACAATGACCGATACCTGACACTCTTCGGCGGCGCGGTTCGTGAAGGACGGCCATCGGACTTCGCCGGAAAAGCTGTTTCCCTACCGCGTCACGACGGTGCTCGCCGGTCGGTTCGGCGCGCCGGTCGTGGAGTTCCCCGGCGACCACCTGGGCTACGTCAGGCACCCCGCGGAGTTCGCCGGGAAACCGCTCCAGGTCATGCCGCGGCCCCCGCCGGCTGACCCCCCGTGCTTGTCACCCGACGGCGTGATCCCTACACTGAGCGTCGGCGAACTCCCACGCCGAACCTCCTTGAGCGGGCGCCCACGCCGCCCGCCGCCGTGGAGGCAAAGGGGACCTCACGTGCCTCGGGAGGCTGCGGGTCCCGTTGTGCGGCCGACATCGCGGCGCGACCGACCGGCGGGCGTGGGCCGGGTCGGGCTGTGCCGTGAGCGGAGCATCGTGACCAGCAAGAAGCAGCTCAAGGCGCGCGTCAGGGCGCGCATGGCGAAGACCGGCGAGAGCTACACGGCCGCCCGGCGGCACGTGGCCGGCGTGTCCCCCGCGCGCGGCGACGCCGGGTGGACGTTCCGCGGCGGGCGTCACCCGTACAGCGCGGCGATCGACAGCGTGCTCGCCCACCACGGCGTCGAGGCCGGCGAGCCGCTCGTCTTCCTCGCCGGCGGCGGCCTGGGGGCGGGTTACATCCTGTGGGAGTTCAAGCACGACGACAGCCGGCACCTGGTGCTCGGCTTCCGCAACCAGTGGCAGTACTACGACCGCTGGATGGCCAAGACCCTCGACCGGCTCGGCGTCGCCTTCGAGGCGCACAGGACGGCCGGGGCCAAGGGCGCGGCCAAGCGGCTGGCGGAGGAGCTGGACGCCGGGCACCCGTGCATCGTGCTGCCCGACCGGCAGGTGATCGGCTACTGGCTTCTCCCCCCGCACCTGGACGGCCACGGGGGCCATCCGGTCGTCGCCTACCGGCGGGACGAGGCGGACGTGCTCGTGGACGACCGCGGGCAGGCCCCGGTGCGCGTGCCCGCCGAGCGCATGGACGCGGCCAGGGCCCGGGTCTCGTCCTACAAGAACGTCCTGCACGTGCTGCGTCCCGGCGAGGCCGGCCCCGGCCGCCTCGCCGAGGCGGCCCTCGCGGGCCTGCGCGACTGCGTCGAGCACCTGAGCGTGTCCTCCGACTCCTTCTCGCTGCCCGCCTGGCGCAAGTGGTCGCGCATGATCACCGATGGCGGGAACGCCAAGGGGTGGCCCCGGGTGTTCGCCGACGGCCGGGGACTGTCGGGGGCGCTGCTGTCCATGTGGGAGGGCGTGGAGCCGGTCGGCATGGACGGCGGGAACCTGCGCGACCTGTTCGCCGACGCGCTCGACCAGGCGGCTCCGCTGCTGGGTCTGCCGCTCGGCGAGCCGGCGGCCGAGTTCCGGCACCTCCACGCCCTCTGGCACGACCTGGCCGAGGCGGCGCTGCCGTCGGACGTGCCGGAGTTCGCCCGCATGCGCGAGCTCACGGCCGCCATCCGGGAGTCGCTGCTGTCGGAGGGCACGGCGAGCCCTGAGGACGGCCGTGAGCTGTGGGAACTGCGCGCGGTCGTCGACCGGGAACCGCCGGTCAAGGACACCGGCGCCCTGTTCGCCGACCTCGGCGAGCGGATCGCCGGCCTGTACCGGGCCGAGACCGAGGCGGTCGCGCGGCTGCGGAGCCTGCTCCCCGAACGGTGATCGGGCGGGCGCGCCTTCCCCGGAGTGGGCTTGCTCTCACAGCGGGGCGGGCGCGCCTGTGCTGAAAATTTCAGCCGGTGTCGCGGGCGCCAGGCGGCCCGCCTGCGGCGATGGGGCCGCGGGCGCGCGACGCCGTCCCAGCCCTTCTTGGACGGGCGGCGGGTCCATACCATCCGAAGAACGGTGGGAGCGCTCCCACCTCATCGGACGGAGTGTCAATGTCTCGCAGAAGACCCTTACTGACGGCCATTCTCGCCGCGGCCGCCACGGTCACGGCGGGGGCGGCCGTCTTCATGTCGTCCACCGCCTTCGCCGCCGACTCCGCTTTCTACGTGGATCCGCAGAGCAACGCCGCCAAGTGGGTGGCCGCCAACCCCGGCGACAGCCGCGCCGCGGTGATCAGGGACCGGATCGCCGCCGTCCCCCAGGGCAGATGGTTCGCCACCTACAACCCGTCGGCCGTGCGCGGTCAGGTCGAGTCGTACACCACCGCGGCGGCCGCCGCCGGCAAGATCCCGATCATGGTGGTCTACGCCATGCCGAACCGCGACTGCGGCGGCCCCAGCGCGGGCGGCGCGCCCGACCACGCGTCGTACCGCGCCTGGATCGACCAGATCGCGGGCGGCCTCGGCGGCCGTGCCGCGACGATCATCCTGGAGCCGGACGCGCTGGCGATCATGTCCAACTGCATGGACGCCGGGCAGCAGAACGAGGTCAAGGCCTCGATGGCCTACGCGGGCAAGAAGTTCCGGGCCACGTCCTCGCAGGTGAAGGTCTACTACGACATCGGCCACGACGCCTGGCTGTCGCCCTCGGAGGCCGCGTCCCGCCTGAACGGCGCGGACGTCGCCAACAGCGCGAACGGCATCGCGGTCAACACCTCCAACTACCGGGCGACCCCCGGCCTGGTGTCGTACGCGAAGAACATCATCAACGCGACCGGCGTCTCCCGGCTGCGCGCGGTCATCGACACCAGCCGCAACGGCAACGGCCCCCAGGGGAGCGAGTGGTGTGACCCGTCGGGCCGCGCCACCGGCATCTGGAGCACGACCAACACCGGCGACGCCGCGATCGACGCCTTCCTGTGGGTGAAGCCGCCGGGCGAGTCGGACGGCTGCATCGCCCCCGCCGGGCAGTTCGTACCGCAGCGCGCCTACGACCTGGCCATCGCCGCGCCGCCGCCCACCCCGAACCCCACGGTCACCCCGACCGTGACCCCCACCGTCACGCCCACGGTCACCCCGACCCCCACGCCCACCGGCGGCTCGGGCTGCACCGCGACCTACACCGTGACCGGCCAGTGGTCGAACGGCTTCCAGGGCGAGGTGACGGTGCGCAACGCCGGCAACTCCCCGATCACCGGCTGGCGCGTCCAGTGGGCGTTCCCCAGCGGCCAGTCGATCTCGCAGCTGTGGAACGGCAACCTCTCCGGCAGCGGTGGCAACGTCACCGTCACCAACCTGAACTGGAACGGCGCCCTCGCGCCCAACGGCACCGCCGTCTTCGGCTTCCTCGGCAGCGGCAACGCCAACTCCACCCCGAGCCCCGTCGCCTGCACCGTCACCTGAGACGGCTCTCCCCCCACGGCCGGGCCTCCGCGTACCCTCCCGCGGAGGCCCGGCCTCGTCTCAGGCGGAGGCCCGGCCTCGTCTCAGCCCAGAACCAGGCTCAGCCCAGGACCAGGCCGACGAGCCGGCCGGTCCCGAGGGCCACGAGCACGCTGACCACGCCCAGGAAGATGGAGTACAGGCAGCCGCGGCGGCCGTCGACGCGCTCGGCGGGGACACGCTCCTCACCGGGGGCCTTCCACAACGGCCGGGGTTCCAGGACGAGGTACACGAGCGCGCCGACCTGGCCCACGGTGAACAGCCAGAACCACGCCCACCGGTTGGCCAGTCGGGGCGTGGAACCCATCATGGCGAGGAAGGTGAGCACCCAGGCGGCGGCGACCCACCACAGGTTGGAGCCGCCGATGAGGGTGAAGGGCCAGTCGGGGAAGATCGAGTTGCCGTCGCTGACGGACTCCCGCTCGGCCACGGACGCCTGGACCTCGGGGCGGCGCAGGTCGGCCATGAGCCGGGCGACGGTGTACGCGCCCTCGGCGTCGGCGATCCTGCCCGGCACCTCGTGCCAGACCAGGGGCGACTCCGACCACACCAGGGCGGTCACGTCGCCGGAGCCGACCTGGTAGCTCACCCGGTCGATCGCGCCGGCGATGGCCGCCGCGCGGAACTGCTCCAGCGTGCGCTCGGAGGGCGCGTAGGTGGCGGCGGTGACCAACGCGCCCACGACCAGGACGGCCAGGAGCGACAGCCGTACCGCTAAACCCACCCAATAGCGAACACGAGACGCTAAATCAGGGGCCACACCACAATTCCTACCGCAGCACCGCGAACCGCGGGCTCCCCTTCGGCGATCGACACGGATCCGAGCACCGACGCCACCGTGAGCCCTGCCGGGGAAGCGCCCCGTCGCCACCGCGAGCCCTACCGGGGAGGCGCGCCGTCGCCGAGGATGCGCTCCCAGAAGATCTCGTCACGCCAGGCGCCGTCGAGGAAGATGTGCTCGCGGGCGATGCCCCAGGGCCGGAAGCCGTTGTTCCTGAGCGCCTTCTGCGACGCCAGGTTCTCCAGCCGGGTGTGCGCCTCGGCCCGGCGCAGGCCCAGCTCCTCGACCATCACGCCCAGCACCAGGCCCACCGCGCGGGACATGTGCCCCTGGTTCCGGTGCGTGGCCGCCACCCAGTAGCCGAGGAAGCCCTTGCCGAACGGCCCGCGCAGGATGCTGCTCACCGTCACCTGGCCGATGACCTCGCCGTCCGCCACGATGACGCCGGGCCACCTGGCGCCCCGCCGATGGTCGTCCAGCAGCTGCTCGACCCGTGCGACCTGCCCGGGCGTGGTGTAGTACGCGGCCGGCTGGGCGGGTTCCCACCGGGCGAGCTCCTTGACGTCGCGTGCGAGGTGGCCCGCGATAGCCGGGGCGTCGGCCACGTCGATGAGCCTGACAGAGGTGCGCGGCGTCACGGGAGGAACTCCTCACCGCAGCGGCCGCTCGCGGCGCTGCGAGGTACGGGGTCGGGCACGGCGTCAGCCACGGTAGCCGGTCCGCCGGGCTGAAGCTCCGGCCTCGTCCCTTTCGACGCCCGGGTCGAGCATCTTGTCGATCCGCCCGGCTACGTCGCCTGGAACCGGAACTCTCCCTTGAACACCATGACACCTGTACCGCAGACTCCTCGACGCCATCGACGCCGGACGAATGCCCCCCTGGACTTCGAGCCGTGACGGTTCTGTAAGGCCCGTCACGGGTGCTGGCATGTCGTGAGGGGCATTCCGCGAGCTTCAGCATTCGACTTCGGCCCGCCTCTCGCCTGGCGCAGAACAGCAGCTTGCTCCCCATGCAGTCGATCGTGCGGACAGCCACTCGAGCTGGCGGCCGCCTGCGAGGCACTCCTACTACCGGAGACTGTTCGACCAGCTCATCCAGGCCGCCTGGGCTGCACTGCGGCTCGTCGTCGATCAACAACAAGGACTAAAGGCAGCGTTCAGAGCCCGACAAATTGCTCATTCAATACATTAACCCCCTTAAAGCGGATGCGGCGCGCATAGTTTTTGGCATTCCCCTATCAGTCTCCGGTCGCCGAGTTACAATCGGCTATGCGTACGGGGACGCGATGAGATCAGGTCGGAGCCTGATCGGCATTAGCGCCTCGACTGTGGAGTTCACTGATGGCCAACTCGCTGAGCCAGCGACCAAAGATCGTCAGCGTGCTACGGAATGTCACTCTGTGGACCATGACGGCAGGCGGGGCGGCTGGGGCGGGAATCTTCGGAGCGCTGGCCGGCAATCCTGGTAAAGATCAGTTTCGTTATCTGATCCTGGTGGCGGTAAGTGTCCTACTACCGATTATCGCAAACGGCATCAATCAGCTGCGCGCCTCACGAGCACAGCGGTCAAAGGCCGAGGCGATCGGCCGGTCGATTGTAACCTTCAGATCATTGCTCTCATCCGCTGTCTACTACCTGGGCAAGATGGCAGACGAAGAGTCAGACGACATGAGGCGAATCTACGGGGGACACTTCACCCATGCCGTGGTCACAGCTGCTAGCACCCTGACAAATGCCCCTGACGCGCGAAGTGTATTTTTCAGAATACAGAAGAAGGAAATGATCTGCGTTGCCTACAGCGGACAAGAGGGCCGAGCGGATCCATCCATGACGATCTTCAAAAACGATCCGGACGATAGAGCTGGATATCAGATGTTCAACTTAATTCACTCGGGTAAATCAGTCCTGCACACAGATATCCGGAAGGATCCCCCAGTGGGCCTGCAACCGGGGCGCAGTTATCGAACGTTCATCGCGGCCCCGGTTGCTGCGGGAGACACCGTTTACGGGGCACTCACGGTCGACTCGCCGGAGGCGAACTCGCTGGGTGATCAAGATCTGCAGGTTATGAAGACCCTTGCTCATCTGCTGGGAGTCGGTCTGGCCTTGATGCCAGAGACCGCTTGATACAGAGCAGAGAGGGAACACTGTGAGGAGCGTCCTACCGAGGAGGGCCGCATGGCGACACGAGTAGAACAAGTGGTCGATCGTGACTCCATACGATGGATAGAACAGTCGGGCGCGGCGTTGAATGCCGATTTCTACCAGCGCGCCTACGAGCAGGCGGTCTCGAGCGCTTTGGCCGATCACCGACAACGAGAGGTCCAGACACTCCGCCGCCACTCCAAAGAGCTGGTCGCCACCCCTATCATCCTCGCTGTCCTGCTCGCCATAATTACGATAGCCATCTTTGTCGACTCGTCTTGGGTGGCAAGCTTTGCGAGTGGAGCCCTGCTCGGCTTTCTCAGCCGACTGTCTTTCCTGTTGATCGGAGGATCTCAGCTCGTAGACGGAAACTCACCGTCAGATACGCCAGCATTCAGCATCAAGCGAATAAACGGCGCCTTCCGTACGTGACCGAAGTAAGGCTGGAATAGCGAACATCCACCTATCCCGACATACGGGACGGAGCAGCATATTCGACAGATGTCGTACTGGTCCAGAGCAATATTTGCCATGCCGCAACGTCTAGACGGGAAGGTGGCCACGTTCGCATCGACCCACGGGGATGGACGAATAGTGCGCAGCGCATCCCGACCATGCCTATCACGGTCACCAACTGGCCGATGAGCAGCGGCGCACTCACCGAGAGCAAACTAAGACCCGGTCTTCCTGTTGAGGGCACAAGATGAAACACCTCCTCTTGTCGCCATGGCAGGTAGCAACGCCCCTCGCCACCGAGAGGCGTCCCGACCAACTACGTTCGTGTTGACCTGCTAGCCGTACGTGGGGTGCTGCGGCCAGCCGGGCGGGGAGTCCTCCCAGTCCTCCTGACGGCCGTAGGGGGTGAGATCGAGGATGCTGTTGGCGAAGACGAGCCGGTCGACGCCGCGGGCGGTGGTGCTGTAGGTGCGGTAGACGTGCTCGCCGTCGCGCAGGAACACGCTGAGCATGAAGCCGCCGCCGGCGCCGCAGTCGTCGGAGAACGACGTGCCGCGCGAGGACACGAACGGCAGTGTCCACCCCATGCGCGCCTTGTACTCCTCGATCTGGGCGAGCGGCATGTTGGAGACGTTCACCCACGTGACCCCGCGCTTGGCCAGCGCCGCCGGGCCGTTGACGGGCACGTTGTCGGTGAACCAGGTGCAGCCCTCGCAGTAGTGATCGGGGCCGTTGTCCATGAACTGGTAGACGACCAGCTGCCCCCGCCCCTCGAACAGCTCGAGCAGGGTCTTCGGCCCGTCAGGCGTGTCGAACGTGTACCCGCCGTCGAACTCGACCATCGGCAGGCGCCGCCGCCGCGCCGCGAGCGCGTCCAAGGCGCGGGTGGCTTCCTTCTCGGCCTTGAGCAGCTCATCGCGCTCGCGCTGCCACTCCCCGGCTGAAACGATCATCGGTGTCTCCATCTGCCGATTCTGCCGCCCGCCACCGACAGAATCCGTTCTGACCGCGCCCTCCGTGTCCCTACCGAGAACTTCGACACCGAGAACTTCGACGAGGAGACGATCTCGGCTTCGAGCTCGTCCACTCGCGCGCGCAAGGCCCCTGGCGAGAGGCAGGGGATCGGAGGCGTGCGGCCTGGGGCCGTCGGCACCCCTTCACGGGCAGGAAGTCGCCTGGTGGGGCTCTAGAATTGAGCCATTCGTTGTCTTGGGTTGTTCGTGTTTGCGAGAGTAGGTTCAGCGCCATGACCACACCCGAGACTCCGACCGTCGCGGAGGAACTTCGCGGGGTCGGCCTGCGGGTGACGGCCGCCCGCGTCGCGCTGCTCCAGACCGTCAGGGAAGGTGATCACCTCGGCGTCGAGGCGATCGCCTCCGGAGTGCGCGACCGCGTGGGCCACATCTCCCTCCAAGCCGTGTACGAGGCCCTCCACGCGCTCACCGCGGCCGGGCTCGTACGCCGCATCGAACCGGCCAACAGCTCGGCCAGGTTCGAAGGCCGCGTCGGGGACAACCACCACCACGTCGTGTGCCGGTCGTGCGGCGTGGTCGCCGACGTCGACTGCGCGGCCGGCGAGGCGCCCTGCCTGACCGCCGGCGACGACCACGGCTTCACCATCGACGAGGCCGAGGTCATCTACTGGGGCCTGTGCCCCGTCTGTTCCACCGCAGCCAGTTCCTGAGCACCGCGCTCCCATCCGGAAGGATTCCATGTCCGAGAACCATGACGCGATCGTCACAGACGCGAAGTCGGAGGGCACAGGCGGCTGCCCGGTCGCGCACGAGCGCGCCCCGCACCCGACCCAGGGCGGCGGCAACCGCCAGTGGTGGCCCGAGCGGCTCAACCTGAAGATCCTCGCCAAGAACCCCGCCGTGGCGAACCCCCTCGGCGAGGAGTTCGACTACGCCGAGGCCTTCTCGACCCTCGACCTCGCGGCCGTGAAGCGTGACATCGCGGAGGTGCTGACGAGCTCGCAGGACTGGTGGCCGGCCGACTACGGCAACTACGGCCCGTTCATGATCCGGATGGCGTGGCACAGCGCGGGCACCTACCGGATCAGCGACGGCCGCGGCGGCGCCGGCGCCGGCCAGCAGCGCTTCGCCCCCCTCAACAGCTGGCCCGACAACGGCAACCTCGACAAGGCCCGCCGTCTGCTGTGGCCGGTCAAGAAGAAGTACGGCCAGAAGCTCTCGTGGGCCGACCTCATGATCCTCACCGGCAACGTCGCCCTGGAGTCGATGGGCTTCAAGACCTTCGGCTTCGCCGGCGGCCGCGCGGACGTCTGGGAGCCCGACGAGGACGTCTACTGGGGCCCGGAGTCCGCCTGGCTCGACGACGCGCGCTACACCGGCGACCGCGAGCTCGAGAACCCGCTGGCCGCGGTGCAGATGGGTCTCATCTACGTCAACCCCGAGGGCCCGAACGGCAACCCCGACCCACTCGCCTCGGCCCGCGACATCCGTGAGACCTTCCGCCGCATGGCGATGAACGACGAGGAGACGGTCGCCCTGATCGCGGGCGGTCACACCTTCGGCAAGACCCACGGCGCGGGCCCGGCCGACCACGTCGGCCCCGACCCCGAGGCCGCCTCGATCGAAGACCAGGGCTTCGGCTGGAAGAACAGCTTCGGCACCGGCAAGGGCGGCGACACCATCACCAGCGGCCTTGAGGGCGCCTGGACGAACACCCCGGTGACGTGGGACAACAGCTTCTTTGAGATCCTCTTCGGTTACGAGTGGGAGCTCAGCAAGAGCCCGGCCGGCGCGCACCAGTGGAAGCCGAAGGGCGGCGCGGGGGCGGGCACCGTCCCCGACGCCCACGACCCGTCGAAGAGCCACGCCCCGACGATGCTGACGACCGACCTCGCGCTCCGCGTGGACCCGGTCTACGAGCAGATCTCGCGGCGCTTCCTCGCCGACCCCGACGAGTTCGCCGACGCCTTCGCGCGGGCTTGGTACAAGCTGACCCACCGCGACATGGGCCCGATCGTGCGCTACCTCGGCCCGGAGGTCCCCGCCGAGGTGCTGCTGTGGCAGGACCCGCTCCCCGCGGCGACGCACGAGCCCGTCGACGCCGTCGAGATCGCCGTCCTCAAGGGCCGCGTCCTCGCCTCGGGCCTGTCGGTGTCCCAGCTCGTGTCCACCGCGTGGGCGTCGGCCTCGTCCTTCCGCGGCAGCGACAAGCGCGGCGGCGCCAACGGCGCCCGCATCCGCCTGGAGCCGCAGAGCGGCTGGGAGGTCAACGACCCCGACCAGCTCGCGGCGGTGCTGCGCACCCTGGAGGAGATCCAGCGGGAGTTCAACGCCGCCCAGACCAGCGACAGGCGGATCTCCCTCGCCGACCTGATCGTGCTCGCCGGCGGCACGGCCGTCGAGCAGGCCGCCAAGGACGCCGGCTTCGACGTCGAGGTGCCCTTCACGCCGGGCCGCGTGGACGCCTCGCAGGAGCAGACCGACGTCGAGTCGTTCACCGCGCTCGAGCCCGCCGCCGACGGCTTCCGCAACTACCTCGGCAAGGGCACCCGGCTTCCGGCCGAGTACCTGCTGATCGACCGGGCGAACCTGCTGGACCTCAGCGCTCCGGAGATGACGGTCCTCGTCGGCGGCCTGCGCGTCCTGGGCGCGAACTACAAGCAGTCCCCGCTCGGCGTCCTCACCCACACCCCCGGGGTCCTGACCAACGACTTCTTCGTCAACCTGCTCGACCTGGGCACGGCGTGGAAGGCGACGTCCGAGGACGCCGGCACGTTCGAGGCCCGCGACCTCGCCACGGGCGAGGTCAAGTGGACCGGCACCCGCGCCGACCTCGTCTTCGGCTCCAACTCCGAGCTGCGCGCGGTCGCGGAGGTCTACGCGAGCGACGACGCGAAGCAGAAGTTCGTGAACGACTTCGTCGCCGCGTGGCACAAGGTGATGAACCTCGACCGGTTCGACATCGCCTGACCGTTGACGCCCAGGCCGGCCGGCACCGGCCGGCCTGGGCACATCTCGGCCCGGGGCATCGGGCACCGGTCACCGCCCGGGGCCTGACGCCCGGGGCCCTGATGCCCGGGGACCGGTCAGAGAATCGGGTCGGTGGAGCGGCCGAGGTACGTGACCGGGCCGGGGTCCGGCACCGCGATCTCGTGGAAGCCCATGCGGTCGTAGAAGGCGCGGGCCCGGGTGTTCTTGGTGAGCATGCACAGGTGCACCCCGCCCACCCCCTTCGCCGCCAGAGCGCCCAGGAAGACCCCCATCAGCGCACGCCCGAACCCGGACCGCTGGTGGCCGGGGAGCAGGTCGATGTGCAGGTGAGCCGGGTAGTCGGCGAGCTCGGGCAGGATCATCCGCTCAGGGTCGTGCATCAGAGCGATCATCTCCTCGCTCGGCGAGCTCGCGGGTTTCAGCGGCACCGGATACCGCTCGACCATCGTCGGCAGCCACACCTCCCGAAACGCCTTGACGAACCCCGCCGTGTCCGCCGTCCCGACGATGTACCCCACCACCCGCCGCCCGTCGTCCACCACGAAGGCCAGCTCCGGCTCCAGCCGGGTGTACGGCGCGGCGAAGATGCCGGGCATCAGCTCCGGATCGGGATAGAGGTGTGAGGCGTCCTCCCCCGCGTCAGCCGTCCGATTACAGATGTCGTAGAGGTCGTCCCGGTCCCCGTCCCGATACGGCCTGATCCGCGCGTTCATAACCCCCAGGCTGACACAGCCAGGGCAGAGAGCGCTCTCGCATCGTTCGCGGCCTACCTCGACCACCTCGCCCGCGCACCTGCTTCGTCCCCGGGTGCGCGGGGGTGGGCAAGGCCGAGGGCGAGCCGCCGCCCGATGTGACGGCGACTCCCCTCATGGTGGACGTCGAACGCGGCCCTGAGCCATGACCCGCCCGGCAGGAGGTGCCGGCCGTCCTACTCCACCGTCACGCCGGGGTCAGCGGCTGACCGGCTCCAGCTCGTCGGTGCTGTCCTGCGGGGCCGGGCCGTCGTCCGGGGCCGGGCTGCCGTGCGGGGACGGGCTGTCCACTCGGGCCGGGAGGAGCAGGGCGGTGACGATCACGGCCACGGACAGCGCCGCGCCGATGATGAAGGCCAGCCGCATGCCGCCGAGCAGGGCGAGCGTCTGGGTGACTCCCTCGGCCTTCAGGGCATCGGCGCGCGCGCTCATCACGGTGATCACGAGCGCGGTGCCGATGGCCGCGGCGACCTGCTGGAGCGTGCTCAGGATCGAGCTGGCGTGGGAGTAGAGCGGCGGGGGGACCGCTCCGAGCCCGAGGGTGAACACCGGGGTGAAGGCGGCGGCCAGACTCACCATCAGCAGCGCGTGCAGGCCGAGGAGCTGCCAGAACGGCATGGTCATCGTGATCTGCGTGAAGCCGGCGAGCGAGAGCGTGATCCCGATCGCGCCGGGGATGACCAGGACCCGGCCGCCGAACCGGTCGAACAGGCGGCCGACGGTCGGGCCGAGCAGCCCCATCGCCAGGCCGCCCGGCATCACGAGGAGGCCGGTCTCCAGGGCGGTGAGCCCGCGGACGTTCTGCAGGTAGAGCGGAAGAAGGATCATCGAGCCGAGCATCGCCATGAAGGCCACCGACATCAGGATCAGCGCGACGGTGTAGGTGCGGTGGCGCAGCGTGCGCAGGTCGAGCAGCGGCACGCCGAGCTTCTGCAACGACAGCTGGCGGGCGACGAAGACGCCGATGGCGACCAGGCCGGCCGCAACGATCGAGACGGCGACCGGGATGTCACCGCCCTCGAAGCGGCTGAGCCCGTAGACGAGCCCGCCGAAGCCGGCGGCGGCGGTCACCACGCTCGCCCAGTCGATGGTTCCCAGCTCGGGCTCTCCGACGTTCTTGAGCTGCTTCATGCCGCCCCACGTGATCAACGCGGCGATGGGAAGCACCACGGCGAACAGCAGCCGCCAGGACCCGAACTGCAGGATCACCCCCGAGACCGCCGGCCCCATCGCGGGCGCGACCGAAATGGCCAGGCTGACGTTGCCCATCACCCGGCCTCGCTCACCCGTGGGCACCACCTGCATCAGCGTGGTCATCAGCAGCGGCATCATCACGGCCGTCCCGGAGGCCTGGATGACGCGGGCGGCGAGCAGCACGCCGAACGACGGCGCGACGATGGCCAGCGCCGTCCCGAGCAGGAACAGCCCCATCGCGGTGGCGTACGCGTGGCGGGTGGACACCCGCTGCAGGAACCACCCGGTGATCGGGATGACCGCGGCCATGGTGAGCATGAAGGCGGTCGTGAGCCACTGCGCGGTCTGCTCGGTGATGTGCAACGCGCCCATCAGCCGAGGGATCGCGTTGATCATGATGGTCTCGTTGAGGATGACCACGAACGTGGCGAGCACCAACAGCCGGATCACGGCCGGGGTGCGACCTGAGACCGCGGTCGCGGCTTTGGCGGGTGAGTCAAGCTGTGGGATGGGCACGGTACCTCGATCAGGGGTTGCGAAACTGGCGTGTTCATGGCTGACGCGGCAGCCATGGGTGTCACGAGAAGCTTGTGGGTCATGCGAAGTCTGACCGGCACCACCGACAAAACCCGTCGACCCCACCCAGCATTCCGCCACCCGATGAGAGATGTCACCCGGTTTTCTACTGTTTTATACCCCCAACTACCCGCATGACCTGCGGTGATACGAAGTAGCTTGTCCAAGATAGGCACCCATGTGAGATACCGCATGCTGGAAATTAACGTGCCCGCCCTCCAGCCGTCACCGCCCCGACACGCCACAGGAGCGACAGGCACACAGGATGCTCGACCGGCACAAGCTCGATAGGGGTGCGGTGCCCCTCCGCCCCGGCGGTGCTCCTGCCCGCCACCGCCGTCCAGATACGACGAAGGCCCTCCGGGATCTTCCCGGAGGGCCTTCGACCCGCTGCGCGGCCGGGAGGACTCGAACCCCCAACCTTCTGATCCGTAGTCAGATGCTCTATCCATTGAGCTACGGCCGCTCGCTTGCGTGCACAAGCATAGCGGGTCCGCGGGGGTGTGCCGAACCGGATATGGCAAGCGGTTCGCGGGGGGTGTGGACGGTGCGGGAGGCCCGGAGGCGGGTGGGGGCCGGGGGTTCGGGGTGGTCAGGAGGCGGCGATCACGCGGATCTCGAAGTCGAGGCCGGTGACGACCTGACCGGCTCTGATCTTGCAGGTCTTGCGGAGTTCGACGTCGCCGTCGACCATGACGTTGCCCTCGGCGATGAAGTGCTTGGCCTCGCCGCCGCTCTCGGTGATGGAGCAGTACTTCAGCAGGTCGCACAACGGGATGTACTCGTCGCGGAGCTGGAAGGTCTCTTCCTGGAAGTTCTCGTCCACGGAGCAAGCATAGGCATCCACCCCGATGACGCGGCCCGCGACGACGCTCCGCACGATCTTGGGCGAAGGGCGCAAAACTCCTGGATAGGGACAATCCATCTGCAAACTTTGCCGGCAGTGCGCGTGGCGCGGGGTGGGGACGGCAATGAACCGTTACGGACGCACGCGAAGTGGGTCTTCGGCCAGCGGCCTGTGGGTGAGCGTATGGAGCTGCCGTCATTGCTCGGTTTGGGTGGTCTGGCGCCGCAGATCCTGGCGGCGGCCGGGCTCGCCTTCCTCGGGGTCGTGGTGATCGTGGCCGCGCTGGCCCGGAGACGGCGGCACCGGGGGGCGGTGGCGGCGAGTGCGCGCGCGGAGAAGGTCTCGCGGTTGGAGCGGGTGCTGCTCCGGGCCCAGTACGACTACCCGCGGCCGTCGCTCGCCGAACTGGCGCAGTCCGCGCGCAAGGGCGGGCTGCACATCCGGCTGCATGTGGCGGGGGCGCCGCGGGAGCTGCCCGACCCGGTCGACCTCGCGGGGATGCGCATCGTCCAGGAGGCGCTGACCAACGTCTACCGGCACGGGACGCCCAACGCCACGGTCGTCCTCTCCTACCGGCCCGACCAGCTGACCGTGACCGTGGAGAACGCGCTGAAGCCCAAGCCCCTGACGTCCCGGGGCGAGCGAGAAGGGCTGGCGATGATGCGGCGGCGCGCCGGACGGATCGGCGGTTCGGTCAGCGCCGGGTCCTTCCCCGGCGGCTGGCGGGTGTACGCCGAACTGCCGTACCG
This sequence comes from Sphaerisporangium sp. TRM90804, assembly GCF_029846175.1. Lineage (GTDB taxonomy): Bacteria > Actinomycetota > Actinomycetes > Streptosporangiales > Streptosporangiaceae > Sphaerisporangium. The sequence goes on along the minus strand of NZ_JARWAC010000008.1, from coordinate 29,023 downwards.
GAGCGCGCGTTTCGCCGACTCGCCTCGCCCCATGCGGGCATCCGACTTCTGAATGACCATGTGACCCCGTTACCGGCTGAGTAGCCCGTTATTTGGTTTTCTGTGGAGATCTCGGGCCGGACCAGCGTCGTAAGATTGATCTGATGACGCCCGAATTCCGCAGGCTGACCAGGTGGACCGGCGGATCATCAACGCGCTGCAGATCGCGCCGCGTGCTCCGTTCGCCCGGATAGCCCCGGTGCTCGGTGTGTCTGAGCAGACCGTCGCCCGCCGCTATCAGCGGCTGCGTTCCTCCGGAGTGATCCGGGTGCTGGCCCGTCCTGAGCCGATCCGGCAGCCGGGGTCGAAGTACTGGACGCTGCGGATCGGTTGCCGCCCGGGCACCGCCGGGGCGCTGGCCGACGCTCTGGCCGGTCGCGACGACACCTCCTGGATCAGCATCGGGGCCGGCGGCGCCGAGATCACCTGCCTGACCACGGTGGCCGAGGACGACCGGGCCGGTCTGCTGGACCGCCTGCCGCGCGCGTCCAACGTGCTCACGTTCAGCGCGCACCAGATGTTGCACCGCTTCCCCGGCCGTGGGGAGAAGGACTGGATCGCCGCGGACGACCCGCTGGACGACGATCAGCGGGCGGCGATCGAAGAGAACCCGGGGATCACCACGGTCGACGCCGGTCGCTCCGCTCGTCTGGAGCCGTCCGACGGCCCGCTGCTGGAAGCGCTGGCCCGGGACGGCCGGGCGAGCTGGTCCGCGCTGGCCGAGGCGACGGGCTGGAGCGAGCGACAGGTGGCGCAACGGGTGGCGGCGCTGTTGTCCGCCGCCGCGATCTCCTTCTATCTGGACATCGCGGACGCGGCCGTGGGCATCCATTCGGTGGCCAACCTCTGGTTCACGGTCGCGCCGGCCGATCTGGCCGTGGTCGGCGCCCAGGTGGCCGACCATGCGGAGGTGGCGTTCGCCGCGGCGGTCACGGGCCCCACGAACCTGATGGCCTCGGTGCGCTGCCGGGACGCGACGGCGCTCTACCGGTATCTGACCACCAAGGTCGCGGCCGTGAACGGGGTCCGCACGGTGGAGACGGTGCCGCTGCTCACCCGGCTCAAGCAGTCCCACTTCCTGATCGAGAACGGCCAGGTGCGCGAGCCACCCCGCCCGGCATGACCGCGCGACGGGCCCACGCCGTGGCGGTCTCAAGCATGGGACTTCCCGAAAGCGGCGTCATCGCGGTCAACGGCCCCCCTATCCTCACGTGTTCCGCCATCACCACCTCGAAATGAAACGTGATCCGCCAGCCAGGAGGTGGAACCCGCCGCGATCCGCCTTTCAGGGAACGGCTTTCCGCCATAACGCCCGACATCGCCGCAACCTCTCTGAATTCATGGGGAAGACACCCCGGCGTCGTCGGCTCCGAGACGGTTGCCCGCGAAGACGATGCGGGGCTGTACTGCGGTTTCTCACACCAATCGTAACGAGCACGATCATGATGGAGAGAATTTCTACTCCACCGATTGGCCGAGATTTCATAATGAAAAAGAATTATTTGACCTTTTCCCGGTCACGTTATAGTTTCGAGCTTGTCACCGCGGAACTTACCTTGGTGACGTGATTCGCCCGAAATATGAGTCGAGGTCTCTCGCCCGGGCGAATCCAGACGCAGACTCCATCGCAAAATCGTCGCGTCTACGGCACACTTCTCCCCGCTCGGCGCGTCGCGTCTCGCGGGGCCCTGTATTTTGATTTGGGAAGAAGTCGTCATGCGACACACCCGTATCATCCAGGCCCTGACCGGCATCACCGTCGCGGCCGGCGGCGTGGTCATGTTCACCCCTGCGGCGCAGGCCGCCACCATCCCCGTGGCCTGCGGTCAGAACGCCCTGGTCGCAGCCGTCAACCTGGCCAACTCCACCTCGGCCGCCGACACGCTCAGGCTGGCGTCGGGCTGCACCTACCGCATGACCGTGCCGCACGGCGGCCTCGCCAACGCGCTGCCCGTGATCACCACCCCGATCGAGATGATCGGCCCCGCCACCGTCACCCGTTCCTCGCTGCTGCTCTTCCGGATCGCCGAGGTGAGCCGCACCGGCAAGCTCACCCTCACGACGTCGGTCAAGTTCACCAACGGCAGCGCCGTCGGCAACGGTGGCGCCATCCTGAACCGCGGCGCGGTCACCCTCACCGTCAGCAGCCTCACCGGCAACACCGCGACGGGCAACGGCGGCGGCCTGGCCAACGCCGACACCCCCTCCGGCACCGCGCCCGCGGCGACCTTCACCGGAAGCACGGTGACGGGCAACGCCGCGACGCTCAGCGGCGGCGGCATCTACAACGGCCAGAACGGCACGCTGACGACCACCGGCCTGCCGATGTTCATCATCGGCAACACCGCGGTGGTCAACGGCGGCGGAATCGCCGCGGTCAATTCCACCGCGACCACCCTCACCGGCAGCACCGTGACCAACAACACCGCGGTCCTCGGCGGAGGCGTCTACCGCCTGAACGGCACCATGACCACCACCAACTCACCTATCAGCGCCAACCTCGTGAATAACTGCGTCGGCAGCGCGCCGGCGGTCCCGAACTGCACCGGATGACCCGGGGCGAGCGGGGCCGGTAACACCGCGAGACAACCGACCAGGCGCCGAAGCGGGAAGTCGGAAGAGAACGGGTGCGACAGTCCCGATCTCGCCTTGGCGGAAGCGCTGGAAAATGACTCTGGGATAATACAAAAGTCCTTGTCGACGCGCGAGAGTGTTCGCTCACAGTCAGGCTGACATTTCGCACCGTCCAGCCCGTCTATTTCACCGCCTGACCCCCGTGAGCCGGTACGGCGTCGCCTTACCGCGCTTCCAAGAAACACAAAAAGGGCCGCCTCCGATGATCGGAGGCGGCCCTGAGCCATGACTTCAACGGATCCGGGGCTCCTCCGACTACACCCTTGTGTGTATACATGTCCCCTCCCGAGGTTGGTGCCGGGGGGCATTCGGACATGGTGGGATGAAGGGCATGCATCCACGACGGCAAGACGCCCTGATGGCGGTCGTGCTGTTCGCCGGCGGGCTGGTCCTCCTGCTCTGCGGGGCGTACGTGAACCGCGGGGTTCCCGTGCAGGTCCTGGCCGTCCCGCTCGCCGTCACGTGCCTCGGCGTGGCGCTTCGGCGGCGTGCCCCGGTGGCGGCGCTGGTGCTGGGGGTGGTCGCGGTCATGGGTGACCTGTGCCTCGGGCCGTCCTTCCCCACCATTCTGGTGTTCACCGACAACATCTACTCCGCGACGCTGTACGGCCCGCGGCGGCTGGCCACGGCGCTGCTGTACGTGACCTCCGTGCTGACCGTCGTGGCCGGGGTGGTCGCGGGGTTCCTCGCCCGTGACTGGTCGGTGCTGGCGATCGGGCTGGTCCAGAGCGGCGTGGTGCTGACGACGCCGACGATCACGGCCCTGATGATCCGCAACCACCGCGACCAGGCGCTCGCCGAGCGCGCACGCGCCGACCAGGTGGCGCGGCTGGCCGAGCTCGACCGCCAGGCGGCGGTGACCGGTGAGCGCACCCGCATGGCCCGCGAGCTGCACGACATGATCGCCAACCACTTCAGCGCCGTCGCCATCCAGTCCGCGGCGGTCATCGCCCGGCAGGACCTGGACCCGCGGGCCGTACGCAAGGTGCTGGAGTCGATCCGCGAGAACAGCGTGCGCGGCATGGCCGAGATGCGGACGATGATCGGGCTGCTGCGGGCCGAGGACGATGAGGGCGATCCGACCGGCCACCGCCTCACCGACGCCGCCGACCTCGTCGAGCGCTGCCGCCGCGCCGGCCTGCCGGTCGAGCTGCGGGTCCGCGGCACACCCCCCGGCCTGCCGCGACCGGTCGAGTCCGCGGGGTACCGCATCCTGCAGGAGTCCCTGACGAACGTGATGCGGCACGGCGCCGGCCCGGCCCGCGTGGTGATCCGCTACGACGCCGACGCCGTGACGCTGACCGTGGAGAACGACACGGACGGCGAGCCGGCCGCCCTGCCCGGCTCCGGCACCGGGCTGGTCGGCATGGCCGAGCGTGCCGGGCTGGTCGGCGGGTCGTTCACGGCCGGGGCGGCGGACGGCGGCTGGCGCGTGGTCGCGACGCTGCCCTTCCAGACCCCGCCGGAAGAGCTTCGCACCGGGCCGTCCGCCGTGCCGGACCGGCCCTGGTGGTCGATCGCGACGGAGGAGCCGTCCCTCGTCGGCACGAGGGGCCGCGAGTGATCAGGGTTCTGGTGGCGGACGACCACGCGGCGGTGCGCGCGGGCGTCGTCCTGATCCTGGAGGGACAGGGCGACATCGAGGTCGTCGGCGAGGCCTCCGACGGCGAGGAGGCCGTCCGCAGAGCGCGTGAGCTGCGGCCGGACGTCGTGCTGATGGACATCCGCATGCCGCGCCTGGACGGCATCTCGGCCACGAGGGAGCTGGCCGGGATCGCCGACGTCCTGGTGCTGACCACGTTCGACCTGGACGACTACGTCTTCGGCGCCCTGCGGGCCGGCGCCGCCGGCTTCCTGCTCAAGAACACCGACGCTGACGCGCTCATCGACGCCGTGCGCCTGGTGGCGCGCGGCGACGGCATGATCTCCCCCGCGGTGACCCGCCGGCTGATCAGCGCGTTCGCCGAGACCCCACGGCGCGCGCCGTCCGACGTGAGCGTTCTCACGCCGCGCGAACGCGAGGTGCTCGGGTGCGTGGCCCGGGGTCTGTCGAACGCGGAGATCGCCCGCGAGCTCGACATGACCGAGGCCACGGCCAAGACCCACGTGAGCCGCATGCTGGGCAAGCTCGGCCTGCGCAGCCGGGTGCAGGCGGCGATCCTGTACTCGGGGTCGTAACGGCCGCGACCGTACCGCCCGGCCTCAGTCCGCGATGTACAGGGAGAGCGACTCGGCGACGCACGCGGGCCGCGACTGGCCTTCCACCTCGACGGTGATCTTCAGGCTCGACAGCGTGCCCGAGGGGGTGTTCTTGACGTCCATGACCTCCGCGCCCGCGCGGATGCGCGCCCCGACGGGCACGGGCGCGGGGAAGCGGACCTTGTTGAGCCCGTAGTTGATGCCCATCTTCAGCCCGTCGACGCGGAACATCTCGGTCATGAAGGACGGCAGCAGCGAGAGGCTGAGGTACCCGTGCGCGATCGGGCCGCCGAAAGGGCCCTGCTTGGCGCGCTCGACGTCGATGTGGATCCACTGGTGGTCGTCGGTGGCGTCGGCGAACAGATTGACCTGCTCCTGGGTTACGGGACGCCACTCGGTGTACCCGAGGTGCTCGCCGGTTGCCGCCTTCAGCTCGTCGAGGTTCTCGAAGATCCGCATGGGCGGAATCTTATTCTGCGAGCGGCGGCACTACCAGGCGTCCCCGCTATGAAGAGCCCGCCGACGACCAGCTCGTGTACCGCGTGACGTAGACGAGGATCACCGGCCCCGCGGGGACGCGCTCCGCGTACTGCCGGTACTTCGCCACCAGCGGGGCCAGCGCCGGAGCCCGTTCCTCCTCGCGCTCCACGACGGTCGCGAGCCCGTCCACCCGCACCCACCACAGCGCGGACCAGTCCTCGTCGTAGTGGTCTACCAGGATCGACACCTTGGGCTGCGCCCGGATGTTCCGCAGGCGCCGCAGGTCGGCGGTGGTCTTCGGCTTGTGGTCGACGGCCGTCACGATGCGGTCGCCGTCCGGGGAGCCGCACAGCGCGAACGTCACCGGGACGAGGTGCGGCGCGCCGTCCGCGCCGACCGTGGCCAGCCGGGCCACCCGCGCCTGCGCGACCCTGACGCGCGCGATGTCCTCACCGGTTCGACCGGAGGTTCCGCCGCCGTCCGCCACAGCGTTACACAAGCACAGAAACCGCGGGGACGCGGGGACGCGGGCCGCGACGCCGCGTCAGACGTCGCGCTGTCGCGGATAGACGTGCTCGCCGGGATGGCCCGACGGCAGCACGCAGCGGCGTCCGGCTTCGGCGGCTCCGCAGCGAGGGTTCTCGTCCCGGCGGGGAAGCGGGGCGGGTTCGGGCGGCGGCGATGGGTCCATGAGCTCTTGCCTGCTCTCCAGGATGAGGCGGCCTGGATGTCACGGAGAGAGATGGTCTCACGAAGTAGATCAAGAAGCTCTACACCCAAGGTGACGATTTAGACCCCTTTGTCGGGTTAGCTGAAGGTCACCGAGAGTGACCGTCGCGTCAGGCGCGCCACCCCGGACCCAAAGGCCTCCGACAGAGCATTGTTCTCATACACGCCGGATATGAAAAACATCTTGGGTCGTTTCATGCTGACACGCATGCGTGTTTCCAGGTCAACCCGCCGACGCCGCCGTTCAGGGGCGCTTTTCCAGGTGGCGTGATTGACACCCGGCCGTACGGATACCACCCTGTGGTTCATCACGGTCGACCACCTCTATCCGACAAACTCCCGGCATTTCCGCGGCGCGTGGCCGGCGCGCTCGCACAGGCACCCGTGACGCCGCTGAACAGCGACGATCCTCGGCGAACGGGTGCGCCGCACGACGCCGGAGAACATCGGCGAAAGCCCCTCGCGATGATTCGAGAGGAGCTTGCCCAACCGGCCGGCACGACGTTCGCCATCAGATCCGATCGCGTTTGGCGACGATATATGAGCCCGGGTCGCAGTACGACCCGCATCTCCTTCTCGTGATGATTCACGGCATGATTCTGCCCCGCGACTCCACCGGAATGATGTGTGGAGAAAGGTGATCCCATGAACCAACTGGACCGGCTAGGCGAACCCGTTTACGCGCTCTTCCGCATGGTCGTCGGCTTCCTGTTCATGACGCACGGCGTCGCCTCGCTGTTCGGCCTCTTCGGCGGCCACCGCGGATCGGGCCAGGCCCTGCAGTTCGCCGTGTGGCCCAACTGGTGGGCGGCGCTCATCCAACTGGTCTGCGGCGCCCTGGTGCTGGGCGGCCTGTTCACCCGGGCCGGCGCCATCCTGGCGTCCGGCTCCATGGCCTACGCCTACTTCATCGTGCACCAGCCGCAGGACCTGCTCCCCCTGCTGAACGGCGGCGAGCTGGCCGCCGTGTTCTGCTGGTCCTTCCTGCTCGTCGCCGTGATGGGCCCCGGCGTCTGGTCCCTCGACTCGATCGTGCACCGCCACCAGAACCACGAGCTGACCCCCGACACCGGCGGCCTGGCGTCCGTCAACCAGCCCCCGCGCCTCTGAGTCCGCACCCCCGCCCCGCCCCCGCCGTCGCCGGCCCGCGCCCCGCCCTCAGCGCAGCCAGGTGGGAACGGTCCGGAACACGACAGAAGGTCCTCCCCATGCTCGGGGAGGACCTTTCGCGCTTCGGGGGACGAGCAAACGCATGCTTGACGATCGGGGCGAGAAGCGGTCTCTTAGGTAAAGCGAGTCGGGCTCATGAAAATCTTGACGCCGTCCGCGCGGCATGTTGTGATCCGGCTATCCGTTATTTCATGCTTGTTTAGTAGGAAATGAGGCGGTTGTGAGGGTTCTCCGGCGTGCGGCCGCGATGGCGGCGCTCCTGATGGGTGCGGTCAGCCTCCAAGTCGTCCAGGGCGGAGCGGCGCAGGCGGCCCTGCCGACCGCCGCCGTCGCGCTCGGCGACAGTTTCGTCAGCGGGGAGGGGGCGGGGGACTACCAGCCGGTCGTCGACGCCTCCGGGACGGCGCAGGGCTTCCCCGGCTGGTCGGCGGCCAACAGCAACGCCTACTTCTGCCACCGGTCGGCGAACGCCTCGCTGTTCAAGGCGTCGCTCCCCGGCATCCAGAACCGCTTCAACCTCGCGTGCTCCGGCGGCCAGCCCGCCGACATCGCCAACCCCTCGGCCGCCCGCCCCAAGGGCCGCTCCGTCGCCTCGCAACTCGACCAGCTGCGCGCCGTCGCCCAGACCCAGGACATCGACGTCGTCCTCGTCGGCCTCGGCTCCAACAACACCCAGTTCACCTTCGGCGACGTGGCCACGCTGTGCGCCAACCGCTTCATCGCCGACGCCTGGACGGGCTGGTGGGAGTTCTGGGCCTACCTGGGCGGCCCGGTGCCGCAGGAGCCCTGCACCGTCTCGGACCTGGCCTCCGACGCCGAGGTCGCCGCCGCCACCACCGAGACCACCGCCGCACTGCGCCAGATCCTCGACACCCTGGCCCAGGTCGACGCCGACGGCGTGCACCGCGTGGTCCTGCAGACCTACACCAACCCGCTGCCGCTCGACGTCGCCCCGCAGTACCGGGACGAGGACAACCGCACCGACACCCGCGACAAGTTCCGCGACCTCGGCGCCGAGCGCTACGCCGCCGGCTGCCCGATCCACCGCGCGAGCCTCGCCCCCGGCCACGTGTTCTCCCAGAACCTCGGCGCCCTGGTCAAGAACGCCTACACCACGCTGGCGGCCGAGCGCCCGGCGGCCGACCTGCGTGTGCTGGACGTCCAGAAGTCCTTCGACGGCGCCCGGCTCTGCGAGAACCCCGGCAGCCCGGCGGACACGCTCGCCACCCCGGTCCGCGTACAGGACGGCCCGTCCGGCACGTTCGTCACCAGCCTCTCCGGCTGGGACAAGCTCGACGTCCAGCGGGCGGCGAACACCTGCGTCACCTACTTCCAGACCTGCCAGGAGGCCTGGCACCCCAACGCCGCCGGCCACGCCGTCCTCGGCCAGTGCCTGACCGGCGCCCTCACCGCCGCCACCCGCACCGTCATCACCTGCGCCCGCAACTCGAACGGAACACTCACCATCTCCTGACATCCCACTCCAGACATGACGGCGCACGCCCCGCCCAGGGCGTGCGCCGTCCCGCATGCCGCGCCGACCACGCGTTCATGAGGAATGTCGGACTACCTGCGAACGATGGACCACGTCGCGTCGTCGGCCTGAACCTTGACATACCGGGTGCCGGACGGCAGGGGCACCCGCCCCCGACCAGGGCGACTGACGCGACGAGCACATGGGTGGCGCGCATGAACACTCCAGTGGGTCATGAGCCACATACGCCGCGTAAGACGCCTTATGTGGCTGGATTGGTGTCCGTTATGGCAAAAGATGGGGATGGCGTCCGCCTGAACAATAAAGGCCTCCCGATTCCCGGAAAAGGGTCTTTGAACCTCGGAGACTCGGCGTTTTCACCCCAGATGGGCTGTATTCGCACGGCGCGAGACTAATGCGCGGGTTTTTCGCCCATACCAGGCCGAATCACGCTCGGGCGTCCGCGCCTGAGGGGCCGCTGATCGTAGCCGGTACCCGAAAGGACGCGACGCGGTGATCACGCTCGCCACCGCACGCACCTGCGATTGGGCCGGCCGCAACCGGCTGGACGATCCCGACGGCGGCTAGCGATTACGGCTCTTCCAAGTGCACTCCCGTACCTCCTGGCACTCACACCAGCCCTCCGCCCTGCCGGGACAACCCCTGTTAGGGGTATTGACGTAGATCAGTCAATCTTGTTGTCTGTGGAGAAATCAGCTCGGGGGATTCGGCATGGATAAGCGGCGCGGGGAAACGCCGTGCATCCGAGGCAGGAAGGAACGACGCATGAGGCGTATCCGACAGGCGTTCCTGTTCATCACGGCGCTGGCGGCGCTGCTGGTGGTCCCGATCGGCGCGGGCACCGCGTGGGCCTCGCCCGGCGCCGGGGCGGCGGACACGTCCGGCGGCACCTCCCTCGCCGCACCGGCCTGGACCGCGACCCCGTGGACGCTGGACGCCCACGACCCCGTCGCGGTGAAGGTCGCCCAGGCGGTGGTGGACAGGGGCTACTGCACCGTGGTCCCCGGCGCCGGCGTGAGGATCACTCTCTACTGCGAGATCAAGGTGCAGAGCACGCTGTGGGTCTACTGCACGGGCGTGACCATCGAGATCCCCCTCCCCCCGGGCAGGTGGGCTCCCTCGGGCAGCTGCCCCGGCTACCGCGGCTACCAGCTGACGGCCTGACCTGGCTGACGGCCTGACCCCGCACCGTCGGCCCGGTAACCCGGTCAGTTCGGTGTGGCGACAGCCGCGCGGATCTTGGACTTGTGGGTCGCGGTGCCAGAACTGCGACCATGACCCCTATTCGGGCACCAAAGAGGCCCTCACTCGAAATTCGAGTGAGGGCCTCTGAACTGCGGAGGCTCGGGGATTTGAACCCCGGATGGGCTGTAGACCCAAACCGCATTAGCAGTCCCATATATGCGATGATCTAGTAATTCCGATCATGACTTGCGATTGCCTACTGGGCAGGTCAGGGCCCTATAACGGTGCCTATCACGACCGACAAGGACCGGATGCAACCTGACGTTTGGGTCCGGCAATGGTCCAGCAGCCCTCCTCCGCTAGCGCAGCAAGAAGACCTGGCGCTTCTCGGACCGCCAGGCCTTCTGCGTGCAACCAGCAAAGAGGAAAGCCCCGCACTAGCCTGTGATTGACGAGATCCCAGGAGGTGCAGGGCTATGCCCGACGTTAACACGCTAGGCCGACAGATCCGGACTCTTCGCGTCGACCGCGGACTGACCCAGGAAGCGCTCGCCGAACGAGCCGGCCTGAGTCGAGACATCATCGCGAAACTGGAACAAGGCCGCCGGCTGAGCGCCAGGCTCACGACCCTTGTCCGGCTCGCCAACGCCTTGGACACCGAACTCGGCCAGCTCATCGGCAAGGGTGACCAACTGGGCGCCGAGCGCGACGGTGGCGTGCTCAGCCTTCGTGACGCCCTCCTGTCTCCCTCGCTCCTGCCCGACCTGGACGACGGACACGATGGCGCGCCCACCACTCCCGAGGCCCTCACGGTCACCATCAAAGAGGCGTGCCGGCGGTACTGGAGCGGGGACTTCCCCTGGCTCGTCACCCACCTGCCCGGCCTCATCACCGAGGCCCGACTGACCCGTTCGGCCGTAGGCCAAGCGGCCGTCTACCCGCTGGCGATGGCCTACGACCTGGCCGCCAGCGTCATGGTGCACCTGGGCCGCGATGATCTGGCGGCGATCGGCGCCGAGCGCGCCATCACCACCGCACACGGCGGAGACGACGAACTGCTCTGGGCCACCCTGCACGGCACCTACTCCTGGGTTCTCCTGCACCAAGCCCGGCTCGCCGAGGCCGAGCAGCTCGCCGTCTCGATGGCCCAGCGCATCGAACCCTCGTTCGGCGCGCCGGCGCGTCATGTCGCAGCCTGGGGCAGCCTGCTGCTCACCGCGCTGGCCCCGGCCGCCGCCGCAGGCCGCGACGTCGCCGAGTACATCACCCTCGCTACCGCCGGCGCCGAGCGGCTCGGCGAACGAACCGCCGTCTACGACTCCTCCTCCTTCGGACCCACGTCGGTGGCCATGCAGGCGACTCACGCCTACGCCGTCCGTCGCGAACCGGACAAGGCCCTGGCCGCCGCCCGGCGCATCCATCCAGGCGACCTGCGAGACATCTCCTACGGCCGGCACATGCTCGACGTCGCCCAGGCCCACGTGGACTCCCGGCACCACGCCGCAGCGGTGCAGCGCCTGCAGGAGGCTCGCGCAGTCTCCCCGGTGTGGTTCCGGCATCAGCGGGTCGCGCACTCCCTCGTCGCGGAGATCCGCGAGGCGGAGATGCGGCCGTCCCCGTCGGTGCGATCGTTGATGAAGTCTCTCGACCTAGAGATGTAGGACGCAGTGTCCTCATCCCGGCCGATGTCCCAGCGCAGGGAGGACAAGCTGTCCCTGGTGGGCGGGAACGACTGATTTCACTATCAGTAGATGGACCGTCACACAGGACACATCAGCGCAGCCTGTGAGGGCTGGCGCCTTTTTCGCAGCGACGCGGGCCGCCTGTGGGCGACCCGCGCACAGCCCTACGACTCCGCGGCCGAGGAGGCCGGCGCATGGCGCACGGTCGACGCCGATGACGAACTCGCGCTGTGCCAGGCGATCGCCGAGCAGGAGAGCATCGCCGCCCTGGCGGCCGCCTCGTGATCCCCATGCCCCGCGCGCCCCACGACGAGATGCTCCAGGGGCAGGCGGCCGAGCGGATCGCGGAACAGGTGCAGATCCAGATCGCCGCACTGGCCCGCACCTACCCGGCGTGGAAGGTCGCCCGCATGCGACACGGGAACGGCACGTACGGCGGCTGGCTGGCCGTCCGACGCGGCCGGCTGACCACCGCTGAGCGCGGCGCCGGCATGCAGCCGTTCGTCCGATGCGCCGACGCCATCGATCTGGTGATGCAGCTCGCCGTACAGGAGGAGATCGCCCGTCAGGTCCATGAGGCGGGGAGTTCCGGTGCGAGCCCATGACACGGTGCTCAGCGCCTGCGAGGGCTACGAGGACCACGGACCGCACGTCCATCAGCACGTCGGCCGCGCCACGATGCGGCGGCTCGCGTGGCACCCGGCGGCCTCCCGCGTCGACCGCGCTCGCGTCCTTCGGTGGACATGCCAGTGCCGCCAGGTGGTCTACTACCTGGTCACCGGCGGCGGCCGCGCCTGGGTGCGTCGCGCCGTATGGCGCGGACCGAAGGACACCCCGCCGGTGATCTCCGAGACCGAGCCGACGCGCTACGCCGAAGCCGCCCTGCTGTGGGAGAGCATCCTGTTGGGCCGCGCCCGGTAGCTGTACATGCCAGAGCCCCGGTCGCCTTCCCCAGCGCCGGGGCTCTCGCGGTTCGAGCCTACCCGGATTGCCCGGTGTCCCCCGACGTCGGCGAAGCCGGTGGCCGATGAGGGAGTTCGGCGCCGGGCTCACGGTTGTACCAGGCGATGAACTGATTGACGATCTTCGTTCGGTCGGTGGCCATCTTGGCCGCGGAGTTCGCGAACGCCTTCCAGCGGTCGGTCGGGATCCGCATGTTCTGCTTCGGAGTCCGCGGCTGGTTGGGCACGCGATCACGGTAGTGCGGTGTACGCCCAGGAATCAATTCGCCTCCCTTGACTTGAGGTGGGGGTACACCTCAAAGTACGGTAGGTGTACCCCCACCGTCAACGAGCAGGAGGAAGCCTCGTGGACTACCTGTCCGCTCTCCCGATCGCGTGGCAGATCGGGATCGTGGCAGTCGCAGCGGTCACCGCCCTCTACGTGCTGTGGCAGGCGAAGCGCGCGGTCATGACCCTGGCCCGGCGGCCCGTAGAGGACCTGCTCACTATCGTCGCCGCCAGCATCGCCACCGGCGTCTCCGCCCAGGGCATGTGGCGCTTCTCCGGCGACGTGCTCGGCCTGGACGGCCCGCTGCGCATCCTGCTGTTCGCGTTCATCGAAGTCGCCGTGGTCACCAGCGCCGTCCGCGCGCGGCGCAACATCGGCGCCGACCGGCCCGCCGGGGTGGATGGCATGGCCGTCTGGGTCTTCACCGGCCTGACCGCGGTGCTGTCGGCCCTGGACGCCCGCAGCCTCGCCGAGGCCATCTTCCGCCTGGCGGCGCCCCTGGTCGCCGCGTGGCTGTGGGAACGCGGAATGACCGCCGAGCGGCAGCGCCTCACTGGCTTGACCGGCATCCACTGGCGCATCACCCCGCAGCGCGTCCTGGTGCGCCTGGGCCTGGCCGAGGCCAAGGACCGCACGGTCACCGAGGTCGACGTACACCGCAGGCTCACCCGGCTCGCCCTGGCCGCCAAGCTCGTACACCAGCTCCGCACCGCCGGAGCCAAGCCGCGCAAGGTCGCCGCAGCCACCGCCCGCCGGGATCGCGCCCTGGACCAGGCCGTCGAGCACACCGACCTCGCCACCAACCCAACGACACGGGCCCGGCTGCTGGACATCACCATCACGCTGGGCGGCGCCGAGGACCTCACCACGCTCCTGGCCACCGCGCCCGCGCCCTGGGCCGACGACGACCACCCGGCCGTCAACGGCCGGGTCCGCCACAGCGAGGCCGTCATGCTCGCCGCCGCGCTCAACCTCAACACCGCCGCCCGCCTCGGTCCGGTCGCGACCGCTCCGGCGACCGGTCGCGGCTCAGACGGCGAACGCGCCGCCGACGGCGCGGAGCTGCCCCCGCCGTCGGCCGAGGGCCGATCCTGGCTGGCCTCACTGACCCCATGGTGGCGACCGCAGCCGCGACCGGTCGCAGCCCTGGTCGACGACCGGCAGCCGGTCGCCGATCTGGTCGCGGAAGAGCCCCCGGCAGAGGAGGCGGTCGCGACCGAGTCGCGACCGGTCGCCGACCGCCCGAAGCCCACTGACCAGGACCGGAAGCGCGCCATCCGGTTCTACATCCAGCAGACCAAGAAGCTGAACCCGCCCTCCAAGCGCACCCTGGCCGACTGGACGGGCTTCGGCGAGACCTGGGCGCTGGGGTGCATCCAGGAAGGACGCCAGAGCATGATCGACGAGGGGTGGACCTTCGACGAGAAGGGCGGCCCGATCCCCCCGCGACCGGTCGCAGGACCGGTCGCGACCACCGCCGCGCCCGCGACCGGCACCGCGTCGGTCAACGGCAGCGCGCCGACGGCCGGCGGTGGTGGGTGATGGGGCTGCACCGCTGCGAGCGCCCGCCGCGCCCAGCCCGCTACGTCGCCGCCGCGCTCGCCCTGGCCGCGCCGGTCGCCGGCGGCCTCGGCGCGGCGCTGGCCCTGTGGGTCGACGCGCCCGCGGCCACCGTGTACACGGTGTGGGCCGCTGTGCTGGGCATTGCCGCGGCGACCGGCCTCACCCTCGGGCTCCGGGCCCGAGCGCTGTGGGGGCGGGGATGACAGGGGAGCCGAGGGAGCGCGAGCCCAGCGATCCCGACGAAGAGACCGTGGTCCAGGGCCCCGAACCGAAGCCCGAGCCCGAGGGCGAGTCGGTGCAGGTGCCCGAGCGCCGGGGGCTGCCGGCCGCCCACATGGCCGTCGGAGTGCTGTCGGTGCTGACGCTGGGCGGCTTCGGCCTGGTGCAGTGGCTGGGCTGGGGCGGGCTGGCGGGCGGCGCCGCCGGGGTGGTGGCGGCCGGCTCCGGCTATGGGTACTGGCGGTGGCGGCGGGCTCACCCGCGCCGTCACCGAGCCGCGCGCCCGGGTCCGGCCGGCGACGGCCGCGGTAGCCGGTCCACGCGCCCGCTGCTCAACGCTGGCGGTGGCCGGGGGCGGGCGGGCGGCGGGTCGACGTCGCGGCTGCCTACATTCGGGCGGGGAGCTGGTGGCCGCGGTGGTGGCGGCCGCGGTGGCCGTCTGCCCGGTACAGGAGGTGGCCGCGGTGGCGCTGGCCGGGGCGGCGGTGCCGGGCGCGGAGCGGGTCTGGGCCGGCTGCTGGGCAGAGGCGGCGACCGTGGCCCCGGCTCCGGTGCAGGTCGTGGCCGGGCCCCGGGGGGCGGCCGGAGTACACGGGCCGGCTCGCGAGGGCACGGCCACGGCGGCAGCGGGGGCGGGCCCGGGCGCTCGCGTCACGGAGTGCTGGGCTCAGCCGCTCACCACGCCGGCCGTCCGCTGCGAGCGTTGCGCCGCGCGGCCGCGGCTGGTCGACGTCGCGCAGCGCCCCACATCGCGCGTGCCCGCGCCCGGTCCCGCGAGCTGGACGAAGCCACCGGCTACCTCGCCAGCCGGGCCGCCCGGCGTGCCCAGCGCCTGGCGCGCGCCGGGTGGCGCCGCACCGCACCCCACGCCCGGCGGCTGGCCAAGTGGGCCGACCGGCTCACCGGACACCGCATGTCGAAGGCCTGGGCCGCGGCCGTCACCGGCGGCCGGCGTGGCGCGGTGGCTGCGCTGCAGGGCCGCTACCGGGCGTGGGAGGTGCACACCGCGGCCGGGCTGGCCGCCATGGCCGCGTGGCTGACGCGACCGCTGCGGCGCCGCCTGGCCCAGCGCCGCGCCCACCGCGCGCAGCACGAGTCCGGCGCGGTCCCCGCCACGCCACAGCCGTCGCCCCAGGCCTCGCCCGGGCCGGTGCCCACCGTCCGAGCACGTCCAGAAATCTCACGTCCCAGGAGGAGCATCCTCATGAGCGGTCTACCGCTGATCAGCGCGTCGCAGGAGATGGTCGCGGTCGTGTCCCGGCACATGCCGGCCGATATGTGGTTCGTCGAGCAGGAGCTCAACCAGTTGTTCCAGGTGCCCGAGCACGTGGCCATGGCGCTGCGGATCTACACCCAGAATCTCGAGGCGGGCTACCCGATCGACGCGCGCGTCACCGCGATGCTCGGCGAGTTCTACGCGGGCATCGCCAAGCACAGCGCGATGGCCCAGGACCTGGCGGCGGCGTTCTCCACGATCCACGCCGAGGACATCAAGCGACGGTTGGCGCCGCGCATCAATGAGGCCCTGTGGAACGTGTGACCTGCTCCATCACCTGACGACTTCGAGAGAGAGGGGGACATCATGGCCGCCACCAAGCAGCAACGGCCGCCGGCGGACTGGTCGCTGGAGACGCGCGGCAACGTCTCGGCCACCGCCACCGGCATGCTCGCGGTGGCGGCCGGCGCGGTGGCGGCACACACCTTCCAGGTCGAGCCCGAATGGATCGCGCTCGGGGCGCTGCCGGCGGTGCTCGGGTCGATCGTCCGCAGCACCCGCAAGGCGGCCACCACTCCGGCCCTGTTGTTTCGCATGCTGCGGGTGATCGGCGCCGGCGGGTGGGCGACGTACGCGGTGGCCACCGGCCCCTGGGATCGCTACACCCTGCTGGCCCTGGGCATCGCCGGAGTCAGCAGCGGCGCGCTGGCACCTTTGTTCGAGACCGGGCCGCGCGCCACCGGCCACAGCCGCGCCCTGGTGCTGCGCCGGACCACCCGCCTGGCCCAGGACTGGGAGGCCCGCATCCTGCGGGTCGCCAAGCTGGCGGTCCGGATCGAAGAGGTGTCCTACTGGGACACCGGCGCCGGGTTCACCCTGTACGGCGTCCTGCCGCTGGGCGGCGCCACCCGCGCCCAGCTGGCCGCCCACAGCGACAGCCTGGCCGCCGACGCCCGGCTGCCCGACGGGTGCACCGTCGAGGTGACCAAGGGCCGGCACCGCGGCGGGTTCACCCTGCACGTGTCCACGGTGAACCGGCTGACCGAGGACATCGCCTGGCCCGAGGACCTGCAGATGCGCCCGATCACCGAGCCCAAGCAGCTCGGCGAGCACCGCGACTCCACCCCCGTGCTGGTCAACCTGCGTCAGGCGTGCGTGATCGTCACCGGGCAGACCGGCTCGGGCAAGACCACGACCCTCAACGGGCTGATCTGGCGGGGCGGCATGTGCCCGGACTCCCTGGTCACGATCATGGATATGAACGGCGGCGGCCTGGCGCACGCCTGGCTGCGGACCTGGCTGGAGGGCGTCACCGACCGTCCCGCCATCGACTGGGCGGCCGGCGACCCCGAGGAGGGCCTGGCGCTGTCGCAGTGGCTGGTCGACGTCTGCCATGACCGCAAGACCACCTACGCCCACCTGAAGATCGACGCCGACCTGACCCTGCAGCCCGTCTCGGCCGACGTCCCCGCGATCATCTGCGTCGTCGACGAAGGCGGCGAGGTGCTCTCCCCGACCACCCGCGACCCGGTCAAGGCGAAGATCCGCGACAACCTGGAGGAGGTCCAGCGCATCGGCCGCGACGTCGGCGTCCGGCTGATCATCGCGAGCCTGCGCGCCACCCAGGACATGGTGGCCGCCAACATCGTCAAGCAGTCCACCGTCCGCATCGGCATGTTCGTCCAGGACGAGGCCGAGCTGAACTACCTGTTCGGCTGGCGCCTGCCCTACGGACTGGAAGACCTGCACGGCCCCGGCACCGGATTCGTCCAGACCCTGGAGACACCGCTGCGTCCCTGGAAGGCCGGCAACGTCAAGCCGTCGATGATCCGCCGGGCCGCCATCCACATCGCCAACCACCGCACCGACCTGGACGCCGCCGGCGTCGCCGTCGGCGGCCGGGTCTACGCCGAGCGGCTGGAGCGGATGCGCGCCCGCTTCACCGTCGAGACCGCGGTGCCCGCGGTGCCTGCGGGCCTGCCGGTACCCGCAGGCCCGGACCCGCGCACCGCTCCGGCGCCGCAGGACGGCCCGCGGCGCCTGGTCGTGCTGCGCGGCGGCGCGGCCGACTGGCCCGACCCCGCCGAGATCGCCGCCGCCGCCCGGGCCGCCGGCCCGAGCTTCGCCGGCCGCTACAACCTGGAACCGGACCGCCAAGACCCGCCGCTGCGCGCCGAGCAGGTCCAGACGCTCCCTGCCCCGGCCGGCGACCCGCTGGCATCCCTGGGCAACCTGCAAGACCTGCCGCCGGTGCTGCGCCTGAGCCTGAACGCCATGGACGACGCCGACGACGTACGGATGCACTCCGAAGACCTCGCCGCCGCCCTGGGCCTGCCCAAGCGCGAGCTAGGCCTGCTGCTGCGCGAGATCGGCGTGCGCCCGCTGTCGGCGCCCTTCGAGCGCAACGGCCGGCCCCGCCGCGGCTATGACATCCGCGACCTGCACCTGGCCGCGCTGCGGATCCGCGAAGGCCTCCAAGACGTCCCGCAGGCGGTGGCCCAATGGTCCGCCTGACCCCCACACCACACCGGTGTTGGACCCCCACACCCCGACCTGGCGCTGTTGGGGTCCAACGTTGGACCCCAACAGTCGGTGACCTGGTCAAACGCGCCAGGTGTTGGGGTGTTGGACCCTACAGCCACCCCCCGAATCACCGCTCACACCCCGTTGAACCCCCCACCGGGACAGCCCCCAACACCCCAACACCCACGACCCCCGTTCGTGACAGGAGCAAGATCATGATGACCTCGCCACCCATCGCCCGGCGCGACGCCGAGGCGCCGCCACACCGGGCCTCGCCGAAGGCGGCCACCTCCCCGAGGAAGATCATGCGCATCAAGGCCGGCATGACGCTCCTCACCGCGCTCTGCCTGACCGCATGCGAGGGCACCATGACGGTGCGCTCCGTCAGCGCGGGCACGGTCACCGCTCGGCGTTCTTGCGCCTCCGGCTGCTGGTGGAAGCACGAGATCACCATCTCCAAGAAGGGCGTCCACTCGACGGTGAAGGTGTCCGCTGCCACCTGGCAGGCCTGCCCGATCGGCGCGGCCTATCCTCGCTGCCGCAGCGCAGCGGCCCGCGAGCAGCTCGCCAGGAGGGCCGGATGAGCGCGTCCACCGCGAGCAAAACCCCGGCCCAGCTCGCCGAGCTCGCCGACGCGCTACGTGGCGCCGCCGGCCTGCCGGCGGTCTTGGTGACCTGGAGTGACAGCCTGGGCGAGGGCCAGGCCGTGGACGCCAGCCCATGCGTGCCCGTGCCGATCGTCGAACTGGGCGCCGGCCTGCTGCAGCTGACCAGCGCCGAACTCATAGGCGCGCTGGCCCACGAGGTCGCCCACCACGCCAGCGGGTGGTCACGCGGCTATGCCGTGCTCTTCGGCGTTGCCTGTCAGGTGAGCACCGCCGCCATGGGCGCCGTGGCCCTGGCTCTGGCCCTGGGTGTGCAGATGTGGATCCCGGCGTGCCTGGTGGTCCTGGCCGCCGGCAGCCAGCTGCTGACGGCACACGTGTTGCGGCGGCTGGAGTACGAGGCCGACGCGCTGGCGGTGCAGCTGCTGGACCGGATCGGCATGCCCGGGCGGGACGTGGTCCAGGCCATGCTGTGGCGCATCACCCACCGCGAGACCCGCTGGGACCGTCTGCCCCGCTGGGACCGTCTGCTGTGGTTCACCGCGCCGCACCCTCCCGCCGCCGCCCGCCTGCGTGCCATCGGCCGGGGCTGACGTTGCGGGTGCTCGCCCGCCCTCCGGCGGGTGGGCGAGCACCCGGAGCGCCCGCCAGGGTCAGCTTCACCACCCACCACGAGAAAGGCAAGATCATGACGAAGACGGAACTCGTCACAACGGCCGCCGCTGAGGCCGGCCTCTCGCAGGACGAGATGGGCAAGGCGCTCGCCGCGATCCTCGGGACGATCCAGAGTGCCGTCGCCTCCGGTGAGCCGGTCGAGCTCATCGGGTTCGGCACGTTCAAGCGGGCCGACCGTAAGGCGCGCAAGGCCCGTAACCCGCAGACCGGCGAGCCGATCACGGTCCCCGCCAGACGCGCGCCCGCGTTCAAGGCCGGCGCGACGTTCAAGACCGCGGTCGCCTGACGTCGTAGCTCCGCGTCTCGCCCGGTCGCCCGCCCGGCGGGCGAGACGCCGCCCCCAGCCCATGGGGCGGCTTCCACTGACCCGAGAGGAGGATCCATGCAGACAACCCGCCCGACCACGGTGGCGCTCAGCGGTCCCGACAACGTCGGTAAAACGACCCACGCCCGGCTACTCGCACGGCGTCACAGCGCACACAACCCGGGACCCCTGGATGACTACGACCCCCGGTGGCGGGACGCCAAGAAGCGCGGTCTCGCCACCTGGTGGCTCCACGCCGCGCCCGTGGCCGAGGTCGTCGACGTGCTCGCGTGCTCGTATCTGGCACGCTCAGCCGCCCGAAACGACACTATTGGAACGTTCCGCATCATCGACCGGGGCATGACGATGCTCGACGCGTCCGTCGTGGCCACGGTCGCCGCCCGCGACCGCCTTTCGCACGAGGCCGCCGTCGAGCGCGCCAGCGACCTGCTGGCGCCCTACGCCGCCGACATCGCCGCAGCGCGGGCAGCCGAACACGAGCTGCTGCTGCTTCACCACGTCGACCCCGGCCGCGGCGCACAGATCGCGCTGTCACGCGAGGAGACCGTCACCCCGGCCTACACGCGTTACCAGCGCGCCCTCAACCAGCGCCTCAACGAGCTCGCCAGCACGGCCGTCGTGGTCGACGATTTGCCGATCATGACGGTGCAGGCCGAGCTGTGCAGCCGCCTGCACGCGCAGGGCCTGCCGGTCGCCCCGCCGGCCATCACCGGCCGGTGGACCGTCGCCCTGGGCGGGATGTCTGAATGCGGCAAGTCCTCGGCCGGGGCGCACCTGCAGCACGAGCACGGCTTCACCCGGCTGAAGATCAGCTACCTCTTGCAGTGCGCGGCCGCGCATCACCAGCTCGCCGACGTGTACGCGCTGCCGGCCGTCGAGCAGGCCGAGCTGCTGGTCCTGGAGCTGGACCGGTACGCCGCCGCGCATCACTACCAGGAGCGGTTCAGCATCGAGAGCCTGCACAGCTTCGATCTCACCCGCGAGGTCGCCAAGCTCCTGGGGGCCGCCGCCACCGTGCTCTACCTGCAGGCGTCGCAGTCCATACGCTGCCAGCGCGGTACCCGGGGCCGCGAGGACGTCCTGCAGCGTGACGCCGTCAAGGGCGCCCGCGGCGCCGACCGCGTCCGTGAGATCGCCGACGTCGTCATCGACAACGACGGCTCCCAGACCGAGCTCGGCCACGCCCTGGACCGGCTCGTCAGGGGCCGCCTGTGGCAGGCCCGCGTGCCCCGCGTGGTGGCCTCGGCCGACCTCGGCCTGCCGGACCGCCTGACCGGCTTCCTGGACCACCTCCTGGTCGCGGTCACCGGCCCGGGCGCCCCGGTGGCGCTGGTCGCGGTCACCGGGTCGGGCGCGCGTGGCAAGTACCTGGAAGGCTGGAGCGACCTGGACGTGCTCATCGTCGCCGCCCCCGCCGCGCTGGCGACGATCCGGGCGGCGCTGGGCGACGCCCACACTCGGCTGGGCGGGGTGAAGCTCGGCCTGACCGTCATCACCCCGGGCGAGTGCCAGACCGCCGCGCTGACCTCGCGCCTGATCTACACCATCGCCTCGATCGCCAGCGGCGCGCTGCCGGTGCTGTGGGCGGCACCCGGGTTCCTCATGCCGCAGCCAGACGCGGGCACGATCGTGGCCCGCACCCGGCGTGACGGCGCCACGGCGGCGATGGACCTGCGTCGGGTCCTGCTGCGCGACCCGGTGGACCTGCGCGCCACCTACAAGGTCGCCGCTCTACTGGCCAAGATCGTTTTGAAGTGCGAGGGGCAGACGCACCACGGCGACGCCGACGCCATCGAGGCGTTCGCCAAGCTCGCCCACCTGCCGGCCGTGCCCCTGGATCCCCGCGCGGACGCCGCGGCCACCATCACTCTGGCCGAGCACATCCTGACCTGGTGGTTGCGCACCCTGGAGCCGGCCGCATGACCGCCGCCATCATTGACTCCGCCGCCGGGTCTCGCCGTCACCCCGACGGCACCTTCCGCAAGCGCCTGACCGCCGACCAGGCCCGCCGCGAGGTGCAGGGCTGGCAGGCGATCCGCGACCACCTGCCCGTCGCCGACCTGGTGAGCAGCGTCACCGACGCCGGCGGCCTGCACGTCCTGATCTACCAGGATGTTTTCGCCGCCGGGCGGTGCGAGCACCTGCTGGCGGACCTGATCAGCCATGCTGATCAGGATGACCGTGCGGTGCCCGCGGTGCGGGCGCTGGTCGACGCGGTCTGCAATTCGTGGCTGCACGCCGTCGGCGACACCGGCAAGCTGCGGCCGATCGGCCAGTGCCGTCCCGGGTTGTACGCGGCCCGGCTGGCCCCGGGCGGCCGGCTGGACGACTGGTACGGCCACCTGAGGGCCACCCCCGTGGTCGTGGACACCGGCAGCGACGTGGTCTCCTTGCACTTCGCCGGCGTGCTGGGGCGGCTGCGCGCCGAGCTGGCGCCCGAACGGGGGTGCCTCACCGCCCTCACCCAGGGCGATCCCACCGAACCGAACATCGCCGGGTCCTCGCTGTGCTGGCTGGACTACGAGCACGCCGGCCTCAACCCGGTCGCCGCCGAGGCGGCCAACCTGCTGTGGTACCTGCTGGCCATGGGCGGCTGGCTGGTCCCGCAGTACAAGCCCGCCACCTACGCCGCCACGGTCGGTCGCCGCCGCCCGGCTCTGCCGCCCGCCGTCACCCATGCCTGGATCGGCCAGGACTGGCGGCGCGTCGAAGTGGCCGGGCAGCTGCGGGCCGGCGTCGGGCGCCGGGCCGCCATCACGGCCCTGCTGGCCCGCCTGCGCAGCGACCTGGGCCACGCCATCGGCCCGGGCGACGTCATGGACCACCT
This sequence comes from Sphaerisporangium sp. TRM90804, assembly GCF_029846175.1. Lineage (GTDB taxonomy): Bacteria > Actinomycetota > Actinomycetes > Streptosporangiales > Streptosporangiaceae > Sphaerisporangium. The sequence goes on along the minus strand of NZ_JARWAC010000008.1, from coordinate 6,227 downwards.
GTGGCCGTGGCTGGCCATGCGGATCCTGGGCGTGCTGCCGCTCACCGCGCTGGCCGACCAGGACGCGGCCGTCTGCCTGCTCAAGCTGGCTCAGCTCGACGGCTCCTTGGCGGACTTCGCCGCCACCTGCCCCGAGGAGGACACGTGATCACTCAGGCCGAGCTGCCGCTGCGCGGACAGGTCGCCGTCGTCACCGGCGCGGCCACCGGCATCGGGGCCGCCATCGCCCGGGCGCTGGGCCGCGCCGGCGCCGACGTCGCGATCAACCACCCCGGCCACCAGGCGGACCAGGCGGCCGCGGTGGCCGACGCCGTCCGGGCGGCCGGCGCGGGCGCGATCACGGTCACGGCCGACCTCACCCGGCCCGGCGACGTCGACGCGCTCGCCGGCGCCGTGCGCGACCAGCTCGGCCCGGCCGACATCCTGGTCAACAACGCCGGCGACTATCCGCGCATCGCGTGGTCCGACCTGGACGAGCAGGCATGGGGCCAGGCCGTCGACCTCAATTTGACGGCGCACTACCGCTGCGCCCGCGCCTTCACCCCCGACATGGTCGCGCGCCGCGCCGGACGGGTGATCAACATCGGGAGTGTCACCGCCCGCTCCGGACGGCCTGGCCTGGTCGCCTACGCCGCGGCCAAGGCCGGGCTGGTCGGCCTGACGCGGTCCCTGGCGCGCGAGCTGGGCCCGCACGCGATCACGGTGAACACCGTGATCCCCGGGCCCATCCAGGTCGAGCGGGAGACCCGCCTTCCGGCCGACCAGCGCACCCCGCCCGACCATCAGATCGCACGTCAGTGCTTGCCCCGGCGTGGCCAGCCGGACGATGTGGCGGGGGCGGTAGCGTGGCTGGCAGGGCCCGGCGCGTCCTTCGTCACCGGGCAGTCCGTGCACGTCGACGGCGGGTACATCCTGCACTGAAAGGGGCATCCCATGATCGACCGTGTACGGGCCATCCTCATCACCCCGGGCGGCGCGCTGCTGACCATCAAGCGGATCCGGCCCGGCGTCGAGCCGTACTGGGTGCTGCCCGGCGGCGGCGTCGAGCCGGGTGACACGAGTCTGGAAGCCGCGCTGGCCCGGGAGATCCGCGAGGAACTCGCCGGCGAGGCCGCCGTCCACTCCCTGATCCACGTCGAAGACCACGACCGCGGGCGTGAGCACTTCTTTCTCGGCCGCATCGAACACTGGGACCCCGCGGCGCGCACCGGCCCGGAGTTCACCGACCCGGCGCGCGGACAGTACATCGTCGAGGAGATCCCGCTCACCAGCGAGGGCATCGCGCGAATCGCTCTGCAGCCCCGATCACTGGCCGACCTGCTGGCTGAGCACGCGTCGGCCGTGTTCGCACTAGCTGACTTGCGGACGGCGCTGGGGTCGAGGCTCAAGGACGCCGTCAACACCTGATGGCAGAGACAACGACAGCGCCCCGCTCCTCATGGAGGAGCGGGGCGCTTGCATGCGGTGATCATTCCGGATACCACCCCGGGATCAGCCGCTGCGGTCGGCTCGGCGTTTTGCTTCAAAGCAGTGACCGGTCAGCGTCGGGTGCTTCCGATGCGGAGGGCGGCTGCCCGCCGCGGTGGCCGATGGGGAGGCGCTGGCTGCGAGGGCTCCCCCCAGAAGGAAAGGCCATTAATTCTCATAGCCGGACAAAGCTGATTTTACTCAATCTGCAGAACAAGTCAGTCACTATACGGCGCAAAGCGACTACTCATCACACATGATCTTTCGCCGTCAGGTACGTTGACGCCCGTCCTTGGTCGTCTGAAGAACGAGGGTGACGGGCTTGAAGGAGCGGGCACCAGCCACCTGGCAGTTCTACTGCACGCCAGCCGGCGCACCCATCGTCCGACAGGAGATCACGGAGACGCTTGGGGATCGCCCCCCGAAGAGGGAGTTAGGGGCCCTGATGGAACGCATCCAGAAGGGGAGGGCGATGGAACGTGACACTGCGTCATTGGGGAAGGGCTTGTACGAAGCTCGCCTCACCTACGTAGGCAACGAGTACCGCTTGTACTACGCCATCGGGCCGCAGCACGAGCACGTGCTGCTCGCACTGAAATTTCATCGCAAGGGCAGTCGCGGAGCACAAGATCGCGCGAAGGATGTAGCAAGGAAGCGACTAGCTGACTGGTTGAGGAGAATATAGGCTTAGGCCGATAACAGGAGGTCGGGATGGATCCCAACATCGCCGAGTTGCTCGGTATCGACCTGAGCGACCCAGATGTGCAGCAAGAGAACGCCGCGATCGATCGCGACATGCGTCTCATCGAGCAGCTTGTCCAGCTACGCAAGAGCCAGGGGCTGACACAGGCCCAGGTCGCTGAGCGGATGGAGCGAAGCCAACCTGTCGTCTCTGACTTCGAGCGCCTTGGCGGTGATCCGCACCTGTCGACGATCCGACGTTACGCGCTGGCCATCGGGGCAACGGTGCACCACATCGTGAGGCCCACCCTGCGCGCGGAACCGCAGACCCGGGCGAACCCACCCATGGTCCGCGTAACCAGCGCGATTGAGAGCATGATCGCGGCCGACCTGTGCACCGCAACCAGTTCGAACGGATCTGCTGGCCTAGTCAGAATGAACGTCTGATGCAGGCCTTCCTCGTGCTGTGCGACAACACCCAAGCAGACACGACCACAGGCAAGGTCCACATGTTAGGGGCCAACTGGTCCATAGTTGGGCCCGTTGTACCCCCAATGGGTATTGTCGTCTTCCTGCGTGTACCACTTGAAGAAGCCGCCGTTGAAAGATCCTTCACCATGAAGCTCACCAACAGCGGCGGGGAGCCTGTAACACTCGACAATGGACGCCCAGTCCAGGTCGAGGGGAAAATAGGCAATCTGGCTAGGGCCGTTACACCCGAAGAAGATCACCTGACTCGGCTGACCGGCTTGCACGGCAGCATCGCGATCAACGTGGCGCCCCTTCCGCTGGCCACCGGCGCTGCCTACGCCTGGCTGTTCGAAGTGGAGGGCAAAGAGCTGGCATCGACCACCTTCGCTGTTCGTGCCTCCGACGCTTGAGGCTGAAGCACGCTGGGCGTGTACCGAGGTTCGAAGCCGGCTGCGGGAGTCCCGGGTCGGCATACGGCAAACGCCCCGCCTCTGAGGAGGCGGGGCGTTTTCGTCCATCGGACGGCACCAGCTGCGATGGATGCTAGCGACCTGTCCACGAGCTGCGGGTGAGATCGCGGCAGTTACTCAGGCGCCGTGTACGGCCGCGAGTTCGCGGGCCGCAGGCCGCGGCCCTGATTGTCGCGGGGGGCCGCCACTGGCGTGACTCGCCGGTGCGTCGACCACCACGCGAGAACCAAGATCGCTCCGTCGATCATCTGTTCGACGGAGACGACATCGACGTCCGCCCACTGCGTCGGCAGCCACCCGGCCCAGACGCCCAGGCGGACCACGCCTACGCCGACGAGCGCCAGGGCGCCGCGTAGCACTAGGGGCTGGCGGATGCTCACCTCACGCATGGCGACCGTCCTGCGCGTCGTCGGGGGCCGGGGCCGGCTCGGCGCGCTGGACGGCGGCGGCCGCCGCTGCCCAGGCCTGCTGGATCGTCTCCTCGAGGTGGTCCCAGGCGGGCATCGGCTCGCCGCGGTGGTTGAGGTCGCCGGTCGCCTGCCCGTAGGCCCTGTATGCGACCTGGGCGAGCTCCAGCGAGGGTGGTGGGGGCATGGTGATCTCCTCATCTGTGGTGGGAAAACAGGAAGGCTCCAGCCACGCAAGGCCGCTGGGCACGTATGGGCTGGTCAGGGGGACTGAAACGTGCGGGCTATCTCGCGCGCGATCAGCCGTCGTAGTCCAGCGGCGGACCGGCGGACCTCGTGCCGGCGGGGGGCGGTGCGCCCAAGTCGACCAGAGCGCGTCTCGGCAGGACGGGACTACGCAGTAGAGCGATGACACGGCGATACAGGTTGCGCACCGGTGTCAGGCCTGCACCGTCACGGCCCAGGTGAGCGGGCCGACGATGCCATCGACCTTGAGTCCGGCCGCGCGTTGGATGCGCTGGCAGGCCTCCTGGGAGACCGACCCGTAGGCGCCGTCCTGGACCAGGGCCAGGCCGTGGAGCTGATGGGCGGCGCGCTGCCAGATCCGCACGTCCGGCCCCTTCATTACCGGCGGGTAGCGCAGCAACCGGCCCGGCCAGGGCGGCGGGGGCGGCGGCCCGGTGGGCGGGAGCTTCACGCCCGGGCGGGGTGCGCCCTTGCGGATCCAGTCGTACAGCGCGTCCCCCGGGCAGGAGGTCGCGTAGCCGTCGCGGTGGCCCTTGATCTCTCGCCCGGCGCCGCCCTCGGCGCGCAGGTACTCGATCGCGTCGCGCAGGCCGCGCAGCAGGTCATCAGGTGGGTGGACCAGGCCGGAGGTGCCGACCAGGCCGAGCACGGCGTAGTGGCCGGCGTTGAGGCCGGACCCGTTGGCGGCGGGCAGGGCCCGGGCTCCGCGGCCGGTGAAGACCTTGCGGTGCGGGCAGGCCACCAGGCTGTAGCCGATGTCGCTCCAGCCGTTGCCGTCCATGTGGAAGTTCTGGATCGACTTCACCAGCGCAACACACAGGTCGTGGTCGTCGACGATCGCCGGCTCGACCCGCCCGCCGGTGTAGTGGACTTTCACGCCGAGGTTGGTGGTCACCTGGCCGTAGGGCCCGCGCGGCGCGCGGGCGTCCCAGTCTTCACGGGGGACGAAATGAATCATGCTTCCTCCTCAGGGATGTCGGGCACGTGACCGGCATTGGTGAGCTGGCGGCACAGCGCCGCCACCCGGCGTTCCAGGACTCGGATCTGCCGGGCCTGACGGGAGATCTCGGCGCTCATCCGCTGCTGCAGGCCGACGTCCCAGGCCATCGACCGCTCGTACGCGGTCTGCTCGGCCTGTAGCCGCGCCACCCGCTCCTCGCTGTCGGCCTGCCGTTCGGCGACGCGAATGTTGGACTCGGCGGCGCGTTTGGCTGAGCGAGAGGACGTCACGTAACCGGCGATACCGGTGGCGGCGCCGATCGCGGCGACCGCGATGGCCGCCCAGTCCATCAGCGTTCCTCAGCAGGCTCAGGCCACCCAGAGATCCTCATCACGACGCCGGCGACGGCGAGCCAGATCACGGCACCCCAGTAGGCCTGAGGGATCACGCCGGCCAGCCCGCCGCACATGGTGATCACCGCCCACCCGAGCTTCAGGCCGACAGCGGCGCCGAACGCCATCCGGTCGCGCCGGGTGAACGCCTGAACGAGGCAGAGCAGCCCGGCGAGCCCCCACGGCACCGCCCACACGTGCAAGGGCAGGATCGAGGCCAGGTACACGTTGGTCGGGGTGCGCAGCACGTCGGGATCGGGGCGCAGGAGCCGGTAGGCGCCGGCCAGGTCCAGCAGCGCCAGGAACAGCAGGATCGTCCCCCGGAACCCGACCCGGAGGTTGAGGCGGTGTAGCACGGCCCGGACTCGCGCGCTGCCCGCCATGGCAATCACGCGAGTGCAGCCCACAGCGCCTGGTTGGCGGGCGTCAGGGAGCCCGGGGTGATCGAGGCGGGCAGGGCAGTGAGGCCGCTGCCGATGGTCGCGAAGCGCGAGCTCGCGACTGTCGCGCCGACGTTGGCCATCCCGGAGAACCCACCGCCCATCGCGCCACGCGCGAGCGCGGGAGGAGTGCCACCGCCGATCAAGACCGCCACCCAGTACAGCCCGGCCGGAGCCGAATACGGTGCGGCGAACGCCGGGCTACGCAGGCCGGTGCCCGTCCAGGCGCCCGCCTGGTCGGCCGTGGCGGCCTGGAGCGCACCCGAGCTGTCGTAGACGCCGACGTAGCAGTTGGTGGGCGCGGTGCCGGAGGCGGTGATGTACAGGTGTGCGCCGCTCAGCGTGAGCTGACGGCCGAGCCGGACCCGGGCCAGGAACAGGACCCCAGCGGTCGGGGTGAAGCCGCTGGTGCTGAGGGTCACCGGGTCCAAGGTCCAGGCGGCCAGGCCGTGGTCGGCGGGCCGGATCTCGCACGGGTCGGCGGCCGCCACCGCGGCCGCAGCGGTGCCCGCCGGGTCATACACCCCGGCGTGGGTATGGCCGGTGCTGGCCTTGCCAGCCAGGCCGGCGTCGGCGTGGGCCCTGTCCCCGTGGGGGTCGGACGCCCCGGCGTGCGCGCTGACCTTCGCCGTGGCCCCGCTGGTCGTCTCCAGGGCGCTGGTGTCGGCGATGCCATGCACGGCCGTGGTGTCGGCCTCGTGCGCGGCCACCGC
>NZ_JARWAC010000071.1 GCF_029846175.1 Sphaerisporangium sp. TRM90804 | reverse complement strand
AGGCCGAAGAACTGGACGGCGATGGCGGCCATGCCGCTGGAGGGGAGGTTGTGGCCGGCGCCTTGGATGCTGTAGGCCTCGACCTGCACGGTGCCGGTGGTGTCGGCGTAGCGGCGGCGGTTCCAGTTGGTCTGGGGGGTGTCGGTGGAGGTGGGGGTCTGGCTGAGGCCGTGGACGTTGGTCCACTGCTTGATCTCTTCTTCGAGTTCGGAGTAGGCGACGACGTTGTCGTTGGTGCCGTGCCAGAGTTGCATGCGGGGCCAGGGGCCGCGGTGGCCGGGGTTGGCGTTGCGTGCGCGGTCGCCCCATTGTTGTGCGCTGATGTTGACGCAGGGGGCGGGGTTGCCGCCGGGGGAGTAGGCGGCTTCGTTGGGGAAGCAGGTGAAGGGGACGCCCATGAAGGCGGCGCCGGCTTTGAAGACTTCGGGGTAGAGGGCGAGCATGGCGTTGGTCATCATGGCGCCGGAGGAGCTGCCGGTGGCGTAGACGCGGTTGGGGTCGCCGGCGCGTTGTTGCTGGACCCAGGTGATCATGGACATGAGGGAGACGGGGTCGGTCTGTCCGTTGCGGACTTTGGAGGCTTCGGACCAGTTGTCGAAGCAGTTGCCTTTTTTGGAGGCGGAGGGGTAGATGACGATGAAGCCGTGGCGGTCGGCCATCGTCTTGAATTCGCTGGAGGAGTAGAAGCCGGGTCCTGAGCCGCCGCAGGGGTGCATGGCCAGCAGGATCGCGGGGTTGGCGGGTCTGTTGTCTGGTACGTACAGGTGCATACGCAGGTTGCCGGGGTTGGCGCCGAAGTTGGTCACCTCGGTCAGCGTGGCCGCGGCGGCGGGGTGTGTGAACACCAGGGCCGCGACAGCGGACAGCACTACGGCGCAGGCACCGGCCAGCGCCGCGATCGTTCGC
>NZ_JARWAC010000070.1 GCF_029846175.1 Sphaerisporangium sp. TRM90804 | reverse complement strand
AGGTTCACTGACCGCGCACGGCGTGTTGTCGTCCTGGCCCAGGAAGAGGCCCGGATGCTCAACCACAACTACATCGGCACCGAGCACATTCTCTTGGGTCTGATCCACGAGGGTGAGGGTGTCGCGGCCAAGGCTTTGGAGAGCCTTGGCATCAGCCTTGAGGGTGTGCGGCAGCAGGTCGAGGAGATCATCGGCCAGGGGCAGTCGGCGCCGTCGGGGCATATTCCGTTCACTCCGCGGGCTAAGAAGGTTCTTGAGCTGTCGCTCCGCGAGGCCTTGCAGCTTGGTCACAACTACATCGGGACCGAGCACATCCTGCTGGGGTTGATCCGTGAGGGTGAGGGTGTCGCGGCCCAGGTGCTGGTGAAGCTGGGGGCCGACCTCAACCGGGTCCGTCAGCAGGTGATCCAGTTGCTGCACGGGTATCAGGGCAAGGAGCCGGCGGCGGCCGGTGGGGCGGCCGAGTCGGCGCCGTCGACCTCTTTGGTGCTGGATCAGTTCGGCCGGAATCTGACGCAGGCCGCTCGTGAGGGCAAGCTGGATCCGGTGATCGGGCGGGACAAGGAGATCGAGCGGGTGATGCAGGTCCTGTCGCGCAGGACCAAGAACAACCCGGTGCTGGTGGGTGAGCCCGGTGTGGGTAAGACCGCGGTGGTGGAGGGCTTGTCGCAGAAGATCGTCAAGGGTGAGGTGCCCGAGACGCTGAAGGACAAGCAGTTGTACACCCTTGACTTGGGCGCGTTGGTGGCCGGGTCGCGTTATCGCGGGGATTTCGAGGAGCGTCTGAAGAAGGTGCTCAAGGAGATCCGCACCCGTGGGGACATCATCTTGTTCATCGATGAGTTGCACACGCTGGTGGGTGCGGGTGCGGCTGAGGGTGCGATCGACGCGGCGTCGATTCTGAAGCCGATGCTGGCTCGGGGTGAGCTGCAGACGATCGGTGCCACGACGCTGGACGAGTATCGCAAGCATCTGGAGAAGGACGCGGCGCTGGAGCGGCGGTTCCAGCCGATCCAGGTGGCCGAGCCGTCGTTGTCGCACACGATCGAGATCCTGAAGGGTCTGCGTGATCGGTATGAGGCCCATCATCGGGTCACGATCACCGACGCGGCGCTGGTCGCCGCGGCGCAGCTGGCCGATCGGTACATCTC
>NZ_JARWAC010000069.1 GCF_029846175.1 Sphaerisporangium sp. TRM90804 | reverse complement strand
TCGGCGGGGACGGTGTAGGCGATCAGGTGGGTGTCGCCCGTGGCCGATCGCCAGGGGAGCACGACGGCCTGTGCCACGGCCGGGTGGGCGCTCACCGCGGCGGCGACCTCACCAGGCTCCACCCGGAACCCCCGGATCTTCACCTGATCATCAACCCGACCGACGAACTCCAACACCCCATCGGCCCGCCACCGCACCGCATCCCCCGTGCGATACATCCGCGACCCCGCAGGACCGAACGGATCAGCCACGAACCGCTCCGCCGTCAGACCGAACCGGCCCGCATACCCCCGAGCCAGCCCCATCCCCGCCACATACAACTCCCCCACCGCACCCGGCGGCACCAACCCCAACCCACCATCCAGCACATACACCCGCACCCCCGGCAACGGCGCCCCGATCGGCACCGGCGACGGCCACCCCCCCGAACCACCCGGCAACGAAAACGCCGTCACCAACTGCGTCTCCGTCGGCCCGTACTGATTGGACAACCGCCCACCACCCAGCCCCGCACGCAACGCAGGACCAGCCACCAACGCCTCACCCGCCTGAAAAACCTCCACCAACCGCAGCTCCACACCCGCACCCGCCGCAGCCTCGAACAACGCGTTCACCGCCGAACTCGGCGCGAACAACTCCCCCACCCCATGCACACCCATCCACCGGGCCAACGCCACCGGATCACGACGAGTCACCTCATCCGGCACCACCACACACTTGCCAGCCAACAACGCCGACAAGATCTCCTGCGCCGCCACATCAAACCCCAACGACGCGAACTGACCCACCCGCCGACCAGGCCCACCCCCATACACCCGCCGATGCCACACCAACACATCAGCCAACGCCGACCCCACCATCACCACACCCTTAGGCCGCCCCGTCGACCCAGAGGTGAACACCAGATACACCGGATGCTCCGGCCGCACCACACACAACCGATCCCCATCACCCACCGGCTCCGCCGAAGCCGCACCCACCTCCGCCACCACGACCGGGTCATCCAAAACCAGCAACCGACCCGCTACCGACCCCGGCAACCGGCCCGCCACCGACGACACCGTCACCACCACCACCGGATCGGCATCCGCCAGCATCACGCCCAGCCGCTCGACCGGGTGCTCCGGATCCAACGGCACATACGCCGCCCCCGACACCAGCACCGCCGCCATCGCCACGACCATCGACTCCGAACGCGGAACCACCACCGCCACAACCCGCTCAGGCCCCGCACCACGAGCGATCAACACCCGCGCCAACCGGAAAACCGCCGCCCCCAACTCAGCGAACGACAACTCCCCACCCACACCCACCACCGCCGGCCCATCACCACCCACCGACAAC
>NZ_JARWAC010000068.1 GCF_029846175.1 Sphaerisporangium sp. TRM90804 | reverse complement strand
GCCGCTTGTCGAGCTGTATTTGGAACCTGGGGTTTTTTCCGAACGATGCACGGAAAAACTGCCCCTTCGTGTTGACTTCATTCACAGGGTGGAGTTCGGAGAGGTGTCCGGGCATCGGGTTCTTATCAAGAGGGGACCGGGAAATCGGGGTCCTACGGAATGTGGAACCACCCACGAGGCCACGTCTGGAATGTCTTCGTGAGACCGGCCTCATCCTGAGGTGCGACCGGAAGGTCGGGAACCCCTTCCAGACAAAGCAGGGGAGTCGACCCTCCTGTCCAGATCAGGAGGGGAGAAAGGGCTCAGAGGAGGGGGTGCCGGAAAACCTCAGTGTTCCTCTCGAGGGAGACCGGGATTTCGGGGAACTTTGTGGGTCGCATCAAGGGTGCCAAGTGCCCTTTCGACCTCCAATTCCTAACGTGGGACTTCTCCTGAGGCGCTGTAGCGGGAAAGGGCTTCATCTTGCGATGACGGGGGAGCCACGTGGTTTTTCTCGAGTTACGGCGGGATTCTCGAGTTACGACGGGGAATTCAGGCTGCCTCTTGTGTTGGCCCAGGCAAGTCCAATCTTCCATTCGAGTTGCGAAGGAAAGCTGGGGATTGCTCTCGAGTGACTGCAGGGCCAATAGACCTCATCTAGGCTTGTGTCCAGAAGCCAATGTTCCTCTCCAGGGGCGACAGGGATCTCGGGGTTGCATTCCAGACGCACCCGGGGAGACAGGCATTCATCTCGAGTGGAAGCAAAGAACCCCGCTCTGCTCTCGAATCGCGACGGGTATCTCTTGGAGCTCACTGGGTGGACTCAAGGGAGTCAAGCCTCCTGAGGCGTTTGGAGAGAGGTCGCGAGATTGGTCTCTAGGCCATGCAGGAGACGAAGGCCCTCATCTCTCGATGACGGGGGAATCTCGGGGTTGTTCTCGAGCGGCGGCCCCAGTGTGCGGTTTCTCACGAGGTACGACGGCGAGGTCAGTGAGCCTCTCGTGGGGCGCCAGGGAAGTCGGGTCTCCATGCGAGTGGCGAGGGGGAGCGCGTCATTGCTCCCGAGCCATGGTAGGGGAATCTGGCCTCGAGACGTGTTGAAGAAGGTCTCTCGAGGGCTTTCCCGGGTTGAGGCAGGAAACCCTGGGTTCCCTCGACTTGTGCAGGTGACCTCAGGGGGCTTCTCATGGTGGCTCTGAGAAGCCAGGGAAACTGGAGGTGGGAGGGGCCTCTCGGGACTCCACTGGGTTTGGTGCATTGGAAGAGGGCCTCATCTCCAGTTGAGGCAGGAACCGCAGGGTACCTCTGATTTCAGACTCCGATCGCAGGGTCCCTGCAGACTGGGGACAGGAGAGTCAGGCCTCGTCTTGGGTTGAGGCATGGAACTCCGCTTGCCTCTCGAGATGTCCCCGGGGAGAGAGGCCGCTTGTCGAGCTGTATTTGGAACCTGGGGTTTTTTCCGAACGATGCACGGAAAAACTGCCCCTTCGTGTTGACT
>NZ_JARWAC010000067.1 GCF_029846175.1 Sphaerisporangium sp. TRM90804 | reverse complement strand
CCCCCCCCCCCCCCCCCCCCCCCCCCCCCCCCCCCCCCCCCCCCCCCCCCCCCCCCCCCCCCCCCCCCCCCCCCCACGACCGGAAGGACATCCCATGCTGCGACAACCGGCACGCGACGTGCCCGCGCACCCCACCGAGCGTGCCCCGAGGACCTCCATGCTGCGACGCCTGGCGATCGCCGCCGTGGCGCTCGCCACCGTGAGCACCGCGATGGTCACCGCCGTCCCCGCGCAGGCGGCGGCCTTCAAGGTGCTCGTGTTCTCCAAGACCGCCGGGTTCCGGCACGACTCCATCCCCGCCGGCGTCCAGGCCATCCGCGAGCTGGGCACCGCGAACGACTTCACCGTGGACACCAGCGAGGACGCCGGCGTGTTCACCACCGGCAACCTCGCCCAGTACAAGGCCGTGGTGTTCCTCAGCACCACCGGCGACGTGCTGAACAGCAGCCAGCAGACGGCCTTCCAGTCCTTCGTCGACGGCGGGGGCGGCTACGTGGGCGTGCACGCCGCCGCCGACACCGAGTACGACTGGCCCTACTACGGCCAGCTGGTGGGCGCCTGGTTCGCCAGCCACCCCGCCATCCAGCAGGCCACCGTGCGCACCGAGGACCGCGCGCACGCCGCCACCTCCCATCTCAGCCCGAGCTGGACGCGCACCGACGAGTGGTACAACTACCGCACCAACCCCCGCTCGACCACACGCGTGCTGCAGAACCTGAACGAGTCCAGCTACTCCGGCGGCACGATGGGCGACCACCCCATCACCTGGTGCCACCCGCAGGCGTCCGGCCGGTCGTTCTACACCGGGCTCGGCCACACCCAGGCGTCCTTCACCGACGCGGCCTTCCGCACCCTGCTGCTGGGCGGCATCCGCTACGCCGCCGGAGTCGCCAAGGCCGACTGCCGCCCGGAGAACGGATACACCAGCCTCTACAACGGCTCCACCAGCGGCTGGTCGCAGGCCGGCCCCGGGTCGTTCACCAACAGCGACGGCACGCTGAGCTCCCAGGGCGGCATGGGCATGCTCTGGTACAGCGCCAAGGAGTACCGCTCCTACTCCCTCAAGCTCGACTGGAGGATGACCGGCGACTCCAACTCCGGAGTGATCGTCGGGTTCCCCGCCAACAGCAGCCCCGACGCGGCCCTCGCCAGCGGCTACGAGGTCCAGATCGACGCCACCGACACCCCGGACAAGACCACCGGCGCCGTCTACGGGGTCAAGTCCGCCGACATCACCGCCCGCGACGCGGCGCTCAACCCGCCGGGTCAGTGGAACACCTACGAGCTGCTGGTCGAAGGGGAGCGGCTGCAGGTGTTCCTGAACGGCACCAAGATCAACGACTTCACCAACGCCGACCCGGCCCGCTCCCTGCAGCAGGGCTACATCGGCATCCAGAACCACGGAGGCAACGACGTGGTGTCCTTCCGCAACATCCGCGTCAAGGAGCTGGGCGGCCCGGACCCCTCTCCTTCGCCCACGCCCTCCCCCGGCACCACCAGCGCGCTGCGCGGTGTGGGGTCGGGCCGGTGCCTGGACGTCAACGGCGCCTCGCA
>NZ_JARWAC010000007.1 GCF_029846175.1 Sphaerisporangium sp. TRM90804 | reverse complement strand
GCTGACCTTCGCCGTGGCCCCGCTGGTCGTCTCCAGGGCGCTGGTGTCGGCGATGCCATGCACGGCCGTGGTGTCGGCCTCGTGCGCGGCCACCGCAGCGGCCGCCGTACCGGCCGGGTCGTAGGTCCCGGCGTGGGTGTGGCCGGAACTCGCCGCGCCGATCGCCCCCGGCGTCGGCAGATCAGGCGTGCCGTGCGTGTGGTCGCCCCGGGAGTACGTCGTGGCAACGCCGGCGGCGGTGGCCTGGCCGTAGGAGGTCTCTGCCGCCACGGTGCCCGAAGGGGTGCCACCCCCGCCGCCGCCGGCTGCGTCCACGTACGCCTCGGACGCGGCGGGCGAGGCGTCCTGCAGGACCAGGGGCCCGGTCAGGGTGCCGCCGGCGAGCGGCAGGTATCCAGCCAGCTCCTCCCCGGCATCGCCGGGCAGGGTGACGCGCAGGTCACCCACCCACGGGGTGCCGGAGCTGGGCACGCTGATGTAGTACCGGGCCCGGCCGGTGGCCGAGCGCTCGTCGACCCGGTACAGCGTGTCGCCACGGGGGGAGGTGATGTCGCCGGTGGGGGTGAGCGTTGCCGTCCACGTGCCGTCGGCGTCGACCACCGGCGTGGCGCCGCCGATGACCTCGGCGTCGCCGGTGAACCCGATGACGGGCTGGCCCTGGCCGTCGACCAGGGTGATGGTGACGGCCGCAGCTTGCGGGCGGCCACCGCCGGGGCCAAGGAGCGTGCCGTGGATGGCCGTCACGGCGTCACCGGCCCGGGATCGTCGAGGCGGTAGGACAGCTTGAACTCGGCGAACGTCAGGCGCAGCGGGCGGGAGCAGTTGTGCCGCACGGCCAGGCCCAGCGGGACGCCCGGGTGCACGAAGAGGGCCCAGGACTTGGCGAGGTACTGGCCGCCGCCGGTGGCCGGATGGTCCTGGGTGCAGGTGGAGTCCGGCGGGCCGAACATGCCCAGCGGGTCGCGGACGAACCTGTCGCGTACCTCGGTGTAGTCGCCGTCGTCCCAGTGCAGCATCGCGTCCAGCCGCCCCCAGGCGTGGTGCGCCGGCCAGATCAGGCCCGAGCGGGGGTCGGCGAAGGAGACGGTGCTGCCGTCGGGCTGGACCGGCGGGTGCATGTCGAAGGGGTCGTAGGACTCGGCGACGCCGAAGGGGAACCGCACCACCACGTACGCGCTCCCGCCGGGCGGGATGGTCTGCGGGTCCGGCACGGTGAGCGAGCACACGACATCAGGCACAAGAGCTCCTTCGTGGGGGCAGGGAGCCGGCGGGCCGGGCCGGCCGCTGGTCACAGGTTCTGGATCCGGGAGGTGGGGCCGAGGTCGTAGATCAGGAAGCAGAAGCTGGGGACCTCGATGCGGGTCGTGCACGTCCCGGTGCCGCTGAACCGCTGGTGGCCGAGGTTGACGTTGCTGATCGTGGTGTCGCTGAGCTGCGGCCACACGAAGGTCATCAGGTTGTTCTTGAAGTTGGAGGCGGCCTCGCAGCGCACGATCGGCTCGAACGAGCCGAGCTGGGTGACGCCGACGGTGCCGTCCCAGATCGAGAACCGCATCCGGTCGTTGGCCACGGTGGACTGCACTCCGACCTGGACGTCCGCGCGGTAGGCGCGCCCGGCGTACAGCGGCCCGGAGTTCTGCGGGTTGGCCGAGGTCACCGCGGCGTAGGTGCCGGAGGTGGTGTTGGTGTCGACCAGGGCGCCGGTGTGGGTGCGGCCGTCGACCAGGCGGATCACCGGCGCGTCCAGGTTGAGCCCGTCGGCGGTGACGATCTGGCCGGCGACCAGGTTGGGGTAGCTCACCAGGTGCTCCTCACAGGGCGAAGACGACGGGGTAGCGCAGGCGGACCTGCGCGCCGGCCAGGTGGGTTTTGACCACGCCGTTGACCGACCTGGTGACCGTGAACGTCTGCGGCGAGCTGGTGCCGGAGATGGCGGTGACGCGCATCGCCTCGCCGCCGATGACGATGTCGAACGGCATGTCGCCGGCGGCCGTCGTCCACAGTGCCCGCCCGGCCGCGACCGCCACCGTGAGGCTCGTCGCCGTGGTGCTCAGCCCGGCGTTGAGGGTGGAGTACAGCGAGTCGGTGCGGCCGTAGGTGGTGTGGTTGAGCTGCAGCACCCGGTACGGCCCCGCGGGGCTGCAGTTGAACGTCAGGTCCCAGCCGTAGGAGGTCAGCGTCTCGGTGTAGCCCTGGGCCATCAGGTCGATCGTCTCCGGCGGCAACCAGGCCGGCGGGTTGGCGATCGTCACCCGGTCGCCGGTGTCCAGCAGCACGACCGTCTCGATCAGCGCGGGGTTGCGCAGCAGGTTCACACTCACCAGCGGGTACCGGGCCTCGTCCCAGGTGCCCAGGTGCAGCCGCCACCCGGCCTGGCTGTCCAGCTGGTCGTCGCTGGCCACGTTGATGGTGACGCTCTCCTCATACCGGCCGACGCCGGCCGGCGGCGCCGAGGTGGACACCGGCCCGGTGCTTTGGACCGCCCGGGAGCTGGACCCGCCGGCCCGCTGGATGGTGATGTCGTTGCGGACGCCGGCGTCGTCGTCGACCGGCTCGAACGGCGGCGCGACGTGCCCGGCGGTGTAGTCCAGGACCAGCGCCGCGTCCTGGTCGTACAGGGAGCTCCGGGTCCGAAAGCCCAGGCCGATCCGGTCACGGGACTCCAGGAGGATCCCGGCGTCCGCGCCGGCGGCCTCCTCCATCAGGTCCAGCAGCGTCTCGGGCAGCTGCGGGCCCATCGCCGCGGTGGTCGACAGCTCCCCGACGGGGGTGAACGCGATGCCTTCTTCGGCGCAGAGCCGCTTGACCCGGGCGCCTGCCGTCTCACCGACCCAGGCCCGCAGCGCGGGCGCCCCGTCGAAGATGCTGGTGATCGCCGAGTGGACGGACAGGTGGCCGATCGCGGTGGTCGACAGGCCTTGGTCGGGGGCGATGCGCACGGAGGTGACGCGGCCGACGGTGTCGGTGGTCAGGGTGCCGGAGAAGGCGGATCCGGTCGATGCGCCGACCTCCAGGGTGACGATCTGCCAGGCCACGTCGGCGCCGGTCTCCGTCAGCTCGACCGAGCACCTCAGCAGCTTGCCGTCGACCGCGAACGTTACGGTGCCGGAGTCGCTGAGCAGGTCGCCGTCACGGTTGTAGGACTTCAGCGCCAGCGTGCCGCCGGTGCCGTAGACGACGTCCCACCGCACCGCCGATCCCGAGCACCACACCCGGACCAGGACCTGGCCGCCGATCGCGCCGCCGGCCGGGACCGCGAGCAGGAACCGCACCTGCGTCTGCGCGGTCGGGGTGTAGGGCTGCAGCCGCCCGATCGCGGTGCCCGCCCAGGTGGGGATGGGCAGGCTGCCGGTGAATCCCTCGAAGGCGGCCAGGTCCGGGGCGCCGGTGATGGCCATGGCCGTCCCGCCGCCGACACCGGAGGCCAGGGAGGTTGCCCCGTCCTCGTCCTCCAGCGGCCAGTAGCCCAGCACGCTGCCGGTGTTGGCCGGCGCGGTGAGCTCGCGCCGCAGCACCGAGTTGAGCGGGGAGGCGCCCTGGCCGAGGCGGCGTTGGATGCCGGCGGCCTGGACCGGCACCCACACGTCGTTGCCCGAGACGTCCCACCGCGAGGGCCAGGAGGAGATCTCCCCGCAGAACCGCACCCGCCGGGTGGTCAGCGCCGCCGAGCCGGCCAGGGTCCACGTGCGGCCGGCGGCGTCGGCGAACGAGGCCGCGCCGGCGGTCTGGATCGTGAAGTCGGGGTTGGCCACGACGCTACCGGCGATGCCGTTGCGCAACTCGAAGGCGTGCACCTGCCCGTACACCGCGGCGGCGGCCAGGTCCGCCACATCGCCCACGCTCAGCGCCGCGGTGGAGGCGAAGATTGCGGTCGTACCCGCGGTGATGACCGGGTCGCCGAGCTGCGTCCACGGCCCGGCGATCGTCGCCGCGGTGTAGAACGTCACCGTGTTGCCGGCGGCGCCGTTGTTGACGTCCAGCGTCGCCCGGACCGCCCGGCGCCTGGTCGACGGGGCGGGGACCGGCACCGTGCTGGCGATCGTGATCACCGTGGCGGAGCCGGTCGCAGACCAGCGCAGCTGCAGGATTCCCGCGTCGGTCAGCGACAGGGCCCAGGACCTCTGGTTGCCCGAGGTGACGTACTTGCCGGCCAGGTCGGCCGCCGTCCGCCAGGAGGCCACCGTCGCGTCGATCCGGACGTCGATGTCGCCGGTGATGTCCAGCGCGGCCACATCCGGTGTGCTCACGTAGTCGGTGACGGCGCCGGGCAGCCCGAGGTAGGTCGGCCCGTACAGCACCGACACCCGCACCGGCGTGTTGCGGCCCAGGACCCCGTAGTAGACCGAGGAGGGGTTACGCGGGCTGTACTTGCCGAGCCGGTTGTTGAAGGAGATCTCGCCCTCGCCGGGGTCGACCTCCTCGCCCTCGTCCTGCCGCCCCCTGGTGATGGTGATCCCGCCGTCGCGGATCAGGACGTCGGCGGTCACGTCGGTCCACGTGCCGGCCAGCTGCAGCTCGACCAGGACGTCGAGCGGGGTGGCGGGGAACACCATCAGGCGCTGGCGCTTTTGCCGAAGGCGACCTGCACCGAGCCGCGGCCGTCGATGCGGACCATCTTGCGGATCATGCGCTTGAGGTCGGAGTCGGCGCCGGCCACGTGCAGGGTGACGGTGACGTGCCCGGCCGCCCCGCCGCCGCTGCCGCGGGTCATGCCGAAGTCGCCGGCCATCCGGGCGACCAGGCCCATGGCCTGTGGCCGGTAGGCCGGGTCGTAGGGCACGAACCCCTCGGGCGCCCGGCCCTCGCCGAACAGGAGGGTCGGCCGGGTCGCGATCCCCGGGCCCGGGCGGATCCCGCCGCGGGCGTACCGGTGGATCCCTCCGCGCGCGTACCCCATCGCGGCGTAGGTCTCCTGCAGGTCCTCCTCACTCAGGCCGGTCATCCGCATGACCTGCGGGATGCTCTTGGCGCCGGCTTTCCTGGCGGCCTTGACGGCCAGGATGTCCGGCAGCGCCTCCAGCTTCGCCTGGTACTTCGCCGCCGTGGCCACCTTCCCCGCCAGGGCCTTGAGCTTGGAGGCCGACAGCTTCGCCGCGCCGGCCGCGTACTTCTCGGCCTCCGGGCCGCCCATCGCCAGCAGCTGGCGGGCCAGCTCGGGGAAGCCGCGCTTGGCGATCGTCTCCAGGTTGCGGATGAACGCCGCGGTGTTCTTGATACCCAGGTTGAGCGAGGCCGTCAGGCGCGCGGTCGGGGTCAGCTTGCTGCGCTTGTACCGGGCCGAGGCCGCGGAGAGCTTCTCAGTCGCCGTGGCCAGGTCACGCCGTTCCTTGGCCACCCGGGCCTCGTCATCGGCGATCGTCCGCGCGCTCTTGTGGGCCCTGCGGTCGGCGGCGAGCTTGCGTTCGGCGCGGCGCAGCTGGTCGACGGCGTCCCGGCGAGCGCGGATGACCTTCGCGTAGTCGGTCTTGGACAGCGCCTTGCCGTCCATGAACCGGCTGACGTAGTCGGTCAGCGGCGCGTCCACCGGCCCCCCGGCGGCGTAGCCCCGGACATCGCCGACCAGGCCGCCGCCGGCGAACTTGCCCGCGTTGATCGCCTCGATCAGCCCGCGATGCCGTTTCGTCTGGCGGGCGTTGATCACGAACTCCTGGTCCGACAGCATGACCATGCCGCCGCCGTCGACCAGGGCCGGGATGCTGTCGGAAGTCGTGGTCCCGGGCCCGCGCACCATACCGCCGCCGGCGCGGCGCACGATGCCGCCCCGGGCGCTCCCGGGCGCCCACGGGACCCCGGTCTTGGGGCCGACGTTCACACCGAAATCGCGGCGGATCATGTTGATGTAGACGGTCTTGCCCTGCAGGTTGTTGATCCGGGTCTGTGTCGCCGACAGCGCTGCCTGCGCCTGGGCGGTGTTGGCCTTTACGACCACGACCTTGCCGTTGGGCAGCACCGTGACACGGTTGCCGAACTTGTCCACCGCGGTGGTGGCGCCGCGCGCCCGGGTGACCGTGCCGCCCATGGCCGCGATCAGGGTGTCCAGGGCAGCCTTGCCCTCCCGGCTGCCGCCGGCCAGCCGCAGCAGCGCCGGGAACTGATCGATCATCGCCTGGGAGGAGGCCTTGACGTTCTTGGTGGCGCGGAACTCGGCCTGCGCCCAGTCGCGCAGCACGCCGAGCTGCCCTTCCAGCTGCTCACGCCGGGCCCGCAGAGCCTCGTTGCGCTGCTGGTCGGTGGAGTCGCCGTCCCGCAGGATCTTGCCGGTGTCCTTCAGCACCTGGCCGGTCTCGGCGACCGCGTCCTTCCAGCGGTTGGTGGCGCCGAGCACCGCCAGGGCGGGACTGAAGTAGGCGTCGAACGCCGCGGTCAGGGCATCGACGCGGGTCTTCAGATCCGCCGAGGCGTCGCTGGCGATGTCCCAGGCGACCTTGATCGCGTCGGTCGGCTGGACGCCGGCCTTCTGCGCGTCCTGCAGGCGCTTGTAGGAGGCGACTGCCTCGTTGATCGTCTCGTTCTTCCCGCGCAGGGCTGACCGCAGTTCGATCAAGGGTTCGACGCCGGCGCGGTACCCCTCGAAGGAGATCTCGTTCTCGTCGTTCTGCTTCTTCAGCGCAGCGATCTGTCGGTCGATGACCGAGGTGACCTCGGCGTGGGCGTCCTTGTTCCCCAAGATCGCGTCGGTGTAGGCCGACATCGACACGCCGGACCGCTGGGCCAGATCCAGCAGGCCCTCTTCCTCCAGCTTGTGCGTGGTCAGCGCCCGGGTGGCGACCCCGAGCGCCCCGGCGTCCTGGCGGATCGCGCCCTCGAACTCGGCCACCTGTGCGGCAGCGTCGGCCTGGCTCGCGGCGAACACCGCCAGCAGGGCGATCGCGCCGGTGACCGCCATACCCCATGGCCCCGACAAAATGGTGCCCATCCCGGTCAGCACCGCGCCGAGCCCACCGGCCTTTCCCTTCACCCCGGCCGCGCCGTCGCCGAACGCGGTCAGCTTCCCGCCGGCGGTGCCCAGCAGGCCGCCCAGGCCGCCCAGCGGGCCCCGCAGGGCCATGGTCAGCACCGCCATCTGGACCAGCCCGGGGGCGACGTCTGACACCGCGCCGACCAGGTCCAGCAGCATGGCGACGGTCTTGAGGCCGACGCCGGCCACCGGCCCCAGCGCCTGCAGCAGGTTGGTGGCCGCCCCGGCCGCCGAGCCGAGCGTGGAGGCGATCTGCTGGGTCGCCGGCCCAGACGCCTGCTCCAGGAAACTGAGGAACTCCTGGCCCTCGGGCCCGTCGATCGCCCGCTCCAGGTTGTCGAGGAAGTGGCCGAGCTCGGACGACACGCCCCGGGCGATGGGCACGAGCTTGGGCATCTGCCGGGAGGTCATGCCGAGCGCCTGGTTGAACAGGCCCAGGGTCTCCGGCTCCATCGACCGGGCCAGCGCCTTGTACTGGCCGATCAGGTTACGCAGGCCGACCGCGGCGGCCTTCTCGCCCTCGGAGAGGTTGTCCCAGTTGGCGACCAGGTCCTGCTGTGCCTTGACGACCTTCAGGATCGCGGGGGCGGCCAGGGCGGCGAATGCCACCACGCCGGCGCCGGACGCGGCGAACGCCGGCGCGACCGTGGTGGCGCCGGCGGCCAGCGCTAGCAGCTCGCTGCGCATCAGCGTGGCGCTCTTGCGAGTGGTCTTCTGCTTGGCCTCCATCCGGGCCAGGCTCTGCTCCAGGCGCCTGGCGGCCAAGGCCGCCTTGGCGGCGGCGGCCTGGAAACCCTTCGGGTCACCGTCGATCTTGACGTTCAGATCGCGCGTGGGCACGGCGTCTCACCTCCTTGCGGGCGTCTGGGTCGTTGGGCACGAGCACGGTGTGCGCGCCGGGCGTCTGTTCGGTCAGGCCGCTGGACAGGGCGCCGGTCATGGCGCAACCGGGGCAGCACAGGACCTCAGCGGTGTAGGCATCGGCGCGGCCGCCCTTCTCGGGATCCCACTCCGCCGCCCGAGTGCCGCACCCTGAGCACCGCTGACGGTCGCGCAGGTGCTGCCAGGTGGCCTTGTCGCGGTCGTCCTGGCGCCAGCTCAGGAAGGCAGAGTGCGGAATCCGGTAGGCCCTGCAGATCTCCAGCTCTAGAGCGAGTCCAGGATCTCCGTCCAGCCTTTTGGGAGCGTGGGGGACACCGTTCTGACGTTGACCGCCACGGCGGCGTTGAACAGCTCCACCCGCTCAGTGCGGTTGCACGTCCTGGTGATCCACTCCAGCCACTCCTCGGGGGTGTACACCGGCGGCGCGCACCGCAGGAACGTCTCCCGGGGCAGGGTGTCGACGTTCCACGCCTCATCTTCGGTATCCGGCCGGGGCGCATGCTGGGCCACCAGCACCTCGAACTCTTCGGGATCCATCGCGGTGAAGATGATGGGCTCGAAACACTCCTCCAGCGCGGCCAGTGCGGCCTTGACCGCCTCCTGGGCAGTCGCTTCGCGTTCGGTGCCGAGCGCCATCAGCAGCTCGGCCTGTGCCTCGCCGAGCGCGGCCTCGGCGGCTGTGGTGTCCTGGACCCGCACCTTGTAGGGCAGTGTCGGCCGCTCTTTGCCGTCCAGGCGCTCACGCAACCCCACCTGATCTCCTACCTGTTCCAGCCGTGCTTGCGGCCGATCTCGATGACGGTCTTGGCTAACGCCTCGGTCACCGCCCCGCCCCGTTGTTCGACGGCGCGGAACAGGAACGGGCGGGCTCTTTGGGCGACCCACGGCAGGCCTCTGGTGCCGCCGTTCGCGGCCCTGCGCGCGTACCGGCGGCGAGCGCCGGCGGTGCGCGCCCTGCTCTGGTAGCCCGCCTTGAACGCCCCGGGCAGCTCGCGGCCGAACACCATGTCCCGCCTGCGGGAGGGCCCGAACACCGGGTGCCGGAAGGTACCCGGGTCGCCGAGGTTCTCATACGGCCGCGCGTGCGGGGCGCGGCGACTGCTGACGACGATGACGATCCCGCCGCGGCGCTTGGCGAACCTCGGGCTGATTCGGGTCGCCTGCGGGATCCGCGTGGACCAGGCGGAGTTCGCCCGCGACTGCGCCAGGATCGGCTGCGCGCCCCGCTGCAGCGCCGGGCGGAGCTCCTTACGCAGTGCCGGCGGCATCTTCCCGAAATCGACGACGAGCTTGCGCAGCTCCTGGTTGCCGTCGAAGCTGACCGCCACCACCACGGTGGGCTCCTAGGAGGTGGCCCGGGTGACCGCGCCCGAGGTCGGGTAGGTCGGGTTCTTCATCGGCAGCTCGCCGATGCCCCCGCCGATCATGTGCGAGCCGATGAACACGCTGCCGGTGTACTTGGGGTTACCGGCGCCGACCGCCCCGGCGTCCAGCCGGACCTCGAACGTCACGACCGTGCCGAGCAGCGGCCACAGCGTGGCGTCGACCGAGGAGGCGGCGACGTCGTCGAGCCACTCGGTCTGCAGCTGACCGCTCTTCAGGCCGCCGGCGGCGCGGACCCAGCCGTCGCCCATCGCGGTGGGGTCCAGCTGGGCGGCCTCCACGGTCAGGGTGGCGCCCTTCATGTGGTCGGACAGGTTGACAGCGTTGATCACGAGGTACTGGTTGAGCAGGGCCATCACGGCCATGGGGGTCTCCTTACTGGACGCCGATCGCGCCCGCGAGAGTGAAGCTGCCGGTCACGGCCGAGATGTTGAACCGGTAGTAGTCGTCGGTGATGGCGCCGGCTACCCGCGGCATCCACGTGCCGCCGGCCGTGGTGATCGGGCCCAGCGTCGCCCGGGTCGTCGCGCTGGTGAACCCGGCGTTGTCGTCGCTCTGCAGCTGCACGGTGATCGTCGTCCCCGGGGTGCCGAGCACGTGCAGGGTCGCGTACAGGTACTGGGCGGCGCCAACCGCGCCCAGCTGCAGCGCGCTGCCGAGCACGCCGGTGGCGGCCTTGACCTGCATGGCGGCTGCCAGCCGGCCGCGGACCACGCCGATGGAGTTGCTGCCGTGCCCCTCCAGGGAGTACGGCGCCAGCTCGCCGAGACCCGCACCGCCGAGCTGGTACTGGTAGTGGGCGCCCTGCCACATGTAGGCGGGGTTGCCCTCGGTCTCGATCGGTCCGAAGGTCATCACCCGGTCGGGCACGGCGAGGTCGTTCCACGTGATCGGGTCCACGGCGTCGGAGGAGGCGGACTGCCAGAACCCGCCCATGTTCAGCACGCCCGAGCGCAGGCCGCCGGGCCCGAGTGTCTTCCAGCCCTGGCTGCGGAACGTGGTGGCGTCGTTCTCGGCCGCCTCGCCGGAGAAGGTCAGCGCGTTGGAGTCGGCGGTGAAGTCGTGGGCGTGGACGTAACAGAACGCGTTCAGCAGCGCGATGACGCTCACGACGGACCCCCTGGGAGCTCGTACAGGTGCCACACCAGGCCGTCGGGGCAGCGCGGTGTCGTCCCCCACCACCTGGCGCCCTCAGGGAGCGGGTGACCGGTCCCGAACACCTGGAAGGTCCGCGGCACCCGGGTGTCGGGGTCGTCCCAGCCGGCGCCCTCGGCCCAGAAATCCACGACGCGGGCCGCGTTCTCGCCCACGCCGATCCGGCCGGCCGCGACATGGACCGGGTCCCCGGCCATCTTGACGACGGCCGGCTTATCACTCACGACCACCCGGTGACGGAGCATCCTGCGGGCCATCAGGACTCCGGAGCGCTCGGCGCGGTCAGCCGCTCCGCCGCGCTCTTGGAGATCTCGATGTGCCCCGCCTCGACCAGCGCCGGAACGTTGACCTGCTCCGGGTCCAGGTCCACGGTGCCGCCCGGCGCGGTGCCGGCCACCTCGCACGTCCCGACGACCCTGGCCCGGACCTTGTCACCGGCCTTCTCGCTCTTGTCTGCCATCTCAGCCCCTTCCCGACGACGCGGACGATCATCGCCGCGCCGAAATAGACGGTGTCCCCCCGGATCGCTGTGCACCTGCTGCGCTCACTGCAGGTGGGACAGCGCCTCGAACGTCAAGGTCAACGCGGCCATGGCGGCGTCGTCGTCGGCACCGGACTCCAGCTCCATCCCGGCGATGGTGATCCGCTTCAGCCCTTCCAGGTCGCCGAGCGTGGGGTCGCCGGCGACGGCCGCGATGATGAGACCGCCGAGCTCGACCGCGCGGGCCTCGGCGTCGGCGACGGTGCCACCAGGGACGGTCGCGACGCTGTACACCGCCAGGGACAGCGTCTCGGTACGGGGTACCCGGCCCCCGACCCGCATCGCGGTGATCGCGTAGGGCCCCTGAGCCCCGCCCAGGTAGACCATGTCGCGCTCGGGGTTGGCCGGCGGGCCGTAGGAGACCTGCACATCACCCAGCGGCAGATCCGCGATCAGGTCGAACAGCCTCTGCTTGACCGCGACCACGTTGGACGCCAGCACCGTCACCGCTCACCCCCGTGGAACAGCGACCCCCGCTGGGGGTCGAAGTTCAGCGATCGCGACGCGGGCGTGGAGCCGTCCTGGTCTCCGGTGCCACGCGGGCCGCGGGAGTACCGGTCATAGACCGCGTCGACCTCGGGCACGCCGGTGCGTGAGGCCGACGGCGTCGACAGCCGGTAGGTGCCGCCCTCGGCCACGGTGAACGAGATGGCCCGGTCGGGCACCCCTGAGCGGTGGATGTTGGCCCGGCTCCTGAGCCGCAGCAGCGATGCACGCCGCAGGTCGGCCGGCGGGGCGTCCGACCCGTACTCGTACTCCAACAGCACGTTGCAGATGCCCTCGGTCCACACCCCGCCATCGGTACGGCGCAGCAGCCCGTCGACGGTGACCGCGCACGCCGCCAGCTGGCCGACCGTCAGGGGCACGAAGGTCTGGCCGATGCGCGGCGCGACGCTCGCCGAACGCACCGTCCGCACGCCGCGCAGCAGCATGCCGGCGACGTACTCGTCGCCGCCGTCGGGCAGCAGCAGATCCGGTGTGCCGCTGCCGCCCAGGATGACCCGCCGGTACCTGGGGACGAACGCCCGCTGGCAGATCCGCTCGCACTCCTCCTCGACCTCCTGGCGGCTGATCGCCAGGTCGGCGGAGGGGTACTTGCCGGTGTCGGCGAGCGAGGCGTCGCTGGCGCGCGCCACGCCCAGGTCGAAGAAGAACCCACCGACCACTTCGACCAGGTCGGCCTCGAGTACCGGTTGGCCGCCGATGGTGGCCGACCAGGCCGCGGTGAGATGGGTGAGCTGGGCCTGGGCGGCCACCGGGAAGGAGTACCGTCCGCCGGCGCCGGTCGCGGTCCCCGAGGCGACCGGGTGCCCGCCTGCGTCGGTGATCGCCACGGTGACCGGGGTGGAGGACTCGCCCGGCGTCTCCTCGTCCATCAGGAACGTGTGGGTGAGGGTCGCGGCCCGGCCGCGCAGGATCCTGCCGCCGTTCATGCGATGTAGACCGATCCCTCGATCGCGCCGGACACGACGTCGGCGTAGATGCCGTTCACCGCCCACACGCCGTCGGGATGCATGAGGTTGGCGCTCTCACCCTGGGCCAGCGCCACCGTCTGCAGGATGGTCCCCGATCCGGCCGAGGCGTTGTCGTGCAGGCGCAGCACCGCGCCCGCCGAGCCGGAGGTCTCCCGCACGGTGAGGCCCCGGTACACGGCCGGGGCGGCGACGACCGCCTGATCAGAGCCCGTCAGCGCGACGGGCCTGATCAGGGCCATCAGCGCAGCCGCCAGGTGATGGCGACCACCCCGTCCGGGACGGCCAGGCCGCTGGCGGTGTGGGTGATGTGCACGCTCAGCAGGTCGCCGGCGGCGACGTCGCGGTTGGCCAGGGTGGCGTGCAGGGTCAGCGCCTCCGGGACGTTGGCGACGCTGTCTCCGGTGGTGGGCACGTTGTAGAGGCGAGCGGTCGCCCACTGGACGGTGCCCGCGCCGGCCTGGCCGCGGTTGCGGAAGGTCAGCGTGAAGTAGTTGGTCGCGTTGGCGGTGATCGCCGCGGCGGGCGTCCACGTGGCGGCGATGATCGTGCCGCGCTGGGGTGCCTGAATGGTGGGCTCGCCGGCCACGTTGATGGCCTTGGCGGGCACCTGGATGCACATGATGTTGTTGCCGCGCAGCTCGCTCCACAGGGTCACTGTCGGACTCCTTTCGTGTTGGTCGGTGTGGGGCCGGGCTGGGCTCAGGCGACGCCCACGCCGCCGTAGAATCCGCGGTGGTCCAGGACCGTGCCGGAGTAGATGTGCCTGATCTTCAGCGTCATCTTGTCCGCGTTGAACATGGATCCGACGTTGCCGTCCGCCTGCGTGAACAGCTCCGGATCCTGCCTGCCCTGGAAAAACCCGATCTCGATGGTGGGCACCGCGGCCGGGTCGGCCGCCAGGAACCAGTCGCTCGGGTCGGTCAGGTAGGACAGCACGATCAGGTTCAGGTTCTGGTGCAGGTTCGGCGCCGTGCGCGACAGCTCGGCGTCGGTGGCGACGCCGCCGACCGACACGGCGCTGGTGGCCAGCGTCCAGCCGGCCTCCTCCAGCGCGGCCGGGACGATCAGGTGCCGCGGCGTGTTGTCCAGGATCTCGGAGGCGTCGCCGTAGGCCGCCTGCTGACGCATCCGCATCCGGGCGGTGGTCAGCGCGGTCTGCGTCAGGACGCTGGTGGTGATGTTGTTGCCGTGCGAGGCATGGAACAGGGGCACCCCGTCGTAGGTGCACACGACGTTGAGCCGCAGGAAGTCCCAGACGAAGCGGAACAATGTCTGCGCGGCGGCCCGGCCGAGCTTGGTCGGGATGGCGGAGATGGCCCGGACGTCGTCGTTGACGATCATCTCCATCGTCAAGTCTTCCGTCCCGCCCTTCTTGCTCAGCGCGTAGGACGCCTCCTCGTCAGGCGGGCTGGTGAGCGGCTGGTAGGGGCCGCCTTCGGCCACGACCGGCAGCGTCCCGTACCCGCCGACCCGCCCGACGCGCTGCGTCCGGAAGTCGTTGATGGGCACGAAGGAGGAGACGATCTGCCGCCAGGACTGCAGGCTGGGCAGCGAGTACAGCGCCATCATCCGCCGGGTGATGGAGTCGCCCAGGACCTGCGCCCAGGTGGTGGTGTCCAAGGACTCCTCGGCGCGTATCCCGGAGTCGAAGCCGATGCCGAAGGACTCGCGCAAGATTCGCCGGTTGACATCCTCGGTCCAGTCGGTGGACCGGTAGCCGGTGAAGTCGAAGTAGGCCTGCTTGAATGAGTGGTAGCCCTCGCTGTGGCGACCGTCGAAGAACGCGTCCAGCGCCTTGATCTTGGCATCACGGGACTCCTGCGTCACCGTGACGGTAACGCTCGGGAGCAGCGATGCCCGCTCCAGGATCGCCATCCCGCCCTTCACGCCGGCGATCTGGGAGGCGACGTCGGCCTCGGTGATCCGGTCGGGCAGCGCGCCGGTGATGGCCTCGACGGCGGTCTCGGGCAGGCCCGCGTCGGCCACCATCGCCTTGATCATCGCCTTGGCCATCCACCCGGCCTTGGGCTGGGCGACAGTGCCCTCCAGCACCTTCTCCGACGTGGGCGGATCGGCGGGCTTGGCCGGCACGGCCGTGGTCTCGGCCGCCTTGGCCAGGCCGACCTCGGCCAGTTCCTCCGGTGTCGCGTCCTTGAACGCGGCCAGGATCTCCTGCTTCGTCGCGGGCACGGGTGCCTCCGTCTCGGTTGTGGGCTCCGCGCCCGTGATGGTGTTGGCGATGACACGGGAGGCCTTGCCGCCGGCGGCCGGGTCGGAGACCAGATCCACGCTGTTGACCTTGGTGATGGCGGTGGCTTCCTGCAGTTGCACGCCGTTCTCGGTGACCGGCGTGAAGGTGGCGTAGACGTCGTGCGACAGCCCCACCAGCGGGTTCAGGCCGTCGGCCTGGCCCGCCAGGGCAGCGTCCAGCGCCTCGGCCGCGTGCTTCGCGCCCGGCAGCAGGTGCAGGTCGGCGTACAGGCCGTCCTCGGCCGCCTCGACCTGCCGGTAGGCGCCGACCAGGCCTTGGATGGTGCCGGACTTCAGCTCGGCCAGGTCGCGGTGGCGGTCGAAGGCCTTGCTGCCCTCGTACAGGGCGGCCGCTGCCGCTAGTACGGCCTGCGGGTAGCGGCGGCCGTTCTTGGAGTCGCCGGCGCGGATCATGCGGACGCGGAAGATCCGGCCGCCGTCCGCCCCGGTGCCCTTGGCCTCGATGACACGGGCGTCGGCGGCCGCCGACACCCGGTGGGTCTCCACCAGCACCTCGCCGGCGACCGGTTCGTCCGGCGTGGGCGCGGCGGCCGGGTCGGGCGCGTAGGTGCGCACCACCCGGAACGGCTCGCCGAGCTCGACCGTGTTGCCCGCGCCGATCGTGTAGTCGCACTGGTAGAGGTCGTCGGTGAAGCTGGCGTACACCACGGCGCTGTCGGTCAGGTCGCTGATGTACACCCAGCCGTAGGAGGTGCCGGCCTGGGTGCGGTTCCGCGCGACGAGCGCGGCGCGCACCAGCTCGCGCTTGTCGTCGTAGGACAGCTCGCCATCGATGAGCGCCTCGACCGCCGTCGCCGTCTCGGTCACCCGCCGCGGCTGGTCGCCGGCGCTTGCGTCGAAGGTGTGCCCGCACGCGGGGCAGCGGGCCGCGGCCTCGCCGGTCGCGGCCAGCGAGGCATCCTCGCCGCGGAAGCCGACCGTGCACGCCTCCTGGTTGCACTCCGGGCACAGGCCCGGCCCTCCGCACCTGGCCGGCGCCCCGGGCCAGGGCTCGGTGGGCTCGCCTGGGCCGATCCAGTGTCCGTGCCTGGTGTAGGTCACCGGGTGACCTTCCCCCACACGCTGCGGGCGGGCGCCCGTGCCCACTTCGAACGTGTGGCCGCACTGGGGACACGTGACGCCGGCGGCTCCGGCCGCCGGGACTGGGGCGTCTTGGCCGCGGAACCCGGCGGTGCACGCCTCCTGGTTGCAGACTCCGCACAGGCCCGGCCCTCCGCACCTGGCCACCGCAGCGGGCCGCGGCTCGGTCGGTTCGCCGTCCCCGATCCAGTGTCCGTGTGTGGTGTAGGTCACCGGTTCACCCTCCCCAGCCGCTCGGTTCGGCTCTTGCGCGCGATGGGCTTGGCCGGCTCCTGCTCGGGCTCGGCCTGGGCCCGTTCCGGGTCGTCGCCGGCGGGCTTCATGGCCTGGTCGGCAGAGCCGTCCGAGACCACCAGCTCGCCGCCGCCCTGCCTGCGGCCGCCGTCGCCGGCGGCGCCGATCTCCCCCGCGCGGCCGTCATCGGGGTCGACCTCGAGGTCGCGCTCCGCGCCTTCCAGGGGCGCGTACCAGCGCCGCAGGTGCTCGTTGCCGGGGTGATCGTCGGTCGCGAAGACGCCGTCATCGGTGATCAGCCGGCGCGCCCCGTTGGACATGACCACGGCCACGCCGTGAGCGGCGTGCTCCGCGCTCTGGATCTCGGTGACGGCCACGCCGATCGCGCGGGCAGCCTGATCACGTGTCACTTCGGCCAGCTCCTCCCACGACCGCCAGGCGGCCGAGCTTGTTGGACTTGGCGTCGTCGACAGCCGTCGCGACGTCGTCAGGATCGGCATCGGGCTTGCCCAGGTCAGAGGAGTACGGGATGCCCATGTAGTCCTCCCAGGCCTTGCGGGCGGCCACGGCCGCCGCGTCCCGGGTGAGGACGCCGTTCTGGACCAGGTGCTCCAGACCGGTGGACAGGTTGAGCAGGACCTGGGCGCCGATCGAGGCGTCGGCCGCGGCCACTTCCGGCCCGGTCACGGTGACCGCCATCGCGGCGGGGATCTCATACGTCTCGCCGGTCTTGGGGTCGGTCGCCTCGACCATCCTGGGCAGGCGGGCGGCGGCCACGGCGCGGTCCACGGCGAAGCGGCTCAGCTCGGTCTGGTAGCCCAGCCACTGCCGCTGCACGCCCTGCACGCGCCGCCGTACCGGCTCGGCCATGGTCAGCGACGTCGCGCGGTTGGCGTCCTCCGGCTCGGCCAACCAGGTCTTGGCCAGACCGGAGCCACCGGCGATCATGGTCAGCACGGACCGGTTCGCCGCGGTGTCCTCATACGCGCCGGTCTCGGCCGTCTTCGCCGACCACTCCACCGACTCGTTGTGGACCTCGACCGACCCTGAGCGCGGCACGTGCAGCCCGCCGCGGTCCCTCACGAACTGGTCGACCTGTTCCTTGCCGCCGGCCACCTTGACCGTCCACACCAGGTAGCGGGCCAGCGCCGTGCGGTCGATCAGGTTGGACAGCACGGTGTCGTAGGCGTCCAACCAGTCCAGGATCGGCGTCATGAACGGCATGGACCGCTTGTCGGTGATCAACGTCTTGAACGGGGTCCACCACATCGCGCCGCCGGTCCGCAGGCCGGTGCCGTCGTCCACCGCGGCGACCGTCACCCGCCGCTCATCGCCCGCGGCCTGGCCCAAGATGACCTGGTGCGGCCACAGCGGGTTCCCGCCGACCAGCGACACGTTCGTCACGCCGGTGGTGTCGATCGGCGAGAACCGCACCACGCCCGAGCCCTGGCCCTCCATGAGCTCCAGCAGCGTCTCGCCCATGATCAGCTGGTCGCGGAGGAACAACTCCTGGATGCCCGACAGGTTATTGCGCGGGTCGGCCCAGAACTCGTCCACGACGGCCCGCACCTGCGCGTTGGTGACCTGGTAACTCACACCGCTGTCACCGACACAGAAGCTGGTGTAGGTGTCGATGATCGCCCGGGCCATCGGATTGCTGCGGTAGCCGGCCACCGAAAACGTGCGGGCCCGCTCATGCGTCCAGTACGGCACCTCGCGCCGGCCCGCCGACCCCAGCGGCCGCCACCCCGGCTCGTTGTCGACCGGGTCACCGGCGCCGTACCCAGAGGCGCCGGTGGCGGCGATCTGTGCGGGCGAGGCCTCCGCCGCCCGGGTCTGGGGGCGGCGCGGCGGCGCGAAGATCGACCTCACGACGCCTCAGCCGCCGGCCGCAGCACGGCAGGCGCCTGCCCGGCGGCCTCGGCCTGGGCCTGCGCCTGGGCGCTCATCCCGGCCAGCACGGCCAGGCCGACCGCGAAGACGCCGCCCGAAAGGCACGTCCACCACCAGGATCCGAGCAGGCCGCCCACCGCGACGGCGACCGCGACCAGGCCGAGCAGGCCGACCATGTTGCTGACCGCGCCCAGCGAGATGCTGGGCAGCCGGAAACTGACGATCATCGGGCCTCCCTCAGATGTTCAGGCGACCGGTCGGGCGCCACAGGTCGCGGTCGTCCCAGGGAGCCGCCGAGTCGGCGGCCGCGGGCGGTGCCTGCTGTTCGGCCTGCTGGGCGTCCATGCATTCCTTCATGGCGTTGACCAGCGCGCTCACACCGTCGATCTTGTCGCCGGAATTGGCCCTGTCCGGCTTGACCAAGGCGCCGTCGTGGGTCGCGACGGTCGCCAAGTTGTCGATCATCCACCGCATGACCGGATGCCCGCCCTGCCGGAACAGACCCGCCTTCAACGTGCGCAGCACGTTCTTCAGCGGGTCGTTCAACGACGCGGCGCCCTGCGAGATGGGCACGCACGTCATGCCCTTCTCACCCAGCCGGCGCACCACGTCGGTGGCTCCCCACCGGTCGTAGCCCACGGTCTGGACGGCGAACACCTGGGCGTCCTTGTCGATCTGCGCCTCGACCGCTTCCAGGTCGATGACGTTCCCCGCGGTCAGGGTCAGCCACCCCTCGCGGACCCACACCTCGGCATTCTCCGCGGTGCGCTTGTTCAGGTCCTTCAGCCGCGCTTCCGGCAGCCAGAACCGCCAGACCGCGTCGAAGGTGCCGGCCTCCCGGTCCGGGAACAGCCAGCACAGCGCGGTGACGTCCTCCACGTTGCTCAGGTCCAGGCCGCCGTGGCACGCGCGGCCAGCCAGCGCCGCCTCCTCCACGATGGCCGCCGCGCCGTCCCAGTCGGCCAGCGTGATGTACCGGGTGGTCTGCTTGGTGCGGATCCCCAGGTGCAGCCGCAGGAACGAGGCCAGGACGGCCGGGTCCTGGCGGGCCTCGGCGGCCTTCTCCTCCAGGTACTCGTGCGTGGGTGAGATCCCGAACCCCGGGTTGGCCTTCTTCCAGGTCGCGACCGCGAAGGGGTCGTCCTTCTCGTCCGCGCCCCACACCACGCCGTAGGTGCTGGCGTGCCGGATCACCCGGCGCGCGAGCTCCTCGACCCGCTTGCGCTTCCTGGCGTAGATCGTGTTCGTGCGGCCGTCGTCCGCCGTGGTGATGATGACGATCAGCGGCTGGTCACGGCTGCCGGTGCCCGTCTCGATCGCCTCGACGAGCGCCCCGTCCTTGTGAACGTGCAGCTCGTCGATGATCCCGCCGTGGATGTTGCCGCCGTGCAACGCCTCGGCGACGCTGGCGACCGGGCAGAACGTCGAACCGGTCGCCTTGTGAATGATCTTCTGGGCGAGGGACTTGACGTACGGCTTCACCGCGGGCGCGTGGTCACACAGCGCCTTGATCGGGCCGAAGACGTAGTTGGCCTGCTCCTTGGTCGTCGCCGCGGCGACGACCTCCGCACCGCCCTCGCCGTCGGCCGCCGTCAGGTACAGCCCGAGCCCGCCGCACAACGTCGACTTGCCGTTCTTCCTCGGCACATCGACGTAGAGACTGCGGACGACGCGAACCCACTGGCCGCGCCGGTTCTTCTTCACCCACCCAAAGACCGGGGCGATGACGTACGCGACCTGCCACGGGTCGGGATTGAGCGGCTGGCCCGCCCAGCGACCCTTGGTGTGGCGCAGCTGGCGGAAAGCGGCCAAGACCTTGTCGACGCGCTCGGGATCGAAGCGCGCCGTCTTGAGCAGCTCCCCGGCCTCGGGAGTCTTGATCGTCGGCGGGCAGTCCGGCAGCGGGATGCCACGGTCCTGCAGATACCACGCGACCTCGGGCGAGAGCTTGAGCCGCTTGAGCTCTGCGGCGCTCGGCACGTACCCGCGGCCGCGGCGCCTGGTCCCCGCCGGCGCCGGGCTCTTGCCGTCGACCCGGGACACCGGGCGCTACCCGGTGCCGGCGAAGGGGTTCTCCTTGTCGCCGTCAGCGGCCGGTGACGTGAGCTTGGTCTCGGCGGCCGGCGTCAGGCCGAACTCGGCGCACCAGGCGCGGAACTCGGCCGACGCCCGCTCCACGATGCCGACCAGGGGATGGGTCTTCACCAGGCCGCTGTCGGAGGTGTACGTCATCCCGGAGAACCCCAGGCGCTCCTTGGCGTCCTTCCACCGGGCGTACGCCTCGCAGGCCATCTCCAGCGCGGGCCCGTGGGTCGGTGCGAGCAGCTGCAGCCGGGCGAGCTCGGCGACGAACTCGTCCCACATCACCGCGGCCGTGCCGCTGAGATCCGCCGGGCGCTCAGGGGGAAGACGACGGAAGGCGGGGGCGGGCTTGACCTCACGGCCGCCCGAGTCCCGCGCCTTCCCATCCCTGCCCGTTCCGCGACCTTCAATGAGCTTTAGTCCCGTCGGAGTGGCTTTACGCCCCTTTGTTGCGGTCATGCACCCTCCTCCGGGAAAAAAGATCCATTTCTGAGACGGAAAACGGAAGCCTGGGCGGCAGGTCTAGAGGCACCCCTTCTGACCTGGGAAAACACACCCGGGGGGTGGGCGCTTGATCGTTTCGTCTAGGCCTGCGACCTGCGGAAACATGGGCCGATCCGGCAAGCAATGATCATGGGCTCCTTGATCAACGGCGGCGCCAGCTCGTGATCACCGTGTCCAGCGCGCCCTCGGTGTAGGCCGACTGCCACTCATTGATCGCCGTCACCGTGGCCATCACGTCCGGCCTGCGCCTCGCCCTTGCCACCAGGGTGCTGCCCCTGGGCAGCAGCACCACCACCTTGTCCGCCCGCACCATCCGCGCCAGCCCCGTACGCGTCCGGCCGTTAGGCACACAGCGGATGATCCACACTCGCCCCGTCCGGGTGGCCGCCACCTTCAGCACCTGGCGCCGCATCACCGCATCGGCGCGGGCCAGCGTCGCCGGGTCGTGGTGCCAGTACCTGGTGCTGCCAAGATCCCGGGCGATGGTGTCCAGGTCCAGCACCAAGTCGCCCTCGAGGGCGAAGTGCTGCGCGTAGGTGGTCTTGCCCGCGCACGGCGGGCCGGTGACCAGCACGACGTGCGCGTCAGCCGCGCGCTTGGCGAAGTTGCACGACTGGTGCTCGGGCTGGTAGTTGCTCGGGTCGTTGGTGCCGCCGAGCTGCCGGTCGAGTATGTGGCCGGCGGTGAGCGGGTCGGCCGCCGTCGGCGGCTTGAGGCAGACCGCGCACACGGTCGCGTCCGCCAGCACCTGAGCCGCCGCCTTCTGATGGTCATATCCCAGGCCCCGCCGAGCGGCGGTAGGCCGGGCCCGCTGGCGGGCGCGCGCGCAGTTTGGGCAGATGCGGCGCGCGGTGGTGTGGAGTTGGCGACAGATCGAGCATCGCTGCGGCGGCGCGGACGGCATTCAGGATCGAGGCGCTGCTTCCTTGATCAGGTCCACGTCTTCCTCCCCTCCTGAAGGGGCAGGCGGCGGGCCAGACAACCCGCCACGCTCTACCAATCCCCATCGGCGAGGATCGCGGCACGGGCACCAGCCATGCGCTGCAGTTGCTGGACGGTGACCATCACGTCGACCTCCCCGGCGTGCAGGTGAGGCCCTGTGCGGGGGGACACAGGACCTCACGATCTCGGGCCGGCCACATGGTGGTGTGGCTGATGACGATGGCGTACCAGCTCACGAACGTGATCCACGGCACTTGGTCACGTAGCAGCTACGAGATGAGCGCGCCGCGGGGCCAGCCAGCGATGGCCGCCCATTCCCAAATCTTGGTGGACATCAGCCGGTCTCCGTGTGGCGCAGAGCGGCGACTTGGGCGGGCGACGGGGGCCGCGTGTCCCCGTCGCCCTTCCCGGTTCCCCATTCTCATCTCCCTGACCGTCCCGAGGGGTCAGGAAGTTTCTGAAAAGTGCATAGCCTCAGCCGGCGCGGCCATGCGCTACCTCGTCAAGTCCCTATTCATCTGATCATTGAGCTGTTCGGACGCCTCGTTTAGCGCCATCCGACTGGCCTCCTGCTTCTTCCACAGGTCAGCACGGGAGACATCTGGGCCCAGGTCCATCTGCAGGAGGTTGTAGGTGTTCACCATAGTTTGAGCGGTCTTGTACCACTCATCAAAGATCGCCCTGGCTTCTGGAGATCCGTAGGCAGTGACCTTGGCCTTCAGCGCCGCTTGCTCTGACTGATTCGGCAGGGGATCTTGTTTGGGCTCTCCGCCCGTCGTCATCACAGCGGTCATCATGATGATCGTGAAGGTCATGCCGTTCACGCTGGTCAGTACGTCGAGGTAAGCCGCAGCTCGACGCTCTTCCCTGGCAAGATCTTTCTGGGCCGAGGCCGCCTGCTCGGCCACTCGCTCAACGTGGTTGCGTCCTTGATGGCTGGATAGCCATGTGAAGAAGACACCTATCGACCCAGCTGCACCAGCACATACGGGGGCAACCCATTCCGAAGCCATTGCCCAGTATGACCACAGTCCAGCGCTCAGAGATAAGGAAGGCCCGCCGGGGCGGGCCTGATCGATTGCATCTGATCACATGTTGGCGTTCGCCCAGCTCAGTGTCAAGCGGTGCCATCAGGGCGAAGTTGCTGCCCGCCTCATAGGTCTGATGGATGTCGGGGGACACGAATGGCACGGCCCATCTGTGCCATCTCCTCAAGGAGCTTGAACCCTTCGTCTCGCGTGCAGCAGCCGTCCTGAACGCCTTCAGACATCAGGTCCATCGTGTCGCGTGTAGTGATCCCTTGCCGCTTGGCGTACTCGGCAGCATCGTGATCGTCGGTGATCCAGAAGGACTGGGCGTACACCGGATTGGTTCGGATCACGTGGCAGGTCTGTGCCTCACCAAGGTGCTTCATAGGCTTATCGACGGTCCCGCCGAACGCAGCTCGGCGGATTCTTTCGATAGTCAGTATGTCGTTGGGCTCCCAGACCTCGATCGGGTCACCGAGCCACGCATCTCGAGCGATGCTGTCGAGGTCGGGGTAGATACGCGCCGATCTCTTCGCCTCCTCGGCGATGGCCTCCGTCCAGCGCCCGCGCCCGCGAAGAATCTGCTCCAAAAGGTCCAGGCGGGAAACGCACGCGAAGTTGATCAGCACAGTGTTATCGGGAAACCAGTAGACGTAGTAGCTCATGAGGAAACAGGAGATTCCTCTCGTGCTCCGTCTATGGCGTGTCGTAGGAAATCGGTGTCCACGCCGATGATGTTGGCGAGGGGCCGCAGTGTCGCGTCACCTCGCTGATAGGCCAGGAAGGCCGCCCGTATCAGGGGCACCGAGACTCTGGGTTGACCTGCGGAGGCGATCCACTGCCAGTGAAGATCCATCCGCTCGGCGAGCAGGGCGGTATCGATCCCTCGCATACTGCGGAACCTGCTGCACTGCTCGCTGGTGATCAGTTTGAGGTTATACAACCGCCAGGCGAGGTTAACGGGAGAGACCCATAGATCACAGGCTAGCTCGGCAAATGACCGGTCAGACCATGCGATGTTCTTCGTCTTTTCCTGGAGTACTTTTCTCGGAAGCAGGAACTCGGTGGCGAATGCGTTGGCCCGCTTTTCCGAAGGGTCTTTCCTGTGCTCCGCATCGCTCATGTTGGCATCGAGGTGAAGACCTTGATCGTCGCCAGCGAGGAGATGACCAAGCTCATGAGCGATATTGAACCGCTGGCGTGCGGGGACTTCGGACGTGGCAACCACCATGAGTTTGCAGGTGTCGTCGCCCCAGCTCAGACCGTCGTAGCCGTTGGCGAAAGGCATGATCCGAACGTCGATTCCGAATACATCCTCGACCAGGGGAGCGAGATCTCGCATTCGCCAGGGTTCGACGCCGCGCTTCGCCGCGTGCTCTAGAGCCGACTCCGCGAGTTCGCGGCCTTGAACGAGGCACGAACTTCGGCGAGGAGTCGATCCTAGGTCTACCCGCGGTTGCCTGTAGTTGAGGAAGGCCAGGTCTGACCAGAATTGTGCCAGTCGTTGCGCCTCAGCGATGGCCTGCTTCTCGGAGGTCGTCACGTCGCGACTGCGGGCGGCCAGGGCGGGCGCAGGCTTGTCGATGCCGAGCAGCCAGTCGACAGTCACCCCTCCTACCTCGGCGATACGGGCCAGGTCCAAGGAGGTGAAGCGCCGGGTTCCACTTAGCGACTTCGAAAACTTGGGTGCGTCGAGGCCGACCCTAGCGGCGAACTCGGTTTGATTGAGATCACTCTCTGCTATCAGCTGTTGGATCCGCTTGCTTGTGTCCCCACCCATAGCCCGACTCTATGTTCTAATTGCGAAAATCGCAAGCGTTGGACGTACTTGGCGAGTGCATGTCAACTCGTCGCCAACTGAACATATCCCCAGGTGAAGCAGCACTTAGTCAAGCGATCGCCATCACGTGGCACCCTCCCGGCTCGGAGTTGCCAACAGGTGTTGCGAACATACTGGGTGTGCAGCTCTGATCAGGGCCGGCATTGCCAGCGAGAAGGCAGCATGTCGCCGATCCGGTAGAGCAGGTGCGGCCGGCCTTGGGCGTCGGGGCGCTCGTCGACGGCTCGGCGATCAGAGCGCCCGCTGCCCGCACTGAGCGGGCCTGATCGTGTCAGCTGATCACGACGATGCGTTTGCGCATGCTGTCTGTCATGTAACGCCTCTGACCTGCGGAAACCTCAAACCTGCGCTTAGTTCACTTATCTGGTCTACTACAGCCGCCTCCGCCCGGAGGTGTGCACATCGTCCGTTGGTGTGCAGACGGCCAGAAGGGGGGTCCGACAGTGGACGAGCCAAGGTGTACATGGTGCCCGGCGAACGAGCCGGCAGTGATCCACGAATGGGACGGAGAAGTGATCAAGTCATGGGATCGGAACACTCGCGAGTGGCGGCCACGAGGGACCACGTATGTGATCTATGAGTGCCTCGCGCCGAAGTGTCCCTGCCCTCGAGGTCAGCGCCTTCAGAAGGTGCACGTCGGCCCCGACTACCGTCCGCCCTGGATCACTGCGGAGGTTGAGGCCTGAGCTCTGGAGGCACGGTGGCGTCCTTACGGGGCCTGCCGCCGCCGGCCCCTTGCCCGGGGCGCTGCCAGCCGGTGATGGTGGCCGGCCGCCACACCGGTGTGCGGCCGAACATGTGATCCTCCCGGGGGAGGATGCCGGCGGTGCGGTAGGTCCGGACGCTGCGCACTCTCAGGCCGAGGTGCTCAGCGATGTCGGCCATGGTCCACCAGACGTCGCGGTCGGCATCGTCCTCAGTCATAGGAAGATTATGGGGGTGGTGACGCGGAGGGGCGTGCGCGCCGGCTGGAGCCATGGGGAAGATCTCCTTTCCTGCCGTGGAATGCCTGAGGGCCGGAAGCGAGTCGAAGGGACGTAGGTCCCGGGTCGCGTGTCCGGCCCTCAGGGGTTCGGGAGGTCAGTGCGGCTGGCGGTAGTGCGCGTCGCCCTGGTCGTCCTGGTCGGCGTGAGCGTCCACCCACTCCGCGGCGAGATCGGGGCGGCCGAGCGCGGTCAGCAGGTCGGCCAGGGCGTCCACTTCGGAGCAGGTCAGGCTCTGGGCCACCTCGGCGGCCACGAGGGGGTCGAAGGCGTCGGTGAAGCGGGTGGCGATGTCGTCCGGGATGATCATGTGGGTGCTCCGTGGGAGGTGGGGCGGCCCACGTGGGGGCCGCCCCGGGATGTTCAGCGGCGAACGAGCTGCATCAGCTTCTTGTGGGCCTTGGACTTCAGCTCGTCGTCCGTCCCCTCCAGCAGGGCGGTGGCGCGCGCGACCTCCTCGGTCATCGTGCGGCCGGGGCGGCGGGGGGCGACGTGATCGAGGTAGTCGGTCACAGCCCGCTCGGCCGCGTAGGCGGTCCTGCCGACGCGCTCGGACTCGGCGCGGAACATCGCGTCCAGGTGCTCGTAGCGCAGCCCGGCGTAGGTGAGCGCGCGGCCGGTCGCGCCCTCCTCCAGCGGCCACAGCTCGCCGATGATCCGGTGGAACTCGCCGGTGTCCAGCTTGGTGCGCGCGAGCGTGGTCTCCTCCGAAGCCCACGCCTCGCCGTACTTGCGGGTCAGGCCGAGACTGCGCCGGGCCTCGTCGAGCCGGTCCAGGGCACCGGCAGTGTGCCGGATGCCCCAGCGGAAGCGGGCGTCCCTTACGGCGAACCGCTCGGTGTTCTTGCAGACGGGCCGCCACGGCGTCACCACGGTTTCGGCCTTGCTGCTGCCGTCGTGGCTGTTGATCGCGGCGATGAACAGGGTGATCTCGTCATTCAGGCCGCCGGGGTCGACCACGATGTTCTCCGGGACGCGCATGGAGACGAAGACCCGGCGGCCGCCGCGCAGGCTTCCGGCGGACTCCCAGACCACGCCCTGTTCCACGAGCTCCTCCAGGAACTCGAAGATCCGGCGGTTCTGGATGACCTCGTACCGGCTGCCGACGACGCCCAGGGCCTGGCCGGTGTCCTCGCGCAGGGTGACGTGGAAGCCGTCGGCGGTGCGCAGCGTGGGCGCGTCCTCGGCGGGGCCCATGAAGCTGTAGCGCACCTCGCGGCAGGCTACGTCCCAGTCGATCCCGGCCAGGCGCAGTACCTCGTCGATGTCACTGATCCCGCCGGGGATGATCTGGCCGAGTCCGTGCCAGGCGGGGACCGCGCTGTACAGGGCCACGGTGCCGTCGGCGGCGACGTCCAGGCCGTGCTCGGCGACCACCTCGGCGATCTGCCCGGCGAGGTTGCGGCGGACGGTGAAAGCCTCCCCGGCGTCCCAGCCCTGGGTGACGCGGTACCGGTCGGCGCCGACCTGGGTCATGCGGCCTTCGGCGACCTCGCGCTCGATCCAGGCGGCCTTGTCGGTCTCGGCCTGGATGCGGCGGTCGCGGTCGGCGCGCTGGGCGGCGAGCTGGTCGGCCTTGGTGGCGGCAAATGCGGCGTTGACGTCGAGCGTGGTGGTCATGGTGCCCTCCCCAGAAACTTCGTTGTACTGACTACAATTAAGTATGCGTGGAGGGAATCCTCGCGTCAACGAGTACAAGGAAGTTAGTTGGGGCTCCGACTCTTGGAGGTCGGGCCGAGCCCGTCACGAGGCTCTTGCGACCAGTCGATCACAGGACGGCGTTCACCCAGGTCAACGTCAACCAGCACCACCGGGCAGGCTCGATTGACCTTAACCCTTTGGCCGTATTTGATACGCCCGTCGATCACCCACGGGGGGTGGTCACAACCAAGGGGGGCCAGCCATGGCCGACAACCAGCCGCGCTGCAATGCCTGCGAGCGCGACGACCAAATGATCTGGATCAGGTACATCCCGCCGACGCGGCGTTCGGTCGCGGTCTGGGGCGGCGGCAGCCCGTACCCGGCGGGGGTTCCACCATTCCGACATCGAGGCCGGGGTGGAGTTCTCCTGCCGGTGCGGGAACAGCAGCACGGTGGAGGCGCCGGAGGGCTGGCAGCCGGACGCGCAGTAGGGGCGGACGGTAGCGCCAGGGACCTGCTGCGTCGCAGGGGGGGCGCCGTAGGCCCTGGCGCCTAAGATGGAGGTCCTCCTCTGGAGGAGTTTCAACCGAGAGACCGGCGAGCTTCCGATTAAGGGCCCTCGGGCCCCGCTCGCCGGTCTTTGGTTTTCGTCGGGCCGGCCGAAATGGTGACGCCTCCTTCCTGGAGCTCCTGACCTTGGATTTTCTTTACCTTCGGAGTGCGTAGAGCACCCGCCATCGGTGCACGACTGTGGTAATGTTTTCTGTGTCGGGAGGGGGTCGGAACTCCGATCGGCGACAGGTTGAAAACTCAAGAGAGGAGCCTCGGATGATGAAGATCAAGGCCGACCGCCGCGCAACGGTGACCCTCCGGTACGCCGGAGAGCACGACACGGCGACGGAGATCTTCCGGGACGCGGTCCGGGTCTACACCCCAGGCGCGGTGATCACCATCGGTGACATGGACGCCGCCCACTCCGCCCAGCGGGTCTGGAGAGACGCGGCGGCCGCCCTACCGAAGATCTTCCCCTCCGGCGATGCGGCGCCCGGCTACATGCTGGACCCCGGCTCGATGGTCTGGGTGTCGGTGGCCCTGGCCGGGCGGATCACCGGCCGGGACGTCCAGGGGAAGACACCCCTGCACAGCCCCAGCGGGTGCGGGGAACTGCGGGTGCGGGTCGGGCCGCTGGTGGTCATCATGGACGACCGGGCCGCCGCCGAGTCCCAGATCAAGGTCTGGACAGCGGCTTACGACCTGGCTTGGAAGGTCTTTCGCGGTCTGTGACGCAGGGGGCGGGCACTCAGCCCGCCCCCTGTATCCGCGTATCCACAGAATTCGATTCGGCTCCTCGCGACCAGCCGGCCCCGCCCCATGCTGGTGTCGGCCCCAGAGAAAGGAAGATCATGTATGAGATCCGCGACGACCTGAACAACGTCCTTGCCTCCCGCCCCACCGTCGCAGAGGCCGAGGCCGCGGTGGACGATCTGTGCCGCCAGGCCCACGCCCAGGCCGCCGCTACCAGCGAGGGCACCACCGAGCTCTGGCTTCACCTTCGCGTGGTCGACGAGCACGGGGCGGAGGTCATGTTCCGTGACTACAACCCCAACCCCACCGAGCCGTACGAACCCCTGGGGGACGCTTGATCCCGCACGGCCGCGACGCGGTCACCGGCCGCCAGGCCGCGCAGATCCTCGGCAAGGCGTACTCGACGTGGCGCAACGCCAAGGTCGCCGGCCGGTACGGGCTCCGGCCGCTGAACCCCGGCCGCAAGACGGCGCTCTACGACCGCGCCCAGGTGGAAGCCGCTCGCGATGGGCGCCCGCTGCCAGTGTGGCCGATCGGCCGGCCGCACCCGGAGGACCTGCTGGACGAGCAGGACACCGCCGAATACTTGGGCGTGGAGTACAGCACGGTGCGTCATGACCGCATGGTCGGGCGGCTCCCCGGCTGGTCCGAGGTCGGGGGCGTCGCGCACATCCGGCGCGCAGCCCTGGACCTGGTGATCGCCGCTCGCCCCGGCCGAGGCGCGGGAGGGGGCCGCCCGCGCAAGAGCCACCCCGACGAAAGCGGCAACGGCTGACGGTCCCTCACGCTACGGGCAGGACTCTCTTGCCCCGGATCTGCTGGCAGGTGCGGTGCTGGCACGTCACGCATGCGGGGCCGGCTGGCCGCAGCACGCCGCCCAGGAGATCCAGCACGTCGCCGATCCGGTACAGCGGGTGACCGGCGCGCCCACGTGCGACCAGGGCGCCGCGGTGGGCGTAGCCGCGGATCATCGCGGCGGTGACGTTCATGCCGGACGGGTGCAACAGCCGGGCTATCTCGGTGGCCGTGCCGAGATGATCCGCCGCCTCGGCGAGCAGCCACCGCACCTGCGCCGCGGTGGTGACGTGCGCGCCGCACGCCCGACACCGGATCATCGGCGCGCCGTGTCGGGCGTTAAGGTCGGCCCCGCATCTACACGGGCCCGCGTACCAGGTGGCTGGCGGCCGGTCGATCGCGCGACGCGCGCCCCTCACCGCGGCGCGCAGGTCATCGACCGCCTCGGCCACCGCCGGATGCCGCAGGAGACGGACGCGATGGCGGATCACCCAGCGGGAGATGTCGGCGAGGGTGTCAGCGGGCGCGCGGCCGAGATCGCTCCACTCGCAGCTTGAGTGCCGGCACTCAAGGCAGATCGGGCCGGCCACGCGGGGCGCGCCCTTGGCCAGTACGCGATGCCAGCGCACGAGCGTGGCGTGCAGCTCGGCCGCGGCCGTGGCCGCGCGCTGGTCCCATGGCAGGGCCGTCTCGGCCGGGCGGCCGCCTTCGCGGTCCCCGGTTCGGGTCTGGCGGCTGAGCGTCACCCCCAGGTCCACCTCCAGGGCGGGCACCTCTGCGAGGTCGCGCTGGAGTTCGGCGTCGCATGCCCAGCAGATGGGGCGGATGCCGGGCATGACGCGGTCGCAGCGAGGCACGGGGCAGGGCAGGGTCACGGGCGGCTCGGCTCGCTGGCCGGGGTACCGGTCCAGTCGTGGCAGGCACCGCAGTAGCCCTCTGCCGTGTCGGTGGGGTGGGCTGAGCTGCGGCCGCACCGCGGGCAGGTGAACCGGGAAGCCCTTTCCGGCCGCTCCTCGGGCGCGACGTCCCAGGTCTTCTGGTCGTCGGTGACGGTGCGAGGGTACGCCGGGCTACCGGCCGGGCCCTCGTCGCCCGGCAGAGGTGGCTGTGGGTGGTCGGATGACCACTCTGGATTCTGGCGCGTGGCCCACTCGGCGCGGCGGTCGGCGGTCTGGTCGGGGTCGCCAACCATCGGCGCCAGCTGTAGCTCGGTAGCGTGGTGGGTGAAGTACGGTGCCGGGTCGTTGGTCTGCTCCAGCACGCTCCCAAGATGCGCAGCCAGGGCGTCCTCGGCGAGCCACATGGCCCGACCCTCTCGCTGCTCTACGGTGCCGGGGCCGACGTCGCCCGTCAGGGTGACGGTCCAGGCGTAGTCGTGGCCGTGGCGGTGCTCCAAGGTGCCGCCTTGTTCCAGGTGGCGCAGGCATGCGGACGGGCCAGTCCAGGTGAAGGTGACACGGATGGGCCATGACTGGGGTTCAGTGGCCATGGCGTGCGGTGCTCCCTGTCGTGATCTGCGCCGGTGCATCCGGCTCCGCAATTCGGGCGGCCAGCCAGTGCGCAACCTGCGCGGTCATTGCGACCGCGACCAGCTCGCCGTTCGCGTCGTAGAGCATCTGACGTTGGACGACGCGCAGCGGTAGCCGGGGCTGCCGATCCGGCCGTACGACCGGCGCCGGGGCGCCGGGCCTGGGTACGGCGCTGGTCTCCAGGCGGTAGCCCACGCCGCGCACCGTGGTGATGTAGTGCCCTGCGGCCACCCCGCCCAGGGCCCCACGCAGGATCCGGACGTGGGTGTGGACGGTCCGCAGGTCACGCAGCTGCTTGC
This sequence comes from Sphaerisporangium sp. TRM90804, assembly GCF_029846175.1. Lineage (GTDB taxonomy): Bacteria > Actinomycetota > Actinomycetes > Streptosporangiales > Streptosporangiaceae > Sphaerisporangium. Next base: position 538,116 of record NZ_JARWAC010000007.1, on the reverse strand, counting down.
CGCCCCATACCGCGCGCAGCAGCTCCTCGTAGGTGGCGACCGCTCCTGCATGGTCGACCAGGTGAAGCAGCAGGCGGTAGGCGGTCGGGGACAGGTTCAGCTGGTGGGGGCCGTGCCAGGCCTGCTGTGCCTGCCTGTCGAGGCGGATCAGCGCGTCATCGGGGAAGCGAATCATGAACGTGGTGTCTCCTTGGTCGGGAAACCCGGCAGGCCGGGCGCCGGCAGAAAGACCAGGCGGCCCATCGGATTCGTCGGGGCGCAGCAATGGCCGTCGGCCGTGGAGCATCCGTTGCGGCACCACGCGCACCCCTCGGGTGCCGGGCAGCGGCCGGTGGCGGCGGGCGCGGTGCATCGCTCGGGGTCGCAGGTGCAGCACGGCGGCCTGGTCGCCGAGGCCGGGCACCCCGGGTGCGGGTGGGTGCACGCGTGCAGGCCCAGGATCGTCACGCCGCCGGGCTGGTACGCGCACGCGGCGACCCCGGTGATGATCGCGGTCAGCACGCCGGTCGGCTTCTTGCCGTACATCATCTCGTCGGCCTGGGTGCAGATCAGGTCCACACCGCCAGCGGCCCGGGCGCGGCGCTCCTCGAAGGTCGCCCCTCGCAGTTCGTGGATGGCCAGCGGGACGGTGCCCGCAAGCACCTCGGCCAGGGCCCGCCTAGTGATCGCCACGAGGCACCTCCCCGCGGGTCTCCGCAGCGCGGCCGGCGGCGGCCGCGCACTCCGCCAGCCATGTCGCGGCCGCCAGCGACATCGCGACCGCGACGACCGCGCCCTGCGGGTCCCGCAACACCGGATCGAGTGCCGCCACCAGCAACTCGTGGGTGACGCCGGGCCGCTGCCTGGTAGCGGCCGGGACGCCCGGCATGTCCGCGAGGGTCATCACGTTCAACGTGTATTGGGACCACAGGGGATGCCAGGTGGGCGCGGTGATGATCCAGCCGTCGAGCTCGGCGTGCGCGCTCCGGTAGTTGGCCCGGGCAACTCGGTGAGCCCTGCCGTGCGGGCCGATGATCTCAGTCATGAGGATGTCCTCTCGGTGGGGCGCGGCCGCAGGACGCGGACACGCTCGGGGTGGACGCTCGGCGCGTCCTCAGGGCCGCTGCCGGGGCCGGTGGCGTCCACGCATGCCGCCAGCCACGTCGCCGCCCGAAGCGTCCTGGCGACCGCGACGACCGCGCCGGTGGCATCTCGCACGATCTGGCCGTCCACCCGGACCGGTCGGACCGGGACGCCGGGTGAGGGCGTCGACGGGACGGCTGACTCCGCAAGGCGGTAGCCGACGCCGCGCACGGTGACGATGTACCGGGACTCTTGGGCTTGGTCGCCCAGATGGCGCCGCAGATGCGCGACCTCGCTGGCGAGCGCATTTCTCCCCCCGGGCCATGAGGAGCCCCACGCGTCGCGCAGGAGGCGCTCGTGGCTCATGGCCGTGCCGGCATTGGTGTGCAGGACCACCAGCAGCCGGTAGAGCCGGGGAGGCAGGTGCAGAAGCCGTTCTCCCTGCCAGGCGCGCTCGGAGAATCGGTCGATGCGGATGAGCCCGTCGTCGGGCCACAGCTCACCCACGAGCCTGCTCCAGCGCCTCGCGGACCGCCGCCGCTGGGACGGTCTTGCGCTGGTCCGAGGTGAGGGTCTGAAGCTGGGTGATCAGCCGCGCCAGGCGCGCGCCCACACTGGCCGCGTACGCCTGCATCCGGCGCTCGGACGCCTCCAAACGGGCCAGGGCGGCCCGCAGCTCACTCGCCAGCGCCCTGGCGGGCATGTCCTCCAGCGGGACGGCGTAGTGGCGAGCGTCGATCTGCGGTTCACAGTCGCCCTGGTGGCCGGCGCCGCGGATGCACGGCCAGTCACGGTCGCCGTACCGGCCCCGCACGGTTCGCGGACAGATGCTAGCCATGGTCGGTCTCCTGGTTGGGCTGAGCGGGGTGGGAGCGCAGCACGCGGACACGCTCTGGATGGGCGATCGGGGCGTCGTCGGGGCCGCGCCAGTGCTCGGCGATCCACTTGGGCCTATGGAGGCCGCGGGAGGGATACCACTGCTGGCGCCAGAACCCGCGGACCGGAAAACGGACCGACAGCTTGCGGCTGGTGTCCTCCTCCGGCTGGTCCTCGGCCTCCTGGTCGCGCGGCACGGTGGTGTAGCGGCGGGGCCGGGCGTCCAGGATCTGGACGGGCCCGGCCGGGAGTCCGGAACGCTCCAACTGTCGGCGCAGGCCTCGCCGGATCGGCTCGGTGCGCTGGTAGGTCAGCGGCTGGCGCATCAGCAGCAGCGTGGCCATCAGGTACTTGGCCCAGTGGCTGGTGTAGCCGGGCTGGTCGTGCGCTCGCAGCAGCTCCTCCTGGTGCTCGCGCTCCGCCGGCTTCACGTACTTGATGCCGCACTCGTTGTCCGGGACCAGGGGCCCCAGAGTGGGCCGCAGGTCGTCGCGGACACGGTCGTCCAGGATGCGCTCGAGCATGAGGGCGCGGCTGGTGTAGAAACCCATCCACACCCCGCCGTGCTCCCAGCTTCCGCGCATGGTGCACGGGCTCCAGGTGGCGGCCACCACCCGGGTGTCCTCGTAGGGCTGGTCACGGAAGTCCATGACGACACGCCCCTCGACGATCATGGCGCTGATGTCGTTCTCGGGGCGCCGGTACTCGGCCAGCGGCGACTCGAACACGATGAGGCCGGCCGCGCTGGGGAAGTCGCCTTCGGCGGGCACGAAGGCGGGCAGGTCGGCGGCGGCGGCGCGGACGATGCGCGTCATCTCGGCGGTCACGTAGTACAGCTCGGCGTCGCGCAGGGCGCGGGTCTCCTGCTCGCACACCAGTTCGGCGTAGGCGCGCATGACCGCGGGGTTGCCGTCGAGGTCGGGGCGGCCGAGCATGCTGCCTGCCGAGCGGGACATCTGCGCATGGAAGCCGAAGCCGCGGCCGTCGGTCAGCCACGTGAGCGTGTCCCGGCGCAGGGCGGGCACGTCGGCCGCCTCGAAGGCGTCGCTCATGCGGGCCGCCCATCGCGCTCGACGTCGGCGACGTCGGCGACGTAGTCCCCGGAACGCTCCAGGGCTTGGCCGCCGCGGTGGGATCGGCAGGCCCGCTCCCACCCCACCGAGCGGTAGTGCCGCCACCCGATGGAGGGGGTGCAGCCGTAGGCGCACGGCCGGGCCGGCATCGGCTGTGGCGGCAGGGGACGGATTGGGGCGCGTTTAGCCACGGCGGTTTCCGTTCGCGATGTGCTTGGCGAGGTCGTCGACGACGCGCTCTGCGCGGTTGCGGTCCAGGCCGACGGTCATCACCAGGTAGCGGCGGTAGACGGCGTCCAGGTCGACGGCCGCGAGCACGGTCAGGACGTTGTTGGCGTGGTCACGGGCGTCGGCGACCTCCCACTGCGCGATCAGACGTCCGCTGATGGACAGCTTCAGGTAGCCGACGCCACGGGAGGCGGAGACGCTTGGCGTCAGCGACAGCGGCGCTGTGATGGCCTCCTCGATGGCCGGCCGGCGGGCGCGCAGGTCGACCACGGCCTGCGCGACGGCATCGCGTGGCAGACCGAGCTGGGAGAGCTGGGCGGCCACCGCGGCGTCGTGCTCGGCGTGGGTGGCCAGGGCGTGGACGGCGGCGGCGTACTTCAGCGCCTCGTCGCGGTCCAGAACGCGGGATCGGTCCGCGTCGTAGTGCACGGCCACGACGTACCTGCCGTTGGGCAGCAGGTTGGACTGGACCCAGATGGTGCCAGGAGGCGACTCGGAGGTGCGGGGGTCAGGCACGGACACCACGGATCCCTGCGGCCTGCGCCTGGCGCGCCAGACGGACGGCGTCCTGCGCCGCGCGGATGGCGGCCAGGTGGGCTCTCAGGTCCCGCTGCCTGGTGCGGTAGGTGCGGGTCACCTCACGCTGGGTCGGCTCGGGCACCAGGCGCCAGTCCGCCAGGCACATCAGCCGGTGCCGGGCGATCGGCCGGTCACATCCGGGCGCGGCGCACCGCCGGGTGTGGGCGTCGGGCGTGCAAAGGCGGCAGAACTCGCTGCCGTCCCGGGCAGGCGCTTCAGTGCACGCCAGGCACCGGGGCTCGGTGTTGATCACGCGGGCGACCGCCAGAGCGGCGGTCCAGTCGGGGCGACAGACTCCGCGCTCATCGATCAGGGCCACGCGGTCAGCCGAAGCCGGGCGTTCGGTGGCGGCGTACTCGGCCACGCTGGTGCTGATCAGGCTCAGCAGCTCAGCGAGCGGCTCGATCAGCGGGTCGGCGGGCCAATGGCGGACGCGGGCCACAGCGGCACGCAGCTCTTCGGCCGGGGACAGGGGGGACATGGTTCTCCTATCGGGGTCGGCGGCGGGCCCTGCGGCGCTTGGGGTCCAGCCGGGTGACGTTGGGCGGCAGGGGGATGGGCAGCGCCTCCTGCCGGGCGGGGGGTGTGCAGGTGGCGACGTGCGGCACGTATCGGTGCTCCCAGGCCGCGGGCGGCAGCGCGCCGGCGGCGTCGAGCGAGCGCGAGTGCCAGGTGCGCGGCTCGGCCCGGTAGCACGCCTGGTTGCCCCTGTCGTCCGGCCGAGGGTCGACGAGCAGGTAACGGCCCAGGCGCGTCACCGTGATCAGCACCGCTTTGCCGCAGTCGCGACAGGCGCGCAGCTCGCGCGGCAGGGGGATCACCGATGCCGCCGTCAGTCCTTGCCGGGGGCGATGCGCCGCAGCTCGGCACGCAGGGCGTCAAGGCGGCGCGGGCCGAACCCGGGGAGCGCGAGCAGGTCGTCGTCGGTGCGCTGGGCGAGCGCTCCAAGGGTGCCGATCTCGGCGTCGGCCAGCGGGTTGAGCACGTGCCAGGTCAGTCCTGACAGCACTCGGAGGATGGGGGTGTTGTCGGGCAGGCCGGTCTGGGTGACGAGGTCACGCATGCTGGGCACGGGGTCTCCGTTCGGCTGGTCTGGCGTTCGGGTGGTCAGCGGTAGTTCGGGGGCAGGGGTGCGCCGGGGGCGCGGTCGCAGCGGCGGCAGATCGTCCATGGGCTGTCGGTCCACAGGGCGTGGCCGCACAGGCTGCAGGGCCGGAGGGTGCTGGTGAGGATGCGGTCCCAGATCCAGACGGGCAGGCGCCGGCGGTCGGGCGGGGTCACCACTGGTCTCCGGGGACGGGGCGGATCGTCTGGGTGCGGATCAGGTCTTCGTGCGGGGCGGGCTGGGCGCCGTAGGCGACGTCGGCGAGGCGGCTGGCGAAGTCGTCGGGGTCGTCGCGCAGGTCGGCGAAGGCGTGCAGGAAGGCCCGGCGGTAGTCCTCCCGGCCGGGTCGCGGCGGTGGGGACTCGGTGCGAGCTAGGGCGTGGAAGACGACCAGCAGGGCGGCGAGCACGCCGAGGGTGCGCAGCACGCCGGTGAGGCCGGGGACCAGCAGGAGCATGAGGGCCGCCACGGGGACGAGTACGGCGGTGGCGCGCACGGCGTATAGCCGGAGCCGGCGGTCGGGGCTGGTGATCACGGGGACTCCTGGTCGGTCGGGTTGGGGTCGAGGATCGAGAGCTGGTTGGGGCCGGGGCGCATCCGGCGGATCCGGCCCATGCGCAGGCGCAGGCGGCGCCAGCGGCGGTTCGCCTTGCGCCGGCACTTGTCGCCGCGGCGGCGGCCGTCGGGACCGGCGCGTAGCGAGTCACTGGCCCACACACGCCGGTGGCAGTCGTCGCAGATGGGCCCCGGGCGGCGCCGTTTGCTGCGCCGAGGGCGGGCCAACGGCTCGGGCTCGAGTGGCTCAGGCACGTCGAACAGCGGCGGCTGCGTCACCTGGTCCACTCGATCTCGAATCGCCCGCCGCGCGCCCAGATGGCCATGGCCACCGGCCACAGGGCACCGGCGACGATGACGCCGGCCAGGTACTCGGCCCAGGCCACCGCAGCTCCGAGCCACCCCGCCCTGCGGTGAAGCGACCTGGACAACAACCGGGAGGCGGCGTGGGCGGTGACGGCGCCGATGGTGGACCAGACGAGCAGCAGGGCGACGAGCCAGGGCCAGATCATGCGGACCTCCGCAGCAGGGCGTGGGCGTGGACGACCAGCGCGGTGAGCGGGGCTGTGGGCCCGAGGTCGCGGCGGGCCTGGGTGATGAGCGCATGGCCGAGATCGGGGAGCACGGCGAGGGCGTCGCGAGCGCGTTCGTAGTCGGCCGTGTCCGGCAGGTCGGGGACGGCGACCATGAGCGGCGGCTGGCGATACCGCGGAGTCGAAGTCTTGGCCGGAGGCTCACGGCGAGCGGCGCTGCTTCCTTCCTCCTCAGCGCCGTACGGAGAGATGTCTGCGTGCTGGGTTGGTCTCTGTGTAGGTCCCTGTGTAGGTGGGCGGGTGCTGCACCCGGTGTTCTTGGAAGCAGCACCCGGTGTTCCGGGAAGCAGCACCCGGTGATTACCGGCAAGTAGCTCTTGATCACCGGGTGCAGCACCCGGTGATACCCGGTTATCCACAGGCACATCAGCGGGTGCTGCACCCGGTGATCCGGGTTCGCGAAGCCGGTGCCGGCCCACCCGCTTCGGTTCATCAGCGGGTGCACCACCCGGTGTTTCTGCAGCGGGCGCGGCCGTCTTCTTCGCCCGGGGTTTCTTCAGACGAGGTGGTTGAACGCCTTCGGGTACAACGAGGTGCTTCTCGTCCGGGTCGAGCATCGCGACCCTTTGCAGCAAATCGTCCGGGATCGCCAGGTGGTATTCGTCGGCCTTACCGGACCGGCCCGCTGAGCTGCCCTCGAAGACGCGGATGAACAGGCCCACTTCCCGGAGGCGGCCTAGGCACCGCCGTACGGTCTTCTCGTCCTTGCGGCAGACACGGGCGAGGCGGGCGACGCTCGGGCGGATGTGGGTGCCGTCGGGGTCGCCGTAGGTAACGGCCATGGCGGCGACGTGCTGCACCGTGTCCGAACCGACACGCGCCTTGCCCTCACCGAAGCCCAGCTCCACGCGCCGCAGAATGCGAATCCACGTCCAGTAGATCGGGTCTCCCGCCTGCATGCCTCTCCTGTCCCGTGTCGCGTGTGCGCGGTCACTCCTCCCGGGGCGGGTCGCGTAATCGGCCGCTGCACTCGCCCACGCAGGCCGTGGTGGTGCCGCCGCAGTGGCGGCAGGGCCAGCAGCGCAGGCAGATGGTGGCGCGGCGGCCGCGGTGGATGCGGGGCCAGTGGCCGCGCAGCAGGCACGCCTGTCTGAGCTTCACGACGTCGCACCCGCAGGGCCGCTCCCTCGCCGCCACGGCCGGCGCTGCAGCTCCACGTCGGCGGCCATGTTGGCGCGCTGGAGGCGGTCCAGCTCGGCCTCCAACCGGCGGTTAGTGTCCCGTTCGCGTAGCAGTTCGCTGCGGTCTGCCGTCTGGGCGGCGATGCGCAGCTGGTTGTTGTCGGCCTGCAGCTCGCCGATGCGGGCAAGCAGGTGGTCCAGGGATCCGTCGTCGACGTAGGAGTGGTGCTCGCGCAGGAGATCGCGCTGGGCGGTCATCGATGCCAGCTCGCGCTCCAGCCGGTCGACGCGGACCTGGAGCGGCTCCTCATCGGCGCCGGACCTGGTGCGGGGCGGCCATTCCGTCATCAGCTCGTCTCCTCGGCCGGGTCGGCCGGGCTGGCGTCGGCCACCAGGCGCTGCTTGGCGACGTTCTGCAGCCAGCCCCTGCCGTGCTCGGTGTCCCTGGCCAGGTAGACGGCGACGGCGTAGGCGGGGTAAACGGTCGACAGCCGCAGGAGGTGGTCGCGATCGGCCTTCGTCATCGCCGTGATCAGCGCAGTGATGAACGAGCCGGCCTGCATGCCGCCGGTCAGGCCGTAGTGGTAGAGGACCTGGGCGGCGACCTTCGGCGTGACCTCAACCTCGGGCGGCTCTCCGGCGGCAATGCGTGCCACCAGCTCGGCGGCCCCGGCGGTGCTCATGACCAGCACGCCGCAGGGCATGGGGTCCTGGTCGGCGAACACGGTGACGAACGCCGTGGCCCCCTGGTCCTGAATCTCCGTCTTGATGATCATGAGGTCTCCGGTGTGGTGGTGATCAGGAGCTCGCGGCGGTGAGCGGACGGCGGATACGGCGCTGGCGCGGGCCGATGTGCCACCGCTCGCAGGCGCAGGGGAACGGGTGCCATCGCCGGCCGAACCAGGCGCGCCAGCCGCGACTGCGGGCGTGGATGGCCTGGCGGGCCAGGCGGCGGCTGCCGTACGCGTCGAGCTCGGCGAGCATGCACGGCTGCGGCTCGGGTGGCGCCTGGCCGTCGCGGGCCTCCAGGGCTTCCATCAGCCGCACAGCGAGATCGGTGTCGCCGCCGGGTACGGGAGGTGTCTGGGTAGGGTCTTCGCCCCAGGACAGGCCCATTACCGGCGCCCGACCACGCGAACAGCCGACGCCACGACGGTGTCGCGGCGGGCCGCCAGGTGGTGGCGCGGGTCCCACATCAGGTACACCACCGGGCGGCCGGCCAGGGTGCCGACGTCGGTCACCGTGGCCAGGCGCTGGCGCTGACCTATCACCCGTGCGTACGGCGAGATGGGGGACCCGGTGTGGTCACGAGCCTCAGCGGCCAGCACCGGTCACCTCCTGCTCACCGTTGGCCACGGGCATGGCCAGGGTCTGGTCGGCGCGGCCGGCCGCTGGGATCAGCACGGTGTCGCCGGGGCCCGGCGGGGAGGTGTCTGCGTGGCGCCGGGCGGCCTCCGCGGCGCGCACGGCGGCCTCGGCCTTGTCGGCCTGCCGCTCGCGGTCGCGGCGCTCCAGCTCAGCGCGCAGCTGGGCGCCGTGCCGCTCGGCCGCCCGGGCGATGGCCCGAGACATGTCGATCGCGGCGTGCAGCCGGGTGTCGTCGGCGCTGCGCGGCGTCGACAGCATCAGCCCGGAGATCCACAGCATCAGCGCCTGCTCGGACTCCTGCGCGTGGACGGTGTCGGGCGTGGCGTGCCGGTCCGCGCTGTAGATCGCCAGCGGGAAGGCCTCGGCGGGCAGGGCGGAATCGTCGGTCATGCAGATCTCCTGGTGGGCCGTGGGCCGTGCTCGACCACCCGCATGCGGCGGGTGGGCGCGGCGTGGACGGGGATGGTGTGGCCGTCGGTGGTGACGCCGGTACAGCACCGGGCGCCGCAGCCGTCGGGGCAGGGCCGCGGCTCGGCGAGTAGCCGTACCGCCGGTCGCCAGCCGCGGGGGCAGTCGCCGGGCGGGTGGGTACAGGTCAGAGAGCTGCACACGGCGATCTGCACCAGGTCGCCGCTGTGCGCGGAGGCGAAGGTGGTCTCCTCGGGGCCGCTATCGTTGATCATGTTGGGTGCCTTTCGGGGTTGCCGGTCTCCCGCCGTGGGGCGGCGGGAGACCACATCACGACGGGCTAGAACGGCGGCTCGGGCGGCGGTTCGTAGCGGCGCCACGGGGACGTGGTGACGTCGCGGACCCACGGCGTGCCGCACTCGGGGTGCACCCGCATCCACTCGGCGGACTCAGCCGATGCCGCAAACGGGTGGTCCTTGGCCGGTTCTGCGCCAAGGGTGACGACGTACTCGTACCGGTGCTCCCAGCCGCGCAGCTCCGCCAGCTCGGCCTCGGCCGCGCGCAACCGGGCCAGCAGCTCGGGCACGGCGTTGAACATCACGGTCATGCCGTGCTGGCCGAGGACGACCGACTCCCCGAGGGCGGCCTGGTACAGGGCCTCGATCTCGTCGAGGTCGAGCGGCGGTGGGTCATCGGGCGGTTCAGGCTCGCGATCGTCCGCGAGGTCGCGCAGGTCGATGTCGTTGCCGTCCTCGTCCTCGACGATCACTGCGCCCCGCCCTCGAAGGTGCGGACCACGGCCAGTAGGGCGACCTTCAGCCCGCCCAGCGCCTGGTGCCGGTCGCGCTCGGCGTCGGGGAGGCGGTAGCCGTGCTGCTCCAGCACCGCCTGCACGTCGATGAGAAGCCCGGCGGTGAACCGGGGGTCGTCGTCGGCGACCTCCGGGCGGGTGGACTCGCCGGCGGGCGGGCGGTACAGGGCCTTGCCGATCCGGTAGTGGAGGGACTCCCTGGCCACGTACGCGGCCACCGGCGGCCCGGCGGCCGGGCTCTTGCGGTCCAGCTGCGCGGCCAGGGTGGCCAGCGTGTTCTGCAGCTGGCGCAGCTTGTCGCGGGCGTAGCGCCAGTTGCCGTCCTCGATCGCGCCGATCAGGCGGGAGAAGTAGTCGAGCGCGCTGACGGTCTCCTCGCCGATGCGCGTCTCCCGGATGGTGGGGGGCATCATGATCCTTTCGGGGAAGGGGTAGGGGCGGCGGCCGAGGGATGGCCGGTGGCCAGTTGCACGGCGGCCACGTGGGCGCAGCCGTCGGCGTGGCAGGTGCACGTCCACGCGCGCAGCTCGTGGCGGACGATGTAGTCGCTGTGATGGCCCCGGACCCGGGCCTCGACGAAGAAGGGCCGATCCGAGGGCGCGGCGGTGCTGGCGGCCAGGACCCGGATGGCGCCGGACCGGTAGTAGCCGAGCGCCCGGGAGCGGATGTCAGCCCGCATCGCGCACCTCGCCCGCACACACGTCGATGTACAGCCGCACGTGGCCGGCTCGGCGCGCGGGCGCGGAGGACTCGCGAACCACTTCCCAGCCCGGCTGCTGGCGGATCAGGTCCGCCACGGCGGCCACGCCGGCGGGCGTGCCGATGACGCGGACCTGGGCGGTCTCACCCGGCATCGGGCTTCACCCCCGCCACCTCGTACCACCGGGCGATCTCGGGCCGACCCGTGCTGTACTGCGACGGCTGCATCGCGGTGGCGGCGGCCTGCGCGAGCATGGCGTGCAGCAGCCCCATCCCCCGGGCGTGCTCGGCCGCCCGCCAGGCAGCAGCCCGGTTGGCCTGGTCCTCCGGGTTCTCGCGCCCCTGGCCCTCGCGCTGGGCGTACTCGGCTGCCTCATCGGCCTCTGCGGCGCAGCGCTCGGCCTCCTGGAAGTGGTCCGGCCCGTTCACAGACTCTCTCCGGGCATGGCGGCGGCCGGGCGCGGCACGATGCGGATCGCGGCGTTGGGGCCGATCGTCATGCCCCAGTCGCCACTCCATGCCACCCGGGCGCCCTCGCCGAGCACGCCCCTGAGCTGGCCGAGGTAGGGCATGAAGTGGTCGATCTCGTAGCGGCGGCCGAGAAAGTCGATGACATCTCCGACGACTAGATCCCGGCCGGGGATCGTGCCCTCTTGCGGGGCGATCTCCGGCCTGAGGATCGCCGCGTCCTTCGGGCGCACGCGGTGGCCATGAAGGACGCTCATAGGGCATCGCCCTGCGGTGCGGCGGCTGCCGGGCAGGTGGCGAGCTGCGTCCAGATCCGGACCCGGACGCCGGTGATCGTGGTCCGCACCTCCCAGGCGCCCGCAGGGTCGTGATCCTTGTACTGCTTCCAGGTCGCGGGGACGCCGAACTCTGTGGCCCACGCGGTGAGCGCAAGCCGACGTTGAGCGTCGTCGCCGCCCGAGAGGTGGCCCTCCACCTCGCCGTCAACGTCGTCAACGGCCAGAACGTCGGTCAGGGACCAGTGGGCGACCGGAAGGTCACGGGCCAGCAGGCTCAGCAGTACGACGGCGCTGCGCTGCTGGAGGCCGAGACGGGTCGTGTCGTCGGCGTAGGCGTAGGCGTAGGTCATCGGTCGCCGCCGGCCTGGCCGTTGATCAGGGTCTGGACCTCGTCGCGGTGGAATCGGCGGTGGCCGCCGAGCGTCCAGAAGTGCGTGAGGTGGCCCTGCTTCGCCCAGCGGGTGACGGTTCTCGGGTCGACGCGGAAGATCGCTGCGACCTCAGCCGGTGTGAGAATCTCCGCGAACGCGCTGAGGTCCTGCCACATAGACTTCATGAATCCCTCCTCGGGGATTGGCTGTCGCCCCCGGCCGGTGCGTCGGCCCGGGGGCGCCGTCGTTCAGGGGGTCGGCGCGGGCGAGCCGGTCTCGTAGCTGCGGATCCAGTCGCGGGCCTTGGACTCGCGGATCTTCAGGCGGCGGCCGATCTTGAAGAAGTCGGGGCCCTTACCGGTGTGGCGCAGGTGCCGCAACGTCTTCACCTTCATCCGTGCGAGGCTGGCGACCTCCTCGAAGGTGAGGTAGGGGTCGTCAGTCCTGACGTCCGTAGCGGGCATACCGAGCTCCTTGTTGTTCGATTGTTCGTACATCACCGACGTGAAAAAGTCAGCCGTCGACCGACCGACGGCCTGCGCTATGGCCTGCGCCGTGGAGGCGCGACAGCGGCGGCGCCCTCGCAAGATCAGCGATACGTATTGCTTGCTCACACCGGCCGTTCGGGCGAGGCGCACGGTGTCAAGGCCAGCGGCATACATGGCGCTCTGCAGCTTCTTCGGATCTGTGGGGGTGAGGATGGGAATGGACCTTGCCACAGGCGCACCTCGCGCTCTCGTTGTTCGATGAATCGGACACTACCTGTCGTTGCCGATGGATGTCTAGTGGCACCTGTCGAATCCGTTGTGCGGCATCGTGTTGCCAGCGGTGAGTCTGGTTTACTCCCATACCTAGTTGACCTCAGTACCTATCGTGTACAAGGGAAGGGCCGGTGTTCGATTCGGCCGCCAGGCGAGGAGGAGCATGCCGACGAGAGGTGGGACTCCCGGCACTGCAGACGATCAGTTGAGTCGGTTCGTACGCGACTACCTGGCCGAGCATGGGGAGAGCGAGCGGGCCCTGGCAGAGAGGGCCGTTGATCCCCAGACAGGCTTCTCGCTGCAGCACGGATGGATCAACCAGCTCGCAAAGGGGCGGGTCAGTCGCGCTCCAGAGCTGTGGCGCCTGCGCGCGCTCGGTGTGGCGATGAGTGTGGCTCCGCGCGTGCTGGCGGAGCTGGCCGCGGCCCAGTGGCTCGGCGTTGAAGTGGCGAGACTGAAGGATGCACCCGATGGGTCATGGGAGGCCGTGCCTATTCCGCAAGGGCTGTCAGAAAAGGAGCGAGCGAATTTTGTTCGCATTGTGGAAGAGGTGGCCGCAGGGTCTCGAGAAGCGATCCAAGTTCCCCCCGATTTGTCACCGCAAGAGCGTGCCCGTTTCCTCCGGATGGCTGAAGACATAGCCCGTCATATGCGGGAATAACCGTCTGCAATCGGGTAACCACGGAGCATAACAACCCGATGTCGTTCGCGGTTTCGGACGACAACATGAGGAAGGGTCAGGTAACAATCGGCTACCAAGGCAACTGGCCGCCACCGCACGGCGGCCCGTCCGACGGGAAGGCCCCGACTGGCCATGACCCCTCAGCTCATCGTCCGCCTCGCCGACCCCATCGAGTTCGTGGTCGGCCTAGTCGCCTCCCGCTGGGTGGCCGGGCTGATCGAACTGCGCATAGCTCGAACCGACGTCCATCCTGACGTCGTCATCCCACTTCAGGAGGCGTGCAACCACCTGCTCAATACTGTGGACCTGCGGAAGAGCTCCTATCCCGCACCGGTGGTCCGATGTCATCCACTACTGGAACGCGACATGCACGGCCTGCCGGTGCGGCTGGACATCGAGCCTTACCAGATTGATCTCTACCTACGGCAGGGCTTGGTCCCCCTCACGGTCGCCGAGCAGCTCGCTGGCAACCTCACCTTCCTGCTTCGCCACCTCTCCTCGTAGGAGGTTTCGATGCCAAGCCCTGTCAAGCGGTGTAACTGCCGCGATTCCGGCGGGAAGCAACTCGGGCAGTCCTGCCCGTTGCTAACCAAGCGCGATCATGGCGCATGGTGGATCCGATACGAAGCGCCTGGGACCGACGGCAAACGCCGGCGCCCGTGGGCGGGGCCGTACCGGACGAAAGGCGAGGCGGACCGAGCCCTTCCGGGCCTCCAGGTGCAGACCGCCAAGGGCATCGTGATCGAGCGCAACCTGACCTTCGGCGGCTGGCTCGATATCTGGCTGGCCGGCAAGAAGAGTCTGAAGGACTCCACTCGCAAGTCGTATGTCGAGGCGGTGCGGCTGTACGGCAAGCCAGGCCTGGGGCACGTCCCCCTGGACGCCTTACGTGAGAGTCACCTGGCCGAGCTGTACGCCGCCATGGCGCAGATCAACAATGCGCCCGAGGGCGGACACCAGAGCGAGATGCTCCGCCGGCTACTCGCCGCCCGGGCGCCCGCCCCCTGGACGCGGCCGCGGCCCGACGGGCAGAAGCCCGGCTTGAAGCGCAAGACGCCGTTGTCGCCAGCGCGGATTCATCGGGTGCACCGGGTGCTGTCCAGCGCACTGGGCACCGCATGGCGTCAAAAGCGCATCGTGCACAACCCCGCGCCGCACGTCGAACTCCCGACCGTGCGCAAGGTACGGCCGCTGGTGTGGACCGCGGCCCGGATCGAGCGGTGGCGGCAGACCGGACGTGTCCCCGGCAAGGTCATGGTGTGGACACCGGAGTTGTGCGGCAAGTTCCTGGACCAGGCCGAGGCGGCACAGGAACGGCTGTACCCGCTGTACCACCTGGTGGCGACGCGAGGCCTGCGCCGAGCTGAGGCGGCCGGCGCGTTATGGGAGAACACCGCGCTGGCAGAGGGCACGATCAGCCTGCTGGAGTCGGAAGAAGAGGACGACACCGGCCTCAAGACCGAGTCCTCCTGGAGGACGGTCTCCCTCGACGCGGTGAACGTCGGCCTGCTCGGCGCTTGGCGCCTGCGCCAGCGCCAGGAGCGCCTAGCGGCCGGTGCCACGTGGGTCGACTCGGGGCGGCTGTTCACGCAGGAGAACGGATCGCCGCTACGCGAGGAGTACGTCTCAGAGCGGTTCGCTGCGATCGCGCGCGCCGCTGGGCTGCCGCCTATTCGATTCCACGACCTTCGGCACTGTGCGGCCACGATCATGCTGGCGGCGGGCGTGGATATGAAGGTCGTGAGCGCCGAGCTGGGCCACTCGCGGTACGCGTTCACCGCCGACGTGTACGCCGCGGTGCTGCCTCAGCTGGCCCAGGCGGCGGCGGAGGCGACGGTGGCGATGATCCCGCGGCGCCGGAAGGGCGCATGATCGTTTGCGGGATGGTCCGGCAATGGTCCGGCACGGCCTTAGTTGATCTCTTAAGGACGTCGAAAGGGCCCTTTCTCGCTTTACGAGAAAGGGCCCTTTTCCTGCGGAGGCTCGGGGATTTGAACCCCGGATGGGCTGTAGACCCAAACCGCATTAGCAGTGCGGCGCCATAGACCTGACTAGGCGAAGCCTCCTGGCCGAGTGGCTCAGCACAGAGTACCGGCGTTCATGCCGGGCGGCAAAGTGGGTTGCCGTGTCGGTGGGTGAGTCGTGGTGGCCGTGGGGGCGGGGGCGTTGCGGTGGAGGCTCGCGGGTGCCGTGCCAGCGGGCGGGGGTTTGAGAAAGGACGGTACCCACATTCTGTATCCACAGGCTGTGGATACAGAATGTGGGTACCGGTCCGCGATCCGAGGTAGCAGGTCGCCGCGGGGCGATCGTTTCGCGATCTGGGACAGCGGGTCGCTGCGGGCCGTGGCGGTTTCGCGAGCCGGGACAGCGGGTCGCCGCGGATCGTCGCGGTTCACGATCGGGACAGCGGGTCGCCGCTGATCGTCGCGGTTCACGATCGGGGCGGCGGGTTGCCGCGGATCGTCGTGGAGCGCGATCGGGGGCGGCGAGGGCTGCCGTGGGGCCGTCGGCGAGGGCTGCGGGGTCAGGCTCGGCGGGTGGCTTCGCCCTCGATCTCGATCTTGACCTTCTTGCTGACCAGGACGCCGCCGGCCTCCAGAGCCACGTTCCAGGTCAGGCCGAACTCCTCGCGGTCGATCTCGGTCTCCAGCGAGAAGCCGAAGACCTCGGCGCCCCAGGGGTTCACGCCGGAGCCGCCGTACTCGACCTTGAGGGTGACCTCCTTGGTGACGTCACGTACCGTGAGGTCGCCGGCGACCGTGAACTCGTCGCCCGAGTGGCTGAGGACGCGGGTGCTGCGGAAGGTCAGCTCGGGGAACTTGTCGGCCGCGAGGAAGTCGTCGCTGCGCAGGTGGGTGTCGCGGTCGGGGCTGCCGGTCTCGATGCTGGCGGCCTTGATCGTCACCTCGGTGGAGGAGTCCAGCGGGTTCTCGGCCAGCGTGATGCTCCCCGTGAACTCGCCGAAGTGGCCGCGGACCTTGGTCACCATCATGTGCTTGGCGACGAACCCGATACGCGTGTGCGAGGCATCCAGGTCGAAGGTGCCCGGCTGGGGGATGGTCAGGCCTTCCCAGGCGCGAGTGCTCATGTACGACTCCTGCGGTGAGTAGTTGCGGTGAGGATGTCTGCCTCAACAGATATGTACCCGAGGAATATTCCCGCCGTCAACTACCGTCGGGTAAGATGTTCACGTGACCTCATTCGACGACCCTCGCCTCACGGCCATCGGCCTTCTTGTCGAGGTCCAGGCCGGCCTCATGGACAAGCTGTCCCCCGCGCTCGCGGAGTCCCGGCTTTCCGAGGTCGACTTCGAGACCCTCATCCGGCTCGGGCGCTCCCCCGAACAGAAGCTGCGCATGAGCGACCTAGCCGCGCAGACGTCTCTGTCGACCAGCGGGGTGACCCGCGTGGTCGACAGGCTGGAGCGCGAAGGGCTCGTCAAGCGGGTTGCCTGCGCCTCCGACCGGCGCGCCTCCTACGCCACGCTCACCGCCGACGGGCTCGCCCGCCTGGAGGGCGTCATCCCCCGCCACGTGCAGGACATCGAGACGTGGTTCACCGGCCTGCTCACCCCCGAGCAGCTCGACACGCTGCTCGGCACCCTGCGCGTCATCAGGGACGTCGTGCGCCCGTGCGCGACCGCCGGCGCCGCCGAGGCCGCTCGGGCCACCGCCTGCGCGCCGGCCGCGACCGTGCCGGACCAGGCCGGTGCGCGCAAGACCATTCCGAACCAGGCCGGTCCGGACGAACGACTGCGGTCGAAGGCGTAGACGCTCAGAGCTGCACGACGGTGAGCTCGCCCCGCGCGTGCATCTCACGCAGGGCGCGCTTGGCGAACTTGCCGACGCTCGTCTTGGGGACGGCCTCGACGAACGCCCACCGCTCGGGCACCTGCCAGCGGGCCACCTTCCCCCGCAGGAAGTCGCGCAGCTCGGCCACCTCGGCCGTGCCGTCGAGGACGACGCAGGCCAGCGGGCGCTCGCCCCAGCGCTCGTCGGGCACCCCGATGACGGCCGCCTCCAGCACGGCCGGGTGCCCCATCAGCGCGTTCTCCAGCTCCACCGACGAGATCCACTCACCGCCGGACTTGATCACGTCCTTGGCGCGGTCGGTCAGCGTCACGTAGCCGTTGGCGTCGAGCCTGCCCACGTCGCCGGTGCGCAGCCAGCCGTCGTGGAAGCGCGAGGTGTCCTCGTCGAGGTGGTAGGAGGCGGTGACCCAGGGCCCGCGTACCTCCAGCTCCCCCACCTGCACGCCGTCGGGTTCGAGCACGGTGTCGCCGGGGCCGACGAGCCGCCCCTCGACGCCCGCCAGCAGCCTGCCCTGCGTGGCCCGCAGCTCCCAGGAGTCGGCGTGGGCCACCGTCGCGACCGGGGAGGTCTCGGTCATCCCCCACGCCTGCACGACGCGGACGCCGAACTCGTCCTCCAGCGCGCGCATCAGCGACTCGGGAACCGCCGAGCCGCCGCACGGCACCAGCCGCAGCGAGGACAGGTCGGAGTCGTGCTGACGGGCGTGGCGCAGTAGGTCGGCCCAGATCGTGGGCACCGCTCCGGCGATCGTCGGACGCTCGTCGGCGATGATCCTCGCCAGGTGCTCGCCCTGGAGGAAGCGGTCGGGCATCACCAGCGACGCGCCCGCCATCAGCGCGGCGTACGGCAGGCCCCACGCGTTGGCGTGGAACATGGGGACGATCGGCAGCACGCGGTCGCCCGCGCCCAGGCCCACGGCGTTGGCCGTGCAGACGCTCATGGAGTGCAGGTAGGCCGAGCGGTGGCTGTAGACGACGCCCTTCGGGTGGCCGGTGGTGCCGCTGGTGTAACACATGGACGCGGCGCTGTGCTCGTCCGGCTCGGGCCAGTCGAAGTGGTCGGGCGCCTGGTCGAGCAGGGCGCGATAGTCGTGCAGCTCCTTGCCCGCCGCCTCCAGCGGCGTGGTGTCGACCTGCGCGCCGCCGACGACGATCACGTGCCGCACGGTCTTCATCTCGGGCAGCATCGGCGCGAGCAGCGGCACCAGGGACGCGTCGACGATGACGACGTCGTCCTCGGCGTGGTTGGCGATGTAGACGACCTGCTCGGGGAAGAGCCGGATGTTCAGCGTGTGCAGCACCGCCCCCATGCTCGGCACGGCGAGGTAGGCGGCGAGGTGCTCGGTGGTGTTCCAGGCGAAGGTGGCGACCCGCTGGTCGCCGTCGACGCCGAGCCCGCGCAGCGCGCCGGCCAGACGTGCCGTCTCGCGGGCCAGCTCGTGGTACGTCGTGCGCCGGTACCCCGTCCCGGTGTAGGTGACCACCTCGCGGTCGCCGAACAGGCCGGTGCCGTGGCGCATGATCGAGGTGATGGTGAGCGGGTGTTCGGGCATCGTGCTGCGCATCAGTGCCACCTCCGATCACCGAGTCTGGCCCGGCGGCGGCCGGGAAGACAAGCGCTGGGCCGAACCCGGAGGCGGCTCCGCCCTCACACCTGGGGCTGGGCCTCTTTCACCGGCGCGTCCAGGACGACCAGGTCGCCGCGGAGCTTCGCCACCGCCCGCGACACCGTGCTCTTCACCGTGCCGACGCTGACGCCGAGCGCCTCGGCCACCTCCGGCTCGCTCATGTCCTCGTAGTACCGCAGGACGACGGCCGTGCGCTGGCGAGGCGGCAGGCGGTTGAGCGCCTGCTCCAGCAGCTCGTCGAGCTCGCCCGGGCCGGGCCGGTCCCTGACCGGTAGGTCCGGCAGCTCCTCGGAGGGGTACTCCTCCAGCTTCCTGCGGCGCCACCAGGAGATGTTGATGTTGACCATGGCGCGCCGCACGTAGCCGTCGAGCAACGTGCGGTCGTTGATGCGGTCCCAGGCCAGGTAGGTCTTGGCCAGGGCGGCCTGGAGCAGGTCCTCGGCGTCGGCGGGCTGACCGGTCAGGTGCAGGGCGACCCGCAACAGGGCCGGGCCGCGCGCGACGACGTACTCGCGGAACTCCTCGTCCTTGCCGCTCATGCGATCCCCGTGCCGTGACGAAGGCCGTGATTCATTCGGGTTCTCGTCGTCAGAATCGCAGTCCGAGGCCATAATGCGGCTGAACCTTCATCCAGGTTTCGCCCCGCCGACGGCAAAGATCGTTACAGTCGGGTGGCGGGGCCGGGCAGTGACGAGTTCATCCGGGAGTGGGTAATTTTCCACGACGCTCACCCGAGAAGGAATTATTTGTCCCGCCCCATCCCGAGCCGACGGCGAATCGTGTGACCCTATACGGGCGAGAGAACTCGCCACGGCGACCGGGAGGGGCCATGGACGTCGAGCGCCGGCACGCTCTGGCGTCGGCCGTCCTCGGCCGTAGCCCCGCCCCCTCGGCGATGGAGCAGGAGTCGCCCGCGCTGACCGGCGTCAACGGCGAGATCCGCGACGTGAGCCCGCACCTGGTCATCGTGGAGACGCCCGAGGGGCGCGAGGAGCGGCTGGTCATCGCGCCCTGGGCCACGGCCTGGCACGCGGGCCCGATCGCCCCCGGCGACCTGCCGCTGGGCGCGCGTGTCGTGATCCGCGCCCGTCAGTCGGGACGTGTGGCCGAGTGCCTGTGGGCAGGCATCACCCGGATCACCGGGATCATCGTCGCCCTGGGCCGGCAGGGCAGAGACCGCACGGTCGAGCTCGACTGCGGGCCGCACCGGGGAACGCGCACGGTGGTGATCCCCTACGGCGCCTCCGGCCGCGTCCACGTGCGCCACCCGCGCATGGAACCGGGCTACCTCTTCGACGCCATCGGCACCCGCGAGGACGGCGTCGCCTTCGCGCGGCTGCCCGCCACCTCGCAGCCCCCCTACCGGGCGGTCGCCGTCCCGCCGCCGCCGCCCGCTTACGGCGGCGTGCAGTCGAGGATCTCCGGGACGGCCGCCTGGTCGGACGCCTTCGACGAGGGTGAGGCCGGGGTCGCGTACCCGATGCTGGAACGTGCCGACTCCGGCTGCCAGGACGCCGAGACCTCCTGCGTCGGGCTGCCCTACCTGGCGCTCGGGTCGCGGGTCTACGTGAGCAACGTGTGCGAGAGCCGCGCGGCGGTGCTGCCGGTGGTGGCCTGCGGATGCCTGGCCGGGCGGTTCTGCGACCGGTGCGTGGAGTGCGGCACCTCGCCGCGCGGGCGCGTCGTGGAGCTGTCGCCGGTCTCGTTCGTCGAGCTGGGCGGGGATCTGGTGAAGGGCTGCTTCAACGCCCGCGTCGGAATGGGATGACGGTGAGCCCGCTGGAGGGGACGAAGTGATCGGGGAGGCGACCAGGTGACGCGTGGAGGTGCCGGGTGACGGTGGATGTGGCGGTCGCCACCGCCGCGCTCGGCCTTGTCGTCCTCATGCTCGTCCTCGGCGGCGTCGCGAAGGCGGCGACGGCCGGCGGCGAGTCGGAGCCGGGCGGGCTCTCGCGCCTCGGCCCCGGCGTCCTGGTGCCCGAACGCTGGCGGAAACCGGTGATGATCTTCTGTTCGGCCGGTGAGACGGTGCTCGCGGCCGGCCTGCTGCTGACCCACCACCCGCTGCCGCGCTGGGGCACCATCGCGTTCTTCTCGGTGGCGACGTACGTGCTGCTGGAGCTGCGCCGGCGCCGGCCGGACGTCGGCTGCGGCTGCTTCGGAGACACCAGCGGCACCCCGGTCGGCCTGCGGTCGATCGGCAGGGCCGTGGTGCTGACGGTCATGGCCGTGATCCTCACGGTCGTCCCGGTCTCCGGCGCCGACCTGCCGGCCGCCTTCACCTGGGAGGTGGGGCTGGCCGGGGTCGCGGGCGCGGCCCTGCTGGCGCTTCTGTCGCCCGAGATGGGCGAGGGCATCGCCCGGCTGCGGTATCGCGCGCCGTGTGAGCAGCGCCCCATGCCGGCGGGGAAGGCCGCGAGCCGACTGCGGTCGAGCGCGGAGTGGCGCGCGCACGAGCGGCTGCTCACCTCCGGCGAGCCCTCGGACACGTGGCGGGAGCTGTGCTGGCGCTTCTTCGTCTTTCCCGCGCGTGGCGCCGCCGGCACCGCCGAGGACGTGGTGTTCGCGGTCTACCTGAGCGGGCGCCGCCCTCCGGTTCGGGTCACCGTCGTTCCGGCGGCGGGCATGGAGAACGGTCTGCGGCAATCTGTCGAAGTATCGGCCCAGCACTAGACAGCCCTAGATTCCTCGATCGACGCCCTCGGCTCCGATCGACGGGCCCCTTCGGGCGACGGCGGGACGCGCCCGGCCCGGCACCGGCCTGCCGTCGGCGCTGCCGGGCGGCCCGCGAAGGCCGCCCGGCAGCGCGAATTCAACTCTCTACGGCTCTCTAGCTTCCCCTCTAGAAAGCCGTAGAGAGATTGATGGAGCGCGGCGGCGCCGCGCCCGGCTCGGGGATTGCGGCGCCTACACCGGCTGGGCTCGGAGGTACCTGCCGAAGTGCGGGACGGTGAAGGCGATGAGGCCGCGCTCGGCGCTGTAGATGAGTCCCTTCTTGATGAGGCTGTCGCGGGCGGGTGACAGGCTGGACGGCTTGCGGCCGAGCAGCTCGGCGACGTCGGCCGTCGGCACGGGCTCGTCGCCGACCGAGGCCATGGCGTGCATGTAGTCGCGCTCGGCGGGGGTCGCGCGCTCGTAGCGGCTGCCGAAGAAGCCGACCGCCAGCTCCTCCTCGGCCTCGGGCGCGGCCACCCGGATGTCGTCGGCCGTGATGGGGGTGCGGGGCGCGAGATCCCACGCGACCTTGCCGTAGGCCTGCACGAAGTACGGGTAGCCGTCGGCCGCCTCGTACAGGGCGTCGAGGGCTTCGGGGGTGAACTCGACCTGCTCGCGCTCGGCGGGCGCGATGAGCGCGAGATCGGCGGCCTCGCGGTCGAGCCGGTCGATGCGGGCGTACCGGAACAGGCGCTCGGAGTAGCTCTTGCTGGCGCTCAGCACGCTCGGCAGGTGCGGCAGGCCGGCGCCCACCACGATCAGCGGGCCCCCGCTCTGCGACAGCTCGTGGCAGGCGGCGCACAGGGCCGAGATGTCGGGCGGCTGCACGTCTTGCATCTCGTCGATGAAGAGGGCGATGCCGATGCCGAGATCGGTGGCGACCGAGGCGGCGTCGACGAAGAGCTCGGTGAGGTCGATCTCGAGATCGCCGGAGTCGGCCCTGCCGCGGCGGGCGGGCACGTCGATCGCCGGGGACCAGTGGGACGTGCCCTTCGCCGCCGAGGGGTCGCGCATGGCGAAGGCCTTGAGCACGCCGAGGAACTCCTCGATGCGCTCGGGCGCCCGATGGCGGGGCGCCAGCTCGCGGATGGCCATGTGCAGGGCGGCGGCCACGGGACGGCGGATCGACTGCTCGGGACGGGCCTCGATCTTGCCGGTGCCCCACAGCCGCTGCATCGCCATCGACTTGAAGGTGTTGAGCAGGACGGTCTTGCCGACGCCGCGCAGCCCGGTCAGGACCATGCTGCGCTCGGGGCGGCCACGGGCCACCCGCTCCAGCACGATCTCGAACTGCTGCAGCTCACGATCACGCCCGGCGAGCTCCGGAGGGCGCTGCCCCGCACCGGGGGCATAGGGATTGCGCACGGGGTCCACGCTCTCGGACTTTATGGCCGGATCTAGAGGCCGTCCTAGATTTCCGTAGAAAGCGCTACGGCGTGTCGCGGGATCGCGCGGGGCTGGGACCAGGACGAGCGCCTGAGGCGCCGGTGCCGCGAGCCACGACATGGCACACCACCCTTCACCCACGCCCTGTTGTCCGAACCCGTGTTCGATGCGATGGCCAAGACTGTAGCGCCTCCTCGAACACGTGCGCGAGGTCTTCAACGTAAAAGCTCTGGCGCGGCGCGTCCACAACCCCGGCCGACACGCCATCGCGGCCCCGGATCACGATTGCGTCACGACCAGGCACGCGGCGGGCTTACGCTGACGTATGTCCCGGACCAGAAACCATCGTCACCTGGGCTTTCTCGCCCTGGCCTGCCTCACGGCGGCCGTCACCGCCTGCGGCGGCACGGGCACCGGCGTCACCGTCGAACCCGCGACGACCTCCGCGGCGCCGCCGTCGGCCTCCCCGCAGGTGTCCGGCCGCCCGCGGACGCCGCCCGCGTCGCCGGAGGCCACCTCGGAGTCGCCTCCCGGGTTCACCGCCAAGGTCTCGGCGGTCTCCGCGCGGGAGCTCGGCGAGTCGTGGCGTCCCGGCTGCCCGGTGCCGACCGAAGACCTGCGCAAGGTCACCATGACCTACTGGGGCTTCGACGAACGCGCGCACACCGGGGAGCTGGTCGTGCACCGCGCGGTCACCGACGACGTCACCGCCGTGTTCCGGCGGCTCTACGACTGGCGGTTCCCCATCACCCGCATGCGGACGATCGACGTCTACAAGGGCAGCGACTTCGACTCGATCGAGGCCGACAACACCTCGGCGTTCAACTGCCGCAGGACCACCGGGGCCTCCAGCTGGTCCAAGCACGCGTACGGACGGGCCATCGACCTCAACCCCCGGGAGAACCCGTGGGTGGAGCCCGACGGCTCGGTCGCGCACCGCAACGCCCGGGCCTTCGCCAAGCGCCCGCTGCGCGAGCCGGGTGTCGTCAACCCCGGCGACCGGGTGGTCAGCCTGTTCGAGAAGTACGGCTGGGAGTGGGGCGGCTACTTCTCCGGCGCCAAGGACTACCAGCACTTCTCCAAGGGCGGCGGGTGAGGCCCACGCTCGCCCGGGCCGTGTTCCCGGCCCGCGCCGTTCACGATCGGCCTGGGCAAGGAGTCCACCGCGCCGCGTCGGAGCCGGCCCGGAGCTTCCCGTACGTCTCTCCCGCCGAAGCGTGATGAATACCCGGGATACCACCCATTCGGGAGTTATCGCCGCGTATGATCGCTGGCCGTGACCTCTTCGGAGCGCTCGCAGGGACGCCGGGGGGCTCCGAAGCCGTGGGCCGTCATCACCGCCGCCGTGTTCGTGCTGGCCACCACGCTGGCGCTCGCGTGGCCGGCGGGCGGCCTGGAGGAGGCCGAGGTCGAGGTCCCGCGCCGCCGCCTCGGCGAGGTGAGCGCCGGGCATCGGTTCACGATCGTGCCGGCGAAGGTCTCCCTCCTGGCCGTCGACCCGGCCCCGGCGTTCGGGGACGCCAAGCCGGGCCGGTTCCTGGCCGTCGAACTGCGGGTGGAGAACATCGGCCACGACACCGCCACCGTGCGGGATCTGGCCCAGGACCTGCACCTCACCGTCTCCCCCAGCGGCGCGACGATCGACCGCTTCAAGGACATGAGCGCGGCCGGGGTGATCCGCGACGGGGCGCACACCCGCGACCAGCTTCACCCGCGCCTCAAGGAGCGGGTGCTGCTCGTCTACACGGTGCCGAGGCCGCTGCCCGACCCCACCCACCTGAAGATCACCATGAGGGACAGCGAATACAAGGAGGGGTTCGACTCCGAGCTGTCCAGGTGGCGCCCGGGTGAGGACGTGGTGATCTACGACCTGGAGGTGGGCCGGTGAGGAGGACCCTCGTCGCGGCGGCCGTCGCGGCGGCGCTGTTCGCCGCCAACGTCGCGGTGCAGCGCGCCACCCCGTCCCCCGACCAGCGGTACGCCCCGATCGCCTCCCGGGGCGGCACCGGCCACCAGGTCGACACCACCACCTTCCAGCTCCGGGTCGACCGCGTGCAGCCCGCCCGGACGATCCGGATGACCGACCCCTACGGCCTGGTCCGCGAGCCGAGGAGCACGCCGGGGATCTGGGTGGTGGTCTCGGCCACCGTCGCCGCGACCACCGAGACCTTCCAGGCGCAGGGCGCCAGGCTGCGCACCCGCGCCGGCCTGGAGTACGAGGCCAGCTCCGTGCTGGACACGCTGGACAAGGTCACGCTCCAGCCCGGCATCCCGGTGTACGGGCCGCTGCTGTTCGAGATCCCCGCCCGCGACCTGGCGGGCGCGGTGCTCAGCGTGACGCGGCACGCCGATGGCGCGGGCGGCCTCGACGTCCTCGGCCCGGCCGTGGAGGTCGACCTCGGCCTGTCGGACGCGTACGCGAGCCGGCTGCTGAAGGAGATGCCGTCCTCGCTCACGGTCGGGCAGGTGCGCGAGCTGTGACCTGGCGGCGCCAACTCGCCTACGGCCTGGGACTGCTGGTGCTGGTCCCCGCCGTGATCGCCGCCGCCGTGCTGCCGTGGCGGGAGAAGTACGAGGTGCGCTCGGGCAAGGGCGGCCGGGAGGTCGTGGCCTCCCAGGGACGGGCCGCCACGCTCGACGGCGTCGAGTGGCGCCTGAAGAGCATCACCGAGGGCAGGCTGCAGGAGGAGTTCTCCCGGCCGCTGCCGCCGCGCACGAAGATCGCGGTCGTGGTCGTCTCGGCCACGCCCAGGGACGCCAGGGCGAGCGCGTGGTTCGCCAGGGAGACCGGCTCCTGCAAGATCTACGCGGCCGACGGGGCGGGGCGGGTCTGGGAGCGGTCGTTCCGTACGGACCTCGCGCCCGACTCGCCGCACGCGGTCTCGTGCCAGGTGCTGGACGAGGACTACACCCTGGCGCCGGTCCCCGTGGGCAAGGAGCACACCATCCAGGCCGAGTACGTCGTGCCCGCCGACGCGTTCAGCGACCTGCGGGTAGAGGTGCGGCTGTCGCCGGACCGGGCGACGGTGCGACTGGCTCCGTAGCGGCGGCCGGGCCGCCCGCCTGGCGCAGGGCGAGGTCGAAGGCGACGGCGATCAGGCAGATGCGGAGCACCTCGTGCACGAGGTCGACCGGGAAGAGGACGGCGCCCTCCCACATCTGCCACCACAGGACCTCGTGCGGCCCGAGCAGCCGGGTGAGCGCCATGAACCCGACGGCCGCCAGCGCTTCGAGCGCCACGTACATCAGGCAGAACGTCAGGTAGAAGGGCGCGCCGACGCGCAGGACCAGGCGGAGGCCGTTCGCCAGGGGCGTGTACTTGTCGCGGAAGCCGCGCGAGAAGAACTCCGCCACCGCCTGCACCGGGGCGGGCAGCCGTTGCCAGAAGGACGAGAGCGGCGCCTCGACGCGGGTGCCCTGGATGACCCTGATCTCGTCGGTCATCGACGAGCTGTGGACGACGGCGGCCATGGCGAGCCAGATGAGCGGCTGCACCAGGCCGTCCTTGAGCTCGGGCAGGTAGGGCGCGACGGCCTGGGCCGCCTGCTTCAGGCTTTCGACCGGCGGCAGGCCGCCGATCAGACCGGTCAGGTCGGCCCAGACGACGCGGCCGGTCAGCCAGTCGACCCCCTGGCCGATCCAGTTGCCCAGGGAGATGATGCCGAAGAACATCCACATGCACTCCAGGGCGCTGTTGGCCACCCCCAGGACGCGCAGGTTGAACCTCTCGTACAGCCGCTCGCAGGCCACCTTGAGCGCGAAGACCCCCAGCGTGATGGCCACGACCAGGATGTTGAAGTCGAACAGCTCGGCCACCAGCGCGGTGGCGTCCAGGTCGATCTGCGGGCCGAGCTCGGACGACAGCCGCTGGAAGGCGCGCACGTCGTCGACGAACAGGTTCCAGGCGCTGTAGAAGACGAGGAACGGCAGCAGGGTGTGCGCGATGGCGTCCACCAGGCGGCGCTCGCGCTCGTCCAGCGAACGGGCCTCGGTCTCGTGGGTGCCCAGGGCGCGGCCCGCGGTGGTGAGCATCGCGATGTACGCCGTCAGCGTGACCAGCACGCCGAAGCTCAGCACGCCGAACCCCAGGTAGGCGTGCCAGCCCCGGGGCTCGGCCAGGTGCACCGCCGCCAGGATGACGCCCTGGTGGACCAGCGCGCCGAGGGAGTAGAAGAAGGCGAGCGGCAGGAAGAGACGGCCCGCGAGGCGGAAGGTGTCGAGGGGCAGCCGGACCGGGGAGAGGGAACCGTCCATCGCTGACGGATGCTAGCGAATCAGCGCGCACCGCCTGGAGGGTTCCGGGAAAGCCCGGATCACACCACAAGCGGGAAACAGGATTGGTTTCCCACTGATCAGCCGGATCACCCCGAATACCGGCAAGAGGGGTGGCTGGTCCGGGCCGGCCGGGGTGACGGCGCCCGGCGGACCGGGGTGGGCGACGGGGGACGCGCCCGCCGCGTTGCGGCAGGATGGAAAGATGGCGGTGAAGGACGGCGACGGCTGGGCCGTGTGCGATCAGGGCCACCGGCATTGGGGGCTGTACGGCGCCTCGGGCCTGCTGGCCGTCCACTTCGACGACGAGGGAACCCCTCACGTCCTGATGCAGAAGCGGTCCGGGTGGAGCCACCACGGCGGCACCTGGGGCCTGCCCGGCGGAGCCCTCGACAGCCACGAGGACGCCGTCGCCGGAGCGTTGCGCGAGGCGCTGGAGGAGGCCGCCCTGGCGGCCGACGAGCTGCGCATCCTGGGGGTGCACCTGGACGACCACGGAGGCTGGTCGTTCGCGACGGTGATCGCCGAGGCGGCCACCCTGCTGCCCGCCGCGCCCGCGAACGGCGAGAGCACCGCGATGCGGTGGCTGCGCGCCGACGAGATCGCCGGGGAGACCCTGCGGGTGGCGGTCGAGATCGTCGCGGAGGTGGAGCAGACGGGCGCGGCCGTCCCGGTCGTCGTCGAGCCGGTCGTCGTCGAGTCAGGCGGGGGCGAGCCGGCCGGGGGCGAGCCGGCCGGGGGCGAGACCGGAGCCGGGCACGCCGAAGCCGGGGCCCGGGACGACGACGGGCGCGACCCCGGCCACGCCGGGAACCGCGACGCCGGGGAGGTGCTGCACCCGGGCTTCGCGCACAGCTGGCCGCAGATCAAGCTCGCCCTGCCGCCGTCCGTCGTCGTCCTGGACGCGGCCAACATCGTCGGCGCCCGCGCCGAGCACGGCTGGTGGCGCGACCGCGCGGGGGCCGCCAGGCGGCTTCTGGCGGACGTCGAGGAGCTCGCGCGGCGCGGCCTGCGCCCCCCGGAGGGGTTTCCCGCGCCCGCCAGGTGGTTCCCGAGACTCATCATGGTCGTCGAGGGCGCGGCCAGGGGCCTGCGCTCCCAGGGCCCGGTGACGGCGGTGGACGCGCCGGGGAACGGCGACGACGCCATCGTCGAGACGGTGCGCGAGATCAGGACGACCCGGCCGTGGGAGCGGGTGCTGGTCGTCACCGCCGACCGCGAGCTGCGCCGGCGGGTCCGGGAGCTGGGCGCGGAGGTCACGGGCCCCAGTTGGCTGCTTGGGCAGCTCCAGCGGGTTTGACGGTGTAGCGTCAGGGCGTCGAAGGAACGTGAAACTTTCTCCTGCTGGCTCTCCCGAGATCCGAAGACATCACCGAACCATTGATGAGCGATCGAAGCAGCCTTGACTGGGCGGCCGAGCCCGACAGTCCGGTCCCCCCGCCGACGTGGGGACGTCGAGCTCCGGAGGCACAGGTCCTGCCCTGGGTCTTCGCGGCCCTCGTCGGCTTCCTCGTGCTCGGCAACGTCCTGCTGGCGCCCTACCTGACCGCGCCGGCCCTGCGCACCTGGTCGACGATCTTCGTCGCGATCTGCGTGCAGGCCCTGCCGTTCCTGGTGTTCGGCGTCGCCCTGTCGGCCGCCATCACGGCGTTCGTGCCCGCGTCCGTCTGGAACCGGCTGCTGCCCGCCAAGCCGTACGCCGCCGTGCCGGTCGCGGGGGCGGCGGGCATGGTGCTGCCCGGCTGCGAGTGCGCGTCGGTGCCGGTGGCGTCGGGGCTGATGTCACGCGGCGTCGCCCCCTCAGCGGCCCTCACCTTCCTGCTCGCGTCCCCGGCGATCAACCCCGTCGTCCTGGTGGCCACCGCGGTGGCCTTCCCCGGCGAGCCGCTCATGGTCGTCGCCCGGTTCGCCGCCTCGCTGGTGGTCGCCGTGCTCGCCGGGTGGGCCTGGCAGGCGTTCGGCCGCCGCGAGTGGCTGCGCGTCCCTCCGCGCCACGTGCCGCCCGGCCAGTCGCGCCACGCGGCGTTCGTGTCGGCGATGCGGCACGACCTGCTCCACGCGGGCGGGTTCCTGGTCGTCGGCGGCCTGGCCGCCGCGACGCTCAGCGTGGTCGTCCCCCGCTCCTGGCTGTCGGCGGTGGCCGGCGTGCCGTGGCTGTCGGTGCTGGTGCTGGCCCTGCTGGCCGTCGTCCTGTCCATCTGCTCCGAGGCCGACGCCTTCGTGGCCGCCTCCCTCACGGCGTTCTCCCCGACGGCGAAGCTCGCGTTCCTGGTGGTGGGGCCCATGGTCGACCTGAAACTGATCGCATTGCAGGCGGGGACGTTCGGGCGGGCGTTCGCCCTCCGGTTCGTCCCCCTGACTTTCACGCTGGCCGTCGCGGTCAGCGCGCTGGTGGGGTGGGCGCTGCTGTGAACCGCATGGCCCAGAGCCTGGTGCTGACCTTGCTGGGCGGCGCGCTGCTGCGCATCTCCGCCCTGTCGACGACCTACCTGAACTACGTGAAACCCGGCTTCCGCCCCCTGCTGATCGCGGCGGGGCTGGTCGTCTTCCTGCTCGGCGTGATGGGGCTGGTGCAGGAGTGGCGCAGGCCCTTCGTCCCCGACCGCAGGCCGCCGGAGCACGGGCCCTGGGCGGACGGGCGCGCGCCGGACGCCGGGGCGCGCGAGGCGTCCGAGGACGGCCGGGACACGGCCCGCGAGAACAGTCCGGACGACGGGCACGCCGGGCACGCGGGGCACCGGCACGGCCCCCGGGTGGCCTGGCTGCTGTGCCTGCCCGTGATGGCCATCTTCCTCATCACCCCGCCCGCCCTCGGCTCCTTCGCCGCCGGGCGCGACGAGACGCCTCAGCCCCGGCCCACCGTGCTCGACGGGTACGGCGCCCTCGCCGGCGACCGCGTGACGGTCATGCCGCTGGGTGAGTTCATCGGGCGCGCCTGGGGCGACACCAACCGCTCCCTGACCGGCAAGCCCGTCAGGCTGGCCGGCTTCGTCGCCCGCTCCAAGAAGCGCGGCCAGTGGTACCTCACTCGCATGCAGCTGCGGTGCTGCGCCGCCGACGCGTTCCCGCTCAGGGTGGCCGTGGTCGGCGTGGCCCCGCCGCCCGACGACACCTGGGTCGAGGTGACGGGCACGTGGGTCGCGACCCCGTACGACAAGCTGCCCAAGGGCACGGTCGCCCCCGAGATGAAGGCCACCGGCCTCACCCGCGTCGACCAGCCCGCCGAACCCTACGAGTGATCCGGGAATCTCCCGCGCGAGCGGCTTCGCGGCCCCGCTATCGTTGGTGTCGCACTGGAGGGTTCGCATAGTGGACGAGTGCAGCCGCCTTGAAAGCGGCCAGGTCGGCGACGGCCTCGTGGGTTCGAATCCCACACCCTCCGCCCCGGCCCGGCCGCCGCGCGATCACAGCGGGCGGCCGCCGAACCCGTCGCCCACCGAGGCGGCCAGCAGCAGGTAGGCCTCGCGGGTGCCCGGCTGCAGGCGGTCGAGGTCGATCTCGGCGCCCTCCTCCAGGTGCGGGTCGTAGGGCACGCGTATGACGGCCCGGCAGCGGGCGGCGAAGTGCGCCTCCAGCTTGTCGAGGTCGATGGTCGACTTCGAGCGCGGCCGTACGCTGCACAGCACCACGGTGGCGTCCTTCACCAGGTCGGCGTAGTGGTGGGCCTCCAGCCAGTCGAGCGTGGCCGACGCCGCCCTGGCGCCGTCCACCGACGGCGAGCTGACCAGCACGAGCTGGTCGGCCAGGCCGAGCACGCCCGACATCGCCGAGTGCAGCAGGCCGGTGCCGCAGTCGGTGATGCAGATCGAGTAGAAGTTCTCCAGCACCTGCGCCACCGTCTGGTAGTCGGCCGCGCTGAACGCCTCGGAGACCGACGGGTCGCGGTCGGAGGCCAGGATCTCCAGCCGGGACGGCGCCTGCGAGGTGAACGCGCGGATGTCGACGTACCGCTTGATCTGCTGCCGCTCGTTGAGCAGGTCGCGCACGGTCGCCGAGGTCTCCAGCTCCACCTTGTCGGACAACGTGCCGCGGTCGGGGTTGGCGTCGACGGCGATCACGCGGTCGCCGCGCACCGAGCCCAGGGTGGCGCCGAGGCCGACCGTGGTCGTCGTCTTGCCGACCCCGCCCTTGAGGCTGAGCACCGCGACGCGGTGGTGCCCGGTGGCCACGGGGGTGCGCGCCCTGGCGAGCAGCTCGCGGCGGCGGCGGACCTCGCCGGACTCCCCCGGCTTGATCAGCCCGGCGGACGCCTTGAAGACGAGCCTGCGCCAGCCGCCGGCGGGCGCGTTCTTGCGCCCCCGGAGCAGGGAGACGGGGTCGAGGCTGTCGGCGGTCTGCCGGGTGCCGACCGCCGCCTTGGCCGCCCCCCGGGCTCCCTGCGGGCGCGACGGGGCGCCGAAGGCCGGCTGAGGGCCGTCGGCGGGTGTCGACTGGCGCCGGCGCGGCCGGTACGGCTGGCGCTCCTCCAGGGCCTCCTGCGCCGCCGCGGCCTCGGCGGCGGGCGCCTCCTGGGCGGGCGCCGGCGGAGCCGTGGCAGGCGGGCTGGTGGCGGGCGGGCTGGTGGCGGGCGGGCTGGTGGCGGGCGGGCTGGTGGCGGGCGGGGAGGCCGGCGCGCGCGGCGGCTGCGCGGCGAGGGGCTGCGAGGCGGACGCCGGCCGGGCCTCGCCCGCGGCGGGCGCCGGCGGCGCGGCCTTCTCCTCCGGCTCGTACACCACGTGCTCCACGCGGGGCACGACGATGTCGTCGGCGTCCACGCCGGACGACGCGAAGGCGTTGAAACGCTCCTGCTCGGGGTCGGCCTCGACGGAGGGCTCCGCCGGGCGCGGGACGTCCGGCCACCCCCGCAGGGCCCGAGTGTCGGACGTGTCGGGCTCCGGCTCGCCGGAGGGCTCGGGCGCCTCCGTCGCGCCCTTGGACGACCGGCCGCCGGTCACGCCGGCGCCCGGGGACGCCGGGCCCGCGGGAGCCCTGGTGGCCGAGGAGGCCAGGCCGGCGGAGGGCCAGCCCGAACCGGTGCCGCCCGAGGGCTTCTCGGCCAGCGACCCGAAGGTGAAGCTGTCGGTGTCCTCGCTCACCGGCTGCGCGGCGGGGGACGCCGGAGGCGTCGCGGAACCGGCGGCGGCGGGCGCCTCGCCCGCGGGCTCGCCGGAGGGCTCCTCGACGACCGGCCTGGCGAAGGCGCCGGACGGCGAGGCGGGCTCGCCGAAGGCGCCCGAGCCGGAGAGGGGCTCGCCGAAGGCGCCGGTCTCCGTCGCCGGACGGCGTTCGGCGAACGCGCCCGCGGACAGCCCGCGCTCGCCGAAGGCCCCGGCGGACGGCTTGACGTCCCCGAAGCCGCCGGACGGGAGGCCGAAGGCGCCGGTGCCGGACTCCGTTCGCCCGGCCTCGCCCGGGGTGGACGCCGGACGCTCGCCCAGGGCGCCGCCCGAGGACGGCCGCTCACCCAGGGCGCCGGCGGAGGACGGCCGCTCGCCGAAGGCGCTCTTGCCGGAGGAGGCGGCGGGACGCTCGCCGAGGGCGCTGCCCGCGGGCGGCGGCGTGACCGGCCCGGAGGAGCCGGACGAGTAGGCGTCGGGCGTGCCCCACGGCTCCTCGGGCTTCCCCCACCTGTCGTCGCCCGGCCTGCCCCAGGGGTCGTCACCGGTCTGCCATCCGCCGAGGCTCTCGGCCGCGGCGCGCGGGACCTCCGCGGTGTCGCCGGAGCGCTCACCCGGACCGTCGTCGGGCTGCGCGCCCCCGCGCGGCGGCTCGCCGGCGGCGCGGAACATCGGCGACGGGGACGCCGGCGGCTCCGCCGGCACGTGGCTCCACGGATCGTTCGGATACGGCGAGACGACGGTGTCGTCCGCGGCGACGGTCACCGGGACGGGCGGCTCCTCGTTCTCCTTGATCGCGTCGAGCCAGGCGAGCTGCTCTTCGAGGGAATGAGGATCCTCACGATCGTGTCGTGCCACCGTGTTCCCCCTTGGGACTGGGCTAAAGGGGCAGCAAACAATTGAAGATTACCGTTCGCTATCACTACTAACGTGGTCAACCGCCGACTTGGCTACCCGTCTACCTTGATCACATGCGCGCGATCGTGGTTTCCGAGCCCGGTGGACCTGAGGTACTGGAGTGGCGTGAGGTGCCCGATCCCAGGCCGGGGCGGGGAGACGTCCTGATCGACGTGGCGGCGGCGGGCGTCAACCGCGCCGACCTGATGCAGCGCCGCGGCCTGTACCCGCCGCCCCCCGGCGTCTCCGATCTGCTGGGGCTCGAGTGCTCCGGAGTGGTCGCCGAGGTCGGCGAGGACGTCGAGGGGTTCTCTCCGGGCGACGAGGTGTGCGCCCTGCTCGCCGGCGGCGGGTACGCCGAGAGGGTGGCCGTCCCGTGGGAGCAGGTGCTGCCGGTGCCGGCCGGCGTGAGCACGGTCGAGGCGGGCGGCCTGCCCGAGGTGGCGTGCACGGTGTGGTCGAACGTCTTCATGGCGGCGCGCCTGAGGCGCGGGGAGACCCTTCTCGTCCACGGCGGCACGAGCGGCATCGGCACGTTCGCCATCCAGCTCGCCAAGGCGTTCGGCTCGCGGGTGGTCGCCACGGCGGGGTCGCCCGCGAAGGTGCGGCGCTGCCTGGAGCTCGGCGCCGACGAGGCGATCGACTACCGCGAGGAGGACTTCTCCGAGCGGGTTTCCGCGGACGTGATCCTCGACATCGTCGGGGCCAAGTACCTGAGGAAGAACGTCACCGCGCTGGCCGCCGGCGGGCGGCTGGTGGTGATCGGGCTCCAGGGCGGCGCCAAGGGGGAGCTCGACATCGGCGCACTGCTGGCCAAGCGGGCCTGGATCCACGCGGCCGGCCTGCGTCACCGCCCGGTCCCCGACAAGGGGGTCATCGTCCGGGGGGTCCTGGAGAACGTGTGGCCCTTGCTGGACGCCGGGGCGATCCGCCCGATCGTCCACGCGACCCTGCCGATGGCGGAGGCCGCCGAGGCCCACCGCATCCTGGAATCCAGTGCTCACATCGGGAAAGTCCTGTTGGCGCCGTGAGCTAGGTTGAGTCTCATGAATGCTGAGGAGAGCACCCCGCACATCGTGGTCGTGGGCCCGCAGGGCCTCTCGGTGGAGGGCGACAAAACCGAGCACGAGGAGCGTTCCGTCGCCGAGCTGGTCGAGCAGCCCGCCAAGGTGATGCGCATCGGCAGCATGATCCGCCAGCTCCTCGAAGAGGTCCGCGCCGCACCCCTCGA
Organism: Sphaerisporangium sp. TRM90804; assembly: GCF_029846175.1. Taxonomy (GTDB): domain Bacteria; phylum Actinomycetota; class Actinomycetes; order Streptosporangiales; family Streptosporangiaceae; genus Sphaerisporangium. The sequence continues at coordinate 504,042 of NZ_JARWAC010000007.1, read as the reverse complement.
CGAGGCCAGCCGCAAGCGCCTGAAGGACATCCACAAGAGCTCCATCAAGGAGCTGGAGGACGGCTTGGCGCCCGAGCTGGTGGAGGAGCTGGAGCGGCTGTCGCTGCCGTTCGCGGGCGACGACACCCCGCCTCCCAGCGACGCCGAGCTGCGGGTGGCGCACGCCCAGCTCGTCGGCTGGCTGGAGGGCCTGTTCCACGGCATCCAGACCACGCTCTTCGCCCAGCAGATGGCCGCGCGGGCCCAGCTTGAGCAGATGCGCCGCGCCCTTCCCGGCGGCGTCTCCCAGGCCCAGGAGGAGCCGCACCGCGCTTCCGGCCCCTATCTGTAGCCGGGCACCCCTTCCGCGCGCCCCGGGCGCGCGGAGGGGAGCCGTCAGCCGAAGAGCTTCTCCAGGACGACGGCCACGCCGTCGTCGTCGTTGGCCGCCGTCACGTGCGTGACGGCGGCCAGCACGTCGTGGTGGGCGTTGGCGACCGCGTAGGACGTCCCGGCCCAGGTCAGCATGGGGATGTCGTTGGGCATGTCGCCGAACGCGACGACCTCTCCGCGCTCGATGACGTTGCGGGTGGCCAGCCTGGCGAGCGCCGTGGCCTTGGTCACACCCTGCGCGCTCATCTCGATCAGCGCCCTGCCGCTGGAGTGGGTGGCGGTGAGCAGGTCGCCCACCACCTCCTCGACCAGCAGGTGCAGGGAGTCGGGATTCATGTCGGGGTGGAAGGCCAGCAGCTTGGCGCAGGGCTCCGAGATCAGCGCGGAGACGCCCACCTTGAGCCCGGTCAGCTGCAGGCTGTCCCAGCCGCCAAGCCCGAAGTCGCTCTCGTGGGCGAAGCCGCCTTCGTACTCCACCGAGAAGCTGAGCTCGGGAAGCCGGTCGCGCAGGCGGCTCACCGCCTCCGCCAGCACCTCGGCCTCGATGAGGTGCGACTCGACGATCGCCTCGGTGTGCAGGTCGTAGACGAGGGCGCCGTTGGCGCAGATCGCGAGCCCGCGATGGCGCACGGCGCTGGCCACGTCGCTCATCCAGCGTGGTGGCCTGGCCGTGACGAACACGAGCATCGCGCCCGCCTGCTCCACCATCGCGAAGGCGGCCGCCGTACGGGGGGAAACCGTGCCGTCCGACCGCAGGGCGGTGCCGTCGAGATCGGTGGCGATGAGTCTGGGGCTGACCATAACAGCTCCAGTTTGCCTTGTGTCGGCGCATGGGCCACCCCTCACCCCGGGCCGCGAAAAATCTCGCCATGCGGGGGAACAAAGGGGCTCCGATAGTGTTAGATGTGGTGGCGTTGTATTAGCTGAACCCGATGTGCAGAACCAGCTTGACTGTCTGAGCGGCCCCGGGAAGCTGTGCGACACAACCCGGGGCTCGCGAGGTGTGGGCCCCAAGATCAACCGCAGGGAGAGCTTTAATGGCTCAGGGAACCGTCAAGTGGTTCAACGCCGAGAAGGGTTACGGATTCATCGCTCCGGACGGTGACGCTCCGGACGTGTTCGTACACTTCTCCGAGATCGTCGGCAGCGGCTACCGTAGCCTCGAAGACGGGCAGCGGGTGGAGTTCGAGGTCACGCAGGGCCAGAAAGGCCCGCAGGCGTCACAGGTCCGCGCCGTCTGACCACTGACACACAGAAGGCGGAGTTCGCGCAAAGCGAACTCCGCCTTCGTGTCGTATACCGACCTAGCAACGTAGTAAATGGACATAACAGCCGTAGAACGCAGATACCACTTACTATCTTGACAGTAAGTGGTATCTGGTCTAACGGGCTATTTGACCGGTTCGAGCACGTCGAGTCCGACGTACGGGCGAAGCGCCTTGGGAACCACCACTGAGCCGTCGGCCTGCTGATGGTTCTCCAGAATGGCCACGATCCACCGTGTGGTCGCCAGGGTGCCGTTGAGGGTGGCGACGTGCCTGGGCTTCTCGTCGGTGTCCCTGTAGCGCACAGAGAGCCGCCTGGCCTGGAACTCGGTGCAGTTGGACGTGGAGGTCAGCTCCAGGTAGCGGTTCTGGGTGGGCAGCCACGCCTCGCAGTCGAACTTCCTGGCCGCCGACGACCCGAGGTCGCCGGCCGCGATGTCGATCACGCGGTACGGCAGCTCCACCTTCGCGAGCATCTGCTTCTCCCACTCCAGCAGGCGCGCGTGCTCCTGGACGGCGTCCTCGGGGCGGCAGTAGGAGAACATCTCGACCTTGTCGAACTGGTGCACGCGGATGATGCCCCGGGTGTCCTTGCCGTACGACCCGGCCTCGCGCCGGAAGCAGGACGACCACCCGGCGTACCGCATGGGCAGCGACCCGCCGTCGAGGATCTCGTTCCAGTGGTAGGCCGCCAGGGGCGCCTCTGAGGTGCCGACGAGATAGAGGTCGTCGGCCTCCAGCCGGTAGACCTCCGAGGCGTGCGAGCCGAGGAAGCCCGTGCCGGCCATCGCCTCGGGCTTGAGCAGCACCGGAGTGATCATCGGCGTGAAGCCGGCCTCGATGGCCTGCTGCATCGCCATGTTGAGCAGGCCGAGCTGCAGCCGGGCGCCCACGCCCTTCAGGAAGAAGAAGCGGGCCCCCGACACCTTGGCGCCGCGCTCGGTGTCGATCGCCGCGAGCATCTCGCCGAGTTCGAGGTGGTCGCGCGGGGTGAAGTCGAAACGGGGCTTCTCGCCGACCTCCTCCAGGACGACGTAGTCGTCCTCGCCGCCCACCGGGGCGCCCTCCTCGACGACGTTGGGCACGGACGACAGCAGCTCGTCGAGCTCCTTGGCGAGCTTCTCGGCCTCGGCCTCGGCGCCCTTCACACCGGCGCTGAGCTCCTTGGCCCGCGCGAGTAGCGCCGCCCGCTCGTCGCCGGAGGCGGCGGACACCGACTTGCCGACGCTCTTCTGCTCGGCACGCAGCGTCTCGTAGCCGGTCAGCGCGCTTCTGCGGCGCTCGTCGAGGGCGAGCAGGGTCTCGACGACGGAGTCGTCCTCGCCGCGGGCACGCTGCGACGCCCGGAGCCGGTCGGGGTGGTCACGAAGGGTACGCAGGTCAATCACGTGACAAGGCTACCGATGTCCGGGCCCGCGCTCGCGCGCATTACCGGTGCCGCGAGAGACCGGTCACACCTCGCCCGCGCGGACCCTGGCCAGCCACCCCGCGGCCTCGCTGAACTCGGCGTCGCCGGTGCCCGTCCTGACCTGGGGCGCCAGGCGGTCGGCCCGGGGGTAGCTGCCGAGGAAACGCACGTCGGCGCAGAGCCTGTGCAGGCCGGACAGCGCCTCGCCCACTCGGGCGTCGCCGATGTGGCCCTCGGCGTCGAAGTGGAAGAAATAGCGGCCGATGCCGTCTCCGGTGGGCCGCGACTCGATGCGGGTCAGGTTGACCCCGCGCACCGAGAACTCGCTCAGCATCGCCAGCAGCGCGCCGGGGTGGTCGTCCTTGAGGAAGGCCACCAGCGAGGTGCGGTCGGCGCCGGTGGGCGCGGGCAGGGCCCCGGGCCGGGCGACGCGGACGAACCGGGTGACGGTGTCGTCGCGGTCGCCGATGCGCGCCGCCAGCTCGACCAGCCCGTAGTGCTCGCCGGCGATGGCCGGGCCGATCGCCGCGTCGTACGGCGAGCCGGGCATGGAGACCTCCAGCGCGGCGGCGGCTGTGGAGGGGGCGGCGACCAGCACGGCGTCGGGAAGCTGCCGCGCCAGGTAGTTGCGGCACTGGGTGAGCGCGGCCGGGTGGGTGAAGACCCGCTTGATGTGCGGCAGCCCGGTGCCCGGCCGCACGAGCAGGGAGAACTCGACGGGCAGCAGCAGCTCGGCGGTGATCAGGAGCGGCCGCCCCCAGGCGAGCTCGTCGAGCGTTACCGTGATGGCGCCCTCGACGGAGTTCTCCAGCGGGACGACGGCGGCCTCGGCGTCGCCACCCCGCGCGGCCTCCAGCGCCGCCGTGACGTTGGCACAGGGCAGGCGCTCGGCGCCGGGGTCGAGGATCCGCAGGGCGGCCTCGCAGAAGGTGCCCTCGGGCCCCAGGTAGGCGATCGGCATACCAGCAGGCTACCGCCCGTAAGGACCCGCCCACCTGGCATATATGCACACCAGGGGGCGTACCACCTCCAACGCCTCGGCCACCGCTGCCGGCTCACCGCCTTGCCGACCCCGGCCGCCCACCCCCACCCCGCACGGCGAACGCCCGACGCGTCCGGCGACACGCTCCACCTCACCCGTCTGAGAGATGGCCACCGGTGCCCACGCACCGCCTTGCGACCCCAGCCGCCCACCCCCGCCCCCGCACCGCGAACGCCGGGTGCGGCCAGCGGCACGCTCCGCCTGGCCGTCCGCGGCCGGCCGCACGTGAGACGGCTCTGCCCGCGTCAGCGTGATCGGGTGCGCCGGGCGAGCAGCCACACCAGCACCAGGGCGCCCAGCCCGAAGGCGTCCTGGACGATCCTGCCCGCCACCGGGCTGAGGACGGGGATCTCGGCCGCGCGGAGCGTGACCCCCCACCAGGGGACGGGGACCACGTAGAAGATCCAGGCCGCCACCGCGAGACGTATGCGCGCCGCCGGGTCGTCGAGCATGCCGGCGGCTCGGCCATGGGCGTCGGACGCCCCTCGGGCCACGACCCCTCGGATGTGGGCCTCGGAAGCCTGCTGAGGCATGGCGGGGGTGTCAGGGGCCCGCCGAGGCACGCCCGCCTGGGCGTGGCCCTCGGGACCCGGCCCGGGTGCGACCGCCTGAGAATGGACCTCCGGACCTTGCCCGGACGCGACCGCCCGGGAGTGGACCTCCGAACCTTGTCCGGACGCGACCGCCCGGCCCGGCCCGGCGTCCCGCGCGAGGGGCGGGACGTCTCGCGGCGCGGGGGCCGGGCCGTCTCTTGGAGAGGCGCGGCCCGGGCCGTCGTACGGAGCGGCGGTTGTGAGCAGGGGGTTCCCCGGGATGGCCAGGGCCGCCAGGGCCACCACCACCCAGGCGAGGTGGTGGATCCAGGCCACCGGGGAGACCAGCACCGCCATCAGGCCCGTCAGGGCCACCGCGCCGAGCATGTCGCCGCCCAGCAGGGCCCGGCGGGCCGCGCGGAAGCCGAACCAGGCGACCAGGCCCGCCAGCGCCAGCCACAGCACCGACGTGAGCCAGTCGGGCAGGTAGAGGCGCAGCAGCATTCCACGGATCGACTGGTTCGTGGTGCCGGTGTTGGACCCGAGCCGTTCGGAGTCGAGCAGCGCGGAGAACCAGAACTGGGCGGCGTCGTGCGGGATCACCAGGAAGGGCAGGAGGGTCAGCAGCGTGGTCGTCAGGACGGCCGTGAAGAAGGCTCTGCGCTGCTCGGGCCGGGCTCCGGGGCCGAAGCCGGTGAGCAGCAGCAGGATCAGGAAGACGCCCGGGGTGAGCTTGACCGCCGTGGCGAGGCCGATCAGCAGCCCGCGCGGCCACCAGGGCCTGCGGGCCAGGCAGTCGGCGGCGCACAGCATGACCAGCAGGATGTCCACCTGGCCGAAGCGCACCTGGTCGCGGATCGGCATCAGGTAGAGGCAGGCGACGGCCAGCAGCCCGAGAAGCGCGGGCGCCGCCCAGGCCGGGCGCCGGGCGAGGCTCAGCGGTTCGCGGAAGCCGTGCCAGACCGTCACGAAGAGGCAGAGCAGCACGCCCGCCGTCCACACCCACTGCGCCACCGGCCACGACATCAGCGCGAGCGGCACGGCCAGCAGGGCCGCGACGGGCGGGTAGGTGAACGGCAGAAGCTGCGGCGCGGGCGTCATCACGTCGTAGACGGGAAGCCCGAGCAGGATGCTCTCGCCCCCGGTGCGGTAGACGTCGAGATCGACCAGACGCTGGTCAGCCGGATTGGTCAGCCAGTGGGCGACCAGCGGCACCGCCGCCACCCCGAGAACCAGGAGCGCCAGCGGCCACCCCCACCACGCCCTCCCGCCGCCCACTCCAGTCCTCACGACGTCGCAGGCTACCGCCCCCTCCCCCCGACAACCACCCGCGCCCAGCCGGCGCTCCCAATCCACCGGGCGGCGGGGACGAGTGCGGTGGGGGCGGCAGGCGACCGGCACTCTCAACCGCGCGTGATCCCGACCGACCACCCAGGGCGACGTCCACCCGTGACCGTCACCCGCAGACCCGCCTCACCCACCCGCCCGCTGCCCACCCGGCGCCGGGGCGGGGTGCGGGACGGCGAGGGCGGCGCCGCTGACGGCAGGAGAACCGGCACTCTCAACCGCGCGTGATCCCGACCGACCACCCAGGGCGACGTCCACCCGTGACCGTTACCCGCAGACCCGCCTCCCCGCCCGCCGGCTGCCCACCCGGCGCCGGGGCGGCGGGGTGTGGGGCGGTGGGGGCGGCGCCGTTTACGGCGGGGACCCGGGTGCGCTTGGGTGGCGGGTGGTCGGGCGGGGCGGCTCGGGTGGGGGTCGCATTAGGGTTGCGAGTCGGAGCCGTCCCAGCCAGGAGTGAGGATTTTCGGTGAGCAGGCGGAACGCCGTCGAGGCGGTCTTCGGCGTTCGCTTGGCCCGGGGCGCCAGGTGGGCGGCGCTGGTGGTCGCCGGGGTGTTGGTGGTGCTCTGTGCTGGTACGGCCCATGCCGGGGTGCCGGACGGGGTCATCGGGGACCTGGCAGCGCATAGGGCCGCTTCAGGCCGGGGGGCAGCGCTTCTTCAAGGGCCGGTGCCTCTTCACGGTTCGGTGCCTCTTCACGGCTCGGCTCAGGGTCCGGCTGTTAAGGGATCAATACTTCACGGTTCGGCTGTTAAGAGTTCGCCTCTTCACGGCTCGGCTGAGGGTTCGACTCTTCACGGTTCGGCTGAGGGTTCGACTCGTCACGGTTCGGCTGGGGGTTCGGGTGTTCAGCGCTTGGCTCGGGGTTCCGGGGGGCCGGCCGCGGGATGGGGTCTCCGTGGAGCTGAGGGCGACGTAGAGGCGTTCGCACGGCGAGCGGGCACCGTGGTGCTCGTCGGGATTCCCGGCCTGGAATGGAGAGATCTGAGCCAGGGCGGGACGCCTCATCTGTGGGGGCTGGTCGGGCAGGGCGGGGCGGCTTCGATGTCCACACGTGCCTACCCGCGGCCCGATCGGGCGAGCACCTGCCCGGTGGCCGGGTGGCTCACGGTGTCGGCGGGGCAGCGGGCGGGGTCGGCCGACGCCGACTGCGTCCTGCCCGCCGCCCCCCGGGCGGACGCCGACGGCTCGGCGAGCGTGCCCGGGTGGGAGGGCCTGGCGTCCTACAACGCGGCGACCTCCTACCGGGCCGCGCTCGGCCTGCTCGGCCAGGCCGTGCGCGACGCCGGCGGCTCGGTGGCCGCGGCGGGCCCCGGAGCCGCGCTCGCCGCCGCCGACCGGTCAGGCAGGGTGGCGGCGTACGCCGGCGGCGTCGAGGGCCTCGGCGACCTGAGCCGCCACGCCCTCGTCGTGGTGGACGTCGACGACCTGGCCCGCGCGTGGCTCGCGACCGCCGGCGCACCGCCGCCCGAGCTCACCCCACAGGCCCGCGCCCAGGCCGTCGCGAACGCCGACCGGCGGGTCGGCGAGGTGCTGAGCCGGGCCCCCGCGGGCGCGACCGTCCTGGTGGCGGGCCTGTCCGACGTGTCCGCCGCCGCGCACCTGCACGTCGCCGCGGCCCGGGGGCCGTCCCCCGGCGGCGAGCCGTTCCGCCGGGGCCACCTGACCGCCACCTCCACCCGCCAGGACGCCCTGGTGACCGTGACCGACGTGACCGCCACCGTCCTCGGCGTGCTGGGCGCCCCGGTGCCGCGAGGGGCGGTCGGGCGCCCATGGGTGTCCGACGGCGACGCCCCCGGTGGCGTCGCCGCCACCGTCGCCGAGCTCGCCGACGCCGATCTGGCCAGCCGGGTGCTGGTGCGGGTGCGGGCCCCGTTCTTCGCCGTCCTCGTGGCCGTGCAGGTGCTGTTCTACGGGCTCGCCGCCCTGGCGTTCCGCCGCCGCTGGGGCGGGGTGCGGGTGCTGGCCGCCACCCGCGTGGCGGCCGTCGCCGCCGGCGCGGTGGCGGTGTCGACCTTCCTGGCGCAGCTCGTCCCCTGGTGGAGCTCGCCGTGGCCGATGGCGGCCCTCGTCGTCACGATCGCGGGCTTCGCCGGCGCCCTGACCGGGCTCGCGTTCGCCGGGCCGTGGCGCTCGCACGTGCTCGGGCCGCTCACGGTGGTCGCGGGCGTCACCTCGCTCGCCCTGCTCGCCGACGTGATGACGGGCTCGCGGCTGCAGGTCAACGCGGTGACCGGCTACGAGCCGGTCACCGGCGGGCGGTTCTACGGCTTCGGCAACATCGCCTTCGCCGTGTACGCCACCGGCACGATCCTGGCGCTCGCCGGTGTGGCGCAGATGCTGATCGAGCGGGGCCGCCGCGTCCTCGCCCTGGCGGTCTGCGCGGCGTACGGGCTGCTGGCGATCTTCGCCGACGGATGGCCGGGCTGGGGGGCCGACTTCGGCGGCGTGCCCGCGTTCGTGCTGGGATACGCCGTCTTCCTCATGCTGCTCTCGGGCCGCCGCGTCACGGCGGGCAAGCTCGCGATCGCCGGAGCGGCCGGCGCGGTGCTGGTCGGCGCCATCGCGGTCGCCGACTGGCTGCGGCCCAGCGCCGGTCGCACGCACCTCGGCGCGTTCGTCCAGCAGGTCGTGGACGGGCAGGCCGTGCCGGTGGTCACCCGCAAGATCGGCGCGATGCTGGGCACGCTCGGCAACTGGCAGCTCACCGTGCTGTCGCTGGTCGCGCTGGCGTTCCTGTACCTCGTGCTCGCGCGCCCGTCGCGGTGGGGCGCCTCGGCGCTGGGGCTGGCCTACGCCCAGGCACCGGTGCTGCGCGCCGGCCTGTTCGGGGTGCTGACCACCGCGCTGGCGGGCTTCCTGGTCAACGACTCGGGCATCGCCATCCCGGCCATGGCCCTCACGGTCGCGGTGCCGCTGACGCTCGCGGCGTCGATCCGCGCGCTGCGTACAGCGCCCACCACGCCAGAGCCGCCGTCAGCGCCAGCAGGATCCACGGCACCACCTGACCCCGCACCACCGTCCCCAGCCAGCTGAGGTCGGGAGGCTGCGCCGCCTGACGGGCCGGCAGGTACGCCAGCGAAAGCGCGGCCGTCCGGGCGACGGCGAAACCGTCCAGCGCCGTCACGGGCGCCAGCGCCAGCAGCGCGAAGGCCAGCCCGTCGTACCACGGCAGCGCGTAGGGGGTGGAGAACAGCCACGCGACCACCACCGCGGTCGCCACCCAGGCCGCCTCGCCCGCCGGTGCGCCCCCGAGCGAAGAGGCGGCGGGCCGGGGGGCGCTCGTGGGCGCACCTGCCTCGGCGTGCCGGCGCAGGGCCCGCAGCAGGGACGCCGACAGCAGCACCAAGAGCAGCATTGAGCCGGCCTGGATCCAGGCGCGGTAGGCGCCCGAGCCGAAGAGCGTCTGGAGCAGCGCCTGGACGAGGTGCCAGGGCGTGGCCCAGGAGATGGACTTGCTGGCGGTCAGCACCTGGTCGAGCGAGTCGGGGCCGGCGAGCAGGTAGGCGGCCACGGTGGTGAGCACGGCGGTTCCCGCCACGACGGCGAGCCGCGCGGGCGACCGTCGCAGCTCCCACGCCGGGCCGAGCGCGACCAGGCCCGCGTTGACCTTGACGGCGACGCCCAGGCCCAGCAGTGGGCCGGCCGTCCACCACCGCCGGCCTCCCCCCGCGGCGAGCGCGCCGACCATGAAGACGATGGCGAGGGTGTCCACGTGCATCCCGGCGACGAGTTGGTAGATCACCAGCGGGTTCACCGTCCACAGCAGCGCCGCGCGGGCCTGCCGGGCCCGGTCGCCGTGGGTGAGCCGGTGCAGCAACAGCGCCGTCGCCACGAACGCCGTCGCGTTCACCAGGGCGAGCACGAAGACGGTCAGCCGTACGGACTCCCCGCCCACCAGGCTCGCCAGGGCCTGGACGGCGGTCGCGACCGGCCCGTAGACGCTCGGCTCCTCCTGCCAGGGGATCTCCACCACCCGCGCCACGGGGTCGCCGGGGAGGTCGGCGGCGCCGGTCGCGTAGGGGTCGTGGCCGAGGACCGCCATGCGTCCGTAGGCCGCGTAGTTGAGGTGGTCCGCCGACCCCGAGGGCGGCAGGAACGCGAGGACGGCCGCCGCCAGGCACCCGGCCAGCAGCAGCAGCCGGGGATCCGGCCGGCGTCCCCGCCGTACGGCGAGCAGCGCGGCGGCCAGGCCCACCGCGCCGAGCACGACCGCCGCCGCCTCCATCGCGATGACCAGGTGCCCGTCGGGGCGGGCGTCCAGCGAGTAAGGCGGCTGCCACCCGGCCCCGGGCAGCGCGGGCACCACGGCGGACGGCCCCAGCGCCCCGATGGCGATCGTCAGAACGATCGCGAGCCCGACACCCCCCACGGCGACGCCCGCCACCCAGCCCCGCGCGCCCCACCCGTCCCCGTCCACCGCACGATTCCAGCACACCCCCCACACTCACGACGCCAATGCGCCCCCCACCGTAAGCGGCGCCGACGTCGCCGCCCCCGACTCACCGCACCGGACCTGAGGGCAGGACCGGCGGGCCCGTGCCTTCGACACACCTTCCGGCGTCGCCGAAGACTCCCGCTCACCGGATCGGCTTCCCGGCGCCGACACGGCGAAGTCGGAGCCCGGCGAAGTCGGCGGCCGGCCCGGCGGTGGACCGATGGGCGTGCGCGTGCACGATCACGCCTTCGGACGTCGCCGAAGACCCCCCGCTCACCGGACCGGCTTCTCCCGGCGCCGATACAGCGAGTCGGGGCACGGCGAAGTCGGCGCCGGCTACGGCGGCCGGCCCGGCGGTGGGCCGAGGACGACTGTCTTTCGGCCCGTGAGCGGTTGCCTGCGCGTTGAGGGACGTGGGCTCGTGCGGGTCGCCTCTGGAAGGCTGCGCCGCGGGCACCGTCTCGGCGGCGGGCAGCCGACCACCTCTAGGCGGTCAGACGGTTATCTCGGGGGGCGGGTCGGGCGGATGGCTTGGCGGAGGGGGGCGAGGCCGGGGTCGCGGGGGGCCAGGGCTCTGGCCACGTCGCGGAACTGGCGGGCTCGGTGGAGTTGGGCGTGCCAGTCGGTGCCGGTGGCGCGGTGGGACATCGGCACCTCGACCTCCGTCACGCGGAAGCCGGCGCGGACGAGGTCGATGGTGAGGGCGGTCTCGACGCCGAAGCCGTGGGCCAGGGGGCGGGCGGCCTCGAAGGCCGCGCGGGTGAGGCAGCGCTGGCCGTTGAGGGGCTGGGTGGCCTCCCAGCCGCAGGCGCGGCGGATGCCCTCGCGGGCGAGCCGGACGACGAAGCCGTGGCCGCCGAGCCTCACGCGGGCCGTGAACCTGGCGATGGTCATGTCGGCCGTGCCGGCGCGGACCGGCTCGATGAGCGGCGCGGCCTCGCCGGCCGTCTCGGCGAGGTCGGCGTCGAGGAAGAGCAGGTGCCGGGGCACGCCCTCGTCGAGAAGGCGCACGGCCTCGGCGCCGGTCTCCATCGCGGCGGCCTTGCCGCGGTTGCGGCTGTGCCGCACGACACGGGCGCCGGCCGCGGCGGCGGCCTGCCCCGTGGCGTCGGCCGAGCCGTCGTCGACCACGACGACCAGGGCGACCCCGGGGATGGCCAGGGCCGCCTTGACGGTGGCGCCGATGCGGTCGGCCTCGTCCTTGGCAGGGACGACGACCGCGGTGTCAGGCTGTGCGGATGGGTCGCTCATCGCTCCTCGTCCGGTCTATCTGCGCTCGGACGACCGATGGTAGCCACCCATCGCTCTCCGCTCGGCTCGCCGGCGGCTCGGACGACCGATCGTGACCACCCGTCGCCGCCCATCCCGCTCCCGCGGCTCGGGACGAGCGATGGCAGCCCCACCGCTGTTCGCCCGGTTCACCGACGGCTCGGACGGCTGACCGTGGCCGCCCGCCGGGCGCCCCGGCGCGCCGAAGACCGATGGCGACCGCCACCGGTGCTCGTCCTCCCCGCCTCCGCGGGCCGTTCGCGGGCTACCCCGGATGCTCGGCGGTGAGCAGCTCCGCCGGGATGGTGTCGTGCACGGTGAACACCGAATCGAGCCCGGTGACCTGCAGGATCTTGCGGACGGCCGGACGCGGCGACGCGACCTCCAGCACGCCCCCGCGTTCTCGCATGCGCTTGAGCGCGGACAGCAGGACGTTCATGCCCGTGGAGTCACAGAACTCCACGCCGGACATGTCGATGACCACCCGCTCCGGCCCGGTCTCCAGCAGGCGGGTGAACTCCGCCTGGAGTCGGGGCGCGGTATAGAGGTCGATTTCGCCGACGACCGTCAAGACAGCGTGGCCGGCATGTGATCGAGTCGAGACCTTGAGCTCCACAGCGGGCACACTAGCGCCGTACCGCCCCCGGGTCACGCTCTACCGCCATAACCGAAGAGTCGTCAGCCCTTTGTCCCCGGTTTCAGCCCCATGGAAACGCTAAGTGCGCAAAGCTTGACGCTATGCGACACCGGCTCGGCCGGAAGGGGGGGAGGCCCGGAACCTCCGCACCCGGCCGTCACTTCGACGATGAGGAGGGGCGGGCGTGGAGTGCGACGGGCCCGACGACGCCGATGAACAGTGACCAACCCGAAGATCCCCAGCGTAACGTCATGCGCGAGCGGCTTGAGGCCATCCTCGCCCGGTCCGACAGGGCCCGCGCCTGGGGGGACGCCGCACTGCCGCTGCGTCCCCTGATCAACCGCGACGGGTACGTCCCCATCACGACCCGCCTCACGGTGGACGACCTGAACCTGCTCGCCGCCGCACGCCAGGAGCTCGTGTGCTTCACCGAGCTGGGCCTACGCCTGATCGACCTGCACCAGCCCCGCGACGCCGGCGGCATCACCAGCGACGTCGCGAACCCGATCCTGCGCTGCCGGAGCTGCATGTGGCGCTGGCCCTGCCCCACGTTCCGCGCGATGTCCGAGGCGCTGGACTCGCTCGCGGAGGGCGAGGAAGGCGCGGAGGGCGAGGAGGCCGCCGGGCGCGAGGCGGTGCCCGCCAACGGGTCCCAGCCCGCCCCGCGCCGGTCAGGCAGCGGGTTCCGAGAGCGGAAGCACGATGTCGAAGCGGCATCCCGCGCCCTCGTTCACGACGGCGATGGCGCCCTGGTGGGCCTCGACGATGCCTCGCGCGATGGCGAGCCCCAGCCCCGCGCCGCCATCGGGGCCGGGGGTTCGCGCGGCCTCGCCGCGGAAGGCCACGTCGAAGACGCGTGGTAGGTCGTCCTCGGGGATGCCCCCGCAGCAGTCGGCCACCGACAGGCGCGCGGTCCGGTCGCCGGCCACCGCGCGCACCACCACCGTGCCGTCCTCGGGCGTGTGCCTGATCGCGTTGACCACCAGGTTGCGCACGGCCCGCCCGAGCTCGGCCGCGTCCGCGTACACCGGCAGCGCCGGCTGGGCGTCGCCGCTCAGCCGCACGCCCTTCGCCTTGGCGAGGGCCTCCACGCCCGCCAGCGCGTCGGCCACCAGGTCGCCGAGGCCGATGCGGCTCGGCGAGAGCCGCAGGGCGCCCGCGTGGATGCGCGACAGCTCGAACAGGTCCTCCACCATGTGCGAGAGCCGGTCCACCTCCACCCTGATCTGGTTGTGGTAGCGCCGCACGGTGGCGTCGTCGGTCACGACGCCGTCCTCCAGGGCCTCCACCATGGCGCGCATGCCCGCCAGCGGGGTGCGCAGGTCGTGGCTGACCCAGGCCACCAGCTCGCGCCGCGCCCCCTCCAGGGCCCGCTCGCGCTCGCGTCCCTCGCGCAGCCGCTCGTACGCCTGGTCGAGCGCCTGGGAGATCGTCGACAGCTCGGCGGGCAGCGGGCCGGACGGCGGGGTGAAGGCCAGGGACGGCGGCACCGCCTCCACGGCGGCGACCAGCTTCCTGCTGGCCGCGACCACCCGCCGGGCCACGACGGTCGAGACGCCCAGACCGACCATGCCGCCGACGGCGACCACGGTGAGCACGATGTCCCGGGAGCGCCCCTCGATGACCATTTCGATGGTGATCGCCACCACGCCCGCGAGCGTGGCCGAGACGGTGATCACCGCGACGACGGCGAGCACCATGCCGATCGAGCGCCCGCGGAGCATCCACAGGACGCCGAGGCCGAGCCCGGAGATCGCCAGCCCGAGGCCGGCGGTGACGGCGAGGATCTGCAGTATCACGGCCGGCCCTCGCGGGCGCCGCCGGTCACGGCGGCCCCGCCGTCTCGTCCGCCACCGCGTCGGCGTCATCGAGCACGTCCAGGTCGTCGACGGGTTCGTAGCGGTAGCCGACGCCCCACACGGTGACGATCCGGCGGGGCGCGGTCGGGTCGGCCTCGATCTTCTCCCGCAGCCTGCGGACGTGCACGGTGACGGTGGAGGAGTCGCCGAACGACCAGCCCCACACCTGGTCGAGCAGGGCGGAGCGGCTGAACGCCTGCCGGGGGTTGCGCATCAGGTAGGCCAGGAGGTCGAACTCCCGGGCGGTGAGGGTGATCTCACGCCCGCCCAGCCGCACCTCGTGCGCGCCGACGTCGACCACCAGGTCGCCGTCGCGCAGGATCCCGGTGCCGGTGGTGACCAGGGCGCCGCGTGCGCGCCGCAGCACCGACTGGACGCGGAGCGCCAGCTCGCGGGGGCTGAACGGCTTGGTGACGTAGTCGTCGGCGCCGGTCTCCAGGCCCACCACGCGGTCGATCTCCTCGCCGAGCGCGGTCAGCATGATCACCGGCACGGGCCAGCGTTCCCTGAGCTTCTTGCAGATCTGGAGGCCGTCCATGCCGGGCAGCATCAGGTCGAGCACGAGCAGGTCGGGCGGGTCGGCCAGGGCCCGGCGCAGCGCCTCGGCGCCGTCGCGGACGCTTTCGACCACGTGCCCGTCACGTTCCAGATACTTGACGACCACCTCGGCCACGGTCGGGTCGTCGTCCACGACGAGAATCCGCGACGGGGACGACCCGCTCATGGTTCACGCCCCGTCCCATCGGCCTTTTCATCCATTTTCATCCTAATCGCCGACTTTAGAGGAATCACTCGGCGATTCGGCTCGCCAGCGAGGAGACACACCACGTTAGGGGGGCGCCGTCCGGTTCCACGAGCCCTCGTCATCACTTCGTAAGGACCCGGGCTTCGGCGAAGGTCACGATCCGCGCCCCATGCGGCCGATCACCCTCGCGACCGGGACCGGGCGGGCGTACCTTCGTTCCATGGCCCGCACCGTGCTGTCAGTACTCGGCGTCCTGCTCGCCCTGTACGTGGTTTTCGTGTTCATCATCCCCGCCGTCTTCGGCATCGTGAAGCTGCTCCTGATCATCGCGGTCGTCGCCCTCGTGGCCATCGCCGCCGTGACTCTCGTGGGCAGGATCTCCGGCAGGTAGACGCCCTTCCGGCGCGGGGCGCCCGGCGCGCCGGGTGCTCCGCGCCACCTCGCGCGCCCTGAGGCTTTCATCCGCCATTACGGTTGGATGTCGGAATGACTGCTTCGAAGGCGGAGGGCCGGATGATGAACGGTGCCGACAGCGAGGTCGGACGGCTGACGACGGTGATGCTGCACCGGCCGGGCGCCGAGCTGAAGCGTCTGACCCCCCGCAACAACGACAAGCTGCTCTTCGACGCGATCCCGTGGGTGGGCCGGGCGCAGGAGGAGCACGACGCGTTCGCCCAGGCGCTGCGCGACCACGGGGTCGAGGTGCTCTACCTGACCGAGCTGCTGCAGGACACGCTGGAGTACGAGACCGCGCGCCAGGAGATCATCCCGGCCGTGCTGGCCGACCGGCAGCTCGGCGACCGGCTCGCCGACCTCACCCGCCGCCACCTGGAGGACCTGGACCCCGAGGACCTCGCCCAGACGCTGATCGCCGGGCTCGCCCGCGAGGAGCTGAAGACCGGCCGCGGCCTGGTGTACGACCTGATGGACCGGCACGACTTCGTCGTCGACCCGCTGCCCAACCTGCTGTTCACCCGCGACTCCAGCGTGTGGATCGGCGACCGGGTGGCGGTGGCCAGCCTGGCGATGCCCGCCCGCGCCCGCGAGTCCATGCTCACCCGGCTGATCTACACCTACCACCCGAGGTTCGCCGCCACCCAGCACCTGTACGAGCCCTGGCTGGAGCACGTGGAGGGCGGTGACGTCCTGTTGATGGCGCCCGGGGTGGTCGCCGTGGGCACCGGCGAGCGGACGACGCCGGCCGGCGTCGAGCGCCTGTGCCGCAGGCTGTTCGCGGCCGGCCTCGCGCACACCGTGCTGGCGGTGCCGATCGCCCAGCGCCGCGCGACCATGCACCTCGACACCATCTGCACGATGGTCGACGTGGACACCGTCGTCATGTACCCGCCGGTGGCCTACTCGCTGCAGGCTTACACGGTGACGCCGTCGGACGGCGACGAGCCGCGTGTCTCCGGGCCGCGCCCGTTCCTGGAGGCGGCGGCCGAGGCGATGGGCATCGAACGGGTCAAGGTGATCGACACCGGGCTCGACCCGGTGACGGCGGAACGGGAGCAGTGGGACGACGGCAACAACACGCTGGCCCTGGCGCCGCGCGTCGCGGTGGCCTACGAGCGCAACGTGGAGACCAACGCGCGCCTGGAGGCTTCGGGCGTGAAGGTCATCAGGATCGCCGGCAGCGAACTGGGCAGCGGCCGGGGCGGCCCGCGGTGCATGTCGTGCCCGGTGAGCAGGGAAGGGCTACCCGCACTCCCGTAGGGCCCCTATTTCGGTTGTCCGATTCCCCTGGTTGAGGACAGCGATGGGGGCGTGCAGGACGGCCCACACCGTCGTCATGTCCCCGTCGTGACGCACCCCCCAGCGCTCGGCCAGGAATTCGACGATGCCGAGCCCCCGCCCCCCGAGCGAGGACAGGGCAGGACGCCCCGCGCGCGGCTCGGTGGCCGCCCCGCCGTCGCTGACCGTGACCTCCAGATGGTCCTCCGCCCACTCCCACGTGGCGATGATCTGGCCGGACGGCAGCGGATGCGCGTGACGCAACGCGTTGCTCAGCAGCTCGCTCACCACCAGGACGGCGTCCTCGACGGCGGCGGAGAAGATGCCCCGTGTCTCCAGGTCGGCGCTGAGACGCCGGCGTGCGATGGCGACGCTGGTCGGCGCATACGGCAACAGCACGACGCCCTCACTTCCCCGTTCTCCTGCATTCCCCCTGAGGAAAACACATCCCAGTACGACCGAAATGCCCCGTTGGATGGATCTGGAAACCGCACGGCGATCACAGCTTGTGCAGATTCGACAATAGGTGAGTCCATCCGTGACCAGCTCGTTACCGCTTCGGTGTGTCGGATTCGATATAGGCCGATGAGCGGCGTAGAACGAATCGCATTCGGGTGCCGGCCGCCGGCCCCGCGTGCGCGGTGACCTCGCCGCCCTGCGCCCTGGCGAGGCTGCGCGCGATGTGCAGGCCGAGCCCGACGCCGCCGAACCGGCGGCGGTCGCCGCTGTCGGCCTGCACGAACCGCTCGAACACCCGGTCGCGGTCGTCCGCCGCGATGCCCACCCCCTCGTCGTCCACGACCACCACGACCGTGTCGTGCTCCTGCCACGCGGCCACCCGGATCAGGCCGCCGTCCGGGGAGTACTTGAAAGCGTTCTCCAGGAGCTGGCCGAGCAGGATGTCGGTGGCCAGCGTGTCGCCGTCCACCGATGGCAGGTCGCAGGGGATGTCCACCTCGACGCGGTGCTTGTCGGACAGGGCCGGCATGCCGAGCGTGGCCGCGCGCACGCGCTCGCCGAGGTCGAAGCTCTCGACCCGCACCTTCAGCTCGTCGGCCCCGGCGCGCGCGCCGAGCAGCAGGTGGTCCATGAGCCGGCCCAGCGACCTCGACCGCTCGGCGATGGTGCGCACGGCGGAACGGCGCTCGACGTCCGAGAGCTTGTCCCAGCGGGCGTCCAGCGTGCCGGCGAAGCCCTGGACGACGGTGATCGGCGTGCGCAGCTCGTGGCTGGTCGTGGCGAGGAACAGGTCCTTGGCCTCCTCCAGCTCCTTGGCGCGGGTGACGTCGCGGAAGTCGACCACCAGCTCGGCCGTGCCGCCGATCTCGGCGCTGACCACGTCCAGCCAGCGGCCGGACGGCAACTGGGTGGTCAGCTTCTCGCCGGGCGCGGGCAGCGGGAACGGCGGCCTGCCGCCCAGCGCCTCGGCGGCGGGCAGGCCGGTCAGCTCCTCGGCGGCCGGGTTCCACTGCCGGACCGCGCCGGCCTCGTCCAGCACGGCGATGCCGTCGGCGCTGGCGTCCACGACGGCCCGCTCGTGCGCACGCTGCCGCACCACGTCCTGGTAGGCCATCGCGTTGGCCAGGGCGATGCCGGCGTGCCCGGCCAGCAGCTCCAGCAGCTCCAGCTCGACGTGGCCCGCCTTGTGCTGGGCGAACAGCGCGTACAGCGCTCCGTACGGACGCCCGCCCACCGCCGCGACGCCGAGCGCGATGGTGTGCAGGCCGCGCAGCTCCGACCAGATCAGCTCGTCGAGGACGGCCTGGTCGCCGGTCTCCAGCAGCACGGTCTTGCCGGTGCGCAGAAGCTTGCCGACGAGGCTGGTGCGCAGGTCGGCCGTGGCCCCCCGAAGGTCCTGCGGCAGGCCGTGGGTGCTGACCAGGCGCAGGCGCTCGTCCTCGATCAGGACGAAGCCGCCGGCGTCGGCCCCGGTCAGCTCGCTGAGGCTCTCGGCGATGCGGTCGAGGACGTGCGGCAGCTCCAGCTCGGAGTTGATGTCGGCGACGACGTCGGTGAGCCGCCGCACGAGCCGCGCCCGGCGCGCCCCGCGGTCGCGTGCCGCGTGGTCGTCCTTGACCGGGTGGTAGACGCTCACGTAGCCGAGCAGCGCGCCGGCGGCGGACCGCAGCGCGCTGATGTCCACGCCGACGTCCAGCAACGAGCCGTCGCTGTGCAGGCGCTTGGTGCGCAGGGAGACGGGGCCTCCGGTGCGGGCGCGCTCCAGCACGGCGTTGTGCTCGGCCATCAGCTCTTCGGGGACCAGCGGCGCCCGGCGGCCGGCCAGGTCGGCCTCCCGCCAGCCGAACAACCGCTCGGCGGCGGGGTTCCACACCAGGACCGACAGGTCGCGATCGAGGGCCACGACGGCGCTGGCGGAGCTGGCGATGACGTTGAGGGCGATGCAGTCGTCGGCGTTCTCTACCCTGTCGTCACTCATGACCTCCATCGTGCCCGTTTTCCCCGCACGGTCTGAGGCATTTCGATGGGCGAATGATGGCATCAGCCGATCGGTGTCCCCGGCGCCGCCTCCCCGTGCGTGTGGTGGAGGGCTCCCACGAGGCGCGACGCGCCGGTCCGCGCCGGGAACCGTCACGGCCGCCCCGGCCCTCCGCGCCAGATACGCTGCGGGTAGTCGCACCGGGAGGAGGGGCCATGACCGCGGGTGACCTTGAGGCCCTGGTGCGGGTGACGTCCCCCGGCTACGTGGGCGAGACCCCGCCCGACATCGCGTTCGGGATGACCGAAACCCCCTTCGGGCGGCTGGCGCTGGCCGTCACCGCGCGCGGCCTGGTGGCCTGCAGCTACGAGGACGAACACGTCGTCTTCGCACGCATCGCCCGCGAGCTGGGCTCGTTCATCGGGCCCGACCCCCGGCGGCTCGACCCCATCAGGCGTCAGCTCGACGCCTACTTCGCCGGCAGGCTCAGGGCGTTCACCCTCCCGGCCGACCTCCGGCTGGCCACGCCGTTCGCCCGCACGGTGCTCCAGATGACCATGGGAGTCCCGTACGGCAGCGTCACCACCCACGGCGAGATCGCCGAGCGCATCGGCCGGCCCCAGGCGCTGCGCGCCATCGGCAACGCGCTGTCGGCCAACCCCGTCTGCGTCGTCATCCCGTGCCACCGGGCGGTCGAGGCGCGGGGACGCCTCGGCGGCTACGCCGGCGGGCCCGCCGCCAAGGAACGGCTGCTGCGCCTGGAGGGCGCCGTCCTCTAGGCCTGCCGGGCGGGCGCGTCCAGCGGACGGCCGGAGCCCGGCCGCGGACGGCCGAGGCGGCCCACCAGCAGCGTGACCAGCGCCGACACCAGGAAGGCGGCCAGCGCGGCGTTCATCCAGGGCAGCCGCTCGAACCCGATCACCCCGCGCAGGGCGGCCCACAGGTCGTCCCACCAGGGCACCGTGGGCGTCGCGGTGACCAGCCAGTACGCGACGAAGCCGAGCACCCAGGGCACGACCATCGCCCACCGCGCAGGCGCGTCCGCCGAGGTGTCCCAGCGGGCGGCGCCGCCGAGCACGAAGTAGTCGACCGCGAGGACGGCGAACATCGGGACGAACACCGCGCCGATCACGCCGAGGAAGGCCCCGTAGGAGGTCACGTCGACGAACAGCGCGACGACCGTCGTCAGCACGCCGACGCCGATCGAGAAGACGCGCCGGTCGACCTTCGGCAGGAGGTTCTGCAGCGACATCGCCGTGGAGTAGACGTTGGCGAACGACTGGTCGGCCTCGCGCAGCACCAGGATGCCGAAGAACACCGCGCCGAGCGGCACGGCGACGAAGGCGTCCCACACCCGGTCGGGGTCGTTGCCGACCATGGCCAGCGCGAGGATGCCGAGGGTCAGGCACGCCACCTGGGCGATCGTGTAGCCGGTGACCACGCCGGTGAAGGCCGCCCGGCTCGACCTGGAGTGCCGGGCGTAGTCGGCCGCCACCGGCACCCAGGAGACCGACAGCGCGATCACGTAGTCGACCGCGGGGGCGAAGGCGTTCCAGTCGCCGCCGCCGAGCGCCGGGCTCTCGCGGACGAGCGCCACCGACAGCCACACCATCGCGACCACCACGCCCGCCGTCACGAACCGGCGCAGCAGCCGGATCGCGCCCAGCGGCCGGATCGTCAGCGCGACGGTTAGCGCGCCCGCCGCCACCACCCACACCCCGTACGGCACCGCGTCGCCGAAGATGGCGCGGGCGCCGGTGGCGATCACCCACAGCTCGAAGGCCCCCCAGCCGAGCATCTGCACGATGTTCAGCACGGTCGGCACGTACGAGAGCCGGGCTCCGAACAGTCCGCGCAGCAGCACCATGGCCGGGGCGCCGGTGCGCGCGCCGGGCACGGCCGCGAGGCCCACCATGGCGGTGCCGACGAGGCTGCCCACGACGGCGGCGAGCACCGCGGCGGTCAGGCTCAGCGGGGCGTCGCCGAGCGGGTTGAGCAGGTAGAGCGCTCCGGAGAAGCCCAGCAGGCTCACCCCGAGGTTGGCCCAGAAAGCGCCTTGGTCGAGCACTCCGAGGGTCCGCGGAGGAGCCTCGTCGAGGGTCAGGGGGGCCTCGCCGACGGCGGACGTCATCGCACACTCCCTACGCCGGCATTACCCGGACAGGTTCAGGCGGTCGGCAGCGGACCAGCTGCCCTCTCAGCCCGGTGCACCCGAGCTCCCGCGTTCACTTATGCAGTCAGCGCCTCATCCTGCCTCATCGGCGAACATCTGACCACAGTGAGACAGATCACGGTCGTCCCACGGCCCCGTCCGCCGGCCTCCGGGCGGGCACGCCGCCGACGAGCCGCGCGCCGTCACGCCGCGCACCGGCCACAGGCGCGACCAGCCACGGGCGCGACCAGCCACGTGTGCGACCAGCCACGCCCGGCGGCGGACCCGTGATCTCCCGAGGCGGCCCGCGCCCGGCCCCGCGGGCCGCCTCACCGGCCCGCCCGGGGCGGGCGGCTAGGCGACGAAGGGCTGCCCCCCGGTGTCGGTGACCATCGGACGGCCGGCCTCGGCCCATGAGCGCATGCCGCCGCCCACGTTGATCGCCTGGCGCCCGACGTGGTTGAGCCACGCGGTGGCGTTGGCCGACCGCCCGCCGACCCGGCACACGACGTAGATCGGCACGCCCGCCGGCACCTCGTCGACGCGTTGCTGGAGCATGCCGAGCGGTATGTGGACGGCCGTGGGCGCGTGGCCGGCCTGCCACTCGTCGGGCTCGCGCACGTCGAGCAGGTAGACGTCGTCCGGCACGGCCTTGGCCTCGATCTCTGGGACGTTCATACCGTCCATTGTCCCCGCTCCGCCCGCCTTCCGCCCGCTAACAGACGGTTATCGATGATAACGGAGTGTACTTTCGGGGTTTCGCGGTGCGGCTCCCCTTTTCCCTGCAGGAGGGCCGCGCCTACTTGAGCAGGCGGGACAGCCGGCGGTCGGCGAGCGGCTTGCCGCCGGTCTGGCAGGTGGGGCAGTACTGCAGGGAGGAGTCGGCGAACGACACCTCCCTGACCGTGTCGCCGCAGACCTCGCACGGCTGCCCCGCGCGCCCGTGCACCCGCAGGCCCGACCTCTTCTCGCTCTTCAGGTCTTTGGCCGCCATGCCGCGCGAGCGCTCCACGGCCGTGCGCAGCGTGGTGACGATCGCCTCGTACAGCTCGTCGACCGCCTCGTCGCCCAGCGAGCCGGCGATCTTGAACGGGGACATCCTCGCCGCGTGCAGCACCTCGTCGGAGTAGGCGTTGCCGATACCGGCGATCACCTTCTGGTCGCGCAGCAGGCCCTTGATCTGGGTGCGGCTGCCGCTCAGGATGCCCCTGAGCGTGTCGGCGGTGAACTCCGGCGTCAGCGGATCGGGGCCGAGGCCCGCGACGCCCGGCACCTCCAGCGGGTCGCGGACGACGTACACGGCGAGGCGCTTCTGCGTTCCGGCCTCGGTCAGCTCGAAGCCCGGCGCGCGGCCGTCGTCGCCGGGCGCCAGCCGCACCCGCACCGCCAGCGGCCCCTTGCCGGGGCGCACCGGCTTCGCGCCCGAAAGGTCGTCGCGCCAGCGCAGCCAGCCGCCGCGGGCCAGGTGCATGACCAGGTGGAGGCCGTCGCAGTCGAGGTCGAGGAACTTGCCGTGCCTGGTCACCCCGGTGACCTCCAGGCCGCCGAGCGAGGACACCGGCGGGTCGACGGTCTTCAGCGCCTGGAAGGCCACCACGTCGACGCCCGCGACGGGGTGGCCTACGGCCCGCTCGCGCAGGAACTCGGCGAGCGACTCCACTTCGGGAAGCTCGGGCATGCCAACACACTAGCCGCAGGCCAGGACCCCCGGCCGCGTCGCGGCCGGGGCGTCGCTCACCTGGACAGGACGTCCTTGGGCACCGGCTTGTCCTCGGCCAGCGCGTTGAACAGGCGCAGGGCGCGCTGGGTGTCCCACTTGACGACGGACGCGCCGTTGATGGTGGGAAGCGAGCCGACGGGCACCGCCGTGGTGACCGGGTCGCCGCCCATCGCCAGGCCCAGCCCGAGCATGTCGAAGGCGCCGGTGTCCGGGTCGACGGCGACCGAGTCGGTGGCGCTCATCGCCAGGGGGATCGACCGGAACGGGTTGGCCAGCACGCCGGGGGCCGCCGCCTTCTTCACCACGGCGGAGAAGAACTGACGCTGGCGCTGGGTGCGGTCGAAGTCGGGCAGGCTGCCGGTGGCGCGGGTGCGCACGTAGCCGAGCGCGGTGCCGCCGTCCATGTCCTGGCAGCCCTTCTTCAGGTTGATGCCGGCCTTCGGGTCCTTGATGGGAGCCTTGACGCAGATGTTCACGCCGCCGACGGCGTCCACGATGCCGACGAAACCGCCGAACCCGATCTCCATGTAGTGGTCGAGGCGGATGCCGGTGACCTTCTCCACCGTCCGGGCGAGCAGCTTGGGCCCGCCGAAGGAGTACGCGGCGTTGAGCCTGTCGCTGCCGTGGCCGGGGATGGGCACGTAGGAGTCACGGGGCAGGCTGACCAGGGTCGGCTTGCCGTCGCCGTCGGGCACGTGCAGCAGCATCATGGTGTCGGTGCGCTTGCCGGGCGCCCGGCCGGTCGCCAGTTTCCTGCGCTGGGCGGCGGTCAGCCCGGCCCGGCTGTCGGAGCCGACCAGAAGCCAGTCCTGCCCGGGGGTGGCGGCCGGGCGGCCTTCGTAGTCGGTGAGCGAGTCGACGGCCTGGAGCCGGGAGTCGATCCAGAAGAAGCCGCCGAGGCCGAGGACCACCAGCAGCACGACCAGGACCGCGAGCGCGCGGAGCGCGATGCGGCCGGTGCGGCGCGGGTCGCGCCTCTTGGGCTCGCGGGGGCGTCGCTCCTTCTCGGGGCCCCCCAGCGGCCGCACCGGCGAGCTGCCCGGCCTGGGCTTGCCGTACACGCGCGACCTGCCGCCGCGCCCCGAACCGTCCTCGGCGCCGAGCTGGGAGGCCTCGCCGGGCGGCGCGTGCCGCGTCGTCGCACCGCCCGCCGCGTCGTCGCCGCGCCCGCGCCCGCCCCCACCGGCGGGCGGGGGGACGCGGTAGGCGGGCTGACCGGCGGAGTAGGCCTCGTCGCCGCGGCCCGCGGAGGGGTTGTAGGCCCCTTCACCTCCGGGACGCCGCAGGGCACGGGTCGGCCCCTCGCGCCGCCCGGCGTCGTCCGGCGTCTCCCGATGTCCAGGCCTGTCGCCCACGTCGTCTTTCCCCGTCCTGTGGCTGTAGCCGCTGTGCTTCGAAGCTAACGCCACGGCCCCCTGCCCGCGAAGCTTCGTCACCAAGGTTTTCTCATGTAAAAGTACGTAGAGTCACACTAAGTCACCAATGCGCAGTCCCGGGAAACATTGGCAACCACCGGACCGTTACCGTTGACGACGACCCCTAGTGAAAGGACAGTCGTGTCCGCTCCGGACCCGTGGAGTACCTGCCCGTGCGTCAGCACGGGTTCGATTCAACAGGGGATGGCGTCCCTGTGAGCACCATTCTCGGCCTCCCGGCCGTACTACTTCTCACCCTGGCGACCGGCTACTTCGTCGCCCAGGAGTTCGCGTTCGTCGCCGCCGACCGTGCCGTGCTCCGGCAGCAGGCCGCCGCGGGGGACGCCGCCGCCGAGCGGGCCCTCAAGGTCACCGGCAGGCTCTCCTTCATGCTCTCGGGCGCGCAGCTCGGCATCACCGTGACGACGCTGCTGGTCGGCTTCGTCACCGGCCCCGCGCTCACGCCCCTGCTCACCCCGGGCCTCACCGGCGCGGGCGTCCCCGCCGGCGCGGTGCCCGGCATCGCGGTGGCGCTGGGCCTGGTCGTCGCGACCGTCATCCAGATGGTGTTCGGCGAGCTGGCCCCCAAGAACCTCGGCATCGCGCGGCCCGAGCAGGTCGCCAAGCGGCTCGCGAGGTCGACGCTGCTCTACCTCGCCGTCGCCGGGCCGGTGATCCGGCTGTTCGACACCTCGGCCACCCGCCTGCTCCGCCTGTTCGGCGTCGAGCCGGTCGAGGAGATCGAGCACGGCGCCACCCCCGAGGAGCTGGCGCGGATCATCGCCGACTCCGAGGCCGCGGGCCGGCTGTCGGAGCCGCTGTCCGACCTGCTGGAGCGGGCCCTGGAGTTCGGCGACCGCATCGCCGAGGACGTCATGGTGCCCCGGCCCCGCGTCGTGTCGCTGCGCGCCGGCGGCACCGCCGCCGACCTGCTCGACGCGGTCAAGGCGTCCGGCCACTCGCGCTACCCCGTGCTCGGCCCCGACGGCGACGTCGTAGGGACGACCGGCCTTCGCGAGCTGCTGCGCGCCGAGGGGGACGACGTGGGGCTCGACCGCATCACCGTCGCGCCCCTCCTGGTGCCCGCGACGCTGCCGCTGCCCGCCCTGCGGGAGCGGATGCGCGCGACCGACGGCGAGCTGTCGTGCGTCATCGACGAGTACGGCGGCCTCGCGGGCGTCGTCACGATGGAGGACCTTGCCGAGGAGCTGGTCGGCGAGTTGGCCGACGAGAACGACCCCGAGCCGGCCGAGGCGGTCAGGCGCAGCCACGGCGCCTGGGAGCTTCCCGGCGCCCTGCGGCTGGACGAGGTCGAGCGGGCCACGGGGCTCCGGCTGCCCGAGAGCGAGGACTACGAGACGGTCTCCGGCCTGATCATGGCCCGCCTCGGCCGCATCGCCGAAGCGGGCGACGAGGTCGCCGTCACCATGGAGCCCGACCTCGACCTGCTGGACCCGGAAAGGTCCCGGCGCCACCTGGCGGTGCTCACCGTCCTCGCGGTCGAGCGAAGGATCCCCCAGCGGGTGCGCCTGGCGCCCCGCGTCGCCGACCCGGCGGGCACGCGGGGTGAGGCCCGATGAGCACCACGACCGCGCTGCTGCTGAGCGTGCTGCTGCTGATCGGCAACGGGCTCTTCGTCGCCGCCGAGTTCGCCGTGGTGTCCTCCAGCCGGCACCGGCTGGAGGAGGCCGCCACCGGTGGCGGGGCCCTGGAGAAGGCCGCCGCGCGCGCGGCCGTGCGCAACGCGCGCCAGCTCTCGCTCATGCTGGCCGGGGCGCAGCTCGGCATCACGCTGTGCTCCCTCGGCCTGGCCATGGTGACCGAGCCCGCGATCGAGCACCTGCTCGAACCGCTCTTCGGGCTCGTCGGCGTGCCGGAGTCCATGCGGCTGGCCATCGCCTACGTCATCGCACTGGCGATCGTCACGTTCCTGCACATGGTCATCGGCGAGATGGCGCCCAAGTCGTGGGCGCTCACCCATCCCGAGCGCGCCGCGATGGGGCTGGCGCTTCCGTTCCGCGGCTTCACCTGGGTCGTCCGGCCGCTGCTGGCGGTGCTCAACGGCATCACCAACGCTCTGCTTCGCGCCTTCGGCGTGCGCCCGAGGGACGAGCTGGCCACCGCGCGCACGCCGCCCCAGCTCGCGATGCTGGTCGGCGAGTCGGCGCGCATGGGCCTGCTCGACCGCGACGAGCACGACCTGCTCACCGGAGCACTGCGGCTGCAGTCGCAGTCCGTCGAGCGCCTGATGGTGCCGATCGCCGAGGCCGCCGGGGTCCCGGCGGGCTCCTCGGCGGCCGCGGTGCGGCAGGCGGCCGCGCGGGGCGGCCACCTGCGCCTGCTGGTCAACAGCGGCTCGCCGGAGGACGTGCTCGGCGTGCTGCACGTGCGCGACGTGCTCCTGCACCCGGAGGCGGCGCCCGAGCAGCTCGTGAGCGAGGCGCCGCGGCTGCCGTCGTCCACGACGATCCCGCAGGCCGTGGCGCTGCTCCAGCAGTCTCGCGCCCACCTCGGGCTGATCACCGACGACCAGGGCCGGGTGGGCGGCCTGGTGAGCCTCACCGACCTCATCGGCGAGCTGCTCAACACCCGCACACCCGCGGTGGTTCAAGCCCCCGGCAAGTGAACTGAAAGCCCGGCTGAGTACAAAGGCCCCGGCGGGAAGAGATCTTTCTCCGACCGCCGGGGCCTTCGGCTTCCCAGGGGCGACCCCCCTGGACCGGCGCCCGCGGCGGGATCGCGTCCACAGGATCTTCGAAGATTCCAGGGACTCGTCTCCTGGCCGATGCCAAGCTGACGGGAAGACGTTACGCTTCGACCTGCCAGGCCACTCGGGGGGTTCCAGGGTCGCCCTGGGGCCAAATCAAAAAGCCCGACGGGACGAAGCTTCAGCTTCGGCCAGCCGGGTTCGGTGTGGGCGAGGAGGGATTTGAACCCTCACGTCCTTTCGGACACACGGACCTGAACCGTGCGCGTCTGCCGTTCCGCCACTCGCCCTCTTTGAGTGCGTGGAAAGGCTAGCACGGATCCGTGCATGCCCACGAACCCGGATACGATCCTCCTAGACGATGGAGGAAGGGAGGTACCCGGTGGGAGTCCTGCAGCGCTTCGAGCGCAGGCTCGAGGGTTTGGTTGAGGGCGCCTTCGCGCGGGCGTTCAAATCTGACCTTCAGCCGGTCGAGGTCGCCAGCGCGGTGCAGCGGGAGATGGACGAGCGGGCCGCGATCGTGGCGCAGGGGCGCACCCTTGTGCCGAACGACTTCGTGGTCGAGCTGTCCACGACCGACAGCGAGCGGCTGGAGGTGTACGCCGACAGCATCAGCCACGAGCTCGCCAACCTCGCCAGGGAGTACGCCAAGGAGCAGGGGTACTCCTTCGTGGGACCCGTCCGGGTTCGCTTCGAGACCGCCGACGACCTGGCGGTCGGGCTGTTCCGCATCCGCTCGGGAGTCATCCGGGGCGCGACGGTGGAGCAGGACGAGATCCGTCAGCCGGTGAGCGACCTCCCGGCCGCGAGGCC
Organism: Sphaerisporangium sp. TRM90804; assembly: GCF_029846175.1. Taxonomy (GTDB): domain Bacteria; phylum Actinomycetota; class Actinomycetes; order Streptosporangiales; family Streptosporangiaceae; genus Sphaerisporangium. The sequence goes on along the minus strand of NZ_JARWAC010000007.1, from coordinate 476,151 downwards.
GAGCGCGTTCGGCGGCCGGCCGCGACTGCTGGTGTCCACCCAGGACGACCCGCAGGGGCAGCGCTCGTACGAGCTCACGACCCCCGTGACGCTCCTCGGGCGGGGCACCGACTGCGATCTGCGGCTGGTGGATCCCGGGGTCTCGCGGCACCACGCCGAGCTGAGGGTCGAGGGGCACGACGTCGCCCTCGTCGATCTTGGTTCGACCAACGGCACATTCGTCAACGGCCAGCCGGTTCGCCGGGTGGAACTCCAGGATGGCACCCGGGTCACGCTCGGGCGCACGACCCTGGTGTTCCGGCGCGATTAAGGGTAGACAGACGGTCCATGTCCGAGCTCACACTGCTGCTGATCCGGCTCGCGTTCCTTGCGGTGCTGTGGTTCTTTGTGATTGCCGCGGTCGGTGTGATCCGGACAGACTTGTTCGGATCGCGCACGACCGCCCCGGTGGCCCCGCGCAAAGCACCCAAACCAGCACGCCCAACAGCCAAGCCGAAGAAGGGGGAGCCCCGCCAGCTGGTCGTTACCGGTGGTCCCCTGCAAGGAACCATCATCAACCTCACGGAGACGCCAATCACTATCGGTCGGGCGAATGACGCCACGCTGGTCCTCAGCGACGATTACGCTTCCAGCCGGCACGCCCGGCTGTTCCCCCAGGACGGTCAGTGGATCGTGGAAGACCTCGGCTCGACCAACGGCACGTATCTCGACCGCTCCAAAGTCACCCGCCCGACTCCGGTGCACATCGGCGTTCCCGTTCGCATCGGCAAAACCGTCATCGAATTGCGCAAATGACAATCGCACTCCGCTACGCCGCCCGCTCGGACGTCGGCCTCCTCCGCGAAGGGAACGAGGACTCGGCGTACGCGAGCCCGCGCCTGCTCGCCGTCGCAGACGGCATGGGCGGGCACGCTCACGGTGAGGTGGCCAGCTCGGTCGCCATCACCGCCATGTCGTCCCTCGACCGGGACGCGTCCGGGGCTGACCTGCTCAGCGCCATCGAGGCCGCGGTACGCGACGCCAACCGCAAGCTGCACGAGATGGTCGGCCGTGATCCCAGCCTGAAGGGCATGGGCACCACCCTCACCGCCATGCTGTGGTCGGGCACCCGGGTCGCGCTGGTCCACGTGGGCGACTCCCGCGCCTACCTCCTCCGCAACGGCGAGCTGTACCAGATCACCCACGATCACACCCTGGTGCAGTCGCTGGTCGACGACGGAAGGATCACGCAGGAGGAGGCCGCGAGCCACCCCCAGCGATCGATCCTGCTTCGGGCCCTCGACGGCAGCGGCGAGGTCGACCCCGACCTGTCGTTGCGCGAGGCCCAGGTCAACGACCGCTACCTGCTGTGCTCCGACGGCCTGTCCAGCGTGGTGAGCGCGGAGACCCTCCACCACACCCTCACCACCGTCGACGAGCCCGACTCCGTCGTCCGCCAGCTCATCGACCTGGCGAACCGCGGTGGCGGCCCCGACAACATCACCTGCATCGTGGCGGACGTCGTCGAGATCGAGGACGGCCAGGTCGTCGCGGGCGACGCGGCGGTCGTCGGCGCCGCCGGCTCCAACCGCCTGCGATCCCAACCTCCCGACACGCCGGCAGGGCGCGCGTCCACGATCACCGCTCCCCAGCCCGTGATCGTGGACGACGACCTGGACGACGAGCCCGCGGGCGGCCCGGCGGCGAGCGCCGCGGCCGCCCCGCGGCGTGTCAGGCGCCGCCGCCTCTGGCCGGTGGCGATCACCGCGATCGTGCTGATCGCGGCGGTCCTCGGGGGCGGCGGCTACTTCGGCTACAACTGGACGCAGAGCCAGTACTACGTCGGCGCCCAGGGTGACGAGCTAGTCTTGTTCCGCGGGGTGGACACATCCCTCGGACCGATCCAACTGAACTCCGTCGCGCAGGCCACGGGCCTCTCGGTGTCCTCCATCCCCGAGCCCGAGCGCGACCAGGTGCGGCGCGGCATCCCCGTCGCAGATCTCCAGGCAGGGCGTAGCAAGATCGACGACTTGAAGGCCAAATCCGGCGGCGACCAACAGGTGACCCAGCCGACCGCGTCGGCGTCCCCCAGCGCGTCGAGGTCCTCCTAGGTGAGCGCCGACGCCGCCGACGCCGTCCCCATGACCGCGAAGAGGCGAGGGGCGCAGCTCGTGCTGCTCGCCTCCGCCGTCGCCATCGTCATGGTCGCCTATGCCAACGTCGGGCTGGGCCGGGACGGCACGGTGCCCGCGGGCATGCTCACCTACGGCCTCGGCCTCGGCGGGCTGGTGCTCGCCGCCTACCTGGTGCTGGCGAGGTTCGCCCCCTGGGCCGACCCCCTGCTGCTCCCCCTGGTGACGCTGGTCAACGGCCTCGGCCTGGTGATGATCTACCGCATCGAGCTGGAGGCGCCCAAGCTCGCCTCCGCCAGCACGCAGCTGTTCTGGACGGCCGTCGGCGTCGTGATGTTCTCGGTCACGCTGATCGTGCTGCGCGACCACCGCGCGCTGCAGCGCATGACCTACACCGCCGGCTTCATCGGCCTCGGGCTGCTGGTCCTCCCTCTGGTGCCCTTCATAGGCAAGGAGATCAACGGCGCCCGCATCTGGGTCGGCGTCGGCGGGTTCTCCATCCAGCCGGGCGAGTTCGCCAAGCTGGCCCTGGTCGTGTTCTTCGCCGGCTACCTGGTCGCCAAGCGCGACGTGCTGGCGCTCGCCGGCCGGCGCCTGCTCCTCATCGACCTGCCGCGCGCCCGCGACCTCGGCCCGGTGCTCATCACCTGGATCGTCAGCGTCGGCGTCCTGATCCTCGAGAAGGACCTCGGCACCTCGCTGCTGCTGTTCGGCGCGTTCGTCGCGATGCTGTACATCTCCACCCAGCGCACCTCGTGGGTCCTGATCGGCGTGCTGCTGTTCCTCGGCGGCGCGTTCGTCGCCGGGCAGCTCTTCGACCACGTGGGCGACCGCTTCGCCGTGTATCTCAACCCCGGCGACCCCGAGCTCTACGACCGCGCGTTCGGCGGCAGCTTCCAGCTCATGCAGGGCCTGTTCGGCATGGGGTCCGGCGGCATCCTCGGCACCGGGCTCGGGCAGGGGCATCCCGACCTCATCCCGCTGTCGTTCTCCGACTTCATCTTCGCGGCCATGGGCGAGGAGCTCGGGCTCACCGGCCTGATGGCGCTGCTGATGGTCTACGCGCTGATCGTCGAGCGCGGCCTGCGCACGGGCCTCGCCTCCCGCGACCCGTTCAGCAAGCTGCTGGCGGGCGGTCTGGCGTTCATCCTGGCGTGGCAGGTCTTCATCATCGTGGGCGGCGTCACCAACCTGATCCCGCTGACGGGCCTGGTCACGCCGTTCATGTCGCAGGGCGGTTCCGCCCTGCTCGCTAACTGGATGCTTATCGCCCTGCTGGTACGCATGTCAGACGCCGCCCGACGGCCACCGCCGCAGGCGATCCAGGACGAGGGGCTGACCCAGGTGTTTCAGCGATGAACGGAACTCTCAAGCGAGCCTCGGTGGCCTGCCTGCTGATGTTCGGCCTGCTGATGCTCAACATCAACTTCCTGCAGGCGGTCAAGGCCGACGAGCTGCGCACCGACAGCCGTAACAACCGCAGTTTCTACGCCCGCTACCAGAACGAGCGCGGCCAGATCACCGCGGGCGGCGAGACGCTGGCGCGGTCGGTCGACGTCGGCGGCACGTTCCGGTTCCAGCGCAAGTACGCCGACGGGCCGATCTACGCGCCCGTCATCGGCTTCTTCGCGCCCGAGAGCGCGCAGGGCATCGAGGGCACCGAGAACCAGTACCTCGACGGCAGCCACCCCGACCTCTTCGTGCGCCGCACGGTCGACCTCGTCACCGGCAAGCCGCCGCTCGGCGCGGCCGTCGACCTCACTCTGGTGCCCAAGGCCCAGGAGGCCGCCTACCGCGGCATGCAGCGCAGCGGCAAGCGCGGCGCCGTGGTCGCGATGGACCCCAAGACCGGCGCGATCCAGACCATGGTGTCGGTGCCGAGCTACGACCCCAACCTCATCGCCGTCCCCGACAAGGCCAAGGCCGCGGCGGCGTACAACAAGCTCGACGCCAACGACAACGAGCCGCTGATCAACCGGGCGATCAACAAGACGTACGCCCCCGGCTCGACGTTCAAGGTGGTCACCACGGCCGCCTATCTCAGCGACGACGACTCGCGTGACGTCAACACCACCGTCGACGCCCCCGACCAGCTCCCGCTGCCGGGCACCAACATCACGCTGCGCAACTACCACGGCGAGTCGTGCGGCGGCCGCACCACGCTCATCGACGCGCTGACGATCTCGTGCAACACGGCGTTCGGCTCCATGGCCCTGGAGATGGGTTACGACCGGCTCAGCGAGCAGGCGGCCAAGTTCGGCATCGGCAAGCCGCTCGCCATCCCGCTGGAGGTCACCGCGAGCAGCCTCGGGCGCGACGAGGGCAAGGCCGCGCTCGCGCAGACCTCGATCGGCCAGCGCAGCAACCAGATGACCCCGCTGCAGATGGCCATGGTGGCCGCGGGCGTGGCCAACCAGGGCACGGTGATGCGGCCGTACCTCGTCAACAAGGTCATCAGCCCCGACGGCGACGAGATCGCCGCCGCGCGGCCCCGGGAGCTCGACGAGGCCGTCTCCCCCGAGATCGCCGACGAGCTCGAGCAGATGATGATCAGCGTGGTCGAGACCGGCACGGGCGGGGCCGCGAAGATCCCCGGCGTCACCGTGGCCGGCAAGACCGGCACCGCGGAGACCGAGAAGGGCGCCGCCTCGCACGCCTGGTTCATCTCCTACGCTCCGGCCGACGACCCCAAGGTCGCCGTCGCGGTGTTCGTCGAGTCCGGCAGCGCCGGCAACGACGCCACCGGCGGCGCGGTGGCCGCGCCCATCGCCCGTGACGTCATGCAGGCGGTGCTTGATCAGTGACGGCCGCTGACCGGGTGCTGAGCGATCGCTACCGGCTCACCCGCCGCATCGCCGCGGGCGGCATGGGCGAGGTCTGGCGCGCCACCGACCAGCTGCTGGCCCGCGAGGTCGCGGTGAAGGTGCTGCGCCAGCACGTCGCCGCGTCCCCGGAGTTCCGCGAGCGCTTCCGCAACGAGGCCCGCATCACCGCGGGGCTGGCCGACCCCCACATCGCCCAGGTCTTCGACTACGGCGAGCAGGACGAGATCGCCTACCTGGTGATGGAGCTGGTGTCGGGTGAGGCGCTGTCGGCGATCCTCGCCCGCAACGGCACACTGAGCGCCGAGGTCGCCCTCGACATGATCGGCCAGACCGCCCGGGCCCTGAACACGGCCCATCGGTCCGGGATCATCCACCGCGACATCAAGCCGGGCAACCTGCTGGTCACCGAGGCCGGAGTGATCAAGGTCACCGACTTCGGCATCGCCAGGGCGCTGGAGGGCGCCCGCATGACCATGACGGGCACCGTGCTGGGCACGGCGCAGTACGTCAGCCCCGAGCAGGCGTCCGGCAGCCTCCTGACCCCGTCCACCGACATCTACTCCCTCGGCGTCGTGGCCTACGAGTCGCTGGCGGGGCGTCCGCCGTTCACCGCGGACAACCAGGTGGCCATCGCCCTGATGCACCTGAACGAGCAGCCGCCGCCGCTGCCCCCCGGCGTGCCGGAGCCCGTGCGCGCCCTCATCATGGCCATGCTCTCCAAGAGCCCAGAGCACCGGCCCGCCACCGCGCGTGAGCTGGCCGACCGCGCCATGGTGCTGCGCGACTCGCTCTCCACCCCCGACGAGTCGCATCTGAGCACGCTCACGAACCCCGGCGGTTTCGCCGTGCGCGAGGCGCGCGACCGCGCGACCGACCCGTACGGCGATCTCTACGAGACCTCCGCCGTCCCGGCGCCGCCCTCCCCGCCCACCCGCACGGCCGGGCCCCCGGCTTCCCGGCCTCCGGCTCCCCGGCCGCCCGCGCGCCGCCGCCGGGGCAGGGCCATCGGGCTCGTGGCCGCCGCGGGCTGCGCCGCGGCGGTCGGCTTCGGTCTGCTGGCGGCCGGGGGCCTTCCCCAGTTCGGCGTGGACGGCGGGCCCAGCTCTCCCGCCGACCCCGCGGTCGCCGACCCCAGCCAGTCGCCGTCCTCCTCACGCAGATCAGGCACGTCGGTTACACCGAAACCGGTGAAGCCTGTCAAGCCGAACGTGTCACGTTCGGCTACGGTGAACACGTCGGCGACACCCACCCGGCGACGGACGCCGAAGCCAACTCCGTCTCCCACCCCAACCCCGACTCCGACGCCCACACCGACCCCCACGCCGAGTGAGACGCCTAGCCCCACCTCATCCGCAAGCGCCACAATCCCCCCGAACGGGGAGACGTAATGCGGTGCGGGGTCGATGATGGACACCGGCAGCCGCACCGCGGGCCGGTACCCAAGATGAACGGCAAGGGACAGTGCAGGAAATGACACAGCCTCGGCTACTCGGCGGTCGCTATGAGCTCGACGGAGTCGTCGGGCGCGGCGGCATGGCCGAGGTCTATCGTGCCCGGGACATCCGGCTGGACCGAATTGTCGCAATCAAAACGCTGCGCTCAGATCTGGCGAGAGATCACACCTTCCAGGCCCGTTTCCGGCGTGAGGCGCAGTCCGCGGCATCGCTGAACCACCCCTCGGTCGTGGCGGTGTACGACACCGGCGAAGACATGACCGAAGCCACCCCGGTGCCCTACATCGTCATGGAGTTCGTCGACGGGCGCACGCTGCGCGACCTCCTGCGCGCCGACCGCCGGCTGATGCCCGAGCGGGCGGTCGAGCTGGTCGACGGCATCCTGCGCGCACTCGACTACAGCCACCGCGGCGGCATCGTCCACCGTGACATCAAGCCCGCCAACGTGATGATCACGCTGGCCGGCGACGTCAAGGTCATGGACTTCGGCATCGCCCGCGCGATGGCCGACTCCGCGGCCACGATGACGCAGACGGCCCAGGTCATCGGCACCGCCCAGTACCTGTCGCCCGAACAGGCGCGCGGCGAGCGGGTGGACGCGCGCAGCGACATCTACTCCACCGGCTGCGTGCTGTACGAGCTGCTCACCGGCCAGCCGCCGTTCACCGGCGACTCCCCCGTGGCGATCGCCTACCAGCACGTCCGCGAAGACCCCATCCCGCCGTCCCAGATCGACCGCGACATCCCCAGGTGGGCCGACGCCATAGTGCTGAAGGCCATGGCCAAGGACCCGGCGCACCGCTACCAGAGCGCGGCCGAGATGCGGGCCGACATCCAGCGGGCGATGTCCGGCATGCCGGTCGACGCCTCGCACACGATGGCGATGAGCCAGAACTACACCGGCCAGCAGACCCGCACGCTCAACGCCTCCGGCCCGCAGACGCAGCGCACCAACGCCGTGCCGGCCTACGAGTACGCGCCCACCGAGACGGGCGGCCGGTACGAGCGCCGGCGCGCGGGCAAGAGCAGCCCCTGGGCGGTGGCGGCCTGGATCCTCATCCCCCTGCTGGTCATCGCGGCCTTCATCGGCATCGGGTACGCCTTCCTGGCGCCGAACTCGCCCGAAGGCGACACGCAGGTGAAGATGGCCTCGGTGGCGGGCCAGACGCTCAAGGGCGCCACGGCCGCACTGGAGGCCCAGGGCCTGAAGGTCGAGGTCAAGAAGGAGTTCAGCTCCGACGTCGAGAAGGGCACCGTCATCGGCACCGACCCCGAGGGCGGCACCGACGTCGCCAAGGGGAGCACGGTGACGCTCCTGGTGTCCGACGGCGTCAAGCAGGTCACGGTGCCGAGCCTGGTCGGGTCGACCGTGGACGAGGCGACCGCGACGCTGAAGGCCAACGACCTCAAGGTGCAGGTCGTGAACGCGGTGTCCAACCAGGAGCAGGACAAGGTCTTCCAGACCAAGCCCGCCGAGGGCACGAAGGTCGACGAGAACAGCATCGTCAAGATCTACGTGCCGAAGAAGCAGATCGAGGTGCCCGACGTCAGCGAGCAGACCCTGGCGGACGCCAAGGCGACTCTGACGGGCGCCGGCTTCAAGGTCAAGGTCGTCCGCCAGCAGCACCCGGTCGTGCCCGAGGGCAACGTCATCAGCCAGAGCCCCGGCCCGGGCGCCAAGCTGACCTCCGGCACCACGATCACGCTGGTGGTGTCCGAGGGCCCGCCCGAGGAGACCTTCCCGCCCTCCGACGACCCGACCCAGCCGGAGACCGAGCCCACCGACGAGCCCTCCGACATTCCCACCGACGACCCGTTCAGCGACCCGCCGCCGGACTTCTGACCGGGCATCCGGGCTCCCACGGAGCCCGGGGCCCGTCGCGCACCGCAGGACCCGGGTCTGTGACCACAGGCCCGGGTCTTCGGCTTCTCCCGGCGGCTCTGGGCATCGCCAGACGGCTCAGGACATCGGGAGGCGGCCCGGGACATGAAGAGAGGGTCTCCGCCGCTCGGGGGCGACGGCGGAGACCCTCACCCAGTAGTCGTCACCGGGGCCCCCGGCGTTACACGATCTGGGCGAGCCAGTTCGCGAGAAGTTCGTCGCCGTGGTGCGAGAGCACCGACTCGGGGTGGAACTGGACTCCCTCGACCCGGGCGGACCTGTGCCGGAGCCCCATGACCACCCCGGCGGCGGTGACCGCCGTGACCTCCAGGACCGCGGGGACGCTCTCGGGCACGACGGCCAGCGAGTGGTAGCGCGTCATCGTGACCGGAGAGGGAAGCCCGGCGAACACCCCCGCGCCGTTGTGGCGCACCTCGCTGGTGCGGCCGTGCATCAGCTCGGGCGCGCGGGCGACGGTGCCTCCGTAGGCGACCGCGATCGCCTGGTGGCCCAGGCACACGCCGAGCAGGGGGACGTCGTTCTCGGCGCACCAGCCCACGAGCGGGACGCTCACGCCGGCGGCCTCGGGGGTGCCGGGGCCGGGGCTGATCACCACCCCGTCGAACCCGTGGGCGTCCTCAAGGCACAGGGCATCGCGCGGCCGGACGTCGCACTCGGCGCCCAGCCGTCGCAGGTACTGCACGATCGTGTGGACGAAGCTGTCGTGGTTGTCCACGACCAGCAGGCGGGTCATCGGCCGACGGTTCCGCTGTCGAGGCGGACGTGCGGCTCAAGCATGGGGAACACCACGTACCAGAGTACGACGCCCGCCACGATGACCAGCGCCAGCGTCGCGGCCGTCTTGGCGCCGGCGCCGCCGGGGAGCAGCCGCCAGATCCATCCGTACACGTGGTTCACCTCCCTTCAGAAGGTCGCGGCTTCGGCCGGACCGCCGCCGGTGCCCGGCCCTCGGCGGAGGCGGGGCGGGCCGGCACGGGTGCTGCGGTCAGCTCGCATGGCGTGCCCGCCTGGTGGACAGCTCGCCGAAGACGACCATTCGCTGCCGGTCGGAGTACTCCGGGTGGCACGTCGTCAGGGTGATCATCGCCTCGGTCGGCCGCCTGCCGGGACGGCCGGGCACGGGCGCGATGACCTCGATGGCCGAGGGGTCGACGATCCGCGTCTCCGAGACGCGGTAGGTGTACCGCGCGTCGCGGGCGTCCAGGATGATGGCGTCGCCGAGGCGCAGCTCGCCGAGGCGCTTGAAGGGGGCGGCGTAGGTGGTGCGATGGCCGGAGACCACGAAGTTCCCCACCCGGCCGGGCATCGCCGTGCCCGGGTAGTGGCCGGGCCCCTTGCGCAGGTCGTCGGGCGTGACGCCCTCCAGGACGGCGTACTCGTAGTCGCGGCCGAGCCGGGGGATGCGCATCAGCCCGATCGCCCCGCCCAGTTCGAGCCTGGCGAGCTTGGTGGTGTCGGCCAGCCGGCGCTTCAGCAGGCGCTGGTGGTGCTCGGTGTAGGAGCCGGTGCCCCACAGCAGGTAACCGCAGAAGAGGAGCATGACGAGCCCCGCGGTGATGAAGAGCTCCCCGCAGGTCCGCAGCAACACTCTCACGGCTCGTCCGAGCGGCCCCCGACGGGGAGGCCGCACTCCCTTCTCCAGGCCCTCCCGGGGCCCGCGCACGCGGCGCCCCGCGGAGCCAGGCTAGTCACGCGCCTGCTGGGTTTCACGGCCGACAGACCGGACTTGACCCCGCCTTTACCCGCGCCGAAGGGGCGTGCGGCCGCGAGCGTGGCCCGCGCGGAATGGCCGTATGGCATCAGGCCGACTAGGCTTGCTGCGGTCGTCGTCCGCCAGCGATTACGCTGGCTGTCAGAGCCCGCCAGTCAGCGCGGGCCCCACCAGGAGAGCTGCCGTGCCCAAGTCGAACACCCGCAAGAAGGCCGTTTACACGCCTCCGCAGAAGTCGCAGCAGGTCAAGGTGAGCCCCCGGTGGCTGGCACCGGTGATGGTGGCCTCGTGGATCATCGGCATCCTGTGGATCGCGGTGTTCTACATCGCGCCCAGCGCACCCGGCATCGGGGCCCTGGGCAACTGGAACCTGCTGGTCGGCTTCGTCTTCATCATCTTCGGCGTGGTGCTGTCGACACGCTGGCGCTGAGGGTCGCCCCGAGGCGCTGACGCGACCCCGGGGCGACTTTTTTCCACAGCTTTATCCACACCCTGGGGAAGCAGCTCAGCCGACTCCCGCGAGCGGTGAGGCGAGCGGCGGCAGGAGCATCACGGTGAGCGCCAGCACCACCAGCACGGTGACGGCCGTGCCGAGCTGGAACGCCTTGCGGTTCTTCTCGGGCGCGTAGGCGAACAGGCCGGTCACCAGCACTCCGGTCACCAGGCCGCCGAGGTGGCCCTGCCAGCTGATCCCCGGGATCACGAGGGTCAGCACCACGTTGATGCCGATCAGCCAGAGCACCCCGCGCATGTCGTACCCGAGGCGGCGGCTGATGACGAACATGGCGCCGAACAGCCCGTAGATCGCGCCCGAGGCGCCCACGGCCTCGTTGCCGAACAGGTAGACCGCGACCGACCCGCCGAGCGCCGACAGCATGTACACGGTGGCGAACCGCAGCGAGCCGAGCAGTCGTTCGAGCTGCGGGCCCAGAGCGTACAGGGCCCACATGTTGAACAGGATGTGCCAGTAGGACGGCGGCGGGGCGTGCAGGAACGCGCCGGTGAACAGCCGCCACCACTCGCCGGCGGCGACGCCGTCGGCCCACATGGCGAAGCGGTTGAGCACCTGGGCGGTCATCGCCACCTCGGCCGCGTACGCGGCCACGTTGACCCCGACCAGCACCCACGTGACGACCGGGGTGGTCACGGGCCGGCCGCCGAACGGGGCCTGCGCGTGGCGGATGGTCTTGTTGCCCTCGCGCACGCACTCGTCGCACTGGTGGCCCACCGACGCCGACCTCATGCAGTCGGGGCAGATGGACCGTTCGCACCTCTGGCAGCGTACGTAGGTCTCGCGGTCGGGATGCCGGTAGCAGGTCGGAACGGATCCCCCGGCCGGGTGGCCGGGGTTCCCCGACGGGTCTGGGTGGTCTGGCTGAGTGGTCATCGCCTGTCAGAGGCCCCTTCGCCTGTGCGCCTGTACACAGACTGCCACCCTATTGACGCCCCCGCGTACACGGGCGCCGGGCTCAGGAGGAAACGCGCTCGATGACGACCTCCTGCAGGACGACGTCGGTGACCGGGCGCTCCTGGCGCGTGGGGGTCTTGACGATGGCGTCCACGACGTCGGCGCCCTCGATGACCTCGCCGAAGATGGTGTGGTTGCCGTTGAGGTGCGGGGTCGGGACCACGGTGATGAAGAACTGGGAGCCGTTCGTGCCGCGGCCGAAGCGCTTGCCGGCATTGGCCATGGCGAGCAGGTAGGGGCGGTTGAACGAGAGCTCGGGGTGGATCTCGTCGTCGAAGTCGTAACCCGGCCCGCCGATTCCCTGGCCGAGCGGGTCGCCGCCCTGGATCATGAACCCCTGGATGACCCGGTGGAAGATCGTGCCGTCGTACAGGCGGTCGGTCGACTTGGTCCCGGTCTCCGGGTGGGTCCACTCACGGGTGCCCTCGGCGAGCTCCACGAAGTTGCGCACGGTCTTCGGCGCGTGGTCGGGGAACAGGCGGAGCTTGATGTCTCCAAGAGTGGTGCGCAGCTTCGCGATCAGAGTCTCGGCCACGAGCGGATCGCCCCCTTCGATATACCCGTGCAACGGGTGGCGGTAGTGGTTTCAGCGGTCTACAGCCGCCCAGCCTATCTGGCATTCTTCCGCGCACCGTCAGGATTGAGGTGCTTTCGCAGGGGAAGGTGAGCCAGCGGGGCCGCAAGGACAGGGGAGGTAATCGTGTCCCTGACACTCAAGAGACGCCGCGTCAAGATGCTTATGCCCAAGACACGGTTGGACCAGGTGAGGACTCAGGCAATGCGGACGGCCGAGCAGGTCCGGCCGGTGGCGAACACCGCCCGAGAGGCCGCGGCACACCGTATCGAGGACGCGCGCATCTGGGCCGCACCCAGGCTCGACCGCGCGGCCCACTCGGTCGAGGAGCAGATCGCGCCGAAGGTGAGCGCGTTCCTCTCCCAGGCCGCCGAGAGGATCGACCCCTCTCCGACGGTGAACCGGCGTGGGCGCTGGTCGACGTTCGCCCTGCTGGCCGGATTCACGGCCTGCGCGGTGGGTGTCGTGCTGTACCGCAACAACGCACGCCAGTGGGCCGACTCCATGAAGGACTCCGCCGCCGACGCCAGCAGGTGGTCCGCCGGCAGGCCGGAGAACAGCGTGAACACGGGTGGGGCCGGCGAGACCGGCACCAAGGCCGACGAGACCTCGCCCAGAACGTACTGATCGTGTAAGGGAGGCCCGGCCTCCGCGAGGACGCACCCGCGTCACGAGCACCGACCCGGCCTCGAGAAGAGGTGCTCGGCTCACGGAGACGTGCCGCTCTGGCGGTGACGGACGTCTGTTACGGCATGTGCCCCCGGCGACGGGGGCACATGCCGTTTCCGGCTGCCCGGAGGACTGCCGCGCGCCCGTGCGGCCCGTCGGCGCCGCCGGCCGAGCCGGTCAGCGACCCCTGGAGGACGCCGAGCCGTTCGTCTCCGACTTCGCCGGCCGAAGCGGTCCCGTCGACCGCGACGCGTCGGCGTCACCCGTCACCGGATCTCCGGCCGTTTTCCCGCGTTGATCTGGGCGGGAACGAGACTAAGCGGGCTGCTGACGGGCAGCACAGGTGCCGTGTCCGACACTGGCAGATCTGAGCGCGCCGAGTTGTCCAGCGTGTTCCCCTCGCTTCCCGCCGGCGGCGAGGCGCCGCACACCCCGCCCGAGGACGGTGACGGGACGGGGCCCGAGGCCGCGAGCGCCTCCCCCGCCGAGGACGCCGGCGCGTCCGGCCGCACCGGCGTCCCGGAGGCCCGCACCCCGGCCGAACAGGCCGGGCACGAGCGCGACTCCACCGTCCCCGGCCGCGACGAGGCCCCTGCCGTACCCGGCACGGGGTACGACGTCCCGCCCGCGCCGCGCAGCGGCATCCAGGCCGCCGGTGTCGCCAAACCGGACGACGACCACAGGGTCGACCCCAAGGACCACGCGCGGCCGTTCGGCCGCCCGGGACGCCCGCTGCGGGACAACCCGTTCATGTTCGGCCTGACCGGCGCGCTGGGCGTGCTGACCGCGTGGCTGCTGGTGCAGGCCATCGCCACCACGGGCTCGGTGCTGGTCCTGATCGTCATCTCGCTGTTCCTGGCGATCGGCCTCAACCCCGCGGTGGAGGCTCTGCAGCGCCGCAACCTTCCACGCCGCCTGGCGATCACGCTGGTCTTCCTGTCGGTCATCGTGTTCTTCGTGGGGTTCGGGCTGGCGATCGTCCCCCTGCTCACCGAGCAGACGACCGGGTTCATCCAGCAGCTCCCCGACTACGTGCAGCAGCTGCAGAACCACCCGATGATCCGCTCGGTCGACGAGCGCTACCAGGTGCTGGAGAAGCTGCAGCAGTACGTCACCAGCGGCGACCTGGCGACGCAGATGTTCGGCGGGCTGCTGGGCGTGGCGAGCGTCGTGATCAGCGCCCTGTTCAGCGGCCTCACCATACTCGTGCTCACCCTGTACTTCCTCGGGTCGCTGAACTCGCTCAAGGAGACGGCCTACCGGCTCGTCCCGCGGTCGCGGCGCAACCGGGTGCGGCTGCTCGGCGACGGGATCCTGCAGCAGATCGGCGGCTACGTCGCGGGCAACCTGATCATCTCGCTGATCGCCGGCGTGGTGACGTTCATCTTCCTGACCATCATGGACGTGCCCTACGCGGTCGCCTTGGCGATCTTCGTTGCCATCACCGACCTGATCCCGATGGTGGGCGCGATCGTCGGCGCCGCCGTCGCCACCGGGGTGGGCTTCCTCACGTCGGTGGAGGTCGGCATCGCCTGCCTGATCTTCTTCACCGTGTACCAGCAGATCGAGAACTACGTCATCTCGCCGCGGGTTTTCAAGTCGTCGCTGGCGGTGCCGCCGATCGCCACCATCCTGGGAGCGCTGCTCGGCGGCGCGCTGCTCGGCATCGTGGGCGCGCTGCTGGGCATCCCGCTGGCCGCGGCGGCGCTGATGCTGGGGCGCGAGGTCGTGTTCCCGCGCCAGGAACGAATCTGACCCGCCGCCCCCGGACGTCCTCACGGGCGTCCGGGGGCGGCGGGTCAGGGGTGAGCCGGCCGTGGACGACCCCGCCGGAGACCCGGCGGGGCGCGGCGGTCATCGCCGGTTGCGGGGCGACGGTCCCTGCCAGGCGTACGGATTGCGGGACTTGCGGCCGGGCTCGCGGAGCACGTCGGCCCGCCCGCCGGCCTTGGCGGCGCGGCGCTTGCGCATCACCAGCCATCCGATGCCCATGACGGCGAGCCCGAACGGCGTGCGGGCCAGCCAGCGCGTGACCACCAGTTGCAGAATTCTCTTCACGACTTCCTCCTCATGCTGCTCGTCGCGCACCCTCTACCCCGGTGACAGGCCCCCATGCTGCGGGGGCCACCCGGCGGGCCGCGGGACGGCCGCGTGCGAAGGATCGGGCGGAGCGCTCAGAGCGTCCACTTCTGGTTGGACCAGCCGTTGCAGTCCCACAACTGGACCTTCGCGCCGTTGCCGCCGACGCCGCCGAGGTCGGCGTCCAGGCAGCGGCCGTTGTGCATGTTGTAGACGGTGTGGCTGATGGCGTCGTAGATCCACTTCTGGTGGTGGCCGCCGTTGCAGTCCCACAGCTGGACCTTGGTGCCGTTCCGGCCGATCATGCCGAGGTCGGCGTCGAGGCAGCGGCCGTTGTAGTTGCTGCGGATCGTGCGGGCGCGGGGGTCGTAGTTCCACTTCTGGTTGTTCATGCCGTGGCACTTCCACAGCTGGGCGCCCGCGCCGTTCTCGCCGATGGCACGCAGGTCGGCGTCCAGGCACTGGTGGTTGGCGTGGCTGCGCACGGGGCCGGGCCCATGGGTGGCGGCGGACGCCCCCGTCGAACCGGCCGTGACCGCCGCGCAGCAGGACACCACCGCGAGCACCTGGGCGGCCCTGGTCGTCTTCCGTCGCATCGTCCTCGTCTCCCCCTCGCCGGCTACCGTGCGTAGCAGAACCTACACGCACGGCACCGCGCCGCGGGGGGAGACACGTCGGCGAGCCCGCGGCGGCGGACGCGGCCGACGCCGGGCCTCACATGTTGATCATGTGACCCGCCAGGCCGTGGATCGCCTCCTTGACCGCCTCGCCGAGCGTCGGGTGCGCGTGCACGTTGCGGGCGACCTCGTGCACCGTCAGGTCCCACTGCTGGGCCAGCGTCAGCTCGGGCAGCAGCTCGGTGGCCTCGGGCCCGATGATGTGCGCGCCGAGCAGCTCGCCGTGCTCGGCGTCACTGAGGATCTTGACGAACCCGGTGGCGTCCCCGAGGCCGTGCGCCTTGCCGTTCGCGGTGAACGGGAACTTCGCCACCCGCACGTCGAAGCCGCGGTCGCGCGCCTGCGCCTCGGTGAAGCCGAAGCTGGCGATCTGCGGCTGGCAGTAGGTGGCCCGCGGGATCATGACGTAGTCGAGCTCCATCGTCTCGGCGTCGCCGATGGTCTCGGCCGCGACGACGCCCATGGCCTCGGCCGCGTGCGCGAGCATGAGCTTGGCGGTGACGTCGCCGATCGCGAAGATGTGCGGCACGCTCGTGCGGCATCGGCCGTCCACGTCGATGGCGCCGCGCTCGGTGAGCCGCACACCGGTGTTCTCCAGCCCGTACCCCTCGACCCGCGGCTGGAAGCCGATGGCCTGCATCACCTTGTCGGCCTCAAGGGTGAGCCGCTCCTCGCCCCGCGACACCGTCACGCGGACCTTGTCGCCCGACTCGTCGATCGACTCCACCCGGGTGGAGGTGAGCACCTCGACGCCCAGGCGCTTGTAGCGCTTGGCCAGCTCGGCGGAGACCTCCTCGTCCTCCAGCGGCACGATGCGGTCGAGGAACTCGACGATCGTCACCTTCACGCCGTAGTTGCGCAGCACGTACGCGAACTCGACGCCGATGGCGCCCGCGCCGGCGATGATGATGCTCTCCGGCAGCTCCTCGCTGAGGATCTGCTCCTCGTACGTCACGACGCGCTCGCCGACCGATGTGCCGGGCAGCAGCCGGGTCGTGGCGCCGGTCGCGATGACGCAGTGGTCGAACGTCACGGTCTCGGTGCCGCCGTCGCCGGTGGCCACCCGCAGAGTGTGCTCGTCGGTGAAGGTGCCGCGGCCGTCGTACTCGGTGATGCCGTTCTTCTTCATGAGGTAGTGCACGCCCTTGACGCGCCCGTCGGCCACCTTGCGGCTCCGCTTGAAGGCCTCGGAGTAGTCGAAGGTGACCTGGCCGTCCACGCGGATGCCGAAGGTCTTGGCCTCGTGGGTGAACAGGTGGGCCAGCTCGGCGTTGCGGAGCAGGGCCTTGGAGGGGATGCACCCGACGTTGAGGCAGACGCCGCCCCAGTAGCGCTCCTCCACGATGGCCGTGCTGAGACCGAGCTGTGCGGCCCTGATGGCGGCGACGTAACCGCCGGGGCCTGCTCCGAGGACCACGACGTCATAATGAGCAGTCATGCACCGGACAATATGGGGTGAGCGGGCCACTCCGCCGCACCGGGGTGCGGCCGGTGCGGGCGGCACTCCGTCCACCGGTCACGGACCCGCGGGACGCGCCGCCGTCGGCGCCGGGGGGAGCACCGGCTGAGCATTAGCCGGAAATATGGCTAACGCCCCGCGCGAACCGGGCGAAGAGCACGTTTCATACATTCAGTGACAGTATTCGTTCAGAGCCATTTATGCGATATGGCCCATGGTGCCACGCTGCACCAATAGCGCCGAACATCCGCACACCGGGACATTCGATCAGCGCTACGGTCTGCCGTGGCGCCGCACAGCATGTCCGATTTCCCGTGGTCAGAGCGGGTTCGATGTGATGCGGGGCTGCGGCAGGCCATCCAGCGGAAACGGCGACGGTACACCAAGATCATTTGATATGTCCGAGAAATCCGGAAATACTGTTGTGAAGACTACAAGAGGAGATTAAGCACAGAGCAAAAGCGTACGATCCGCGTTTGTGGCGCTGCGTCCGTAGGAAAATAGACAAGCGGGAGACAGACTCAGTCTTCAAGGCATTCGTCGAAAAATCGTAGTGAATGCCCTCACCACCGCATCCGTCGTCCAAGGGGGACACGCAATGCCCGAGCTCAAGAAAATCGTGAGCACGCTGACGGTCGGCGCCGCGATCACGGGAGGCATGGTCGGCCTCGGCGCCGCCACCACCGCGACCGGCGCCAGCGCGGCCGTGGTCGTCGTGACGGGAGGCAACGGGAACGGCGGGGACGACGACGACTCGTGGTCCCGCAGCCGGAACCGGAACTGGAACCGCAGCTGGGCCCGCAACCACAACCGCCACTGGAACCGGTCGCTGGCCCGGAGCTGGGCGCGCAACTGGGCCCGTCACCTGAACCGCAGCCTCAGCCGCGCCACCAACCGCCAGGCGCAGACCGTCAACATCAACCTGGTCTTCCCCGACACTCTGACCTCGCCGATCACCGCCACCGCCAACAGCTCCCGGCGCGACTGACCGCCGCGCCCTCCTCCCCGCCCGGACCGCCGTGAACCACCGCGCGCCCAGACCGCCCCGGCCGGACTCCGCCTCCCGGCCGGGGCCACCTTCGCGCACGCGGCGACGTGCCGCACGGGTCACCGGACGGTTCTGTCGGTGAGGGGTGATTGGCTGCCAGGCATGAGCAGGCAACCGATTCTCGTCCTCGGCGCCACCGGCTCGACCGGGCGGCGCGTGGCCGCCCGGGTGCGCGACGCCGGCTTCCCTGTGCGGGCCGCGTCGCGCCGGGGCACCGTGCGTTTCGACTGGGCCGATCCCGCCACCTGGGAGCCCGCGACGGCCGGGGCCG
Organism: Sphaerisporangium sp. TRM90804; assembly: GCF_029846175.1. Classification (GTDB taxonomy): domain Bacteria; phylum Actinomycetota; class Actinomycetes; order Streptosporangiales; family Streptosporangiaceae; genus Sphaerisporangium. Next base: position 457,902 of record NZ_JARWAC010000007.1, on the reverse strand, counting down.
CGGCGATGTACCTGATGGCCCCCCATGAGCTGCCGGTCGACCCGGCGTTCGTCCGGTGCGCGGTCGAGCAGGGGGTCCGGCGCGTCGTGCTGCTGTCGAGCCGGGCCATCGAGGCCATGGGCGACCACCGCCTGATGGCGGCCGAGCGCACGGTGCGCGAGTCCGGCGCCGGCTGGACCATCCTGCGGCCCGACTGGTTCGGCCAGAACTTCGACGAGGGCTTCTTCCGGCCCGCCGTGATGGCCGGCGAGCTGGCGATGCCGCTGGGCAACCTGCGGCAGGTGTTCGTCGACGCCGGCGACATCGCCGCCGTGGCCGCCACGGCCCTCACCGAGGACGGCCACGAGGGCCGCCACTACGAGCCGACCGGCCCGCGCGCCCTGTCGTTCCCCGAGGCCCTGGAGATCATCACCCGCGTCTCCGGCCGGCCCGTCAGCTACCGGGGAACCCCCGACGACTACCTGGCCGCGCAGGCGGCGCTCGGCATCCCCGCGGAGCAGACCCAGCAGGAGATCAAGGCCTACGCGGCCCTGCGCGACCTCGGCGACGGCCACCCCACCCCCGACGTCCGTCAGGTGACCGGCCGCGACCCCAAGCCCTTCGAGACCTACGCCGCCGAGGCCGCCGCCCAAGGCGCCTGGCGCGACCGAGCCGTCTGATGTGCGTGCGCGAGCGGCGAGAAACCGGTGGGGAGAGCCGGGCCGGCTCGCCTGAATGAGTAGGCGGGTACTCATGACGGCGCCCGCGCCCGGTGCGAGGTTGGGCTGGCACGAGCCTCGCCGCCCGCCTCGGCGGACGCGCGGGCGGCCCCGTCCGGAGCCGCGGCCGCGGCTTCCCCACGAAGGAGCGTCATGCCAGAGCAGGCGTCGAAACCCCCAAAGATCACCATAATCGAAACCCCGCCCCGCCCCGCGACCGGTGACGGCGAGGTGATCGTCGAGGCGGACGGCAAGGACGTCGTGTTCCAGTGGAACACCGGCAAGATGGAACGCATGTTCTGGGCCTCCGCCAAGGACTCCAGCAAGTTCGCCAACCTCAGGGTGCAGCCCGGCGAGGTGGACGCCATCTGGTGCCTCTGCTGTCTCGTCGACGACGTGAGCGGTGCCTACGTGTGCGTCTGGCAGGCATGCGGAGACCCCTGCGGTCCCCACTCTTAGCGGCGAGGCGGATCAGGCCGGCTTCGGGTACCGGTCGCCGTGGTCGGCCTGGATCCAGCCGGGGTACTCCGGCGGCAGGGCGCTGACCGCGTCCAGCTCGGCCAGGTCCCGGGGGGTCAGCTTCAGGCCGACGGCGGCGAGGTTCTCGGTGAGTTGCTCGGGGCGCTTGGCGCCGATGATGACGCTGGACACCCCCGGGCGCGCGAGCACCCAGGCCAGCGCGACGCTGGGGACGCCGGTCTCGTGGCGGGCGGCGACCTCGCGCAGCACGTCGATGACGTCGTAGGCCCGCTCGTGGTCCACCGGCGGGAACTCGAACCGCGTCCGCCGTGCGTCGCCGTCCCGCGCGCCGTCGCGGTCGAACTTGCCCGACAGCAGGCCGGCGGCCAGCGGGCTCCAGACCAGCAGGCCGACGTTCTGGTCCTGGACCAGCGGGAGGATCTCGCGCTCGATGTCCCGCCCGGCCAGCGAGTAGTACGACTGCAGGGAGCTGAACCTGGCCCAGCCCCGCCGCTCGGAGACGCTCAGGGCCTTCATCATCTGCCAGGCGGTCAGGTTCGAGGCGCCGATGTAACGGACCTTGCCCTGGCGGACGGCGTCGTCCAGCGCGGCCAGCGTCTCCTCGAAGGGCGTGATCGGGTCGATGTTGTGAATCTGGTAGAGGTCGACGTGGTCGGTGCGCAGCCTGCGCAGGCTGTCCTCCAGCGAGCGCATGATGTGCAGCCGCGACTGGCCGACCTCGTTCGGGCCGGGGCCCGTCCGCGCGGTCATCTTCGTGGCCAGCACGACGTCGCGGCGGCGGGCCCCGAGCACCTGGCCGAGCAGGTCCTCCGACTCGCCGGCGGCGTAGACGTCGGCGGTGTCGATGAGGTTCACCCCGTGGTCGAGCGCCGTGCCCACCAGGTGGTCCGTCTCCTTCACGCCCAGGGCGCCGACGGCGTCCCACACCTGTGAGCCGCGCCCGCCGAAGCTCATCGCCCCCAGCGAGATGCGGGAGACGAAGACTCCGGTGGCTCCCAGCTGCGCGTATTCCATGTTCAGTACCTTCCGAATGGGTGGGTCGCTGGCACGCTACAACCACCCATACGGGACAATCTATGACAAAGCGTCCGGCATATATGCGCGATCGTCTGGAGTGGCCGTGGACCCCATGTCCGACGTCCTGACCCTGCTGAACGTCCGGAGCGCCTTCACCTCGCGCTTCGAGGGCGGCGGCCGCTGGGCGTTGCGCTTCCCGAGCTACCGGCACGTCAAGATCGGCGCGGTCGTGGCGGGCACCTGCCGGGTCGCCGTCGAGGGCGGGCCCGCGCTGTGGCTGTCGGCGGGCGACTGCTACCTGCTCACGGGCGGCCGGCCGTACCGGGTCGCGAGCGACCCGGAGGCCGAGCCGGAGGACGGCCACGCCGTCTACCTGCGGGCCCCCGACATCAGGAACGTGCGGTACGGCACCGCCGCCTCGGACGCGGAGCGGACCGTCATCGTCGGCGGCAGCATCACCCTCGACGAAACGACCGCCGCGCTCCTGCTCGACTGCCTGCCCCCCGTCGCGCGCATTCCGGTCGACAGCCCCGCCGCCCGGACGCTGCGCCCGGTGCTCAGGATGCTGGCCGACGAGACCGCGGCCGAGCCGCTCGGCGCGGCGGTGATGATCGAGCACCTGACCCAGATCCTGTTCATCCAGGCGCTGCGCGCCCACCTGGCCGGCGCCGAGCACGTCCCCGGCTGGCTGGGGGCCCTGCGGGACCCGCGGATCGGCACCGCGCTCACGCTGATGCACCAGCAGGCCACCCGCCGCTGGACGGTCGCCGGCCTGGCCGTCGAGGTCGGCATGTCCCGCTCCAGCTTCGCCGAGCGCTTCAAGGCGCTCGTCGGCATACCGCCGCTGGACTACCTGCTGCACTGGCGCATCCGATCCGCGGCCGAGACGCTGCGCGCCGGAGACCGCACGGTCGCCTCGGTGGCCGCCGAGTGGGGGTACACCTCCGAGAGCGCCTTCAGCAACGCCTTCAAACGGGTCACCGGCCAGCCCCCCGCCCGCTACCGGACGCTGAAGCCGCCCCCGCCGGCCGCCCCTCCCCTCTACGGATGACGGCAGGGCGGGCACGGCCACGGGCCGTCGTTCGCGCGCGGGCCGCTGTGGACCTTCGGTGGCTGATCGCGCAGACTGTCATCTTTCGACAAGAGGAGAGGGTTTTGGCCGAGCTGACGGACCCCGCGTCACCAGCGGCCGAGCCCGCGCGGCCCGGCCACGCCTCGATCGCCGCCGAGGTCGAACGGCGGGCCGCCCTGGCCTGGCCCGCGACGGTCGCCGAGGAACGGGACGGCTGGCTGCTCCGGCACACCCCCGGCGTGACCCGACGGCGCTCGAACTCGGCACTCCCGCTGAGCGCCCCCGCCGGCCTCACCGCGGCCGTCCCCACCGCGCCCGGCCCCGCCGCTGCCGGGCCCATCACGGTCGGCCCCGGCATGCTCGAAATCATCGAGTCCGGATCCGGAGGGTCCGTCGAGTCCGTCGAGTCCGTCGAGTCCGTCGAGTCCGTCGAGTCCGTCGAGTCCGTCGAGCGTTTCTACCGCGACCGCGGCCTGCCCGTCCGCGTGCAGGTGAGCCCGCTGGAGTACCACCGCGAGCTGGACGCCCTGCTGGCCGCCCGCGGGTACCACGCCGACGGCACGACCCACGTGCTCACGGCCGCCACCGAGGACGTCGTCGCCGCGACGGCGCGGACCGCCCCGGCCCCGCGGGCCGACCTCGCCGAGGACCCCGCCTCGTGGCTCGGCGCCTTCGCCGAGCTGGACCAGCACGCGGACAGCGCGCTCGTCAGCGGTGAGGTCATCTCCCGCATCGCCTCCCCCACGGCCTTCCTCAGCGTTCCCGGCGACGGCCGCGCCGCCGCCGTGGGCCTGGCCGTCGCCGACTCCGGCTGGGCGGGCGTCTTCTGCATGGCCACCCACCCCGCCCACCGCCGCCGCGGCGTCGCGACCGCCGTCCTCGCGACCGCAGCCCGCTGGGCGAGCACCCGGGGAGCCGCCCGCCTCTACCTCCAGGTGGAGGACGCCAACACCCCGGCCCACCGCCTCTACACCGGCGCCGGCTTCACCCCCTCACACACCTACCACTACCGCACCCTCCCCTGACCCTCGGCGGGCGAGCACGATGGTGATGTTGTCGCGACCCGACGCGTTCATCGCCAGGGCCCACATGCGCTTCACGGCCAGGGCGTCGTCGGCTTCCGCGTTCAGCGTCTCCTCCATCTCGGCCACGGAGACCAGGTCGCTGAGCCCGTCGCTGCACACCAGCCAGCAACCGTCACGCGAGTCGTCGCCGCCATGTACCTCCAGCCCACCGCCGGTTCCGCCGACCACCTGCGTGACGATGTGCGTGACCGGCGCCGCGGCGCCCGGCTCGCCTCCGCCCGGGGAGTCGTCCACCGAGAGCCGGCCGAGGAAGCGGTCCTCCATGCGGTAGACGCGAGAGTCCCCGACGTTGAACCACGACGTCTTCTCCGGACCGAACAGCAGCCCGGCGACCGTGGTGCCCATTCCGGCGTACCGCGGCGACCGGTCGGACATGGCCGTCACCTGGACGTCGATCTCCTTCACGAGGCGGGCCAGCCCTTCGAGATCATCGACGGAGGCCCCCTCACTCGCGAGGACGGTCACCGCGTGCCCGGCGGCCACCTCACCCCCCGCATGCCCGCCGAGACCGTCGGCCACCGCCACGAGGACCGGACGCGCCGCCGACACCGTCAAGGTCACCGGCTCGGGCATCGAGATCCGGGAGACCACCAACCCCGCCGCGGTGACGGCGTCCTCGTTGGCGTCGCGGACCGCGCCGGTGTGGGTCATCAGCGTCACGACCAGCCGGTCATCCATCGACGCACTCCACCAGCCGCACGTCGGACTCGACGTCGGCGGCCAGGCGCAGGCGGTCCCCGTCGCGCAGGGCCGTGGTGACACCGGCCTCGGACACGGCTCCGTTGACGTAGGTGCCGTTCGTGGAGTCCTCGTCCCGAACCCAGGCCGCACCGCTCGACGCGACTCCGAGCGTCGCGTGCCTCCTGGAGACGTTCTCGGCGCTCTGGAAGACCGGCGCGTACGGGCTGGCGACGGGGTCACGGCCGAGCACGGCCGACCCGCCCGGGCGGATCGTCACCCGCCCCCCGGGAAAATCGAGCGTGAGGGTGCGCGGCACGTCGCGGCGCGTTCCCGTGGCCGCGCCGGAGCCGGTGAGCGTGCCGGCACCGGCTCCCGCACCCTCGAACCCCGGGTCCCGGTTCAGCGGTTCCAGACAGCTCACGCAGATGAGGTTGCCGGGATCGGGGACGTCGGCACCGCACCGCGGGCACTCGCCGGGCGCCACGCGCGGTGCCTCCACCTCACCGGACGACCGCGGAAGGGGGCTCGCGACGGTCGGCGTGCCGACCAGCGATCCCCCGCAGGCCGGACACAGGAGCTGCCCTTCGGAGACGGACTCCTGGCAGTAGTAGCAGGTCAGCTCCACCACGACGCTCCCTCGATCTCGATCCCGGCGCGCCTCAGCTCCTCCGCGGCGCGGTCGAGGTCGCCCCGCCGGGGGACGCCGATCATGCGCACCCGTCCTCCCTCCACGCTCACCTGCATTCGAGGGGCTTTCAGCGGCGCCTCGGGCTCGCCCGATCGGGTCGCCTCGACCGACTCGGCGCCATACCGCTCCCGGCCGAGAGCCGTGAGCGGGGTGAGGACCTGGTTGGACGACCCGCGCAGCCATCCGCCGTCCGGCCTGGCCCGCACGTAGGGGCCGGTGACGACCGCGTCGCACAGGTCGACCAACGCCGACAGGTGCGTCCGCGACCGCAGCCGCGACAGGGAGTACCCCGAGTACACCAGCACGTCGAGCCGGCCGGGGCCCGCCCAGTCGCGGATCTCCCGGATGAGCGCGCCGACCGCCTGCGGCTGCTGGAAGGGCTCCCCGCCGGAGATCGTCACGCCGTCCACCGGGCCGTCCAGCGTCGACAGCCACCCCATCACCGCGTCGACGCCGACGGCCGCCTCGGGGGTGGCCGCCCACGTGTCCACGGCGACGCATCCAGGGCAGGCGATCGTGCAGCCCTGCACCCAGATCCCCGCGCGGACGCCGGGCCCCAGAGCGGTCACGGGGTAGTGGCATCGATTCAGCAGCAGTGTCGTCGTCACGCCGTCTCCAGGGTCACGGTGGGGCCGTCGCGACGCATGCCCGAGACGGTGAGCGTGTCCGGCCGGCCCTCGGCCAGGTCGAACAGCGCTCGGGCGAGCGGGTTGACGAACAGCGACTCAAGGGCGGCCCCGATGCCGCGTCCGCCCTTCTCCAGATCGGAGGTGCACCACCCGAGCAGCGTCGCCCGGACGTCGTCCTTCAGGCGCACCTCGATGGCGTGCTGGTCGCCGACCGTGCGGAGGATGTTGGCGAGTTGCAGGTCGAAGATGCGGGCCGCCGCCTCCTCCCCGATGAAGTCGAAGACGACGATGTTGTCGCCGAGACGGTTCAGCAGCTCCGGCCGCTTGAGCACCGACGTGAAGTGGTGGGCGACCGCGGCCTTGATGACCCGCTCGATCTCCTCGTAGGGCATCCCCGGCCGCACCGCGGCGCCGTCGGAGGTGCTGACGCCCAGGTTGGAGGTGAAGATGAGCACGCACTCCGAGAAGTGGGTGGTGGTGCCCCGCCCGTCCGTCAACCGGCCGTCCTCCAGCACCTGGAGGAACTTGTCGAGGATGCGGGGGTGCGCCTTCTCGATCTCGTCGAACAGCACGACCCTGAAGGGCTGCTGCCGGACCGCGTTGGTCAGCTCGCCGCCCGCCTCGTGCCCCGTGTAGCCCGGTGGAGCGCCGATGAGCCGATCTCCCGCGTGTTCGGCGGAGAACTCGCTCATGTCGAAGCGCAGATAGGCCGACTCGTCGCCGAACACCAGCGCAGCCACCCTCTTGGCGAGCTCGGTCTTGCCCACGCCCGTGGGGCCGGCGAAGAAGAGCACGCCTCGGGGACGGGAGGACGACTGCGCGGCCTGCGCGCCGGACAGGCCCAGGGCCGCGCGCTTGAGGATGTCCAGCGTCTTGGTCACGGCGGCGTCCTGCCCGACGACACGGGCGGGAAGGCTGGTCTCGCCCTCTTTGATGCGCCCGCGCAGGAAGCCCCGGCGCCAGGGATTGTCCAGCACGCCCAGCTTGTACGTTCGCACCGCGTCGGGGAGCCGCTCGAAGCCCAGCCCGCGGTCGCGCGCCAGCCTGGTGATGTCGACCATCTGCTGCAGGGCCAGGCCCTCCGCCTGCTCGGCGAAGGCGTCGCAGACCTCCGGCGCCGACGCCTCTCCGCGGAACGACCCGGCCAGCAGTCTCGCGGTCTCCTGCCGGTCGCCGAAGTCGGGGCTGGGGACGCCGATGGACCGCACACGCGCGTTCGCCGCGGTGAACCACGACGGAAGGTCCTGCTCGCGTTCGACCAGCCAGATGATCGGGTTGTACAGCGGACCCGGCCGCACGGCGCCGGGCAGGAAGAGCCCGGCCGCCGTGCGGGAGAGCTTGAGGCACGCCAGGAAGAAGTCTCGTTCCGCCGGGTCGAGGTTCTCGGGGCTCACCGCGAGCTGTGACGCGTAGTCGATCACGAAGGCGGCTCGGACGGGCGGCCGGCCCTGCTCGGGTTGCTGGGGCCGGCCGAAGGCCGCGAGATCAGCGCGCAGCCGAGCCAGTGACGGCGGGTTGCCGCCACCGGGCGCGCCGCGCGACTGACCGCCGAGCAACCGCGCCGCGGCCTCCGTGGCGTCCGGTGACCGCGGGTGAACGGCGAGCCCGTCGACCGGGTCGGTGTAGAGCAGGCACCGGTAGCCGTTCGGCTCCAGCATTCCCCACAGCAGGTCGCGCAGCGACTGGAGCTGTGGAGGGCCGCCGTCGGGGCGGACGAGAAAGTGGTCGCGAAGGTTGCCGTACAGCACGTACTGAGCCTGTACCGCGAGCGTCGCGTCGATCTCGCGCACGAACGGAGGCCACCCCCGCGCGGGCATGGTCACCGGCGATCACCTTCCATCTTCACGGTTCGGTCAGGCCCTTCTTCGCCGTGCCGGGTGTGGCCGCCTTCTCACTCGGGCCGGTCTCGGCGACGGACCTGCGTGGCCCTGCGCGGTCGCACGGTCTTCAGGCGTGAGCGCGGAGCGGGGCGCGTTCCCGGAGGCACCAGCCGTTCGACCGCGGTCTGCACGCCTTCACCGGCCAGGCGCTCCCTGACCACGTCGAACGCCGTACACCACTCCTGCTCGCGGGCGGCGTCGGCGGCACCGCCGGCCTTCGTGTCGTTCTCCGCCGCCGGCGCCGATCCGTCGTCGGCGCCGATCACGCCGCCCGCGGCCGGGTGGTCGGCGGTCCGCACGACGACCGATCGAATCTGGCCCTGCTCGGTGATGACGAGGTTCACCGCGTGCTCGTCCCAGCCCTCCTTGGAGAGCCTCAGCGGTTCCATGGTCTCGAAACCCTCCTGCACCTCGTAGCCGAGCGTGCCGAGCACGTCGAGCAGGGTTCGCCGGACATGCGCGCGGTCGGCGCCGGCGACCGCGGCGGCGCAGGCGGCTCGCGCGGCGTCGCGGAGGCCGGGATCCATCTCCACGCGCCCGGCCACGACCTCGGCGAGCCGTCCGCGCAGCGCCTCGTGCTCACCCTGCGGGTTCGGAACGTCGATCTGGAGGGCGTGCAACAGCCGTGCCGCCTCCACCGCGCCCTGCCGCCTGCTCGTGGCGGCCAGATTGGCCAGTTGCACCCGGTGCCGGACGTCCACGAGGCGCCCGCGCGCCTCGGCGGGGCCGCTCGCGCTCCCCATGCGGCGAGCGGCCTCCCGGACCGCGGCCCTGTCGCCTTCGGAGACGTACGGCGACAACCTGCCCAGCACTCGGCCGAGGTTCGCCGTGAGCGCCTCGACGGCGTCCTGATCGCGCCAGGCGTCGGGTACGGACGGAAGCGCGCTCAGGAGCGTCGCGAGTTCCTCCGAGGCGTCGGAAGGGTCGGTGGGCCGCATCCCGGAGAGGTGGCCGACGAGATCGTCGAGAACCGCGCGGGTCAGGGCGCTGGAGTTCATGCGGGCCAGGGCTCCGTCCACCTGCCGCATGACATCGTCCGTCCCGGCGCACCAGCGCAGCAGCTCGTCGGGGGAGTGACCTTCGGGTGTGAGCGGCGACGGGAGCGAGGCCGCCAGCCGTGCGGCCTCCCCACCCGGCGTGCTCCCGCTCGCGGCCTCACCGGCGTTCGCACACGCCTGGGCGAGCACGGCCAGGCGGGCGTTGCGGTCGAGCACTCCGCTCGCGACCGTCGACCAGGCGCACGCCGACCGATGCGCCTCCTCGGCCCTGGCGACGACGCCGTTCATGTGGTCACCGAGCGCGGCGACCCCCTCCAGCGCCATGGTCGTACCCGCGAGCGCCGTCCGGCTGGCGAACCCGGCGACCGCGATGGCCACCTCGCCCCCGACGCGCGCGACGGCGAACACCTCACCACTCATGTTCCCCCCGTTCTGGCGTGACGCCCCGGATGCCCCGCGGGCCGCCATGATCGCCTGGCCGTCGACCCTCGTCACGGCGAACACCTCGCCACTCATGCGTTCTCCAGATAGGCGCGACGTTCCTGCCGCTGCTCGGCCTCCCAGGACTGCCAGCGGCGCCGAGTCCAGACTCCGTACAGGACGGCCACCCCGATCGGCAGGATCAGGAAGTTCACCACCACCGCGGCGGTCAGCACGACCGCGTAGAGCACGACCATGCACACCACCACGGACATCAGGCAGCCGATGCCGCCCGTGGACGCGAGGGCGGTCAGCGCCCGCATGCCGCCCGCCGGGCGACGTGCGCCGGAGGCCACCCGCCCCAGCGGGCCGAGCAGCGAGTACCGAGGGTGGTACGCCCCGCCGAGCAGGAGCGCCATGACCGCCTCGCCCGCGCCGACACACAGCCACACCAGCGCCATGAACCCTGACGGGATCGGCGCGGTCGCCGTCTTGGTCAACAGGAGCCAGGGCAGCGAGAATCCGCCGAAGGCGAGCGCCGCCCAGCCGAGGGCCTGCGGTCTGGCCGCCTCCCGGCGCCGCACCGCCTCCCGCAGGCTCGCCTGGCGCGCCTGCCGTGCCGCGAGCTCCTGCGCGTCGCGGCGCAGCCGGTCCTGCGCCCATGCCCGGGCGTGGCCTGACGCGAGGACGGCGACCAGAAGCGCGGCCGGGTCGTTCGAATGGAGCAGCTCGGAGAACCACGGGACGGCCGCGGGCAGGTCGGCCCGCGCCCGCGCCGCGTGCTCGCGCAGTGTGGCCGCGGTCCTCTCCTCGTCGACGGCGAGGGCGAGCAGGCCGCTACGCACCCGCACCGCGTCGAACGTGCCCTCCGACGAGGGGACCCGGCTCGCGAGGACGCGGAAGCCGTTCTCCAGCCACCGCCACCGCGCGTCGATGCCGCGCAGTTCCTCTGCACCGGTCAGCTCCGCTAACGTGGGAAGCAGGTGATGGGTCCACAGGTGGTCGACGGTGTGGTCGTGACCGGGCCGGCTCATCGTCGTCGTGGCGGTTCTCAGCAGGTTCTCGCGGGTGACCGCCATGCCCCGGTAGACCGGCGGCAGCTCGCGGTCGAGCCAGTAGAGCAGATGCAACAGCTTGACGTCGGGCGGGAACGCAGGGGTGAGCCGGCGGTCGATGAGCTCTCGGCGTCCCTCGACGTCGTCGTGCGCGGGGTCGTCGAACTGCTGCAGGAAGTCGCGCAGTGCACGCCAGCCCTCGCTCGGGTGTCCCGGCGTGCCCATGGTGACGAGGAACCGGCGTGCGGCCTCGTCCCACTCGGCCACCATGGCGCGTGCCAGGGCCCTGCGATCGGTGTACTGCTCGCCGAGGAAGAGCAGCGGAACCCGCCGCCCGGCGGAGGCGGCCGGAAGGGCCTCCTCCTCGACCGGCGGCGAGCCGCCGGCGAGCCACTGGTAGACCTCCTCCTGGTCCCACCGCGAGGCCGGTGACCGCCGTAGGAGCCCTCGGCACAGCAGCCGCAGCCGGGGGTCGGCGACTCCGTCGACGCTGATCACGTCGGTGTTCAGGTGATAGATCACCGCGGACTCGGTCATGCCCGCGAAAGGCGAGCGTCCGGTGGCCATCTCGACCACCAGCATGCCGAGGGACCACCAGTCCCAGTGCCGCGACACCGCGCCGCTGGAGCACTCAGGGGGTGCGTAGGCCACGGTCCTGGACTGCGTCCCGAACACCACGGAGGCGTCGATCTCCCTGCTCAGCCCGAAATCGGCGAGGACGAGGTCGAGTTCTCCCCGTGCGTGCGGCCCGGCGGACCTGACGAGGATGTTGGCCGGCTTCACGTCGCGGTGCACGATGTCGTGCCCGTGCAACTCCTTCAGCGCTCCGGCCAACTGCCGGACGGCCTGAGTGACCTGCCCGACCGGCATCGGAGTGCCTTTGATGAGCTCAGCCAGCGTGTGGCCGGCGACGTATTCCTGGACCTCGAAGTCGCGGCCGCCGTCCTCGCCCGTCTCAAGGACGCGGACGACGTGGCGCGTACGGATCCGCGGGAGAACCGACCACACCTTCCGGTCGGCCCGGTAGCCGGGCCGGTAGAGCTTGAGTACGAACTGCTCGCCCGCGCCGTCGCGCACGATGAGCACGTCCGCCTCGGCACCCGGTTTGCCGACATGACCGGTGATCTCGTACCGCCCTGCGAGCGGAGCGGGCAGACCGCCCGGGGCGCCCGCGCGGATGCCGTCGCGGACGGTCGGCGCCACGTGAGGAGACTGATCTCTTCTCGTGGCCGGAGAGTCTTCCGGAGGAACGGCCATGGCCTTGAGACACCTCGCTGACGCGCATCGCCCGCGATCCCGACCGCGCGGGGCCGCTTTATTAGAGCTGAGCACAGTTCTACTGCATTAATAGTTATACGTACCTTAAGTAGACCCATTCGGTATAGGGCCATGTCGGTGGCGGTATGGTGGATCTACCGCCCGCCCTCCCCTGGATGAGCGTCACCACCTGTACGGCACCGGACGACGTCGCGACCACCCGCACCGTGCCGGTCCCCGAGGGCTCGGGCCGCGAGGACCATGGGTTCCGGGTCGGCGTCGGTGAACGCACCCGGCGAGTGAAGAGGAATCACCGTGATCTCCGCAGTCGTGATGACCGGACCCGGCGCGCCGCTTGAGCTGCGCGCGTTCGAGCGGCCCGAGGTGGAGCCGGGCGCGGTTCTGCTGCGGACGCTGGGCAGCGAGGTGTGCGGCACGGACGCGCATCTGTGGAAGGGACAGCTCGCTGGTGTGCCGTATCCGATCATTCCGGGGCATGTCAGCGTCGGGCGGGTCGCGGCGCTCGGGCCCGCGGACGCCACGGGGGATGTCGCCCGGGACGTGTCGGGGACGCCGCTGGAGATCGGGCAGATCGTGACGTTCCTCGACGTGTACGGCACGTGCGGGCGGTGCTGGTACTGCACCGTCGGCCACGCCACCACCCGCTGCCCGTCGCGCAGGGTCTACGGGATCACGCTGTCGGCCGACGAGGGCCTGCTCGGCGGCTGGTCGGAGTACGTCTACCTGAAGCCCGGCGTCCACGTGATCCCGCTGCCCGACGGGCTCGACTGGCGGGCGTTCCTCGCCGGAGGCTGCGGCATGCCGACGGCGCTGCACGCGGTGACCCTCGGCGAGATCGCCTTCGGCGACACCGTCGTCGTCCAGGGCGCCGGGCCGGTCGGGCTGTGCGCGGCCGTGCTGGCCCAGCTGCGCGGCGCCGGGTCGGTGATCGTCGTCGGCGGCCCCGAGGCCAGGCTGGACGCGGCCGCCCGTTTCGGCGCCGACGCCGTCGTCGACATCGCCACGACCACCCCCGAGGAGCGGCTCGCCGCGGTCAGGGACGCGACCGGAGGGCGCGGTGCCGACGTCACGATCGAGGCGACCGGCGCACCGGAGGCCGTCCCCGAGGGCATGCGGCTCACCCGGGACGCCGGGCGCTACGTGGTCGTCGGCCAGTACACCGACGCCGGCGCCGCGACCTTCAACCCGCACCTCGACCTGAACCAGAAGCACCTGGACGTCCGCGGCTGCTGGGGCAGCGACGTCGGCCACGTGTACCGGTCCGTCAGGGTGATGTCCCGGTACGCGAAGCAGTTCCCGTGGACCGACCTGATCACCGGGGAGTACCCGCTCGCCGAGGCCCAGGCCGCCCTGGAGGACGTCGCGGCGCAGCGTGTGGTGAAGGCCCTGATCGTCCCCGGGTGATCGTCAGGGCCGGACGGGGCCGTCATCCGGCCCGGCGGCGCGGCCGGCGCACCCGGCGCAGGAGTACGATCCCGAGGCCGGCGACGAGCGCGGCGGCCAGCGCGCCGGCGGCGACGTACATCCACGGCGTGGAGTCCAGGAGCGCCGCCTGGCCCCAGGTCGCGCCCTTGGCGGGGAAGGTGAGCGTGCCGGTGATCGTCCGGCGCACCCTGCCGCTCTCCAGCGTGAGCTTGACCCGCCACGGGCCGTCGGGCAGGCGGGCGTCGAGAACGGCCATGACCGGCGCCTCGTCGCCGGGCGCGAGCGTCGTCCCCACCTGCACGGGAGTCGGGCCGGCCTTGAGGCCGCCCGGGCCGTCGGACAGCCATATCCGCCCCTCGACGTCGATGGCGCGCTCACCGGTGTTCTGGACGGTCGCCCGCACCACGGGGGTGCCGTCCCGGATGCGGCCGGGCGTCAGCCGCTTGACGCGGAAGTCGGTCGGGGGGTCGCCGCCGGGGCCGACGTCGAGGTAGATCCGCACCCCGACCCTGTTGACCACCGCGACGTTGCGCCGGGAGCCCGGCTTCAGCTCGGAGGCCGTCTCGGCCCAGATGGCGCCGTACCGCTCCCCTTTCGACGCCCCCTCCGGAATGGCGATGGTCGCTTTGACCGGCACCCGGCCGTTCGCCGGCACGACGAGCGCCGGCGAGTCGACGGATATCCAGGAGGCCAATTCGTTGGCGTTGCGATTTCGTGCCGGTTTGAACTTGTTGCCGCGAATCTCCGCCGCGCCGACGAATACCGCGACGCGTTGCGGAATTCTGGACGTATTGCTGATTTCCAGCCGCCGATGGATCGTCGTTCCGGGGTTGATGTGGTCGACGACGTAAATCTGTGCCCGGGGGTCGTCGCGGCGGTTCGACGACGCCTCCAGAAGCCTGATCCCGATGGTGCCGCCGGCCTTTCGGTGGCCCGGACGCGAACCCTCCGAGCCACCCTCCGCGAAGGCCGCCGCGCAGACGGCCGCCTGGAGCAGGAGCGTCACAGCGATCAGGGCGAGCGGCCGGGAACCTGGTGCCACGTGGCTACGTCACCGTGTGGGAGATCGTGCCCGTGTACTGGCCGGCGACGTTGCTGAGCGCCAGCGCGATCGTGATCAGCGGGTTCCAGGTGGCGGAGTTGACGCCGGTGCCGCCGGCGTGGGCGAACGCGGTGCGCTCGATGTCCAGGGTCTGTCCGGTGGGCGGCGGCGGCGCGGCGCAGCCCGTCTGGCCGGGCGTGAAGGTGCCGTCGCCGGTCGTCGCCGTCGCGGCGCCCGAACAGTAGTACACGCTGTCGTTGACGATGGTCTCGCCGGGGTCGTCGCCGCCGGCGGTGACGAAGTCGGTGCTGGTCACCGCGACCGTCCACGCGGGCGTGGCCGAGGCGCGGTTGTCGTCGACGGTGACGGCGCCCAGCGGTCCGTAGGCGAACCCGCCAGGCGCACCGTCGTTGGCCAGATCGGCCGTGTCGGGCACCGTGATCTCCAGGGCGCCGGCGGCGATGTCGAACGTCACCGTGGTGGGGCAGGCCGTGTCCACGGGGCAGGTGGCCGCCTGGGCGGGCAGTCCGGTCAAGGTCTGCAAGGAGAACATCGCTGCCGCGGTGATGACAGCTGCTGAAGTAAGCCTGTTCATGGCTCCCGAACCTTCTTATATTATGGCGGATGGCTAAAAATCGACTTACCGCCTCATTTAAGAGTCAGATAGCAGCACGCTAACACGGCGGGAAAGGCACCATCGATCATGCCCCGTCAAGTCCCGATCAAAAACCGTCGAACCGCCTTCATGGCGTTCTGTGGCAATAATCCTCCTTGGTAGTAATAGAGCGCCTTCACCTGCTCTGCACCTCCGATCCACTGCAGTGAAATGTGGCGACAAGCCGGAAATCGCGATGCCGTGCCGGGCGCCGGACGGCGACCGCCTCGACCTGCGCCCTCGACAGGTCGAGGCGGAGAGGAGACCGCGGGCATGAGGCATACTCATCGCTCGTGAGGCGAACTTCCCGGGGGACGGCGGGCACGACGGAGGCGTACGCCGAGCACGCCGACGTCGCCCTCGCCCGCGCGGGCGACGACGCCGCGTTCACCCGCCTCGTCGCACCGCTCCGCCGCGAGCTGCACGCGCACTGCTACCGCATGCTCGGCTCGACCCACGACGCCGACGACGCCCTGCAGGACGCCCTGCTGCGGGCGTGGCGCGGGCTCGCGCGCTTCCAGGGTCGCGGCTCGCTGCGCTCGTGGCTCTACACCGTCGCGACCCGCACCTGCCTGGACATCGTCGAAGCCCGCGGCAGGCGGGCCCTGCCCGTCGACCTCGGCCCGTCCAGCGACCGCGCCGTGTTCGGCACCGCCTCGCGGGCCGACGTCGCCTGGCTGGGGCCCTACCCGGACACGGGCCTGCCCGACGGCCCCGCCGCCCCGCACACGCGCTACGAGCAGCGCGAAGCCGTCGAGCTGGCCTTCGTCGCCGCCCTGCAGCACCTGCCGGGCAACCAGCGGGCGGCGCTGCTGCTCTTCGAGGTCCTCGGCTTCTCGGCCGCCGAGATCGCCACGATGATGGACACCTCGGCCGCCTCGGTGAACAGCGCCCTGCAACGGGCCCGCGCGATCGTGGCCGAGAAGGTCCCCTCCCCGTCCCAGCAGCGGACGCTGCGAGAGATCGGCGACGCCCGCCTGCGCGAGGTGGTCGCCCGCTACTCCGCCGCGCTCGAACGGGGCGACGCCGACACCCTCGTCGCGCTGCTCACCGAGGACGTCACCTGGTCGATGCCGCCGCTGCACCAGTGGTACCGGGGGCTGGCCGCCGTCACCGACTTCGCCGTGCGCGTGCCGCTGGCCAGCTGCGGCTACTGGCGCCACCTCCCGGTCACCGCCAACGGCCAGCCGGCGGTGGCCCTCTACCTGCGGGACGACGCCGCCGGCGCCCACCTCGCCTGGTCCGTCAACGTCCTGACCCTTCGCGACGACCGCATCGCCGAGATCACCTCGTTCATCGGCCCCGGCCACTTCCCGCCCTTCGGCCTCCCCGTCTCACTTCCCTGAGCCCGGGAGCCCGGGAGCGCGGGCCCGGGCGGCCGCCGGGTCCAGCCGCCCGTCACCGGGACGGCGGGCGCCGGACCCGGCGATCGGCGAGGCCGGCGCGGTGGTCAGAAGAGGGTCAGCGGCTCGGCGGGCATGGGGTCGGGGAGCGGCTCCAGCTCGGGCAGCCCGGCGCGCACGTCGTCGTGGAAACGGCGGGCCAGCATCAGCGCGTCGGCGTCGTCGGGGGTGTGGACGAACACCGTGGGCGAGCGGCCCTCACGCAGCCATCCGGTCACCGTGCCGACCCACGGCCGCCAGCCCTCGATGGTGCGCTCGGCGTCGTCGCGGCCGAGGTAGCGGACGATCGGACGGTCGGTGAGTGCCGACGCCCGGCGCGGCAGGCGCGGCTTCCTCGTCCAGGCGTCTCGCTCGGCGTCGGTGGCCGGGGGGCTCTCGAAGAAGACGGTGGTGTCGAACGGCACCCACTCGGCTCCGGCGCCGGCGAGAACCCCTTCGAGCAGCCGCGCGGAGCGCGTGTCCTCGAAGAACGCGCGGTGCCGGACCTCCACGGCGTACCGGTGCGAGCGGGGAAGGCCGCGGAGGAAGCCCGCCAGGACGCCGAGGTCGGCCGGCCCGAACGACGGCGGCAGCTGCACCCACAAGACCTCGGCCCTGGGCCCGAGCGGCTCGACCGTCTCCAGGAACACCCGGAGCTCCTCTTCGGCCCCGGTGAGACGGCGCTCGTGCGTGACCGACCTGGGGAGCTTGGCGAGGAAGCGAAAGCCGGGCGGGGTCTGCCGCGCCCACGACTCCACCGTGCTCCCCGCGGGGGTCGCGTAGAACGTCGTGTTCCCCTCCACCGCGTTGCACCAGCTCGCATAGGCCCGCAGGCGTTCCCCCGGAGCGAGCGGATGCGGCAGGAACCGACGCTGCCACGGCGCGTGCGCCCACATCGCGCATCCCACATGAAGCCGCATCCCCCGACGCTACCCAAACCCGGCGACGTTCCAGGGCGGACCCGGGGGTTCCCTCCGTCCCACGCCCCGATCAGGCCGCCGGTGAGGCCGCGGGCGCTCCTAGGATGCGAACCATGGTCGACGTGCGCTCAGCGGCTTCCCCCGACATCGCGGAGCTCGTACGGCTCAGGGGCCTGCTCTTCCGCGACCTCGCCGCCGAATGGGGGCTGCCTCCCGCCGCGTCCGACTGGAGGGAGCGCTGCGCCGACGCGCTGACCGAACTGCTCGCCGACGACTCGATGCGGATCGTCGTGATCGACGGCGAGGCGGGGCTGGCCTCGTGCGGCATGGCCGTCGTCGAGCGGCGGCTGCCCACGCCGTACAACCTCGGCGGCTCGATCGGCCATGTCTACGGGATCGTCACCGATCCGGCGTACCGCAGGCGCGGCCACGCGCGAGCCATCATGGAGGACCTGCTCCGCTGGTTCGACGACCGCGGCCTCACGCGGGTCGACCTGCACTCCAGCCCCGACGGCCAGAGCCTCTACCGGGCGCTCGGCTTCGACGACCACCCCGGCCTCACACTCACCCGCAGACGCTGACCGGCCGCTCGCCGCCCGGTCGTCAGAGGGGAGGAGCCGCCGGCCCATCAACCGTTCGGTGGATTATGCCGGGGGCGCCCGCACGGGATTCTCGAAGCATGACGGTGATCGAGATCGACGGGCTGCGTAAGAGCTACAAGACACACGAGGCGGTGCGAGGCGTCTCCCTGAAGGTGGAGAAGGGGGAGATCTTCGGCATCGCCGGGCCCAACGGGGCGGGCAAGACCACGGTCGTGGAGTGCGCGACGGGGCTGCGGCGGCCGGATGGCGGCACCCTGCGGGTGCTGGGGCTGGACCCGCGGAGCGATCGGCGCGCGCTGCTGCAGCGCGTCGGCGTCCAACTGCAGGAGGCGGCCCTGCCCGACGCGATCAAGGTGGAGGAGGCGCTCCGGATGTACGCCTCCTTCTACGACAAGCCCGCCGACTGGCGGGAGCTCATGGACGAGTGGGGCCTGGCGGACAGGAGGCGCGCCGGCTTCGCCAGCCTGTCGGGCGGCTGGAAGCAGCGGCTGTTCATCGCGCTCGCCCTCGTGGGCGATCCGGAGGTCGTCTTCCTCGACGAGCTGACCACCGGCCTGGACCCCTCCGCCCGCCGCACGACCTGGGGGCTGATCCGCGCGATGCGCGAGCGCGGCGTCACCGTCGTGCTGGTCACCCACTTCATGGACGAGGCCGAAGCACTGTGCGACCGCATCGCGATCATCGACGAGGGGCGCGTCGCCGCCGAGGGCACTCCGAGCCGGCTGATCATCGAGGGACGGTCGGACTCGCTGGAGAACGCCTACTTCGCACTGACCGGAAAGGAAATGGCATGAGAGGCCTCAGGCAGGTCACCGCGGTCGAGCTCAAGCTGATCATGCGGGACCCGATGTCGGCGTTCTTCGCCCTGGCCTTCCCGGCCCTCATGCTGGCGGTCAAGATGCGCAGCGGCAGACCGCTGCCGGGCGGGCTGCCGGCCATCGACGCCACGGTGCCGATGCTGAGCGTCTTCGTCATCGGCCTGGCCGGGCTGGTCGTGCTCCCGGCGACGCTGGCCCAGTACCGGGAGCGCCGGGTGCTGAAGCGGCTGCGCGCCACCCCCGCCTCGTCCACCATGCTCTTCGGCTCCCAGTGGATCGCCCACATGCTGCTGGCCGTACTCGGGACGGCGCTGTTGATCGTCATCGGCCTGGCCTTCTTCGGGCTGGCGGCGCCCGCGAACCCGGGCGGCGTCGTCCTGGCATGGGTTCTCGGCGCGCTGAGCCTCAGCTCCATCGGCCTGCTGCTCGGCGCGCTCGTCCCCAGCGGCCGCGGCGCGACCGTGATCGGGCTGAGCCTCTTCTTCCCGATGGTCTTCCTGTCGGGCGCCATGATCCCCCGGGAGACCATGTCAGGGTCGATGCGGGCCATCGGCGACCTGACCCCGATGGCCCCCGCGGTCCAGGCGATCCGCGACGGCTGGGCCGGCGACGCGACCTCCCCGCTTACCCTGGGCGTCATGGTCGCGATATCCGTCATCGCCGGCGGCGTCGCCGTCAAGGCGTTCCGGTGGTGACCGGCCCCGACGTCACCCGCTGGGACCGCGCCTGGCCGGTCATGCCGTACCTGTTCGTCCTGCTTCCCACGCTCTTCGCCCTGGTGCGCGACTGGAGGCCGGAAGTGCTCGCCCTGGCGCTGCTCGCCGGAGCCTGGCACTGGTTCATGGTCACCTCGCACCCCGGGTGGACCAGGCGCCCGGTGGGGGTGGTCGTCTACCTCGCCGTGATGCTCGCCCTCATCGGGGCCCTGATCAGAATCGACACGCTGTTCACGGTGACGGCGCTGGTGATGTTCGTCCAGTCGTTCACGCTGATCTCCGGATGGTGGGCGTACGCGGGGGTGGCCGCGACGGCCGGCGTGATCATCGGCGCCCGCCCCGAGGCGGGGCGGACCCCGGGCGAGATGCTCTACTCCTTCCTGGTCGCGTTGCTGGTCGCCTCGGCGATGGGCCTGGTCACCCAGACCATGCGCGACCAGAACGAGAACCGCAGGGTGATGATCGCGCAGCTGCGGGAGACCGGCGCCAAGCTGGCGGAGCTCGCGCAGGAGAACGCGCAGCTGCAGGCCCGGCTGCTGACCCAGGCTCGCGAGGCCGGTGTGCTGGGGGAACGGCAGCGGATGGCGCGGGAGATCCACGACACCATCGCGCAGGGCCTGACCGGCATCCTCACCCAACTCGAAGCCGCCGAGGACACGATCGGCGACGCGCCCGCGGCCCGGTCGCGCCTGGACACGGTACGCACCCTGGCCAGGGAGAGCCTGAACGAGGCCCGGCGGTCGGTCCAGGCGTTGCGTCCCGCGCCGCTGGACGAGGCCCAGCTCGCCACCGCCCTGCGGGACATCGCCGAGAAGTGGTCGCGGAACACCGGCGTACCCGCCGCGGTGTCCGTCACCGGCGACCCCCGGCCCCTGCACACGGAGGTGGAGATCACCTTGCTGCGGGTGGCGCAGGAGGCGCTGGCCAACGTCGGCGAGCACGCCGGGGCCACCAGGGCCGGGATCACCCTGTCGTACATGGAGGACGTCGTGGCGCTGGACGTACGGGACGACGGCTCGGGCTTCACGCCCGGCGCGGCGAGCTCCTCGACCGGCGGCGGCTTCGGGCTCATCGCGATGCGCCAGCGCGTCACCCGGCTGGCCGGGGACTTCGCGATCGAGACGACGCCCGGCCAGGGAACGGGGATCTCCGCCACCGTCCCGGCCATCCCGGCCGCCTCCGTCCGGGAATCACCCGCCCCCTCCAGAGACGCGTTGTGAGCACATGCCCATTCGAATGATCATCGTGGACGACCATCCGGTCGTCCGCGACGGCCTGCGCGGGATCTTCACCGACGACGACTCCTTCGAGGTCGTCGGCGAGGCGGCGGACGGGCCGGAAGCGCTCGCCGTGGCCCTGCGCACCAGACCCGACGTCGTGCTCATGGACCTGCGGATGCCGAAGATGAGCGGGTCGGAGGTCATCCGCCGGCTTCGCGAACAGACGCCCGGCGTCAACGTGCTGGTCCTCACCACCTTCGACGACGACGCCGACGTGCTGCCCGCGATCGAGCAGGGCGCCACCGGATACCTGCTCAAGGACACCCCGCGCGCCGACCTGCGTCGTGCCGTCCAGGCGGCGGCCCGCGGCGAGACCGTGCTGTCCCCGTCCGTGGCCGAGGTCATGACGAACAGGGCGCGCGCGCCGGAGCGGCGGACGCCGAGCCCCCGGGAGCTGGAGATCCTCGGGCTCATCGCCCGCGGCGCCACCAACCGCGAGGTCGCCGCGAAACTGTTCATCACCGAGGCGACGGTGAAGACGCACCTGCTGCACGTCTTCGCCAAGCTGGAGGTGAACGACCGGGCGTCCGCGGTCGCGGTCGCGTACGAGACCGGCCTGCTCAAGCGGGCCTCCGGCCCCTGACCACGGCACGGCGGCCGTGCGCGCTCCGGCGCCGGGCCGGTCGTTTTCCCGGCCGGCTCCCCTCAGGGCCAGGGCCGCGCCGCAACGCGGCGGGTCTCGCGAGGAGACACCGCGTTCCACCTCATTCTGAACAAACGGTGCGACATGACTACCATGCGGCATCATGACCGACGCGCAGCCCGTGATCCGGCAGATCTCCTCCCAGGTCGTCTACAGCAACGCGTGGATGACGGTGCGGGAGGACCGCATCGAGCGTCCCGACGGCTCGCCCGGCCTGTACGGGTACGTGGTCAAACCTGACTTCGTGGTGGTCGTCCCGAAGGAGGACGACGGCTACCACATCGTGGAGGAGTACCGGTATCCGATCGGCCGCCGCACCTGGAGCTTCCCCCAGGGCACGGCGGAGGCCGCCACCCACGAGGACGAGGCCCGGCGTGAACTGGCGGAGGAGACCGGGCTCCGCGCGGAACGGCTGAGCTTCCTGGGCACCATGGACAACGCCCACGGCATCACCGACCAACGGCTGCACGTGTACCTGGCCACCGGCCTGACGAAGGGGAAGACCGACCGCGAGCACACCGAGCAGGACATGCGCCAGCGCTGGGTGGACCGCGCGGAGTTCGAGCGGATGATCCTCGACGGGTCGATCACCGACTCCTCCACCGTCGCCGCCCACATGCTGCTGCTGCTCCAGCGACCGCACGCCGAGGACGCGGCCCACGCCAAGAACGCGGTCCACGGCGGCGCCGCGGCTAACCGCGGTGGCGATCACGGTCGCGCCGGCGCGCCCGGCGAGCTGGACGGCGAAGTCCCCGGCCTCTAGGAGGGGACGCGCGCGACGGCGCGGAAGGCGTGGGCGTTCTCGGCCACCCACGAGCGGAACGTCCGCGCCGCGTCCCCGGTGACCTCCTCGACGGCGGCGGTGACCGGCGCCGGGCCGATGGTCATCCCGGCCTGGGCGCGCAGGATGCCGTCCACGGCCTGCGCCGGCCAGCCCCGGGCCAGCATCCGCCGCCGGGCGTCCTGCGGGGAGGTCTCCTCCCAGCGCACCGGGCGGCCGATCACCTCGCCGATGACGCCCACCTGCTCGGCCTGGGTCAGCGACTGCGGCCCGGTCAGCTCGTAGACGGCGCCGGCGTGCCCGGCCTCGGTCAGCGCGCGCACGGCGACCGCCGCGATGTCCCGCTCGTGCACCGGCGACATGGCGGCCTGGCCGTACGGCTCACGCACCGCGCCCTCGGCACGGATCGGCCCGGCCCAGCGCAGGGCGTTGGCCGCGAACGCGTGCGGGCGCAGGACCGTCCACTCCAGCCCCGACCGTTCGATCAGCCGCTCGGCCTGGCGTTCGTGCTCACGCACCGCCGCCGACGACAGGTAGACCACCCGGCGGGCGTGCTCGGCCGCCGTCGCCAGCACCGCCCCGAGCCCCTCCACCGTGGCGAACGGCCAGACCAGGAACACGGCCTCGACGCCCTCGACAGCGGCGTCCAGCGAGCCGGGCGCCGACAGATCGCCGCGCGCGCACTCCACAGCGGGCGGAAGATCGGCCTGCCCTCGTGTGAACGCGCGAACCTCGGCCCCGGCCTCCAGCAGCAGCTCCGTCACCTGGCGGCCGACCGTGCCGGTCGCCCCGGTGACCAGAATCCGTCCCGGCATCCAAGGCCTCCCATCGCGGAGTTGTCTGATCGACAACGCTAGGGGGCCGGGCCCGGATGACCAATGCTTCGGCATCTGGAATTCATACGCGATCGTCTCCTGCTAGCGTCCTCGCGTGGACGTGCTCAGCGATGTGATCGCCATCATGCGTCCACGACCTGACCGGAAAGCACGCGGGAACCTATGACCACGGCGTCTTCCATGGTCGTGTAGGTGTGGTACGCGCACGCCCTGACAACGGCCGGCGCTCCGGTGAGATCAAGCAGCGTGCGCCGCGGATCATGCGGCAGGTCGAGCGTCAGCGGGCAGTCGCTCGGCGAGTTCGCCATGGCCACGTCCATCCGTACACGGTGCCCGGGAGACAAGCATCCACCGGACCGCGCCTTCCGTCCATGCTCAGGGGGAGTCCGGTGGTGCTCGCAGCAGCTCGAGCTCCTCGTTCATGGCGTCGAGGAAGGCGGCGGCGGTGCGCAGTTCCTCCGGGCTGAAACGGCGCAGAGCGTTGTCGGTGCTGCGGCCGAGCGGGCGGAAGAAGGTGGCGGCGAGCTCCTTCGCGGCGTCGAGGTAGTGCAGGTGGACGACGCGCCGATCGTGGACGTCGCGTACGCGGCGGATGTGGCCGGCGCGCTCCAGCCTGTCGAGGCACGCGGTGACGGCCCCTGAGGTGAGGTTCAGCTCCGCCCGCAGCCGGCTGGGGGTGATCGGCGATGGCGCGTCGAAGATCTTGATGAGCGCCTGGACGTCGGTGGGGTGCAGCCCGTGGTGGCCGGCGAACTCGTGGGCGATGCGGTTGAACTCGGCGGTCATCCGGCGCAGTCGTACCGCGAAGGACAGCAGGTCTATGCCGTCCCCCCTGTCGGCGCTCATGCGGCCATGCTACATTAACTCAATTATTAAGTATCTCAATGATTGAGTTAACTCGTCTGGCGAGGTGGTCTCATGGCGCGGCAGCCGATCCGCTGGCTCGTTCCGGCTCTGCTGGTGCTGGTCTGGCTGGCGGTGGGCGGAGGGCTCGGGCCGTTCGCCGGCAAGCTCACCGAGGTGTCCACGAACGACCAGGCGGCGTTCCTGCCGCAGAGCGCGGAGTCGACCCGCGTGCTGGAGGTGCGGGAACGGTTCCGCGCCGGTGAGACCCAACCGCTCATCGTGGTCTGGACCGCCGGCGGCGCGGACGTCACCCCCGAGCAGACCGCCGCCGCTACCCGGGCGCTCGCCTCGCTGCGCGGCACGACAGGCGTCGCCGGGACCCCCAGCCCCGCCATCGGGTCGGACGACGGCAAAGCACTGCGGGGCATAGTGCAGCTCGCTTCCGGCGTCGACGACGCGCTCGGCGAGATCCTCGACCGGATCGGCTCGGCGGTGGCGGTCGACGGCCTGCGGGCCGAGCTCGCGGGCCCGGCCGCCACCCGGGCCGACCTGTCCGACGCGTTCGCCGGGATCGACGGCCTGCTGCTGGGGGTGGCGCTGCTCGCCGTGCTGATCATCCTGCTGGCGGTGTACCGGAGCGTGCTGCTGCCCCTCGTCATCATCGTCGGCGCGATCTTCGCGCTGGGCCTGGCGTGCGCCGTGGTGTACTTCCTGGCCGACCGCGACATCGTCCGGGTGGACGGCCAGGTGCAGGGCATCCTGTTCATCCTGGTCATCGGCGCGGCCACCGACTACGCCCTGCTGCTGACCGCCCGCTTCCGGGAGGAGCTGGCGACCACCGGCGACCGCTTCGCCGCGGGCCGCGTCGCGCTGCGGCGCTCGTTCGGTCCCATCGTGGCCAGCGCCGCCACGGTGGCCCTGGGCCTGCTCGCGCTGCTGCTCAGCAACCTGACCAACAACCGCGCGCTCGGCCCCGTCGGCGCCATCGGCATCGTGTGCGCTGCGCTGAGCGCGCTCACGTTCCTGCCCGCGGTGCTCGTCCTGCTCGGACGCGCCGCCCTGTGGCCGGCGAAGCCGCACCCGGCCGACGCCGGCACCCGCGGCATCTGGGGCCGCGTCGCCGCCGTGGTCGACCGCCGTCCGCGCCGGCTCTGGATCGCGACCATCCTGCCGCTCATCGCCCTCGCCCTCATGGCGCCGCAGCTGAACGCCAGGGGCGTGCCGCTGGACGAGACGTTCGTCAACGACGCGCCGTCGGTGGCCGCACAGGCGACGCTGAGCGAGCACTACCCCGAAGGCTCGGGCCAGCCCGCCGTCATCGTCGCGCCCGCCGGACGTGCCGCGGCCGTGGCGCGGGCGGCAGGCGGCGTCGAAGGGGTGTCCGACGCTGCGGTGGTGTCCGAGAGCGGCCGTCCGGGCGGCCCCCCGAAGATCGTCGACGGGCTCGCGCTGGTGGAGGCGACGCTGAGCGACGCGCCGGACGGCGACGCCGCCCAGGACACGGTCAAGCGTCTGCGCACCGCCCTCGACTCCGAGAACGGCGTCATGGTCGGCGGGTACAGCGCCCAGCGGTACGACACGACGGAGACCGCGAAGAGCGACACCCTGCTCATCGTCCCGGTCGTGCTGGCGATCATCCTGCTGATCCTGATCGTCCTGCTGCGCTCGCTGCTGACGCCCGTGCTGCTGGTGGTCACCGTGGCGCTGAACTTCCTGGCCACCCTCGGCGTCTCCGCGCTCGTCTTCACGCACGTGTTCGGCTTCACCGGCAGCGACGCGTCCGTGCCGCTGTACGGGTTCGTCTTCCTGGTCGCGCTGGGTGTCGACTACAACATCTTCCTCATGTCCAGGGTGCGCGAGGAGACCGCGCTCCACGGGACCCGGGAGGGCGTCCTGCGCGGGCTGGTCACCACCGGCGGAGTGATCACGTCGGCGGGGGTCGTGCTCGCCGCCACCTTCGCCGCCCTGGCCGTGATCCCGCTGGCCTTCCTCCTGCAGACGGCCTTCATCGTCGCCTTCGGCGTCCTGCTCGACACCCTGGTGGTGCGCTCCCTGCTGGTCCCGGCGCTGATCCGCGACCTGGACGCGCGGGCCTGGTGGCCCAGCCGCCTGGGCCTGAGGGGAGAGGAACAGGCGTCCCGGGCTCCGGCCGGAACGCCGAGGTGATCCGGCTCGTCACCCCGATCCTGACGGGCGCCACCGGGCGTCGCCGGCCTGTAAACACGGTACAAATCGGGATCGAGCGTGTGATAAGGCGCGGTCGCCCGCAGAGACGTCACTGCCCGAAGGAGAACCGCAGCCGAGCGTTGATCAGATGGTTGAGCCGGTAACGCAGCCGGCCGACCACCGCCTGCTCCGGCGCCTCCCCAGGCGTCAGCAGCGTCCAGCGCAGCAGGCACCCGTTCGGCGCCGGCCGGATGTCGAACCGGATCTCGTCACCGGCCCTTTCTGGCCACAACGACGACCAGACGACGAGCTCCGGCTCCACCGCCCGCAGAACGCGCGGCTCGACCTCCCCCGGCCGCAGTTCCAGCCACTGCCGCCCACCGGCTCGCCGGGGGTCACGCAGGCTCTCCCACACGACACGTGCGGGCGGCGGCTGCGCCCGCTCCCGCGACCCCAGCTCGATCATTTCGACGGTCCGCCATTTCGTGTCGTCGTGTTCAGGACGGCGCCGGGCGAGCGTCCGACGACCCATATGATCGCCTGGTTCGGCGCCCCGGCGCTCAATCAGCGCGCCGCAAGGCCCTGCGGCGCAGGCCGACCGAGATGAGCGCCAGGCAGACCAGGCTCCCGGCCACCGCGGCGATGATCAGTGAGTTGCGGAGAGAACGAGCGCGGCCGTTCTCCTCCGCGGGGGGCGGACCGGTCGCGGGGAGAGCCTGCTCGGTGAACGGCCAGGGTGCGCCCTGCGGCTGGGGGTCGAGATTGGCCGTGAAGGTGAACCGGTGCCAGGTTCCCGACGGGTCCCGCACCGCGATCCCGTCGCATCCGTTCGCGACCACCACGACGTGTCCCCCCGTCCGGGGGAGTACGGCGACCGCCTTCGAGGAGGGGGGGTCGTCTTCGGGGGTGCACGACCCCCTCAGCCGTTCCCGCACCTGAGGGGGGACCTGCCACGTGGTCGTCCAGGTGGCGCCGCCGTCGGTGGTCGCGCTCAGGCGCATGGCGGGCGGGTCGACGCGGTAGCAGTGCTCCGGCCGCCCGGGTACACACGCCTTCGTGCTCGGCTCCGGCTCCCGGAAGACGGGCCTGGTCACGGCTCCGTCTCCGGCGTCGAGGCCGGGGGTGACCGGCCGGATGGCGCCGGAACCCGGCAGCGCGGCGTCGTCGGATTCCGACCGCCAGGTGGCGCCGCCGTCCCGGCTGACCACCAGCCCCGTGGAGGCGCGGACGACGATCACTCCGCCTTGTGTGCCGACGGCGTCCGCGTGGTATTCGGCGGGGGCCGGGGTGGCGACGACCGCGAACATCGCCACGGGGACCACGAGCATCACCCGTGCCGTCCCCGTGTGCACGGCGGCGTGCCGGGCGCGCCGCCACACCCACCACGCCACGCCCAGCGCCGCAAGCGCGACGAGGTCGGAGACGTCGGCGAGCACCACGGACGGGCCGGCGACCGTGGACCACACCTGAGAAGCCAGGGAGGCTCCGGCCGGGGTGGCCTTGACGAGGGCGAAGCCGCTCCCGGTGAGCAGCAGCGAGGCGACGGCGAGGCGGTCGGCGCACGGTTGCCGGCGGGCGAACCCGAAGACGGACACCGGCAGCGCCAGCAGCGGCGGGGCGACCAGCATGCCCGCGACGTCGCTCAGCTTCCCGGTGACGACGCCCGGCCACAGGTGCTTGAGGAAGTGGTCGTTGAGCAGCAGAACCATCACGGCCGTGACCGTCGCGGGGTGGCTCAGCCAGGCGAGAGCCGGATTTCGCGTCATGGCGCGTGCTCGGCGCATACCAGATGAGATGCACCTGGCCACGTGCCTGTTCCCCCGCCACGAGCTTCGCGTCGTATTCGTGACATCGAGCCGGTCGGGCCGGTGCTCACCACCCGCCGGCCATCGCTCCAGCCGGTTACCGGTCCACCGCTCGGACAGCCGTCCCGTGTGAGCGTGAAACCTCAGAACGCGCGGCCGGCCGTCAGGTGGGCCTGACGGCGGTAGCCGGCGGGCGGTGACCCGTACTGGCGTTTGAAGGCGTGGGTGAACGCGTACCGCGAGGTGCCGACCTGCCGGGAGATCACGTTCACGGGCGCGTCGCAGGTGCGCAGGAGCCGGGCCGCGGTGGTCACGCGTCACCACGTCAGGCAGCCCAGGGGCGGGCGGCCGACGAGGTGGGTGAACCGCCGGGCGAACGCCGCGCGGGAAAGGCCGGCCGACCTGCCCAGCTCGTCGACGGTCCACTGCCGGGCGAGGTCGCCGTGCATGGCGCGCAGAGCCGCCGCGGTCGCCGGGTCGTGCAGGGCCGCGACCCAGCCGGTGGCGGAGCCGCCGGAGGCGTGCTGCTCCTCGAACCAGGCGAGGCCTGCGACCGGCCGACTTCCTGACCTGGCTCGCCCCGCACGGAATCAAGTGGAGCATCACGAGCGCCCAGCCGCACGACGCGCCCTGGTTCGTCCGGAGCCGGGCTCGACGGCGTCGTGGTGGGCGCGCCGTCACGGCGGCACGCCCGAGCTCGGTACTCGCGGGGCCCGGTCTACCCGGTGGAGCCGCGGACGACCAGGGGGGTGGGCAGGATCCGCGGGGGCGGGGTGACGCCTTCGTTGATCATCATGATGACCGCCGCGGCGGCCGCCGTGCCGAAGCCCGCCTTGTCCTGGGCCAGCGTCGTGAGGCCCGGCGGCACCAGCGCGGCCAGCTCGATGTCGTCGAACCCGACCAGGGCGATGTCCTCGGGCACCTTCAACCCGGCCTCGGTCACGGCCCGCAGCGCGCCGATCGCCATCTCGTCGCCGGCGGCGAACACCGCGTCGGGCGGCTCCTCCAGCTCCAGCAGGGCGCGCATCGCGGCGTGACCGCCCGACAGGTAGAAGTCGCCCTCGACGACCAGCTCCGGCCGGTGCTCCAGGCCGAGGGCGGCCAGCTCCTCCAGGTAACCGCGCAGCCGCTCCGCGCCCGGCCTGGTGCGGGCCGGGCCGGTGATGGTGGCGATGGCCCGGCGCCCGGTCGCGTGCAGGTGGCGCACCGCCTCGCGCGCCCCGCCCACGTTGTCGGAGGTCACGTAGGTGGTCCACGGCCCCTCGACGGGCCGGTCGAGGGAGACGCACGGCACCTCCGACGCCGCCAGCGGCTGGAGCGAGGGGTCGGCCCTGCCGTTGTCTATGAAGACCACGCCGTCGAGGTGGTGCCTGCGCACGGCGCGGAGAAAGCTGTCGGGCGTGCCGTCCTCGCTGGTGGCGAGCATGAGCAGGTGGTAGCCGCGCTCGCTCAGCGCGGTCTTCAGCCCGATGAGGATCTCCTGGAAGAACGGGTGCCGCCAGCCGGGACGGCGGTGGTCGGTGTCCCAGATCAGGCCGACCATGTGGGATCTCTTGGTGGCCAGGGTGCGGGCCGACTCGTTGGGCAGGTATCCGATGCGTGCCGCGGTGCTGAGGATCAGCTCGCGGGTCTGGGCGTTCACCACCTCGGGGTTGTTGAACACGCGGGAGACAGTCGCCGACGACACCCCGCAGAGGCGCGCCAGCTCACGGATCGTTGCCACGGACGTACGTTATCGCATCTCGCTGAAACCGGTTTCATGTAACCGGTTGCATGGGAAGCTATGGGAGAGCCCGCACCATGTCAACCAATATCGAATATTTCCGCAGCATGACGTTTCTGTGACTTGACAGAGGGGGGCCGCGTTCTGTGAGATGGCCCACTGACAGGCCGATGCCGCACCGTTGCCGCGGGGCTCGGCCTCTCATCGCATCTCGCAGTCACCCTTCCTTTCCCCTCGAAGGAGTCCCAGGTGTCTGCTGGACGAATCCGTCTCGCCGCCGGAGCGCTGGCCGTCGGCATGCTCGCCGTCGGTTGCGGCGGCTCACCCTCCCCCTCCACCGGCTCCGCGCCCGCCGACAGCAAGATCACCCTGACGCTCAACCTGTTCGGGAACATGGGCTTCAAGGAGCTCTACGCCAAGTACGAGGCGGCCCACCCCAACATCAAGATCGTCGAGAGGACGTCGGCGTACAACGACCACCACCGCAACCTCGCGGCGCACCTGGCCACCGGCAGCGGCACCGCCGACATCGAGGCGATCGACACCGGGTTCGTCGCCCAGTTCAGGAACCAGCCCCAGCACTTCGCCGACCTGCTCAAGCACGGCGGCGACCAGCTCAAGGACCGCTGGCTGCCGTGGAAGTGGGAGGCGTCGCTGGCCAAGTCGGGGGCCCAGATCGGCTACGGCACCGACGTCGGCGGCCTGGCCATGTGCTACCGCCGCGACCTGTTCGAGAAGGCCGGGCTGCCCACCGACCGTGACGAGGTCGGCAAGCTGTGGCCCGACTGGGCGTCCTACTTCGAGACCGGCAAGCGCTACACCGCCAAGAAGCCCGAAGGCGCCGCGTTCTTCGACGGCGGCCCCCAGGTGTTCAACGCGATGATCGGCCAGGCCGAGACCGGCTACTACGACACCCAGGACAACGTCGTGGTCGCCACCAACCCGGCCGTCCGCTCCGCCTACGACCAGGTGCTCAAGGCCGTGGCCGACGGTCAGTCGGCCAAGCTCGTCGGCAGCTCGCCCGCCTGGAACACCGGCTTCGCCAAGAGCCAGTTCGCCACCATCGCCTGCCCCGCCTGGATGCTCGCCAAGATCCAGGACCAGGGCAAGGCCTTCGCCGGGCAGTGGGACGTGGCCGCCATCCCCGGCGGCGGCGGCAACTGGGGCGGCTCGTACCTGACCGTCCCGGCCAAGAGCAAGAACCTCAAAGAGGCCGTGGCGCTGATCACCTGGCTGACGACGCCCGAGCAGCAGATCGAGGTGTTCACCAAGCACGGCATCCTGCCCTCCACCGTCGCCACCTACGACAAGCCCGAGGTCACCGGGCTCAAGCACGAGTTCTTCAACAACGCGCCGATCGGGCAGATCTTCACCACCGCCGCCCGCAACCTCAAGCCGCAGTACCAGGGCCCGAGGGCCGGCGACATCCAGACCGCCATCCGCGACGCGATCAACCGCGTGGAGGAGGGCAAGCAGGACGGCGCCGAGGCGTGGACGCAGCTGCTCGGGGACGTCGAGCGCATCAGCAAGTGACGCGCGCCGATCCGTGAGAGCCGGGCGACGGCGGGCGAGCGAGTGCCCGCCGTCGCGCCCCCTTCCCCCGAGGAACCGAACGTGACCTCCGCCAGATCAGGGCCCCGGCGCCGCTGGATCTACCAGCTCGACGTCAAGGGCTCGCCGTACCTGTACATCGCCCCGTTCTTCCTGCTGTTCGGCGCGGTCGGCATGTTCCCGCTGCTGTACACCGCCTACGTCTCCCTCACCGACTGGAACCTGCTCGACCCGGCCCGCGAGTGGGTGGGGCTGGCCAACTACGCCGAGCTGGTGGCCGACGACTACTTCTGGAACGCGCTGTTCAACACCGTCAGCATCTGGCTGCTGTCCACCGTGCCGCAGCTGCTGGCCGCGCTGTTCATCGCGCACATGCTCAACCGCAGGCTGCGCGCCCGCACGCTGTTCCGGATGGGCGTGCTGCTGCCCAACGTGACCTCGATCGTCGCGGTCACGATCATCTTCGCCCAGCTCTTCGGCCGCGACTTCGGCATGGTGAACTGGGCCCTCGACCTGGTGGGCTTGGACCCGATCGACTGGCAGGCCGGCACGCTCTCCTCGCACGTCGCGATCTCGCTGATCGTCATCTGGCGGTGGACCGGCTACAACGCCCTCATCTACCTGGCCGCCATGCAGACCATCCCCGAGGACCTGTACGAGGCGGCCCGGCTGGACGGCGCGAGCCAGTTCACCCAGTTCCGCAAGATCACCGTGCCGATGCTCCGCCCCACGATCATCTTCACCGCCGTCGTGTCCACCATCGGCGGCTTCCAGATCATCGCCGAGCCGCTGCTGTTCCAGGCCGGCACCGGCAACCCGACCGGCGGCTCGGACCGCCAGTTCCAGACCGTCGGCCTCTACCTCTACGAGCAGGGCTTCAGCATGTACGAGTTCGGCTACGCCTCGGCGATCGCCTGGACGCTCTGCATGATCATCGTCGTCATGGCGCTCGTCAACTTCGCCATCACGCGCAGGATCAGGAGCAGCTGACATGGCAACCCTCACCGCCGTCCGGCGCGGCCTGAACCGCCGGGCCGTCCAACGCGGCTTGAATCCGCTGGGGGCGGGGTTCTGGACCTACGCCGCGCTCGTCGCCGTCCTGCTCGGCTCGCTGTTCCCCATCTACTGGTCGCTGGTCGTGGCCTCCCACGACAACGACGCCATCGCCAGCGTCCCGCCGGTCCTCACCCCCGGCGGCCACCTGTTCGACAACATCGCCCGGGTCTTCGACACCACCGCGTTCGGCCAGGCGATGCTCAACTCCGTCCTGGTGTCCGGCTCGGTCACCGTCTCGGTCGTGCTGTTCTCCACGCTGGCCGGCTTCGCCTTCGCCAAGCTGCGCTTCCGCGGGCGCAACGTACTGCTCGTCATGGCCATCGCCACCACCACCGTGCCGCAGCAGCTCGGCATCATCCCGCTGTACATCCTCATGGCGGAGCTCGGCTGGACCGGCAGGCTGGAGGCGGTGATCGTGCCCGGCCTGGTCACCGCGTTCGGCGTGTTCCTCATGACCCAGTACCTGTCCAGCGCCATCCCCGACGATCTGCTGGAGGCCGGCCGCATCGACGGGTGCAGCACGCTGCGGCTGTTCTGGCACGTCGTGCTGCCCGCCGCCCGGCCGGCCGCGGCCGTACTCGGCCTGTTCACCTTCATGCAGGCGTGGAACGACTTCTTCTGGCCGCTGGTCGTCCTCACCCCGGAGAACCCGACCGTCCAGGTCGCGCTCTCCAGCCTGGCCAGCGGCTACACCACCGACTACGCGCTCGTGCTCACCGGTACCGTTCTCGCGATCGTGCCGATCGTGGCGGTCTTCGCCGCGCTGGGCCGTCAGATCATTGGGGGAATCATGTCAGGAGCGATCAAGGGATGACCCAGGAACATACGGCCTTTCCCGCCGGGTTCGTGTGGGGGACGGCCACCGCCGCCTACCAGATCGAGGGCGCCGTGGACGCCGACGGGCGCGGGCCCTCCATCTGGGACACGTTCTGCCGCGTCCCCGGCGCGGTGGCCAGGGGCGAGAGCGGCGAGCACGCCTGCGACCACTACCACCGCTGGCGGGAGGACGTGGAGCTGATGGACCGGCTCGGCGCCGGCGCCTACCGCTTCTCGCTGGCCTGGCCCAGGATCATGCCCGACGGCGACGGCCGGGTGAACCAGCGCGGCCTCGACTTCTACCGGCGGCTCGCCGGCGCCCTGCGCGAGCGCGGCATCGAGCCGTACGTCACCCTCTACCACTGGGACCTGCCCCAGGCGCTGGAGGACCGCGGCGGCTGGCGCGCCCGCGACACCGCCGAGCGGTTCGCCGACTACGCCGAGGTCGCGCACGAGGCGCTGGGCGACTCGGTGTCCCACTGGATCACGCTGAACGAGCCGTACTGCTCGTCCATCGTCGGGTACGCCGAAGGCCGCCACGCGCCCGGCGCGCGCGAGGGGCACGGCGCGCTCGCCGCCGCCCACCACCTGCTGCTGGGCCACGGCCTCGCGGCGGCCAGGCTGCGGGCGCGGGCGCGGCCGGGGCAGCGGGTCGGCATCACGCTCAACATGTCGCCCACGGTGCCCGCGACCGGCTCCGCGGCCGACGCCGACGCGGCGCGCAGGATGGACCTGCTGGTCAACCGGCAGTTCACCGACCCGCTGCTGCTCGGCGCCTACGCGCCCGACATGGCGGAGACCTTCGGCGCCATCAGCGACTTCTCCTTCCGCCGCGAGGGCGACCTGGAGGTCATCGGCGCCCCGCTGGACTTCCTGGGCGTCAACTACTACTACCGGATCCACGCCGCCGCGGCGCCGTACGAGCAGGCGGACCCGGCGCTGCGCTCCGCGTTCGACCTCGGCGTGCGCAGCGTAACCCCGGACGGCGCGGCGACCAGCGGGCTGGGCTGGCCGATGGAGCCGCAGGGGCTCCACCAGACCCTGCTCGGCCTGAGCCGGCGCTATCCCGCGCTGCCGCCGATCCTCATCACCGAGAACGGCTACGGCGACGACGGGACCCTCGACGACACCGGCCGCGTCGCCTTCCTGCGCGACCACCTGGCCGCCATCCGCACCGCGATGGCCGACGGCGTGGACGTGCGCGGCTACTTCTGCTGGTCGCTGCTGGACAACTTCGAGTGGGCCCGCGGCTACGCCGCCCGCTTCGGCCTCGTCCACGTCGACTACGAGACCCAGGCCCGCACCGAGAAGGCGAGCTTCCACTGGCTGCGCGAGTTCATCGCGAAGCAGGGATGAGGATCCCGGCCGACTGACCCCACGCGCCTTCGGGGCCACTTCCCCGGGGAGTGGCCTCTGCCGGCCGGCCGGGCCGGCGGAGAACCGTGTCCGCCTCGCCGGATCTCGTCGGTGCTGTCAATCGGCTTCGACGCGACGAACGATCTCGTCGACGACGTGGGCGAGCGGTGCGGTGGCGTCGATGGAGACGCCGTTTCGCGGGAGGTCCTCTCTCGTCCGGTGCAACCGGATTTCTAGGGCGTACCCGGCCCCTCGGCGCCGTCACCGGCGGGCTCGGGACCGCCGATGGCGCGCCGCCCTGCGAGCGCGGCGCGGTAGACCGCGAGCGTCTCGTCGGCCGCCCTGCTCCAGCTCAGGTTCTCCCGGACGAACCTCTCCCCCCGGGCGCCGAGCGTACGGCGCAGCTCCGGATCGGTCATGACCTCGATCACGACGCGGGCGATGTCGCCGGGGTCGGCGCTCCGTACGAACCGGACGGCGGGCCGGTCGGGGTCGCCGAGGAAGACGCGGGAGAACCCGTCGCCGAGGATCGTGGGCCTGGCCAGCGCCATCGCCTCGGTGGCCACCAGGCCGAACGGCTCGAAGAGCGAGGGGAAGACGCAGGCGTCGGCCATCTCGTAGAACTCCAGGAGCGCCTTGCCGTCGACGAACCCGCCGGACGTCAGGACACGCCCGCCCAGGCCCGTCTCGGCGACGATCCGCGCCACACCCGCCTCGTCCCCCTCCCCGACGATCACCAGGCGCAGGCCGGGGACGGCAGGGGCGATCCTCCGCATGGCCTCCAGCAGCGGATAGACGCCCTTCTGCCGTTCGATGCGGCCGACGAACAGCAGCACCGGGTCCGCGGCGGCGATGCCGAGCCGGGCCCGCAGGGCGGCGGCTCCCGAGCGAAGCCCGTCGCGGTCGAACGCGGGGTCGGCGAGCACCCGTTCGTAGGTGCCGCCCAGGCGTACGACGTCGATCGGCGTCCGCCTCCAGCCCGCGGCGGCCAGCTCGGCGCGTACCTCGGGGGTGGCGACGACGACCCGCCGGGAGATCCGCGCCAGCCACCGCTCGACGGCGGCGAACACGTTCAGCGGGTCGGTGATGGTGCGCTGCGCCGCGACGCCGTACTCGGTGGTGTGCACGTGGAAGACGACCGGCAGCCGCAGCACGTAGTGGCAGAGCAGCCCGCACAGGAAGTTCGTCGAGTCGTGCACGGCGACCAGGTCGGGCCGCCCGTCCCGGCCCGCGCGGCGCAGCCGCAGGAAGTACCGCCAGTTGCTTGCCACGACGTTCAGCGCGAGCAGGGCGAACTCGGCGCCCCGGGTGCGGTTGAGCCGCCGGCGGCGGCCGATCGCGCCGAGGACGCGGCCGAGCGGGCGGTAGACGGTGACGCCGTCGCCGCGCTCGTGGACGGGTTGGTGGCCGTCGTTGAGCGTGAGGACGGCCAGCCGGTGGTCGCGGGCCAGGTACGGCGTCATCAGCTCGGCGTAGCGGCCGAGCCCCGCGGTGATGTTCGGCGGATACTGGTTGACGACGCAGGCGATCCTCATCGATCGGCCTCCTCCGTGGGTGGGGTGGCCGCCGCCGGGCCGTCCGGCCGGTACACCCGGCTCGCGGCACCCGCCACGACGGCCACCAGGATGAGATTGCTGAGGACGAACGCCACCAGCCCTCCGATCAGCCCCCACCAGGCGATGCACACCGCCTGGCCGGCGAGCGCGGCGGGCGTCCCGGCGGCGAGGCAGGCGATGAGCACCTTGGCGCCCCGCACCCCGTCCATCGACAGGGCGACGAAGTAGAGGTTGAAGACGGTGTGCGCGCCGATGCCCACGGCCGCCAGCGCCATCAGCCCGACCGAGTACGGGTACTCCTCGCCCATCACGAGAAAGAACACCAGGCTGGCCGCGAAGCAGAAGACCGCCGTGGCCGCCGCGACGGACGGCGCGAGCCGCGCGATCCTGCGCATCAGGGCGGGCTTGGCCGTCGTGGCCAGCATGGGCAGCAGCACCAGGCCGATCCCGTCGATGAACACCACGCCGAGCAGCCGCTTGGGGAAGCCGTTGTACAGGGAGTACACCCCGACGTCGGCCCGCCCGGCCCAGTGGTTGAGGAAGATCACGTCGACGCCGAACAGCACCGCGGTGAACGTGGCGATGACGGTCACGTACGCGCCGTGCCGGTAGAGCGACCTCGCGAGGGCCGGCGACCAGGAGCGCGGCGCCACCTCGCACCCGGCCACGGCCACGGCGGCGAAGACGAGGTTCGTCACGATGAGCGCGCCCAGGTACATCTCGGCGTCCCTGATCCCGAGCACGAGCAGGCAGTACGCCGAACCGGCCAGGTAGGCGGCGGCGACGGCCAGCTTGAGCGCGGCCACGAGCCTGAACCTCTTCAGCCCGCGCAGGAAGCTCTCGGTGAGCTGGTTGACGGTCATCGAAAGCGCCAGCGCCAGGCCGAAGGCGAGCGTGCGGGTGTCGACGCCGAGCGCCGCGGTCAACAGCGGCGCGGCCAGCATCCCGGCGGCGAACAGGGCCGTCCCGAGCACCAGCGTCGAGAAGAGCGCCGTCGTCACCAGGGCCGGCCGGTCCGCCGGTTCGGCGCGCGGCAGCTCCTGGAACATGACGTAGTTGAGGCTGGTGAGCATGGCGACGGTGGCGATCAGCGCGATCGACAGGACGACGGTGAAGTGGCCGAACGCGGCGGCGCCGACCCCCCTGGCGATGACCAGCGTGGTGGCCGCCGCGGTGCCGCTGGCCAGGGTGCTCACGAGCGTGGGCCCGGCCGCCCATCGGTGGCCGTCGACGACCCGCGCGACGCGGGCGCGCACGTCCCCGGCCGGTCCCCGGCGCGTCACCGGGCCAGCTCGGCGTACGCCGCCAGGGTCAGCTCGGCCGTCCGCGCCCACGTGTACCGCTCGCGGACGTGGGCGGCGCCGCGCCCGCCGAGCCGGGACGCGGCCGGCGGGTCGTCCAGGCACCGCAGCAGGGCGCCGGCCAGCTCCTCCGGCGAGTCGCGCTCGCACCGGATCGCGCCGTCCCCCACCACCTCCGGGGAGTAGCCGGGGCCGACGACCACGGGCCGGGCCAGCGCCATCGCCTCGATCGCGACCAGCCCGAACGGCTCGTAGGTGGACGGGAACGCGCACACGTCGGCGGCCAGGAAATGGGCGAACACCTCGGCTGAGCTCAGGAAACGGTACCCGGCGACCACGTGGCGGCCGACGCCCGTCTCGTCGATCAGCCGTGCCACCTCCGCGTTCTCGCCGGTGCGTGGAGCCTGCGCGCCGACGAGCACGATCCGCACGTCGTCGCGGTCCCCGGCGATCAGCGGAGCCGCCCGGACCAGGGTGCGGACGCCCTTGTGCGGCGACAGCCGACCGGCGAACACCACGAGCCGTCCGCCGCCGCCGGGCAGGTAACGGCGCCGGACCGCCTCGCGGAGCCGGTCGCGCTCGTCGCCGGTGAGAGCGGCCAGCCGCGACAGCTCGGGGTCCTCGAAGCCGTGCGGGATGACCCGCAGCCGGTCGGCCGGCCACCCGGACGCCGCGAGCTCGTCGCGCATCCCGGCGCTCGGCACCACGATCAGGCGTGCCATCCGCGCCTGGGCGGTCTCCAGCGCGGCGATGCCGGACGCCACCGCGGACCGGCGCCGGGAGGGCGCGGCGTTGAGCTCACGGGTGTGGACGTGGAACACCACCGGGGTGCGGGCGAGCACCCGGCAGAGGATGCCGGCGACGCAGCCCATCCAGTCGTGCACGGCGACGACCGACCCCGACGGCCCGGCGCCGGCCCGCAGGATGCGGGCCGCGACCCGTACGTTGAACACGAGCACCCCGATCACCCGGGCGACCCGCAGGAGCGCCGCCGGCGTCCGGGTGCCGCCGCCGGCCCGGTCACCGCCGGGGGTGCGCACCCGGTGCAGGGTGACGTCGCCGATCCGCTCCGTCCGCGGCGCCCCGTGCCGCGCGGTGGCCCCGAACACCTCGACGGGCGTGCCGAGCTGACGCATCGCGGCCATCATCCGCTCGGCGTACCGCCCGAGCCCGCCGACGACGTCCGGCGGCGCCTCGGCGCAGACGACGTAGACGGGGCGCGGCCGGGCCGTCGGCTCGCTC
This sequence comes from Sphaerisporangium sp. TRM90804, assembly GCF_029846175.1. Taxonomy (GTDB): domain Bacteria; phylum Actinomycetota; class Actinomycetes; order Streptosporangiales; family Streptosporangiaceae; genus Sphaerisporangium. Next base: position 419,403 of record NZ_JARWAC010000007.1, on the reverse strand, counting down.
ATCGGCGGCCGGCCTCCGTGTCCCTGAGGTACGCCTGCCGGGCGAAGTCGAGGTCGGCCTGGGTGTTGACGCCGCGCGCCTCGACGGGGTCGTCCACCGGCACCACGGTCAGCGGCCGGCCGGCCCGCGACAGGCAGGGAAGGAACGGCAGGAAGTTGACCTCGCCGGTGACGGCGCCCGGGGCGGCGTCACGCAGATAGCGCGCCCACCGCTCCCGAAGCCCGTCGGTGCCGAGGCAGAACACGCCGACGTCGCTGAGCCCGCCGGGGCGGCACTCGTCGCCCTCGCGCGACTGCCGCACCCGTACGAGCTCGGAGCCGGCGATCTCGTACTCGACGTACGGATCCGCCATCGGCACCAGCGGAATCGTGAGCCCGGCCCCCCGGTGGGCGGCCACGACGCGGCGGACGGTCGCGGCGGACAGGTTCGCCTGGTCACCCCAGACCACGAGGATCGCGTCGTAGGACTCCCAGTGCGGGGCGGCGCCGAAGATGGCGCCTCCCATGCCGGTCGGCTCGTCCTGGACGCTCACCGAGACGGCGCCGCTCCCGATCTCCTCGGCCGCGAGGTCCCGGAACGGGGCCTCGCCTTCGGGGGAGACGACGACGTGCGTGTGCTCGACCCGGGGCCGCAGCCGCCGGTGCAGCAGATGCCAGACGGTGACGCCGCCGGCGACCTCGACCATGATCTTCGGGATGCCGAACCCGAGCCGGGTGCCACGCCCGGCCGCCGGGATCACCGCGCAGACACGCTCACTCACCGCTGCTCCTGGTGGAAGAGGGACACGATCTCGTCGAGGTCCTGTACGGCGATCGCCCCGGCCGCGGGCTCGGCGGCGTGGACCTGGAGCGTCACCAGCCCGGCGCCGACCGCGGACGCCACCCCGTGCGCGGAGTCCTCCACGGCCACGGCGTCCTCCGGGTCGACGGCCCAGCGGCGGCAGGCGTCCGCGTAGAACCGCGGATCGGGCTTGCTCACCGGGATGTCGTCGCTGGTGAGCACGGCCCGGAAGTAGCCGCCCAGGGAGCAGGCCGAAAGGACCCGCTCGACCGACCCGCGGCTGCCGCCGGTGACCAGGTACACCGTGCGACCGTCCTGCGTGAGGCGCTCCAGGAGGCGGCGGGCGCCGGGCAGCACGACGACCACCCCCGCCTCGGCGTACTCGTGGTAGAGCCGCTGCTTGCGCCGGGCCAGCCGCCCGGCCGCGACGGCGTCGCCCGGGACCAGGCGCGCCGCCACCTCGGCGGTGCTCGCGCCGGCGTGGGCGGCGTACCGGAACGAGGCGAGCGCGCCGGGCGCGAACTCCGCGATCGCCTGGCGGAACGCGGCCTCGTGCGCGGGGCAGGAGTCCACGAGCGTGCCGTCGAGGTCGAACAGCCAGGTGCGGCGGCCGGCGACCGCGCCGGCCCGCGCCCGGGTCACTCGGCTCCCGCCAGCGCCGCCTCGCCGCGGATGGCCGTCAGGGCGTCGACCGTGCTGCGGCCGCCGTGCACGCCCGGACGGCCGGGGTCCTCCAGGTCGGCCGTGACCCACCGCGCCCCGGCCCACTCGCCGCGGTCGATCACGGCTCGCGGCACCGGGGGCACGGGCGGCAGGCCGTCCGACGGCGGGGCGGGGCGGGGGCACAGGACATGGGTGACGGTGCGCCGCTCGTTGCGGGGGTCGCCGAGGTAGGACAGGGTCAGGTCGACCAGATCGGGCGCGGTCAGCCCCTGGATGTCGTGGTCGTCGCGGGTGTTGACGACGAACACCTTGGCCACGGCCCGGCTCGCCGCGATCGCGTCCGTGACGCCCGGCGTCAGGTAGCTCGGCAGGAGCGACGAGTGCGGGGTGCCCGGCCCGTACACCAGGAGGTCGGTGTCCCTGATCGCGTCCAGCGCCTCCGGGTTCGGCGTGACGTCGGCGCGGTGGCGGGCCAGCACCTCCCGCACCCGCGCGGCGGGCAGCGCCTCCAGCTCGGCCCGGCACCGGTGGCCGAGCGGCCGACGGAGCAGGAACAGGTCGGTGATCGCCTCGTCGTCCTGCGGCGCGACGATGTCGGCCTCGTCGGCCAGGAGGCGGCCGTCGCGCTTGAGCGCGGCGAGGAAGGCGTTCTCGCCGCCGGTCACGTTCAGCAGCCGGACCGGGGAGCCGAACGTGCGGGCGCAGGAGCGGACGGCGGCGTTGAAGTCCTCCCCCGTGCGGAGGTACGCGCCGGCGAACACGAGGTTGCCGAGCGCGCAGTCGCCCAGGTCGATCCCGTGCGGCTCGGCGCCGAGCCGGCGCGCGAACAGGCGCAGGTCGCGTGTGATCTCCGCTCGCGCCTCCGGCCGCAGCGCGTCGAACGGCGTGCCGGAGGCCGAGCCGGACGGCGGACGCCCCGCGCGCCGTCCGGACGAGGCGATCTCGTCGATGAGGTGCCCGAGGCGCTCCGGCGTGGTCCCGGCAGGCAGGCGATGTTCCAGGACGGACATCAGCGCGGCCTGCCGCGGGTCGCCGCGGTCGAGGTGGAGCAGGCAGTTCTTGCGGAAGTCGGACGGCCCGAGCATCCCCGGCAGGTAACGTCGCAGCGCGCCGGTGGACAGCCCGTTGTCGTACCCGTTGATCACCAGGGAGAGGGCGAGCCCGGGGACGCCCAGCAGCCGGCGCGCGATGCTGGCCCCGCCGCGCCCGCCGCTGAACATGGTGACCGCGCTCAGCGGGCGTGCACGCGCGCTCAAAGCGTCTCCTCCGTCACCCGGGACGCCACCGGCCGTGGCGCCGGCGCACCGGACGGGCCCGGCCCGCGCAGGACGCCCCGGCGCAGCAGCCAGTTGCGGTATCCCACGTAGCCCACGAACAGCGCCCGGTCCCGCGCCCCCTTCCAGAACCGCCACCCGCGACGGCCGCCGCCGCGCTCCCGGTGCTCGATGGGAAGCTCGACCCAGGTGTGGCCCAGCTCGGCGACCCTCGCCGTGATCTCGGTCGAGCAGTTCATCCCGCCGGACTCCAGCGGCAGGGCGCGGAACAGCGGCCCGCTGACCACCTTGAAGATCGAGTTGAAGTCGCGGTAGCGGGTGCGGAGCAGGGCGTTGCTGACCGCGCCGCTGGCCGCCGATCCCCACCGGTACGGCAGGCCGTCGGCCTTCCTGATCCGCGCGCCGGAGAAGGCGAGCGCCTCACCGGCCTGGACGCGCGGGATGAACGCGTCGAGATTGGCTATCGGGAACTGGCCGTCCGAGTCGAGCAGCACGACCCAGTCCAGCCGGGTGCGGGCGATCGCGGCGGCGATCGCGGCGCCCGCGCCCCGGTTGCGGTCGAACGAGACGACGACGAGCTCGGGGCAGTCGGCCCGCAGGGCCGCGAGGATGGCCCCGGTCGCGTCGGTGCTCCCGTCGTCGCACACGACGATCTCCCACGCGCCGACCGCCGGGTGCCGCTCAAGGTAGTCGCGCCACTCGGTCACCGCCGCCGCGATGGTCTGCGCCTCGTTGTACGCGGGCGCCGCCACCGAGATGTCGACGGCACGGGCCCCGGCATGCGTGTTCGGCAAATCTCACCTCCCGGAAGAGCTTCGGATTCTGGCGTGACGGCCATGGCGAGACGGGCCGCCGGAGCCGGCTACCGGACCGGCGTGAGCTCCCCGGCCCCCAGCAGGCGGGCGATCCAGCGATCCAGGGGAAGCAGGTTGATCCCGACGACGATCGGAACGTGCGCGAGGGCGAACAGGATGGTCATGCCGAACGAGATCGGGCCGCCGGTGAACAGGTTGATGTGGGGCGCGTCGATGACCTCGGGGATCGCCACCGGGTTGGCGACGAACCACATGAGGTCGAGAAACCCCGAGAACAGGATGACGACGCCGGTCGCCATGACCTTCAGGCAGCGGCCCGGACTGCCGCCCCCGATCCGGTAGGCGGCGGCGACCGTGAGGACGATCGCCGGATAGAGCAGCAGATACAGGTGCGTGTAAAAGCTGTCGCCCTGCGCGCGTGCGACGTCGCCGAAGTAGAACCAGCTGACGCGCGGGATCAGGTAACCGGTGAAGAAGACGAACGGGATGTAGACCAGCCACTGCAGGCGCGGCGACACCCACGGGAAGAACGCGATGGCCACGCACAGGCAGGCGAACGCGAGCAGCTTGGCCACGAGCTCCCACGCCGTCTGGATCTCCCGCGCGTGGGGGGTGGCCAGCCAGACGAATGCGGCACCGGCCGCCCCGGCGACCAGGGCCAGCCACCACAGGTGCCGGGCCCACCGGCGCCGCCCGCGCAGGACGACGTCGGCGACGCGCCCGGGCCGGCTCGTGGTGACGTCCCCGTTCAGGAGCGACGGGGAGGGCGGGCTTTCGTCACGTGCCGTCATGGAGAATCGGCACCTTTCCTCCAGACGACGGGCGATCCGGGACGGTTATTAACTCCAGCCCCAAGCCATGGAGCGTCCCCCAGTATGGCAGCAGCCTCTCCAATAGCACCTAAGTATATGAAACTGGGACCTTCCCGCCTCGCTTCCTCAAAGCGGATTTCGGGCCGTGCGCGAAACGCCCAGGTGAACCGCTATACAAAATTCAACTTCCGAACGTATTTCTAGCCGGAACGGCTGATATATGAGCCCTTCTCAGGTATCGGTGCCGCAACTCGACTTTCGGACAATTCGTCGCGAATTCCGTAAGGGAGTGCGTGGCTCCATCCCTGCCGCCACTCCGCCGCTCACCCCGCGTGACGCCGGGATGCCTTCGCGGGCAGGTCCAACCGCCGTATCCGGCGATCGAGCCGGCGTTCTACGACGATCCCGGCGCCTCGGCCCCCTCGTTCCGCCCCCGCTGCGGGAGGAGGACCCGAGACAGGCGCGGGGCGCGGTCGTCCGGCGTGGCCCGTGGGAGACGGATGGTGAAGGTCGCCCCTGCACCCGGCCGCCCGTCCACGTCGACCGTGCCGCCGTGCGCGTCCATCACCTCGCTCACGAGGGCCAGGCCGATGCCGAGACCTCCGGCGTGAGGTTCGCCGACATGCCTGGCGAACAGGCGCTCGCCGTCACGCGGGTCCAGCCCCACGCCGTCGTCCCGCACACTGAGCCGCACCGTCTCGGGACCCGAGCCGACGGTCAGCCAGATGTGGCCGCCCTGGGAGGTGTGGCGGAGCGCGTTGTCCAGGAGTGCGGAGATCACCCGGCGCAGCGAGGGCTGCGCTCCGCGCACGACGTGGTCGCCCGGGCCTCGCCGCAGGCCGATCGTCACTCCGCGAGCCTCGGCGCGGGCCGCCTCGGCGGCGGCCGACTCCTCGGCCAGCGCGGCCAGGTCCGTGAGCCCGAACGACCGGCGGTGCCGCTTGAGCTGGCTCGAAAGCAACAGGTCCTCGATCACCTCGCCCAGTTGCCCGATGCCGGTGACGAGCTGGTCGACGTCGCGGGCGATGAGCTGGGGATCCGGCTCCCGCCGCAGGCGCCGCGCGGCGAGCTGCGCGCGGACGTGAAGACGGGTGAGCGGCGTGCGCAGCTCGTGGCTGACGTCGGAGGTGAACCGGCGCTGCCGGTCGAGGGCCTCGCCCAGCGGCGCGATCGCCCGGCGGGCGAGGATCTGCCCGATCAGCAGCGCCGCCAGCAGGGCCACGACCTCCGCCGCGCAGAGTGTGCGCAGCAGCCTCTGCCGCTCGGCGACAGGGAAGTACAGGTCCATCACCGCCTGCACCGGCACGCCGCCGCGCCGCTGCGTACGGACCAGGTACGTCTGCCCGCCGGCCTCCACGACCTCGACCCGGGTGCGGCCGCCGGCGGCGACCCGGTCGAGTGCCCCGCGAACCGGGAAGCCCCGCGGTGCGCCCGGGGAGGACCACACGGTGTCCTGCCTCAGTTCGAACAGCCAGACGCACGGCGGCGGGTGGGTGATCGGGGCCGACCGCGCGGCCACGGCCAGGTCGCGCCGGGCGGTGGCGTCCTGGTCGTCGACCACCACGTAGTAGACCAGCGCGCCCAGGAGCGCGATCGCCAGCGAGAACACGCCCGCCACCTGCGCGGTGATCCTCCGGCGGGCACGTGTCAGCAGGTGACGCTCCGGGTCGGCGGGCCGTCGTCTCACAGCTCACCCAGGCGGTACCCCACGCCACGAACGGTGTGCACGACGCAGGACCCCAGCTTGCCGCGCAGGTAGTAGACGTAGGTGTCCACGATCGACTCGGTCGTGGCGCCGTCGAACACCCGCTGCAACAGCAGGGGGCGCGTGTGCACCTGCTTGGGGCGGATCGCCAGCGTGCGGAGCAGCCGGCTCTCCTGGCCGGACAGCGTCACCTGTCCGCCGGACGACAGTCTCACGGTGCAGGACGCGGAGTCGAGCCAGCCGACGCCGACCGGCAGCAGCGCGGCCTGGTCCAGGTTTCTGCGGTGCAGGGCGCGCACCCTGGCCAGCAGTTCGTCGAGGTCGAACGGCTTGACCAGGTAGTCCTCGGCGCCCGCGTCGAGCCCGGTGACCCGGTCGGTGACGGCGCCGAACGCGGTGAGCATCAGCACCGGCACGGTGACCGCCCGGCGGCGCAGCCTTCTCAGCAGATCGAGACCGTCGACCACGGGGAGCCCGCGATCGATGATCATCACGTCGTAGTCGCGGCTCAGCCCCAGGTGCAGGCCGCGCTGGCCCTCCAGCGCCAGATCGACCGTGTATCCCTCGCCGACGAACACGTCGGCCAGCATGTCCCCCAGATCGCGGTCGTCCTCCACGAGCAGCAGGCGACGGGAGCGCGATCCGGGCGTCCCCGGTGTCCGTGCCACCCGCCCACCGTGGCACCCATATCAGGAAATATCCAGCTTTCAGCAACTTCGCCGGGGCATGCTGCGCATTCACCAGCCGACACCTGAAACTAGATGAAATTTGAATGGTTTCTCGCGCAACCTCTCGTGTCGGCCGACCCCTGGTCACTCACCGGCCCTGGGGGTGAGCCCGCCGGAGAAGTGGCGCTCGCACGGCCGCGACCGGTGCGCGTCCCACACCATGTACGTCCCGAGAACGAGCTGCACGAGGCTGCGCCAGAGGTCCTCCCAGCCGTCCCTGAACCACATGTACAGCAACGTCAGACGCCGTACCGGCCCGCGCCGCGCCGCTCCCAGGGGGGTGAGGAGGCACGGCCCCCGGTTGGGCAGGGACCGGGTGTGCGAGGCGGTGGAGTCGAGCCGGCACGCGCGGAGGGTCTCACGCACCGCGACCCGCATGGCGAGCGGCGCGAGCCGCGCCGCCGGGCAGGGACGGTTCGCCGGCATGCCGAACGGAATGTGGTTGAGCTCCCGTCTCGGGGCGTGGCCGGGTGCGAAGCGTCCGGGGTCGAAACGCTCGGGGTCGGGGAAGCCCGCCCGGTGGAACGCGGGGTAGTCGAAGCACAGCACCGAGCCGGCCGGGATCGTCCCCCCGTCTCCGAGAGGGATGTCGCCGGTGGTGATGCGGTGCGCGATGCCGAAGAGCGGGTAGAGCCGCAGCGTCTCCGAGACGACCTGGTCCAGGTAGCGGTCGTCGCCGTCACGCGCCCTGTCCTGTACGTCCGGGTGCCGGGCGAGTGCCATCAGCACGTGCGCCACGGCCTCCGACATCTGCACGACGGCGGTGTTGAAGAAGGCGCCCTGGAGATAGAGCGCCCGCTCCCGGGCCGTCAGGCCCGCCGGGAGCTCGTGCCGCACCCGGGGCAGCGACTCGACCAGGTACGCGGTCAGCCGCTCGCGCCGGTCCATGTGCCGCAGGCCGCAGAACTTCAGGGTGGTGACGACGTCGTCCGCGTTGCCGACGATCAGATCCCGCGCGTGCGGCGGGCACGGCTCGCCGAACACGAGCTCGTAGGAGAACTCTGCCCACACCGGCATCAGCATGTCCCGCAGCCGGACCATCCCCCGCCTGTCCCGCAGCGCCCGGGTGACGCAGCGGCGGGTGAGCTCCTCCGCCCGTGTCCGCGGCACGGACATGATGCGGCGGGTGACGAGGGCGACGGCGTCGTACCGCTCCCCGGCCTCCAGGTGCTCCTGGTGCATCTCGGGCCCCGGCGACAGCCAGTACCAGAACAGGTCGGACAGGGCGGCGCCCCTGCTGCGGCCGGAGGCCGCCGGGTGGGAGTAGACCTCCCGGAACCGGTCGACGCCGATCAGCTCGCCGGGGACCGGAATGCTCTCGTCACCGTTGATCCTCGTGAACACCCACCCGCGCAGCGCGACGACCCGGCCGGGCAGCCACCGGGGGAAGCCGATGAGGAGTGCGGCCACGGCCACCGCCACCGCCGCCGCCGTCAGCACGGCCGCACCAGCTCTGGCCCGAGGTCGTCCACCGAGGCGACGCCGCACAGGGTGAGCGTTTGCTCGACGTCCTCGCGGAGCAGCGCGAGCACGCGGGCCACGCCGCGCTCGCCGCCGGTCGCCAGGCCCCAGATCACCGGACGTCCGACCGCGACCGCGGACGCGCCCAGCGCCATCGCCTTCACCACGTCGGGGCCGCGCCGGATCCCTCCGTCCACCAGCACCGGCACGGCCCCGGCGACGGCGGCCACGATCTCCGGCAGCAGCTGGACGGTGGCCGGGACGGTGTCGAGCTGCCGTCCGCCGTGGTTCGAGACGTACAGCGCCGACACGCCGTGCTCCAGCGCGAGGCGCGCGTCGGCCGGATGCGTGACGCCCTTGAGCACGATCGGCAGCCTCGTCATCCGCCTCAGCGCGTCGACGTGCTCCCACGAGATCTCCGGCGACATGACGATCGGCCGCACCAGGTCGCCGTCGCGCAGGTTGTCGCAGCGCATGCCCTCCGGCAGGTCGACGAAGCCGTTGCGCAGGTCCCGGTCGCGGTGTCCCCGGGCGGGGGAGTCCACGGTGACGACCAGCGCCGTGCATCCGGCGGCCTCGGCGCGGCGGACGATCGCCTCGGTGAAGGCCATGTCCGGCTGGACGTAGAGCTGGAACCACAGGGTGGCGCCGGGCGCGGCGGTCGCGACGTCCTCGACGGCCACGGTCGCCGCCATGCTCACGATCATGATGGTGCCCGCGCCGGCCGCCGCGCGCGCCGTGGCCGGCTCGCCCTCCGGATCGGCCAGCCGGTGGAACGCGGTCGGCGCCACCAGCACCGGCATGGCCACGGGGCTGCCGAGCAGGGTGACCCCGATCCGCGGGCTCCCCGCACCACGCAGCACGCGCGGCAGCAGCGCGAGCCGGGCGAACGCCGCCTCGTTGGCCCGCAAGGTGATCTCCTCGCCCGTCCCGCCGGCGAAGTAGTCGTAGTGCGCGGGGTCCAACCGGTCCCGGGCCGCCGCCTCGAACTCCCCGATGGTCCGTAGCACGGCCGTCACCCCGAGGCCGGGAGGCTGTGGTGAGTGCCCGCCGATCGGCGGGCCCCGCGGACCGAGCTGTCGGGCACTGGCGCCTCCCGCCCTGCGGTGATTGAAGTTTCACCAGTCTTGGCCCGGGATTCTCAGAGATCGATCAGAGCGTCTGGGGCAGGTACCGCTCCAGCAGGGCCCGCTTGTCCGGTTTGCCGCTAGCCGCGACCGGAACGGCGGACACCGTCCTGATCGTCCGCGGGACGCTGCCCTCACCGAGATCGGCGCGGACCAGCTCCGCCAGGGCGGCGGGATCCGGGGTGCGGCCGGGGGCCGGGACGACGAACGCGTGGGCCGCCTCCCCGGTCCGCTCGTCCGGCGCGCCGGCCACGTACGCTTCGGCCACGTCCGGATGGCCGGCCAGCACCCGTTCGACGGCGCCGGCGTACACGACGATCGCGTTGACCATGATCACGTCTCTGGTCCGTCCGGACAGGTACAGCAGACCGGCGTCATCGACGTGACCGAGGTCACGGGTGCGCACCCAGCCGTCCCGCAGCACGTCGCCGGTCTCCTCCGGCAGATCCCAGTAGCCCGCCATCACGAAGGGGCTGCGCACGTGGATCTCGCCGGTGCGCCCCGCGGCGACCGGGCGGCCCTTCTCGTCGCGCACGCTGATCTCGGCGCTGGGATGCGGGCGTCCGACCGGGACAGGCGCGTCGTCCGGCAATCGAGCGAGGTCGCTGGACGGGAACATGGAGATCACGCCGGCCTCGGTCGCCCCGTACCCCACGTAGACGACGGGACCCAGCCGGTCCACCGCCTCCCGCAGCCGATGCCGGCTGACAGGCGAGCCGGAGACCGTCAGCGCGCGCAGGCTGCCGACGTCGACCCGCTCCTCGCGAAGCAGGTCGAGCATCGCGCACAACCGCGGCACGGCCGCGATGGCGCCGGTGATCCGGTACCGCTCGATCGCGTACGGGAACAGCGGCCGGCCGTCCTCCTCGGGAATCACGGCGGTCCCGCCGCCCAGCAGACACGCCGCCAGAAAGTCCAGCACCACCATGCTGGACAGGGTGCCGAACACCATGTACCGCTGAAAGGACTCGGCGAAGCCGGGCGCGATCGACGCCCAGGTGAGATGGCAAGACCAGTGCGCGGCAAGAGCCCGATAAGTAAGCGCACACCCCTTCGGCCGCCCCGTGCTCCCACTGGTGAAGGACACCAGAGCCACGTCGTCCGGATGCGCCGCGACGACCGGAAAACGACCGCCGCCAGAATCGACCGCGCCCAGGAAGCGACCGTCCCCAGGATCGGCCGCCAGGAAGCGGCCATCGCCGGGATCGGCCAGGAGGTCGATCGCCCCCGCCACCCCGGGGACGGGCCCGAGCGACAGCACAACGGCCGATCCGGCGGCGCGCAGCAGCTCCGGTGTCACCGTCGACCGGTCGAGAACCACGGCGTCGACCCCCACGCCGAACACATGGACGAGCTGGCCGGGCGTGTACCCGGGCCGTACGCCCACGACGCGGCACCCCAGCACGTACGCGGCCATCTGAGCGGCGAACCCCTCCGGCGAGACGCCGGTGCTGACGGCGACCCCCCACCCGGGGCCGATGCCCACACCGCGCATGGTGACGGCCATGCGCCCGATGAGCTCAAGCAACTCGCCCCGAGAAACGACCCTGTCCCCCTGCTCAAAGGCGGCGGTGCCCGGCGAACGCAGCAACGCGTCCAGCAACAGCCGCGGAAACGCCTCCGCCACGTCCTCGGCCGCCTCTGCGAGCCCCTCGGCGCGTCCCTGGCGCACAGCGCGCGTCATGGAATCGTCCATGTCCAGCTCCTTCGTCTCCTGAGGCGCCCGCCCCCCGGCCTCCCACCGCCTGTCGCCGGACGACGGTAGACGGCACAGATCAGAGACGGATCAGAACGCCGCGGGAGTCAGGAGTGCAGCCCATCGCCGGCTCCGTCGTCGCCGCACGAGGAACGATCTGCCGGCCCGCCGCGCGGGACGGCCACAGGTGGCACGGGTCGGTCGGGGAGTTCTCCGAGCCGTCGCAGCGCGCGGAGTCCGGGTACGAAGCAGTATTCGCCGCCGCGGGTGACGACGAACGTGGGCAGAGCGCGCAGGCGCCGGCGTACGGGCCGCCGGGGGATCGTGAAGTCGCGACAGCCCTGGTCGAAGCCGATGACGGGATCCCGCTCGTCGCCGCCGCCGAAGAAGACGCCGCTGTTCATCCACTCGGACTGGACGAACTCGAACTGCCGGCCGAGGTGCGCGCCGATGAAGGCGAACATGAGCCCGCGGTCCTCGCCGTCGTCCTCCAGAACGCCTTCGGGCAGCTGCGGGCCGTACGCGGTGCCGCGTCTGATCATGCGGTGCAGCCTGGGGGATCCGGCCACCGAAGCGTCGCGGGGATTGCCCCGCCGGATGTGGCAGCCGCCGGGCGTGGTGTAGCCCGCCGGGTCGTCGCGCTCGTACAGGAAGGTGTTGTTGCGGTCCGGGTCGGCGCCGAGGCCGGGGGCGTCGTGCAGCGGGGTCAGGGCCAGGGGCGCGCCGCTGCGCCAGCGTCCCATGATCTTGGCTGCCAGCAGCTCTTCGTCTTCGGGGCCGGTGGAGTTGTCCCTCAGGAAGCGCCGGAAGGCGGCGACACGTTGGTGGAGCTTGCGGAAGACCATGTAGGTGCCGTTGCGGCCGAGCACCTCGGGCAGGGGTGTCTGGACACCGCCGAGCTCGTCGGGGTACCCGAGCACGAACTCGCCGGCCTTGAGCGGTGGCTCCAGCCGGTTCGACCCGGGGATGCCGCTGCCCTGGACCGCCGGGTTGCCGATGCCGTCGCGGTAGCCGAAGGGTTCGGTCTGGGAGGGCAGTGCGTGGCAGTCCTGCCGCCAGATCGCCGTCACGCCGGGGAGCGCGTCGAAGGCCGGGCGCGCACGTGCGAGGACGGTTTCGAGTCGTTCGCTGTCGGGGGCGAGCGCCACCAGTACCACGTGGACATCGCAGGTGCCGAGCGGTGGCTCCCAGTTGGCGGGATCGCTCTCGCCGACGTCGCCGAGCGCCTTGGCCCGCGCCGCCATCCCTTGGCGGAACTCCCAGGCGAAGGTGTCCAGCGAGTCCTGTGGCACGCCGAGTGCTCTGAGACCCTGGTAGGTGACGGCCACGCTCACCCAGGTCTCCCCCGGAGGGCCGACCGGGTCGGCGGCCGAGGTCACCACCGCGCTCGCGCGGCGCATGAGCTCCCTGCCGTGCGCGGGGTCGTCGACGCGCACCAGGATGTACGTCGCCGCGTACGGCGTCGGCCGAGGGCTGAGCACGCAGCGCTGGATGTCGTGGAGTTCGAGCGCCGCCTGTGTTGTCTCGGGGACCATGTCGCCTCCCTGTGGTGTCACTTCGCCGAGGCGAGGTTGCCCCAGAAGCCGCGCACGTTCTCGTCGACGCCGAACAACGCGCTGAAGATCGTCGAGTCGGCGAGGATCACGTCGCCGGCCCGCTCGCCGCTGGGCGGCATCCACAGGAACATGTTGAACTCGGTGTTGCCCGCCTCGGTGAACGGGTGCGGCCGGGCCGTGTCGATCGGCTGCCTGCCCAGCACGTGGACGACGTCCGCGTCGTCGGTGGTCACGGCGTAGTGCGGCAGGTGCTGGTGGAAGTTGAGGCTGGACACTCCTTTCAGCCATCCCCTGGAGTCGAGATCCCTCGCGACAGACAGCGGGGCGATCTTGTTGCCGTCCCGCACCGCGGGCCGCAGCCCGTACCGGTTCTCCACCGGCACCGCGAGACCGGCCATCAACGATCTGGTGTACCTGCCGAAGCGTTGCCGGCGGGGCACCAGGGCGTCGCCGTGATGGCGATACTCCATGTCCCGTACGGCCATGTCGTCCGATGCCCCGACGTCGTGATGCGGCCCCAGGGCCAGGCAGGTTCCTTCCCGGGTGAGGAAGTCCCGCACGGCCTCGATCTCCCGGGGCGCGGCCTCCTGCCCGGTGATCATGTGGTCCAGCCCCCACACGAACAGGGTGTCGGTGTCCGCCAGCACCCGCTCGTCCAGCGGGGTGTGAAAGCCCGCCTGGTCGATGCGCTGGTACACGGGCACCGCGTGGCCGGTGGTCTCCTCGGCGAACCGCTGGAAGGGCAGCCAGCCCCAGAAGAACAGCTCCAGCCCGCCCGCGACGCCCTGCTGGAACCGCAGCGGATCCGACCATCGCGGATCCTCATACGCCGGCCAGGTGACGCGGCGAACCTCGGTCATCGTGGAGAACCGGTCGTCCAGCTCGGCCGTGTTCCGGCCCGCCTCGGCCGGGTAGCTCCACGCGACGTAGATGCTCATCCGCCGCCGGCCAGGTGTGTACTGGCGTGGCGTGTGGTGCTGGTTGTACGTACGCGCGGTCCTGAACTCGCTCATCTCATCCCCCGTGCACCGTGCGAGCGTCACTGCAGCTGGTCGAGCATCTCCGACAGCGCGCTCTTGATCCGCAGAGCCTTCTTGATCTCGTCGGCGGTGACGTACGGGTACTCCCCGTACTCGACGAAGCTCGGGCAGTGATGCGCACGAACGAACCGGACGAACGCCTCGGGGTTGGTCCTCCAGTCCTCGGGAAATCCCTCAAGGTTCTCGAATGCCGTACTCACCCCCGACCTGCTGAAGAGGTCGACGGCGTCTTCGGTGTACTTGTCGAAGTCGGTGTCGAAGATCCCCTGGTACATGAACCGCGTGTCGTCGTCGAACAGCACCCAGCGCAGATAGTGCAGCTTGAGCGGCGCGAGCAGATGCGGATCGGCTTCCAACGCCTCGGCCAGCGCGCGCCCGTGATCACGGATCGCCTCGCCCCGACCGGACTTGACCTTCGCGACGATCGTGAACCCATGACACGCCGGGCTCCGGGGAAACACAGGACCATACTTCCCCTGCTCCAGATGCCCCGTCTCCTTGGGAATGACTACCGCCCGAGGTGTGATCTCCATCCCAGTCCCCCTCACCTGACAGGGGGACCGAACCACCACCTACCTACCCGCAACCAAACCACGCCAGCCCCACCGAGCCAATCCACATCACAGTGTTTTCAGCCGTCGTCGGCCTGACGTTCCTTGATGGAGACCTCACGGCTGCCGCTCGGCGAGCGGACCACGTCATGCGTGACGGCGACGTGGTGAAGTCCGCTTCGACGTCTGACCAACACGGCTCGACCGGCGCCGGATAACCTGAGCGCGGCGGGCGAACCCCTAGCGATACGCCGCCAGGCCCTTCTCGACCAGCGCGGCCACCAGGTCAGCTTTGCGGTAGCCGGGGCTGCGGAGCGTGAAGTACACGATGACGTTCACGTTGTCCTGCCGGAACAGCACCTGCGTCCGATGAATTCTGATGTCCGCGATGACCTCGCCTTTCGCGTAACTGAAGGCTTCATCGCCCACGTCAGGGCCCTTCCGAAGGGTGGTCCCAGGGTTCCTTCTCGGTTCCTCCTGCATGTTCTCGCGTAGCGACGCGAATACCATGCGGGCGTTCTCCGTCGTCGGCGAGCGGATGACGTTCACATGGAAGAAAGCACCGATATCCTCTCTCTGCCACATGCACATCCCTTTGGTCATGAACCGCTGCTTCGCCGGGCCGGTGAGGAACTGCCCCGCCTGCCGGAGGTTCACCAGCTCGCAGGCTTCCGGGTCCTTGGTGTACGCAGCTTCCCGCACCTCGGTCGGGGAGGGCACGCCCGTCCCCGACTCGCTCGGCGCCGCAGTGACGCTTCTCGTGGTCCCGTCACCACTCTTCCGCGGCGCGGCCAATGCGCCCTGCCAGACATCGCGGGTCGCGAACACCGCTCCTGTGACGAGAGCCACTGTCAACGCCAGGACCGCCCCCAGAACCACCGGCTTCTTGCGGGCCGGCCTGGCAGGCTGCGCAGGTAGGGCGCCGTGGACCGGTGGAGCCGCCAGGGGCGGGTTGCCGTGCGGTGGTGGGGCCATCCGAGGCGCGCCGGCGTTCGACGGGCCGTGAGCCGTGATCGATCGCAGTTGTGCGGCGGCCTGGCCCGCGCTGTGACGTCGCGCGGGATCCTTTTCGAGCAGACCGGCCAGGACAGGTGCGAGGGGCCCGGCCAACATCATCGGATGGGGCAGGTCGAGAAGCACGGCGGCGAGCACGGCCGTCTGACGTTCTCGCGCGTACGGGGAACGGCCCTCCACCGCCGCGTAAAGCGTGGCGCCGAGCGACCACAGATCAGACTCGGGGCGGTCATCCTCCCCCTTGAGTCGCTCGGGAGCCATGAACCCAGGTGAACCGGAGACCAGCCCGGTCTGCGTGAGGGCCGCCTCGCCCGCGAGGGTGGCGATGCCGAAGTCGGTGAGCACGACGCGGCCCTCGCCCGTTATCAGGATGTTGGCCGGCTTGACGTCCCGATGCAGAATGCCCGCGGCGTGCGCGGCGGCGAGGGCGTCGAGCAGGCGAATTCCGATGTCGGCGACCTGCCGCGGGGGCAGCGGGCCGTGTTCGCGGATCATCTGGTCGAGTGACCGGCCTTGGACCAGTTCCATGATGATCCAGGGCCGGCCGTCGTCGACGACGTCGTGCACGGTGACGATCGACGGGTGCGCGCGCAGCCTGGCGGCCGCCCGTGCCTCGCGCAAGGTCCGCTCGAACAACTCGGCGCGGGTGGCATCGTCCAGGTCGGGCGGCAGCCGTACCTCCTTGACCGCGACCTCCTGCTGGAGGAGTTCGTCGACGGCTCGCCAGACGGTGCCCATTCCTCCTTTGCCGAGCGAGGAGGTGAGCCGATAGCGCCCAACGAGGACGCGGGGGGAGTGCGCGGTCACACAGGGGAACATAGTGCCCGGCCGGGCCTGTGGTCTCGCGGAGCGAACCGCTCGTGGTGGGTGCCCCGGCCCCGGCTCGGTCTGGGGGAGCGCTCGGTGTGCGACGCGGCCACTTCGACACGAAATCGCGCTTTCGGCGTCCGTGGCGACATCCTGCGGAGCGGCGACTTCCGGCGTGAGGTCAAGTGGGTGAACGCGCTGAAAGAGATGGACTCAAGGGTTCGAACTTCCCCGGCACACGGGCAACACGCTCGCCGCTGATCAGGCTCGAGTTGGCGGCCCCTTCACAGGGCATCGTCGAAGCTGGAGTGGGGTGCGGCGACGATCGGATGGTCGTTTCGTAGATGATCCAGCCCGAGTCTGAGGACCGGATCATCCTCACCGCCGACGCCGTGGGCGGTGAGGATGTCAAGGTAGCCGGCGACGCGTTCGATCAGCGGGCGGCCGACGACTTGAACCAGGGGCGGCTCCCAGATTCAGTTCATGGTCATAGCAGCGCCCGCAGCGGTTCATCGGCGCGGGAAGGTCTGTTCGGCCTAACCCGACGGTGTCAGGTCGCCGCCCGAGAGATGGCCAGGCGACGGAAGGCGGCATAGGCCAGCAGCACCAGCACGATCGCGGCGATCGTCGACGTCACCAGTGACCGCGGCACCGTCCAAGCCCAAGTGCCCTTCATCGTGACCAGTCCGGCTGCCACCAGCCCCATCGCCGCCAGCAGCCCCAGGCGCACCCCTAGGCCCGGCTGGGGCACCGGCTCGCTCAGCGGCCTGCGCCACAGCCACCAGCAGGCCCAGCCGACCGCCGCCAGAGCGATCAGCGAACCCACCAGATGCACCCCCTCGGCCTTCAGCAGCGCCGGGTCCCCGGCGTCCGCCATCCAGTGATTCAGGCCATCCCACACCAGATGGGTGGCGACCCCGACGACGGCAGCCACCGGCCACCACGCCCAGCGTGCCGCCCACGCCGGGCCGCGACGCTCCATCCGCCGGGCCAGCATCTGGGGCAGCAGAGCGCGGGCCGGGGCAGCGCACACCGTCATCACTCCCGCCAGCACCAGCGCCAGCGCCACATCGGCGACAAGCGCGTCCACCTGCACCTTGTGGGTGTATCCGGCATCCATCAGCGGCTGAAACCAGGGCCCGTCGGGGATAGTGATCCCGCTGGGGACGAAGTAGGGAAGGTCGGGGGTCATCGCCCCGGCAGCCAGCGGCGCCGCCGGCAGAATGCGGCGTAACGGCACCGCGACAACGGCATGGATCAAGGTAAACGGCATGCCACAGGATGCTAACGGCCACAATCAACTGCCGGCTTCAGCCGGTGCCGATCTCCGCGAGCTGATGGCACGACTGCCGCTTCCCCATCCGGAAGCGGCGTTTCGGCTGGTGGAGCCTAGGAGATTCGAACTCGTGACATCCTGCTTGCAAAGACGTACGCCGATCTTGTCCTACCTGCGACGACGCAGCTGACAGCACTGATCGCAGGCCCCGCGACTCTCCGCTGTTCCCCCTTGTTCCCCGCCCCATCGGGCACGCGACGGGCACGGCGGTACCCTCACTCCGATCGGTCAACCGATCAGAGTGGGGCTCTAGCTGGGGCCCACGCGCCGTCGTACGGTTCACAGCATGAGCATCCGGACACCGCCATTCGCCGCTGCGAGATGGGAGTCCTTTCTGTGGGCCTCTTCGTCGCTGCTGCGTTACTACTGGGCAACGTGGTCACGTCCCATTCCGGCTCGAATGCGGGCTTAGATGCGACAGCGCTTATCACGACGATCGCTGGCATTGTGAGCGCGGTGGGAGGTGCAGCGTCGGGAGTAGCCGCTGGTTTCGTTTGTGAGAAGTGACCGCATTTGTTCGTGAGTTCTGACCGCACACTTGAGGGCTGGAACCATGATCAATGTTCGGGAGAGCCGACCGCACCAATGGGGTGGAGGTCGCGGGGACAGGGGGGCTGGTTTGTCAGTGCTCGGCCCTACCATGCGGAGCATGAAACGATATGTCGACGAGGACCTGCACGGTGCAGAGTTCCGCGAGTGCGATCTGACCGGGGCACGCCTGATCGGCGTCGTCATGCAGGACGCCGTGATCGACGGGCTTATCACCAACCTCGTGGTGAACGGGGTCGAGGTCACCGAGTACGTCGAGGCAGAGCTCGACCGGCGTAATCCGGTGCGGCTGCTGATCCGCTCCGAGGACCCTGCCGATCTGCGCGAGGCAGCGCGTCAGCTCCATACCGGCTGGGCCGCCACGATCGAGCGAATCCGTCGTACGCCCGGCATCGAGCGCCGCAGCGTGAATGACGAGTGGTCGGCTGTGCAGACGATGCGCCACCTGGTCTTCGTCCACGACTCGTGGTTCCGCCGTTGCTGCCTGGGCTCGACGGAGCTGTTCACGCCGATGGGCATCGGGACGACCGTTGAGCCCTACCGTGGAGCGCACGGGCTTGACCTCTCGCTCGATCCGTCCCTCGACGAGATCGTGAGCGTGCGTGAGGCACAGGCCTCCGAGCTTGAGGCCTGGCTCGACGGGGTCACCGCTGGGCAGCTCGCCGGGCGAGCGCCGGTGCCCGACGACGATATCTGGCCGCCGTACGCCCGGGGCCGCTCGGTGCGGCGGTGCCTCGGCACGGTGCTCGACGAGACCTTCGAGCACCACGGCTTCTGCGTCCGCGACCTCGACCTGATCGAGGCACAGGACGCTGAGTAGGACCGGCCACGGACTCACGCGGTACTTCTCGAGTATCCGGCGGTACTTGCCTCAACAAGCCTGAGGCTCCGCAGGCACCTTTGATAACGGGCGGCCGCCCGGAGGTCGGCGAGCTCGTAGAGGTGCGCCGCCCTGGAGGCCGGCGATGCGGTCCATGAGTGCGGTCGAATCGCACGAACAACGACTTCGCCCAACCATGCCCGCGGTCACAGCCGACGAACAACCGCGGTCAGGTCACGCGAACGAAACCAAGCCAAGGCGCTCGCCAAGGCCGGACTACCGAAGATCCACTTTCACGACCTTCGACACACAGGCAACACGCTCGCCGCGAACGCAGGGGCGTCCATTCGAGAGTTGATGGACCGGATGGGGCACTCCAGCACCCGGGCGGCGATGGTCTATCAGCACGGCTCGCATGAGCGTCAGCGTGAGGTGGCGAGCAAGCTCGACGCCCTCGCTAGAGACCAGCTCACGAAGGCATCGGGCGGGCACGGGAGTCGAAACAGGCCCGTTGAAACGCGAAACCCAGGTCGGGATGTGTGCCCTGACCTGGGTTTTCTTTGGGTGGAGCCTAGGAGATTCGAACTCCTGACATCCTGCTTGCAAAGACGGCTACCGATTTTGCTCGCCCTGCGAAGACACAGCTCAGCGCGCTGATGGCGTTCCCCGTGGCTCCCCGGTGTTTCCCCTTGTTTCCCGCCCAATCGGGCACGCGACGGGCACGAGATGAGCGGATCCGTTCACCAGGCCCCTGGTCTTCCCCCTCCGCCTCGTAGCTGCCGATCCCTAGAGCGAGCGCGCCGTGTCAAAGGTCAGCGAAGCTGATGGCGAAGCGACGCCGGCAGGAGCCCTTGACTCGGTGGGCTCATCCAGGAGAATCGACCAGCGAGGAGGCTGGATCACGGTCCAGCGGTCATCCGCCCGTACCATCCTCTGACCCTGCTGAACTTCAGGTCAGAGGCGGTGTTCCGTTGTTCGTGAATCCCAATGACTCCCCTTTGGCCGCTCTCCTGGGGATCAAACGGCGACGGCCACCGCGAGATCATTTGGAGTTTGTGAAGACAACAAAAGATCATGCGATGGCGGCGGGAACTTCGATGTCAGGTGTTACGTTGTGGAGGAAGGTGGTTGCGCATCCGCCGTGGTGGGCCCGCCAGTCCGCCCACGTCCTGGAGAGATGCGATGACGAGCAACAACATGCCCTCGGGCGCCGAAGGTCTCGGGATCTCGGGAAATCTCGGGGTCTGGCTCGCATTTGGCTCTCTCTTCGGCGCCGTCTTCGGCACCACGGTCGGGATTTTCTTGGACAACATCGCTCTCGGTGCCGCCCTGGGTTTGGCTCTGGGTTTGGCCCTGGGTTTGGCCGTCGGCTCCGTCTTCATCGCGCGAAGGAATGACGCCGGCGAATCCTGAGCGCCGCGCCCGAGTATGTGCTACGGGGTCGTAGGCGCCACCGAGGAGTCCAGGAAGCAACGCGACGGCGCTGGGGATGGTGGCCGCGTCAGGCGTTGGTTAGATCCAGCATCCCGACCGTCTGCCCCTCGCTCCTCTCACCGGTGAGCTGAAATTCACAAACACCGATGATCACGTGGTGGGCGTTTCACGTCACCTCGACCGCGAAGTGTCACTGGAGTACATCTCACGCCTGGTCGGTTACGCGAACACCAGACGGCCTACCGCTTCCAGCTCTCATCTGTCCTGCTGCAAGGGGCGAAAGCCATGGACGACATCTTCCCCATGAGCGGGGATACGCAGGCACCCAGTTAGACACCCACCCCCACTAAGCGATCATAAGTGGGGGTGTGTTTATGCTGGTGGAGCCTAGGAGATTCGAACTCCTGACATCCTGCTTGCAAAGCAGGCGCTCTGCCAACTGAGCTAAGGCCCCTTCTCGGGGGACAGCTTACCGGGAAGGCGTGGGTGTGGGGGTGTCGGTGGGGTGGGTGTCCAGGAGGAGGGCGGGGAGGTCGGCTATGGAGTCGATGATCTGGGTGGCGCCGCCTCTCAGGAGGCGTTCGCGGCTGTGGACGCCGGTGAGGACGCCGGCGACTATGGAGGCGCCCGCTCGGGAGCCGCAGAGCATGTCGCTCTCGGAGTCGCCGGCCACGGCCACCTGGCGGACGTCGTCGATGCCTAAGCGGAGGACGGCGGTGAGCACCATGTCGGGCCAGGGGCGGCCGCGGCCGCCGGCGTCCTCGGGGGAGAGGGCCAGGTCGACCTTGTCGACCCAGCCGACGGCGCTGAGCACGCGGCCGAGAGTCGGCCTGCTGAAGCCGGTGATCAGGCAGATCTTCACCCCGGCGCCCCGGAGCTTCTCCAGGGCCTCGACGGTTCCCGGCATGGGGTACAGGCCGGCCCTGTCGACGGCGCCCTCGTAGGAGCGCTCGAAGGTGAGGTTGGCCGCCTGGGCCTGCGCCTCGTTGCCGGGGAAGATGCCGCGGAAGACCTCGATCTTCGGACGACCCCGGGACCGGTGTACGTGGACCATGGCCCGCGCGTACGCGCCGGTCCCGGGGACGATGCCCTGCGTGGCGATCGCCTCGGCGAACGCGCGCTCCACCATGGCGATGTCACCGATCGTGGTGCCGGCCAGATCGAGGCAGGCCAGCTTGATGGGCGAGGTGGCGGTCGTGCCGTCACCCCGTCCCTGAGCCGGATTCATCGACGCACCCGCATCGGCGGCCCGGTGGTCAGTTCTCGCTGCCGGTCGCCTCAGTCCACAGGTCGAGCTCGGCGCGGTCAGCCTGCACCTTGCGCCAGACCAGCAGCCCCCCGAGGGCGACGATCGCGAGAACGAGCAGCTTCTTCACGGTGTAACCCCACTTCTCAACGGCCCCGTCAGCGGACGACGGGACAACGCCGGGTTCCTTACAGATGAATGCAGCCTAGCAAGGGATCGGGCCCCGGCTTCGGGCCGCGCGCGAAGCGGTTGTCCACAATCTTCCGATACGGAACCTCCTTCAGGACATCCATTACCGCCTCTGGAGCACCAGGAACGAAGGGGTCAAGGAGGTGTCCGAGCGGCCTCGGACGCGAGTCAGGATGACTGTGCTCGGGAGGTTCCATCCTTGACTGGCGTCTATGGTGCGCCGCCTCTCGAACGGGCGGGAAGTGGACGCCGTCCACAGGTTTTCCACAGGTTGTCCACAGCGAAGCGGGGGCGCCGGAATGTCAGCGGCCGATCATGCCCTCCTTCGGCAGGTCGGCCAGGTACGCGTCGAGGTCGGGCTCGTCGGGGTCGAGCAGGTGCCGCACCCAGGCGGCGCGCTCGTGTTCCAGCGGGGGAAGCTCCCAGACGCAGCCGATCCACGGCTTGGCCAGCTGCTTGAAGTGGGTGACGTCGGTGTCGTCGCAGCCGAGGAACGGGGAGCCCGCGGCGGCCGTGTGACACTCCAGGACGTTGTCCCACACCCAGCTGTAGGCGTTGAGGTAGACGGCGTCCACGCCGCGGTGCAGGACGGTGAACGCCGCCGGCGGCGTGCCGTCCGGCTCGGGTATCAGGCTCGGCAGGAAGGCGTAGGCCGCCCGCTGGACGGCGTCCTCGATCTCGGCGTCGACGGTGGTGACGTGGTAGCGCTTGACCCGCCGCCCGGCGACGTGCGTCACGCCGGGTACACGCAGGTACTTCTCGGTGAAAGCCACCACCCGACCGTACGGGGGCCGCACTGCCATCTACTGTCAGCGATATGCGTGCGAGCCGCCTCCTGTCCATCCTTCTCCTCCTGCAGACCCGGGGGCGGCTGACCGCGCGGGAGCTGGCGGGCACGCTGGAGGTGTCGGTGCGCACCATCTACCGCGACATGGAGTCCCTGCACGCGGCGGGCGTCCCGCTGTACGGCGACGCGGGGCCGTCCGGCGGCTACCGCCTGGTGGACGGCTACCGCACCCGGCTGACCGGGCTGACCGGGCAGGAGGCCGAGGCGCTGTTCCTCACGGGCATGCCCGGCCCGGCCGCCGAGTTGGGCCTGGGGGCCGCGGTGGCGGCGGCGCAGCTCAAGGTGCGGGCGGCGCTTCCGGAGGAGCTGCGTGATCGGGCGTCGCGGGTCCAGGAGCGCTTCCACCTCGACCCGCACGGCTGGTACTACGACGGCGACCGCCCCGTCCACCTCACCGCGATCGCCGAGGCGGTGTGGAACCAGCGCCGCGTCCTGATGAGCTACCGGAGCTGGAAGGAGTCCCCCGAGGCGGCGCGGACGCTGGAGCCGTACGCCGTCGTGATCAAGGGCGGCAAGTGGTACCTGGTGGCACGCGGCGGCGAGCGGGTCCGCACGTACCGCGTCCAGCACATCACCGGGCTCACGGTGCTGGAGGAGACGTTCGAACGGCCACACGACTTCGACGTGGCCGTCTACTGGCGCGAGTTCCTGGCCGGCTTCCACGAGCGCCTGTTCCAGGGGGAGGCCACCCTACGGCTCTCCCCGGCCGGCCGCGCCCGCGTGAGAGAGGTGCTGAGCTCGGCGGTGGCCGGCGCCGTCGACCGGACCGCCGGCGCGCCGGACGCGGACGGCTGGGTGACCGCGGTGGTGCCCATCGAGTCGCTCACCCACGCCCACACGGAGTTCATGAAGCTGGGCGCGCTGGTCGAGGTACTGGAGCCGCCCGAGCTGCGCGGGCGCATGGAGGCGACGGCGCGGGATCTCGCCGGGCTCTACCTGGCCCCGGCGCCGCGCTAGGCGGGCGGGCTCACGGGCGGCGCCACGGGGGGCGCCGTCGACTCCCCCGCAGCGGCCCGTTGCCGGACGTCCACCGTCGGGTACGAACCGGCGTGAGCCTGTGGGGATCCCGCCGATACCATGCGTCCCCGATACGTCTGGAGTGGTGATGGCCTTTTTCGACATGTCCCTGGAAAGCCTCCGCGAGTATCGTCCCGAGCGCGACGAGCCCGCCGACTTCGACGCCTTCTGGGCCAAGACGCTGGACGAGGCGTCCTCGCACGACCTCGCGCCCGACTTCGCCCCGTACGACGCTCCGCTGAGCGCCGTGCGGGTGTACGACACCACCTTCGCCGGGTGGGGCGGCCATCCGATCAGGGCGTGGATGCTGGTGCCCGCGGACGCTACGAACGTGCCGTGTGTGGTGCAGTACATCGGCTACGGCGGCGGGCGCGGCCTGCCGATCGACCACACGGTGTGGGCGGCGGCCGGCTTCGCGGTGCTCGTGGTGGACACCCGCGGCCAGGGCGCGACCGCCCCCACCAGCCCGGGCTCCACCGGCGACCCGTACGGCGGCGACAACGCCGAGGCGCCGGGGATGATGACCCGCGGTATAGCCAGCCCCGAGCAGTACTACTACCGGCGGGTCTTCACCGACGCGGTGCGCGCCGTCGACGTGGCCGCCTCCCACCCCGCGGTGGACGCCGAGAGGATCGCGGTCGCCGGGATCAGCCAGGGCGGCGGCATCGCCCAGGCGGTCGCCGCCCTGCAGCCGAAGGTGCGGGCGGCACTGATCGACGTGCCGTTCCTGACGCACTTCCGGCGCGCCGTCGAGATCACCGACCGCGAGCCGTACCAGGAGCTCGTCCGGTTCCTCGCCACCCAGCACGACAGCGCGGAGCAGGTGTTCCGCACGCTGTCGTACTTCGACGGCCTCAACTTCGCCGCGCGGGCCCGCGTCCCCGCCCTGTACTCGGTGGCGCTGATGGACTGGGTGTGCCCGCCCTCCACGGTGTTCGCCGCCCACAACCACTGGGCCGGCGAGAAGGAGATCACCGTGTGGCCGTGGAACGGCCACGAGGGCGGCACGTCCCGCCAGCGTGAGGCCCAGCTCCGCCACCTGCGGCGGCTGTTCTCGGTCACCTGACGGTCTCGCGTCAGCCCCGTTCGCCGTAGGCGCGGGCGATCTGCCGCGCGCCGTCGAGCAGGGGCTCGACGAGCCGCGGCAGCTCCCGCGCCCGCCGGGACGACAGGACGACGCCGACGGCCGCCACCGGGCGGCCGTCCACCATGATGGGCGCCGCGGCCGAGCACGAGCCCAGCGTCATCTCCTCGTAGGTGAGCGCGTACCCCCGCGCCCGCACGGACGCCAGCTCGCGCGCCAGCCGCCCGGGCTCGGTGACGGTGTGCGGGGTCGGCCGCTCCAGCTTCCGCGCCAGGTAGGAGCCGATGAACCACTCGGTCTCGTAGGCGAGCAGCGCCTTGCCGACGCCCGTGGGGTGCATGGGCAGCCGGGTGCCGGTGCGGGACAGGATGGGCACGGCGCGCCGCCCGTACACCTTGTCCACATAGAGCACCTCCAGCCCGTCGCGGACGGCCAGGTGGACGTTCTCCCCCGTGGCGCCGAACAGCTCCTGCAGCCACGGGTGCGCGACCTCGCGCAGCCGGCCGGAGCCGAGCTGCCCCAGCTCCCACAGGCGCAGGCCGACGTGGTAGCGACCGTCGTCGCCGCGGCTCAGCGCCTGCCAGCCCTCCAGCTCGCGCACCAGCCGGTGCGCGGTGGTCAGGGCGAGCCCGCTGCGCCGCGCGATGTCGGTGAGCGTGAGCTCCTGGTGGCCGGTGTCGAACGCGCCGAGGACCGCGAGGACGCGGGACGTCACCGAACGTCCGGGCTCGCCGGATCCGCCGGACATCCGGACCTCCTGGGGGGCGCGAGGCGGGCCGCGGCACGGTGACCCGGGCCGCCTATCCGGGATTCTGGCAGTTCCCTTCCGCTGAGCGGAAGGCAAGGCTCGTTCGGCACCGGCCGCGCACACGATGCTCGTGCCATGCGCACTCAGGTCGCGATCATCGGCGCCGGGCCCGCCGGGCTGCTGCTGTCCCACCTGCTGCACCTGCGCGGCATCGAGTCGGTGGTGCTGGAGCTGCGCAGCCGCGCCCACGCCGAGGCCCGGGTGCGGGCCGGGGTGCTGGAACAGGGCACGGTCGACACGCTGGTCGAGGCGGGCGTGGGCGACAGGCTGCTGCGCGAGGGGCTCCTTCACCACGGCATCGAGCTGCGGTTCGGCGGGGCCGGGCACCGCGTGGCGTTCGAGAAGCTCGTCCCGGGCCGCGCGATCACGGTGTACGGCCAGCAGGAGGTCGTCAAGGACCTGATCGCCGCACGCCTCAAGGACGGGGCGGACATCCGGTTCGAGGTGGACGACGTCATGCCGCATGCGGCCGACACCGACCGGCCTTACGTCACCTTCGGCGGGCAGCGGCTCGACTGCGACGTCATCGCCGGCTGCGACGGCTTCCACGGGGTGTCCCGGCAGACGATCCCGCCGGGGGTGCTGACCGCCTACGAGCGGGAGTACCCGTTCGCCTGGCTCGGCGTGCTCGCCCGGGTGCCGCCGTCCACCGAGGAGCTGATCTACGCACGCACGGACCGCGGCTTCGCCCTGCACAGCATGCGCTCCCCCGAGATCAGCCGCTTCTACCTGCAGGTCCCCCCGGACGAGGACGTCGCCGCGTGGCCCGACACGCGCGTCTGGGCGGAGCTGAAGACGCGGCTGGAGACCGTCCCGGGCTTCGAGCTGTCCACCGGGGAGATCGTCGACAAGAGCGTGACGCCGATGCGCAGCTACGTCGCCGAGCCCATGCGGTACGGCCGCCTCTTCCTCGCCGGGGACGCCGCGCACATCGTGCCGCCGACCGGCGCCAAGGGCCTCAACCTGGCCGTCGCCGACGTCCGGCTGCTGACCCGCGCGCTCGCCCACTGGTACGAGACCGGCTCGGCCGACCTGCTGGACGGCTACTCCGACGCGTGCCTGAAACGGGTGTGGCGGGCGCAGCACTTCTCGTGGTGGATGACGACGCTGCTGCACACCTTCGACTCCGACGACGCCTACGGGCACCGCCTGCAGCTCTCCCACCTGGACTACGTGACCTCGTCGGAGGCGGCGGCGGCGACGCTGGCCGAGAACTACGTGGGCCTTCCCTACGGGGCGGCCGAGTGACCCCCCGCCCCCCGACCGCCGCCGGAGGCACGCCATGACTCCCCCGCCCGACGTCCACCCTCCGTACCTCAGCCCCGCCTACGGCAGCACCGTGCTGCGGGCGCCGTCGCTGCCGCCGGTCACGGCCAAGCAGGACCCCGAGGCGGTCGAGCTGACCAGCCCGGTGTTCGGCCACCACGAGGTCGACCCCCTGGAGGCCGACCTGACGAGGCGGCACGACGGCGAGCCGATCGGCGAGCGCATCGTCGTCACCGGCCGGGTGCTCGACTCCGGCGGGCGCCCCGTGCGCGGCACGCTGGTGGAGTTGTGGCAGGCCAACGCGGCCGGCCGCTACCACCACGACGTGGACCGGCACCCGGCGCCGCTGGACCCGAACTTCTCGGGCGCGGGGCGGTGCCTGACCGACGACGACGGCCGCTACCGGTTCACGACGATCAAGCCGGGGGCCTATCCCTGGCGCAACCACCAGAACGCGTGGCGTCCGGCGCACATCCACTTCTCGGTGTTCGGGACGGCGTTCACGCAGCGCCTGGTCACCCAGATGTACTTCCCCGGGGACCCGTTGTTCCCGTTCGACCCGATCTTCCAGTCCGTCCCCGACCCCGCTGCGCGCGAACGGCTGGTCGCCCGGTTCGACCTGGACGTGACCGAGCCCGAATGGGCCCTCGGCTACCAGTTCGACGTCGTACTCGGCAGCACCCCCCTGGAGTCCTGATGCCGCCCTCGCAGACCCCCTCCCAGACGGTCGGGCCGTTCTTCGGCCGCGCCCTGCCGTACGACGGGGGCCACGAACTGGTGGGCGAGGACGACCCGGCGGCCGTCCAGATCACCGGGAGGGTGCTGGACGGCGCGGGGGAGCCGGTGCCGGACGCGCTGCTGGAGATCTGGACGGGCGTGAACGGCACCCGCGGCACCCTGCGGCGGACCGGCACGGGCGCGTCCGGGTTCGGGCGGTGCGCCACCGCGCCCGATGGTTCGTACCGGTTCCGTACGGCGCGTCCCAGCGGGCCGTACCTCGCTCTGCTGGTCTTCGCGCGGGGCCTGCTGCGGCCGGTGCTCACGCGGGTCTACCTCGCGGACGGCCCCGACCCCCTGCTCGACACCCTGGAGCCGGCGCGCCGGGCCACGCTGGTCGCCCGCCCGGACGGGCCGGACGCCTACCGGTTCGACGTGCGGCTGCAGGGGGAGGGGGAGACGGTCTTCCTCGCCCCGTGAGGGGGTCCGGCGTCGCCGTCGCCCCGGCCCCCGGGGGCGTTCTGCCTGGTGGTTAACCTGAAGTGGCAGGACGAACGGAGAGGGACCGCGATGTCCGACTCACCAGAAGCCAGCGTGTACTTCGTCGGGAACGCCACCACGATCATCCGCAGCCACGGTTTCACCCTGCTGACCGACCCCAACTTCCTGCACCGCGGCCAGCGGGCGTACCTGGGGTGGGGGATCAGCACGCGAAGGCGCACCGACCCCGCCATGGACGTGTACCGGCTGCCGCCGCTGGACGCGGTGGTGCTGTCGCACATGCACGGCGACCACTGGGACCGCGTGGCGCGCCGGGGGCTCGACCGCAAGCTGCCGATCTTCACCACGCCGCACGCCGCGCGGCGGCTGAGAAGGCAGGGGTTCCACAACGCCGTCGGCCTGGAGACCTGGCAGGAGCGGGTGCTGCGCCGGGGCGACCACAGCCTCGTGATCACCGCGCTGCCGGGACGGCACGGACCGGGCGCCGTCGACCGGATGCTGCCGCCGGTGATGGGCGCCATGCTGGGGTTCGGCGACGCCGGCGCGGCCCCCGACCTGCGCATGCACATCAGCGGCGACACCCTCCTGGACGAGCGCCTGGAGGCGATCCCCGAGCGCTTCCCCGACATCGACGTGGGCCTCGTCCACCTGGGCGGCACCAAGATCCTCGGCCAGGTCATGGTCACCATGGACGGCATGCAGGGCGCGCACTGGGTCGAGATGATCGACCCGGACCTCGTCCTGCCGGTGCACTACGACGACTACGAGGCGTTCACCTCGGGCCTGGACGACTTCCGGCACCACGTCAACCGCCTCGGCCTGGCCGGGAAGGTGCACTACATCGCGCGGGGGGAGACCTACCACATCACACCCCGGCGGGCCGGCCGCCGCACCCCCTGAGGGCGGCATGGGGGAGATCCTCGTCGGCACGGCCTCGTGGACCGACAAGACGCTGCTGGGGTCCGGCTGGTACCCGCCGGACGCCACGACGCCGGAGCTGCGCCTGCGCCACTACGCCGGGCGCTTCCCGGTCGTGGAGGTGGACGCCACCTACTACGCCCTGCCCGCCGAGCACACCGCGCGGCTGTGGGCGGACAGGACCCCGGAGGGTTTCGTCTTCGACGTCAAGGCGTTCTCGCTGCTCACCACGCACCCCACCCGCCCGGCGGCCCTGCCCCGGGACCTGCGGGAGCGCGCCGGGCGGGACGGGAGGAACCTGTACGCGCACGAGCTGGACGCCGCCGTCGTCGACCAGGTGTGGGAGCGGTTCGTGTCCGCGCTGCTGCCGCTGCGCGAGGCCGGCAAGCTCGGCGCGGTGCTGTTCCAGTTCCCCCGCTGGTTCCCCGCCGGCAGGCGGAACAGGCACTACATCCTGGAGTGCAAGAGGCGCTGCGACCCGCTGCCGATCTCCGTCGAGTTCCGGAACCGGACGTGGATGACCGAGGAGAACCGGGCCGGGACGCTGGACTTCCTGCGCTCCTACGCCATCCCGTACGTGTGCGTGGACATGCCGCAGGGGCATCCCTGCTCGATACCGCCGGTGGCGGCGGCCACCGCCGGCCTGGGGATCGTCCGGTTCCACGGCCGCAGCGAGAAGTGGACGAGCCATGACATCTACCAGCGGTTCGGCTACCGGTACTCCGCCGAGGAGCTGCGCGAGTGGGTGCCGCGGCTGTGCGAGCTGGCCGGGGAGACGTCGAGCACGCACGCGCTGATGAACAACTGCTACCGCGACTACGCCCAGACCGGCGCCGCGCAGCTCGCGAGCCTGCTGGCGGCCGTGCCGGCCTGCCCGGTGCGGCCGCCCGCGCCCGCGGAGTGAGCCCTCCTCACGTGCGCGCGGCGACGGCGGGCACGCGGTCGAGGACGATGCCGAAGTACCGCCGGTAGGCCTCCAGCAGGTCGCGGTCGCCCTCGACGACCCGCTCGCGCCGCTCGCCGTCGACCGTGTGGATCAGCCTGGTGCCGCTCAGGGTGACCCGGCCCGACTCGGTGGGCAGCGAGCAGGTGAGGGACCTGCTGAAATGCGACTCCGGCGAGGTCTGCTGCCACCAGCAGGTCGGCCGGAAGTCGCGCAGCTGGTACGGCCGGGTGTCGAGGCGGTACTCGGGCCGGTCGTCGAGGAAGACGTCGACCTCGCCGTGGTCGCCGTGGCGGATGAGCCGGAACACGCCGTTGGGGTCGCGCTGCTCGCCGACGGCGTCCAGGCGCAGCGGACGCTCGCTGAACATGCCGAACCCGACGTCGGCCAGCAGCGGCCCGTCGAGGTCGACGCGTAGCGCCAGGTGGTCGAACGGGACGCCCACCCGGTCTTCGTTGAAGACCCTGGCCGACAGCAGCGTCACCCGGTAGCCGAGCGCCGTCAGCAGCGCGCCGAAGGCGCCGTTGAGCTCGTAGCAGAAGCCGCCCCGCCGCCGGTCGACGATCTTCTCGACCAGCGCGGCCTCCTCCAGCACGATCGGCTCCCCGAGGTGGATGCTGAGGTTCTCGAACGGCACCGCGTACAGGTGGGCACGCTGCAGCTCACACAGCCCCTCGAAGTCGGCGGCCTCCGGCCGCGCGGCCCCGATGCGCGCCAGGTAGGCGTCCACACGCGCCTCGTCCATCGGCCCTCCCCCGCCTCGGCGACCTCTCCTCAAGTCATACCGCCGGTGACCGGGGCCGCGGGTCACAATCCCGGAACGGCCATGCGTGACGAACGACATCCCGGCCGGCGTGGTGGCCGTCGGTGCGGGCGTTCGCGTGAAACTTTCATTTTCTGTTGAGTCGTGCCTGGATGCGTTTCATGTGGCAGGACGCCGTTCCGTTGTATGCATCGACTCGGCGGTCGACCGGCTCTCTTGCCCTCACCTTTTGCCGGACGTACAAGTGCGGGGAAGTTGGACAGCGCTTCCTCACCGGAGGTTCCCGTGCGAAGAGACAAGGAGCGCGGCACCGGCTCGATGCTCGCCGTGCTGGTGACGACCGTGATGACCGCCCTGATCGGGCTGACGGCACTGGTCGCGGTGCCCGGCGCGTCGGCCGCGACGCTGTTCGGCGACGACTTCGAGGACGGCGACAGCGCGGGCTGGTCGAGGTCCGGAGGTAGCTGGTCGGTGGTCTCCGACGGCTCGCGGGTGCTCCGGCAGACCGGCACCAGCTCGGACGCCCGCGCGGTGGCCGGCGCGGGATGGTCGGACCAGGCGGTGCAGGCGCGGGTCAAGCCGATCGCGTTCAACGGCGGCGGCCGGTACGCGGCGGTGCTCGCCCGCGCGCAGAGCACCAGCGCGTACTACTTCCTCGGGCTCGGCAACTCCGGCTCGGTCATCCTCGGCAAGCGGACCGGCGGCTCCCCGGTCACCCTCGCCTCGGCCCCCGCGACGGTGACCCCCGGCACGTGGTACACGCTGAGGCTGGAGGCGTTCGGCACGACGCTGCGCGGCTTCGTGAACAACGTGCAGGTCGTCTCGGCGACCGACACGTCCTACGCCTCCGGCCGCGCCGGGCTGGCGGGCTACTACGCCAGCGCCTCGTTCGACGACGTGCTGGTGACGGACGTCGGCGGGCCCAGCGAGCCGCCGGTCACCCCGACCGTGTCGCCGCCCCCGCCGGGCCGGTGCACCACCTCCGGGGCGCCCGTCGGCTTCGCCTCGGTCAACGCCTGGGGTCAGAACGGCACCACCGGCGGCGCCGGCGGTCCCACCGTCGAGGTCGACACGGCCGCCGAGCTGATCTCCGCGATCGGGCAGGCCGGACCGCTGAACATCTGCGTGCGCGGCACGATCACCGTCCCGGCCGGGATGTACGACGTATCCTCCGACAAGTCGATCGTGGGCATCGGCTCTGACGCCGGCATCAGCGGCGGCGGGCTCAACATCGGCCTCCCGCCGGACGACGCGATCACCTCGCCGCCGGCGAACGCCGTGCACAACGTGATCATCCGAAACCTGTCGTTCCGTGACGCGAGCGACGACTCGATCAACGTGCAGATGTTCTCCCACCACGTGTGGATCGACCACAACGACCTGGCGAGCGGCTACGACGGGCTGATCGACATCAAGCGCGGCTCGTCCTACGTCACCGTGTCGTGGAACCACCTGCACAACCACACCAAGAACATGCTGCTCGGCCACGACGACGGCGCGGGCGCGCAGGACATCGGCCGGCTGAAGGTGAGCTACCACCACAACTGGTTCAACCAGACGCCGCAGCGCAACCCCCGCGTGCGGTTCGGCGAGCCGGTGCACGTGTTCAACAACTACTACTACTACAACACCGACGTCGGGGTGGCCTGCCAGGCCAACGCCGGCTGCGTGGTCGAGGGCAACTACTTCGACCGCGTCGAGGAGCCGGTCACCGACTCCTACGCCGGCCCCACCGGCAGGTGCGTCGCGCGCGCCAACGTCTTCGTCAACGAGTCGGGCCGGCCCGACTGCGGCGGCACCGTGCAGGAGCCGAGCATCTACTACAGCTACACCCTGGACGACCCGAACACCGTGCGGACGATCGTCACCACCGGGGCAGGCGTCGGCAGGATCTGACCGTACGCCCACGTGCCCGGCGGGTGCCCTCCCTCGCCCGCCGGGCACACGCTCCCCGGCGCCCGTCGCGCCCGGTGGGCGATCCACCAGGGCACTCGTCGCGGCCCGCGCGGCGGGCTCGGGGTGAATGTTTCAGGTCCCGCGCGCGCCGCCCCGCCCATCGGCCGTCGTCAGGTGCCGTCCCCTCCGGCGAAGGAGCCGGAGCCGTGTTCAGCGCAGCATCCCCGGTGTCATAGTGCGAGGACGGCTCACCTAAGCGTGAGCCGGTCAGCGGACTGTCCGCTACACCTCCCCGCGCGAGCCCCTTGGAGGAATGGGATGCGCAAACTCCGGGCCCTACTCGTCTCCGCCGCCCTGGCCACCGGCGTGCTGCTGTCCATGACCGCCGCCCCCGCCCAGGCCGAAAGCATCCGTTACGCCTACTACCTGCAGTCCGACTGCTACAACGGCGGCAATCTGGGCATCCAGTGGGGCTGGTGGACGTCCTTCCGCTGCTCCACCGAGTATCCCGGCGGCGGCACCTCGTCGTTCTGGTTCCTCTACGCCTGAACCGAAGCCCCTCTCGCGACACCGGCGTCAGCTCAGGCTAGCGAACCATCGCCCGGCCTCCCGCCGGCACTCGACGGCGGTGAATCCGCAGGGCCGGGCGAGCGAGCGGATGTCGTCGACGGAGACGGTGGCCCAGGCGAACCAGTCGCCGGTCCGTTCGTCGCGGCGCAGCCGCAGGCGTTCCACCCCGCTCGGCGAGCCGGGCGGGGAGAGCTCGGCGATCACCGTCCCGCCCGGCCTGACCAGCTCCCGCAGACGCCGCAACAGGGCCTTCGGGTCGCCGCCGATGCCGATGTTGCCGTCGGCCAGCAACGCCGTGGACCACCGGCCGGTAGAGGGAAGCGGGTCGAAGACGCTTCTGTGCAGGGCCAGGCCGCCGGCGCGCCGTGTCAGGCTGACGGCCAGCGGACTGATGTCGATGCCCAGCACCGGGACTCCCATCCGGGTGAGCGCCACGGTCAGCCTGCCGGGCCCCGAGCCGACGTCGAGGGTCGGCCCGTCGCACCGGGCGAGGATGTGCTCGTCCCCCTCGATGGGCCGCAGCCAGGACGCGGCGGCGAGTGGCCGGACGCGGCCGTCGGAGGATTCGATGGTCACGCGTCCTCCCCTCAGAGAGTCTTCGTAGAGGGCACCGATCATGCGGCTTTCCCGCTTTCCGGGAAAACGCCGAAATATCCCTCGATTCGCGGCAGATTTCGTCCGGAGCCTTCATGGCCACAATGGGGCTTCAAGGAGTTAAAGCGACAAACAACGATCATGCAGCGACGTTACCGCCGACAGGCGCCGTGAACTCTTACGAACCGGTGACGCGCACCCCCTGTTCACGCCGCCACGCGGCAATGCGTCGAAAGCACGGAGTTTTCGGGTTCGCGGCGCGAGAACACGGCGAGGCGACGCGGCCGCCCGGGCTCACCGGGACGTCCGCCGGGCGGCGCGGAGCCGCAGCGCGTACAGCAGGCCCGAGGCGGCGAAGAACAGCACGGTCACCAGCAGCCATCGCCCGAGGTACGGGATGGTGCTCAGCCCCGTCGCCTCCCGGTACTCGTGCTCCGAGGCGCGCAGGATGACCGGAAACCAGACGAGCAGCAGCAGGCCCGACAGCGCGGCCGGCACTCGCACGAAGTTGACCGGCGGCGGCCACCGGCCGGCGGGCGGTGTCCCGGGTGGCGGCGCCGGCGGCCGCGACCGTGACTGGACGGCGGTGTCGGCGAAGGAGTAGAGCGGGAGCAGCACCAGGTCGTGGAGGATCACGGCGCCGACGAACCACAGCAGGAACCCCACCCATATCCCGGCGGCGAGCACCCGGGTGGCGGCGTACCCGGCCACCGCCAGGCACACGGCCAGCGTGAGCAGGTGCCCCGGTCCGGCGCCGTACGTGGTCGCCCACCGGCGCGCCCAGCGCTCGCGGCGGGTCACGAGAACGACCGGAAGTCGAGTTCGCGCACCCACTTGGTGTTGTGCACACCGGGGGCGCCGGGCACGATGATCCGGGCCGGGAAGCCGTGGTCCAGCGACAGGTCGGCGCCGTTCACCCGCAGGGCCAGCATCGAGCGCGGGTCGGCCACCTGACGGGCGCTCAGCGACGCGTGGCTGAACACACCGCCGCGCTGAAGCGACCGGACGAAGACACCGGTCCCGTCCTCGGCCCCGGCGAGCCGGGCCAGGTCGGCCAGCCGTACACCGGTCCACTCCTGCTCGGTGGACCAGCCCTCCACGCAGGCGATCGGCAGCCGGTGGGTGTGCGACGGCAGGGCCAGCAGGTCAGCGCGCGACAGCCGCACGGGACGCGGCCCGGTCAGGGCCAGCCGCCAGCCGGGACCTGTCTCGGCCGCACCGATCCCCAGGCTGGCGGCGGTCTTGTTCACCTGGAAGTCGTTCGGGCCCGGACCGTACGTGCGGCCGTGCGGGGCCAGCAGCGCGGTGCCGCGCAGCGGCCCGTCGAGGGTCTGGCCGACGGACAGGCCGAACACCGTCAGCGAACCGCCGCCGACGAAGGCCAGCGCGCCGCGCCGGGACATGGTGGGCGCCGCCGGGGCGACCGGCACCAGCCCGTCCGGGTCGGGCGGTTCCGGGCGGGTGTCGCGCAGGCCGGTGCGCAGCTCCTGGCGGAACCCGCGGGACCGCAGCGCGGTGATCACCCGGGGCAGTTTGAGTACGACGTGTGCCGCGAGCGCGGCCAGGAAGATCCAGGCGCCGTACAGGTGCGCCGGATAGAAGGAGAACGGGAAGACGTAGAACAGCTGGATGTTCAGGATGCCGGTGACGAACTGGAAGACCGCCCCGCCGACCAGGAGCAGCAGGCTGGCCCGCTCCAGCAGCTGGGCGGGAGAACGGGCGGGCGGCCAGCTGAACAGCCTGGGGATCACCGACCACAGCTTGGCGAGCAGCACCGGCACCAGGGTCAGCCCGAGGATGACGTGTACTCCCTGGTTGAGCCGGTACAGCCAGACCGGATCGGTCGGCCAGTCGAAGAGGTAGAAGCCCAGCAGCCCTCTCTCCGGGGTGATGTCGTTGCCGGGCAGCCGCGGATTGTAGGCGGCATAGGAGAGCAGGCCCGTGAGGGCCATGATCGAAATCCCCACCAGCAGCACCAGGCCGAACACCGACGTCAGCCACGGCCCTCGCAGCGGGCTGCGCCAGAACTCCGGGCGGAACGGGCCCGGTGGCCGCTCGTCCCCTCGCAGCCAGGCCCTCACGCGCCGCATTCCCCCGCCCTTCAACGGCGTGGCCGAAGGCCGGTGCCACCGCCGCCGGGTGGAGGCGGGGCGGACGGAGGGGCGGGCAGGATGGAGACGGCGCCTTTCGTCTCGAAGATCGCGAGATGGATGCCGGCCGGGCCGTGGTGGCCGTGCTGGTGGAGCACGGCGTCGAGGTCGGCATCGGTGAGTCCGCAACGGCGCAGGGCGCGCCGGTCGACGTCCCCGTCGTGGATCAGAATCCGCAGCGGCGGGTCGACCAGACGGCTGACGCCCGGCAGGAACCGCAGCCTGGTGATGGCCGCGTGCGCGGCGAGCAGGGCCAGCAGCGCGGCGGCGCCGGTCAGCCAGGAGGCGTCGGTCGCGGTGGCGGTGCGTCCCACGATGGCGCCGACCGCGACCGCGGCGACCCAGTCGAACGGGGCGAACTCCGCCATGGTCCGGCGTTCGGTGAGCCGGAACGCCACCACGGCGGTGAGGAACAACGTCGTCGCCTTGACCGCGGCGTAGACGGCGCGATGCCAGTCACCGATCAGGGCGTCGCCGAAGCTGTTCACGACCGCTCGCCCTCAACCGGTGTCGGCGGCGACCGGCATCGCCGCGCCGCTTCGGGGGACTTCCGCCCTGATCGCCGCCAGAGCCGCGGCGAAGCGGGATCCGGGCGCTCGGGACGCGACGTGGAAGGCGTCGGCGGCGGTGTCGACGTCCGCCAGCTCCGGCAGGTGGGCGACGTCCAGCCCCGCCTCGTGCAGGCGTCGCAGTTGGGCGGCGCCGGTGGAGGGCCGTGACATCGCCACGCCGAGCAGCAGGGAGGGGTCCGGGCGGCGCAGCCCGAGCAGCCAGAAGCCCCCGTCCGCCGCCGGTCCGTAGACCGCGTCGTGCGAGGCCAGCAGGGTGACGGCGGTGTTCAGCAGCCCCGGGGTGACCTGGGGCGTGTCCATGCCGATCAGGATCACCGGCAGCGGACGCAGCCGGTGGGCCTCCTCGAAGGCGGCCGCCAGACGCTGGTCGAGGCCGTCGCCGCGCTGGGGGATCACCGTGAAGCCGTACGGCAGCCAGGACCCCGGGCGCCCGTCGAGCGCGAGCACCCGCCGGTCGACCGGTGTCGCGGCCACGGCGTGCAGCGTGTCCCGCAGGGCGGCCGCCGCCAGGTGAGCGGCCTGGGCGGGGGTGAACGGCGGGGTCAGGCGGGTCTTCACCCGCCCGGCCACCGGCTCCTTGGCGATCACCACGATCTGCGCGGCGCTCATGTCGTCTCCCCCATGACGCGGCGCATGTCGGCGATCGCCCGGAGGGTGCCGCGCACGGTGCCGGTCACCTTGGAGCGTCCCACGCGCGGCAGGTAGTCGACCTCGGCCTCGGTGATCCGCCAGCCGGCGGCGTCCGCGCGCAGCACCATCTCCAGCGGGTAGCCGAACCGGCGGTCGGCCAGGCCCAGCTCGACCAGCTCCGCGCGTCTACAGGCGCGCATCGGGCCCAGGTCGCGCAGCGGGGCGCCGATGCGGCGCCGCAGGCGCGCGGCCAGCACGGCGTTGGCGACCCGCGCGTGCACCGGCCCGGCGTGAGGCGCCCGACGCCCGAGGACGAGGTCGCTCTCGCCCGCCAGGACCGGGCCGGCCACCCGGGGCAGCTGGCCAGGGTCGAGCGACGCGTCGGCGTCCATGAAACACACGACCTCGGCGTCCGAGGCCAGCAGCCCGGCGTGGCAGGCGGCGCCGAACCCGCGTCGCGGCTCGCTCACCACCAGCGCGCCGTGCTCGGCGGCGACACGGGCCGAGCCGTCGGTGGAGCCGTTGTCGACCACGATCGGGCGATAGCCACGCGGCATCCGGTCGAGCACCCAGGAGAGCGCGGCCTCCTCGTCCAGACATGGCAACACCACGTCGATCTTCATGACTTCGAGGCTAGGCCAGGAAGCGCCGATCACCTCTTACAAAGTGGTGACGCGTATCCGGCGTGTGGCCGGTTCGGCTCTACCTTGGGAACGCGGTCCACGACTCGGGGCAGCGAATCAAAGGGAGAGGGAACACTTTTTGCCTAGTTCCTCACCGGAGGTTCCCGACATTTCACCACCGCCCGATTCCACGGTCATGGCGCGGGGCCTTCCAACCGTGAACTCCACCCGTGACGGCAGGACGGCACGCGCGCTCTGGATCTGGGCGTCGTTGATCGCCGTGTCCTTCGCGACCGGCGCGATCCTGCACGCGCTCGGCGTGCTCACCATCG
Organism: Sphaerisporangium sp. TRM90804; assembly: GCF_029846175.1. GTDB lineage: Bacteria > Actinomycetota > Actinomycetes > Streptosporangiales > Streptosporangiaceae > Sphaerisporangium. The sequence goes on along the minus strand of NZ_JARWAC010000007.1, from coordinate 381,569 downwards.
ACCACCTGCCGCCGCTGCACGGGCACTTCCGCGTGCTGACCCTCACGCTGCTGCCCGCCGTCGCGTTCGGAGGCGCCGCCGTCCTGTTCCTGCCCGTCCTCACGGCGCGGCTGGGGTTCGGCGGCGCCCTGCTCGTGTCGTACGGCTGCGCGCTGGCCTGGACGGTCCTGCTGTCCGTCTCCGCCGACGGGCCGGCCGCCCCGATGACCCACCCGCAGGAGTATCCGGCGGTGCTGCCCCTGGTCGGCGACGACCCGCTGGGCTGGCTGGCCACCTTCACCCGGCACCTGCCGGACTATCCCACCCACGTGCGCGGCCACCCGCCGCTGCCCGTCCTGGTGCTCTGGTCGCTGGCCGCGCTCGGGCCGTCCGGGCCGCTGTGGGCGTCGCTGCTGATCGTCGCGACCGGCTGCTCGGCCACCATGGCGATCGCGCTGACCGTGCGGGAGCTGGGCGGGGAGCGGGCGGCCCGCCGGGCGCTGCCGTACCTGGCGCTGACCCCGGCCTCGGTCTGGATCGCCACCAGCATGGACGCCTTCTTCGCCGGGGTGGGCGCGTGGGGGGTGGCACTCCTGGTCCTCGGCGGACGCGGCGGGACCGGGCGAAGGGCCCGCCGGGGGTACGGCGCCCGAGTGCCGCGCGGCGGACGCGGCCGGACCGCGCGAAGGCTCTGCTGGGGTCTGGGGGCCGGGGTGCTGCTCGGCTCGCTGCCGTACCTGAGCTACGGCCTGGTCCCCTACCTGCTCATCCCCGTGGCCGCGGCGGTCGCCGCCCGGGTGCCGCGCGAGGCCGTGCTCGCGGCCTTGGCCGGTGCCGCGACGGTGACCGCCGCCTTCGCCGCCGCGGGCTTCCTGTGGCCCGCCGGGGTGCTGGCCACCCATGCCGAGTGGGCGGCCGACCCCGGAGCCGCCCGGCCCTACCTGTACTTCCTGTTCGCCAACCTTGGAGTGCTGGCCATGCTCACCGGCCCGGCCACCGCCGTGGGCCTGGCGCGGCTGGGCCCCGGCGGGTCGCGCGTCCTGGTGGCCGCCGCCCTGGTGGCGGTGCTCGCGCTGGACGTCAGCGGCGTGACGCGGGGCGAAGTGGAACGCATCTGGGTGCCCTACGCCTTGTGGATCGGCCTGGCCGCCAGTCAGGCACCCGGCAGACGGTGGCTGGCCGCCCAGGTCGTGATGGGATCGCTCCTGCAGGGCCTGGTCGTCTCGCCGTGGTGAGCCGCCCCGCGGCACGCCTTCGACACCGCCACGTCATCGCGGGCGCGGTCATCGCGGCGCGTCATCGCAGGCGCGTCCCGGACGCGTCATCCCAGGTGCGTCTTCGGGCGCGTCATCCCAGCGGGGCGGTGGCGAACTCCGTCATCCCCTCCGCGAAGGAGACCTCCGCGGCGAACCCCAGCTCGCCGCGGGCACGCTCCGGCGAGGCCACGACATGGCGTACGTCCCCCAGCCGGTAGTCGCCGGTCACCACCGGCGCGGGCCCGCCGCGCCCCCCGGCGAGGGCGGCCGCCATCTCGCCCACGGTGTGCGGCTCGCCGCTGGCGATGTTGTAGGCGGTCAGCGAGCCCGGTTCCCCGCGCCCCAGCGCGGCCAGGTTCGCCCTGGCGACGTCCCGCACGTGGACGAAGTCGCGGCGCTGGCCGCCGTCCTCGAAGACGCGTGGCGCGCGCCCCGCCTCCAGCGCCGACCGGAAGATGGCCGCCACCCCCGCGTACGGGGTGTCCCGGGGCATCCGCGGGCCGTACACGTTGTGATAGCGCAGCGCGACGGCGGTGCCGCCGGTCTCGCGCGCCCAGTTCGCCGCCAGGTGCTCCTGGGCGAGCTTCGTGGTGGCGTAGGCGTTGCGGGGATCCATCGGCGCGTACTCGTCGATGACGGCCCACGTCACCGGGGCGCCGCATCGGGGGCAGCGCGGGTCGAAGGCCCCCCGGTCCAGATCCTCGGCCGCCCGCGGCCCCGGCCGCACCCGGCCGTGGCCGGCGCAGTCGTAGGCGCCCTCCCCGTACACCACCATCGACGAGGCCAGCACCAGCCTCGCCACGCCGTGACGGGCCATCGCGGCCAGCAGCACGGCGGTGCCGTACACGTTCACCGACGCGTAGTCGGGCAGGTCGGCCACGTCCACACCGAGCCCGACCTTGGCCGCCTGGTGCACCACGGCGTCCACCCGGCCCAGCGGCCCGTCCAGCGCCGCGTCGTCCCGCACGTCGGTGCCGGTGCGCAGGTCGAAGCCGATCACGTCGTGGCCGGCGGCCTGGAGCGCTTCGGCCACATGGCTTCCGATGAACCCGGCCGCGCCGGTGAGCAGGATCTTCACCCGCCCGAGGGTACGACGCGACACCGCCGCCACGGCGGTTCCGCACCCAGACGTTCGCAAGCCGTAAGAGCTCCGCGCCGATGCGGCGGCGTCTCCTCCGGGGAGCCGGGGGAGCGTCGTCGGCCGGCCGCCTCAGGTGATCGTCGGGTCCCCCGAGTCTGTCGGTTCCCGCCGGTACTCTCCCCTCGGCTCACTCACCTCGGGTCCCTTCTGGTGACTCGAGGTCTGAGGGGTTCGGGCGGGCAAGACGGCGAGGAGGGCACGGCGTGAGCGATCTCGTACTGCGTGCGATGACCAAGGACGACCTTCCGGCGTTCTACCGGCATCAACTGGACCCCGAGGCCAACCGGATGGCGGCCTTCACCGTCTACGGCGAGGACAGCGGCTTCTCCAACGCGCGCGGCGAGATCGTCGAGGAGTTCCTGCTCAAGCTCACCTCGTAGCCACCGGTCACCGGTCACCGGTCGGCACCGTCAGCGGGGAGCCAGGATACGCAGTTGCAGCATCGCCGCGAACCGCTGCTCCGGGTCGGTCAGGTCGATCTCGCCGACCTCGGCGACGCGTTTGAGCCGGTAGCGCAGGGTGTTCGGGTGGATGAAGAGGTTGCCTGCGGCCTTGCCGACGTCGCCGAGGGCGTCCAGCCAGGCCTCCAGCGATTCGATGAGCCCCGCGTTGTTGCGTTCGTCGTACTCCATCAGGCGGGCGATCGCGCCGCCGGGCCGCTCGTCGCGGGAGGCGGCCAGGTCGCGCAGCTCCAGGAGCAGGGCGAGCGTCTGGACGTCGTCGAGCTGGGCCACCCGCAGGCTGGTGTGGCCTTCGCGCATCACCCGCAGCACGCGGTCGGCCTGGGCCTTCCCGTGGACGATGCCGCTGATGTCCGATCCGGCCGGGGCGACCGCCACGATCGCGTGCAGGTTGCCGTCCACCCGGTCGACGAAGTCGGCGGCCAGCCGGGCGGCCCGCTGTTCGGGGCTGCCCGAGGTCACGACCACAGGCAGCAGGCCGTAGACCGTGCCGCTGACGGCTGCCACCGCGCTGGACGGCACCGTCGCCGACAGGTGGACCGACAGCACGTCCCCGAGTCGTTCGAGGTCGGTGTGCGTGTGGTCGTCCCCGGCCAGCAGGCCCGCGCCGACGATGACGAGACGGCGGGCCGACAGGCCGAGGCGGGCGAGCGCGTCCCGTGCCCCGGTGCCGCCTTCCAGAACCGTGGCGATCAGGTCGGTGCGCAGTCTCCGCTGGACGTCGGCGCTGGCCCGCAGCCGCAGCAGGTGCAGCGCGACCAGCTTGGAGGCGTCGAGCAGGGCCTGGGTGCGTTCGGCGTCGACCTCGCCGTCCATGGCGGCCCAGATCGAGCCGAGGACCTCATCGCCGGCGCGGACCGCGATGGCGACGCGTTGCACCGTCATGGCGTCGTCGGGCCCCAGGTCCTGGGGCCTGACGACGACCGGGGCCTGGTGGCGGTACAGGTCGCGGAAGACGCCCAGCTCGGTCAGCCGGGCGGCGTACCGCTCGGGCACCTGGCGACCGATGACGGTCTCCACCCGGGAGGAGTCGGCCTCGTCCTGGCGGCCGGAGAAGGCGAGGACACGGGAGCTGCGGTCCTCGATGGTGATGGGGGCGTCGAGCAGGGCGGACACGGCGTTGGCCACCGCGAACAGGTCGCCGGACGGGAGACCGCCGAGCGACTCGTGGCCGGTGACCCCGATGTCGTCTTCGGCGAGCAGCACGCGGATGAGGGCGGTGAGCTGCGCCCACGTGGCGCCTCGGCGCAGGCCGATCAGGGCCACGCCGCTCTCCTGGACCGCCGCCCGCACCTGCGGGGTCAGCGCGACCGGGGCCCTGACCACCAGACCCACCGTGTCGTGGGCACCGAGCGAGCGCAGCAGCGGGACCAGGGCGCCGGCGTCCGGGACGACCCCGACGCCCAGAACCAGCGAGCGCGGTGCGAGCACGGGTTCGTCGAGGGGGTCGAAGATGACGAGGGCGCTGATGCCCTCCGGGTGGCCGACGTCACCGGCGACGAGTTCGAGAAGGGTGGAGCCCAGGTCGTCGAGCACCCGGCCGAGGCTGGCACGCGGTCGCTGACTCACGCCCGGCAGTATAGACGCGCACGTCAGAGACCGATCCACTCCGTCGACGTGGTCACCCTCTCCAGCAGCTCGGGGATGGGGGCGACACCCAGGCCGGGGCCGGTGGGCACCGCGACGTGGCCGTCCACCAGGACGACGGGCTCGGTGATGTCCGTGCGGTAGAAGCGGTCCGAGGCCGAGACGTCGCCGGGCAGCGTGAAGCCGGGCAGGGCGGCCAGGGCGATGTTCGCCGCGCGGCCGAGGCCCGTCTCCACCATGCCGCCGCACCAGACCGCGATCCCGTGGGCGGCGGCCAGGTCGTGGATCTTCCTGGCCTCCAGGTATCCGCCGACCCTGCCGGGCTTGATGTTGATGATCTGGCACGCCCCGAGCGTGATCGCCGCGGCGGCGGTCTGCGCGGACACGACGGACTCGTCGAGACAGATCGGCGTCGCCAGTCGCCGCGCCAGCGCGGCGTGCCCGAGGACGTCCTCCTCCTCCAGCGGCTGCTCGATCAGGAGCAGGTCGAACGCGTCGAGCTTGGCCAGGTGGTTCGCGTCGCGGAGGGTGTAGGCGGTGTTGGCGTCGACCTGAAGGAGCACCTCGGCGCCGAAACGTTCGCGGACGGCGGCCACCGGGGCCAGGTCCCAGCCCGGTTCGATCTTCAGTTTGATACGGGCGTACCCCTCGTCCAGATAGCCCTGGACGGCGGACAGCAACGCGGGGATCGAGTCGTGGATGCCGACCGACACGCCGCTGGGGACGCGGTCGGCGACGGCGCCGAGCTCGCGGCCGAACGAACGGCCGAGCGCGCGCAGTTCCGCGTCGAGGATCGCCATCTCCACCGCGGCCTTGGCCATGCGGTGCCCCTTGAACGCGCGCAGCAGGCCCGCGACGGCGGCGGCGCCCGAACGCGCGATCGCGGCCGTCCCCTCGGGCGAGGCCAGTCTCGGCAGCAGGAAGCGGCGCAGCACGTCCTGCTGCGAGTCGACGTACTCGGCCGAATAGAGCGGATCGGCCAGCGCGACGCATTCGCCCCAGCCTTCGGCGTCGTCGGTCACCGCCTTGACCAGCAGGATGTCACGCTCGGTCTGGGTGCCGAACGAGGTGCGGAACGGCGACACGAGCGGCATCGAGACACGGCGCAGTTCGACTCCGCGCAGTTTCATGAGTTCTCCAGGTCGACGAGGTAACCGAGGTCGCGGTCGAAGTCGACGACGCGACCTCCGGCGGCCATCAGCGGTGCCAGTTCGTCGCGGAGCCGGCGGCGCCAGGCCACGGCGGCGGCCGCGTCGCCGGCGCGCAGGGCCTCGATGTCGGCCGGAGCCGCGACCCGGCGGCTCGACGGGCCGCGGGCCGGGCGCTCGAACGGCGTCCCCGAGCAGGCGGCGACGACCCTCGGGGACAGCAGGCTCCAGCGCACCACCAGGCGGTCGGTCTCGTCGGCGCCGTTGACGGCGTCGTGCATCGCGCCGTAGAAGTTCGTGAGGTACTCCACCGGGAGCGCCCCCAGCCTGACGATGTTGAAGTGGGCGTTGCGGCTCACCAGCGGGTCGAAGGTCCACTCGATCGTGGGGATGTCGCGGGTGAGGGCCCAGGCGCGCTGATGCAGCTTGAGCGCCGTGCCGACACCGCGGCCCGAAAGGCCGGGCGCGACCCCGGCGACGTGACTGTGCAGGGTGCGGGCCGCCGGTTCCTCGTGGAAGCCGATGCAGACGCCGACGAGCCGGCCTCCGTCGTAGGCGCCGGCGACGTAGTTGCCCGCCCTGGTCAGGGCCCGGAGGAACTCCACCGTGATCAGCGGGCGGCCCCAGATCTCCGTGAGCAGCTCGATCATGGCGTGGGCTTCTGGCAGGTCCCGGAGTTCCCTGATCGTCACGCCCGCCTTCCGGGCCCGTTCGCCCGCGTTCTGCGCCGCCAGGTCGAGCGTCTTGATGCTGAGAGGCATGGTCAGCCGAGCCTCTTCGGGGTCGCGCGGGCGCCGAAGTGGACGTAGTCCTCACCGGTGGGCAGCGAGTAGAAGGTCACCGGCATCCACGACTCCATGCCGTCGGGCTGCACGGCGTACATGGCCGGCTCGACCGGGGTCATCTCGTACGTCTGTACGGGGTCGGCCTCCAGCTCGGCCAGCGGGCCCGTCGCCGTGACGCGCACGGTCGGCTTGCCGTCCTCGTCGAACACCTCCATGCGGATCGACTCGCGCTCGTACGTGCCGGCGTACGGGGTCAGATCGCTGGTGACCGGCTCGGCCGGGGGCTCGAACGGCTCGGGCAGCCGCACCCCGGTGAGCTCGGAGAAGATCTCCTCGTAGAGGTCGACGTAGAGGTCGTGGGTGTTGCCGCCGTTGGTGTTGAGCGCCACCGCGACACCGGCCTCCGGCAGCACGCGCAGGAACGCCGCCTGGCCGATGGTGTTGCCGTCGTGGCCGTAGGCCCGGTGGCCGTGCCAGTCGCAGCGGAACCAGCCCAGCCCCCACGAGTCCCCGAGCAGGCGCTTCTCGGGGCAGTCGGTCTGGTACGCCGACATCGCCGCGGTGCTCTCCTGCGACAGGACGCGGGTGCCGTCGGAGGCGATCCCGCCGAGCAGGTGCATCCGGGCGAAGGCGAGCACGTCGGTGACGGTCGCCGTGATCAGCCCGGCCGGGCCGACCGCGCGGGGCAGCGCCCACACCGGCGCGACCACGGGTTCGTCGCCGCCCTTGACGTGGCCCATCGCGTGGGCGAAGACCATCGCCTCCTCGGGCAGGGTCGTGGTGTGGGTCAGCCCGAGCGGCGCGAAGAGCTTCTCCTTGATCGCCTGGTCCCAGGTCAGGCCGGTGACGACCTCGATGACGCGGCCGAGCACGGAGTAGCCCGCGTTGCAGTACGACCAGGTGGCGCCGATCGGGTGGTTCAGCGGGGAGTCGGCCAGCAGGGCGACGTACTTCTCCAGGGCGTCGTCGCCCCGCCCGGTGTCGGTGAACAGGTCGCCGTCGATGCCGCTGGTGTGGGTCAGCAGGTGCCAGACGGTGACGGCTGCGGTGGTCTGCGGGTCGCGCAGCCGGAACTCCGGCAGGATCTCGGTGATCGGGGAGTGCAGGGTGAAGGCGCCCTCGTCGACGAGGCGCATGATGACGGTCGCGGTCCACACCTTGGAGATCGAGCCGATCTGCCAGACGGAGTCGGTGGTGGCGGGCTGGCCGGTGCCGGCGTGCAGCACCCCGGTGGCGAGGGTGAACAGTTCTTCCTCCTCGCCCATTCGCAGGATGCCGAGCTGGGCGCCGGGGATGCCGTGCTTGGCGACGAGTTCGTCGAGGCGGTCCTGCCAGTGGGCCTGGTCGATGGCGGTCACTTCTGCTCCTTCAGGGAAACGGCGGCGAGGAGATGGCGGGTGTACTCGTGCTGTGGCGCGCCGAGCACCCGTGCGGTGGGGCCGTGTTCGACGATCCGCCCGGCGTGCAGCACCGCCACGTGGTCGGCGACGTACCGGACGACGGCCAGGTTGTGGGAGATGAACAACATGGACAGGCCCAGGTCGCGGCGCATGTCCCGGATGAGGTTGAGCACGGCGCCCTGCACGGACACGTCCAGCGCGGAGGTGATCTCGTCGGCGAGGATCACCCGCGGCCGGGCGGCGAGCGCGCGGGCCAGCGCGACCCGCTGACGCTGCCCGCCGGAGAGCCTTCCCGGGATGTCCGCGGCCCGGGCCGCGTCGAGGTGGACCAGGGCGAGCAGCCGGGTGATCTCCGCCTGCCTGGCCTTCTTGCCGAGACGCTCCGGCATGGCCTCCGCGATGCTCTCCCCCACGGTCATGCGGGGGTCGAGGGAGGAGTAGGGATCCTGGAAGACCATCTGCACCGGGCGGCGGCCCCGGTTCGGGACCGGCCTGCCGTCGAGCAGGATGCGCCCGCCGGTCACTGGCGCCAGGCCGACGGCGGCCCGCGCCAGGGTCGACTTCCCGCAGCCCGACTCGCCGACCAGGCCGACGGTCTGACCCGCCGCCACCTCCAGGCTGACGTCGTCCAGCACGGTGTGCGCGCCATACCGAACGGAGACCTCTTGGAAGCTGAGCACGCTCACCGGCCGACCTCCGCGCTCTTGTGGCACGCCACGCCGGCCACGAGCGCGGGCGCGACCGCCCGGCAGTGGTCGTCGGCGAACGGGCAGCGGGGCGCGAAGGCGCACCCGGACGGCACCTGCGTGGGGTCGACGGGCAACCCGGGGATGACGGCGAGCGGCCGGTTCAGATCGGTCTCCATGTCCGGCACGGCCGCGACGAGCGCCCGCGTGTACGGATGCCGCGCGAGCGTGCGCAGGTCCTTGGCGGGCAGTTCCTCCACGACCCGACCCGCGTACATGACCAGCACCCGGTCGCACACGTCCGTCACGACCGTGACGTCGTGGCTGATGAGCAGCAGGGCGGCACCGGTGTCGCGGCGCACCTCGGCGAGCAGTTCCAGGACCTGCCGCTGGACGGTGACGTCGAGTGCGGTGGTCGGCTCGTCGGCGATGATGAGCCGGGGGTCTCCCATGAGACCCATGCCGATCATCGCCCGCTGCCGCATGCCGCCGGAGAACTCGAAAGGGTACTGCCGCGCGCGCCGTCCGGGCTCGCCGATCCGCACGGCGCGCAACCGGTCGACCGCCCTGGCGAAGGCCGCCTTCCGGCTCATTCCCTGGTGGAAGCGGCTCACCTCGGCCAGTTGCGGCCCGACCCGGTGCGCCGGGTTGAAGGACGTCATGGGGTCCTGGAACACGACCGCCAGCGAGGTGCCCAGGCGCCGATGCGCTCCGGCGGCCATGAGGTCCTCTCCCGCGACGACCAGGTGATTCGCGTCGACGCGTATCGGCGGTTCCAGGAGCCCGGCCACCGCCAGCGCCGTCACCGACTTGCCCGAGCCGGACTCGCCGACCACCCCCACGGCCTCGCCGTCCCCGACGGTGAACGTGACCCCCCGCACCGCGTGGATCGGGCCGGCCGGTCCGGGGATCGTCACCCGCAGGCCGTCCACGGACAGGCTCGTGCCCGCGACCGGAGCCGTGCGGGCCGCCGGTTCGCGGGCCGCTTCGAGAGGGCGTGTCCTGCCGGGCGCCGCCGCGAAGGCCTCACCGGTGAGGTTGAACGCGAGCCCGGCGAGCACGACGGCGATGCCGGGGCCGAGCGCGGCGAGCGGGTGGACGTAGATGCCGTTGAGCCCGTCCTGCATGAGCTTGCCCCAGTCGTAGGACGGCGCCTGCACGCCCAGTCCCAGGAAGGAGAGCCCCGCGAAGGTGAGCAGCACGCCACCGGCCGCCATCGTCGCGTTCACGATGAGCGGCTCGGCGATGTTCGGCAGCACGTGCCGCAGCAGCACCCGCACCCTGCTCACCCCGGCGATGCGCGCCGCCGCGACGTAGTCCCGCTCGGAGACGGCGGCGACCAGCGTGTGACACAACCGGGCGAACGCCGGCGCCCCGGCCAGGCCCACCGCGAGCGCGGCCCCCCGGGCGCCGACGCCGAAGACGACGGCGAAGAAGAGCACGAGCAGCAGGCCCGGGAAGGCCACCAGCACGTTGACGGCCGAGGTGATGAGGCGGCCCAGCCGCCGCCCGACCAGCATCGGCGCGGCCCCGAGGGCGATGCCCAGCACCAGGCTGATCGCCGTGGCCGCCAGTGCCAGCAGGATCGAGAGCCGGGCGGCCACCATCACCCGGGCGAACAGGTCACGGCCGAGGTTGTCGGTGCCGATCCAGTGCTCGGCCGACGGTCCCGCCAGCAGGTCGCCGGTGTCGACGACCGTGGCCCGCTCACCCCAAAGGACGGGTCCGAACGCGGCGACGAACAGAACCAGGGCCAGCAGCCCCAGCCCGGCGACGCCGACGGGCCTCCGCAATGCCCGCATCAGCTCTCTCCGATCGCCGAACGGGGGTCGAGCAGCGCGAGCACCACGTCGACGAGGGTGTTGATCAGCAGGACGCCGACGCCGTAGACCAGGACGGTGCCCTGGACCAGCGGATAGTCCTTCGCGACGATCGAGGCGACGATCGAGGAGCCGAGCCCAGGCCAGGCGAACACGTTCTCCACCAGCACCGTCCCGGCCACCAGCGAGCTCAGCAGCAGCCCCCCGATCGTCAGGCTCGCCGTCACCGCGTTCGGCAGCGCGTGCACGACGTGCACCCGCAGCGGGGTGAGCCGCTTGGCCCGCGCGGTGCGGACGTAGTCGGCCTCCATCACCGCCAGCATCTCCACCCGGACGATGCGCGACAGCACCGCGGCCGGGCCGATCGCCAGCGCGAGCACCGGCAGCACGTAGGAGTCGGGCCCGTCGAGTCCCGCCACCGGGAACACGTGCGTCTGCACCGCCAGCAGGTAGACGAGCCCGACGCCCAGCAGGAAGTCGGGGATCGCGCCGACCACGACGCTGGTGCCGGTGAACGCCAGCTCCGCGCGCCGTCCTCGCCCGCGGCGGGTGAGCACCGCCATCACCACGCCGATGGGCACCGCGACGGCCACCGAGAGCAGGAACGCGGCCACGGCGAGCTGGGCCGTGGCGGGCAGCCGGTGGGCGATCGTCTCGCCCACCGGGAGCCGGCTGGAGATCGACACCCCCAGATCCCCGCTCAGCAGGCGGCTCAGGAAGTCGGCGTACTGCCGCCAGAGCGGGTCCAGCAGGCCGAGCTCCTGTTTGTGCGCCAGCACCAGGTCCGCCGGGGCGGTCGGGCCGAGCGCCGCGCGCACCGGGTCGCCCGGGACCAGGTGGATCATCAGGAACGAGGCGGTCACGAGCACCCAGAGCGACCCCAGCAGCCGCCCCGCGCGCCGGAGCGCGAAGCGCGGCCACCGGCCGCCTGTCGGGTTCCTCATCCTTAACCGAGCATCCGGATGCTGGTGGGGACGATGTTGCCGATGACGGACAGCTCCGCGCCCTTGAGGAAGATGGGGATGACGTTGTTGGCGAACGGCACCAGGTCCGCGGAGCGGTAGAGCGCCTGCTCGGCGGCGAACCAGTCCTTGCACCCGTCGGCGCCGGTGACGCCCATGGCCTTGGTGGCGGCGGCGAGGTAGTCGGCGTTGTCGATCGAGGCGAAGTTGGTGCCCTTCGGCGCGGCCGGGCCGGACACGAACGGCATGATCTGGTCGGGAGTGCTGACGTTGACGGGCGCCCAGGCGACGTCCCAGTCGCCGGTGCCGAACAGCGCGCCGGAGAGCTGGGTCTGGTTCTGCTGGGTGGCCTTGACGTCGACGCCGATCGCCTTCCAGGCCGCCGCGGCCAGCTCGGCGGCGGCTCCTCCGCCGGTGCCGAGCGAGTTGTCGTAGATGAAGGAGACCGAGAGCGGCTTGCCGTCCTTGGCGCGCACGCCGTCCGCGCCCTTCGTCCAGCCGGCGGCGTCCAGGGTGGCCCCGGCGGCGGCGGCGTCGAAGGCCGGCAGGTGGCCGGTGACGGCGTCGCCGGCGCAGCCGGTCGGCTCCAGCGTGGCGAGCTGGGTCGCGGCGGCGCCCTTGCCGGAGGTGAGGGCGACCTGGAGCTGCTTGAGGTCGAGCGCCTGGGTCAGCGCCATCCGCACGGCCGGATCGGAGGTGGGGTGACCCTTGGCGTGGTTGTACCACTGCTGGCCGATCATCGCCTGCGTGCCGACGGACTTCAGTCCCGCCCCAGAGAGGCGGCCGGCGTCGGAGCCGGTGATCTGGACCGCGTTGACCGTGCTCCCGAGCAGCTCGTTGGCGGCGGTGGTCTCGTTGGCGACGATCTTGACGACCACCTTGGCCGGCATTCCCTTCTCGGCCGTGGTGGCGCCGCCGGGGCCCCAGGTGTAGCCCTCGCGCAGCTGGTAGGTGTAGCGGTTGGACGGAACGGCCTCGGTGAGCACGTAGGGCCCGGTTCCGTTCGTCTTGGCCTTCAGGCTCGCCCGGTCCTTCATGCCGGCGTCGCACACCATCGGCAGGTTGGAGAACGAGTTCAGCACGAACGGCGCGGGCGCGGCCAGCTTGACGGTGACCTTCGAGCCCGACGCGGAGGCGGTGGCGCCGGCCGGGATGAACACGCCCAGGAACGGGCTCTTGTTCTTCGGGTCCTCCACGTAGGCGATGTTGTCGACCACCGTCTGCGCCGTGAACGGGGCACCGTCGGCGCAGGTGACGCCGCTCTTGATGTCGAAGGTGAGGGTGGTGCCGTCGACGGTCCACGCGCCGGCCAGTTGCGGCAGGATCGTGCCGTCCTCGGCGACGGCCACCAGGTTGTCGTAGGCGAACTGCGTCATGCCGAACAGGGCGCTCACCGCCGAACCCTGCGGGTCGAGCGCGCCCGGGTCCGCCGGGATGTCCAGGGTGAAGGTCTTGCCCTGGGCTGCTTCACCGCCGCCACCGGCGCCGCCGCCGTCACCGCCGCAGCCCGCCAGGCCGATCGGAGCGATCAGGGCGAGGGCCGCGAGGGCCCTCGTGCGTAGGGCACTCATACGGTTCCTTTTCTGGTACGGGCGACCACACGGCCGTAGTGGACGTATTTCGCGAGGCCCGTCTCGTCGCGCCCGATGAAGGCGAAGACGGGATGGATGCCGCGGAACGGCTCGGCGGAGATCAGTGAGTCGCCGTCGAAGTGCACCAGCCGGATACGCAGGGGCTTCTCGCCGATCTCCGCGATGACGCCCTTGGGCACCCGGTCGAGCCAGATGACGCCGTCGGCGTCCTGGCCGACGGTGATCTCGGTGATCGTGTCGGCGTACCGGCCCAGGTAGGGCGCCGGGTCGATCGCCTCCGGCTCGGCCGGCGGCATCGGGCGCCCCGGCAGCGTGACTCCGGTGAGCTCCTTGAGCAGGTGCGCCAGCACGTCTTCGAAGATCCCGAAGACGTCGCCGCCGTTGGTCAGCAGCGCGATCGCCACACCGTGGTCCGGCACGACCCGCAGGAAGGCCGCCTGGCCGACGGTCCCGCCGTCGTGCCCGACGACGGCGTGGCCGTCGTGCTCGGCCATCTCCCAGCCCAGCCCCCACGATTCGCCCATGCCGCTGAGCCGGGGCAGCTTCACCTGCGGTTGCCACATGGCCGCCACCGTGCCCGGTTCGAGCACGCCGGAGCCGCCCGCCAGATGCATCGCGACGAAGCCGAGCAGGTCGCGCGCGGTCATCGCGAGCATCGAGCCGGCGGGCGCGTTCGACCTGGCCAGCGCCCAGAAGGGGGCGGGCACCGGCGCGCCGCCCTCGCCCAGCACGTGCCCGACGGCGGCCCGATGCATGATCGCCTCGTACGGGCTCGGCGAGACGTGCGTGAGGCCGAGCGGCGCGGCGAGCCGCCCGACCAGCACCTCGTCGAACGGCTTGCCGCGCAGCACCTCGACCAGGCGGCCGAGCACCACGAACCCGGTGTTGTTGTACGAGAACACCTCTCCCGGCTCGAAGAGCTGCGGGATGTCGCGGATCGAGGCGAGGTACCGCTCGACGGCGTCCGCGCCCCGGCCGGTGTCGGTGAAGACGTCGCCCTCGAAGCCCGCGACGTGGCAGAGCAACTGGCGGGTGGTGATCGCCGCGGACGCGGCCGCGTCGCCGACCGTGAAGTCGGGCAGGTAGGTGCGCAGGGGCGCGTCCAGGTCGACCAGACCGTCGTCGACGAGCTGCATCACCAGAGCGCTGGTCCACAGCTTGGTGATCGACCCGATCTGGAAGACCGAGTCGGTGGTCGCCTCGACCCCGGTGGCCGTGCTGAGCACCCCGGCGGCGGCGGTGACCACCCGGCCCTCGGCCAGCACGGCGACCGAGGCGCCCGGCACTTCGCGCCGGGCCACGACCTCGGCGAAGTGCTCGTCAAGCCAGTCCTGCACGCTTTCCGGCGACATCATGTGCTGAGGCTAGATCGTGTTCCAGCCGCCGTACTCAGCCGATCGCACAGCCCGAACCGGTCGCGTTTGTGCGATTGGCCAACCACTCACTTCCAGACCGAGCCGCCCCCACCGGAGGTGGCAAGCCCTTGATCGCGGTTGCGCGATCGGCGACCACTCACTTCCAGACCTGGGCCGCCACCCGCCGGAAGTTGCCGCCCAGGATGCCGCGCACCGCCTCCTCCGGATAACCGCGCCCCACCAGCTCACGCTCGACCAGCAGCGTCGTCTCCGGCTCGACGAACTGGATCACGCCCCAGCGGGTGTACTCCTCGGGGAAGAGCTCGGGGTTGTCCTCCAACTCCGCCATCACGTCCTCGGCGTCGAAGGAGTAGTCGCTGCCGATGCCGACGTGCTCGGGCCCCACCAGTTCGACGGCGTAGTCGATGTGGGCGACGAAGGCGTCCAGGGTCGCGGTGTTGGGCCCCAGGAAGATGCCCACGCCGGGGATGCCGATGACGCCGCCGGTCGCGGCGCACTCGCGGGCCTGCTCGTCGGTGATGTTGCGGGCGTGGTCCCACAACCCGCGCATCGCCGAGTGCGAGTAGATCATCGGCTGCTCGGAGGCCTCCGAGAGATCCAGCCCGGTACGGGTGCCGCAGTGCGACCCGTCGACCAGCATGCCGACCTCGTTCATGCGCCGCACCAGCTCCCGGCCGTAGGCCGTCAGCCCCGTGTCGACGGCGTCGAGACAGCCGCCCCCGGCGGCGTTGCCGTTGTTGTAGCTCGGCAGCAGCGACTTCACACCCAGGTCGTAGAAGGTCCGCACCATGTCGAGGTCGCCCGCCAGCGGACCCGAGTCCTCCAGGTCGAACGCCACCACGATCCGGTCGTCCGGTACCGCCGCGTCGATCTCCTTGACGGTCGTGGCGAGCTCCAGGTCGGGGTGGGCCTCGATCGCGCGGGTGAAGTGGTCGATGTAGGAGAGCGAATCCTCACGAGAATGCGGCGCATAGCCGACGTTGACGCACACATAGGCCCCGCCGGGCCGGCGGTACCGCAGAATGTCGCCGACCTCGGCGTCAAGGCTGAGGGGCAGGCAGGCGTGCTGTTCCCAGAACGCACGTCGAGCTGTAGTCATGCGCCCATCCTGCTGCGCGCAGCCACCGCGCCGGCACTCGGCGGGCCCGCTCAGGCCCCGGGACGCCGCCCCCTCCCTCGTGAAGACGGGCTCTTTCCGCCGGTGGGCGCTGCTCGGTTCGAGCGCCGCGCCTCCGCCTTCTAGCGCCTCGGGTCGAGGGCGTGCTTGCCGCGGGTCACACCTGCCTCGAGCTCTCGAAGGACCCTCGGGCCCTCGCCGAGGGGATGCACCTGAGGGGTACCGGGCGCGTAGACGCCCCGCGCGATGAGCCGCTCGATCTCGTCGATCAGCCCCTGGTAGACGGAGGGCGACGCCTTCGCCAACGCGCCGATGTGGAGTCCCTTGACCTGCACCGGGTGGGTGAAGATCAGGTCATGGGTCGTCAGGACGGCGTCCCCGGAAGCGGCGCCGAAGACGACGACTCGGCCGGTGATGGGCTTGGTCACCGACAGGCTGGCCTCGAAGGTGGCCTTGCCGACCGACTCGAGCACCACGTCGACACCGCCGGTCCGGCGCAGGATCTCCTCGGCCAGATCGCCGCGGGAGGGATCGAGAACCACGTCGACGCCGAGCGCCCTGACGTCGTCGTGTTTCGCCGGCGACGCGGTGGCGATGATCTGGGCCCCATAGTGACGGGCGAGGCGGACGGCGGCCTGTCCCACGCCCCCCGCGGCGGCCTGGATGAGCACCACCTCACCCTCCTTGAGTTCGCCCAGCGGCCGCAGCGCCGCCAGGGCCGTCGCCCAGTTCAGCACCATGCCCAGGGCCGCGGCGTCGCTCCACCCCGGCGGAACCGGCAGGACGCCCGCGGCCGGCATCAGCATGTACTCGGCGAAAGCGCCGGAGCCGGCTCCGATGACATGGGTTCCGGCCGGCAGCGGCCCGTCGACCCCGGCACCGGCGGCGACGATCTCGCCGGCCGCCTCGAACCCGGCCACGTAGGGAGGTCGCGGCCCGCCGCCGTAGGTTCCACGGGTCTGCATCACGTCCGCGAAGTTGACCCCCGCCGCACCCACACGGACCACGTAGTCACCCGGCCCAGGACTGACGGGACGCGGATGGTCGGCCACCAGGGTCAGGTCGTTCGGGCCGCCGTACGAAGGCTGCACCAGGGCACGCATCGTCCCAGCGGGTGTCACGTTCTCGATGTCCATTCCCGGAACGTACGAGACTCACGCCGACGTCAAGGTCAAGTCGTTCGCTACGACTGGTGTGAACTCTCGTCCAGGAACACGTCGAGCGCCGACCGTCGAGCGGTGAGCGCGGCGATGCGGGCATCGAGTCGATCGCGATAGCGCCGGACCTCGGCCAGGAACTCCTCGCACAGCTGATCGCGGCCTGTGGCCTCGCCTGTGACGTGGGGCAGCACGTCCCTGATCAGTCGCACGGACAGCCCCGAGTCCAGCAGCGAGCGAATGACGATCACCCGGTCGACGGTGAAGCCGCAGTAGTCGCGGTACCCGTTGCCGCACCGGCCCGGGACGATGAGCCCTTCGTCCTCGTAGAACCGCAGCGCCCTGGCGCTGACACCACTGGTCCTGGCCGCCTCACCGATCCTCACGCCCAGTCCCAACCCACGAGGAAGTCGCGCTCTTCCCGCCCCATCCCGGCGCCGACAGGCCGAGCTCGCCGCGGCACTGAGGACGACGCGGGAGGCGGCGCCGGAAAGGTGATCTCCCGACTTCCTCCCGCACCTCGTCCACCTCGACCTGCGCCAGCAGTCTGCGCGAACTGCCCGACAGTCTCGGCACCCTACCCCGGCTGGAGAAACTCGACCTGCGATGGACCAAGCTGGATCGACCCCCCGACTGGATCACGACGCTCCGCCATCAGGGCTGCGCGGTCTTGCTGTAGCGACTTCCTGAACGGCCCGAAGTTCGCCCGTCGATCACCGGCGCCCACCAGCCCTCTCGATGATCACAACGACAGCGAGGCGGCGACGCTGGACGGCCGATCGGAGCCGCAGGATTGGATCAGCGAGTGACGTGGTCGTGAGGCACGCGAATGACGCTCGGGTGTCCCTCACGATCAGGGCCCGGACATCTAACCGGGCCGGTAGTGGAAGATCAAGGTGGCCACCCGCACCGTGTTCACAGCATTTCGAGCGGCTTTTTGCTCAGCGGTGGCGGGAACGCCCCGTCCAGAAGCGTGAAGTCGTCCTCGGTGAGACGCAGGGCGAGGGCCGCGTGGTCCTGCTGGACGTGCTCCCGCGTTCCCGCCTTGGGAATTGCGACGACACCATCATTGCGCAGCACCCACGCGAGGGCCACCTGAGCCGCAGTCGCCTCATGCCGCTCCGCCACGAAGCGGAGCGTGGGATGGGTGAGCATCCGGCCCTGCTCGATGGGCGAGTAAGCCATGATCGGTATGCTCCGTTCGTGGCACCAGGACATCAGGTCGTACTCGATGCCGCGCCGCATGAGGTTGTAGAGCACCTGGTCGGTCTGTACGGCCTGCCCACCGGGAACAGTCATCATCTCCTCCATGTCTGGGACGTCGAAGTTGCTCACGCCCCAGCTCCGGATGAGCCCCCGGCTCATTAGCTCCTCGAAGGCCCCCACGGTCACCTCCAGCGGCGCGGGGCCCCGCCAGTGCAGCAGGTAGAGGTCGAGCCGGTCGGTCCCGAGGCGGCGCAGGCTGCCCTCGCAGGCGGCGATCGTGTCACTGAACGTGGCATGCTGCGGCAGGACTTTGCTGACCAGGAAGACCTCGTCCCGGTGGCCGGCGATTGCCTCGCCGACGAGTTGTTCCGCCCTGCCGTCGCCGTACATCTCGGCGGTGTCGATCAGCGTCATTCCCAGTTGCAGACCTTGGCGCAGCGCCGCGATCTCCTCCCTCCGGAGCGAGGGGACCTCACCCATATGCCAGGTCCCCATGCCGAGAACCACGATCTCGTCACCGGACGGAAGCTTGGTCATGCGCATGGCGGACCTCCCTAAAGCCCGACTCTCCGTATCAGGCCATGCCTTCCGAACTGCGAAGTCGGGTGTTTACAGTCGATGCTATGACAGTCACCATCGGTCTTGCCGGGACGGGGCGCCGGGCCACCGAGGTCCACGCTCCAGCCATCGCCTCGTGCCGGGGAGTCCGGTTCGCCGGGGTGTGGGCGCGCTCTCCGATGGCCACCCGCGCTCTCGCGAACAAGTACGGCGTGCCAGTGTTCGACCACTTCAGCGAGATGCTCAACCACTGCGACGCGGTCGTCTTCGCCGTTCCTCCCGCCGTACAAGAAGACGTCGCCGCCGTGGCCGCGCGCCGGGGCAAGGCGGTGCTGCTGGAGAGGCCCATCGCGAGCGACCTCGCCGGGGCCGAGGACCTGGCGGTGGCCGCCGAGCGCAGCGTCTCGCAGGTCGCGCTGACATGGCGCTATGCCTCGGCGGTCCGTGATTTCCTGACCACCGAGGTTCCGCGGACGTCCCCCAAAGGGGGCAGCGGCCGGGTCGTCACCCCGGCACCGGTCGGCGCGAGCCCTTGGGTGCGCGAACTCAGCGTCCTGCGGAATCTGGGATCCGATCTCGTGGACCTCCTCGACGCGGCCCTGGGCAGGGTGGTCGGCGTGCGCGCCCACGGCGATCCGGACGGCTGGTTCGGACTGATGCTGGAGCACCGGATCGGCCGTCACAGCGAGGCGTCGATGTACGTATCGCCGGAGGGGGGCGCCAGGCGCGCCGAGGTCGAGGTCTTCGGTCCGGGCGGCTCCGCCGCGATCGACTGCGTGGCGGCGGTCGGCCTTGACGCGATCAACAAGATGTACCGGGAGTTCGTGGCGGCGGTCCAGGAAGACACCTCGCACGAGCTGGACGTGCGCCACGGCCTGCGCCTGCAGCAGGTGATCGAGGCCGCAGAGACCGATCTGGTCGTCGGCGAGTCGTGAACGAGGCCCTCTTAGTCGCCCGGAAGAACAAAAAGGCCACTTCCCTTGCGGGAAATGGCCTCTGAGCTGTGTGGGGCTACCAGGACTTGAACCTGGGACCTCTTCCTTATCAGGGAAGCGCTCTAACCGTCTGAGCTATAGCCCCGCTTTGCGGTGCAGGAAGACTATCGTGTCCGCGGGGCGGAGGCGAATCGTCTGCCTGGCTGGGGAAAGCTTACCGTGCTTCGCGGCCGGGTGGGTCGGCCGGGAGGGGCCGCCGGGCTCCTGTGGTGGGGAACCCGGCGGGGGCCCGGGTGGTTATTCGGCCTCGCTGAAGGTGACCTCCACGCCGCCGACCACTTCGGCTGCGAGGTTGTAGATCACGGCGCCCAGGGTGCACATGGCGGTGATCAGAACGACGTTGACCGCGCCGATCAGGGCCGTGTAGCCGAGGATGAGGCCGGGCTCGAACCAGGACTGGATGTCGAGGCCGCTGCTCGTGTTGCCGTCGGGGACGGTGAGCTGGGTCACGGTGCTGACGATCGAGTCGAAGACACCGAGGGCCGACAGCACGCCGTACAGGACGGCCACGGCCACGAACAGCATCAGGAAGCAGACCACGGAGACGACGAAGCTGAACTTCATCGCCGACCAGGGCTCGATCCTGCGCAGGACGAGGTGCGCCTTGCGCGGGGCCTTGGCCGGGGCCGCCTTGTCGCGCTGGCCGGTGCGGGCGGTGGTGGGGGCGTCGGGCGTCGCCAGCGCCGACACCGTGCCGAGGCCGCCCGCGCGGGAGTTGGCGCCGGAGAGCCGCTGGCCGCCCTCGCCCCTCTCGCCCAGGCCGCCGAGGGCTCCCCCGCCGGGGGCGGTGGTGCCGCCGGGAGACGTGGTGCCGCCCGGGGCGGTGGCGCCGAGAACGCCGGTGCTCTCGGTGGCGCCGGCCGAGGCGGAGGACCCGCCGGGACGGCCGGGCCCGCCCGAGCCCGGAGCGCCG
The DNA here is from genome assembly GCF_029846175.1 of Sphaerisporangium sp. TRM90804. Classification (GTDB taxonomy): domain Bacteria; phylum Actinomycetota; class Actinomycetes; order Streptosporangiales; family Streptosporangiaceae; genus Sphaerisporangium. The sequence goes on along the minus strand of NZ_JARWAC010000007.1, from coordinate 361,430 downwards.
GGGCGCCCCGTGCCGGAACCGCTCGCGCTTCCCCGGCCCCCGGGGCCACCGGTGCTTCCCGGCGCCCCTGGGCCGCTCGTGCTCCCGGGGCCGCCGGTGCGGGTGCCGGACGCGCTCGACGTGCCCGAGGCGGAGCCGGACGTGCCCGCTCCGAAACCCGACGTTCCGCTGGAACCCGACGTTCCCGCCCCGGGGCCGGACGTGCCGGAGCCGGGACGCGACGAGGTGCCGGTGCGCGCGGAGGCCGCCGGCCCCGAGGGCGTGGACGACGTGGTGGACGACGTGCCGGACGACGCCGGCGTGGGCCTGGCGCCGGAGGCGGGCGTCCTGCCGGACGGCGTCACGCGGGACGTGCCGGTCGTGCCCGACGGGCCAGAAGGCTTCGAGGCGGGCCTGGTGGGGCCGCCGCCCGGCGTGTCGGACGGCGACCAGGAGCCGTCGGGGACCGAGGAGGAGCGGATGCGCAGCGTGGCGTCCCCGCTCTCGGTGCCCTCGGCGGTGGTGTCGTCCTCGGACACGACGACCACGCGGTCGTCGGCCTGGTCGGCGGGACGGGCCTCGGCGGCGTCGGTCTTCTCGACGTTCTCGGTGACCTGGTTGCGTGTCGATGAGTTCACCGAGGAGGCCGGACGGCTCCCCTTGGGATTGTTACGCTTCCGGTTGGACGGCGTGCCGGGCTTCCCCGGCCCGCCGGCTCCCCCGGAGCTGGCCTGAGGGCTCATTGCTCGTCATCTCCCCCGTTGTCCTCGGTGTCCAGCGCTTCGGCGTTGCGGGCAAGGGCGACCACGCTGTCTCCGTCCGAGAGGTTCATCAGGCGCACTCCCATGGTCTGGCGGCCGGACTGCTTGATCTCGCCCGCACTGGTCCGGATGACTCCGCCTGCCGAGGTGATGGCGAACACCTCGTCCTCGGGACTCACCATGACTGCTCCGACCAGCTTCCCACGAGCACTGACAATCTTGGCAGTCAGCACACCCTGCCCGCCCCTGCCCTGCAGCGGATACTGATCCGCGGGCGTCCGCTTCGCATACCCGCCTTCGGTCGCGATCAACACGTCGGCCCCGTCGCTCACGACGTTCATGGCGAGCAGCTCGTCCCCGTCGAGGAACCGCATGCCGATGACGCCGCTGGTCGCACGCCCCATGGGACGCAGTGCCTCGTCGGCCGCGGTGAAGCGGATCGACTTGGCGCCCCGCGAGATCAGCAGCAGGTCGTCCTCCTCGGAGACCAGCCGCGCGGCGATCACCTCGTCGTCCTCGCGGAGGTTGATCGCGATCAGGCCGCCGGACCTGGGGGAGTCGTACTCCGACAGGCGGGTCTTCTTCACCAGGCCGCTGCGGGTGGCCAGCACCAGGTAGGGCGAAACCTGGTAGTCGCGCAGGTCGAGGACCTCCATGACGTGCTCGTTGGGCTGCATGGCCAGGAGGTTCGCCAGGTGCTGGCCGCGGGCGTCGCGGCCGGAGTCGGGCAGCTCGTAGGCCTTGACGCGGTAGACGCGCCCCTTGTTGGTGAAGAACAGCAGCCAGTGGTGCGTCGTCGTGACGAAGAAGTGCTCGACGATGTCGTCCTGGCGGAGCTGCGCGCCCCGCACGCCCTTGCCGCCGCGCTTCTGCGCCCGGTACAGGTCGGTCTTGGTGCGCTTGGCGTAGCCGCCACGGGTGATCGTGACGACCATGTCCTCCTCGGCGATGAGGTCTTCGATGGACATGTCGCCGTCGTAGGCGATGATCTCGGTCTTGCGCTCGTCGCCGTACTTGGTGACGATGTCGCCGAGTTCGTCGGACACGATCTGACGCTGCCGGGGCTCCGAGGCCAGGATCGTCTCGTACTCGGCGATCTGCGCCATCAGCGACTCGTACTCGTCGGTGATCTGCTGGCGCTCCAGCGCCGCGAGCTTGCGGAGCTGCATGTCGAGGATGGCCTGCGCCTGGATCTCGTCGATCTCCAGGAGCTCCATCAGACCGCCGACGGCCTGCGCCGCCGAGGGCGACCGCCTGATGAGGGCGATGACGTCGTCCATGCGGTCCATGGCCTTGAGCAGGCCGCTCAGGATGTGGGCGCGCTCCTGGGCCTTGCGCAGCAGATAGCGGGTGCGGCGGACCACGACCTCGATCTGGTGGGCCACGTAGTACTTGACGAACTGGTCGATGCGCAGGGTGCGCGGCACGCCGTCGACCAGCGCCAGCATGTTGGCGCCGAACGTGGTCTGGAGCTGGGTGTGCTTGTAGAGGTTGTTCAGCACGACCTTGGCCACGGCGTCGCGCTTGAGCACGATCACCAGGCGCTGGCCGGTGCGCGAGGAGGTCTCGTCGCGGACGTCGGCGATGCCGGTGACCCGGCCGTCCTTCACCAGCTCGGCGATGGTGAGCGCCAGGTTGTCCGGGTTGACCTGGTAGGGCAGCTCGGTGACCACCAGGTTCTGCCGGCCCTTGGCGTCCTCCTCGACCTCCACGATGGCGCGCATGGTGATCGAGCCGCGACCGGTGCGGTAGGCGTCGTCGATGCCGCGGCGGCCGACGATCAGCGCGCCGGTGGGGAAGTCGGGCCCCTTCACCCGGGCGATCAGCGCTTCGAGCAGCTCCTCCTCGGAGGCGTCGGGGTTCTCCAGGCACCACTTGACGCCGCTCGCGACCTCGCGCAGGTTGTGCGGCGGGATGTTGGTCGCCATGCCCACCGCGATGCCGGCCGAGCCGTTGACCAGCAGGTTGGGGAACCGCGACGGCAGGACGATCGGCTCCTGGGAGCGGCCGTCGTAGTTGGGCTGGAAGTCGACGGTCTCCTTGTCGATGTCACGGAGCATCTCCATGGCGATCGGCGCGAGCCGGCACTCGGTGTACCGCATGGCGGCGGGCGGGTCGTTGCCCGGGGAGCCGAAGTTGCCCTGGCCGTCGACCAGCGTGTAGCGCAGCGCCCAGGGCTGTGCCAGCCGGACGACGGTGTCGTAGATCGACGCGTCGCCGTGCGGGTGGTAGGAGCCCATCACGTCGCCGACGACGCGGGAGCACTTGAAGTATCCGCGGTCGGGCCGGTACCCGCCGTCGTACATCGCGTAGAGCACGCGCCGGTGCACCGGCTTGAGGCCGTCGCGCACGTCGGGCAGCGCGCGGGAGACGATGACCGACATCGCGTAGTCCATGTAGCTGCGCTGCATCTCGGACTGGATGTCGACCGGCTCGACGCGGTTCGCGGGCGGGCCGGGCGGGGTGTTCACTTCCGTCACGGGTGATGTGTCCTTTTCGAAGATGAGGCTGTACGGCTACGGCTACACGTCCAGGAACCGGACATCCCGTGCGTTTCTAATGATGAACGAGCGGCGTGCCTCGACGTCCTCGCCCATGAGGACGGTGAACATCTCGTCGGCCTGCGCGGCGTCGTCGAGGGTGACCTGGAGCAGGACCCGCGTCGCGGGGTTCATCGTGGTCTCCCAGAGCTGGGAGGGGTTCATCTCGCCCAGACCCTTGAAGCGCTGCACGCCGTCGTGCATGCGCGGGTCGCGGCGGCCGGCCTCGATGCCGGCCTGGATGACGGCGTCGCGCTCGCGGTCGGAGTAGGCGTAGCTGGCGTCCTCACCCTTCCTGTCCCACTTGATCTTGTACAGCGGGGGCTGGGAGAGGTAGACGTGCCCGGCCTCGATCAACGGCCGCATGAAGCGGAACAGCAGCGTGAGCAGCAGCGTGGTGATGTGCTGGCCGTCGACGTCGGCGTCCGCCATCAGGATCAGCTTGTGGTAGCGGAGCTTCTGGATGTCGAACTCGGCGTGCACGCCGGTGCCGAGGGCGGTGATGAGGGCCTGGACCTCGTTGTTCTTGAGCACCCGGTCGATGCGGGCCTTCTCGACGTTGAGGATCTTGCCGCGGATCGGGAGGATCGCCTGGAACTTGGCGTCACGGCCGCCCTTGGCGCTACCGCCCGCCGAGTCGCCCTCGACGATGTAGAGCTCACACTTCTCGGGCTCGGTCCACTGGCAGTCGGCCAGCTTGCCCGGAAGCCCGGAGCCGGCCTCCAGCAGCGACTTGCGCCGGGTGAGGTCGCGCGCCTGGCGGGCGGCGATGCGGGCGCGGGAGGCCTGGAGGGACTTGTTGAGGATCTCCTTGGCCTCGCCGGGGTTGCGCTCGAACCAGTCGCGGATGGAGTCGTTGCAGGCCTTCTGCACGAACGACTTCGCCTCGGTGTTGCCCAGCTTGGTCTTGGTCTGCCCCTCGAACTGCGGGTCGGTGAGCTTGACCGAGATGATGGCGGTGAGGCCCTCGCGGATGTCGTCGCCGGTGAGGTTGTCGTCCTTGCCCTCCTTGAGGAACTTCTGCTCCCGGGCGTAGCGGTTGACGATCGACGTCAGCGCCGCGCGGAAACCTTCCTCGTGGGTGCCGCCCTCGGCCGTGTTGATCGTGTTGGCGAAGGTGTAGACGGACTCGGTGTACGAGCCGTTCCACTGCATCGCGATCTCGACGGAGATGCCGTCGCCCTCGGCGTCGAAGTCGATGACCGAGCCGTGGACGGGCTCCTTCTTGGAGTTGATGTGCCGGACGAAGTCGGAGATGCCGCCCTCGTAGTGGTACGTCACCACGCGGGGCTCGCCGTTGACGTGGTCGGGACGCTCGTCGCGCAGGACCATGGTCAGGCCCTTGTTGAGGAACGCCATCTCCTGGAACCGCCGCGAGAGGGTCTCGAAGCTCCAGGTGGTGGTCTCGAAGATCTCCTCGTCGGCCCAGAAGGTGATCGACGTCCCGGTGTCGGTCGCGGGCTCGCCCTCGGCGAGCGGGGCGGTCGGCACGCCGCGGATGTAGGACTGCCGCCAGTAGCGGCCCTCGGTGCGCACCTCGACCTGCAGGCGCGAGGACAGGGCGTTGACGACCGCCGCGCCCACGCCGTGCAGACCGCCGGAGACGGCGTAGGACTTGCTGTCGAACTTGCCGCCGGCGTGCAGGACGGTGAGCACGACCTCGACCGCGGGGCGCTGCTCGCCCTTGACCATGCCCACGGGAATGCCGCGTCCGTTGTCCACGACCCGGACGCCGTTGTCGGGAAGGAGGGTGATCTCGATGTGGTCGGCGTGCCCGGCGAGCGCCTCGTCGACGGAGTTGTCCACGATCTCCTGGACGAGGTGGTGGAGACCACGCTCTCCGGTCGAGCCGATGTACATTCCCGGGCGCTTACGTACCGCCTCAAGCCCTTCGAGAACGGTGATTGAGCTAGCGTCGTAGGACAAGTGCGAAATCCTCCTGCCGCGGACACGCGGCAGGAGAGCCCCCAAGTGGCCGCTGCCCTGCCGTGCCCGTCACCGTCGTGAGTGCCGCGATACAGACCACCCCGAGGGATCGGCGCGAAGCCGGGGGTGACGCGCATCGGACGTGTCCGGAATCCGATTTCATTCTACCGGTCAGAAGCGCTTCAGGTGGCATTGACGGCCGCTGTGCTCGCCTGTCCCGCGTTCACCACCCCCGGGGGCATCCCCCCACGGGCGAGGGGGTCACCCCCGCCAACGGGATTCTGATCGGTTTCCCCGGGGATCGACGTCTCTGCGGCGAGGGCCGGACGGCCGCCGCGGGCCCGGCTCAGCCGTAGGTGTCGCCGGGGCCGCGGCTGCCCGTGACCCGCAGGCCGCCCGTCGGACGCGGGCCGTTCTGCGGCCCGCGCACCTTCACCCGGCGCACCGTGCCGTCGCCGAGCTCCTCGTTGAGCCTTCTGACCAGGCTGGACGCCAGCAGGCGCAGCTGCGTGGCCCAGGCCGTGGAGTCGGCGACGACCAGCACCTCGCCGTCGGCGAAGGACTCGGGCTTGGTGTGCGCCGCGAGGTCGGGGCCCACGATCTCGTGCCACCGGCCGAAAACCCCGCCGACGGCGACCGGCTGCTCCCAGCCGCGGTCGGACAGCAGCTCGCGGATCGCGCGGCCGAAGAGCTGAGGGTCCGCGGTGTCACGCCGGGCCGAGGAGCGGCGGCGCGGCTCGCTCCTGGGCAGCCGCCCGCGCCGGGCGGCGTCGGCCTTCGCCTGGGCGAGCTTCTCGCGGGCGAGCGCCGCCCCGCGGGCGGCCATGCCCTCCGGCGACTGCACCCCGGAGGACTCGGCAGAGGTCTCATCCAGCACGGGTGACGCTCCCTTCCATGACGTCGAACCGGGCTCCCACGAGCTGCGCGGGGACGTCCTCGGGCACGGCGGCGGTGATCAGCACCTGTTCGGCCGGGGCGACGATCTCGGCCAGGGCGCGCCGCCTGCGCGAGTCGAGCTCGGCGAAGACGTCGTCGAGGATCAGGACGGGGTCGCCGCCCTCCGCCCGGAGCAGGTCGTAGGCGGCGAGGCGCAGCGCGAGCGCGAACGACCAGGACTCGCCGTGGCTGGCGTAGCCGCGCGCGGGCAGCTCGCCGAGGGCGAGCAGCAGGTCGTCACGGTGCGGGCCGACCAGGGTCACGCCGCGTTCGAGCTCGGCCTGGCGCACTTCGAGCAGGCTCGCCCGAAGGCCCTCTTCGAGCGCGGCCCGATCGGCCACCGGGCCCCGCGCCCCTGTGGACGGGGCGGCGCCGGCCGTGCCCCCCCGCTCAGGCGGGCCGGCGGCGGTTCCGGCCCCTTGGGGCTCGGGTGATCCGGCGGCGGCTCCGGCCCCTTCGGATGAGGGCGGCTCCGCGGGGCCTTGAGCCGTCCACAGGCCCGTGGGGGAGGTGCCGCGGTATTCGATGCCCGCCGGGGCCGAGGAGGGCGCCAGCATGGCGTAGGCGCGGGCGACGAGCGGGCGCAGGAGCTCGACGAGCTCCAGACGGGCGGCGAGCAGCTCGGCGCCCTGGCGGGCCAGGTGGGCGTCCCAGACCTCCAGCGTGCTGAGGGCGTCGCCGGCGCCCGCGGCGGAGAAGGCGGTCTCGGCGTCCTGACGGCGGGCGCTCTGGCGGCGCCCGCCCCGCGCCTGCATCGCGGTGCGCAGCAGGGCGCCGCGCTGCTTGAGCACGCGGTCGTAGTCGGCGCGCACGCCCGCGAAACGCGGCGCGCGGGCGACCAGGAGGTCGTCGAGGAAACGGCGCCGCTCGGCGGGATCGCCCTTCGCCAGGGCCAGATCTTCGGGTGCGAACAGCACCGTGCGCAGCAGGCCGAGGACGTCGCGAGGGCGGGGGACCGCCGCGCGGTTGAGCCGGGCGCGGTTGGCCCGGCCGGGGTTGATCTCCAGCTCGACCAGGGCCTGCCGGTCGTCGCGGACCACCACCGAGCGGACGACGGCCCGGGCGGCGCCCTGCCGCACCAGGGGCGCGTCGGTGGCGACCCGGAAGCTGCCGAGGGTGGCGACGTAGCCCAGCGCCTCGACGAGGTTGGTCTTGCCCTGGCCGTTGGGGCCGACCAGCGCCGTCACCCCCGGCTCCAGAGCCAGTTCCACCGCGGCGTAGGACCGGAAGTCGGTCAGCGACAGATGGGCGACATGCACCCCACGAAGGGTAGTGCTCCCCTACGACAACATCCGCACAACCGGCACCGCCGGCACGTGGCGTTCGTCCACAGCCTGTGCGTCACCGGGGGCCCACGCGCCGCGCGGGAACGCGCGGCGCCGGGCTGTGGATGACGGGCCTGTCAGCCCTGGGCCTCGGCGGGCGGCACGACGTCGGCGCCGGGCGCGTCGGCGCCCTTGGACGTCTGACCCTCCTTCGAGGCGACGGCGTGGCCGCCGAACTGGTTGCGCAGCGCCGCGACCATCTTCATGGCCGGGGAGTCCTCCTGGCGGGAGGAGAACCGGGCGTACAGGGCGGCGGTGATCGCGGGCAGCGGCACGGCGTGGTCGACGGCGGCCTGCACCGTCCACCGGCCCTCCCCGGAGTCCTCGGCGTAGCCCTTCAGCTCCGAGAGGTCGGGATCCTGCTCCAGGGCGCGGACCGCGAGGTCGAGCAGCCACGAGCGGATGACGGTGCCGGTGCGCCAGCTCGCGAACGCCCCCGGCACGTCGGTCACGACGTCGGTGGCCTCCAGCAGCTCCCAGCCCTCGGCGAAGGCCTGCATGATGCCGTACTCGATGCCGTTGTGGACCATCTTGGCGAAGTGGCCGGCGCCCACGCTGCCGGCGTGCACGAAGCCGTTCTCGCCCTCGGGCTTGAGCGCCTCGAAGATCGGCGTCAGCGCGCCGACGTCGGCGGGGGCGCCGCCGGCCATCAGCGCGTAGCCGTTCTCCAGGCCCCAGACGCCGCCGCTGACGCCGACGTCGACGAAGCCGATGCCCTTGGTCGCCAGCTCGTCGGCGTGCTTCTTGTCGTCCAGGTAGTGGGAGTTGCCGCCGTCGACGACGAGATCGCCCTCGGACAGCAGCTTGCCGAGCTCCTCGACGGTCTTGCGGGTCGGCTCGCCGGCCGGGACCATCACCCAGATCACCCGCTGCGGCGAGAGCCGCTCGACGAGCTCCTTGAGGCTGCCGACGTCGCTGGACTCCCGGTGGTGGTCGTAGCCGACCACGTCGTGGCCGGCCCGGCGCAGCCGTTCAGCCATGTTGCCGCCCATTTTGCCCAGCCCGACCATGCCGATCTGCATAACCGCCACCCCTCGTCAAGGTCTCCATCATGGACGACACACCAGTGACGCGCTGTACCCGGCCCATGCGTCACCATGCGCGAGGTACGAGCGGATCTTAGCTGGACAGGCGGATCGGCATGATGAGGTACCGGTAGTCGGGGGTCGAGCCGTCCTCCACAGGCTTTCCACCGGTGAGGATGGCCGGCTTGGTGGACGTGGTGAACTGCAGGCGAGCCACGTCGGAGTCGATCGCGCCGAGCCCCTCCAGCAGGAACTGGTGGTTGAAGGCGATGTTGATCTCGTCGCCGTCGAACTCGACGGGCAGCACCTCGACCGCCTGGGCCTCGTCGCCGCTGCCGGCCTCCAGCACCACCTCGCCGCCCTTGAACGCCAGGCGCACCGGCGTGTTGCGCTCGGCCACCAGGGCGACGCGCTTGACGGCCTCGACGAACGCCGAGGTGGAGAGGTCGGCGTGGGCGGAGAACTCCGTGGGCAGCAGCGAGCGGTACTTGGGGAACTCCGGGTCGAGCAGACGGGTGGTCGTACGGCGGCCGGAGCTGGAGAAGCCGATCATGCCCTCGCCGGTGCCGCCCGTGGAGCTGAGCGCGATCTCGACCTCGGCGCCGGTCGTCAGCGACTTGGCGGTGTCGGCGAGGGTGCGGCCGGGGATCATCGCGACGGCCGAGATGTCGGGCCGGCCGGGCTGCCACTTGAGCTCGCGCACCGCGAGGCGGTAGCGGTCGGTGGCGGCGAGGGTGACGGTGTCGCCCTCGATCTCCATGCGGACGCCGGTGAGCATCGGCAGGGTGTCGTCCTTGCCCGCCGCGACGGCGACCTGTGCCACCGCCGAGGAGAAGACGTCGCTGCCGACCCGGCCGGTCGCCGGGGGCATCGCCGGCAGGGAGGGATAGTCCTCGGCGGGCATCGTCAGCAGAGTGAACCTGGCGCTTCCACAGGTGACGACGGCCTTGGCCCCCTCCACCACGAAGTCCACAGGCTGTGCGGGGAGGGCGCGCGTGATCTCGGCGAGGAGGCGGCCGGACACGAGCACCAGGCCGGGGTCGCCGGTCTGCAGTTCGAGGGTCACCTCGGCGGACACCTCGTAGTCGAAGCCCGACAGCTTGAGCTGCTGCTGGTCGGTGACCTCCAGCCGCATGCCGGCGAGCACGGGCACGGACGGCCTCGCGGGCAGGCTGCGTGCGGTCCACGCGACCGCCTCTGCGAGCACGTCTCGGTCGACCCGGAACATCACGTGGATCCGCCTCCTGGTGTATGGGCTTGCGTCTTGATCGCGGTCTTCATCCCGGCTCGACTGCTCCGCGCCGTTGATTCAAGTGTTCACTCTCCCGCACAGGAGGACCGCCGGAACCCTTCTATGGGTCTTGAGTTCTTAGTAGAGAGAGATAGAGGTCATCGCATTAGGGGCAGTGGATACTGTGGAAGTCTAGTGTCTTCGCAGGTCAGAGGGTGTTCTTTGTCCACCGGGCCTGTGGGTGGCCGGTGGGTATCCGGGCCAGGCCTGGGGACAACCGAGAGTTGCGCACAGGCTGTCCCCAGATTCGGGGCCTTCGTCCACCGGTCATCCACGAGGTTTCCACCGGTTATCCACGGGGTAAAAGGGACTGGCGCCATACCCTCCGGGCATCGCCCACAGGCCGTCCCCAGGTCATCCACGAGTAGTCCCCAGGTCTTCCCCAGGATGTCCCCAGACTTGTCCCCAGGCTCCGGACCGCCCCCAATCGGCCGATCGCTTGCTTGGTGACGTCCGTCGGCGGCATTTCGCCTGATTCACCGGTAGTGTGCGTTGATCCACAGAGTTATCCACAGGCTGTGGATCATCAGGAACTGCGCGAGTGCTGTTTGATGCGGTTCGTCAGCTCTGTGACCTGGTTGTACATCGACCTGCGCTCCGCCATCAGCGATCGGATCTTGCGTTCGGCGTGCATGACGGTCGTGTGGTCGCGGCCGCCGAACTGCTGGCCGATCTTGGGAAGCGACAGGTCGGTGAGCTCCCGCGCGAGGTACATGGCGATCTGCCTGGCGGTCACCAGCACCCGCGAGCGCGAGCCGCCGCAGAGGTCGTCGATCGACAGGCCGAAGTAGGCGGCGGTCTGGGCCATGATCGTGGCGATGGTGATCTCGGTGCTGGAGTCCTCGGTGATGAGGTCCTTGAGCACGACCTCGGCGAGCTGCAGATCGACCGACTGCCGGTTGAGGCTGGCGAAGGCGGTGACGCGGATGAGCGCCCCCTCCAGCTCGCGGATGTTCGTGGAGATCTTGCTGGCGATGTACTCGAGCACGTCGCCCGGGGCGGCGAGCCCTTCCTGTATGGCCTTCTTGCGCAGGATCGCGATGCGTGTCTCCAGCTCCGGCGGCTGGACGTCGGTGATCAGGCCCCACTCGAAGCGGTTGCGCAGCCGGTCCTCCAGCGTCACGAGCTGTTTGGGCGCCCGGTCACTGGAGATCACGATCTGTTTGTTCGCGTTGTGGAGGGTGTTGAAGGTGTGGAAGAACTCCTCCTGCGTCTGCTCCTTGCCCTCCAGGAACTGGATGTCGTCCACAAGCAGGATGTCGACCGCCCGGTAGCGGGCCCGGAATCCGTCGGCCTTGTGGTCGCGGATCGAGTTGATGAAGTCGTTGGTGAACTCCTCGGAGCTTACGTACCGGACGCGGGCTCCGTCGTACAGCCGCTGCGCGTAGTGGCCGATCGCGTGCAGCAGGTGGGTCTTGCCCAGCCCGGAGTCGCCGTAGATGAACAGCGGGTTGTACGCCTTGGCGGGCGCCTCGGCCACCGCGACGGCGGCGGCGTGCGCGAACCTGTTAGACGCGCCGATGACGAAGGTCTCGAAGGTGTACTTCGGGTTCAGCCGGGCGGGCTCGCTCGGCTTGCCGCCCCGGCTGTCCCAGCGGTTCTGCACCGGCCGGTCGTAGCCGTCGGGCTCCTGGCGCGGGCGAGGCGGCTGGCCGTCCTGCCTGCCGGAATAGGGGGGTTCGCCGGCGAACCCCCCCGTCTGCTGCTGGTACGGCGCGGCCCCGTCGTTGCGGGCGTACCCGGGGGGCTGCTCTGACTGGGGATAAGCCTGGGAGCCCTCGCCGCGCGGGAACTGCTGCTGGCTCTCGCCCCGGGAGTAGGGCTGGTTGCCCTCGCCGCGCTGGAATGGCGAGCCGTCGCCGCGGGGGAAGGGCGGCCCGCCGGACTGCTCCTGCTGGGCCGGCTGCGACTGCTCGTGGCCGGACCGGCCGGGGGGGAAGCCGTCCTGGCGCTGGTAGCCGTCGCCGCCCTGCTGGTAGTCGTCGGGAAGGTAGGGCTGCGAGGCCTCGGCCGGGGGGCCTCCGTAGGACTCCTCCGGGCCTGTGCCATACGAGTAGTTGTAGGGGTTCGCCTGTGGGCGGTTCTGTGGATAGTCGGCCGGCATGCCGTGGCCGGGATACGCCTGCTGGGCGCCGGGACCCTGCCTGCCGGGCTGTGGGTAGCCGGACTGCGGTTGTCCACCCTGGGGATAACCCGGCTGCGAGGCCTGGGGATAACCGTCCGCTCTCGGAGCGTCACCCGCGCCGGCCATCGGATCGACCATGACCGCCACCCGCATCGGGCGGCCGAACTCCTGGGAGAGCGCCTGCGCGATCAACGGCCGCAGCTTGGTCTCCAGGACATCCTTCGCGAAGTCGTTGGGAGCGGCCAAAATGATCGTGTCGTTCACGAGACCGAAGGGCCGGGTCATGTTCAGCCAGGCCCGCTGCTGAGGCGGAACGCTGCCGTCGGTGAAGCTCTCCAGCGCCCGGGCCCAGATCGGGCCGAGGTCGACGCCGTCCATGGGTCCCTCCTCCGTCTACGCGGCCCCCGTACGCTCGCCGCGGTCAGTTATCCACATCGACGTCCCGCGGGAGTGGACTCCCCGGCGCCCGCCCTCGCGGCTGTACCCACAGCGTTGTCCGCAGGCTCCTTCCGGTGGTCCACAGGGGATCCACAAGATGTCCACAGCCACCAGGCGAGCTTTCCAGCACATCGACGAGATGGAGGGAAGGTTCGGAGGGCCGACAGTAGCGCTGTGCACACCCCTGTTCAAGACGTTGTCCACAGACTACTGGCAGGTTGGGGAGACACGATGCACATACTGTGGACGACGTGGCGGGCGGTGGAAAACGTGCCTGTGGAATAGTGGACGACGCCGGAGTGGCGTATGGGACGCCGATCCGGTTTGACCTTTGGCCCGTTAGCGCCGTAACGTACGACGGTCGGCTTGTCGCGCGACGGCTCTTTGTCGTGCCCGCGCATTTGACAGGCCGTGCCCTGTGTGTGTCGATCACCCCGTGCGGGTGAACTCAAGCCTGGAGCCCACTCGTGAGCAAGCGTACTTTCCAGCCGAACAACCGTCGCCGCGCGAAGACCCACGGCTTCCGGCTGCGCATGCGCACGCGGGCCGGCCGTGCCATCCTCGCCGCCCGCCGCCGTAAGGGCCGCGCGGAGCTGTCCGCCTGAGCGCGCAATCCCGGTGCGTCGTGTGCTCGCCCGTCGGAACTGACCGGCGGGCGAGCGCCGTCCCCGGGCCCGTGCTGGTCTGAGAGACAGGTCCACTCGTGTTGCCGTCCGCCTCCCGCATGCGTCACAGCGACCAGTTCGCCGGCGCCGTCCGCGGAGGAAAGCGCGCCGGCCGCCCCACACTGGTGGCCCATCTGAGCGATCGCGGGAACCCCGCCGACCCTCCCCTCGTCGGGTTCGTCGTGAGCAGGGCCGTCGGCGGGGCGGTCGAGAGAAACCGCGTCAAGCGCCGTCTGAGACACCTGATGCGCCACCGCCTGCATTGTCTGCCGAGAGGTAGCCTGCTTGTTGTACGCGCCAATCCACAGGCGGCGTCCGCGCGCAGCGAGCAGCTCGCCGCCGAGCTGGATGTCGCCCTCGATCGACTGATCGGGCGGCGGACGCCCTCGCGGCGGGCCGGCCGTCCGGCCGCGACGGATGGACGATCATGAGTAGCGGAGAACCCCGAGGGTGGGACGCCGTCGACGCGCCCCCTCCGGCCGGCGCGACCGCGGACACCCGAGACCCGGCCGCCGCGGCCTCGCCTGCCGCCCGGGTCCTCATGGTCCCGATCCGGTTCTATCGAGCCTTCGTGAGCCCCGTGCTGGGGCCGCGATGTCGTTTCGAACCGTCCTGTAGTGCTTACGGCCTTGAGGCGATCGCCGTCCACGGCGCATTACGAGGCTTGTGGCTGACCGCCAGGCGAATCGGGCGTTGCCACCCCTTCCACCCGGGAGGTTACGACCCGGTGCCTCCGCGCCCGGTCCGGTCCCACGACACAACGCAAGGGAGCTAGCTCGGTGGAGCTGTCATGGCTGAACTGGCTGTATGAAGCCGTCGCTACGGTCATCGCGTGGATCCACGCGGGCTACAGCACGTTCATACCGTCGGACAACGGTCTTAACTGGGCGCTGACCATCATCACCCTTACGGTGCTGATGCGTCTGCTGATCTTCCCGCTCTTCCTCAAGCAGATGCGCTCGTCGAAGAAGATGCAGGAGCTCGCCCCGAAGGTCGCGGATCTGCGCAAGAAGTACAAGAACGACAAACAGCGCATGAACCAAGAGGTCATGAAGGTGTACCAGGAAGGGGGCGCCAACCCCCTCGGCGGCTGCCTTCCGGTGGTCGCGCAGTTCCCGATCTTCATCTCCATGTTCACGGTGCTCCAGGCGATCGCCAACGACCAGGACAAGTTCGGCATGTCGCAGGAGCTGGTCGACAGCGCCCGTTCCGCGCACATCTTCGGGGCGCCGATCCCGGCGACGTTCTTCACCAGCTCCACCGACATCCTGGCCCTCGGCGCCGACCCCATCATCACCAAGATCATCCTCGGCATCTTCGTGGCGGTGAGCTCGGCCACCACGTTCCTCACGGTGCGCCAGAGCGTCACCCGCTCGATCGCCCAGATGCCCGACAACCCGATGGCGCAGCAGCAGAAGATCCTGATGTACATCTCGCCGCTGTTCGCGATCTTCAGCCTCAACTTCGCCCTCGGCCTTATCCTTTACTGGGTCACCACCAACCTGTGGACGCTCGGCCAGCAGCACTGGTTCTACAGCAGGCACCCGATGCCGGTCATCGACTCCAAGGGGAACGTGGTGGAGCCCGAGCCGAAGCCCGGGGTGCTGAGCAGGATCCTTCCCGGCAGGGCTGCCAAGGCGAAGGCGCCGGTCGACGCTCCCCCGCCGGAGCCCGAGCAGAAGATCATCCGGCAGCAGCCCACGCGGCAGCCGCGCAGCAAGCGCACGGGCACCAAGAAGTCCTGACCCGTTGTCTTCGAAGGAGAGTTCGGACGTGACCGAAGTCAACGAGGAGCAGGCCCCGCAGGCCGCGCCCGACCTCGCCGCCCTGGAGCAGGAGGGCGAGATCGCGGCCGACTACCTCGAAGGGCTGCTGGACATCGCCGACCTCGACGGCGACATCGACATGGACGTCGAAGGCGACCGTGCCATGGTGTCCATCGTCGACATCAAGGGCGGTGACCTCGTCGGCGACCACGGCGAGGTGCTGGAGGCCCTGCAGGAGCTCACCCGCCTGGCCGTCCACCGCCGCACGGGGGAGCGGTCCCGGCTCATGCTCGACGTGGCGGGGTACCGCCAGGGGCGCAGGCTGGAGCTCAGCAAGCTGGGCTCCAAGGCCGCCGAGGACGTCAAGCGCTCCGGCGAGGCCAAGTCGCTGCAGCCGATGACGCCGTTCGAGCGGAAGATCGTGCACGACGCCGTCGCCGCCGCGGGCCTGCGCAGCGAGTCCGAGGGCGAGGAGCCCGAGCGGTACGTGGTGGTCCTGCCCGTCTGAGGGCGTACGGGCGGCGCCACCGCGCCGCCGTGGAGCCCGGACGCGCAGCGGGCCGCCGATCCGTCGAGGATCGGCGGCCCTTCGGCATTCCCGACCCTCGTCACCACGGTGACCGAGCCGGGCATCCCGATGCGTCTCCCCCGTTGTAACCCACCGGCCGGCCGGCGCCGTCGCGGCTCGCCGTCCTTCCCCTGTTTTGACCCCGCCGTTGCCCGCGCTTCACCCCGAATGTGAGAACGGCGCGCCGCCCCGGACGCGTCCGGGGCGGTGAAGCGTGCCGGGACGGCTACCCTTACGCGGAGATCCCGTGACCTTCCTGTTGAGTGAGTGATGGCCGAAAGCGACGAGCTGCCCGACCCGCCCGATTCCGCGCGCGACGTCTTCCCCGGTGACGCCTGGCCGCTGGCCCGTGCCTACGCCGAGCTGCTCGCCGGGCCCGGCGTGGTCCGCGGCCTGCTCGGGCCGAGGGAGATCCCCCGCATCTGGGACCGGCACCTGCTGAACTGCGCCGTCGTGGCGGAGGCCGTGCCCGAGGGCGCGCGGCTCGCCGACGTCGGCTCGGGGGCGGGCCTGCCCGGAATCGTGCTGGCCATCGTCCGGCCCGACATCTCGGTGACGCTGCTGGAGCCGCTCCTGCGCAGGACGACGTTCCTGGAGGAGTGCGTGGAGGAGCTGAAGCTGTCCAACGTCGAGGTGCTGCGCGGCCGGGCCGAGGAGTTCGCGGGCCGGCGGGTCTTCGACGTCGTGTCCGCGCGGGCCGTCGCGCCGCTCGACCGCCTTCTGTCCTGGTCGATGCCGCTCCTGCGGGAGGGTGGCCGGTTGCTGGCCATGAAAGGGGAGCGTGCCGCCGAGGAATTGGCGGCCGTCGCGCAACGATTGCCGTCCTATGGCGTTGATACTGCCGAACTTGTGACTGTCGGGCACGGTAAGGTCGATCCGCCCGCGACTCTTGTCCGGGCGGTTGCCGGACGCTCCCCGGCGCGGAGTGCGCCAGGTACGCGGCGTCGGCGGAAGAGGTGACGGTCATGCCGGGTACGGCGACCGGCCTTGGCTGGCCGGGCGGTCATGTCTCCGCTTCGAGCGGGAGACCTTCGGGTCTCGGCTGGCCTCCTTCCGTCGCCGTGCCGGTTGAAAGGACAACAACCGTGTCACAGCCCCCCCTTAGCCCCGGCGAATCGCCGCTGGTCCGAGAGGCGCTCAGCTCAGTGGTTTCACGTGAAACAGCTCCTTCCGCTCCCATAGCCGCCGCTTCACTCGGTTACCCGTCGTCCCGGCAGGAGGGCGACTGGCCTCGCCCACCGAAGAAGCGCATCATCACCATCGCCAACCAGAAGGGCGGCGTGGGCAAGACCACCACGGCCGTCAACCTGGCGGCGGGCCTGTCCATGCACGGCCAGCGGGTGCTCGTGGTCGACCTCGACCCGCAGGGCAACGCGTCCACGGCGCTGTCGGTCGAGCACCGCGGGACGATCCCCTCGGTGTATCAGGTGCTGGTCGAGGACCTTCCGCTGAAGGAGATCGTCAGCCCCGTCCCCGACATGCCCGACCTCTACTGCGCGCCGGCGACGATCGGCCTGGCCGGCGCGGAGATCGAGCTGGTGTCGCTGGTCGCCAGGGAGGCCCGGCTCAAGCGGGCGCTGGAGGCGTTCGACGTCATCGAGCTCGACTACATCCTGATCGACTGCCCGCCGTCGCTCGGCCTGCTGACGGTGAACGCGATGGTCGCCGCCGAGGAGGTGCTGATCCCGATCCAGTGCGAGTACTACGCCCTGGAGGGGGTCAGCCAGCTCCTGCGGAACGTCGAGCTCGTGCGGGTTCACCTGAACCAGGCGCTGCGGGTGTCGACGATCCTGCTCACCATGTACGACGGCCGCACCCGGCTGGCGTCGCAGGTGGCCGACGAGGTGCGGTCGCACTTCGGCGACACGGTGCTCTCGACCGTCATCCCGCGCAGCGTCCGGGTGTCGGAGGCGCCGAGCTACGGGCAGTCGGTGCTCACCTACGACGGCGGCTCCAGCGGCGCCATGGCGTACATGGACGCGGCGCGGGAGATCGCCTTCCGTGGTGCCGCCGTCGCGGGAGGCTGACCCGGCCCGGCGGCGGTACTCTCCTGGAGGGTGTCCCGCGCCGGCCGGAACGGCGGTAAGCGAGTGTCTGTGAACCCGGCCGGCGAGGGCGACGGTACAAAAGCCGTCGACTCGGTACGGGCGGGATGTCGTGTCGAGGAGGAACCGTGGGCCAGCAGAGGCGTGGTGGACTGGGGAAGGGTCTCGGAGCCCTGATCCCCACCGGGCCCGCCGTGGAGGAGCCGACCGCCGGGGTGTGGGCCTCGGAGTCCCCGGGGGAGCGCGACGGGCTCAAGCCCGTCGCCGGCGCGTACTTCCAGGAGATCCCGGTCGACTCGATCGTGCCCAACTCCCGGCAGCCTCGCGACATCTTCGACGAGGAGGCCCTGGGCGAGCTGGCCGACTCCATCCGCGAGGTCGGCCTGCTCCAGCCCATCGTGGTCCGCGCGGTGGGCGACGGCCGTCATGAGCTGATCATGGGGGAGCGGCGGTGGCGCGCGTCGCGGCTCCTGGGGCTGACGGAGATCCCGGCGATCGTCCGGAGCACCCAGGACGACGCGATGCTGCGGGACGCCCTCATCGAGAACCTCCAGCGGGAGCAGCTCAACGCGCTGGAGGAGGCGGCGGCCTACCGGCAGCTCCTGGACGACTTCGGCGCCACGCACGAGCAGCTCGCCCAGCGGGTCGGCCGCTCGCGTTCGCACATCTCCAACACCCTGCGGCTGCTCAACCTGCCGGCCAACGTCCAGCTCCGGGTCGCCGCCGGCACGATCAGCGCCGGACACGCCCGCCCGCTGCTGGCGCTGAGCGACCCGGCGGCGCAGGAGCACCTCGCCACCCGCATCGTGGCGGAGGGCCTCTCGGTCCGCACCGTGGAGGAGATCGTGTCCATGGGTGAGGCGACCGCCGCCCCCGCCCCACGCGCCCGCCGCCCTCGCGACACCCCCGAGCCCACATTGACCCACCTGGCCAACCGCCTCTCCGACCACTTCGAGACGCGCGTCAAGGTCGACCTCGGCCGCCACAAGGGCAGGATCGTCGTCGAGTTCGCCACCATGGACGACCTGGAGCGCATCATCGGCGCCATGGCCCCCGGCGCGGCCGGCGCCATGCACGACGCCACCGGCTGACCCCACCCCCTCCGCGTTTCACGTGAAACCGCCCCACGCGCCCTTCCGGCAACGGGCGACGCGGCCGTTTCACGTGAAACGGTCCGCTCACCCAGGTTGGATTACCGGGGGGAGCCGGCTCACTCCCGGTGTGTGCGTCAGCCGGGTGGCCCGCCGTACGACGGCGCCGAATTCGCCGTATCCCTTCTCGCCGACGCGGCGCCGGGAGTCGGCGCTTCCACCGGCGGAGGGGAGGGCCGGCGAGCGGATGGAGCGGGGGTAGGTGATCGGTTGCCGTTACACCTCGCCCAGCTCCGGTAGGTCCATCGGCTGGTGTCACACCTCGCCTACATCCGGCCGGCCCATCGGGCTGGTCCTCGACTTCGCCCGTGTCCGGCCGATCCATCGGTTGGTGCTACACCTCGCCCAGGTCCGGCCGGTTCATCGAGTGGTGTTGATGACCGCAGCCCCCTGGGCGCCTGGGGGTGGCCGCCTGCGGGGTGATGGGGGCGGGGCAGGGTGATCGGTTGGTGCTACACGTCGCCCGTGTTCGGTCGGTCCATCGGCTGGTGTCGATGACCGCCGCCCCCCTGGGCGCCTGGGGGTGGCCGCCTGCGGGGTGGTGGGGAGGGGGCCGGGTGCGGGGCGCGCTTCAGGAGGCGTGTCGAAGGCGTCATTTCACGAAGGTGGCTCGGCGGGTACGGGACGGGTGCCCGAGGAGGTGTGACTTATGGGTGAGTGGTCGCCGGTCAGCGTTTCAGTGCCTGGTGGATGTCGGTGGCGAAGGTGTCGACGTCCTCGGGGGAGGTGTCGAAGGCGGTCATCCAGCGGACCACGCCGGAGGGCTCGTCCCAGGTGTGGAACAGGTAGCGGGAGCGCAGTTCGGTGATCGCGCCGTGCGGGAGGCGGGCGAAGACGGCGTTGGACTGGACCGGCCACTCGACGCTCAGGCCGGGGAGGCCGGTGACGGCGTCGGCGAGTCTGCGGGCCATGGCGTTGGCGTGGGCGGCGTTGCGGCGCCACAGCTCGTCGGTCAGCAGCGCGGAGACCTGGGCGGAGACGTAGCGCATCTTGGAGGCGAGCTGCAGTGACTGGCGGCGCAGGTACGGGCCGGCCTCGGCCAGTTCCGGGCGCAGCACGACCACGACCTCGCCGACCATGGCGCCGTTCTTCGTGGCGCCGAAGCTGAGGACGTCCACGCCGGCGTCGGTGGTCACCTCGCGCAGGGAGCAGCCGAGGAAGGCGGCCGCGTTGGCCAGGCGGGCGCCGTCCATGTGCAGCAGCATGCCGTGGTCGTGGGCGGCCCGCGCGAGCGCGGCGACCTCGTCGGCCGTGTAGCAGGTGCCGAGCTCGGTCACCTGCGAGATGGAGACCACCTTCGGCTGCACCGCGCTGATGTTGCCGCGCTCGCCGAGCCGGGCCGTCACGTCCGCCGGGGTGAGCTTCCCGTCGGCGGTGGGCACGGTGACCAGCTTGACGCCGAGCAGGCGCTCGCTGGCCCCCGTCTCGTGGGTGGCGATGTGCGCGGTCTCCGGGCAGATCACCGCGTCGTAGCGGCGCTCCAGCATGCTGCCCAGCGCCACGATGTTGGCGCCGGTGCCGTTGAGGACGACCAGGCCGGCGGCGTCCTCGCCGAACTCGGCGCGGAGCCGGTCGGCGAGGGCGCCCGTCCACCGGTCGTCCCCGTAGGCGGGGGCGTCCCCGGCGCCGGCCGCGGCGACGGCCTTCAGGACGGCGGGGTGCACTCCCGCGTGGTTGTCGCTGGCGAAGCTCTTGGGGTAGAGGGGTTCGATCACGCCGCCAGGTTACGCCCGGCCGGCGGCCCCGCCGCGCCGGGCGGCGGCTTCCAGCAGCCCGCGGCACAGGGCGCCGAGATCCTTGCCCGCGGCCTCCACGGCCATCGGCAGCAGGGAGGTCTCGGTCATCCCCGGGGCCACGTTGACCTCTAGGAAGTGCGGGTCGCCGTAGGCGTCCACGATGAGGTCGGTGCGCGAGACGTCGCGCAGCCCGAGCGCGGTGTGCGCGGTCACGGCCAGCCGCGCGCAGGCGTCGGCGACCTCCGGACGCAGCCGCGCGGGGGCGAAGAACTCGGTGTGCCCGGCGGTGTAGCGCGCCGAGTAGTCGTACACGCCTTCGTTCGGGAAGATCTCGATGGGCGGCAGGGCCACCGGGCCGTCGCCGAGGTCGACCACGGACACCGCGACCTCCACCCCCTCGATGTACCGCTCGATCAGCGCGGTGTCCCCGTAGGCGAAGCACCCCACCATGGCGGCGGGCAGCTCGTCGGCCTTGCGGACGATCGAGCCGCCGAGGGCCGACCCGCCGCGCGACGGCTTGACGAACAGGGGCAGGCCGAGCCGGTCGACGATGCGCCCGAGCACGGCCGCGGCGCCGAGGTCGTGGAAGGTCTCCTTGGGCAGGACGACCGACTCGGGCGTGCGGACGCCGACCGAGCGGACCACCGTCTTGGCGGTCGGCTTGTCGTAGGCGATGCGGCAAGCGTCGGGCGCGGCGCCCACGTACGGGACGGACAGCAGCTCCAGCACCGAGCGGATCGCGCCGTCCTCCCCGCTGCCGCCGTGCAGGGTGACGAACACGACGTCGGGCGGGTCGGCGAGCACGGCCGGCACCAGACCGGCGTCGGTGTCGCGCGTCTCGACGTCGATGCCGGCCGCGCGGAGCACCTCGCTCACGCGGCGCCCTGAACGGAGCGAGACCTCCCGCTCGTACGACAGCCCGCCTGCCAGCACCAGCACGTGGCCGAGCTCGATCATCAGCGACCTCTCTTGCTTCTTCGGAGAAGAGCCCGGCGCCCGCCGGTCGGGCGGGTGCGCCGGGCTCCTTCCCGCGCGTCTCAGGCCAGGTCAGGCCCGGGGGTGTCCACCCCACCGAGGGCACGCATGGCTCCGGTGCCGAAGGTGTCGTGCAGCAGCAGCTCCTGCTGGACGACACCTGCGAGGCGCCGGACGCCTTCGCGGATGCGGTCGGGTTCGGGGTAACAGTAGGAAAGGCGCATGTTACCCGCGCCGGAGCCATCGGCGTAGAACCCGGTGCCCGGTACGAACGCGACGCGCTCGGCGACGGCGCGGGGCAGCAGCGCCTTGGAGTCGAGCCCTTCGGGCAGCGTCAGCCAGACGAAGAACCCTCCGGCGGGGCGGGTCCAGGTGCAGCCGGGCGGCATGAGCGCTTCCAGGGAGCCCAGCAGGGCGTCCCTGCGCTCGCGGTAGAGCTCGCGGAACGTCTTGATCTGCTCGCGCCACGGCTGGGTGGCGAGGTACTGCCCCACGGCGAGCTGGGAGAAGCTGGAGTGGGACAGCACCGCCGACTCCATGGCGAGCACCAGCTTGTCGCGGATGGCGTGCGGGGCCAGGGCCCACCCGACACGGAAGCCCGGGGCGAGGGTCTTGGAGAACGACCCCAGGTAGACGACGCCGTCGGGGTCGTCGGCGCGCAGAGCCCGCATGGGATCGCCGTCGAAGCCCAGCAGCCCGTATGGGTTGTCCTCGACGACCAGCACGCCGGCGCGCCGGCAGATCTCCATGACCCGGCGCCGGCGCTCCGCGGAGAGCGTGACGCCGGCCGGGTTCTGGAAGCTCGGGACGGTGTAGAGGAACTTGACGCGGCGGCCGGCGCGGTGCAGCGCCTGGATCGACTCGTCGAGCGCCTCGGGCACGAGCCCCTGGGCGTCCATGGCGACGTGCACGACCGAGGCCTGGTAGGCGGCGAACGTGCCGATAGCGCCCACGTAGGAGGGCCCTTCGGCCAGCACGACGTCGCCGGGGTCGATGAAGATGCGCGTGATGAGGTCGAGCGCCTGCTGCGAGCCGACGGTGACGACGACGTCGTCGGGCCCGGCGTCGATGCCCTCCAGGCGCATGACCTCGCAGATCTGCTCGCGCAAGTGCGGGTCGCCCTGGCCGGAGCCGTACTGGAGCGCAACCGTGCCGCGCCGGGCGACCAGGTCGGCGACCAGTTCGCCCACGGTGTCGAGGGGGAGGGCCGTGACGTAGGGCATGCCGCCCGCGAGCGAGACCACCTCGGGCCTGGACGCGACGGCGAAGAGAGCTCGGATCTCGGAGGCGACCATCCCGGCGGCACGTGCTGCGTACCGATCGATGTAGGGATCGATGCGCGACCCCTGGGCCACGCTCCTCCGACCGTGATCCTGCTCTTCCGTCACGGTCCACCTCCTATTCAGCCGAGCCCACGGCGTCCGCCGCGTTCGGGCGACGCCAGAGGGGCTGTGTCGGAGAACCACACTACGGCAGGTCGCCCGCCCGCCTTGGGGTGATTACGCGTTTCAGGGGACGTTGCCGGGGGCATAGATTCAGGCCCCAGTCGCGTCGCCAGCCGGCCGCCCCGGCCTGCGGCGACGCGCCCGAGGTCCCGCGCGGGCGCGGCCGGAGGGCCGGCGGCCCCGCGCGCGCGTCGCCGGGGACCGCCGCGGCCATGCCGCACTCGGCTACCATGCCACTTTGGAGACGCCGTGATTCGTGCGCTTTTCCGCCATGACTCGCGTCCGCGCAAGGATTGGGGGCCCGGGTGTCGCGCCGGCTGGTGAACATCACGCTGGACAACCTCGACGACCTGCCACGCCGCTGTCGCCGGTGTGTCTTCTGGGAGCTCGACCCGGTGAGCGGGGAGCGCGCCCAGAAGGTGGGCGATCCGGCGCTGGAGAAGGAAGCCTGGATCTCCGCCACGCTCCTTGAGTGGGGAAGCTGCGGCAAGATCTGCTACGTCGACGGCGTTCCCGCCGGTTTCGTGCTGTACGCGCCGCCGCTGTACGTCCCGCGCTCGGTCGCGTTCCCCACGTCGCCGGTGAGCGCGGACGCCGTGCTGCTGATGAGCGCGCACATCATCTCGGAGTTCTCCGGGGGCGGCCTCGGGCGCATGCTGATCCAGGGTGTCGCCAAGGACCTGACGCGCCGGGGCGTCCGGGCCATCGAGGCGTTCGGCGACCTGAAGTGGGAGCAGCCCGGGTGCCTGCTGCCCGCCGAGTACCTTCTCGCCGTCGGCTTCAAGACCGTGCGCCCGCACCTGCGGTTCCCGCGCCTTCGGCTGGAGCTGAAGACGGCCGCGTCGTGGCGTGAGGACGTCGAGGTGGCCCTGGAGCGCCTGCTGGGCTCCATGTCCCCCGAGCGGGCCCTGCGCCCCGTCTGACGGGATCTGAGCGCCTTACCGGGAGCACCGTGACGTGAGGTGCCGCCCGTGACGGCGAGAGCCCTCCGTGCCGAGGCACGGAGGGCTCCGCTGGGGTGGGTGCCGCCCGAAGGCGGTGGTGGTACGGCTCGCGCCGACGCGGCGAACGCGGACCGCAGGGGCGTCTAGATGACGCCGTCGAGCTCGCGCAGCAGCATGGCCTTCGGCTTGGCGCCGATGATCTGCTTCACGACCTCTCCACCCTTGTAGACGTTCAGCGTCGGAATCTGGAGTACGCCGTAGTCGCGCGGAGTCTGCGGGTTCTCGTCGATGTTGATCTTGACGATGGACAGCTTGTCGGCGTGCTCCTTCGCGATCTCCTGCAGGATCGGCGCGACCTGGCGGCACGGACCACACCACTCTGCCCAGAAGTCCACGAGCACGGGCTTGTCGTTCCGCAGGACTTCGGCCTCGAAAGTGGCGTCGGTCACGGACTTGATCTCGCTCAAGGTTCTCTCCCCTAGTTCAGCTGGTGGCGTGGTCGGCGAGCCAGCGCTCGGCGTCGATGGCGGCGGAGCAACCGGTGCCGGCGGCGGTGATCGCCTGTCGGTAGACGTGGTCGACGACGTCGCCGGCGGCGAAGACGCCATCGATGTTGGTGCGGGTGGTCGGCGCGTCGGCGACGACGTACCCCTCCTCGTTGAGCTCCAACTGGCCCTTGAACAGCTCACTGCGGGGGTCGTGCCCGATGGCGACGAACACTCCGGTGACGGGCAGCAGGGTCTCCTCGCCGGTCTTGAGGTCGCGCAGCGTCACGCCTGAGACCCGGCTCTCGCCGTGGATGTCGCTGATCACGCTGTTCCAGGCGAAGCGGATCTTCTCGTTCGCGAACGCGCGGTCCTGCATGATCTTGCTGGCGCGCAGCTCGTCGCGCCGGTGGACCACCGTGACGGAGCGGGCGAACCTGCTCAGGAAGGTGGCCTCCTCCATGGCGGTGTCGCCGCCGCCGACGACCACGATGTCCTGGTCGCGGAAGAAGAAGCCGTCACAGGTGGCGCACCAGGAGACGCCGTGCCCGGACAGGCGCTTCTCGTTGGGCAGGCCCAGCTCGCGGTACCCCGAGCCGGTGGCGACGATCACCGTGCGGGTGAGGTAGGTCTCGGTGGCGGTCTTGACCACCTTGGGATCGCGGGTGAGGTCGACCTCCACCACGTCGTCGGCGACCAGCTCGGCGCCGAACCGCTCCGCCTGCTTGCGGAAGCTCTCCATGAGCTCCGGCCCGAGGATGCCATCGGGGAAGCCCGGGAAGTTCTCCACGTCGGTGGTGTTCATCAGCGCGCCACCCGCGGTGACGGAGCCTTCGAACACGAGCGGGTTGAGATCGGCGC
Source organism: Sphaerisporangium sp. TRM90804 (assembly GCF_029846175.1). Classification (GTDB taxonomy): domain Bacteria; phylum Actinomycetota; class Actinomycetes; order Streptosporangiales; family Streptosporangiaceae; genus Sphaerisporangium. The sequence continues at coordinate 336,443 of NZ_JARWAC010000007.1, read as the reverse complement.
GGGCCGCGTACACCGCGGCCGTGTAACCCGCCGGGCCCGACCCGATGATGATCACGTTACGGACGTCGCTCACGCCTCATGCCCTTCCTGCCCGTTGCGGCCGTTTGGCGGGCCGCCCGTGCGCTCACCGCACCATGGCCTGACGCCACCGGTTCCTTCGATGCAGTGGCGTCAACAGATCCTAGGGCCCTGCGATTCCCGCCCCGCCCAAAGGCCACCCCTGACATGGCGAAGTCCCTCCACGCAGGGCGTGGAGGGACTTGCGTGGTGTCGAAGGGGTTGTGGCCGGCCCGCGGAACCTACTGCCAGCGCCCCACCGTCGGCGGCCGCAGGTTGCGGCAGTTGGAGTCGACGACGTAGAGCCAGACGGCGTTGCGGAGGCGGTCCTTCCAGAAGGCCATCACCGTGGCCTCGTTGCCCAGGTAGAGCGCCTTGTCGACGCCGATGGGCTTGGGAGTCCTGCCGACGCGGTCGCCGACCCTCTCGGAGATGCGGCTCACACACCGCACGACCCCGGGGTCGACCGACGCCTGACCGCCCGAACCCGGGCCGGTGGCGCCGAAGACGGTGAGCAGGGGCCCGTCGAGCACGGCGTCGGAGTAGTTGTAACCGCTGGTGCCGATCGAGTAGCCGCTGCCCGACGTGGTGGCCCTGTCGACCGTGCCGGCCGGCTGCTCGGCCGCCGAGGTCGGGCCCGTGCTCGGAGGGGTCCAGGCGATGGAGCCCTCGCTCGCCCCGCCGGTGCCCGTGGCCGTCAGCATGTTGGCCGTCAGCCCGATCGAGCCGAGGACCACGGCCGCGGCCGCGCTCGCCATCACGGGCATCGCCCAGGAGCGCCGCTCCCTCTTGCGGCTCTTGGCCGGGACCACCGAGCCGTCGTCGGACACGACGCCCAGGCGGACGACCTGGGGCTCCTCGTGCTCCTGGGGCTCGCGAGCCGCGGGAACCGAGGGAACGAACGAAGCCGGAGGCTCCGGCGGCGCCGAGGCGCCCACGGAGGCCGGCAGCAGGTGCGTCACCGACGCCAGCGGGCGCGGCTCGGCGTGCGAGGGCGCCGAGGACACCGACGCGGGAACGGGGGTCTCCCATGGGGAGTCGCCCATGATGCGGTCCCAGTCGGGCGTCTCGTCCAGGCGAAGCCCTCCTGACCTCCGGTTCTCCGCTTCGGCGTTGAGCGCCTTGTCGATGCGGAGCGCGACGCCCATCGGCATCGCCGGGACCGGCACCGCCGCGAGCACCTCGCGGACCGCCGCCAGGTCGGCCAAGCTCTCCCCACATGGGTCGCAGACCGCGAGATGCTCGCGGACGCGCGCCGCCGTGGGGTCGTCGAGGAGGCCCTCCGCCAGTTCGGCCAGGGTCTCCAGGTCGTAGTGCGTATCACCCGTCACGAAGTTCTGCTCCCTTCGCGGATGAGACGCGGGTCAGATCTGATCGGTTCCGCAGATGCGAAAGAATCGGGGCGAGTTTGGCCCGGCCCCGGGCGCAGCGGCTCTTGACGGTGCCGGTGGGCACGTTGAGAACCTGGGCCGCGTCCTCGACGGAGTAGCCCATCATGTCGACCAGCACCAGCGCGGCCCGCTGGTCGGCCGGCAGCAGCTTGAGCGCGGCCGAGACCTCCATGGAGACGTCGCGCTCGCCGGTCTGGTCGGGGATCGGGGTGTCACGTTCGGCGGCCTCCACGAGCTCGTCGTCCGCCACGGGGCGGATCGACTTGCGGCGCATGCGGTCGAGGCAGGCGTTCACCACGATGCGGTGCAGCCAGGTGGTGACGGCCGCCTCGCCGCGGAAGCTGTCGGCCTTGCGGTAGGCGGAGACGAAGGCGTCCTGCACGGCGTCGGCGGCCTCGTCGGGGTCGCCGAGCGTACGCAGCGCCACCGCCCACATGCGGTCGCGGTGGCGGCGGACGATCTCGCTGAACGCGTGCGGATCGCCGCCGATATGGCTTGTCAGCAGGTCGGCATCGGACACCGCGGGCCGCGCGGCGTGCGGGACCGCCGGTGGGCTGTCGGGAGGTGGGTTCACAGCGCGTGTCCTGTTAGGCCGATCCGGGAGAATGCACGACTACGTCATAGATGGTGCCACGAAACTTCCCCTCAAACGCCGGAAGGCGCGTAAACCAGATCAAAACGTACTGGCCGCTGGCCGGTCTGCTCGGTGTGAGGGTCACCGTGCCCGACACGTTCTCCTGTTCCGCGGCCTTCTTCAAATCGCCGAGATCGGGGTTGTCACCCACCCTGAGCTGCACGGACGCCCCCGGGGCGTCGCCCAGGGAGACGACGACGTCGGCGACCGAGGTCTGGCGGCCCATGTCGAGCAGCAGGCCCACCCCCTCCTTCAGACGGCCGAACTCGGCGCTCTGGTAGGAGTCGGTGTGCCACTCGGTGGAGCTCTTGCCGTCGATGGCGAGCTGGGTGATCTCGGGGTGCTCGTCACGGTCGGTGCCCTGCGGGTCGAAGCCGCGGGCGGCGGAGGGCTTCACCGCGACGAGCTTCGGCGAGGCCGCCTTCGACGGCTCGGCCGACGCCGCGGGCGGTGTCGGAGGCTTGCCCAGGTTGCGGCCGAGCGTCCACGCGCCCAGGCCCACCGCGGCGATCACCAGGACGACTATCAGCGCCACCATGGCCTTGCCGGCCATGCCGCCGGACTCCCGGCGGCGGGACCGCGCGGGCGGGCGCGGGGGCGACGAGGGCCTCGGCGGCCGCATGGTGTCGAGGTCGTCGGGCGCCTCGGAGCGCAGGGCCAGCGCGGGCGGCATGCCCGACACCGGCACCGGGGCCGGCCTCGGCACCTCGGCCAGGGCCTCGGCCACCTCGGCCGGGGTGGAGAGCGGGGGCAGGCCGCGCCGGGACTCCTGCAGCAGGGCGCGGCAGGTGATGGCGTCCAGGAACCCCGGAACGCCCGCGGTGACCTGGCGCGGAGTGCAGATCTTGCCGTCGTCGAGCGGGGCGTGCGGCAGGTCGACCTCACCGCCGCCGGGCCAGTGACCGGTCAGGGCGGTGTACAGGAGACGGCCGAGCCCCTGGGCGTCCTCACGGGCGGGGTCGTCGCTCTCGACACAGCCCAGGGAGGCGTCCACGGCCAGGCCGAGCAGCTTGACGGTGCTGCCGGCCGTCCAGACCAGGCGGTCGGGCGTGAGGCACAGGTGGGACAGGCCCGCCCGGTGGGCGTGCGCGACGGCCTCGGCGGCCTCGGCGACCAGCGCGGCGGCGCGCTCAGGACTCAGCGGCCCGGAGGAGACCATGTCGGTGAGCGTCTCGCCGGTGACCCACTCGCTGACGACGTAGGCCTGCCCGTTCTCCTCGGCGGCGTCGAAGACCTGCGTGAGCCGGGGGTCGGTCAGCCGGCTGGCGCCCCGGGCGGCGGTCACGACCTCGACGACCCGCTCGAAGGTGGGGGCGAGGGTGAGGACCGAGACGGGCCGGGCCAGCACCTCGTCGATGGCCTTCCACAGGGTGGCGCCACCTGACTCGCTGACGCGGTCCTCCAGGCGGAACCGGTCGGCCAGCCGGCCACCGGGCTCCACGGCCGGGGCGCTCATGAGGCGGTCCTCTCCCTGGTCTCGGGCGATGTCCGGGTGAATGCCCCCACGCCCCTCCTGCTACGTCGTCAGCCGGCGGCGCGCGGGCGAGCCGCGCACCGGCCACCATGGTAGTCGGGAGCGGGTCTCGCCTGTGTTGCCGTTGGAACACGGGCGAACCGGACTTCCGGCTTACCTATGACTAGCGGCCTACCCTTCCTGCCACAAGTCCAATGATCGAACTGATCTCTGCGATGCGCATGCGCTGCGAGACGATCAGGTAGACCAGGCCGCCCACGCCGCCGCCGGCCACCAGCATGATGGCAGAGCTGACCTGGCTCACACCGCCGAGTCGCTCGGTCGCCCACAGGGCGAGGAGCGCGAACGCCGCCGCGGGCACCGCCGCGACGTACATGCGGGCCAGGCCGGAGGCCACCGACCGGCCGCCGAGCCCGCCCACCCTGCGGCTGGCGAGCCTCCAGGCCACCGCGGCACCCACGGAGTAGGCGGCGGTGTAGGCCAGCGCCAGCCCCATGACGATCAGGTGCGGGGGCAGCGCCAGGTAGAGCGCGTAGCCCAGCGCGGAGGTCACCAGCATGTTGCCGCCGGCGATCAGCGCGGGGGTGCGGGTGTCGCCGAAGCTGTAGAACACCCGCAGGAGGAGCTGGTAGATCGAGAACGGCACCAGCGCGAGGCCGAACACCTGCAGGACGTTGCCGATGGCCAGCGCGTCCCCCACGCTGGTGTTGCCGTGCGCGAAGATCAGCACGGTGGCCGCGGGCCCGAGCACCATGAGCAGCAGCCCCGACGGCACCATCACCGAGGAGACCAGCCGCACGCCCGAGGCGAACTCCTCGCCGACGGCCTCGGGGCGGCCTTCGTGCACGTGGCGGCTCATGCGGGGCAGCATGGCGGTGATGACCGAGACGGCGATGATGCCGTACGGAAGCTGGAAGAGCTGGAACGCGTAGCTGTAGGACGCGATGCCCGCGACGTCCCCCGCCCCCTGCGCGGCGGCCTTGCCGGTGGCGCCGGTCGCGAGGTTGGTGATGACGATGAAGCTGATCTGGTTGAGCACGACGAACGCCAGCGTCCACACGCCGGCCCTGCCCATCTCGCCGAGCCTGGCGTTGCGCAGGTCGAGCCGGGGGACGAACCGGAACCCCGCCCGGTGCACGGCGATCACCAGGACGATCGACTGGATGACGATGCCCGCCGTGGTGCCGAGCCCCAGCAGGAGCAGGTCGGCGTCGGTGACGGCCGCGACGTCGCCGCCCGCGCGGCTCACCACGAGGTAGGCGAGCGCGACCGCGATGACCACGACGTTGTTGAGCACCGGCGCCCACATCGGCGCGGCGAACCGGTCGCGGGTGTTCAGGACGGCGCCCGCGACGGCGCCGATGCCGAAGAAGGCGATCTGCGGGAGGATGTAACGCGCCAGCGTGGTGGCGACCTCGAACGCCCGGGGGCTCAGATCGGTGGTCAGCAGGCCGACCAGCAGCGGCGCGCACAGCACTCCGGCCACGGCCACGGCCGCGAGCACCAGGGTCGCCAGGGTCATCAGGCGCTGCTCGTAGGCCCTGCCCCCGTCGGCGTCGCGCTGCTGCGCCTTGACGATCATGGGCACGACCACGCTGCTGAGCAGACCTCCGATCAGGAGGTCGAACAGGATGAACGGGATCGTGTACGCGACGTTGTAGGCGTTGCCGAGTGCCGCGACGCCGATGGCCGACGCGAGCACCGCCGTACGCACGAAACCGGTCAGGCGGGACACCAGGGTGCCCGCGGCCATGACCGCGCTCGCGCGCAACATCCGGCTCATGAGAGCCCCTCTCGCTGCTGTGCGGCGGGTTCGGCTCTGGGGCCGGGGACGGCGGGAGCGCTGGGCCGGGTCGCGCGCTGGCCGCGCGCCGGCCGCCGCGACCTGCGGCGCAGGATGCGCAGCGTCACGGCGGCGAGCATCACGGTGAGGGCGCCGCCGACGATCACCAGCGCGATGCCGCCGTACCCGGTGGTGTGCACGGTGACCGCGACCGGTTCACCGTACGCGGCGCCCTCGGGGCTCGTGAGCTGCACCTTGACGGTGGTCTGGCCGCCGCCGGCGGCCACCATCGGGATGTCGACCTGCCGCGTGCCGCCGGGGTTGATGGTGACCGGAGAGTCGTAGGCGCCGATCTGGAGCAGCTTCCGGTCGCCGGACGTGATCTTCACGCCCACGGTGACCTCCTCGCGCTCAAGGCCGTTGCGTATGGTGATCGGGATGACGCCGTTGTCCCCCGCCAGGGTGCGCCGCTCCACCGGCGTGATGGCGACCATGCGGGTGCGCTCGGTGACGGCGGAGTCGAGCTGCTCGACCAGCGGCGCCGCGTTGGGCGCGCGGCCGCGCCAGGCCGTGGAGGTCAGCCGCAGCACGGCGGTGTCGAAGACCCGCAGGTGGTCGTCGGTGACGGCGGCCGTGAGCCCGGCGCGGGCGTTCAGCCTCTTGACGCCGGCGAGGTAGGACCGGCTGAGCTCGGCCGCGCGGTCCTTTTCGGTGTAGAGCAGGCCGGCGCGCGGCACCGCCGTGGACGTGGATGGCGGCTTGAGCGACCCCAGCGAGACCGGCTTCAGCCACGGCGCCGAGGCGGCCGCGCGCAGCATGTCGGACACGAAGGCGGGGTCGGGGTTCCACCGGCGCGGCGGCGCGGCGACGACCGCGCGCGACTCCTGCGGCCGCTCCACGCTGATCATGGCGGTCTCGGCGAGGAACCGCTGCTTGGTCAGCAGGGCCCCTCCGGACGCCGGCGGGGCCGGCGCCGCGATGAGCTGGCTCAGCACGGGGTCGGCCAGCAGCACGCCGACCCGTCCGCCGACGGTCTCCACCGAGGTGGCGGCGTCCGGCGTGTACAGCACCGGGGGCTCGGGCGGCAGCGCGGTGGCGTTGAGCAGCACGGTGCGCACGTCGCCGACCGCGAGGGCGTCGAGGCCGTCGTCGTCGATCACCCCGCCCATCGGCCAGTTGACGCCGGTGCCGACCTCCTTGCCGAGCACCTGGGTCGCGACCGAGGCGCCCTTCTCGAGCGCGACCTCGGTGGCGCCGTCGAGGCCGTTGTGGGTGATCGCCGCCACGTCGGCGTCGGCGTACGGGGTGGCGGAGACCGAGGCCTCCGCCAGGGCCTCACGCAGGCGCTGCAACCAGCGGGCGGCCGTCGGGTCGGCGGGTTCGGCGCTCGTCGTCTCGCCCGACCGGAGGTTGTACCCCCGGGCCATGGCCTGGGCGTCGTCCAGCACGGCCGGGTCGACGAACCAGCTCACGCCCTTGGCCGGCGTCTCGGCGATCTTGAGGATCTTGCCCAGGCGCCCGTCGTCGGCGAGGGTGCGGCGCAGGCCGTCGTCGACGAAGGTGGCGTCGTCGCCGCGGTGCGGCTGGTCGACCACCGGCAGCGCCCAGGCGATGCGGGTGCGCGCGACCGTCTGGTCTTTGGGGGCGTACGGCAGGAACGTGCGCTGCGCGGCGAGCTGGCGGCCGGCCGAGTCGACGAGCTCCAGGGTCACCGGGTAGACGCCGAAGCGGAACACGCCCAGCTCCCCGGGCGTGACGGCGAACTCCCACGGCACCTCGCCGGAGGCGGTGAGCTGGCTGACCGGAACGGTGCGCCGCACGGAGTCGAGCATCGGGCCGCCGTCGGCGAAGGCCTGCATCTCGGCGCGGGTCGCGAACGGCTGGCGGGAGAAGCGCAGACGGACCGACAGCCACGACATGGTGGCCGCGGTGGTGTTCGTCACCGAGCCGGAGATCGTGAGCGGGGTGGACGGCTCGCGCGGCGCCTCGGGGGTGATGGAGGCCACCGTGAGCTGGGCGTCCTGGCGGATCGCCGAAACTCCCGCCTGCGCCTGTGCCGAGCCCGCCGCCGGTGCCGCGCCGGCAAGGCCGGTGGACGCCGGGGCGAGGACGAACGCGGCGGTCAGCAAGGAGAGGAGGGCGGCTCCGCGGGTCACGTGCCGGCCATGGGTGGAGTTCGGCGCACGCCCAGAATGGTATGGCCTAAAGACGAGCGGGCGGCGATCCGCGGCGCGGCAGCGGCCTCGACGGGCGCGCGTCCCTGGCGACCGGCCCTCGCAGGGGCCGGTGCCGGGCGCCTTGCAGGTCCACCAGTTTGCCCGGGGTGAGGGCGAGCAGGTCGAGGGCGCGCAACCGTAGCGCCGTGCGCCGCTCGCCGGTCGGGGAGTACACGACGTCGTCGGGTTCGCGGGAGTCGGCCAGGCGCTCGTCGATCAGCACCGTGAGGCTCGCCGGGAGCAGGAGAGGTGACACGGATGTGGCCGTGTAGTCGGTGGCGGCGTTGATCATGAACGCGGGCGCCGGGCGCACCCGGCGGGCGCCGAGCAGGGCCCCGACGGCACCGGGTCGCGGAGGCGCGGCCACGCTGGTGACCACGGCGACCGGCTCACGCGTGCTGCGGGTCGTGACCTCGAACACGGTGACGCGGACACAGGAGGCAGGGCCGACGCGCAGGATGCCCGGCAGGTCGTCGGCGCACGCCGACGGCCGGGGAAGCCGTACGATCTCATGATGGATCTGGTGGGACAGGAGCCAGCGGTGGATCGCGAGGGCGTCTTTCATCTCTCGTGCTCCTTGCCTCGTCCGGGTGCCCCCGACAGACCGTTGACCAACCGTAGCCTGGTGGTAGCACAGGGTGGATCGCTAGCGCGTTACCCCAGGCCAACACGGAGGTTCTCCTCCGTAACCGAAGGACCTACCCAGCTTGTCCGTCTCAAATCTGAGCCTTAGTCAGCAGAGGGCCGTAATCGACCTTTTCCGCCGCATAGCTCCCGTGGCCGACGAGCTCGGCGAGCTGTTCGCCGGTCGCGGACACGAACTCGCCGTCGTCGGCGGGTCGGTGCGCGACGTCTTCCTGGGCCGCATCGGCAAAGACCTCGACCTGACCACCGACGCGCACCCCGAGCAGGTGCTGGAGATCGTCCGCGACTGGGCCGACTCCGTGTGGACCATCGGCATCGACTTCGGCACGGTGGGGGTACGCAAGGCCGGCTGGGTCCTGGAGATCACCACCTACCGCAGCGAGTCGTACGACCCCAAGTCGCGCAAACCCGACGTCACCTACGGCCAGACCCTGGAGGCCGACCTCGAGCGGCGCGACTTCGCGGTGAACGCCATGGCCGTGCGCCTGCCCGGCCACCGGTTCGTCGACCCCTACGGCGGTCTGGCCGACCTGTCGGCGAAGGTCCTGCGCACCCCCGGCACCCCCGAGCGGTCCTTCGACGACGACCCGCTGCGCATGCTGAGGGCGGCCCGCTTCGCGTCCCAGCTCGGCTTCGAGGTCGATCCCTCCGTGGTCGCCGCCATGACGGCGATGGCCGACCGCATCGACATCGTCTCGGCCGAGCGCATCCGCGAGGAGCTCGACAAGCTCATCTGCGGCGCCCACCCCCGGGAGGGCCTGGCCCTGCTCGTGGACACCGGCCTGGCCGCGCACGTGCTGCCCGAGCTGCCCAAGCTGCGGCTGGAGATCGACGAGCACCACCGCCACAAGGACGTCTACGAGCACACGCTGATCGTGCTGGAGCAGGCGATCGCCCTGGAGACCGCCGGCCCCGACCGCGTGCTGCGGTGGTCGGCGCTGCTGCACGACATCGGCAAGCCCAAGACCCGCAGGTACGAAGAGGCGGGGCGGGTGTCCTTCCACCACCACGAGGTGGTGGGCGCCCAGATGGCCAAGAAGCGCATGGCCGAGCTGCGGTTCCCCAAGGACGTCGTGGCCGACGTCGCCCGGCTGGTCGAGCTGCACCTGCGCTTCCACGGATACGGCAGCGGCGAGTGGACCGACTCGGCCGTGCGGCGCTACGTCAGGGACGCCGGCCACCTGCTGGAGCAGCTGCACAAGCTCACCAGGGCCGACTGCACCACCCGCAACAAGCGCAAGGCGCAGGCCCTGTCGCGCACCTACGACGAGCTCGAGGTGCGCATCGCCCGGCTCGCCGAGGAGGAGGAGCTCGCCAAGATCCGGCCCGAGCTCGACGGCAACGAGATCCAGGAGGTCCTCGGCGTGCCGCCCGGCCCGGTGATCGGCAGGGCGTACAAGTTCCTGCTCGACATGCGCCTCGACCAAGGCCTGGTCGGCAAGGACGCCGCGTCGAAGGCCCTGCTCGAATGGGCTCGTGACCAGGGCGTCACACCGTCCTGACGTTGGCTAGGGTGGCCCGATGGATGACGCGACCCTGCGTGAGCTCGACCGCAAGCACGTGTGGCACCCTTACGCTCCCGCGTCCCCGAAGGCCCTGATCCACCCCGTGGCCGCGGCCGAGGGCGTGCGCCTGAGGCTGGCCGACGGCCGCGAGCTCATCGACGGCATGTCGTCGTGGTGGGCGGTCATCCACGGCCACGACCACCCGCGCCTCACCGCCGCGGCGCACGAGCAGCTCGACGTCATGGCGCACGTCATGTTCGGCGGGCTCACCCACGAGCCCGCCGTGCGGCTGGCCCGGCGGCTCGCCGAGATGACCGGCCTGCAGAAGGTGTTCCTCGCCGACTCCGGCTCGGTGGCGGTCGAGGTCGCCGTCAAGATGGCGATCCAGTGCACCGGCAGGAGCCGCCTGCTCACCGTGCGGGGTGGCTACCACGGGGACACCTTCGGCGCCATGGCGGTGTGCGACCCGGTCAACGGCATGCACCACCTGTTCGCCGGCGCGCTGCCCGAGCACGTCTTCGCCGACCGCCCGCCCGGGGGGTACGGCCTGCGCCCCGGCGCGACGGCCGAGCCCGAGCCCGCCGACCCCGCCTACCTCACCCACCTCGACACGCTGGTGGCGCGGCACGCGCACGAGCTCGCGGCGATCATCGTCGAGCCCGTGGTGCAGGGCGCAGGCGGCATGCGGTTCTACCATCCCGCCTACCTCAGGCGGCTGCGCGAGCTGGCCGACCGTCACGGCCTCCTGCTCATCGCCGACGAGATCGCGACGGGCTTCGGCCGCACCGGGGAGATGTTCGGCTGCGACCACGCCGGCGTGCGGCCCGACATCATGTGCCTGGGCAAGGCGCTCACCGGCGGCTACCTCACGCTCGCCGCCACGCTGTGCACGCCCGAGGTCGCCGAGCGCGTGGGGGTGCTCATGCACGGGCCGACCTTCATGGGCAACCCGCTGGCGGCGGCCGTCGCCGGCGCCTCGCTCACGCTGCTCGAGGAGCGTCCGTGGCGCGAGGAGGTCAAGGGCATCGAGTCCGGCCTCGCCGAGGGGCTGGCCGCGGTCGCGGGCGCGCCGGGGGTGCGCGAGGTGCGGGTGCTGGGCGCGATCGGCGTCGTCGAGACCGAGCGGCCCGTCGACGTCGCGAGGGTGCAGGACACCGTCATGGAGCACGGGGTCTGGCTTCGGCCGTTCGGGCACCTTATATATACGATGCCGCCCTACGTGACCGCCCCCGACGACCTCGCGATGATCACCGGGGCGATGGCCGCCGCGGTCGCGACGCTCGACGGCTGAGCGCCGCCGGGCGGCTCAGCCCGCGACCTTCTCGGGCGCGCGGCGGTCGGCGCCTGCGGTGACCAGGCGGTAGACCACCGCGGCGGCGACGTAGCCGAGTGAGGCGATCACCAGCACGGTGTACGACTTGCCGTCGGCGGGCAGCAGGAACGCCGCCACGACGGCGGCCAGCACGAACATGCCGTTGAAGAGCATGTCGTAGATGGAGAAGACCCGGCCGAGATAGGCGTCCTCGACGTCGCGCTGCACGATGGTGTCCGCGCAGATCTTCACGCTCTGCCCGGTCACGCCCAGCACGAAGCCCGCCACGAGGAAGCCGGCCTGGTGGAACGGCAGGCACAGCACCAGCAGCAGCACGCCGCCGGTGGCCAGCATGAGCGGGATCCACATCTCGGGGCGGAACCGCCTGGTCGCCCACGGGGTGATCAACGCGGCGACGAAGAAGCCCGCGCCCGAGGTGGCCAGCACGCCGGTGATGTGGTTGAGGCCCGCCTCGGCGTCGGTGGTGAAGTAGTAGCGGTAGAGCATGACGGTCATGACGATGACCAGGCCGTACATGAACCGGTGCGCCGCCATGGCCCCCAGCGCCCCGGCCGGCGACCTGAGGTGCAGGACGTGCCGGACGCCGTCGACCATGCCGGTCACGACGTTGCGCACCGCCTCGCGCGCCTGCGGCCGGGCGGAGTCGTACGTGGGGCCGAGAAGGCCCTTGGCCATGGTGGAGGCGATCACGGCGCTCAGGCCGAAGATCACGCCGGAGACCACCAGCAGCAGCGCCGTGCCGCCGTGCTCGGGGCCGAAGACCAGGCGCATCAGGTAGCCCGCGCCGGCCCCGATGAACGTGGCGATCGTGCCCGAAGTCGGGGTGACGGAGTTGGCGATCAGCAACCGCTCGCCCGCGACCACGTGCGGCAGACCGGCGCTCAGGGCCGAGAGGAAGAAGCGGTTGACGCCCAGGACGATCAGCGCGACGGCGTAGAAACACCAGTCGGGGGCGCCCAGGCCCACCAGCAGCGCGGCCAGCAGCAGGAACGCGCCGCGGACCATGGGGGCGACCATGAGGATGCGCCGACGGTCCCAGCGGTCGATCAGCACGCCGGCGAACGGCCCGAGCAACGAGTAGGGCAGCAGGAGCACCGCGAACGCCACAGCGGCCTCGGCCGCGCTGGTCTGGTTCTCCGGGGTGAAGAAGGCGTACCCGGCGACGGCGAACTGGAAGACGCCGTCGGAGAACTGCGAGACCAGGCGGGTGGCGAACAGACGTCGGAAGTCCCGGCCTCGAAGGACGGCGCGGAGGTCGGAGACGATTGACACGGCGTCAGCTTAGTGGCCGGGTGCCGTGGGTCACATCGGGAACATCCCCGATATCTCCCTGGCCGGCCCCCGGCCCACGCGGGGAATCGGGGGTGGAGGCCTGACCCACCTGGGATGACGATTGGCACACCGGGGGTGAGGGACCTTCGACGACCGCCGCGGGCGGCGGCGCGCGGGCGGCTCGCCGTCCGGCATGATCACGTAATCTCGGTGAGGTGACCCATGACGAACGTGTCGTGCTCCTGAACGCCCGAGGCGAGTCGATCGGCACCGCTCCCAAGGCGACCGTCCACGGCGCGGACACTCCGCTGCATCTGGCGTTCTCCTGCTACGTGTTCGACCCCGAGGGCAGGGTGCTGCTCTCCCGGCGCGCGTCGCACAAGCTCACCTGGCCGGGGGTGTGGACCAACAGCGTGTGCGGGCACCCGCTCCCGGGTGAGTCTCCCGCCGAGGCGGTCACCCGGCGGCTGTCGCACGAGCTGGGTCTCACCGCCCACGCCGTGGAGCTGATGCTCCCCGCGTTCGCGTACCGGGCGGTGATGGAGGACGGCACGGTCGAGAACGAGATGTGCCCGGTGTACCGCGCCGTCGTCTCAGAGGAGCCCCGCCCCAACCCCGACGAGGTCGGCGGGGTCCGCTGGATGCCGTGGAAGGACTTCGGCCACGACGTCGCCGGCGGGCTGCTGGCGATCTCCCCGTGGGCGGTGGAGCAGGTGCCGCAGCTCGAAGCCCTCGGCCCCGACCCGCTCACCTGGGCCCCGGCCGATCCCGCGGAGCTGCCCCCGGCCGCCCGCTGAGGCGGTCGAGGCACGATGATGCGCGTCCCGGCGACGAGCCCTGACACACGACGACGCCCGGGCCCCTCGGGGGCCCGGGCGTCCGTCGTGCACGGAACCGCCGGTCAGCGCTCGATCTCGCCGCGGATGAACTTCTCCACCGAGTCGCGGGCGTCGTCGTCGGAGTACTGCTCGGGCGGCGACTTCATGAAGTAGGAGGACGCCGAGAGGATCGGGCCGCCGATGCCGCGGTCCAGGGCGATCTTCGCCGCGCGCACCGCGTCGATGATCACACCGGCGCTGTTCGGCGAGTCCCACACCTCCAGCTTGTACTCCAGGTTCAGCGGGGTGTCGCCGAAGGATTTGCCCTCCAGGCGCACGTAGGCCCACTTGCGGTCGTCGAGCCACGGCACGTGGTCGGACGGGCCGATGTGCACGTCGGCCTTCGCCATCTCGTGCGGGATCTGCGAGGTGACCGACTGCGTCTTGGAGATCTTCTTGGACTGGAGGCGCTTGCGCTCCAGCATGTTCATGAAGTCCATGTTGCCGCCGAAGTTGAGCTGGTACGTGCGCAGCAGCTCAACGCCGCGGTCCTCGAACAGCTTCGCCATGACGCGGTGGGTGATCGTCGCGCCCACCTGGGACTTGATGTCGTCGCCGACGATCGGCAGCCCGGCGTCGGTGAACTTCTGGGCCCAGACCGGGTCGGAGGCGATGAAGACCGGAAGAGCGTTGACGAAGGCCACGCCCGCGTCGATGGCGCACTGGGCGTAGAAGCGGTCGGCCTCCTCGGACCCCACGGGCAGGTAGGACACGAGCACGTCGGCCCGCGCCTCCTTCAGCGCCTTGACGACGTCGACGGCCGCCTCGTCGGACTCCTCGATGATCTCGCGGTAGTACTCGCCGAGGCCGTCGTAGGTCGGGCCGCGCAGCACGGTGAGCCCGGTCGGCGGCACGTCGCAGATCTTGATCGTGTTGTTCTCCGAGGCCACGATGGCCTCGGACAGGTCGCGACCGACCTTCTTGGCGTCCACGTCGAAGGCGGCGACGAACTCGACGTCGCGGACGTGGTAGTCACCGAACTGGACGTGCATGAGGCCCGGCACCCGCGTGGCGGGGTCGGCGTCCTTGTAGTACTGCACGCCCTGCACCAGCGCCGCGGCACAGTTGCCCACACCGACGATGGCTACGCGCACGGAACCCATCGCACTCGCTCCTTTACTCATTTGGCTTATCAGACAGGGGTTCGGCGTCCCGCGCGTCCGCCCTCTCCGTTGTGGCCCGGACGGCTTGCGCGCGTTCGGTATCGATCAGCTCGTTCAGCCAGCGCACTTCGCGCTCGACCGACTCCAGACCGTGACGTTGTAATTCGAGGGTGTAACTGTCGAGACGCTCGCGGGTGCGGGCCAGGGCCGTGCGGACCGCGTCGAGCCGCTCTTCGAGCCGGCTACGGCGGCCCTCCAGGATGCGCAGCCGCACCTCCGCCTCTGTGTGGCGGAAGAAGGCGAAGTGGACGCCGAAGCTCTCGTCCTCCCACGCGGAGGGACCCGCCTGGGTGAGCAGGTGCTGCAGTCGTTCCTTGCCTTCGGCGGTCAGCCTGTACACGATCTTCGACCGGCGCCCGGCGAGCGGCGGGCTGGCGTCCCGCGCGGCCTGCGCCGCCGTGGTGGCGGCGGTCTCCTCCGGCGGCTCCTCCGTGATGAGCCCGTTGACCAGTAGCTGGCGAAGGCACGGGTAGAGGGAGCCGTAGGAGAAGGCGCGGAACATGCCGAGCAGGGCGTTGAGCCGTTTGCGCAGCTCATAGCCGTGCAACGGGGTCTCGTTCAGCGAGCCGAGCACGGCGAGTTCCAGTACGCCGCCTTTGCCGACCGCCACTGCCACCGCCCCCTCTCGCCCCGATGTGTCCCGCTGATGTATCGACTCGATACATCCTGAGGATACGTCGGCTCGGCATACGGCGCAATCGACGAATCCGTCAAGGCGATGGGCGGAATAGGTAAAAAAGTCGTAGTCTGGCGCCCATGTGGTCACAGCGAGGGGTCGTCGACTACGGCCTCGCGAAGCGCGCGACGGTACAGTCGCTGCGCTCCGGTCGCACGACCAGGAACGACGTGTGTGATGCCCATCCCTACCTTCTGCGTGCCGCGCGCCATCACGGGGAGCCCACGAAACGGCCCTGCCCCGTGTGCGAACGACACAACGTGACTCATGTCACATACGTGTACGGTGACCAGCTCGGTCGCTCCGCAGGCCGTGTAAAGACATCGTCAGACCTCGTCGAGATGGCTCGCGAATACCAGGAATTCCGCGTCTACGTTGTCGAGGTCTGCCAAGGTTGTTCATGGAATCACCTGACGGTCTCCTTCGTCCTGGGCACTGACACGCCACCGGGCAGCACCGGTGCGGACGGGCGGACCGCGGAGAAGACGTAGTCCACCCGCGAGCCCAGGTACGCTCACCCGCTGCCGCACACAGACGTCGAAGACCTCCAGATCGCCAGATGACCCAACGAGGACGCGTGAGTTACAGCAGCTATGGCCCAGAGCCGACCGGCCGCCCCGGCCCCGCCGAGGGCGCCGGTGGATCAGCTCGTCCCGGGCGGCGCCGTCGCTCTTCCCAGGAGGGCGCGCCCGCCGGTGGACACCCGGCGCACCAGCCGCCCCCGGAGACCTCAGCCCCCTCTGGGCGCCGCGCGGCGCCGCCACGCGGCGCCGAGGAGACCCGGAGCACCTCGCAGGCGCCGCCCGGCCGTCAGGCCGAGCCCCGCCGGCGGGGCGGCGACCCGAGGCCCGCGCCCACGGGCGGGTTCCGCCCGCCCGCGAGCGAGGGGCGCGCCTCCGGCGAGCCGCGGCGACGCCGCGCCGAGGCGGCCTTCGAGGACACCCAGTCGATCGGGCAGGTCTCCCGCGAGGCCCGTCCCTCCCGCCGCGATGTGTCCGGCACGGAGACCTCCGTCAGCGCGAGCCCGGGAGCACCCGGCCGGTCCCGCCGGTCGCGCGGCGGCCCGGCCGGCCCCGCCGGTTCCGGGCCGGGCGGGCAGGGTCCCGGCGGGCAGGGCCCGGGCGGCAACGGTCCCGGCGACGGGCCTCCCGGCGACGGTCCCGGCCGCAGGCGCGCGCGGGGCGGCGAGCCTCCCCGGCGCAGGGGCTGGCGGCGGTTCGTCCCCAACTGGAAGATCGTCACGGTCGGCTTCGCCGTCGTGGTCGCGGGCGTCTTCGGCATGATCGCCGTCGGCTACGCCAACACCGAGCTGCCGACCGACCAGGACGCCCAGGAAGAGGCCAAGTCGCTGGGCAGCAGCTTCTACTACGCCGACGGCTCGTACATGACGCGGCTCGGCACCGAGCGGCGCATGGTCAAGCTGGAGTCGGTGCCGGAGTTCGCCAAGGACGCCGTCGTGGCGGCCGAGAACGACACCTTCTGGAGCGACGCCGGCATCTCGCTCTCGGGCATCGTCCGGTCGGCGTGGAGCACCGCCACCGGGGCCCAGGTGCAGGGCGCGTCGACGATCACCCAGCAGATGGCGCGGAGCTACTTCAAGGGCCTCAGCAAGGAGCGGTCGGTCAAGCGGAAGATCACTGAGATCTTCATCGCGGTCAAGCTCGACAAGGAGTGGAGCAAGGAGCGGGTTCTGGAGTTCTACCTGAACACCATCCCCTTCGGCCGCAACACCTACGGCATCGAGGCGGCGGCCCGCGAGTTCTTCGGCCACGGCGTCAAGGACCTCACGCCGGCCGAGGCCGCCTACCTCGCGGGCCGCATCCAGCAGCCCGGCCAGTTCGACATCTCCGAGGAGAAGAAGGACTTCTCCGGCACGAAGTTCCGCTTCAACTACGTCCTCAAGCAGATGGCCGTGTTGAACCCCCAGAAGTACGGGTCCTATCCGGCGAAGCTGAAGTTCCCCGAGCCCGAGCCCCGCAAGGCGTCGTCGGCCTTCAGCGGCCTGCGCGGCTACATGCTGACCGAGGCCCTCAAGGAGCTGGAGAGCAAGGGGCTGTCCCGCTCGATGATCGAGACCGGCGGCTACAAGATCTACACCACCTTCGACAAGAAGCTGATGCTGGCCGCCAAGGCGGCGGTGAAGCAGACCACCGCGGGGCTGCCCCGGGAGGTCCACACCGGTCTGGCCGCCGTCGACCCGACCAACGGCCGCGTGGTCGCCTTCTACGGCGGCGACAACTACCTCGGCAAGCGCCCCGACCAGTTCAACGAGGCGTTCCAGGCCCGCAAGCAGGCCGCGTCGGCGTTCAAGCCCTACGTGCTGGCGGCGTGGCTGGAGGCCGGCCACAGCCTGCAGAGCTACGTGACGGGCAAGCAGCCGCTCAAGCTCGAAGGCACGACGCCGATCTCGAACGGGCACTCGACCCCGTCGTCGATGAACATCATCTACGCCACCCAGCACTCCATCAACACGGCCTACGGCCAGATGGGCGCCGAGGTGGGCCTGGACGCCGTCAAGCGCATCGCCGAGGACGCCGGGCTCAGCAAGGAGAGCCTCCAGTCGAGCGTCGACGAGCACAGGTACCTGTTCTCCATCGGCAGCGCCGGCGTGACCCCCGTCGAGCAGGCGGGCGGGTACTCCATCTTCGCCAACTCCGGCAAGCACTACCCGACCCACACCGTCGTCAAGGTGATCGACCGCGAGAAGGTCCAGATCATCTCTGAGGACAAGACCCCCAAGCAGGTCATCGCCGAGGAGGTGGCCGCGGACGCCGTCGTGGCGCTGAAGTCGGTGGTGAAGGGCGGCACGGGCACGGCCGCCGCGCTGCCCGACCGCACCGTGGCGGGCAAGACCGGCACCAACAACGACAACAAGGAAGCCTGGTTCGTCGGCTTCACGCCGCAGCTCTCCGCCGCCGTCGGCATCTACAAGGAGAACCGGAAGACCGGCGCCGAGCTGCCGCTGGGCAGCAGCTTCGAGGGAGGCACCGTCCCCGCCCGCGTGTGGCGGGCGTTCATGAGCGAGGCGATGAAGGGCAAGCCGGTCAAGGACTTCCCGACGCCGTCCAACATCGGCTCGCCGCTCGACCTGGCGCCCAAGCCCGTGCCCACGCCGACCCCGACGCCGGAGGACGAGTTCCCCGACGGCGGCGGCGACGGCTGGCCCGAGGGCGGCCCCGACGGTGGCGACAACGGCGGTGGCGACGCGGGCGAGGGTTGCCTACCCTGGGACGACACGTGTGGGAACAACGACGGAGGAGGCGGCCAGGTGGACACCTTCGACCCGGTGGACACGCCCGGCAGGGCCGCCACGCCCACACCCACCCCGAGCCCCGAGCCCGCGCAGCGCCGGGCACCGGCGGCGGTCCCTCCCGACGCCCGACGGCCCTGACGAGTCGACGACGTGAGCGACGAGCCGAGTGACGTGATGAGCCGATCGACTTCGGAGGGCCCCGGCCCCGCGACGCGCGCCCTCGCGCCGTTCCTGCCCCTGGCCCTCCTGGCGGCCGCGGGGGCGGTGCTCGCGTACCTGTGGAAGGCGCCGTGCCGGTTCGGCGGCGCCTGGAACGACGGCACGCAGCAGTTCCTCAACTTCTGCTACACCGACATCTACCCGCTGTGGTGGAACGAGCGGCTCGACCAGGGCGCCGTCCCCTACTTCGGGCACGAGGTCGAGTATCCGGTCGGCATCGGCGGGCTGATGTGGTTCGTTCAGCGGCTGGTCTCCGGCCTCAACGAGCCGGGCGTCTGGTTCTACGACGTCACGGTCCTGCTGATGGCGGCGGCGCTGGTCGTGGGCGTGGTCGCGATGGCGTCGCTGGCCGCGCTGCAGGGCCGGCGCTGGGACGCCGCCTGGTACGCCATCGCACCCGCCGTCGTGCTCACCGCCTTCATCAACTGGGACCTCCTGTGCGGCGCGCTGGCTCTGTCGGCCTTCCTGGCCTGGGCCAGGAACAAGCACCTGCTGGCAGGTGTGCTGCTGGGCCTGGCGATCGCCACCAAGTTCTACCCGCTGATCTTCTTCGGCCCGCTGTTCCTGCTCGCGCTGCGCACCCGCAAGCTCCCGGAGTTCCTCTGGACGCTCGGCGGGGCGGTGATCAGCTGGGTCGCCGTGAACCTGCCGTTCATGCTGCTGGCGTTCCAGGGCTGGAAGAAGTTCTACGTCTTCAGCAGCGAGCGCGGAGCCGACTGGGGCTCCATCTGGTACTTCTTCAACATGAAGCAGTGGCCCTTCCTCGGGGAGTCCGAGAGGGTCGACACCCTGGGCATCGCCTCGTTCGCCCTGCTGTGCCTGGTCATCGCGGTGATCACTCTCACGGCGCCCACCAGGCCGAGGCTGATGCAGCTCTGCTTCCTGGTCCTGGCCGCCTTCATGGTGACCAACAAGGTGTGGTCCCCGCAGTACGTCCTGTGGCTGGTGCCGTTCGCGGTGCTCGCGCGGCCCAACTGGAAGCCCCTGCTGCTCTGGCAGGTGGCCGAGTGCTGGTACTTCTTCGCGATCTGGCTCTACCTGGTGGGCATCCAGCCCGGCAACGAGGCGCTGGGCATCAGCGACTTCACCTACTTCACGGCCGTCTGGGGCCGGGTGATCACGATCGCCGTCATGGCGGCGTTCGTCGTGCGCGACATCTACCGCCCCGAACGCGACGTCATACGCCAGGGTGGCGCCGACGACCCGGCGGGCGGCGTCTTCGACGGGGCCGACGACCGCTTCGTCCTGCGTGCCCCGCCGTCCACCCGCCCGGGGGAGGCCACGCCGGCGTCGGTGTGAGCGGGCCGCGCGTTCGACACATCTGACCGAGAAGTCCAGGATGACCGTCTATTCTCCTCTGTGTGCAGACCTCCCCCCAGGAGACCGTCACCGACGCGCCGTCGGCCGGCCGCTCGGACGCGGAGGCCGTGGCGCTGTGGGTCGCCTCACGTGCCGGAATCGTTTTGGCGGTGACGGTCGGCGCCGGGATCCTGCCCGGTGACCAAGAACGCACCCCGTTCCTGGAACGGTGGCAGCACTGGGACGCCACGCACCTGGTCGAGATCGCGAAGTTCGGCTACGACGGCGACCCCGCCCAGGGGCCGGACGCCGGACTTCCCGCCTTCTTTCCCGGCATGCCCCTCGCCCTGCGCCTGGTCGACATGATCGTGCACGACTGGTCACTCGCGGGCCTGCTGATCTCGCTGGTCGCGGGCGCGGTCGCGATGGTGTCCCTCGCGCGGCTCGGCGAGTTCGAAGGCCCGGCGGGCACGGGCACGCGCGCGGTCCTCGCGCTGCTGCTGTGCCCGACGGCGGTCTTCCTGTTCGCCGGGTACAGCGAGGCGCTGTTCCTCGCCTTCGCGATCCCCGCGTGGCTGTGCGCGCGGCGCGGCAACTGGATGGCCGCCGGGCTGCTCGCCGCCGGCGCCTCGTGCGTGCGCGTCACCGGCCTGTTCCTGGCGCTCGCGCTCATCGTGGAGTTCGTCGTGCGCCGGGGCGGCACCCGTAGCGCCGCCTGGCTCCTGGTGCCGTTCATCCCGCTGGTGCTGTACTCGGCGTACCAGTATTCGCGCACGGGCGACTGGCTGGCCTGGCAGCACGCCCAGGAGGCCGGCTGGGGACGGCAGATGGTGTGGCCGTGGGAGTCCTTCTTGACGACCTGGCGGATGGCGGCCGACGACGGCCAGTTCACCTGGGCCTTCCGGCTGGAGGTGGCGGGCGCCTTGCTCGGCGTCGCCGCGGCGGTCTGGCTGCTGGTCGCGCGGCGGTGGGCGGAGTTCGTCTACGTCGGGCTGCAGCTCGGGGCGCTGCTGTTGTCGGCCTACTACCTGTCGATCCCGCGGTCGGCCCTGCTGTGGTGGCCGCTGTGGATCATGCTCGGGCAGCTCGCGGTGCGGCACCGCGCGGTGCTGATCGGCTACGCGCTGCTGGCGGGGCCGTTGATGGTGCTCAACACGGTGACCTTCATCAGCGGGGCGTGGGCGGGCTGACGCGCCGGCGCTCCCGGCCCGCCCGCGCGCCGGCCGTCCACAGCCTGTGGATCAGAGGTTGTCGCGCAGGTAGGCGATGTCGGCCGCCTGCCCGTCGCCCGGCGTCTCCACGACGATCGGCGCCCCCGCGGCGCGGCACACGCCGAGGATCAGCTCCGGATCGATCTGGCCCTTGCCCAGGTTGGCGTGGCGGTCGGCCCCGGACCCGAAGACGTCCCGCGAGTCGTTGCAGTGCACGAGGTCGACCCGGCCGGTGATCGCCTTGACGCGGTCGACGACGTCGGAGAGCTCCTCGCCGCCGGCGTGCGCGTGGCAGGTGTCGAGGCAGAAGCCGACGTCGAACCCCTCCAGCGCGTCCCACAGGCGGGCCACGCGCTCCAGCCTGCGCGCCATCGCGTTGTCGCCGCCCGCGGTGTTCTCGATGAGCACCGGGACGTGCAGGTCGAGACGCTCGAAGACCTTGCGCCAGTTGTCGAAGCCCACCTGGGGGTCGTCGTCCTTGCCGACGTGGCCGCCGTGGACGATCAGCCCCTTGGCGCCGATCGACGCCGCCGCCTCCAGGTGGGACGCCAGCAGCTTGCGGCTGGGGATGCGGATGCGGTTGTTGGCCGTGGCGACGTTGATCACGTAGGGGGCGTGGACGTAGAGGTCGACCTCCGACGCCTTGAGCGCCGCCGCCGACTCCGGGACGACCGGCCCCTTCCAGCCCTGCGGATCCCCCAGGAAGAACTGCGCGACCTCGGCCTCACGCACCGCGGCGTGGGCCAGTGGGTCGTCCCGGTCGACGTGAGCTCCGATGCGCACCATGGGGTCGAGCCTAGCCGTTTCGAGGACGAGCGTAAGGGCAGTGGTGCTGCCTGTTGGTGCGCCTGGAAACCCGCGCACCGTGAGACATAGGAGACAGAAGTGGCTCGCTACCGCCGCGGGGTCAGCGTCATAGGACTGATCTACATCCTCATCGGCATCTACGTGGCATGGGTCTACGACTACATCACGCCGAGCCTCCTCAAGAGGCTCGCGCAAGCTCTGCTCGCGATCTTCCTCTGGTTCCTCCCCCTCCTCGGCGTGGATCTCCACATCGAGAAGTGACGCGCGACCGCGATATCGGGGCGCCTCGGGGGGCGTCCCGCCTTCATGAGCGGTCGCGGCCCGGCCTTCCGCGCGGCGCGTGAGCGCCGGCTACGGGAGGAACCCGCCGTGGGACACCCCGGTCAGCACGCCGACGAACGACATCACCATGCCCACGACGTTGACCGAGCGCTCGGCCGTCGTGGCGGAGAAGTACTGGGAGACGAGGCCGACCAGGAAGCCGGCCACACCCGCCCAGGAGGCGACGACGTGCGCGCTGACGATGAAGCCGCACACGAACGCCACCAGGCCGAGGCCCAGCACGGTCAGCGACAGCGCGTTCTCCACCGGATGCCTGCGGCCGTCGGTGTTGAGCCGGAGAGCCCTCATGGTGGCGGGGCCCAGGGCGCGTGGCATGGCGGCCACCCCCCCTCTTCTGCGCGGTTCGTGCGCTTCTTCCTCGCCCATGACGTTCCCCTTACGGCCTGTGGACAATCGCGTACGGGCGGCGTGAGCTCCCTGGTAGACTGCGTGGGCTGCGCCGGTCACGCGCGTGTTCCGCACCGCGCTCGCGCCGCCTCCGAAGGTGTTCGCGAAGGCGTCAGCGTCCTCCTGTCACGGCATGGTGTCGTGACCGCAAGAGTCCAGAGGAGGTTGGAAGTCCGCATGCGTCGTTACGAAGTGATGGTCATCCTCGACCCGTCCCTCGATGAGCGCACGGTCGTTCCCTCGCTCGACCAGTTCCTCGGCGTCATCCGCAACGACGGTGGCACCGTGGAGAAGGTCGACGTCTGGGGACGTCGCCGGCTGGCCTACGACATCATCAAGAAGTCCGAGGGCATCTACGCCGTCATCGACATCACCGCCGCCCCCGCGACGGTCAAGGAGCTGGACCGCCAGCTCAACCTGAACGAGGGAATCCTGCGCACCAAGGTGCTGCGTCCCGACATGCACTGAGCGGGCTCCGGGTCGAGCCGAAGCCCGGCTTTTGTCGGGCGGTGGCCGTACTCTGAGGCGCGACAGGCTGCGCAGATACACCCAGAAGGCGAGAGCGACCGATGGCAGCAGGCGACACTACGATCACTATCGTCGGCAACCTTGTCGACGACCCGGAGCTGCGTTTCACCCCCTCGGGGCAGGCCGTGGCCCGGTTCCGCATCGCGTCCACTCCGCGGTTCATGGACCGTCAGACCAACGAGTGGAAGGACGGCGAGAGCCTCTTCCTTACCTGCAACGTGTGGCGCCAGGCGGCCGAGAACGTCGCCGAGAGCCTCCAGCGCGGCATGCGGGTCATCGTCCAGGGTCGGCTCAAGCAGCGGTCGTACGAGACCAAGGAAGGCGAGAAGCGCACCGTCTACGAGGTCGAGGCCGATGAGGTCGGCCCGTCCCTCCGCAACGCCACCTGCAAGGTCAACAAGACCTCGCGCCAGGGCGGCGGCGGTGGCGGCGGGTTCGGCGGCGGCGACGACCCGTGGGCGTCCGCCACGCCCGCGCCGCCCGGTGGGGGCGGCTTCGGCGGCGGCGGTGGCGGTGGCGGCTACAACCAGGGCGGCGGCTACGGCGGCTCCCAGGCCGGCGGCGGCGACCTCAGCGACGAACCGCCTTTCTGACCCACGCCTTCCCAGCACCACATCCAACCGGTAACCGACCGACCATTCCCGCGTGAGGCGGGGCTCTCTTAGGAGGAGCACCACGATGGCGAAGCCGGCACTGCGCAAGCCCAAGAAAAAGGTTTGCCTGTTCTGCCACGACAAGATCTCTTACGTCGACTACAAGGACACGGCGCTGCTGCGGAAGTTCATCTCCGACCGCGGCAAGATCCGTGCCCGCCGGGTGACGGGCAACTGCACCCAGCACCAGCGCGACGTGGCCACCGCGATCAAGAATGCCCGTGAGATGGCGCTGCTGCCGTACACGAGCACCGCGCGCTGAAAGGAGGCTCCGAGATATGAAACTCATTCTGACCACCGAGGTCTCGGGCCTCGGCACCCCCGGCGACATCGTCGAGGTCAAGGACGGCTACGGCCGCAACTACCTCATCCCGCGCGGGTTCGCCCTGCGCTGGACCCGCGGCGGCGAGAAGCAGATCGACTCGATCAAGAAGGCGCGCGACGCCCGCGAGATCCGCGATCTCGACACCGCCAAGGCGGTCGCCGGGCGGCTCGGCGCGCTCCGCGTGACGCTGCGCACCCGCGCCGGTGACTCCGGCCGCCTGTTCGGCTCGGTGACCACCGGCGACATCGCCGACGCCGTCAAGGCCGCCGGCGGTCCCGCGCTCGACCGCCGCCGCATCGAGATCAACAACGCGATCAAGAGCGTCGGCTCGCACCGCGTCTCCGTCCGCCTGCACCCGGACGTCTCGGCCAACCTCGATGTCGAGGTCGTCGGTTCCTGACGTCCCGCACGACGGCTGACAAGGGCCCCTTCCCCCGGCGGGGAAGGGGCCCTTCGTCTTCCCGGCACAGGCCCGCCGGGCGCGCGGGCCCGGCGCCCCTCTCGCGCGGCCCGGCGCGCTCAGCCGCCGGTCACGAGCCAGGCGCGTCCGTGGGCCCGCAGGCCGAGGGTGACGAACCGGGCGGCCATCCACACGCCGAGCGCCCACCACAGCGCCACCAGGCCGCCGCCGAGGTGGACGGCGAGCAGCGCGGCGGGCAGGTACACGACCGTCGTCAGGGCGGAGGCCCAGGCGAGGTAGCGCCGGTCGCCCGCCCCGATCAGCACGCCGTCCAGGACGAAGACCACGCCCGCCAGGGGCTGTAGCAGCGCGACCACCAACAGCACCGACGTGAGGTGCGCGCCCACCACGGGATCGGCGCCGAACAGGCCGGGCACGACCGGCCGCAGCAGCAGGAGCGCCGCGCCCAGCACGATGCCGTACCCGACGCCCCAGACGACCATCGTCCTGGTGGCGGCACGGGTGCGCCGGACGTCGCCGGCGCCGAGCGCGTGCCCGGTGATCGCCTGCCCGGCGATGGCGATCGCGTCCAGGGCGAAGGCCATCAGGGTCCAGATCTGGGTGGCGATCGCGTGCGCGGCCAACTGGGCGACGCCCATGCGGGTGGCGGCGACGGTCGCGACCAGGAGCACGACGCGCAGGCAGATCGTCCGGACCAGCAGGGCGAAGCCGGCCGTGCCGGACGCCTTGACGCCCGCCGGGTCGGGCCGTATCGGCACCCGGTGCTTCCGGGCGGCCCGGTAGGCCACGAGCAGGTAGACCGCGGCGCCCAGCCCCTGGGCGATGACGGTGCCCCACGCGGATCCGGCGATGCCCCACCCCGCGACCAGGACGAACAGGTAGTTCAGCACGGCGTTGAGCGCGAAGGAGCCGATGGACACCACCAGGGGCGTCACCGTGTCCTGCAGCCCGCGCAGGATGCCCGTCCCGGCCAGGATGACCAGCAGGGCGGGCAGGCCCAGCAGGCTGATGCGCAGGTAGGTGACGGCCTGGTCCGCGACGTCCGGCGAGGCGCCGAACAGCTCGACGATGCCCGGCGCGAGCGGCCAGCAGACCGCGATGAGCGCGACGCCGAGCCCGAGGGCCAGCCACAGCCCGTCGACACCCTGTTTCACCGCCCGGGCCAGGTCGCCGGCCCCCGCCTGGCGCGCCACGGCCGCCGTCGTGCCGTAGGCGAGGAAGACGCAGATGTTCACCACGGTGGTGAGCGCGGCGCCGGCGACGCCCAGCGCGCCGACGGAGGAGGTGCCCAGGCGTCCGACGATGGCGTAGTCCACCAGGATGAAGAGCGGCTCGGCCACCAGCGCGCCGAACGCGGGCACGGCGAGGCGGAGGATCTCCCGGCTGCCGACGCGGGACGTAAGAGTCACTTGTCCATTTTGGGCATTACGCGGCCCTGTGGACGCCGGGCCGCGGCCGTGTCGCGCGTGTCACGTCGACTTTCTTTCCTCCACAGGCAGTGGATGTCGTTTCCCCTGCTCAGTAGGGGCTGTGTGGATACCGGTACAGGTTATCCACAGTGTTGTCCCCAGCGTTCCCACATGCCGGGGCGAGAACTGCACACGTTATCCACAACGTTGTCGACAGGGCACGTTGCCGGTTCGTTCAGAACCGGCGAGACTGTCACCCCGGCCACCGCGGGGGTGGGCGCATGGGGAGAGAGGGGCCACGGTGAGCAGCGAAGTGGCCCCGGCCTTCGAAGCCCCGTTCGAGCGCACCCCGCCCTCCAACATCGAGGCCGAGCAGTCGGTGCTGGGCGGCATGCTGCTGTCCAAGGACGCCATCGCCGACGTCGTCGAGGTGGTGCGCGCCGACGACTTCTACCGGCCCGCGCACCAGATCATCTACGACGCCATCCTCGATCTCTACGGCAGGGGCGAGCCGGCCGACGCCGTCACCATCTTCGGCGAGCTGTCCAAGCGCGGCGAGATCGCCCGCGTCGGCGGCGGCGCCTACGTCCACACCCTGACCGCCGTCGTCCCCACCGCCGCCAACGCCGGTTACTACGCCAAGATCGTGCGCGAGCAGGCCATCCTGCGGCGTCTCATCGAGGCCGGCACGCGCATCGTCTCCTACGGATACGGCGGCCAGAACGAAGAGGTCGACGAGCTGGTCGACCGCGCCCAGGCCGAGATCTACGCGGTCACCGAGCGCCGCACCAGCGAGGACTACCGCCCCCTGTCGGAGATCATGCCCGGCGCCCTCGACGAGATCGAGGCGATCGGCAGCCGCAGCGGCCAGATGGTCGGCGTCCCCACCGGCTTCCAAGACCTGGACGCCCTGATGAACGGCCTCCACCCCGGCCAGATGATCGTCGTCGCCGCCCGCCCGGCCATTGGAAAAAGCACCCTTGGGTTGGATTTCGCCAGGTCTGCGGCGATTAAGAACCATATGACGACCGTCGTGTTCTCGCTGGAGATGTCGCGCAACGAGATCACGATGCGGCTGCTCTCGGCCGAGGCGCGGGTGGCCCTGCACACCATGCGGTCGGGCACGATGAACGACGAAGACTGGACCCGCCTGGCGCGGCGCATGAGCGAGGTGGCGGAGGCGCCGCTGTTCATCGACGACTCGCCCAACATGTCGATGATGGAGATCCGCGCCAAGTGCCGCCGGCTGAAGCAGCGGCACGACCTGCGGTTCGTCATCGTCGACTACCTGCAGCTCATGAGCTCCCCCAAGCGCACCGAGAGCCGCCAGCAGGAGGTCTCCGAGATCTCCCGGGCGCTCAAGCTGCTGGCCAAGGAGCTGGAGGTGCCGGTCATCGCGATCTCCCAGCTCAACCGCGGCCCCGAGCAGCGCACCGACAAGCGCCCCCAGGTGTCCGACCTTCGGGAGTCCGGGTCGATCGAGCAGGACGCCGACGTCGTGATCCTCCTGCACAGGGAGGACGCCTACGAGCGGGAGTCGCCCCGGGCGGGTGAGGCCGACCTCATCGTGGCCAAGCACCGCAACGGCCCTACCGCCACGGTGACCGTCGCCTTCCAGGGCCACTACAGCCGCTTCGTCGACATGGCCCCGCACTGAGCCGGACGTTCGTGTGGGGTCCGCGCTTTGATGCGCCTATAACCGGTTGCGCGCCGGTCTGGGCATGCCGCCAGAATTGCGCGTGAGCGCGCCCGCCGATCGCGAGTTCCTGCCACGGCTGCTTGCAGCGTGGGGTTTCCCCCCGGGCACGACGATCATCCGAGCCGAGCAGGGAACCAACAACCAGACGTTCATGCTCCGCCAGGCGGACCTCCGATTCGTGCTCCAGGTCAGCCGGTCCCTGTCCGCCGCGCAGGTGGACGCCGAGCACCGGATCTTGCGGTGGCTACGGCAGGCCGGACTTCCCTTCCGGGTGCCTGAGCCAGTCGCCACGCTCAGCGGGGACACGGTGATCGAGACCGCGGCCGGGCCCGCGACCGTCTGCCGGTGGATCCCCGGCGTGCGGCCCGACCTCACGGGCCAGACGGCACTCGAGCGCTTCGGCCGGGCGGCCGGGCTGCTCGGCGAGGCGATGCTGGGCGTGCCGCCAGAAGACGGGCTGGGGCACTGGCGCGGTAATCCTCTGACGCACCCGGCCGTGCCGCACGTTGGCGCCCTCTGCCGTCGGCTGCGCGCCGCCGGGATCAGCGCGGAGCGGGTCGCCCGTCTCGACGCCGGGGCGCGCCGCGTCGAGCAGGAGTGGCTCGCGGGCGGCGGCGCGCTGCCGACCCAGGTCATCCACGGTGACCTGGCGGCCTCGAACGTGCTGGTCGACGAGGACACCGGAGAGGTGAGCGGGCTGCTTGACTTCGAGTTCGCCGGGGTCGGCTTCCTGGTCCAGGACGTGACGGCGGCGCTGTTCTACAGCGGGGCCTTGGAGACGCGCGACTGGCGACTCCGCACGGCGGCGTTTCTCCGGGGGTACGCCTCGGTCCGCCCGCTGGACGCCGCCGAGGCCGACGCGCTGCCCCGGTTGCTCCTCGCCCGGGCCGTCGGTAGCGCTCTGTCGCGAGGGGGCCGCTGGCTGAACGGGAAGGCAGAGCTCGGCGAGGTCGCCGACCGGATCCGTAAGCTGGAGGACACGACCCGCTGGCTCGACGCCAACGGCGGGAGGCTCCGGTCACTCGCGACCGCCGGCGGGCACCGGTGATCCTGACGGGCGGCTGGCGCGAGCCCACGAAGGGGCTCGGTACCTCCATATTTGCGCGGGTCAGAGAGTTCAAGATCCGCTCACGGCCGGAATCCCGTCATCTCGGCTGACCCCGATGACTTCTGCGTGCATCAGCTTCGCTGAGCCGCATGGCTTGTCCGTGGATCAGCACACGA
Organism: Sphaerisporangium sp. TRM90804; assembly: GCF_029846175.1. GTDB lineage: Bacteria > Actinomycetota > Actinomycetes > Streptosporangiales > Streptosporangiaceae > Sphaerisporangium. The sequence goes on along the minus strand of NZ_JARWAC010000007.1, from coordinate 307,639 downwards.
ACTCGCTCCCATCCCGCGCCCTGCCCTGTGGTGCCGGCCGATAAGCACCCGGCATGCCGGCGCCCGCATCGCGGCCTCAAGTAATGTTGAGGTCAACGCGACGAGACGGGGGCATGCCGGCGATGGACCAGACCTTTCGCGGGGCGATGGAGCTGAGTGTCGGAGAGCTCGCCGAGCGCAGCGGCGTGTCGGTGTCGGCGCTGCACTTCTACGAGCGGCAGGGCCTCATCAGCAGTCGCCGCACCGCGGGCAACCAGCGGCGCTACCGCCGCGACATGCTGCGGCGGGTGGCGCTGATCCGCATGGCGCAGCGGGTCGGCATCCCGCTGGCCGACGTCGGCGCGGTCCTCGCGCTCTTCCCGCCCGACCACGTGCCCACGCGCGCCGACTGGCAGCGCATGTCGGAGTGCTGGCGCAAGGAGCTCGACGAGCGCATCCGGCGGCTCCAGCAGATCCGCGACGAGTTCACCGACTGCATCGGGTGCGGGTGCATGTCGATCGACCGCTGCCCGCTGATCAACCCCGGCGACGTGCTGGGCAGGCAGGGCCCCGGCCCCCGCCGCCTGGTCGGCTCCGGCCGGCCGGCCACCGGCGAGGCCGGCGCGCGTGAGCCGGACGTCTGCGGTCAGCCGTCCGGGGACGGCGCGGCGGTGCCCGCCGGCTGCCGCGGCGGCGTGCCCGCCGAAGCCTGATCGGCCCCCGCCGGCGGTGCGCTCCGGCCCTGGCCGGCGGCGGTGAGGATCTCGGCGGTGCGGCGGTCGGCGGGGAGGAACGACTCGATGGCCAGCTCGGCCAGCGTGACGTCCAGCGGCGTGCCGAACGTCGCGATCGTACTGAGGAAGGCCAGCTCCCGCCCTTCGTACCGCAGGCGTAGCGGCACCGCGATCTCCCCGGGCCCGGGGAGGTCGACGTGCGGCTCGGGCTGCTCGCACGGGTAGGAGCGCAGCTCCTCCTCCAGCGCCTCCAGCCCGGCGTCGGCGGTGAACGCGATCTGGCGGCGCAGCCGCGCCAGCAGGTGCCCGCGCCACTCGCCGAGGTTGACGATGTGCGGCGCCAGCCCTCGGGGGTGCAGGCCGGCCCGCAGGACGTTGACCGGCGCCGCGAGCAGGCTCGGGTCGACGAGCCCGGTGAACAGCGACAGGCTGGCGTTGGCGTCCACCAGGTTCCAGTGCCCGTCCACGACGAGCGCCGGGTACGGGTCGTGCCCGGTGAGCACCTGGCGGAGCGCCCCGCGCACGGCCGCCATCGCCGGGGCGTCCAGGGTGCTCTCGGGGTACACCGGCGCGTATCCGGCGGCCAGGAGCAGGCGGTTGCGCTCGCGCAGCGGCAGCCGGAGCTGCTCGGCCAGGCGTAGCACCATCTCCCGGCTGGGGTTGGAGCGGCCGGTCTCCAGGAAGCTGAGGTGACGCGCGGAGATGTCGGCCTGGATGGCGAGGTCGAGCTGGCTGATGCGCCGCTGCTCGCGCCACCGCCGCAGGAGTTCGCCCACCGGCCGGCGGGGAAGCGCCGTGGTCGTCATGGGTCTGAGGCTATTCGGCGGCCGGGCGCACGGCGATTACGCCGGAGGTAGGCGGGCGTGCTCCCCGCCGGGTAGCGAACGCCCGCCCCGGCGGGCCGGGTGCGACCGCCCCCGCGGATCGCGCCGGCCCGTACCGGCTCACTCCCAGCGGAACAGCCGGGCCGCGACGAGGGCCGCCACCGCCGTCCACGCCACCAGGACCGCGAGGTGGAGCACCTGCGGGGTGCCGCCCAACCAGGCGTCCCGCATGGCCTGCCCGAACGCCCCGGTCGGGGTGAAGTCGCTCACCGTGCGCAGAGCCTCGGGCATCAGCTCCCGCGGCAGCCACATGCCGGCGAAGAACAGCAGCGGGAACAGCACGGCGGCCCCGATCCCGCCCGCCACGCGGCTGTTGGGCACCACCGCCGCCACGCACAGGCCGAGGACGAACAGCGCGCACACGCCCAGCGTGAACGCCACGGCGAACCACACCGGCCGTTCGGGCACCCGCGTGCCGAGCACCAGGTTGCCCAGCCCGATGGTGACCACCACGGCCACGACCGCCGTGGTCAGGTTGACCAGGAGCTGGGCGGCCAGCAGCCGGACGGGGGACAGCGGGGTCGCCGACAGCCTGCGCAGGATGCCGCGCTCGCGGTACGTCGCCAGCGCCGCCGGGATCGCGCTGAACGCCGACGTCCCCACCGAGAGCAGGATCATCATGGCGGGCAGGTGGCTGTCCACCACCCGCTCGCCGCCGCGCGCGGGGTCGGGCTCCTGGAAGCCGGGGATCGCGCTGCCCAGGATGAGCAGCAGGCCGACCGGCAGCAGGATCGTGAAGAACAACGCCGCCGGCTCCCGCAGGTACAGCTTGAACTCCATGAGCGTCAGCTTGCGCGTGCCCGCCCACCGGCCTCCGGCGACGCGGGGGGTCGCGGGCGAGGTGTCTGTCGTCGTCATCGGGTGTGCTCCAGGGGGGCGTCGCCGGCCGGGGGGCCGGTCAGGGCGAGGAACGCGTCGTCCAGCGTGGCCTGCTCCGTCCGGAGCCCGAGGGGCGTGATCCGGCGGGCGGCCAGGGCGGTGACCACGGCGAGCAGGACGCCGTCGGTGCCGGTGACGGTGAAGTGACCGGCCTCGTGGGTCACCGTGCGCACCTCGGGAAGGGACCGGAGGACCCCGTCGGCCTCGGGCGCGGCGCGGAAGGTCAACCGCTGCTCGTCGTCGACGCGGGCGACCAGGCCGGCCGGCGAGTCGATCGCCGCCACGCGTCCCCGGTGGATCACGGCGACCCGGTCGCACAGCCGCTCGGCCTCCTCCATGAAGTGGGTGACCAGGACGATCGTGACGCCGCGCGCCTTGACCAGCTCCACCAGCTCCCAGGTGTCGCGGCGCGCCTGCGGGTCCAGCCCCGTGGTCAGTTCGTCCAGGATCGCGACGCGCGGCGAGCCGACGAGCGCGAGGGCGATCGACAGCCGCTGGCGCTGGCCGCCGGAGAGCTTGGCGAAGGGGGTGTCGCGCTTGGGGCCGAGGCCGACCTCCTCCAGCAGCGCCCGCCAGTCGGCCGGCCGCTCGTAGAACGACGCGTAGAGTTCCAGCGCCTCCCCGGCCTTCATCTTGTCGGGCAGGGTGCAGTCCTGGAGCTGCACGCCCACCCGCTCACGTATGCGCTCGCGGTCCTTACGCGGGTCGAGGCCCGTGATGGTGATCGCGCCGCCGTCGGCGGTCCGCATGCCGGAGACGCATTCGACCGTCGTGGTCTTGCCGGCGCCGTTGCGGCCGACGATCCCGAAGATCTCGCCCTCTCGCACGCTGAACGACACGTCCTCGACCGCCACCTGGGTGCCGTACCGCTTGCGCAGCCCGGTGACTTCGATGATTTCCATGACCATCACGGTAGGAACGGGGTGGTGGCTCGGGAATGAGGCTGGTTGCCCACCGGAGGTGTACCTGAGTACACCTCCCGCCCGGCAGATACGGCCATTCCGAGCGCCGCCCGGGTGCTCCAGACTGAGCGGTATGGCTTCCAGGACGCTCATCGGTCTCGCCCGGTGTCTCGCGCTGCTCGGGATGGCGGTGCTGGGACTGCTCACGGCCCTGCCGGTGGTGACGATGATCGCGCTCAGCTTCGGTCTCGGCGCGGTCTTCCTGTTCCCGTCGGCCGTCCGCATGACCCGAGGGCACGCCCAGCGGGCCCGGCTGCTGGCCCTCGGGTGGACGGGGGTGGAGATCCCGCCGCCGTACCGGCCCGAGCCGCCCATGCCGCTGCCCGGCCGGGACGGCTGGTACCACCACGCGGGGCAGCGCTACCGCACGGCGCTGGTCCCGCTCCACAACCAGAACCTCAGCTGGATGATCAAAGACCCCGCCACCTGGCGCGACCTGCTGTGGCTGCTCGCCGACCCGGTGATCGGCGGCGTGATCGCCGCGGCGCCGCCGGCCATGGTGGGCGGCGGCGCGGTGCTGGTGGCGAGCTGGCATCCGCTGCTGATGGCGGCCGGTGTTCTGTTGATGGTCGCCGGTATGCTGCTGGCGCCCTGGGCGGTGCGCGTCCACGCCATGTGGACGAGCCTGCTGCTCGCCCCCACGCACCGGGCGCGGCTGACCAACGAGGTCCGCCACCTCACCAGGTCGCGCATGGACGCCAACGACGCCCAGGCGGCGGAGCTGCGGCGCATCGAGCGCGACCTGCACGACGGCGCGCAGGCGCGGCTGGTGGCCATGGGCATGACCCTGGGCGCGGCGGAGGAGCTCATGGAGAGCGACCCGAAGGCGGCGAAGGCCCTGCTCGCCAAGGTGCGCGAGGCGTCGGCCGAGTCGCTGGTCGAGCTGCGCAGGCTCGTGCGCGGGATCCACCCCCCGTTGCTGGCCGAGCGCGGGCTCGGTGACGCCGTCCGGGCGCTCGCGCTCGACAGCCCGTTGCGGGTGGAGGTCGCCGTCGACCTGGAAGGCCGCGCCGACGCCCCGGTCGAGTCCGCCACGTACTTCGCCGTCAGCGAGCTGCTGGCGAACGCGGCCAGGCACGGAGACGCCCAGCACGTCACGGTGGATCTCAGCCGACGGGGCAAGGCCCTGCGCGTCACCGTCGTCGACGACGGCCGGGGCGGGGCCGACCCCACGCGGGGCACCGGGCTGCGCGGCATCGAACGGCGGCTGGCGGCTTTCGACGGCGTCCTCGCGCTGAACAGCCCGCCCGGCGGGCCGACCACGGCGACGATCGAGATCCCGGACGCCCTGCCCGGCGCGGGCGAGCGCCTGGAAGAGGACGTGCCGCCGTGGAAGAAGACGGTGACCACCGTCTGCTGGTCGCTGTGCTGGCTCCCGCTGTTCCCGCAGGGGCTGGTCACCGCGGTCGTCAAGGTCACCGGCGGCGAGCGGAGCTGGTTCCTCGGCATGCACGTGCCGGGGCCCTACCAGTGGCCGGTGATCATCGGCATGATCACGCTCGGTCTCGGCATGCTGGGCACCGGCCTCTACGTCCACCGCAACCGGCACGGGCACGGCCTGAGGCCCGCCCGATGAGGGTGGTGCTCGCCGAGGATCTCTACCTGCTGCGCGACGGCCTGGTGCACCTGCTCCGCGCGCACGGGTTCGAGATCGTCGCGGCGGTCGAGTCGGGGCCCGAGCTGCTCGCCGCGCTGCTCGGCGAACGCCCCGAGGTGGCGGTCGTGGACGTGCGCCTGCCGCCCACGTTCACCGACGAGGGGCTGCAGGCGGCGCTGACGGCCCGGCGCGCCGTCCCCGGGCTGCCGGTGCTGGTCCTCTCCCAGCACGTGGAGCAGCTCTACGCCAGGGAACTGCTCGCCGACGGCACCGGCGGGGTCGGCTACCTGCTCAAGGACCGTGTGCTCAACTCCGGCCAGTTCGTCGACGCCGTGCGCCGGGTGGCGGCGGGCGGCACGGCCATGGATCCCGACGTCATCGCCAAGCTGCTGGCCAGCAACGCCCGCAGCGAGCCGCTCGGCAGGCTGACGCCGCGCGAGCGCGAGGTGCTGGAGCTGATGGCCGAGGGCAGGTCCAACGCCGCCATCGCACAGCGCCTGTACCTGAGCGAGAGCGCCGTGGCCAAGCACACGGCCGGCATCTTCGCCAAGCTCGACCTGGCGGTCTCCGACGACGACAACCGCCGCGTGCTCGCCGTGCTCGCCTACCTGAACGGCACCCGGGCCTAGCGGTTCGCCGCCCGCGAACCCCTCCCCGTCCGCGCCGGGCCGCCAAATGTCCCACCCACGCGTTACCTTTCTGGGGACGGACGTTTCGAAGGGGATGGATCAGCGTGAAGTTCCAGGTGAACCGCGATGTCCTGGCCGACGCGGTGGCGTGGAGCGCGCGGGCGCTCCCGGGCCGTCCCGCGGTGCCCGCTCTCAGCGGCATCCTGCTGGAGGCGCTCGACGACAGCCTTGTGCTGTCGGTGTTCGACTACGACGTCTCCGCCCGCGCCACGGTCGACGCCGACGTCGCCGAGCCGGGCAAGGCGCTCATCCCGGGCCGCCTGCTCGCCGAGATCACCAAGAGCCTGCCCGCCGAGCCGGTCGAGATCGTCACGTCCGACTCCGAGGCCGTCCTCACCTGCGGAAGCGCCGAGTTCGGTCTGCTCACCATGCCGGTCGCCGACTTCCCCACCCTGCCCGCCCTGCCGGCGACGGCCGGCGCGGTCGGCGGGGGCGTCTTCGCCTCGGCCGTCGGTCAGGTGGCCCCGGCGGCGAGCCGCGACGAGGCGCTGCCGATGCTCACCGGCGTGCGCATGGACATCGACGGCGTCAACGTCTCCATGGCCGCCACCGACCGCTACCGCATCGCCGCGCGCGACTTCCTCTGGCACCCCGAGAACGAGGGTCTCAAGGCCGGCGTGATGGTGCCGGCGCGGGTGATGGCCGAGGTGGCGCGTTCCCTGCGCGCGGGCGAGGTGTCGATCGGCTTCGGCGACGGCATCGCCGGGTTCATGTGCGCGGGGCGGGCCACGACGGTGCGCCTGCTCGACGACCAGTTCATCGACTACCGCTCGCGGCTGGTGGACGACTGGCCGATCCGCGCCGGGGTCCAGGTCGCGCCGTTCGTGGAGGCCGTGAAGCGGGTGGCGCTGGTCGCCGAGCGCAACACCGCGATCCGGCTGTCGTTCACCCAGGGGCAGGTGCTGGTGCAGGCGGGCGGCGGCGTCATCGGCCGCGGCGCCGAGGCGCTGGCCGCCGAGCTTGAGGGGGGCGACATCCAGATCGCCTTCCAGCCGCACTACCTGCTCGACGGCCTCGCGGGCGTGGAGACCGAGACGGCCTGCCTGAACATGGCCTCGCCAACCCGGCCCGTGCTGGTCACCGACGACGCCGCCGACCCGGCGTTCCGCTACCTGGTGATGTCGCTGCGCCTCAACTGACCCTCGCGTGGCCCGCCCGGCCGGGCGGGGCCCGTCAGTCGAGAATGGCCTGGCTGTCGGAGAGCGCGATGGCGATGTGCTCCATGCACGCGTGGCCGGCCCGCTCGGCCGCGGCGGCGTCGCCGGAGGCGATGGCGCGCGCGATGGAGTCGTGGGGGATGTGGCCGTTCTCCAGGGGCGCGCCGGCGGCGGCGATGCTGGCGCGCAACGCGGCCGAGAAGTCCTTGTAGAGCTCGATCAGCACCCGGTTGTGGGTGGCTTCCACGACCGCGATGTGGAAGGCCAGGTCGGCCTCGACGAAGGCGTCGACCTCCGCCTCGATCCATGCCTGCTCGCGGCGGCGCAGGGCCGCCTCGATCAGCTCGATGTCGCCCTCGGTGCGGCGTACGGCCGCCAGCTTGGCGGCCTCGACCTCGAGCGCCCGCCGCACCTCGAGGATCTCCAGGTGCTCGGCGGCGCGCAGACGGCGCGCCATCGCCCCGGAGAGCTCGCTCGTGGCGCGCACGTATGTGCCGTCGCCCTGGCGGCACTCCAGCAGACCGGCGTGGGTGAGCGCGCGCACGGCCTCACGGACGGTGTTGCGGCCCACCCCGAGATGCTCGGCCAGCACGGTCTCTGTGGGGATCTTGGCATGCATGCGCCAGGACCCGGAGGTGATCTGCTCCTTCAACTGCTCGATCACCTGGTCGACGAGGGAAGCCCGCTGCGCCGTACGCAGACTCACCGTCTGCCTCCTCCGAGGTAACCAATCATCCTACGAGTCAATGACTGGTTGACCTTAGTTATTCCCGTGCCTCCGCGCCAAATCCGGAGCCGCCGGGATGGAGGCCTACCGAGCGACCACCGCGGAGGTCACGGCACCGGCGACGGTCGACCTGACCCCGACCGCTTCGAGTGCCTTACGATACGCCCCCGTCTGCTCGTCGCGACGACCGGCCCTGCCCCACAGATCGCCCAGCTCGCGCCAGACGCGGGCGACCTCGCGGTCGCGCAGCGCCCCGTTGCGCGGGGCCGTCGCCAGCAGCGCGCCGGCACGCCGCAGCGTGAGCGACTGGTCGGAGTCAGACCGTGCCAGCCCCGCCTCGGCCAGCACCAGGTGCGCCGAGGCCGCGACGGACGTCGAGCCGTCGGGGAGCACGTCGAGCGCGTTCCTGCCGAACGTCTCGGCGCCGGCGTGGTCGCCGGACTTCAGGCGTAGGTGAGCCAGCACGAGCAGGCTTCGCGCGTGGTCGACCGCGTCGGCCGGCACGAGGGAGAAGACCTGGGTCGCGCGGGAGACGAGGTCGCCCACCCGCTCGGGATCGTTCCCACGCAGAGGCACGGAGATCTCGGCCCAGCGCATCGCGATGCGCGCCATTCGGACGGCGATCCGCGCGGGCCGGCCGGCGGACAGGGCGTCGTCGGCGAAGCGCACCGCGAGCGCGGAGTCCTCGCCTTCGGCCGCCGTGACGCTGGCCTGCCACAGGGAGAGGATCTCCGTGGTGCGGTCGGCGGGCACCGGGACGCCGGTGGAGGCGAGCACCTCCTCGACGTACGGCAGGCCGATCTCGGCCTCCGCCAGCGCGGCGGCCAGGTCGACCGCGACGTCGCCGTGGACCACCGACAGCTCGGAGATGTGCTCGAGAGCACCGGCTCCGAGGTCGCGAGCGCGGAGCGTGTCGCCGGCCCGCTGGTAGCAGCGGCACAGCGCCACGATCAGCGGGATGTCGGCGAGCCGCTCGGGATGCGCGGCGGCCTCGCGGCGCAGCCGCTCGTACGCCTCGACGGCGCTGCCGATCTTGCCCTGGGCCTCCAGGGCTCGCGCGCGCCCGAGCCGGGCGTGCGCCGCGAGCAGCGCGTTGTCCTCGCCCGCCGCTTTGACGATGTCGCCGAAGCGGTCGGCGGCGAGCGCCGGGTCTCCGTGGTAGAGCTCCAACTCGGCGTGCCGCAACCCGAGCTCGGTGTCGATGCGCTGGCGCGGCTCGATCCCGTGCAGGAGGAACTCGGTGGTGCAGCCTAGGCGCTCCGCGAGCAGGCGGGCGACCACCGGCGTCGGCGTGCGTTTGCCGGACTCGATGAGTGAGACATAACTGTCGGAGAGGTCTGGTCCGGCCAACTGAGCCTGAGACATGCGCCTACTCAGTCGCAGTCCGCGGACGCGGTCACCGATGGTTCCCTGACTCGGCATGTGATCTCTTAAGGCGGGGAAGTGGTCAATGGTCTCGCCATGATGGCACGAAGCAGCCGAATCGGGTATACCCACGTCAAGAATCCCGAAGGGAAACTGTGTCTCACCCCTCGGGATTCTGGACGAATGTGACTAATCGTCGTCGTCAGATCCCGGAAAGAGCATCTGGCAGACCTCGAGGTACAGGGTCTCGGGATAAGGAATGTAGGGGACCGTCGACAGGGCCTGGTCTTGGCCGGCCGACTCCAGCACGAACTCGCCGTAGCCGAGAACACGGCCGAGCAGGGAACGCTGGAAGCTCATGTCGGTGACCTTGCCGAGGGGCATCATGTCGACCCGGCGGGTGATCAGCCCTGTCGTCAGGATCATGCGCTTGGAGGTCACCACGAAGTAGTCGACCGACCACTCCGCCACTTTCCACACGAAACGGATCAATAGCAGCAGCCAGGCCCACCAGACGATGACCAGGGCTTGGGAGCCCTGGTTCGCACCGAGCCACCTGCTCAGCAATCCGGCCAGGATCAGGCCGCCGAAAACCTCGGCGACCGGCCGTAACAGCACGGCCGGGTGGCGCCGCACCATGATGACCTGGTGTTCGTGGGGGAGAAGGTAGCGGTTGACCGACGACGGAGCGGAGTCCCCGTGGGTCACAAGCCTCATGTGAGTCTCGTGAAGAATACCGCCAGCGAATCCGCCGCGTTGACCACGGTGTTCATCGCTCCCTGGACCGCGCTGGCCGCGTCAGCCGGTCTGGTGAACAGGTAGAAAGCCACAAAAGCGATGGCCGCGTACGTTAGAACCTTCTTGACCTGCACTGCCGCCTCCGATTACCACTCACCCACTGCACCCACCGTATACATTACCCAGCCGGGTGGCCGGGTAAAGCGCATCGAGACCCCACAGTCAGACTTATGGGGTCCGGATGTCCGTCGCGTCACCCTTGCTCGGTCGCGACCGCGGCCAGCACCTGCAGGTGCTTTCGCGCGATGCGCTCCACCAGACTCGGGTACGCGAAACCGGTGACCTCCATCGCCCCGTGGTGAGCGGCCTCGATGCACCGCGTCACCGTGGCGGCGGGGTGGACCCCGGCGAACTCGACCCTCAGCGCGGTCTCGACCTGTGTGTAGGTGTCAGTGTCCGGCTGATTCATTGCTCTCCCAGGTATGCGTCCCCGGTCTGTCGGACCCGGGACACAGATGACATCTTCCTCACTCAGAGTACCCAAGGAAGCACGCTCTGTAACGAAGTGAATGTCATCACCAGGGAGAACGAAGGAAAAGGATCAGACCACGCCGTACAGGCGATCCCCGGCGTCACCGAGCCCCGGCACGATGTAGCCGTGCTCGTTCAGGCGCTCGTCGAGGGCGGCGGTGACCACCCTCACGGGGTTGGTGAAGTCCGCGAACACGGTCTCCATGTGGGCCAGGCCCTCGGGCGCCGCGAGCAGGCAGATGGCGGTGACGTCCTCGGCGCCGCGCCGGAAGAGCAGTTCGACGGCCGCCGCCAGCGTGCCGCCGGTCGCCAGCATGGGGTCCAGGACGTAGCACTGGCGGCCCGAGAGGTCTTCGGGCAGCCGGGTGGCGTACGTCTGCGCCGTCAGCGTGCCCTCGTCGCGGATCATGCCCAGGAAGCCGACCTCGGCCGTGGGCAGCAGGCGGGTCATGCCGTCGAGCATGCCGAGCCCCGCGCGCAGGATCGGCACCACCAGCGGGGCCGGCCGCGCCAGCCGCACCCCGTGCGCCTGGGCCACCGGCGTCGAGACCGTCGCCTCGACGACCCGCACATCCCTGGTCGCCTCGTAGGCCAGCAGGGTCACGAGCTCGTCCGCGAGGCGGCGGAACGTCGGGGAGTCCGTGCGCTCGTCCCTCAGCGCGGTGAGCTTGTGGGCGACCAGCGGATGATCGACGACGAGGGTCTTCATGAAGGTCAACGGTATCTCGTCTGACCTGGTAAACGGTACGAGCGGGGTGGTAACGACCACCAGGCTCTAAGCTGGGCGGGCACACCCGTTTTTGATCACAATTTGCCCGAGCGGCGTACGAGGACCTAGGGATTCTGGGAGCATTGCCACCTGTGAAAACCGCGTCGGTGGAGTGAAGATGACAGACGTTGACGCTCTCGACTTCGCCATCGTGGTCTACCGCGAGGATGACCAGTGGGAAGCCGAGATGCTGCCGGTCGGCCTGACCGCCGACCTGCACGGCCTCATCCACGCTCTGCGCCAACAGCCCAGCATGAGTGCCACGATTGGCCTGGTCGCCGTTGGGGATGACTTCTTCGTGGCATTACGGGTGTTCGGCGACCGTGTCGACCTCTTCCTCTCCGACATCACCGCGGCGTGGGACTGGCCGCTGGCCCAGCAGGTCCTCGAACTCCTTGAAGTCCCCGTGCCCGAGGAGGAGGAGCTCGACATGGTGCTCCCCGCGGGAGACCTGTCGATCTTCTCCGACCTGGGTCTCGACGAGATGGAGCTCGGCGCCCTCTCGGGCGACCTCGAACTCCTTCCCGACGAGGTGCTTTCCAGCATCGCCGCCCGGCTGGGCTTCTCCCAGCCGTTTGAACGTGCCGTCGACGCAGCCCTAGGCTGACATCGGGAGCCCGATCATGCCCTCCAGACCATCACGCAGCGCCCTGTTCGCCGCGGGCTTCGTCCGCACACCCGACGGGTGGCGGGGCGCGGAGGTCGACCTCACCGAAGCCGAGATCGCCGACGACCTCGGCGACGCCGTGCAGGAGGCCCTCGGCCTCGGGGGGGACGAACTGGTCCTGCTCTGCGTGGAGGTCGAGGACGAGTGGTTCGCGATCGTCCGCTACGAGGACGCCGTCGAGCCGCGGGCGTTCCTGTCCGACGCGCACGCGGCGGCCGGCGACCCGCTCGGCGAGCTGTTCAACGAGCTGGCCGCGGTGGTGGTCCCCGAGAAGGAGGCAGAGCTCGGGGTGCGCCCGGCCGGCGACTTCGAGCTGCTCGGCGACCTCGGCGTGAGCCCTGAGGAACTGCTGGAGCTCAGCATGGAGGAAGGCGTCCTGCCGGCAGACACGCTCTCGGTGATCGGCGAGAAGCTCTCCTTCGCCGACGAACTCGACCGTCTGCGCTGAAGCCATGCCCGCCCGCACCCCGTCCTCCGCGGGCACCCCGCCCCTCGCAGGCCGGTGATGACCTCCGGCGCCTCGCCGTACGAGGGCCCGATGCGGCTGGCCCTGGCGCAGGCCGCGCGGGCGGGCGAACGCGGGGAGGTCCCGGTCGGCGCGGTCGTCGTCGGCCCCGAGGGCGACGTCCTGGCCGAGGCCGGCAACGACCGCGAGGGCGCCGCCGACCCCACCGCGCACGCCGAGGTGCTGGCACTGCGCACGGCGGCCCGCGCCCGCGGCGGCTGGCGCCTGGCCGGCTGCACGCTGGTGGTCACCCTGGAGCCCTGCACGATGTGCGCGGGCGCCGCAGTCCTCGCCCGCGTCGACCGCGTCGTCTACGGCGCGGTAGACGAGAAGGCAGGCGCGGCCGGCTCCCTCTGGGACGTACTGCGCGACCGCCGGCTCAACCACCGCCCCGAGGTGGTCATGGGCGTCCTGGCGGCCGACTGCGCCGCCGTACTGAGAGACTTCTTCGCCGACCGCCGCCGGTGATTACCCATTTCTCCGCATATCAGGCACAAGCCGTGCGCGAACGAGGGCGCGCATCCGGTAGGCTGCTCGGCGGTGGAGTCGCCTAGTGGCCGAGGGCGCACGCCTCGAAAGCGTGTGATGGGGCAACCTATCCGTGGGTTCAAATCCCACCTCCACCGCCACTGCCAAGGGCCTCCGACCCGCGAAAAAGGTCGGAGGCCCTTGGCATGTCAAGATCATGGCGGCGCGCTCTCCGCTGCCGGGGCCTGGAGCTCGCCCCGGCCGAGCGGGGGCGGGCCTGGCTCCGCCGCATCGTCCGTCCTCTCCGATCGCGACACCGGCGATGGCGCTAGCGCCCGAGCGTTCCGGGAGGCGTCCCACCCCCGTCCCAGGGGGCGGGGAACGGGGCTGTTGCCGGGGGGGAAGGCGTCCCAGCGTCCCAGCTGGCGCGGAATCGTTGCCGGTGGGCGGGGGCTTCGCCAGCGTTGGGCCTGCCTGAACGCCGGCCAGGAAGGCCGGCGGAGGGCAACTGGAGGATACGAGTGATTAAGACGATCATGTCCACGGTGGGCAGGCTGGCCGCGCTGGGCGCGTCCGCCGCGGCCATCGCGGTGGTGCTGCCCGCTCCGGCCTCCCACGCGGGGCCGAGCTGCACCGCCGGGATCTACTGTTCCCAGACCCGGAACCAGAGCACCCTCGGCGTGCTTGCGATCCGCAACTGGACCTGCTCAAGCGGTACCACGGGGACCGCCAGCACAGGATGTGTCAGCCTCGGCGTCACCGAATGGATCAACCCCGGTTACCGGACCAACGACGGCGAGGACTGGGACGCGTTCCGCGTCGACGCGGGCTACTGCTACAAGGTCCGGTTCACGGTTCCGGGGAAGGACTGGACGGTGAACTTCAACCGGTCGGGCATGTCCACCCCGGTCTACGTCAAGGTCGAGAACTACGGCACGGCCTTCGTCCGCGCGCAGAAGTACGGCTCCTGCCCCTGACCCGAAGCGTGAACGCCGGATCGCACGAGGGCGGTCCGGCGTTCACGGCGTCAGAGGTCGTCGAACGGGGCGGCGTAGGCGAAGGCGCCGCGGATCGTGGGGGTGTAGGACGTCAGGGGGCGTGCCATGAAGGACGGGCCCCACTCTGGTACCGGGGGGGTGATGCCGTAGTCCTCGGCGGGGCGGAACCCGAAGCGCGGGTAGTAGTCGCGGTGGCCGAGGAGGATGACGAGGGGCTCGTCCAACGCGTCGGCGGCTCCGAGGACGGCGTGCATGAGAGCGTGGCCGACGCCGCGCCCCTGGTGGGCGGGCAGGACGCCTAGCGGGCCGAGACCGAGCACGGGGGTGGACCCGGCCGTTGCCCGGGTGCAGACGACGTGACCGGCGACCGCGCCGTCGGGCGTCGTGGCGACCAGCGACAGTGCCGGCAGCCAGGCGTCGCAGGCACGCAGGGCGTCCACCAGGCCCGCCTCGGCAGGGGGGTCGCCGGGCGTGCCGGGCTTGCCGAAGGCGGCGGTGTGGACCTCATGGATCGACGAAATGTCCGCCGGCGACTCACGTCTTATCAACACCCGCTCAGGGTTCCCACCCGGGACCGCCTCGTCAACCGAATAAACCTGAGGACCAGCGGATCGACGCGTGGGCCGAGCGGGGTGGCGGGTCGTTCGCGGCGGCCGGGGAACCCGGCTGAATGGCCATTCTCCTGATTCACGACAATGCGCTGTGAATCAGCCTATAAACCTCCAAGACCCTCCGAATGCCGCAACCAAGGCTTTGCCTCTTCACGGCTGCTCGCTGCATTCCGCCCGGTTAGGGTGAACTTTGTAGTTTCGCGCCGTTTTGCGGTGTCCCGAGTAAACCCGGCCTCCGCGGCGCTCGACCCGCCAGGGCAACACCCCAGGCGTCGGCCACTCGATTCGGAGTGATCTCATGCTCAGACACGCTCTCGCCACCGGTGTTCTGGTGGCTTCCGCCCTTGTCATCCCCGGTGCGCTCACGACGCCGGCCGGCGCGGCGGCCTCCGCCCCCGCCTCGGTGTCCGCGGCGCCCACGAGCCCGGGCGCGGACCTGCAGAACCAGTGCAGGGGAAAGCGGTGCAAGACCAAGCGCGGCGAAAAGAAGCACAAGAAGAACAAGAAACACGGTAGCTCGAAGCACAAGAAGAACAAGAAACACGGCAGCTCGAAGCACAAGAAGAACAAGAAGCACGGGAGTTCGAAGCACAGGAAGCACAGCCGCCGCTAGCGCGGTCATGCCCGCTTCGGTCGCCCCGGGAGGACCTCCTCGCGGGGCGACTCCCGTGCGGGACGCGGCCGGTCAGGGGTCGAGCGTGCTCTCCTCGATGTCCTCCATGCGCCCGTAGAGCACCCGCTCGTTGATCTCCAGGTCGTTGATCAGGCGCAGGGCGGCCATGACGGCCTTGCCCACCAGCTCGTCGCGGGCCTCGCCGTACTCGACCTGGAGCACGACGTTCGGCGAGGGGTCGTCGCCCCCCGCCCGGCGTGGGTCGCGCCAGGCGCCCTCGGCCGCGAACGCGGTGGCGGCGCGCAGGAACGAGGCCACCGCGTGCGCCTTGCCCCGCGGCACCGTGAGGGTCAGCAGCTCGCGCTCGGCGCGGTCGAGCCGGACGCCGTGCTCTTCGCCGCCGAACAGCAAGGCGTGCAGGACGTCCTTGGCCTCCGCCAGCAAGGACTCGCCGCGGGGCGTGCGATGGCGGGGGGCGATGAGCGGACCGCCCTTGCCCGGCGGATCGACCAGGTAGCCCTCGGCTTCGAGCACCTCGCGGCCCAGCGACCGGTAGCGCTCGACGTAGCCCGGCAGGGAGTCGCGGTCGAGGCCCAGGCGGCGCACCCGGGCCGCCCGCGCCGCCCGGTCGTCCTCGGCCCAGCCGGTCGCGGCCTCCCCGGAGGAACCGCCGGGACCGGGCTCGCGGCCGGAGTCCCCGCCGTTCCTCGCCGCGTGGTCGTGGCCGCCCTCGGCGTCGCGGGGCGGCGGGAGGTACAGGCCCTCGCCGGCCGGGCCCCGGGGCACCTGCCGGGGGATGGTGTACGGGGCCTCGTCGGCGCGCAGCACCAGCGCCATCAACTGGTCGACCAGCCACTCGGGGGACTGCTCGCCAAGGCGGATCCGTACGCGCTCGCGAAGCTCCGCGGCGAGTTCCTCACGTACCTGCGCCACGATCTGTGTGACATCTCGCATCGGTGCCCGCCTGACGTTGCGTTCCCGCGGCATGAGCCGTGTCGCCCCCTGCGACTGTCGCAGCTTAGGAAGCGCGGCCCCGGCGGATCAGGCGGACGGACACTCTTTTACCTGGCTCCTTCGCACCCGTGGGCCGGGCCGGGGTCACTCGGACGGCGGCGCGGCGTCGACCTCCAGGACGCGGGCGTGCAGGACCGACCGCTGGTGCAGGGCCGCGCGCAGCGCCCGGTGCAGCCCGTCCTCCAGGTAGAGCTCACCCTGCCACTGGACGACGTGCGGGAACAGGTCTCCGTAGAAGGTCGAGTCCTTCGACAGGAGGGAGTGCAGGTCGAGGACCGCCTTGGTGGTGATCAGCGTCTCGAGCCTGACCTGCCGGGGCGGTATGCGGGCCCATTCGCGGTGCGACAGCCCGTGCTCTGGGTACGGCCGTCCTTCGCCGACTGACTTAAAGATCACGCTATGTAGTTTAGGAGAGTTTTCGAGCTTCGCCGCTGCCGTGGCGGGCGCGCGACGGGCGGCCTGGTCACACCGATCCGGTGAAGGTGTCGCACTGGCGGGGCTCGCCGGACTTGTAGCCGGTGTTGAACCACTTCATGCGCTGGGCGGACGAGCCGTGGGTGAAGGCGTCCTGGTCGACGCGGCCCTGCGACTTCTCCTGGATGCGGTCGTCGCCGACGGCGGCCGCGGCGTCGAGCGCCTCCTGGATCTCCGCTTCGGTGAAGGCCCGCTCGTAGAAGCCGGTCTCCACGGCGTTCTTGGACCAGATGCCCGCGTAACAGTCGGCCTGAAGCTCCAGCCGGACGGAGTCGCTCTCGGCGCCCTGGCTCTGGCCGCGGACGCGGTCCATGGTGCCGAGCAGGTTCTGCACGTGGTGGCCGTACTCGTGGGCGATGACGTACGCCTGCGCGAACGGGCCGCCCTTGGCGCCGAACTTGCTCTGGAGGTCGTCGAAGAAGGTCAGGTCGAGGTAGACCTGCCGGTCGGCCGGGCAGTAGAAGGGCCCCACCTGGGAGGTCGCCTCGCCGCAGTCGGTGCTCACCGCCTGGGAGAACAGGACGGTCTTGGCCGGGCTGTACTGGCCCTGCTCACCCTGGCCGAAGGAGTCGGTCCAGTAGGCCTGGATGCTGTTCACCACGCCGACCACCCGGCAGTTCTCGGACTGGTCGGCGTCCGCCCCCGTCTTGCACTCCTGGCTGAGGTCGGACGACGGCTGCACCGCGGTGGTGTCCCCGCCGCCGCCGCCGGTGATGTCGCCCGGGTTGATGCCGAAGATCAAGGCGGCGATGAGCGCGATGATGCCGGCGGCGCCGCCGCCGATCGCCAGCCCGCCGCCCCGTCTTCCGCCGCTGCCACGGTTCTCGACCTGTGAGCTGTCCAGGCCGACGTTATCCCTGAAGTCCATGGGACCGATTTCCTTCGTCTCGGCGGTGAGAACTCGTGACCCCTCCGCTGCCCCGGAAGTAAACGATCATGCACGTCGCACCGTCCCCGCAGGTCAGAAAACTGGCGAAGGTCGGCTACCGGCAAAACGCGGGTAAAGGGAAGGTCGTGATCGGCCGGTCTCGGGCGCGTGATCATGGCGGGCCGCCCGGGTCTGGGTACTGTCGCTGCTGATCGAGCGATACTCGTGAGACGGGGGTGATCTCGCTGATGCGTCCCGACCTGCCGCCCCCCGCCTACTTCGTCCGAAGCCTCCCGGTGATGCCGCTGCGGGCCTGGATCAAGCTGATGATCGTCTCCCGGGGGCCCCTGGCCGCCGCGATGATCCTCGCCATGGCCGCCGGCGCGGGCATGGCCATCGGCCTGCGTCCCCCCTGTGCGCCGCCCGCCCCGGCGCCGTCCCACCCGGGCCACATCCCGCACCGCGTCCCGCCCCCGCCCGGCCCGTGAGAGGGCGGGGGTGACCTCACCGTGGAGCGGCGGACGAAGACGGCGGGGCGCCCTCGGACCCCGCCGGCCTCAACGTGGTGGGTGCTCCCCGATCAGACGTCGCCGGGATGTCGTCATCGCCTGCCGATCTGGCGGAGCAGCTCGTCCGTCTCGGGGTCGGGCAGGAGCTCCCGGACCTCCTGCGCGCAGCGGCAGGCGACGGCGGTCTTGGCGGCCCACTCCAGCGCCTCCTCGCGTGAGGCCACCTCGACGACACAGAACCCCCCGATGACCTCCTTGGTCTCCGGGTAGGGGCCGTCGGTGACCGTCCCGTCCGTGGCCACGATGCTCGCCCGCTGCCTCTCCAGCCCGCCGCCGAACACCCACACGCCGGCTTCGACGGCCTCCCGGACCACCGCGTGCGAAGCCTTGCCCACGTCGGCCCAGTCCTCGCCGGGGATGTGGTCCATCGCGCCGTCGTTGAACGAGATCAAGTACTGGGTCATGCCATGACTCCCTTGTTCCGGCGGCCTCCCGCGACCGCCTCTCGCCTGTTGTACGAACGACCGGCCCCGGATTCGACACCATGCCGGAAGATTTCCCACGCGAGTTCCGCCGCTCGGCCGCCGCGCGCAGACCCGGCTACGCAGAGCGACGGCAGGGCGGGGGCGAACCTGATCCGGCGGGGGCGGGTGCGACAGGTCGGGCACCGACTGAGACCCGTAGCGAGACCCCGGACAGCACGAGGGGCCCGGTTGTATCGACCGGGCCCCTCGTGACTTGTGCCTCAACCAGGCGCGGAGGATAGGAGATTCGAACTCCTGAGGGGTTGCCCCCAACACGCTTTCCAAGCGTGCGCCCTAGGCCAACTAGGCGAATCCTCCGCCGAGAAGCTTACCTGACTTCGGTGGGCGTGCGGACCACGCGAGTGACCACGAAACGGTCTCGGTGTCGGGTGCGGCATGCGGCCCCGAGTACTGCCGGGCGCGGCTAGACTGTCCCAGGACCCCTCGCATGGCGTCATCCTGTGAACCTCCCCAGGGCCGGAAGGCAGCAAGGATAAGCGGGCTCTGTCGGGTGTGCGAGGGGTCTCTTTCGCTGGGGTCCGGGGCGGGTCGTCACTCGAACGGGCGCATGGTCGCGCCGGCCCTTCGGCGTATCGCACTCCGGCCCCCTAGGCGAGGAGACGGCATGAGTCTCGCCCTCTACCGCAAGTACCGGCCTGAGACGTTCGCCGAGGTCAAGGGTCAGGATCACGTCACCGAGCCGCTGCGCCAGGCGCTCAGCAACGGGCGGGTCAACCACGCCTACCTGTTCAGCGGGCCGCGCGGGTGCGGCAAGACCTCCAGCGCGCGCATCCTGGCCCGTTCCCTGAACTGCGAGAAGGGCCCGACGCCCGATCCCTGCGGCGTCTGCGAGTCGTGTGTGGCGCTCGCGCCCACCGGGCCGGGGCACCTCGACGTCATCGAGATCGACGCCGCCTCGCACGGTGGTGTGGACGACGCCCGCGACCTGCGCGAGCGGGCCTTCTTCGCCCCGGTGTCGGCGCGCTTCAAGATCTACATCATCGACGAGGCGCACATGGTGACGCGGGAGGGGTTCAACGCGCTGCTCAAGCTCGTCGAGGAGCCCCCGCCGCACCTGAAGTTCGTCTTCGCGACCACCGAGCCCGAGAAGGTCATCGGGACGATCAAGTCCCGCACCCACCACTATCCCTTCCGGCTGATGCCGCCCGCCACGCTGCGCCAGCTCCTGGTGGACATCCTGGAGTCGGAGGCGGTGCCGTACGAGGCCACCGCGCTGCCGCTCGTCGTGCGGGCGGGGGCGGGGTCCGCCCGCGACTCGCTGTCGGTCCTCGACCAGTTGCTGTCGGGGGCCGGCGAGTCCGGCATCACCTACGCCCGCGCGGTGTCGCTGCTGGGGTACACCGACGGCGGCCTGCTCGACGAGATCATCACGGCGTTCGCGCGGCGCGACGGCGCGCAGGTCTTCCAGGCCGTGAACCGTGTGGTCGAGGGCGGGCACGATCCGCGCCGCTTCGCCATGGACGTGCTGGAGCGCTTCCGCGACCTGGTCGTGCTCGCCAACGTGCCCGACGCCGTGACGAGCGGCCTGCTCGACCGTCCCGCCGACGAGCTGGAGCGGCTCGCCGCGCAGGCCGCCTCGATGGGGCCCGCCGAGCTCACCAGGGCGGCGGAGGTGTTCAACGCCGGGCTGACCGAGATGCGCGGCGCCACCTCGCCCCGGCTGCTGCTGGAGCTGATGTGCGCCAGGGTGCTGCTCCCGGCGGCCGACCAGGGCGAGGCCGCGCTGGTCGCACGCCTGGAGCGCCTGGAGCGCGGCGGGGCCGCCGCCACGGCGGGCGCCGTGGTGCCGGGGCCGCCGCCGTCCGTCGCGCCCCAGCCCGCCGCCGTCTATCCCGCTCCCGCCGCCCCCGCCGCGGAGGCCGCCGCGCCGCGACCGGCGTCCGCGCCGTCCGTGCCGCCCGCGCCCGCCGCGCCGTCCGGGCCGCCGGCGCGGGACACGCAGCCGGGTGAGGCGTCCAAGGCCGCGCGACGTCCGGCGGACGACTGGCCGGCCCCCGCCCGGGCCGGTGGGGCGCAGGCGCCGCGCCAGGCGGAGAACGCTCCGGCGGCCGCGCAGGCCCCCGCGCAGGTGGGCGGCGCGTTCCAGCAGGCGTGGCCGCAGATCGTCGACATGCTCAGACAGCGCTCCCCCGCCGTCTGGGCGAACGTCAAGACCAACTCACAGCTCATCGGGGTCGAGGGCGACATCGTCACGCTCGGCTTCAGCCAGGTCGGCGCCATGCGCAACTTCGTCAACGGCGGCAAGGACAGCCTGGTCGCGGCCGTGATCGGCGAGGTCATGGGCGGCACCTGGCGCGTGGAGGCCGTGGTCGGCAACTCCGGCGGCCCCACCGCCCCGTCCGCCCAGCCCCAGGCGGGCCAGCCTCAGGCAGGCCGCAACGGCCCCGCCGCCAGGCCGGCGACCGCGCGTCCCGGCGCCCCGGCGCCCGACGCCCCGCCCCCGGCGCGGCGGCCGGCGGCCCCGGCGCAGGGCGCGCCGCAGGGCCGGCAGCAGGCCGCGCCCCGCGCGGCGCAGGAGGCGCCCCCGCCGGCGGACGAGCCCTGGCCGGAAGCCCCGCAGGACGACGAGGGCCCCGGCCCCGTCCGGGGCCTGAACGCGGCGCGTTCGGCGGCCCAGGCGGCGGCGCAGGCCGGTCCGCGCCAGGCGGGCTCCCCCGCCTGGCCCGACACCGTTCCCGGACGTCCCTCGCGGTCGGCGTCCGAGGCCGACGAGGTCGACCCCGTCAACGACGCCGACGCCGACTCCGATGCCCTGAGCGGCATGGCCCTGGTGGAGCGCGAACTCGGCGGCAAGATCATCGAGGAGATCGACCACTCGTAGCCGTCCGGCCGCGATGCGGAGCGATGCGAAGAAGCTCCCCCGAAATGACTTTTGTCATCGCCGGGAGGAACACCGATGGGCGCCAGTGCAACATGCATGGCAAACCCCGTAGGCTCGTGCCACACGCGAAGTCATGAGGAGCGCACGATCGTGAATCCAGGTGATGTCAATCTTCAGCAGTTGCTGGAGCAGGCGCAGCTCATGCAGCAGCAGCTCGCGACGGCACAGCAGGAGCTGACCGAGGCGCAGGTCGAGGGCACCGCCGGTGGCGGTCTCGTGGTCGCCACCGTCAACGGCAGCGGGGAGCTGCTGGAGCTCAAGATCAGCCCCAAGGCCGTCGACGCCGGCGACCCGCAGGACACGGCCGACACGATCGCCGACCTGGTGCTGGCGGCCGTGCGGGACGCCGTCCGTGCGGCGGCCGACCTCCAGCAGGAGAAGCTCGGCCCGCTGGCGCAGGGCCTCGGCGGAGGCGGATTCCAGCTTCCGGGGCTCTAGCCACATGTACGAGGGGGTCGTCCAGAACCTGATCGACGAGCTGGGGCTGCTGCCCGGCGTCGGTCCCAAGAGCGCGCAGCGCATCGCCTTCCACCTGCTCTCCGCGGACCCCGCCGACGTCAGGCGGCTCGCGCACACGCTGCTGGAGGTCAAGGAGAAGGTCCGGTTCTGCCGCGTCTGCGGGAACGTCGCGGCCGAGGAGGAATGCCGCATCTGCCGCGACACCCGGCGAGACCCCCAGGTCATCTGCGTGGTGGAGGAGTCCAAGGACGTCGTCGCCATCGAGAGGACCCGCGAGTTCCGCGGCCGCTACCACGTGCTGGGCGGGGCGATCAGCCCGATCGAGGGCATCGGCCCCGACGACCTGCGCATCCGGGAGCTGATGGTGCGGCTGGCGGACGGCCGGGTCACCGAGCTCATCCTCGCGACCGACCCCAACCTGGAGGGCGAGGCGACCGCCACGTACCTCGCCAGGCTCGTCAAAAGCATGGGGCTGAAAGTGACACGATTGGCCAGCGGTCTGCCGGTCGGCGGCGACCTCGAGTACGCCGACGAGGTCACTCTGGGCCGCGCTTTCGAAGGACGGAGGCTGCTGGATGTCTGACGGATGGGCCGCTCTCGCGGACCGCGTCGCCGTGCACGCGCAGAACTACCTCGACGGCCTGACCAGGCTCGCGGGCGGCGAGGGCGGTGACGCCATCCTGCTTCCCCTGCTGCTCGTCGAGGTCTCCCAGGTGAGCCTGGCGGGCGCGCAGCTCGGCGCGGCCGAGGACGTGATCCTGCAGGGCAACTTCGAGCCCGCGATCAGTCCCGACCCCGACCTCGACGGGGTGCGCACGGCCCTGGCCACGCGCCTCGGCGACGTCGACGACTACGCCGAGGTGTTCGACCCCTACAAGGACACCGGCGTGACGCCGTACCGGCTGTCGGACGACCTCACGGCCGTCGCGGCCGACCTGATCCACGGCCTCGGGCACTACCGCAACGGGCGCCCGCTGGAGGCGCTGTGGTGGTGGCAGTTCTCCTACTTCAACACCTGGGGCAACCACGCCGGCGCCGCGCTGCGGGCCCTGCAGGCGCTCGTCGCGCACGCACGCCTTGATGTGGTGGAAGAGACCACGATCGCCTGATTGTCCACATACTGGCCAACTCAGCAGGGTGTCACGAGGCCCCCAGTAGACTGTGAGCTCCGCAGACTGAACCTTGGGGAGACAGCCCGTGGCGCTCGTTGTCCAAAAATATGGCGGATCGTCGGTGGCCGACGCGTCTTGCATCAAGCGGGTCGCCCAGCGGATCGTCGCCACGAAGAAAGCCGGAAACGACGTCGTGGTCATCGTCTCGGCGATGGGCGACACCACCGACGAACTGCTCGACCTGGCCCAGCAGGTGACGCCGTTGCCGCCCGGTCGCGAGCTCGACATGCTGCTGACGGCCGGTGAGCGCATCTCGATGGCGCTGCTCGCGATGGCGATCGCCAACCTGGGCCACGAGGCGCGGTCGTTCACCGGCTCCCAGGCGGGCGTGATCACCGACTCCACCCACGGCAAGGCGCGCATCATCGACGTGACGCCCGGCCGCATCCAGGAGGCTCTGAAAGCGGGGCAGATCGGCATCGTCGCCGGCTTCCAGGGCGTCTCCCAGGACACCAAGGACGTGACGACGCTCGGCCGCGGCGGCTCCGACACCACCGCGGTGGCGCTCGCGGCCGCCCTGCGGGCCGACGTCTGCGAGATCTACACCGACGTCGACGGCATCTTCACCGCCGACCCGCGCATCGTGTCCACCGCCCGTCAGATCCCGCGCATCTCCTACGACGAGGCGATGGAGATGGCCGCCTGCGGCGCCAAGATCCTGCACCTGCGCTGCGTCGAGTACGCCCGGAGGTTCGGCCTGCCGATCCACGTCCGCAGCTCGTTCAGCAGCAGGGAAGGCACCTGGGTCGTCTCCGATCCCAACACCGAAGGAATTGAGATGGAGCAGCCGATCATCTCCGGCGTCGCGCACGACCGGAGCGAGGCCAAGATCACAGTGGTCGGCGTGCCCGACAAGGTCGGAGAGGCCGCGGCCATCTTCAGGACCCTGGCCGGCGCGGAGATCAACATAGACATGATCGTGCAGAACGTCTCGGCCGCCGCCACGGGGCGCACCGACATCTCCTTCACGCTGCCCTCGGCCGACGCCACCGTCGCGGTCACGGCCCTGAAGCGCATCCAGGACGAGATCGGGTTCGAGAAGCTGCTCTTCGACGACCAGATCGGCAAGGTGTCCCTGATCGGCGCGGGCATGCGCTCGCACCCCGGCGTCACGGCCACCTTCTTCGGCGCGCTGGCGGACGCCGGCGTGAACATCGAGATGATCTCGACGTCCGAGATCCGCATCTCGGTCATCGTCGGGCAGAACGAGGTGGACGCGGCGGTCAGCGCCGCGCACCACGCCTTCGACCTCGACAGCGACCAGGTCGAGGCCGTCGTCTACGGAGGAAGCGGCCGATGAGCGACCAGAACACCGCCAAGCCCACCCTGGCCGTCGTCGGCGCCACCGGCGCCGTGGGCACGGTGATGCTGGAGATCCTCTCCGGTCGTCCCGACGTCTGGGGCGAGATCCGCCTCATCGCCTCGGCGCGCTCGGCGGGCAAGCGGCTCGTGGTCCGCGGCCGCGAGGTCGAGGTCGTCGCGCTGTCACCGGAGGCCTTCGACGGGGTCGACGTCGCCATGTTCGACGTCCCCGACGAGGTGTCCGCCGAATGGGCCCCGATCGCCGCCTCGCGCGGCGCGGTCGCGGTCGACAACTCCGGCGCCTTCCGCATGGACCCCGACGTGCCGCTCGTGGTGCCCGAGTGCAACCCCGAGAAGGTGCGCGAGCGGCCCAGAGGCATCATCGCCAACCCCAACTGCACGACGCTGTCGATGATGGCCGCCCTCGGCGCCCTGCACCGGGCGTACGGCCTGCGCGAGCTGGTGGTCGCGTCCTACCAGGCCGTCTCCGGCATGGGCGTCGCGGGGCCCGAGCGGCTGTACGACGAGATCGAGGCGGTCGCGGGCAACCGCACGCTCGGCACCGTCGCGGGCGACGTCCGCAAGGCCGTTCCCGACCTGCTGGCCTCGCCGTTCCCCGCGCCGCTCGCCCTCAACGTGGTGCCGGCCGCGGGCTCGCTCAAGGAGGACGGCTGGTTCTCCGAGGAGCTCAAGGTGCGCAACGAGTCGCGCAAGATCCTCGGCATCCCCGACCTCAAGGTCTCGGCGACCTGCGTGCGGGTGCCCGTCGTCACCACGCACTCGCTGGCGGTGCACGCCACCTTCGACGGCCCGGTGACGGTGGCGGACGCCCGCGCGGTGCTGGAGGCGGCGCCCACGGTGGTCGTGCTGGACGACCCGGCGAACGGCGTGTTCCCGACCCCGGCCGACGTCGTCGGCACCGACCCCACCTATGTCGGCCGCATCCGCCAGGCGCTGGACTTCCCCAACACGCTCGACATGTTCGTGTGCGGCGACAACCTGCGCAAGGGCGCGGCCCTCAACACCGCCGAGATCGCCGAGCTGCTCGCCGCCGAGTTCACGGCGTAGCGGCCCGCCGGGCTCGCAGGCGGCCCCGGCACCGGGCGCGGCGGGCGGTGGCGTCATGCCCCCGCCCGCCGCGCCGCGGGCTCATCTGAAGGTGATGTCCCAGTGGCTGGGCTCGTTCGCGTAGACCGTCTCCCCGCCCTGGGGGCGGTTCTCGTAGAACAGCCGGGCGCCGTCCCCGCGCATCTGGCCGCGGTGCTTGCTCCTGATGAACCGGTCGATGCACCGGTTGTGCACGACGTCGATCTTGTAGCCGTTGCCGTGGCTGTGCGGGCCGGGGGCGTGGCCGATCTCGGTGCCGCCGGTGACCACGATGTCGCAACCGCTGCGGCGCTTGAGGTTCACCAGCCCCCACAGCGTGCCGAGCCGCACGGTGTCGAGCGACGTGCAGGTGGACCTGTGGCGGCTGGCGCACTTACCCGATGAGCGCCACCGCAGCCCGGCCTGCCGGAGCCGCTGGTGCGCCTGCGTGTGACTCACCCGGAAGTCGCGGAACCGGCGGTGCTGCCGCCACATCGCGGCGCTGGCCGGCTGGGCCACGCCGGGCGCCTTGACCGCGACGGCGGCGGGCGCCTTCGCCTTGCCGATCGCGGGCGCCGACCCCGCGAGCGCGACGCCGGCCGCCGTGGCCCTCTTGAAGGCCCGCGCCGCGCCGGCCCTCGCCCGCGCCGCGGTCTTCGGCGTCCGGGCCACGGCCGTCTCGGGCACGACGACGGCCTTGGCCGCAGCCTTCTCGGGTGCGGTGACCGCCTTCGGCGCGATGACCGCCTCGGGTGCCTGTGCCGGGGCCTTCTTCGGTGCGGTGACGGCCTTCGGCGCCTTGAGTACGGCCTTCTCCGGTGCGACGGCCGCCCTGGGTGCCGCCGCCTTCTTCGGTGCGACGGCCGCCTCGGGTGCCTGTGCCGCCGTCTTGTTCGGTGCGGTGGCCTTCTTCAACGCCTTGGGCACGGCCTTCTTCGGTGCGACGGCCGCCCTGGGTGCCCGCGCCACGGCCTTCTTCGGTGTGGTGGCGGTCTTCGGTGCCTCGGGCACGGCCTTCTTCGGTACGGCGACCGCCTCGGGCGCCTGAGCCGCAGCCTCGGGGGCGGCTGCCTGCGCCGCCGCCGTCTGCGGGGCCGCGGCGGCCTGGGCGGCCGCCACCACGGGTGCCGCCGCGATCTCGGGCGCCTGCGCGGCGGTGGCCCCACTCACCGGCGCCGCCGTGATCCTGGGCGCGTGCGCCACTCGCGGGGTCGCCCGCCGGAGGGCACGGGCCGCCTTCGCCGTGTCGGGCGTCCTGCGGGCATGCGTGGCGGTGAGGGACGGCCGCCGCGCCTTCCCGCTCAGGGACGCCGGAAGGGTGCCCCACCTCGCGCGGGCGGCCCGCGCGTGGGTCCGGCGCGTGGGAGCCGCCCCCTTGAGAAGCCGTCCCTTCCGCGACGCCCGCGGGGCCGTCCTTCGCGCCGGGACCACGTGCCCCGGGCGGGCCACCGCGCCCGTCGGGGCGCCCTCCCCGGGGCCGGCGGCGTGCCAGCTCCTCGCGGCCTGCCCCGACTCCAGGGCGGGGAGCGAGTACCTCAGCGCGTGCGCGCGTGCGCTGTGGACGCCGCCGAGCGTTCCGGCCTGGTGGTGGGCATGACGGGCGACGGCCCGCGACACGGCGGCCCCGGGCGACTGTGGGGTGGCCGCCGAGGCCGGTACCGCTGGGCCGAATGCCGTCACCGTGATCTGCATGGCGAGCAACGCGCCGGCACCAAGCCGCGCGGGCCCCCGAGTGCAGGGATGCGAAACCATATGGATCCTCTGTTTCGGGCGCCCCTCCGACAGAAGATCTATGCCACCCGTAGAAAGTGGTGACTCCACTACTCTGCGTGTTTTGGCAGGAAAATGGTGGTCATGCTGTGCGTCTGTGACCTTGCTTGGCTTCCGGTCGTACAGTTGCCCCGTGGTCGACGCGACGCCGAGAGGGCGTGGGGGAGAAAGGACCAGGGAGGTCATCGTCGAGACGGCCCTTCGCCTCTTTCGGGAGCGGGGGTACGAGGCGACGACCATGCGTGCCATCGCGGCGGAGGCCGACGTGTCCGTGGGCACTGCTTACTACTACTTTGCGTCGAAAGAGCAGCTCGTCCAGGCGTACTACGACCGTGCGCACGCGGAGCACGAGGTCGCCTGCCGGGCCGTCCTGGCGTCCGAGCGGCGGTTCGCCGGGCGGCTCGACGGGGTGCTGCGGGCCTGGGTGCGGGTGTCCGAGCCGTACCACGCGTTCGCGGTGAAGTTCTACAAACACGCCTCGGAGCCGGGCAATCCGCTCAGCCCTTTCAGCGGGGAGACGGCGCCCGCCCGCGAGGCGGCCATCGCGATCTACCGGCAGGTGGTCGAGGGCTCGGCCGACCGCATCGACCCCGACCTTCGCGCCGAGCTTCCCGAGCTGCTCTGGCTGTCCTCGATGGGCGTGGTGCTGTACTGGGTGCACGACACCTCGCCGGGGTGCGAGCGCACCTACCGGCTGATCGACGTGATGGTGCCGCTCATCGACCGCCTGGTGGGGCTCTCGCATCTCCCGGGGCTGCGAGGAGTGGCCAAGGACTTCATCACGGCGATGCGGGAGCTCAGGTCGTAGGCCCGCCGAGGCGGATCCGAGCACGATCTCGCGGACATACCGTCCGGTTGGTATGGTCGGCGGAAGGAGGTGGACGGTGAATCGCTGGGGTATGACGATCCCGCTGTACGACCGCTCGCTCGCGGAGTCCAGGGAGCTGGTCGCCGAGCTTTCCGATCTTGGATACACCGATGCCTGGTCGGCCGAGGTGAGCGGCAACGACGGGTTCGTCCCGCTCGCGCTCGCGGCCGAGTGGGCGCCCGAGCTGCGGCTCGGCACCGCGATCGTCCCGGTGTCGACGCGTGGGCCGGGCCTGCTGGCGATGTCGGCCGCGACGCTCGCCGACCTCGCGCCGGAGCGTTTCGTGCTCGGCATCGGCGCGTCGTCCCCGGCCATCGTGGAGCGCTGGAACGCCGGCGAGTTCACCAAGCCGTACGGCAGGACCCGCGACACCCTGCGGTTCCTCAAGCGCGCGATGACGGGCGAGAAGGTCACCGAGCGGTATGAGACGTTCGAGGTGAAGGGCTTCCGCCTCGACCGCGCCCCCAAGGTGCCGCCCAAGATCGTGCTGGCCGCGCTGCGTCCCCGCATGCTCCACCTGGCCGCCGAGGAGTCCGACGGGGCCATCACCAACTGGCTGTCCCCGCAGGACGTGCGGCAGGTCAGGGCCGAGATCGGGCCGGAGACCGAGCTGATCGCGCGCCTGTTCGTGTGCGTCAGCGAGGACGCCGAGAAGGTGCGGGAGCTGGGCAGGCGCATGCTGGCCGCCTACCTGACGGTGCCGGTGTACGCGGCGTTCCACGAGTGGCTGGGGCGCGGCGAGGTGCTGCGCCCGATGTGGGACGCGTGGGCGGCGGGCGACCGCCGGGCGGCGCTCAAGGCCATACCCGACGAGGTCGTGGACGAGCTGATCGTCCACGGTGACGCGGCCACCTGCCGGGCGCGTGTCCGGGAGTACGTCGCCAACGGGCTCACGACGCCCGTGCTGGCCCCGATCCCCGGCGGGGAGGTCCCGATACCGCAGGCCGTCCGCGACCTCGCCCCGGGCGCCCCCTAGGGCGGGAACCCCGTCCGATCCCAGGCGGGAACTCCGCCCGAAGGGCCGGGCGTTAACGGGAAGCACGGCGGGGTAGTGGCGAGAGTCGGACGTTCCCACCGTGCGCGCACCGCGTGCACAGACGGAGGGGTGGCCACCATGGTCAAGGCTGGACGTGCGATGGCGTCGTGGCGGGTCTACCGCGAGGTGACCCGTGAGGGGTCGCCGAGCCTGATGTCCCGCGTCAAGGCCGTGCCGAAGATGATCGCCGGCACCCTGCGCGGCGACTACCGCGAACTGGGCAAGGGCAAGCTCGCGCTCATGGGCATGGGTCTGCTCTACATCGTCTCGCCCATCGACGCGATCCCCGAGTTCCTCCCCCTGATAGGCGTGACCGACGACTTCGGCGTCCTGCTGTGGCTCACCGCCTCCGTCCTCGGCGAAAGCGGCCGCTACGTCGACTGGGAGCGCCGAAGGATCCAGGGCGAGATCCTCTGACGGCCGCCTCGGCCGTACAGACCCACCGGCGCGCCGCCGCACGGCGGCGCCGGGTTCGCCGGTCCTCGTCTCGCCGTGTCGGCGCCGGGGATGGGGCGGACACGGAGGCGGGTGGGGGTTCGGCGTGCGTCGGTGGGGGCGTGGGTGCGTCAGGGGGGCGTTGCCCTGGTCGCGCGGGCTCGCCGGCGGGTCGCCGCACGGCGGTGCCGGGTTCGCCGGGCCTTCCGCCGTACCGGCGTCGTCCAGGGGGGTTAGAGCTGCTCCATGAGGAGCCAGGCTCGGGAGGGGAGGGGGTGGCCGAAGAGGCGGGCGGCGTTGCCGTAGGCGACTCGGGCTATGTCGGCCGGGGGGAGGCTGCCGAGGTTGCGGGCCAGGGACTGCTGGACGTCGGGCCAGGTGGACTCCGAGCGGGGGTAGCCGGTCTCGAGCAGGACGTGTTCCAGGCCTATGGCCAGGCGGACGCCTGAGAGGGCGTAGTCGTCGAGGGTGCCGAAGAAGAAGTTGCGGCGCAGGACCTCGCTGGGCTTGAGGCCGCCCTCCCAGGTGGCCTCGCCCGCGACGGGGTGGTCGAGCGCGTAGTCGGCGCGGGCCGACAGCATGGGGAGCCAGCCGACGCCGCCCTCGACGATGAGGATGCGCAGCTTGGGGAAGCGCAGCGGCACGCCCGACCACAGCCAGTCGGCGCAGGCGAACATGGCGCTCGCCGGGATCATGGTGGTGATGGCCTCGATGGGGGTGTCCGGCGAGGGCACCGGGGCCCACGACGAGGCGCCGGTGTGCAGGCACACCACGGTGCCGGTCTCCTCGCAGGCGGCGAAGAAGGGATCCCAGTGGCCGGTGTGCAGGGACGGCAGCCGCAGGCGGGTGGGGAACTCCGGGAACGCCACGGCCTTGAAGCCGCGCGCCGCGTTGGCGCGGATCTCCTTGGCGGCGACCTCGGGATCGGGCAGCCAGGGCAGCTGCAGGGCGATGATGCGCTCGGGGTAGGTGCCGGCCCAGACGTCGACGTGCCAGTCGTTCCAGGCGCGCGTCAGGGCCAGCCCGAGGTCCTGGTCGCGGGTCTTGGCGAAGGCCATGCCCGACTGGACGGCGAGCATGCCGGGGAAGTTGAGCGCGGCCCAGATGCCGGCGGCGTCCATGTCCTGGATGCGGGCCTCGATGTCGTGGCAGCCGGGACGCATCTCGTCGAAGCGCACGGGGTCGAGGGTCCACTGCTCGCGCGGGAGACCGGCGCCGGCGTCGATGCCGGCGCAGGAGTAGGTGGTGCCGTTGTACCGCCACACCTGGTGCCCCGACTCGGTCTCGACGACCTTGGGGGCCGCATCGGCGTACTTCTCCTGCAGACGGCCTTCGAACAGGTCGGGGGGCTCGATCAGGTGGTCGTCGACGCTCATGATGACGTAGTCGCGCCGCCTTGGCTCGGGGTCAGGGGGCAGCGATGTGTTCACGAGGAAACCGTATGCCGCAGGAATAACACGAGACAAGCTGGGAGGTCTCCGGTTGGTATCCGTTCGCACCCGGAGCGGTGCTCGGCGTGGTTATCGGACTTACCGTAATCATGACGAATTACCCCGTCAGCCTGTCATGACCGCCGGGTGGGGACGTCCGTGCCCGAACGCGAGGCCGGGTCGGCCGCCGGGCGCGGGCCCGGATCGGGGGTGCCGCCGGAAGCCGGATTCCGCGCCGCACCAGGCGTGTCGTCCGTGCCCGCCCCGGGGCCGCCGTGCCCGGCGGGGCCGGTGTCCGTCTCCGTTCCGCGGCCGCTGAGCGCGGCGGCGTTCTCCGGGGGTCCCGCGGGCGCGTCGCGCTGCTCGCGGAGGTCGCGGGCCTCGCGGCGGATCAGCATGAACCACCCGCCGACGGCGATGCCGATGAACAGCCACCACTGGACGCCGTAGGCGAGGTTGAGGCCGCCGCCGCCCCCGACGTCGGGCTCGGTCACCGGCTCGGGGGCCGGGGTGACCTCCGGCCGCTGCTCGGTGAGCTCGACGTAGCCGCCGAACAGCTTGTACGGCACTCTCGCGGCGATCGAGGGGGTGTTGATCAGCAGCACCTGGCGGGCCGGGAGGCCTGCGCGGTCGGAGAGGCCGGTGCTCTCCTCTGTCTCGGCCGGGCGTAGCCGTCCGGTGACATTCACCTCACCCGAGGGAGCGGGAGGCACCGTGGGAGGGGTGTCGGCGGTCGCGCCCATCGCGACCCAGCCGCGGTTGACGAGCACCGCCGCGCCGTCGGCCGTCACGAGCGGGGTGAGCACGTTGTAGCCGGGGCGCCCGGTGTGGGGACGGCGGCGTACCAGCAGCTCATTGGCCTGGTCGTAGCGTCCGGCGACGGTGACCGAGCGGTACTTCACCGACTCGGGGACGGCGGCGCCCGGCCGGTCGAGCGTGGTGATCGGCACGGGCGCGGCGGCCAGGTTGGCGGTGGTGCGCTCGCTCGCGGCCGAGCGCTCCTCGAACCGCCCGAACTGCCACTGCCCCAGCAGGAGGAAGGCGGGGATGACCAGCAGGACCAGCGCGTGGAAGGCCAGCCAGCGGGGCGTGAGCAGGAACCGGTACACGTCATCAGCCTAGGCAGCCTGCTGGGCGGTCCGTGACCCGCCCACGCCCGCGTGCGGCGCTGACCGGCCACGTAGCCCTCCGGCGACGGCCGGACGCGGCCGCTTTCCCGGCACGGTGAAGGGCCGGCCACCGGTGGATCATGATCTCTCCGATTCGCTCGCGAACGCCGGGGGCATGCCGTACGGTCGGTGAGGTTGTCCGTCCACGGCACGTCGCTCAGGCACTCGGGAGCCTCCTCGAAGATGACAGCGTCCACTCTCGCGTTGCCGTCCGCACCCGAACTGCCCGCGGTGCCGAGGATCTCGGCCCTGGTCCGGCACGCCGTCCCCCGTGTGCTCGAAGGCATGATCATCCCGGTCGCGGTGTTCTACGCGGGGATGCTCGCCGGCGGGGTCACCGTCGGGCTGGTCGCCGCCGTCGCGTGGGTGTACGGCGGGGCGGCGCTCCGCATGGCCCGCGGCAAGCCGGTTCCCGGCACCGTCCTGCTCGCGATGCTGGCGATCACCGTGCGCGGGGCGCTGGCGCTGGTCACCGGCAACGTGGTGATCTACTTCCTGCAGCCGACCCTCGGCGTGTTCTGCGCCAGCCTGGCCTTCCTCGGCACCGCGGCCTCGCGCCGCCCGCTGATCCAGCGGGTGACGACCGACCTCGTGCCGCTGCCCGAGCATCTGGTCGGGCACCCCCTCATGCGCAGGCTCTTCGTCCACCTGTCGCTGCTGTGGGGCACCGTGCAGCTCGCCAACGGGTCGCTCAGCCTGTGGCTGCTGCTGAGCCGGTCGATCGAGACCTACCTGGTCGTGCGCACCGCCGCGGTGGCGGTGCTGATGACCGTCGCCGCGCTGGCGTCGGTGTTCGCGTTCAAGCGGGTGCTGCGGGCGGTGCAGCGGGCCTAGCTGGCCAGCCTGCGGGCGCCGGGCCCCGGCTCGGGGGTGACGGCGCGCGCCGAGGGCACGTCGTGGCCGTCGGCGCAGCGCAGGTGCACCCCGATGGGCGAGCCGCAGTCGCGGTGGCTGAGGATCACCGGCGGGCCGTCGGAGTCGGTGAGGTAGCGGTCGCCCCACTGCATCAGGCTCACCATGATCGGGTAGAGGTCGAGGCCCTTCTCGGTGAGGCGGTACTCGTCGCGCCGGCGGCTGCCGGGCTCGCGGTAGGGCACCTTGCGCAGCAGGCCCTCCTCGACCAGCTTGGCCAGCCGGGCGCTGAGCACCTGGCGGGGGGCTCCGGTGCCGGCCTGCATGTCGGCGAACCTGCGCACCCCGTTGAACGCCTCGCGCAGGACGAGAAAGGTCCACTTCTCGCCCAGGATCGCCAGCGTGCGTTCGATGGAGCAGTTCTCCACGCGGAAGTGGTTCGGCGCGGTCATGGAGGCATCGTAGGACGTCATATCCCTCACTTCCCAACGACAGCTAAGTCTAGTTGACAGACTCAGAGGTCGTACGCGACTCTGAGTCTGTGAATCGAACTCAGGTGGCGCCCGCTCCTCCGGCCCTGGTCGCGGTCCTGGCCGCCCGGCCGGACGACGAGGAGCGGGTGACGGCGTTCGTCGCCGGGCTGTCCCCGCGCAGCCGCACCCTGCGCTTCTTCACCGGCATGCCGCGCGTCGACCGGCGGACGGCGCGCGCCCTCGTCGCGGTCGACGACCGCCGCGACGTCCTGCTGGCCGTGGACGGCGACAGTCGCGTGGTCGGCCACGCGATGGGCTTCCTGCGGGACGACACGACCGAGATCGCGGTGGTCGTCGCCGACGGGTGGCAGGGGATGGGCGTCGGCTCCCGCCTGGTGCGGACGCTGCTCAGGCGGGCCGCCGAGCGGGGGGCGCGGAACGTCGGCATGGACGTCATGGGGGAGAACCGCAGGGCGCTCCAGATCATCAGGCACTGGTGGCCGGACGCCCGGACGCGGATCGAGTCGGGAACCGTGGAGGTCGTCGCCGCGATCGCGCCGGCCCGCGCGCCCGGCGTTCCCGAGCCCGCCGTCACCCGGCCGGAGCGCCCGCTAACATGGTGCCCGCCCCCGACGTTTGCAGAACAAGGTTCTGTTGAGTCACCATTGACTCTGTGAAGAGCGCGAAGAACGGGCGAGACGGCCGCACCCGCATCATCGACGGCGCGCTGCGCCGCTTCAGCCAGGACGGTGTCTCGGCCACGACCCTCGCCAGCCTCCGCGAGGAGAGCGGCGTCAGCGTCGGCAGCTTCTACCACCACTTCGCCAGCAAGGAACACGTCTTCGGGGTGCTGTACTCCGAGATCCAGAACCTCTACCAGGGGGTCTTCGTCGACGAGCTGTGCCGGCACGAGACCGCGCGCGGCGGCATCGAGGCGATCGTCGCCATGCACATGGCATGGTGCGGCGAGCACCCGGAGCGGGCGCGCATCCTGCTCAGCGAGCGGCCGCCGCGCCGCGAGGAGCCGGGCGGCTCGGAGGTCGCCGAGTCGCGCAGGGCGTTCTTCCGCCAGGTCTCCGACTGGTGGCGCCCGCACATGAAGGACGGCGTGCTGCGCCCGGTGCACCCGACGATGTGTTACGTGCTGTGGCTCGGCCCGGCGACCGAGATGTGCCGCCTGTGGTTCTCCGGCGCCCACCAGCCCACCGAGGAGGAGATCCGGGCCCTGTGCGAGGCCGCCTGGAACAGCCTGCGGCTTCCCTGAGCCCGCCCGCGGGGCCGGTCAGGCGGCCTGACGGAGGCGGGTGGGGACGCGCCAGACCTCCTTGTCCAGGGAGATGTCCAGCCGAAGGTCGCCGCGTTGGCGGCGCAGGCCGGGGACGTGGAAGCGGTCGTGGACGTCGAACCGGCCGCTGCGCGGGTAGCCGAAGCCCAGGGCGCCGGGCAGCACCCGCAGGTCGTCCCGGTTGCCGCACCGGGGGCAGGTCCACGCCACCAGATCCATGCCGCGGTTGTAGTCGTGGCAGGCGAGGAAGTACTCGTCCGGCCGGAACCTGGACTCACACGCGAAACAGGGGATCAGCATCGAGGATCCGCTCCTTGTAGAGCCGGTGCGGGCTTCTTACACCCCGTTGATACCCGCGCACCCTTGACCGGCACTTGCGAGCCGCTTGCCCGCCCGGCGTCCCGGCTGGTCGGAGCGCTTGGCCGGGGGTGTTCATCGGCTGTTGATCCGACGTTGAACCGCCCCGAGCACGCTGGTGTCGTGGGCACGGAGGTTGAGGGGTTCGAACTCCGTGCCACGCCCGGCCGGTCGTCGTCGTTTTCGTGAGGCGGCCGTGCCGCCGCGGGACGCCTCCTGAAGGTACCGGGCCCCCTGGCGTCGACGCGGCGGCGGACGGCCGGCCGGGCACCCACGACTCCCGGACGACGACCTCGACGGAACTTGGTGAGCCAACAGGTGATCAACCACGTGTGGATGACGCGGCTGGACGACGACCCCTTCAGCGGCACGGTGCGCGACCTAATCGCTGAGCTGGTCGAGCTTCAGAAGGGCGCGCAAATCGTCGGCCTCGGGGGAGCCGAGCCGGGTGAAGATCTCGAAGGCGCGCCTCAGGCAGTCGCCGCTGCGCCGGACGCTGCCGAGCCCCGCCAGCGCCCGGCCTAGCACCGTCAGCGACAGCGCCTCGCCGTATGGGTGGCCCATCTCCCTGCTGAGCGTGAGCGCCTGCTCGGCGTGCCGGGCGGCGTCCTTGTACCGCTCGGCGGCGATGAAGGTCTCCGCGAGACGGCAGCACACGCGCTGCTCCCACACCTTCTGGTCGCCGGCGCGGAAGAAGTCGAGGCACTCGGCGTGGTGCACGACCGCCTCGGTCAGCCGGCCGACCCGGGACAGGACGATGCCGAGGTGGTATCGGGCCCGGGCCATGCCCGCGCCGCTGCCCAGCTCGGTGAAGATGGCCAGGCCGCGTTCGGCGGCGGCGATGGCGTCCTCCGGGTGGCCGAGCGCCAGATGGTCACGGGCGGAGTAGCTGGCCACCAGCGCCTCCCCCGCCGCCGCGCCGATCTCCCGGTACGCCTTGAGCGCGGAGTCGAACAGCACCAGCGCGTCCTCGTGGCGGCGCTGCCGGCCTGCGACGACCGCGCGCCCGTTCTGCAGCTCCCCGGTGACGATCCGGTCGCCGGTGGCGGCCGCCAGCTCCAGGGCCGCCCGGAACTGCTCGTCGGCGGCGGCGAGCTGGTTGGCCCCGAACAGCACCCGGCCGTGCACGTACCGGCAGCGCAGCTCGCTCGCCCGGTCGCCGATGGCGCGCGCGGCGGCCAGCACGACGGCGGTCCGGCCGGCGAACTCCCTGACGTAGGCCCCGGACTCCAGCAGCGGCTCCATGGCCAGGAGCAGGTCGGCGGCGGGCAGCAGCGTCTGCGGCGTGGGGCCGGACTCGGCCGTCTGGCCGATCGCCCCGAACAGGGTCTCTGCCTCGGCCGTGAGCCAGGCGACGGCCTCCTCCGCGCCGACGAAGGCGCGCCCGTACGCGCCGGTCACGGCCAGGTGGTCGGCGATCACGCTGCCCTCGTAGGCGAGGCGGTGCGCGGCCTGCGCGGACGCCAGGTAGAAGCCGAGCAGCCGGCGCAGCGCGAGCGCGCACGCCGCGGGGTCCTCGCTCACCTCGGCCTGCCTGCGGGCGAAGAGCTTGAGCAGGTCGTGGTAGCGGTAGCGGCCGGGAGCCGGGGCCTCCAGCAGGCTGACGTCCACCAGGGACTCCAGCATGTCCTCGGTCTCGATGACGCTCATGGACAGCACGGCGGCGGCGGCCTGGAGGGAGATGTCGGGGCCGTTCGGCAGGGACAGCAGCCGGAACGCGCGGGCCTGGCCCGGCTCCAGGTGACCGTACCCCAGCGAGAAGGTGGCGTTCACCGCGAGGTGACCGACGCGCATCTCGTCCAGGCGGCGGTGCTCGTCGGCCAGCCGCGGCACCAGCGAGGCGACCGTCCAGGCGGGCCGTGCCGCCAGGCGGGCGGCGACGATGCGGACGGCCAGCGGCAGGAAGCCGCAGATGGCGACGACGTCCATGGCCGCGGCACGCTCGACGGCGACGCGCTCGGGGCCGGCGACGGCCGAGAACAGCCCGAGCGCCTCCTCCGGCTCCATGACCTCAAGGTCGAGCAGCCGGGCCGAGGGGAGGTCGGCGAGCTTCGCTCGGCTGGTGATGATCGCCGCGCACCCGGCCGTGCCCGGGAGCAGGTGCTCGACCTGCTCGGCGTGGCGGGCGTTGTCCAGCAGCACGAGCATGCGCCGTTCGGCGAGCTGCGAGCGGAACAGGGCGGCGCGTTCGGCCAGTCCGTCGGGGATGACGTCGACGGGCGTGCCGAGGGCGCGCAGGAACGCGGCCAGCACCGACTCCGGCGCGGGCGGCTCGTCGCCGTGCCCCCGCAGGTCGGCGTAGAGCTGGCCGTCGGGGAAGACCTCGTGCAGGGAGTGGGCGACGTGCACGGCGAGCGCCGTCTTGCCGACGCCGCCGATCCCGCAGACGGCGACGACCGGCATGCCGTCGCTGCCGGTGGCGCTGGTCAGCAGCGTGCGCATCCGGTTGACGACCTGCTTGCGCCCGGTGAAGTCGCTCACCGCGGCGGGCAGCTGCGCCGGGCGCGGCATCTCCGGTGGCGCCGGGTGCTCCTCCTCGGGCTTGCCGGCCTCGGCCTGCCCGCCCGCCGCCTCGTGTGTGTGGTCGCCGGGCCCCGGGCCGGCCGTGCCCGGGGCGGCGGGAGCGCGCCCCCCGTCGGCGCGCGCCGGGCCGGTGGCCTCCTCCCAGCCGAGGCGGGCGTCCGCGGCGAGCATGCGCTGGTGGAGGGAGGCCAGCTCGCGGCCGGGGTCGATGCCGAGCTCCTCGACCAGGGCGTGCCGGGTGTCGGTGAAGACCGCCAGCGCGTCGGCCTGGCGCCCGCAGCGGTAGTAGGCCAGCATGAGCTGCCCGCGCAGCCGCTCCCTCAGCGGGTGCTCGGCCGTCAGGGCGATCAGCTCGGGGATGACGGCGGCGTGCCTGCCCAGTTCGAGGTCGAGCTCCATCAGGGTCTCCACCACGCCGATCCGGCGCTCGACGAGCCTGCCGCGCTGGTTCTCGACGTACGGGCCGACGGCGCCCGCGAGCGGCTCGCCCGACCACAGGGCGAGCGCCCCGCGCACGGTCTCGGCGGCGCCGGCGAGGTCGCCGGCCCGGCGCTCGGCCTCGGCCGCGGTGACGCGGTGCTCGAAGAGGGCCAGGTCGAGGGCGTTGGGCTCCAGGCGCAGGGCGTAGCCGCGTCCGACCGAGGTGAGCAGCTCCGGGCGGGTGCGCGGCGACCGGTCGGGTTCCAGGACGGCGCGCAGCCGGGACACGTAGGTGCGCAGCGCCCCGAGCGCGCGCGGCGGCGCGTCCTCGCCCCAGACGGCGTCGATCATCTCCATGGGGGTGACCGCGCGGCCCTCGCGCAGCAGCAGCATGGCGAGGATGGAGCGCTGGAGGGGCGTGCCCAGCTCCAGTTCCCGGCCGTCCAGCCAGGCGCGCACCGGCCCGAGCACGGCGAAGCTCAGGCCAGCCTGTCCTCCCTGACCAGCCATTCTTCGAAATCTCCAGCCTTTGCGCGGTTTCTTGGGCAAATGATAGATCCCCCGTTGGTATATCCCTATGCGAACGCCTCCCGTTAAGCCGCGTGTTGATTGCTCTTCAATCTCACGTTGAGCATTCGAGGTCAGGCTGGGGGCAATCGGGCGCGGCCCCTCGCGGGGGCGGTCACGTGCGATATGCGGCTATCGACCCGGATTCGGCATTCCGGCCGGATCCGGCGGGCCGCCTCAAGTGCCTTGCAGGCGGACATAAGCCCGCTGTAAGCGGCCTGCAGGCGGAGGGCTCTATCACTAGAGCACAAGCCCCGGTGAGCAGAAGAACCGGGAACCCTCAGCTTCAGGAGAACCACATGCGCCGCTCGCTCCGCACCACGCTCGGCCTCGCCGCCGTCACCGCCGTCATCGCGGTGGGTGTGCCCGCCGCCGCCTCGGCCAGTGCCGTGACGACCCCCGCGACCGCTCCCACCACAGCCTCCGGGTTCGGCTGGGAGGACTCCTGGGGCTCCTACTACTCGAAGTACTACAACG
The DNA here is from genome assembly GCF_029846175.1 of Sphaerisporangium sp. TRM90804. Taxonomy (GTDB): domain Bacteria; phylum Actinomycetota; class Actinomycetes; order Streptosporangiales; family Streptosporangiaceae; genus Sphaerisporangium. The sequence goes on along the minus strand of NZ_JARWAC010000007.1, from coordinate 268,794 downwards.
GCTCGCGCGCCAAGGCCAAGGGCCACGTCTGGGAGGACAAGAAGGGCCGGATGCACGTCGACGGCAAGCTGTACGACAAGCACTCCCCGTGGTGGCTGTGCGGCTACACGCAGGTGAAGTTCGAGGACGAGGACGGCGAGGAGTCGACCTACTTCGCCAAGAAGTGCGGGTCCCACGGCGCCCGCTACTTCCACTTCTACGAGCACGACGTCGACAGCATCCAGGTCCGGGTGTGCTACTACAACGACAAGTTCGACAAGAAGAAGTCCTGCGGCCGCTGGAACTACATCTACGAGACCGAGGAGAGCTGACCGCTCGCACGCGCGGCCCACGGCACGACCACGGGGACGGGGACGTCGACGGGGACGGGGTGAGCACGGGGCGCCGAACGTTCCGGGGGGAACGGGGTGACCAGGGGCACCAGGTTTTCCGGCGGGGAACGGGGTGAGAGGCGGCCGGCGCGGGCGACCGCGCCGGCCGCCGCACGGCTCCCGTGGCGCGGGTGAGGCCGCGGGAGCCTGCGGTCGCCCGGGAGCGCGCCTCAGCAGTCGACGAGGTCGGGACGCTGGTTGAGGATCTGGGCGCGTGCGGTGGTGAACTCGGCGAGCGCCTTCTCGGCCGCGGGGTCGAAGACCGCGACGCGGTGGCAGTTCTGGAAGGCGAGACGCACGCCGAAGTGACGTTCGAGGGCGCCGCGCATGGCGTCGCTGGCCAGGCAGCGCAGCAACTGGCCGCGAGCCGCCTCGTCAGGTGGCGGGACCTCGTTGTCGGCGAACTCGGCACCGGTCTCCTGGCGTCGCTGGACCAGTTCGGTGACCAGCGCCCAAGCGTAGGGCAGGGAGTCGCGGACACAGGCGAGGAACGACTCGTCGTCGACGTCGCCGGCCCTGGCCTGGTCGAGTAGCTCGTTGGGAACGGTGAGCGACATGCTGTGTTCTCCTCTCGGAAGGACGAATCCGACGTTAGGCGTCACGTCGGCTGTACAGCAGGTGGCGCGAGGGGGACAGTCACGTGGGCGCCGACCACTTCGTCAAGATGGCGGTCAAGGTCGTCGTCAGGCCATGACGGCGGGACGGCGCCCGAAGACGAAGCCGGGGTCGATCTGGCCGATGAGGTCCTCCCCGGTGGCGCGGTTGGCCCACGCCCTGGCGTTGCGGGTGTGGAACTCGATCGTCTGGCGGCCGAACTTCTCCCAGTCCTTCTCCTGGGTGCGCACCCGGCCGAGGAGCACCGCGAGGGCCTCCTCGTTGGCCGGTTCGAGGTCGTCGAGGGTGAGGGCCCTGCCCTGCTCCATCGCGCGGACCGCCGGGGAGTGCTCGAAGCACACCAGCAGGTCGTCACCCACGTGCTCGCGCAGGAAGGCGACGTCGGCCTCCGAGTGCACCTTGTTGCCGACCACCGCGATGGGCACGTCGAAGTCGCGGGCGTGGTCGCGGTACTGGCGGTAGACGCCCACCCCCTGCCGGGTGGGCTCGGCGACCAGGAACGTCATGTCGAACCGGGTGAACAGGCCCGAGGCGAAGGAGTCGCCCCCGGCGGTCATGTCGACGACGACGAACTCGTCGGGGCCCTCGACCAGGTGGTTGAGGAAGAGCTCGACCGCGCCGACCTTGGAGTGGTAGCACGCGACGCCGAGGTCGTCCTCCTCGAAGGGCCCGGTGACCATCAGCCCGAAGCCCTGGACGCGGGTCGTGTGCCGCTCCGCGAAGAAGGCGTCGTCGATGCCGACCAGGCGCGAGCCCCGGCCGGGCGGGGTGGTCTTCACCATGGTGGCCGCGGAGGGCACCCGGGGGTTGTCCCCGCGCAGGTAGTCCTTGATCTCGGTGATGGCGGCGCCCAGCGGTGCGGGCAGGTCGGCGGGGCCGAGGCCCAGGGCCAGCCCCAGGTGCTGGTTGATGTCGGCGTCGACGGCCACGAGCGGGTGCCCTTGACGGGCCGCGTACCGGGCGAAGAGGGAGGACAGGGTGGTCTTGCCGCTTCCGCCCTTGCCCACGAAGGCAACTCTCATAAGCACGGATCCAACATGATTATGAAAACCATTGCAACTACCGAGCGTCGTCAGCCGGTCATGTCGCGGGGACGCCGCCCGTCAGACGCCGCACCGGAGGACTTTCCGCCCGCCCGGCGGTGCGGTGGGGCGCGCCGCCGGCCTCCGGGGACCGGGGCGCGTCGGCCTCCGGGGCCGGGGCGCGCTTTCAGCCTCCGGGGGCCGGGGGGCGGTAGTACTTCAGCACCGCCCGCATGGTCGGCCGCAGGCGCTCCCACTCCGACCGGACGGCCGCGAAGTCGATGACGCTGACCCGGTCGCCGCTGACGACCACGCGCCGCACCTCGTGGTAGTCCACGCCCGACACCGCCCAGGGGTGGTGGCCAGGGCCCGTCCAGGTGCTCTCCCACTCCGCCGTGTCACGCCCCGGAGCCTTCTCCAGGCGGATCCGCCGGTACTCGCGCACGGCGCCGGACAGCGACGTCTCGGTCTCGCGCAGCAGCGTCAGCGCGTCGCGCCCGCGCCGGTCGAACACCTGGAGCCCGAGGTAGGCGGTGCCCGTGCTGGCGGCCCACGTGAAGGAGCCCTGCCGTTTGGTGAGCCGCCAGCCCCGCGGCACCCGAGCCCGCCAGCCCTGCCCGGCGTCGTACCACCGCAGCGGCGGCAGCCCGGCCGTCGGCGAGGGGGCGGCGGTCGTGGGGGTGGTGGTGGGAGCCGTGGTCGGCGCGGCGAAGGGGGACGAGGCGCCGGGCTCGGCGCCGGCGGCGCCGGAGGGGCGCAGCACGGCCCAGCCGCCGACCGTCCCCGCGACCACCACGGCCGCCGCCACCCCCGCGAGGAGCTTGGTGCGGGCGGCGTCCCCCATGCGCACGGTGACGGGCGCGGGCGGGGTGACGACGGCGTCCAGGAGCCGCTTGGCCTCCTCGGCGCCCATGCGCTTGACGGGGTCGGCGACGAGCAGGCCGGCCAGCACCGGGCGCAGCTCGGCCGGGGCCTTGGCGACCTCGGTGTCCAGCGTGAGCAGCGAGGCGAGCGGCCCCCTGCCGCTGCCGAACGGCGGCCTGCCGACCACCGTGGCGTAGAGGGTCGCGCCGAGCGACCACAGGTCGGACGCCGGCGCGGCGGGTGATCCCTGGACGCGTTCGGGCGCGAGGAAGCCGGGCGAGCCGGTGGCGCCGCCGCGGTGCGCGTTCGGGTCGTTGAGCGTCGTCGCGATGCCGAAGTCGCTGAGCACGATGCGCCCGTCGTAGCCGATGAGGATGTTGGCCGGCTTGACGTCGCGGTGCACCACGCCCGCGGCGTGCGCGACCGACAGGGCGGTGAGCACGCCGCTGCCGATGACGGCGGCGCGTGCCACCGACAGCGGCCCCTCGCTGCCGATCACCCGGTCGAGCGAGCGCGAGGGGACGAGCTCCATGATGATCCAGGGCCGGCCGTCCTCGTCGGCGACGTCGAAGACCCGGACGATGCTGCGGTGGTTGAGCTTGGCGGCGGTGCGGGCCTCGCGGGAGGTCTGGTGGATCAGGTCGAGCTGGCGCCGGGAGTCGAGCCGGGGCGGCATGAGCACTTCCTTGACCGCGACCGGCCGGTCGAGGAGCGTGTCGTGCCCCTCCCAGACCATGCCCATGCCGCCCTGGCCCAGCGCCCGCACGAGCCGGTACCGCTTGACGACGAGCTGGCCTGGAGTCCCCATCGCAAAGCCCTCCGCAGGCGATAGCCCAACAAGTCAGCAAATCGGCAGTCTCCCACAGTCGCCTCGCCCGGCGGCTCGCATCGCCCTACCGGCATGCGATTGTGGCCGTTCCGCCCCATGGCCGGGAATGCTTCGCGCCGCGTGGCGCGGTGTCACCTGTGGCCGTTCGGCCATGGCCGGGGGGATGCTTCGCGCCGGGCGGCGCGGGGTCACCGGACGGGCGTGAGCCGGTAGGTGTGCCCCGCCCTGGCCGGGACGACGGCGGTGTCGGCCTCCACCGCGCACGGCACGCTCGCGCCGCACCCGCCGAGGAAGGCCACGTTGCGCACCCGGACCTCGCCGTCGTGTCCGGCGGTCAGGCGGACCTCGGCCACCTCGCCGTTCACCCAGGTGGCCCCCACGGTGTGGCCGCCGCGGGCGCGCAGCCCGTCGAAGGAGCCGTGCGGCCACGCGGACGGCGGCGCGGGCAGCACGTCGACCACCCCGGCGTGGCTCTGCACCAGCATCTCGGCGATCCCGGCCGTGGTCCCGAGCACCCCGGCCGCCTGGAAGGGCGGATCGTCGCGCGGGCCGGGGCGGGCGGCGTCGGCGATCTGCCCGGCGAGCAGGCGGTGCGCCCGGTCGCCGTCGAGCAGGCGGGCCCACAGGCTGATCTTCCAGGCCCGGCTCCAGCACGGCCCGCCGTCGCCGCGCCGTTCGAGCGTCACCCGCGCGGCCTCGCCGAGCGGGGTGCAGGGGCGGATCCTGCGGCCCGGATGCAGCGCGAACAGGTGCAGGACGCCCGGGTCGGCGGCCCACGGGTCCTCCCGGTCGTCCCGCCACTCCTGGAGCTGGCCGGCCGCGCCGACCCGCAGGCCCTCGTCGAGCTCGCCGAGGGCTCGCAGCAGGCGGTAGCCGGGGTCGAGCCCCAGGAACTCCGCGGCCTCGACGGTGTTGGCCACCAGGTCCCACACGATCTGCTGCGCGCTCGCCGCGCCGTCCGACGACGGGCCGAGCAGGCCGCCGTCGCCGGCCAGCCGGTCGAGCCAGAACTCCGCCGCCTCCCTGAGCAGGGGGTAGGCGTGGTCACGCAGGTAGGCGGCGTCCCCGCCGAACAGGAACCGCTCGTAGGCGTGCTGGGCGAGCCAGGCGCCCCCCTCGGGGAACCGGGGGCCCGTCCCCGCGCCGGGGCCGGTGGGCCCGAACGGGCCGGTGACCGTGCGCGTGCCACTCGTCCCCGCGCCCGGGCCGGTGAGGCCGAACGGGCCGGTGATCGCGCGCGTGCCACCCGTCCCCTCGGCGGGGCCGGTGAAGCCGAACGGGTCGGTGACGGCGTGCGTCAGCCAGCCGGTTCCGCCGGACGCCTCGGCGGCGGCCCGGCCCGGGGGACGCAGCGCGCCGAGGTGGCGCGACAGCGGCTCCGCGCACTCGCCGAGCCCGGTGACCTCGGCGGGCCAGTGGCTCATCGGCATCGTGAGCGCCGGATGCCCGGCGGCGGTCCACGGCGGGCCCGCCCCGTCCCGCCACAGGCCGCCGCGCAGCCCGGCCGGCGCCGGCGACCCCTCGCGGGCCGACGCGATGAGCAGGTAACGCCCGTAGGAGAACAGCAGCGCCTCCAGAGCCCGGTCGCCCGGCCCCCCGCCGCCGTACGCGGCGAGCGCCCGATCCAGGGGCGCGACCGCCGGCTGGTCCGCCGGCGCCGTCCGCGGGCCACCCGCCGGTGCCGGCTCCCGGCCACCCGCCGGTGCCCTCCCTTGGCCACCCGCCGGTGCGGTCGCCGGGCCGCCCGATCGTGCCGTCTCCGGGCCGTCGGGGAACGCCGCCGCGTGGGCTCCCGGGAGGGCGGGTTCCCGGCCGGCCGGACCCGCCGCGTGCAGGGGGGCGCCCTGCCCGAGGTCGAGCCGCACCCGGTCGAACAGGCGGCGGTGGTCGGCGACGTGCTCGGCGCGCAGCGCGGCGTAGCCGCGCGCGCCGGCCGCGTCCATGCGCGCGGTGACCGGCTCGTGCGGGTCGTGGCCCCGGTAGGCGGGGTGCGCGGCGGCGTAGTCGGTCCCCGCGCCGACCACGAGGGTGACGGCGTCGGCGGCGGTCACGGTGACGGCGCCCTCCGCGTCCGCGCGGTCGCCGCCTTCGTTCAGTACGCGGACCTGGCACTCGAACCGGAGCCCGTTGTCCTCCAGCGCCCCCCGCAGGGTCAGGAGGCCGGCCCCGGCGACGCGGACGCCCCCGGTGTGACACGGGGCCGTGCCGGTCAGCCGGACGACGAGCGTGACGCCGCCGGGACGGCCGGCGGTCAGCCGCACGACCACGACCTGGGCGGGGTGGCTGGCGAAGTGCTCGCGGACGAAGACGACGCCGCCGGCCGTGTAGCGCACCGACGCTACGGCCGTCCGCGGGTCGAGCTCCCGCCGGTAGCCGCAGACGGCGCCCGGCGTCTCGACGGTGAGCGAAAGGTCGGCGAGCGGCTGGTAGGAGCCCGGCCCGGCGTGCCGCGACCCCGGGCCGCCCGTCCACAGGGTGCTCTCGTTCAGAACGAGGCGCTCGTCGCGGACGCCGCCGAAGACCATCGCCCCGAGCCGGCCGTTGCCGATGGGCAGGGCGGGGCGCTGCCAGGCGTCGTGCTCATCCGGCCCCGCCGCGGGACGGTCGTACCACAGCGTCAGCATCGCTCCCCGCTCAGAAATGATGATCAAAACAGATCTTAACGGGATGAATCAGAAAATGTTACTGACTCTGTCGAGACACGCTCAGCGGCGGCGCGGTGCTCAGATGGCCGGGATCAGGTCGAAGCTCACCGCGGCGATCACCAGCAGGCCGAGGACCACCCGGTAGATGATGAAAGGAGTGAAGCGGTGGGTGCTGATGTACCTGAGGAACCAGGCGATGGCCGCGTAGCCGACCGCGAACGACACGATGGTGGCGAGGATCGTCGGGCCCCACGCGGGGGCGTGGCCCTCGCCGATCTCCAGCAGCTCCAGCGCGCCCGACATGAGCACGGCGGGGATGGCGAGCAGGAAGGAGTACTCCGCCGCCTCCTCGCGCCGGTAGCCGAGCAGCAGCCCGGCCCCCGTGGTGCCGCCGGAGCGCGAGACGCCGGGCACGAGGGCCAGCGCCTGGGCGAAGCCGTAGGTCAGGGCGTGCGGGAGGTTCAGGTGCTTGTCGAGGGTCAGCTCGTTGCGCGCCATGCGGTCGGCCACCGCCAGCAGCAGGCCGAAGACGATCAGGCAGGCGCCCACCAGGCGCAGGTCGCGCACGGTCGTCTCGATCTGCTCCTTGAAGGTCAGCCCCAGGACGCCGATCGGGATGCTGCCCGCGATGACGTACCAGCCCATGCGGGCCGCGGAGTCCTGCCGCAGCTCGGGGGTCCACAGTGAGCGCGTCCAGGTGGTGATGATGTCCCAGATGCGCTTGCGGAAGTAGATCAGCACGGCGGTCTCGGTGCCGAGCTGGATGACGGCGGTGAACGCGGCCCCCGGGTCGCGCCAGCCGAAGAACGCCGAGACGACTCTGATGTGGGCGCTGGACGAGATGGGCAGGAACTCCGTCAGTCCCTGCACCAGGCCGAGCACGAGCGCCTCAAACCAGCCGATCAATGAACACACCTTCCGGGGAGGGCCGCGGGGCACGGCGGACCATCCGGGCCGTGCGGGCCGCGCGAAGCGGGGAACCCAGGTGAGGCTAGTGCACCCGGGGCCCGCCGGTGTCGGCCGAACGGCCGATCTCCTCCGCCGGCGAAGGTCCACCCCGGCCACGCCGAGACGGCCGGGGCGCGCTCGCCCGTCTCGGGACGCGGCCCGCGCCGCCTCCGCCGCGACGTCGTCGCCGCCGCGGTCAGGCGGCGACGATGGACTGCTCCAGTTCGCGGGCGAGGTCGGCCATGCCGCAGCGCCGGACGCCGTCGATCATCATCTGGAGGTCTCGGGCGACGCGGGTGGAGCGGACGCCGGAGGACTGGGCGACCGCCCGTCGGGCCTGGGACGCGCCGCCTTCGAGGTCGCCCTCGCGCATGCGCAGCACCGCGACGCGGGTGAGGCAGCGCAGGCCGGTGCGCGTGCGGCCCTCGCCGAGCCGTTCGAGCGCGGCGGCCAGGCGTTCGTGCGCGCGGGTGTGGTCGCCGAGCTCGTACAGAGCCAGGCCGAGCGCGCTGTCGTGGTGGCCGGGGGAGACGGTGATGTGGCGGGCCCAGTCGGGCGCGACGGCGGGCTCGGCGCGGGCCAGGGCCTCCTGCGCCAGGCCGATGTGCCGCACGCCGGCCTGGCGGTCGCCCGCCGCCGCGCAGTGGCGGGCCGCCACGGCGTGGACGTTGGCCCGCTCGGCGCTGGAGATGCGTTCGTCGCCCAGGGCCAGGCGGAGGATCTCGACGCCGTCGTGCGGCCGGCCGATGTCGGCGAAGGACACCGACAGGTCGAGCATGGTGTGCGCCCGGAGGTCGCGGTCGGCGCCCCGCGCGCTGCAGTCGAGGGCGAAGGTGAGGATCTTGGTGGCGGGCTCGATCTGGCCCTGGTCGTACGTGGCCCAGCCCAGGCGGTCGGCGAGCAGCCCGATGGCGGAGGCCAGCCGCTCGCGGGTGGCGTCGCTCATCGGCTGGCCCTGGAGCCTGACCGCCCATTCGAGCGCGCCGCGCGCCATGGCCATGGCGCCGTTGCCGCCGCGCGCGAGATCCATGCGCATGTAGAGATCGGCCGCCGCCTCGACGGCCTGCACTTCGGATAAACCGACACGGGCCGGTAAACCGGCCGCCAGTCCGTCTAACAAGCTTGTCAAGGGTTCGCCCGCGGCCACACCGACGGACGCGGCCGCGATGACTGAGAGTAGGCCCCGACGCTTCATGTCATCGAAGGTACCCGTTGAAGGGCCGTCTGCATCCGGTGTTCTCGTCGCCGGATCGGGAACCGGGATCGGGCCCAGCGCGAGCTCGTAACGGTGCAGGAGCGCGGGGGTGACCTCACGGTCACCACGCTCCACTCTGCTGAGGTGACCTGGTGAGACGCCGGTCCGGGCGGAGAGCTGACCGAGGCTGAGACCCGCGCGGGTGCGGGCGGCGCGCAGATCGGCACCGGTCGTCATGGTAACTCCCCGTGTTGCGGCAACGACGGTGCGGCACCGGTGCAACGGTGACACGCCGTTATCGGATACTCACAATGACGGTAGCGCGGATGTCAGGCGCACAGTTCGATGACGGCGAAATGGCGAAACCCTGAAGGGTGATTCCTGTGCCTCTGGGTGCTTTTGCTGCGTGGTCCGAGTTAGGTTCGGTGCGAGAAATGCGACATATATGTATTAGTCCACAAGCGTTCTCCCCGAGCAGGGAAGAGGGTAAACGATGAGGCTCTCGACCCCCGAAACAGCCGGGTGGACGGTCTTCCGGTCGGACACCGGCCGCTTCTGGGCGACCCGCGTCCGGTTCGACGACGACGCCGAGGCCGCCGGAGTCTGGCGCACCGTGGACGCCGACGACGCCACCACCCTCGCCCGTCTCATCGCCGAGCAGGAGCAGCGCGCCACGTCGGCGTCCTGAGGGAGATCGGTCCCTCACCGTCGGGCGGCCGGCCGGTCAGACGTCGACGCGGGCCTCGCGGCGCTCGGAGAGCTCCCAGAGGGTGTGGTAGACGCCCTCGCGGTCGGACCTGCGGTAGGTGTGGGCGCCGAAGAAGTCGCGCTGCGCCTGGATCAGCGCGGCCGGCAGCCGCTCGGCGCGCAGAGCGTCGTAGTACGACAGCGAGCTGGCGAAGCCGGGCGCGGGGACGCCGCCGCGTACCGCCGCCACCACGACGTCACGCCACGACTCCTGGGCCGCGCCCACCTCGGCCGCGAAGTCGGCGTCCGCCAGCAGCGTGGGCACGTTCGGGTCGGCCTCGTAGGCGGCCCGGATGCGGTCGAGGAACCGCGCCCTGATGATGCATCCGCCGCGCCAGATCGTCGCGGTCGCGCCGAGGTCGATGTCCCAGCCGTACTCGGCGCTGCCGGCCTGGATCTCGTTGAAGCCCTGGGCGTAGGCCACGACCTTGGACGCGTACAGCGCCTGCTCCACGTCGTCGCCGAACGACGCCGGCAGGCCGCCCACCGACGGGCCGGGCAGCTCGCGCGCCGCCTGGCGCATCTCGACGTGGCCCGACAACGAGCGGGCGAAGACCGCCTCGGCGATGCCGGTGACGGGCACGCCGAGGTCGAGCGCGGCCTGCACCGTCCAGCGGCCGGTGCCCTTCTGCTCGGCCTGGTCGAGCACGACGTCCACGAAGGGCTTGCCCGTGGCGGCGTCCGTGTGCGACAGCACGTCGGCGGTGATCTCGATGAGATAGGAGTCGAGCCGCCCGGTGTTCCAGGTGCGGAACACCTGCGCGATCTCGGCGGGCGACATCCCCGTGCCCTGGCGCAGCACGTCGTAGGCCTCGGCGATGAGCTGCATGTCGGCGTACTCGATGCCGTTGTGCACCATCTTGACGAAGTGCCCGGCGCCGTCGGGGCCGATGTGGGTGCAGCAGGGGACGCCGTCGACCTTCGCGGAGATGTCCTCCAGGATCGGCCCGATCGCCTCGTAGGCCTCCCGTGAGCCGCCGGGCATGATGCTCGGGCCCTCCAGCGCGCCCTGCTCGCCGCCGGAGATGCCGGCGCCGACGAAGTGCAGGCCGTGCTCGCGCAGCGCCTTCTCGCGGCGGCGGGTGTCGGCGAAGTGGGCGTTGCCGCCGTCGATGACGATGTCGCCGGCGTCGAGCAGCGGCACGAGCTCCTCGATCACCGCGTCCGTCGCCTTGCCCGCGTTGACCATGATCACCATCTTGCGGGGGCGTTCCAGCGACGCCACGAAGGCTTCCATGGTCTCTCCGGGCAGGAACAGCCCTTCGTGGCCGTACTCCTCGACCAGCGCCTTCGTCTTCGCCTCCGTGCGGTTGTGCACGGCCGTCGGGTAGCCGTGCCGGGCGAAGTTACGTGCGAGGTTCCGGCCCATGACCCCGAGGCCCGTGACGCCGATGACCGCCTGCTGTGCCATATCGATCACTCTCCTTCTGATCTGGCAGTACGCCCGGGAGCGCCGTCGGGTTCGAAGGACGGCGCCGCCACGCGGGCGCCCGGCGGCGCCGGCACGCGGGGACGCGGGCCTGACCGGCCCCGATCCGATGCCCGAGGCGCTTCCCCGTCACAATCTAGGCGCGCGTCGCGAAACGGGTGCCGGCAGGGTGCGGGGCTCAGCCGAGGAGGCGGCCGATCGGGCTGTCGTCCAGGCGCTGCAGCAGGTCGTGGCAGTCCTTGTAGACGGCCTCCGCGCCGGCCTCCAACAGGGAGGCCGTGTCGATGCCGCCCGACCGCACCGCCACGGCGCCCACCTTCGCCGAGCGGGCCGAGAGCGCGTCCCACACGGTGTCGCCGATCATGATCGCCTGGTCGGGGGAGAGCCCCGACTTCTCCAGGGCCTCGCGCACCGGCTCGGGGTCGGGCTTGGACGTCTCGACGTCTCCCGCGTGCACCAGGGCGGACACGGCGTCCTCCGCGCCGGTGACGCCGATCAGGCGGTCGGCCTCGTCCTTGGGGGCGCTGGTCGCCACGACGATGACCAGCCCCCGGGCGGCCAGCGTGTGCATCAGCTCCCCCGCCCCGGGCAGCGGCCGCACCTCGGCCAGCCGGGGCTTGAACAGCTCCGCGTGCGTGGCGGAGACGGCCTGGGCGTCCTCCTCCGTCAGGTCGGGCGCCAGGTAGTCGATCAGCGAGCGGTCGGCGCGCCCGACCGCTCCGTGGATGTCGACCATGGGCACGTCGCGGCCCCGTCGCCGGAACCCCTCCCACCACGCGACCACGTGCAGGTAGTTCGTGTCGACCAGAGTGCCGTCGACGTCGAAGATCACACCCTGCCTCATCGTTCACCGCCCTCGTGTGACGCCCCTGCCCCCGGACCGCACGCAGTGCGTACGGTACTCGTCCGGTAACGGAAAGCAAGTAACGCATGTCCGGTTCCGTACCCCCGGAGTGCCCGGAATGCACTGAAGCGGGTCAGCTTCCCGAGCAGGAGTCCTGGGTGGCGTCGATGCCCTTGAGGTCGGTGTCGGACATCGGGGCGGGCTTGAGCCCCTTCCAGTCGGATCCGATCACCAGCACCAGCCGGGGCGTCGTGGCGCTCGCGACCAGGCTGGGGCGGGAGGTCAGCAGGTCGCCCGCCAGGGTGGGGACCTTCGCCTGGCCGTTGGCCGAGTACCTGACCAGCGTCTTCGGGTACGGCTTGCGCTTGGTGTCGCCCACGTGGACGACGTGGTAGCCGCGCCGCTCCAGGTCGGCGGCGACCTGGCGCGCCAGCCCGGCCCGCGCGGTGCCGTTCTGGACCACGACCTCCACCGTCGACTTGGGCACCTTGCCCTGGCGGCCGGTCCTGATCTGCGAGCCCTTGAGGGTGGTGTCGGTCGCGACGAGGTGGAACAGCCGCCTGGCCTGCGGCTGCACCCACTCGACGCGACCCGGCCAGGTCAGGGAGTACCGCCACGGGGTGGTGACGAACCGGATGTCGCCGGCCGCCAGCCCCTGGGCGCTCGTCGCCAGGTCCTTCATCACGCCCACGGTGAGCTGCGGGTCGGTGGTCACCGACTTGGTGGCCGCGTCCAGGAAGCCGAACAGCCGGGCGGGGTCGGCGAGGGTGGCGCCGCTCATCGCCTTCTTGGCCATCGAGGCGATGAACATCTGCTGCCGCTGGATGCGCCCGATGTCGGAGCCGTCGCCGAGGCTGTAGCGGGCGCGCACGTAGCCGAGCGCCTGCTCCCCCTTGACGGTCTGCCTGCCGGCGGGCAGCCGCAGCAGGGCCTTCTTGTCGTCGATCGCCTTCGGCACGCAGATCTCGACGCCGCCGAGCGCGTTCACCATGCTCTTGAAGCCGGTGAAGTCGATCTTGACGTAGTGGTCGATGTGGATGCCGGTGAGTGTCTCGACGGTCTTCCAGGTGCAGCCGATGCCGCCGAAGTTGAACGACTCGTTGATCATGCCGGTGTGCGGGCGCTGCCCGGGCTTGCCCCGGCGGGGCGGGCAGGCGGGGAGCTGGACGAGTGAGTCACGCGGGAAGCTGATGAGCAGGGCGTTGTCGCTGCCCGGCGACAGGTGGGCGAGGATGATCGTGTCGGTGCGCTCGCCCGGCTCGCGGTGGCCGTACTTCAGGTTCGCGCCGGCGCGGGTGTCGGAGCCCACGATGAGGATGTTCAGCGCCTTGGTCGTCTTGACCGGGCGCGCTCCGAGGTCATCGGCGTCGACGCCGATGTGCTTGATGTTGTTGTTCAGCGTGGCGTAGGCGCCGACGAGGGTGCCGCCGCCCGCGACCGCGACGCCCGCGACCGCGGCCACCAGGCACCACAGCCACGGCTTCCACCACCTGCCCGCGCTGGGCCGGTCCGCGGATCCGTCGTCCACGGGCCGGGCTGTGCGCGTCTCGACGAGCCCGCCGTTCATCGTCCCCACGGAAATGGCCAGGGCTGGTGACCCGAGGCCACGCGCCGACTCCAGGCGCCGGATCCACCCGCCCGGCAAGCCGCGAGCCAGTCTAGCCACGCCGGGGAAGTTTGGGGCCTACTGTCGGACTATTCACAGGGAATCCGGATTTCCCGTGGTCAGTACGGGTGGCGTGCCCGCCATCGCTCGGCCCGCGGCGGGTCCGGGCGCACGTCCGGAGGCGCGTGAGGGGACGGGGCCGGGGACGCGAGGCGGCGGCCGAGGCGCTGCGCGGGGCGTTCCACGAAGCGGTACCCGAGCGCCGCGGCGCCGATCACGAGCGCGAAGAAGACCGCCTCCCACAGCAGTCGCCCGGTGAGCGGCATCTGCGCCGCGTCCCCGGTGACCCTCCTGATCACCTGGAGCACCAGGGGGTGGAGCAGGTAGAGGGAGTAGCTCGTCAGGCCCAGCCAGGCGAGCACCGGCGAGACGGCGCGGTGGCGCAGCGCGAGCCCGGCGGCGAAGGTCAGCCAGGCCGCGACCACGGCGGTCGACCAGCCCCACTTGAACGCCTGCTGCCCGGCCTCGGTCATCCCCCAGCCCGGGCCGTGCAGGACGGCCGCGGCCACCGACAGGGCCGGCACCAGCGGCATGGCCCACAGCGCCCACGCACCTCCCGCCGAGCGCTCGACGCGGTGGATCGCGGTGCCGCCGAACATCGTCGCCAGGATGATCAGGCTCTGCCAGGCCCCCACCCTGCTGTTGAGGACGACGAGCGCGAGCGCGGCCACCGCGAGCACCGCGGCGCCGCGCGCCCGCGTGGGCCGGCCGGCGCCCAGGACGGCGGCGATCCCGGCGGCCACCATCGTCACCGTCATGGCGACCACCACCGGGCCGGTGCCGAACGAGCGGGAGAGCAGGCCGGCCGGCACCAGCGCGCCGGCGACCAGCGCGCACCCGGCGAGCGTCACCGAGGTCCCGGTGCCGGCGCGGCGGGCGCCGAGCAGGAACATCGCGGTGACCAGCAGGTAGAAGGCCATCTCGTACGAGAGGGTCCAGAAGACGTTCACGACGCTGGGGACCTGGAACAGGTCCTGGAGCATGGTGAGGTGGGCCAGGGCGGCCACCCACGGTTCGCGCTCGGCCTGGTCCGAGAGCGGGGTGTAGACCCCGGCCAGGGCGAAGCCGACGCCGAGCGCCGCGGCCAGCGCCCACAGCGGGTACAGGCGGAAGAACCGGGTGATCCAGAAGCCGCGGACGTCGCCGCGCCTTTCGAGCGAGATGGGGATGACGTAGCCGCTGACCAGGAAGAACACCAGCACGCCGTACTGGCCGAAGTCGAACCACGGGCTCACCGTGCCGCGGACCTCCGGCAGGAGGGCGTCCAGGGAGTGCTCGAACACCACCACCAGGGCGGCGACGCCGCGGAGCGCGTCGAGCCAGGACTGGCGGGTGACGAGCGCGGGTGGTGCCGGAGGGGCGGATCGGGTCGCGACGGACATTTGCCCCGCCCTACCCCGTAACCCTGGATCTATTAGCACCGAGTCACATTAAGGGTGATTTCTCCCTTTTGCGCATCCGTCGAGGCGGGTGCCGGGAGGCGGTGCCGTGGCGCAGACTGGAAGGGCGCCCGAGCGCACCGGCGGGCGGCGGCCGAGGGCTCAGGGAGGCTTCGATGCTCGGCAGAAAGCTCACGGAGGCGCGCTGGACGCACGTCGCGCTGCCCAGCTCCGACCTGGACGCGGCCGTCGAGTTCTACACGACCCTGACGCCGCTGGTGGTGGTCTCCACCCACCACGACAAGGACGGGCGCAACGCCTGGTTGTCCAACGACAAACAGGTGGAGACCCCCTTCGTGCTGGTCCTGGTCGAGTTCGCCGAGGCCAGGGGCGTCAGGCAGCCGCAGCTCGCCCCGTTCGCCCACCTGGGCATGGAGGTGCCGAGCCGCGAGGACGTCGACGCGGCCGCCGCGCGCGGCCGCGAGCTGGGCTGCCTGCACTGGGAGCCGATGGAGCTGCCACCGCCGGTGGGGTACGTGTGCGCGCTCAAGGACCCCGACGGCAACGTCGTCGAGATCTCCCACGACCAGAGGGTGTTCGAGGAGGTCCGCACGCTCTGGAGCGAGTGACCCGCCGCTCCGCGGCCGGCGAGGTCGCCGGGCGGCTGTCGCTTTCCTCCGTTTCCGTGCAGGCGACGGGTGTGCTGTGTCACCTTGGTGATCGTCAGAATCCGGGCCGCCGCCGTGAAGTGCCCTCACCGTCGGCCGTCGCCGCTCCGGGCCCGTCGGCGGCGTACGCCGGTCGTGGCCTCCGGTTCGGCCGTCTCGTGTAGCCGTGTTTACTAAGGCGGCGCCGGGCCCGGATGATCGAGCCGAGGGCCACCGTCCTCAGGTTGGTCGGGAAAGACCAGAAATCTCTCTAAGAGGTGATCGATCCGTGGTTCCGCCTACCACCGCGATCGCGGACGTCCTGCAACTACGAGGGCTCAGCGGGTGGCTCAGCCCCCCACTGCGCCCCATACATCCGACGATGGGCCTCATCGGGAGGGCGCGCACCGTGCGGCTCGCCCCGGGCCCGGACGACGATCTGGAGCCGCTGCGCGCCGTGCTCGACGAGGACCTGCGTGACCGGGTACTCGTCCTGGCGGGCGCCCAGGCGGCGGCCGGGGCGGTGTGGGGAGAGATCCTCACCCGTGCCGCACTGGCCAGGCACGCCGCCGGCCTGCTGGTGGAGGGCGGGGTGCGGGACGTGAACGCCTTCCGTGACCTCGGCCTGCCGGTCTGGGCCCTGTACGAGGCGACGGCCGGCCCGGGGGCCGCCGTGCGCGTCGCCTCCGTGGGGGACCCGGTGGAGATCGCCGGCGTGATCGTGGACGAGGACACGTTCATCGTCATGGACGGCGCGGGTGTGGTCGCCCTGCCGTCCACGGACGTGCTGGACGACTCCTACGCCTACGCGGAGGCCGAGGAGGACGTCGTCACGGCCCTGCGCGAGGGGGCCACGCTCGCCGAGGCCTACCGGCACAAGGCCGACACGGTCGCCAAGCTGCGGCGTTCGGCGTCCGTCCGCCCGGCGGGCGAGGAGGACCGCGGCGCCCCGTGACGGGTGGGGACGTGTGAACGCCGTCGCGGCGGGCCCCCTCAGTGGAGAGGGGCCCGCCGCGACGGCGTTTCGCCGGATGCCTAGTCCTTGGTGACGGCGTCCTTGACGTTCTTGGCGGCGTCCTTCACCCGCTCGCCGGCCTGCTTGAGCTTGCCCTTCGACTCGTCGGCCTCGCCTTCGGCCCTGAGACGGTCGTCGTCGGTCAGGTCGCCCACACCCTGCTTGGCCTTGCCCTTGAGCTCTTCGGCCTTGTTGGAAACCTTGTCGTCCGCGCCCATGATGCTCTCCTTCGCAGAGCGGTTCTTTCACTCAAGGCACTGTCCGGTGCGGGGGCGGATAAACGCGCGGCGGAGCCTGCCGATGCCCGGGTTCAGCCCATGACCAGCTAAAACGCGGGTTCCGTACGCGAAGTCGACCGAGAGGGCCACCCCTGTGCCTCCGCCGGGAGCCGGTGTTTCCGGTCAGCCGGGTCACCTTGCGGCAGTCTGGTTCGGTAAAAGAGGTATCTCGCCACTTTCGGGATGTAGCGACATACTTGATCAAGGGTGGGAAATTCGGCACCGTGCGGTCCTAAGCGAGGAAGCAGGAGTATGACGACCCCTCCACGACAACGCCCCGCCGTGTACGTCACCCTCACCGTCGTCGTGGCGCTCGGCGTGCTGGTGGGAGCGATGTGGTTCGGCGGCGCATGGCCGAGGCCCGAGATCCCCGGCCTGCCCTCGGCCGGCACCCTCACCACGCTCGGGCTCCCGCTGGTCCGGGCCTTCCACGACGTCTGCGCGGTCGTGACGATCGGGATCCTGCTGACCGCCGTGGTGCTGACCGACGACGGCGAGACCCGGCACCGCGTCACCCGCGCCGCGGGCCTGTGGGCGGTCGGATGGGCGGGCGCCGCCGTGCTCACCGCGCTGCTGACCCTCTCCGACCTGCTCGGCCTGCCGCTGGACGAGGCGCTGGCGTCGGGGTTCCTGACCACCTTCGGGCTGGAGGTCCCGCAGGGGCAGGCGTTCCTGCTGGTGACGCTGGTCGCGCTGCTGGTGGCGGCCGCGACCTCGCTCACGCTGGGCACCTGGGGCAGGGCGCTGCTGCTGGTCGTCGCGGTGCTGGCGGTGCTGCCGCCCGCGTACGTCGGCCACTCGGCGTCGGCGGCGGACCACAACCTCGCCGTCTCCAGTCTCATGGTGCACATCGCCGCGGTGACCCTGTGGGCAGGCGGCCTGTTCGGGCTGGTGACCCTGCTGCGCGGCGCGCCCGGCCTGACCGTCGCGGTGCGCCGGTTCAGCGCCCTCGCGCTGTGCTGCTTCGTCGCCGTGGGTTTCTCAGGGCTGGTCAACGCCTGGGTCCGGCTCGGCGGCCTGCCGGAGTTCTGGCAGTCACGCTACGGGCTGCTGGTGCTCGGCAAGATGGCCGCGCTGGTCGCGCTGGGCTGGTTCGGCCTCCGCCACCGCCGCGCGACCATCGCAGCTCTGGAGGCCGGTACTGCGTCCCGGCCCTTCCTGCGGCTCGCCGCCGTGGAGATCGGCGTGATGACCTGCACGGTCGCGCTCGCCGTCGCGCTGTCGCGCACACCTCCCCCGCGCGCGGGGGAGGTGCACGGCCAGCACGAGCTGCTCGGCTACGCGCTGCCCGCCATGACCCCGTGGCGGGTGCTGACCGAGATCCGGCTCGACCCCGTCGCGGTCCTGGCCGTCGCCGGCGTCGCGGCCGCGTACCTGACGGGCGTGCGGCGCCTGACCCGGCGGGGCGAGACGTGGCCCGTCGGGCGCACGGTCGCAGCCCTCGCGGGCCTGCTGGTGCTTCTGTACGGCGCGTCGGGAGGCGTCGCGGCGTACGGGCCCGCGGTGTTCTCCGTGCAGGCGCTGCAGTACACGCTGCTCGGCGCGGTCGGCCCCGCGCTGCTCGCCCTCGGCGTCCCGCTGGCGCCCCTCCACGAGGCGATGCCGCTCAGCCGGCGGCTCGCCGCGGGCCCGGTCACGGCGAGGCTCGCGCACCCGGCGGCGGCGTTGGCCGTCTACGCGGTGCCCTACCTGCTGCTGTACGTGGCCCCGCTGTTCGACCCGGCCCAGTCGAGCCTGGCCGTGCGACTGGTCGCCCAGCTCGTGCTGGTGGCCTCCGCGACGTGGTTCTTCTGCGTCGCGCTGGGCCTGGGCCCGCTGCCGGTGGCGATCGGCCGGGTCACCCGGATCCGCATGCTGCTGGGGGCGCTGGCCCTCCAGGTGTGGGTGGGCCTGGTGCTCCTGTTCGGCCCGATCCAGGGGCAGGGCTGGTACGAGGCCCTGGCGATCCCGTGGGCTCCGGACCGGGTACCCGACCAGCGGACCGGCGTGCTGATCGGGGTGGTCCCGGCCGCCGTGACGATCGCCGTGCTGCTGGGGATCACCCTGGCCCGTCGCGGGAGCGAACGCGTGGCGCCCGCCGACGCGCCCTCTCCCGCGAGCGTGACCGACTAGGCCGAAGGGCCCGCCGCGCCCTCGATCGGGCGGGCGGGCCGGGTGGGCCGGGTGCGGCTCAGAAGAGCCAGTCGAGCAGGCCGCCGTTGTCTTCCTGGGTCTGGGTCGGCGTCGGCTGCGGAGGCTGCGTCGTCGGCGGGGCCGTCGTGGGCGTCGGGGCCGGGGGCGAGCTGGGGTCGTCCTGGAACTCCGGGTCCTGCTGCCGCGGGCGGTTCTCGGCCGGCGGGTCCTGCTCCGGCGAGCGCTCCCGGGTGCGCGTCGGCTGGGCCGAGGCCGAGGGCTCGTCCTCCGGCGCACGCGACCGCGATCCGTCCGGCACCGCGGCGGCCGTCTCGGCGGGGGAGGCGGTCGTCGCCCCGGGCGTGGGGGTGGGGTCGAGCGCCGGGTCGGTGGCGGGCTCCTCATCCGTGGGGATGTCGGAGAGGGTGGGCTCGGGCCCGCTCGTCGGGGCGCAGGCGCCGGGCGTGGCGCACGCGGCCTCGGGCTGGGAGCCGACCGAGGAGGAGACGATCCATCCTCCGGCGACCGCCAGCACGACGATGGCGACCATGGCGAGGATGAGCCGCCGGTTCTGGCTCTTGTTCTCCTCCTCGGCGTCCTGCTCGCCCGTCCAGCCCGAGCCCAGGAAGCCGCGGCGGGCCTCGGACTCGGTCTCGGGGTCGTGCTCGCCGTCGGGGTCCCACGGCTCCTCGTCGAGCCGGGCGTGGGTGACGGTGCCCTCGTAGTCGTCGTCCGGATCGCCCGGGCGGCCCTCGTGCTCGTAGTCCTCGGGGCGGTCGTGGTCCTCGGGCCGGTCGTAGTCCGGACGCTCGAACTCCAGGGAGTCGTCGCTGTGGGTGTGCGCGGTCTCCTGCCCCGGTGTCCATCCGTCGGACAGCACGTCGCCGCCCGGGCGCTCGGGCTCGTTGTGCCACTCAATCCCCAAGGGACCGGTCTGCTTCAGAGGATCCTCGTCGTGGGATCTCGGCATGCCGTCGCGGTCCATACTGGCCCTCTCTGTAATAACCTTGCCGCGCATCTTCTTAGCAGGTTCGACAGCGGCATGTCCGGAAACTTCACAGTTTCCCCGAAGGTTGGTAATCCTCCCATGGGCCACATCCATAACATGCCGCCATCGCGCTTAGGGCGTTGTCACGTTCCCGGCTGAGGTCCCGCTCGAACCGTCTTTGCACGCGTTCGAGATGGTCGCGCGCCGCTTTAACCGGCGCTTGCCGAGTCGCGCCCGGCCGGTGACGCAAGCGGCTCGGGTAGCCGGGGGAGGATGCGCGCCGCCTCGGGTGGCCGTACGTTGGTTGTAGGCGTCCCTACGCGTGAAAGTGCAGGTCAGGCAGGGTCGAAGGTCCCATTCCGAGGCGCCGCAAGACCCTGTCCTATGGCTCCGGTGTACCGGAGTCTGGATGGAGAATCCCCGATGGGGAGGTGCGCTATGCGAGCCTTCGTCAGGTGGACGACGAGGTGCGTTCGCCGGTACCGGTTCGACCGCAATCCCTTGCGCCGGCGCTCGGACCGCATCGAGGCCGTCGCCCTGCTGGCGACCCTGCTCGCCGTGCTGGTGAGCGTCTGGCCGGCCGTGCTGGCGGGCCAGGCCGTCTACCGGCACGGGGCCGCCATGGAGAGGTCGGACCCCGGCGCGCGGCACTCGGTGACGGCGGTCCTGCTGGAGGACGCCGCCGGCGGCGGCACGGCCGCGGCGCAGGGCACGATCCTCGGCGTCCAGGCGAAGGCCAGGTGGCACACCCCGGACGGGCGTGAGCGGATCGGCGTGGTGTCGGTGCCGGCGGACGCGCGTGCGGGATCCTCCTTGAAGATGTGGGTCGACTCCACCGGCCGCGCCGCGTCCGCTCCGCGCACGCACGCGCAGACGGTCGCCGACTCCACGGTGGCCGCATTCGGCGTCTTCGCCGGCACCGCCGCCGTGCTGTTCCTCAATCTGGCGGCCGTCCGGTGGATGCTGAACCGCCGCCGCTACGCCGAGTGGGAGCAGGAGTGGACGTCGATCCGCGACCGATGGCGCGGTCCGAGGCGGCCGTGACGCGACCGCCCGGGTGTCCGGCGGCTCGGCGACGCGGGCGACGCGGCCCGCCGGGCCCCGGAGAGGAAGGACGGGCATGAACGGACACGTCGTGGTGGCCGTCGACGGGTCGGCCCCCGCGACGGACGCGGTGCGGTGGGCCGCGGACGACGCGGCCCGGCGCGGCCTGCCCCTGAGGATCGTGCACGTCACCGAGCCGTGGACGGGCGAGCAGGCGCTCATCACACCGCCCGGCCTGTCGCCCCCCTCGCCCGGCGAGGGGGCACGCGCCGTGCTCTCGGAGGCGGCCCGCGCCGCCCGCGAGCGAGTCCCGGGGGGGCTGCCGGTGGAGACGGCGGCACTGACCGGCCAGGTGCGGGCGGTGCTGCTGGAGGAGGCGCGCAGCGCCGTCGAGCTGGTGGTCGGGACGCGCGGCCTCGGCGGCTTCATGGGGCTGGTGCTGGGCTCGGTCTCCATGGGAGTCGCCGGGCACACCGACTGCCCGGTCGTCGTGGCCGGCCACGTGGGCACGGCCCCGCGCGGGGAGATCGTGGTGGGTCACGACGGCATGGCCGACTCCGAGGCCGCGCTGGAGTACGCCTTCGCGGACGCGGGGCGGCGCGGGAGCCGCCTGCGCACCATCTACGCGTGGCAGGTCTCGGCCTTCCTGCCGACGTTCTCCAGCTACACCGCCGACATGGACGCGGCCATCGACTGGGGCAGGCACGCCGCCGAGGAGCAGCTCGTCCCCTGGCGCACCCGGTATCCCCGGGTGGAGGTCCGCGACCTGATCGTGAGCGGCGATCCCGTCGAGGCGCTGAGCGAGGCGTCCGCCGACGCCGACCTCGTGGTCGTGGGCTCGCGTGGCAGGGGCGCCATCGGCTCGGCCATGCTCGGCTCGGTCAGCCACGGGCTGCTGCACCACGCCCACTGCCCGGTCGCGGTCGTGCGCGCGCGCGAGTGGGCCTCCCGGCCGCAGCCGGGCGAGGCGGGCCGTGACGAGGCGCCCGGCGGGCCCGGCCTCGACGACCGGTGGGGAGAAGGGAGCGGGAGCCTCGGGAGATGAAGCAGAGCGTGCGTCTCGGCCGGGTGGGCGGCATCGCAGTGGGGGCCCACTGGTCGACGCTGATGATCGTCGCGCTGATCGCCGGCGCGCTGGCGGGCGTGGTGTTCCCCCAGGACGTCCCCGAGACGAGCCGGGAGTGGTACTGGGTGGCCGGCGTCGTCACGTCGCTGCTGTTCCTCGCCTCGCTGCTGGCCCACGAGCTGGCGCACGCCATCACCGCCCGCCGGCGCGGCGTGCCGGTCACCGGGATCACCCTGTGGCTGCTCGGCGGGGTCACCGAGTTCAGCGGCGAGGCCAAGCGCCCCGGGGACGAGCTGCGCATCGCGGTGGCCGGGCCGCTGACGAGCCTGCTGCTGGCGGTCCTCCTCTACCCGCCGCTGCTGCTGCTCCCGCGGCCGGCCCTGACGGCGTCCGCGGTCCAGTGGCTCGCGCTGATGAACGCCGTGCTCGCCGGCTTCAACATGCTGCCCGGCGCCCCGCTGGACGGCGGCAGGGTGCTGCACGCCGTGATGTGGCGAAGAAGCGGTGACCGTGCGGCGGCCGACCGGGTCGCCGCGAGGGCGGGGCAGGGTCTCGGCCTGGCCCTGCTGCTGATCGGCGGCGCGCAGGTCGTCGTCTTCGGCTGGACCGCCGGTCTGTGGACGATGCTGATCGGGTGGTTCCTGAGCAGCGCCGCGCGCAACGAGGGCATGGTGCGCGCGGCCTGGGACGGGCTGACCGGCTTGCGGGTGCGCGAGGTGATGACCGCTTCGCCCGACATCGCCCCCGCCTGGCAGGACGTCGACGACTTCGTCGCGGGGATGGGGCTGAACTCCCGCCAGATGGTGTTCCCCGTCGTGGAGTTCTCCGGTGAGCCGACCGCCGTCGTCACCCTGGAGGGCCTGGCCGCGATCCCCGCCGCGGACCGTCGCGACAGGCGCGTCGGGACGGTCGCGCGACCGCTGCCCGCCGACCACATCCTGTCGCCCGACGACGACGCGAGCAGGATCCTCACCCTCCGCGCGCTGCCCGGCGGCCTGCTCGCCGTCGTCCGGGAGACCGGGCGGGTGGTCGGCATGGTCACCTCGGCCGACCTGGCCAGGGCCGTGCAGCAGGGGATCCTGCGCTCCTCGTCGCGGGTACCGCCGCCCGAGGCGCGCAGGAACCCCGACTACGCCGGCGGCCCGGACGGCGAGGCCTGAGCGCCGCCCGTGAAGCCGGCGCCCTCCGGCCCGCGGCCGTGCCGCGTCGCCGTCGTGCTCACCCGTCGCGGAAGCGGAGGAGGAGCATGGCGGCGTCGTCGTGCAGGGGAGCGTCCACGTGGGCGACGAGGTCGAGGCGCAGGGCTTCGAGGGCGGCCTCGGGGTCGTCGTCCTTGAGCAGGAAGGCCCGCTCGGTCAGCGGGTAGAAGCGCCCGGCGCGGTCGCGGGCCTCGATCACCCCGTCGGTGTACAGCAGCACCTGGTCGCCGGGGCCGAACTCGACGTGGTGCGGGGCCGGGCCCTCCACCCCAAGGACGGCCAGGCCCAGGGGCGGCGCGCTGTCGGCGGGCTCGGCGAGGGTGAGCCCGCCGTCGGCGTGCAGGATCAGCGGCGCCGGATGGCCGTAGTTCAGCAGGGTCAGCGTGCCGCCGGGGGCGGCGTCGACCAGGATGGCGGTCACGAACTCCTCGCCCGACAGCCGCCGGTTGAGCGCCTTCTCCAGCCGCCCGCTGACCCCGCGCAGGTCGGGCTCGTCGTGCGCGGCCTCGCGGAACGCGCCCAGCACCAGCGCGGCGGTCTCGACCGCCTCGAGCCCCTTGCCCTGGACGTCGCCCACGATCGCCCGCACCCCGCCGGGCCCGGTGACGACCTCGTAGAGGTCGCCGCCGATGCGCGCCTCGGCGTTGGCCGAGGTGTAGGAGACGGCCGCCCGTAAGTGGCCCGCGCGGCGGGGGACCGGCCGGAGCAGCACCCGCTGCGCCACCTCGGCCACCGAGCGGACGGTGGCCAGCTCGCGCTCGCGCCGCTGCCGCCCGACGCTGGCCAGGATGCTGGCCGCGGTGACCCCGGTGATCGAGATGAAGCTCATGTTGCTCTGACGCTCGCCGAGCAGCCCGTTGTACATGGCGAGCAGCAGGGACAGGACGAGCGCGAGGACGCCGATCGCGACCGTGCGCCGTACGCCGCCGGCCAGGCTGCCGAAGGCCGGGCCGACCGCCAGCAGCGAGAGATAGCCGAGGTCGGGGCCGGTGATGATGTCCACCGCCGCCACCACGCCGAGCGAGACGATGGGCAGCGCCGCCATAAGCCGCTGTGTTCTGCGGTTCACCTGGGTCATGGACCCTCCGCACCTGTGAGGCTCGGCTCGAAGTGGGGGCCGCCCGTCAAAGGACGCCCCAGCGGATCGGGCAGAATGTGGATATCTGCCGACCAAAGTTCCCAGCGCTCCGCGGTCACTGTAACGCTTTCGGGGTTCGGCGAAAAGCGTGCCGGCCGTCGAATCGCGGCAGGCCGGCCGTTCACGCCGGGGATGGCGAGGCGTTCGGCCCTGGTTCGGGTGGACGGGTAAGCGAGCAGGCGTGTGCACGCGGGCGGAACGTGCACCCCGCGGGGATGGCCGCCGATCCTGAGAAAGGATAAGTCTGACAATTCTGCGCCTACGCCAGCAAGCACCTCGATGACCTCACAGCAGGAATGAACTGGACGGCCCCCCGCCGCCCTGAAGGCGCACCGAGCCTGCCCGAGCGCCATTCCACCTGGGAGGTCTCTGAAGGCCTCCTGAATCGAACCTTACTCGGGGATGGCCTTCCGGGGACCTGTTCCGCGTAGATCTCCCGATTTCCGCGTGCGGTCATCGCCGACAGCGATAAACAGTTGTAGAACCGCTAATTCATCTGATTAGCGGTTGCTTCGCGCGGCTCGACGTCGGGGCGCCGGCGCTGCACGTGCTTGAGCTCGAGCTCGTCCAGCAGGCTCTGCGTCGCCGCGGCGACGATTTCCACGGCCCGGTCGAACGCCTCGGCGTTGCGCGCGGACGGCGCGCGGAAGCCGGAGATCTTGCGCACGTACTGCAGCGCCGCGGCCCGCACGTCGTCATCGGTGACGTCGCTGGTGTAGGGCTCGCGAAGGGTTTTGATGCTCCTGCACATGGACAGGACGCTATGTCATCGCGGGCGGTCGCGGGCACATCGGGGCGGCGAAGCGCGCACGTCTTAGGGGTGACGTCCGGGACGCCGGGGGTGCGCGGCCGGCGGCACGTCACACGGCTCCGGAATGGATCATTCGGAAAGCACCAAGAGCGGCAAAGTACCGATCAAACCGCGTTACCGGGCCAGAGCCGCCGGGGATGGGGCAGGCATCTCGACTCATGGAGGCGGTCATGGCGCAGGCACCCGCCGCCGGGCACCGGGCGCGCCGCCCGGCCGGGCGGGCCGCTGAGGCGGCGTAGCGGGCTCATGGCGACCACACGCGCACTGCGCGGGCTCGGCGCCGGCGCCCTGGCCGGCACGGCGGGAACGACCGCGCTCTACGCGGTCACCTACCTGGACCAGGCGACACGCGGTCGGCCGTCGAGCACGCTGCCCGACCAGACCGCCGCCAGGATCGCCGCGCTGGCGGGCGCCGACCTCGGCGAGGGGGAGAAGGCCGAGGCCCGGGCCCAGGGGCTCGGCGGGCTGCTCGGCATCGCGACGGGCATCGCGGTCGGCGCGGCGTACGGCGCCGCCTGCGGAGCCGCCGCGCGGCAGGCGCCGGTGCCGGTCGCCGCCGCCGGCCTCGGGGCGGCGGCGTCGCTGGCCGGCCTCCTGCCGATGACGGCCCTGCGGCTGACCGACCCGCGTGCGTGGGGCGTGTCCGGATGGCTGTCGGACCTCGCGCCCCACCTGGTGTTCGGGCTCGTAACCGCCGTCACGTTCCGCATGGTGGGCGGCGCCGGCCGGCGGCGGCGTCGCTGACCGTTTCACCGCCTCACCGTGCCGGCTGCGAAATACCCTCGCCGTCACTTCGATACGGATATCCGGGCGCCGTATGGAAGATCGCGCGCGTCGGCGGAATCGCGGCAACGGCGTCGGCCGTGCCCTCGTCCCGCCTCCGCGAGGCGCGGGTTGTCGCCCGACGGCCACGGGTGCGGGCACCTGAGTTCCCGAAATCCTACAAAGGCGCCATATATATGACTTTCAATCTTTTTAGCCATCAGGGAATTCCGCCGGACCCGGCAGGCGCCCGGGACCCGGGAAACACGAGGCCCCCTCCCGCATCGAGCGGGAGGGGGCCTCCGGCGCGCCCGACTCCCGGAGGACTGTCGGGCGAGCTGAACGAGAGCACCGCATGAGGCGGAGCGGGCCGTGCGGCCGTGTTCAGGAGGCGGTGCAGGTGTAGCCGGAGGGGAGCTGCGTGTCGCCGTTCGGCCGGCTTGCCTGGAAGCCGAAGGTCGTGCCGGCGCCGGGCGCGAGGGTGCCGTTGTAGCCGGCGTTGCGCGCCGTCACGGTCTGCCCGCTGGTGGTCAGCGTGGCTCCCCAGTAGCCGGTGACCTGGTGGCCGGAGGGCAGCGTGAAGGTGACGGTCCACCCGGTGGTGGCCGAGGTCCCGGTGTTGGTGACGGTCACCGGCTGGACGTAGCCGGTGCCCCACTGGCTGATGCCGGTGGTCGAGACCGAGCAGCCGCCACCGCCGCCGGTCGTGGTGGTGAAGGTGGCGATGCCGGAGTTGCCGGACAGGTTGCCCGCCCCGTCACGCGCGCGGACGTAGACCTGGTACCGCGTGGCGGCGCTCAGCCCGGTCAGCGTGATCGAGTTCGTGGCCGACTGGCCCAGCAGGGTGTCGGTCGTCCCCTGCTCGCGATAGACGAGGTACCCGGCCAGGCCGGACCCGCCGGCGTCGGTGGAGGCGGTCCAGGTGAGGGTCGCGCCGGAGGAGGTGATCGCGGAGGCCGACGGGGTGCCCGGGGTGGTGGGCGACGTGGTGTCCTGGTTGTTCCCGCCGCCGTAGATGGCGGCCTCGCGCGCGGTCGGCCGGATGCCGTTGGCGCCGGTGAAGATCCGGGTGCCCCACGAGGTCAGGCTGCCGGAGTTGAAGTTGTTCACCATGTCGAGGTAGGCGACGTCGCTGCTGTTGCCGCTCCACGACCAGCCGATGTAGCCGAGCCCGCGCGCCTGCGCCTGCGCCATGATCGTGTCCTCGTCGGGGTTGCCGTCGGAGTGGTTGTGGCCGAACTCGCCGATCACCAGAGGCAGGCCGGCCGTACGGAAGGCGTCGAGGTAGCTGTTGATCTCCGCGGCCGTGTCGAAGACGCCGTACATGTGGATGGAGAAGACGGTGTTGCGCTGCGGGTCGGCGGCGGCCACGCTCGCGGCGTTGTCGCGCATGGTGAACGACCAGTCCTGCCCCCAGTTGGGGGCGTCCACCATGAGCAGGTGCTGGAAGCCGGCCGAGCGCATCCGGGTGATCGCGGCGCTGGTCGCCTGGGCCCAGCCTGGCGTGACGCTGTTGTTGCCGATCGGCTCGTTGCCGATGTTGATGATGACGTGGTTCTCCTGGCCGGTCAGCGCGCTCTGGATGCTCACCCAGTAGTCGACGGCCGCGTCCAGCGTGACGGCCCCGCTCTGCTCGCCGTAGCCGGTGGTGTCGTGGTTCTCCAGGATGCAGATCAGCCGGTTCGCCTTGCACTGCGCGATGACGCCGGCCACGTCGCTCGCGGAGTTGGCGGGCCAGCGTCCGCCGCTCAGGACCACGCGCACCGCGTTGGCACCCTGCAGTTTGATGCCCGCCATCGAGGTCGCGAGCTGGGAGGGGTACCAGGCGTGCGGGTGGCTGACGCCGCGGATGACGAAGGTGCCGCCGCTCGCCTCGACGATATTGGTTCCGCTGACCCGCAGGCCGACGGCGGCGCTCGCGGGCTGCGCGGCGACGAGCATCCCGCCGAGGACGGCGAGCAGGGACAGGACCGCCGCTCTCACCGTCCAGAGTCTTCTTGTCATGATCTGCCTTCCTGTATTAACCGGTTAAGCGATCCGGCGGCCGTCGGCCCGCCCAGGAGTGGGGAAGGCGTGGACGCCGCCCGCCGGAATGGGCCGCGACGCGACTGTCGGAGGGGCGGCGCGGAGAGGCCGTCGGGGTGGACGGCTTGGGAGCGCTCCCATACTGGGTGTGTTTCCCACGCGTGTACAGGGTGTGTCAGCGCTGGTCGCAGCCGGTCGGCGCCGAGGCCGCGCCGAGGCTCCGCCGCCGACCCTCGCGGACGTCGCAAGACGCCGCGACGTGGTCCGCGCCCCGCAGGCTCGCCCGGCCCGGCGATCCACTGAAACTTTCAGTTCGGCGGACGGCACCTCGACCAGGGCGCGGTCCGGCACCCGGCCGGCCATCCGGTGACCGCGACGTCACCGTTCACGGCGTACGCGGATAGGAGCGCCGCCGGGGGGTAGCGGGCGGGCGTCGGAACGGGCGCCGTGGCAAGAGGGTGGGAAGATGGCCGAGCAGCCGGGTGAGGCGGGAACGGCGACGCGGGAGCCGGGGGCGGCGCCCGAGAAGCCCGGCCAGCTCACCGGCCGCACCTGGTGGGGCGTGCTCAAGCGCACCGTCAAGGAGTTCCAGGCCGACAACGTCATGGACTGGGCCGCCGGCCTCACCTACTACGCGATGCTGTCGATCTTCCCCGCGCTGCTCGCGGCGGTGTCGGTGCTGGGCCTGTTCGGCAGGAACGCCACCGACCCGCTGATGGACAACCTCGGCGCGCTGGCCCCCGGCCCCGCCCAGCAGATCCTCGACTCGGTGCTGCAGGGGCTGCAGAGCAGCCCGCGCGCCGCCGGGATCGCCACGTTCATCGGCCTGGGCGTGGCGCTGTGGTCGGCCTCGGGGTACGTGGGCGCGTTCATCAGGGCCGCCAACGTGATGTACGAGGTCCCCGAAGGCAGGCCCATCTGGAAGACGGTGCCGCTGCGGCTGGGCATCACCACGGTTCTGGTGATCTTCATGGCGGCCGGCGCGGTGGCCGTCGTGTTCACCGGCGTCCTGGCCGACAGGGCGGGGGAGATCCTCGGCCTCGGCGACACCACCATCACGATCTGGAACATCGCCAAGTGGCCCGTCCTGGCCGTCGCGTTGATGCTGGTGCTCGCACTGCTCTACTGGATCGGGCCCAACGTCGAGCACCCGGGCTTCCGCTGGGTGACCCCCGGCAGCGTGCTGGCCGTGATCATCTGGATCATCGCCTCGGCCGGCTTCGCCTTCTACGTCGCCAACTTCGGCGCCTACAGCAAGACGTACGCGGCCCTGGCGGGCGTGGCGGTCCTGCTGATCTGGCTGTGGATCTCCAACATCGCGGTGCTGCTGGGCGTGGAGTTCGACGCCGAGCTGGCGCGCGGGCGGGCCATCCAGGCGGGCCTGCCGGCCGACGAGGAGCCCTACGTGGAACCGCGCGACACCCGCACGATAGACAAGAAGTGAACACCCATCAGGGTGTTTCCGCCCCGGCGCGCGGGTAGCGGAGCTGGTCCCAGCGCGGGACGCCGTGTGTCCACCGCCCGGAGCCCGCGTGCGCGCACGCCGGTACCCCCGGCGCGGCCGGGCCCGCGGAGTTCCCGTACGAGCCGAAGGGAGTGGCTGTGACAGAGCATGATCCGCGTTCGCGGTTCGAGGATGAGGGCATTCCCGACCTGCAGGACGGCACCCCGCAGCAGCAGTGGGCGGTCGACCCGCAGGAGGCGCCGTTGCCCGGTGACCGCCCGGTGGCGGTCGACGACTTCGGCACGACCGCCGAGGAGCACTTCCAGGGCGAGCCTCTGGACGGCCGCCTGGACCGCGAGGTCCCCGAGGAGCAGCCGGTCTTCGGGGTGGACGCCACGCCCGCCGGGGACGAAGGCGAGCTCGACCTCGACACCGGCGCCCAGCCGGAGGAGCCGTCCGGGACGGTCTGGGAGGACCCGCGTTCCGCGGGCCGGCTGGTCGCGCCCGACGAGGGCGCCCACGCCGACACCGAGGCCGCCGCGATCGCCGACGAGGTGGGCCCGGACGGCGGCGGCTACACCGCCGAGGAGGCCGCCATGCGGGTGGAGCCGGAGTAACCCGCGGCGTCTCGGCACGGCCCGCGCCGGGTACGCCGGCGCGGGCCGCCGTGGGCGCCGGTCACGGCTCGCCCGGCCGCCAGGAGGTCTTTCCGGTCTCCTGCTCGTAGACGGGCCGCACGTTCACGGTGTCGTAGACCAGGTGCAGGGTGACGATGAGGCCCTCGTCGTCCAGTTCCATGACGTCGATGACGTCGAAGGGGGCCGGGCGCCCGCTCGGCAGGCGCCAGTCGTAGTGGAACCACACGTTGACCAGCGCCGTCCCGGCGACGGACCTCCCCGTGGTGACGCCGCGCAGGGTGAGGTGCGACGCGCCGGTCTCCGCGAGCATCGACGGGTAGAAGTCGGCGGCCGGCGTCGGCCCGTACAGGCGTGAGTGGACCACGGCGCCGGGGGCGAAGAGGGCCATGACGCGGTGGAGGTCGCCCTCGCCCAGAGCGGTGAGGTACTCCTCGGCGAGCTCTTCGGGCTGCATGACCCGATGCTAGGTCCGGCCGCCGGGTCGCGCGGCGCCTCCGCCGTCCGGTGGCCGTGCTTGAGGGGACCCCGTCCACCGGCGTCAACGTCGCGTCAAGCTTCGCGGCCTCCCCGTCAGGATCCCGTCGCGATCACGTGCGGCGGCGCGAGCGGCGCCTAACGTTCCTGGTGTTCGTCGGGTTCGTCACCTGGAACCCGTTTCGTCAGGAGGCGGAGATGGAAGATCGGGCACAGCCCCCGTTAGTCGTTCCCGTGCGCACCGGTGCGATGACCCAGTCGTTGCGCCTGTTCAGGACGGTGAGCGGCGCCCGGACGGCGATCGCGTTCACCTCGCCCGCACGGTTGACGAGGGTGCTGGGGCCAGAGCAGCCCTGGACGTACCTCAGCGAGCCGGCCCTGCGCGGCATGATCGGCGAGCTGGGCGTGCGGGGCATCGTCCTGGACCCCGCCGGAGCCTTCACCGCCCCCGCCGCAGAGCGCGAGGTCGCCTGACATGATGCGAAGCGTCGCCAGACCCCTGTACACCGATCACGAGCGGCCGAGCGCCGCGCCGGCCTTCGCCGGCGCTCCGGACGGGACGCCGCCGTGGTCCGCCACCACCCGCTTCCACCCCGGCGGCGACGCCACGATGGGCGGCGTCTCGCTCACCGCGATCGCCGCCCGGTTCGGCACGCCCGCCTACGTCGTGGACGAGACCGACGTCCGCATGCGGTGCCGCGCCTACCGCGCGGCGCTGCCCGGCGCGGAGGTCGCGTACGCGGGCAAGGCGTTCCTGTGCCGCGCGATGGCGAGCTGGGTGCGCAGCGAGGGGCTCAGCCTCGACGTCTGCTCCTCCGGCGAGCTGGCCGTCGCGGCGGCGGCCGGCTTCCCGGCCGAGAGGGTGATCATGCACGGCAACGCCAAGACGCCGCAGGAGCTCGCGGCCGCGCTGGAGTACGGCGTCGGGCGCATCGTCGTGGACGACGTCGCCGAGATCAGCCGCCTCGCCGCGCTCACCCCGCCGGGCCAGCGCCGGCGGGTGCTGGTCAGGGTGATCCCCGACGTCGAGGCGGGCGGGCACGCGGCGGTGCGCACCGGGGGCGAGGACCAGAAGTTCGGCCTGTCGATCGCCACCGGGGCCGCGGGCGACGCCGTCGGCCGGGTGCTCGGGCAGCCGTGCCTCGAACTGGCCGGGCTGCACTGCCACCTCGGCTCGCAGATCATCGGCACCGAGCCGTTCACGACGGCCGTCGTGCGGATGATCGATCAGCTCGCGCTGGTCAGGGACGTGTACGGCGTGACGCCGCCCCAGCTGAACATCGGCGGCGGCCACGGCATCGTGTACGAGACCGGCGGGCGGGCGCTCGACCTGAGGCGCTTCGCCGCCGCCGTCACCGGTGCGGTGGAGTCGCGGTGCGCCGAGCTCGACCTGCCCGTGCCCCGGCTCACCGTCGAGCCGGGACGCGCGCTGAGCGGGCCGGCCGGGGTGACGCTGTACCGGGTCATCGCCGTGAAGCGGGGCCTGAACCGCACGTACGTGTCGGTGGACGGCGGGATGAGCGACAACCCCCGCCCGGCGTTGTACGGCGCGCGCCACGAGGTCCGCCTGGTCGGCAGGGCCGCCGGCGGGGCCGTGCGCGCCTGCACCGTGGCCGGCCACCACTGCGAGGCGGGCGACCTGATCGCCCGGGACGTCCCGCTTCCGGAGGACGTCCACCCCGGCGACCTGCTGGCCGTGGCCGCCACCGGGGCGTACAACCACTCCATGGCGTCCACCTACAACCAGACCGGCCGGCCGCCCGTCGTCGCCGTCAGCCAGGGCGCCGCCAGGCTGGTCGTCCGCCGCGAGCTGACCGAGGACCTGCTGCGGCGCGACGTCGGCCTGTAGACACCGGAGCCCGGGCGCGTGGCGCGCCCGGCCTCCGGCGCGAGCGCCTCAGGCGAGAAGCAGCTCCACCGCCGAGATGAGGTCGGGCGCGACCTCGGGCGCCGCGGCGACCTCGGAAGGCAGGGTCTGCGGCGTCGGCACCAGGATGCCCCTGGCGCCGGCGGCCGCCGCGGCCCCGGTGTCACGGGCGATGTCGCCGACGACCGCGCAGGCGCGGGGGTCCACGCCCAGGACGGCGGCGGCGCGCAGGACGAGCCCCGGCCGGGGCTTGCGGCAGGCGCATCCGTCGTCCTCGTCGTGCGGGCACACCGCCCACACGCCGAACGGCCCGAGCAGCTCCTCGACGCGCGCGTTGACCGCACGCAGCGCGCCGGCCGTGATCAGGCCCTTGGCGACCCCGGACTGGTTGGTGACCACGCCGATCGGCACGCCCGCCCCGCGCAGCAGGCCGAGGGCCTCGCGTGCCCCGGGAACCGGCCGCACCAGGGCGGGGTCGGCGTTGTAGGGCACGTCGACGACCAGCGTGCCGTCCCGGTCGAACAGCACGGCGGCCGGGCGGGAGCCGGTCGGCAACGGGCACCTCCCCGCTAGTCGCGGTCGTCGTGGTCGGGATCGTAGGTGGTGGGCTCGGCGGGCAGGGTGTACCGCTCCTCGACGAGGCCGGCGATCCGCCGCCGGGTCTCGTCCGGCGCGGGGTCGTCGGTCGTCTCGACGCCGGCGACCTCGTCGGCGAGGTCGTCGTCGCCCAGGGACTCGCGGATCCACGAGGAGTAGTCGCCCTGGGACAGGTGGTGCAGCCAGGTGTCGTCGTCCACGCCCTCGGCGAGCTCGACGAACGTGTGCAGGTTGCGCGCCCGCAGGTTCAGGCGGCCCTCCGCGCCGGTGAAGTAGAAGCTCTTCTCCTTGGACATCGTCCCGGCCGCGTACTTGCGCCGGTGCCTGGTGCGCTGGGCGCGGGCCGGCACGAGCGTCAGCTCCTCGGCCTCCTTGTCGCCGACCCGCCACAGCGCGAGGTCGCCGTCGGTGGCGTCGCTCACGGACGGGGCGCCGGCGCCCGTCGCCTCGGCGAAGGCGGCCAGCGTGGCGGGACGGTCGTCGCCGACCGCGACCACGGTGTTGACCAGCTTCAGCGCCGCCGGGCTCATGGCCTCCGGATGAACGGTGATCATCATGATCGAGCCGACGTCCTTGGGGTCCTTCAGCGGGATCTCCGCCAGCTCGGCGGGCATCAGGTGGTGGGCCTCGTCGACCACCACCCAGTGCGGATGCCCGAGCCTGGCCCGCATGCTCGACAGGCGCGGCAGCAGCTCGGCGAAGAACGGGGGCCGGTCGCGCAGCGGCACGCCGATCATGTTGACGACCACGTGCTGTGTGGGCGGCTCCAGCAACCGCAGCACCTCGTCGACGCTCGGGGCGCGGTCGGGGTCGCCCAGCACGTTCGCGCCGGGGTACTCGGCGTAGTCGCCCTCGGGGTCGATCACCACGCACTGGTAGGCGGCCTCGGTCAGCCGTTCGAGCAGCGCGGTCGTCGCGGTCGACTTGCCGCTGCCCGACGGGCCCGCCACCACCACGCCCATGCCGTACGGCGGCACGAGCACGTCCTCGCCGTCGCGGCGGCCGAGCAGCACGTGGTGGCGGGGGAGGTCGACGGTGTCCAGGTCGTCGGTGAGCAGCATGTCGGCCAGCTCCGCCACGCCGGCGCCGCTGTCCTTGGTCAGCCGCAGGTCGCAGGTCTCCTTCAGGGACGGCAGCGCGTTGGCGACCGCCGCGCCGCACTCGGCGGCGTCCAGGAAGGCGTGGTCGTTCTCGGCGTCGCCGACCGCCACCACGTTGTGGGCCGAGACGTCGAGCCGGTCGAGCGCGGCGGCCAGGCCGGTCGCCTTGTTGACCCCGGGCGGCAGCACCATCACCGCGCCCTTGTTGTGGATGACCTGAAGCTCCAGCCCCAGCTCGCGGATCGCCTCCCTGACCTGCACGTCGTAGGGTTCGCGGGTGGCCACGATCACCTGGCCGGCGCCCAGCGGGGTGACGCCCTCGCCGCGCAGCCGCTCCACGAAGGCCTTGGACGGCGGGTCGGCGAGCGGGTCCCTGGTGCGGTGGCCGGTGTCGTAGAGCAGGCCGCCGTTCTCGGCGACGATCAGGTCGAACAGGTCGGCGTGCGGGAAGATCTCCAGCAGGTCGTCGAGCTCGCGGCCGGTGACCAGCACCAGCTTCCTGCCCGAGCGGGACACTCGCTCCAGCGCCTTCAGCGTGTCATCCTCGACCTGTCCCCGGGTGGCGAGCGTCTCGTCGTAGTCACAGGCAAACACGTGATACCTCATGCGCGAGCCCTACCCCGCGCGAGCCGAAGGTCTCGCGCCGGGGCCCACCAATGTGCGCGCCCGGGTCCGGAGCCCGGGTGTCACCGCCTCGTAAGATCTTCACCGGCCCTCCGCGCCTAGGCTGGCCGCATGCTCAGAGTTCGAACGGCGGTCGCCGCCCTGGTGGCGGGCCTGATGGTGACGGCATGCGGGGGCGCGGGGCGCGGCGAGGCGGTAGGGGAACCGCCCGGCGACACCCCGTTGTCGGCGACCGTCGAGCCTCTGCCTGAGCCGGATGGGGGTCGCGGCACCGGGCGGTCCGCGACCCCCGCCGCAGACCCGAGCCGGACGCCCGGCCCCGCGGCCACCGTCCCCCCGGCGTTGAAGTTCACCGCCACGACGCTGGGCGGCGACCCCTTCCGGGGCGCGAGCCTCGCGGGCAGACCGGTCGTCTTCTGGTTCTGGGCGCCGTGGTGCCCCAAGTGCCTCTCGGAGGCGCCCGCCGTCAAGCGGGCCGCGGCCAAGTACGGCGACGTCGCGTTCGTCGGGGTCGCCGGCCTGGACACCGAGGAGGCGATGAAGGAGTTCGTGCGGCGCACCGGCACCGGCACGATCGTGCAGCTCTCGGACGAGAAGGGCGCGGTGTGGAGCAGGCTCGGCGTCACCAGCCAGTCGACGTTCGTGTTCATGCGGCCGGACGGCTCCACCGAGAAGGCCTCGGGCCCGCTCGGCGCCGACGAGCTGGACGCGCACGTCCGCGAGCTGCGCGCGGCGTGAGGTGAGCGCCGACCTGCCGCTGGCCCTGGCGCTCACCGCCGGCACGGTCGCGGCGTTCAACCCCTGCGGCTTCGCGATGCTCCCGGCGTACGTCGCCATGCTCGTCGCCGGCGACCGGCCCGGGCGGCGCGGCCCCGTGGGGCGGGCGCTGCTGCTCTCGGCGGCGATGACCTGCGGGTTCGTCACGGTGTTCGGCCTGTTCGGGCTGATCGTGACCCCGCTCGCCGTCTCCGCCGGGCGGTACCTGCCGTGGGTGACGATCGTCATCGGGGTGGCGCTCACCGCGCTCGGGCTGTGGCTGCTGAGCGGGCGGGAGCTGCTGCTCCGCGTCCCGGGGCTCGGCCGGGGCCGCCCGACCGGCTCGGCCGCCTCGCTGTACGGGTACGGCGTGTCGTACGCGGTGGCCTCCCTGTCGTGCACCGTCGGGCCGTTCCTCGCGGTCACCTCGGCGTCCCTGGTGAGCGGCGGCGTGCTCGGCGGCCTGGCGACGCTGGTCGCCTACGCGCTGGGGATGGGCCTGGTCGTCGCGGCGCTGTCGCTGGTCGTCGCGCTGGCCGGGGAGGCGGCGGCCGCGCGGGCCCGGCGCGTCCTGCCGCACGTGTCCAGGGCGAGCGGCGGCCTCATGCTCCTGGCCGGGCTGTACGTCGCCTACTACGGCTGGTACGAACTGCGCCTCTTCTCGGGCACGGTGCTCGGCGACCCGGTCGTGGACGCTGTGACCGCCGTCCAGGGGGCGGTGGCCGGCTGGGTCGAGGGCTTCGGCGCCGCGTGGATCGCCGTCGCGCTCGTCGCCCTGGCCCTCGGCGTGTTCGCGGTGCGCGGGTCGCGGCGCGGCGCGCGACCGTCCGGGGACGGCTGACGGCGACGGCGTCGGCGCACCTAGGCCGGGCGCCGCGGATGGCCGGCCAGGGCGAGCGGGTCGCCGTCGGGCAGCTCGCCGGGGAGGCCGTCGGGGGCGGGCAGCCAGAGCACGAACGTGCTGCCCTCGCCGACGCGGGAGAACAGCCGCGCGTGGCCGCCGTGCGACTCCACGATCTGCCGGACGATCGCCAGGCCCAGGCCGGTGTGCCGGTCGCGGCGGCTGGTCTCGCCGCGCCAGAAGCGGTCGAAGACCCGGCCCTGGTCCTCCTCGGGCAGGCCGGGGCCCGCGTCCCGCACCGCCGTCCACACCCAGCCCCCGGTCCGGCCGGCGGCCACGGTCACCTCCGAGCCCGCCGGCGCCAGCCGCACGGCGTTGGACAGCAGGTTCCCGACGGCCCGCCGCAGCGCGTCGTGGTCGCCGATCACGGCGAGCCCGCCGGGCAGGACGCGGCGCAGCGTGAGCCCGCGCCCGGCGGCCAGGGTGGCGAACTCCTCGCAGGCCTCGTGCGCCACCTCCCCCACGTCGACGTCTGCGTCGACCAGGGCCGGGGCCGCGCGGCGGGCCGTGGCGAGCAGGTCCTCCACGAGGCGGGTCATGCGGGTGGTCGCCCGGTCGACGATCACCGCGGCCCGCGCGCGTTCCTCGTCGGTGCTCTCGGGCGAGGTGAGCACGGCGTCCACGTTCGCCCGGATGATGGCCAGCGGGCTGCGCAGCTCGTGGGAGGCGTCGTCGATGAGCTGCCGCTGCGCGCGGAACGCCCGCTCCAGGCGGTCGAGCATGGTGTCCACGGTGTCGGCGAGGTCGCGCAGCTCGTCCCTCGGGCCGGTGAGCTGGATGCGGCGGGTCAGGTCGGTCGCCTGGATCTCCGCGGCGGTGCGGGTGATCGCGCGCACCGGCCGCAGCACCCGGCCCGACAGCACCCACCCGATGCCCAGGCTCGCGACGAAGAGCGCGCCCAGCGTGGCGAAGGAGTAGTTGCGCAGGATCTCCATCGTCTGGACGTTGACCGCGTTCTCCACCTCCGCCACCAGCACGACCTCACGCTTGCCCAGGTAGGTGTCGCCCTGGTAGGCCTTGGCGAACTTCGTGGCGTAGGGCCGCTGCTCGGTGCTCTTGGAGACCGCGTAGTAGATGCCGCCGATCACCAGGGCGGCCAGCACGAACAGCAGGCCCGAGTAGAGCACCGCGAGCCGGAACCGGATGGTCTGCGCGAAGGCGGGCACCCGGTTCACGTCTTCTCCCTGAGCCGGTAGCCCTTGCCGATCACCGTGTCGATCAGCCCCTCCACGCCGAGCTTGCGGCGCAGGTTGCCGACGGTGACGCGCACGGTGTTGGTGAACGGGTCGGTGTGCTCGTCCCAGACGTGTTCGAGCAGCTCCTCGGTGGAGACGACGTGCCCGGGGCGGGTCATCAGGTAGTGCAGCACGCCGAACTCCTTGGGCGTGAGGTGCAGCTGCCGTCCGGTGCGGTGCGCCTCGAACCGGGCGGTGTCCAGCCGCAGCTCGCCCACCTCCAGCACCGAGGTGCCGCCGGTGTCCCTGCGTAGCAGGGCGCGCACCCGGGCCAGCAGCTCGGGGAAGGCGAACGGCTTGACCAGGTAGTCGTCCGCTCCCTCGTCCAGGCCCCTGACCCGGTCGTCCAGGCGGTCCCTGGCCGTCACCATGAGGATCCGCACCGCCTGGCCGTACTCGGCGCGGCGCACGGCGCGGCACAGCTCGAAGCCGTCCCCGTCGGGCAGGTTCAGGTCGAGCAGCACCAGGTCGTAGGAGTTGACCTGGAGCTTCTCCTGCGCCTGTGCGACGTCGTAGGCGACGTCCACGGCGTAACCGGCACGGACGAGGCCGACCCTGAGCGCGTCGACCAGGTCCTCCTCGTCCTCGACTACGAGCAACCTCATGGTGATGAACCTAGTTTCGGATTATCCGTTCCGCGACGTTCGCGGCCCGGTCGACGGGGATGGCGAACCCGATCCCGATGGAGCCGCCGCCCCGGCGCGAGAGGATCGCCGTGTTCACGCCGATCACCTCGCCCCGCGCGTTGACCAGCGGCCCGCCGGAGTTGCCGGGGTTGATGGAGGCGTCGGTCTGCACCGCCGTCAGCCGGCCCCGGCCGAGCGGCACCTCGCGGTCGACGGCGCTGACGATGCCGGAGGTCACCGTGCCAGAAAGGCCGAGCGGCGACCCGACGGCCAGCACCTGGTCGCCCACCGCGACGTCCCGCGAGCGGCCGAGGACGGCCGGGGTGAGCCCGGAGACGCCGTCCACCTGGAGCACCGCCAGGTCGTTGCCGGTGTCGGAGCCGATGACCCGGGCCGGCTCGCGGCGGCCGTCGTCCAGGACGACGGTCACCTCCGAGCCCGTCCCGACGACGTGGGCGTTGGTCAGGACGTGGCCGTCGGCGTCGATGACGAAGCCGGAGCCGGTCCCGCCGCGCGCCTCCACCGAGACGACGCTCGGCAGCACCCGCGCGGCGACCGCGCTGAGCGCGCCCGGCGCCGCGACGGGGCCGGAGCTCGACCGGGGAAGGGCCGCCGGAGCCGGGTCCGGGGCCGCGTTCAGCCCGGCTCCGGCGAACCCCGCCGCCCCGCCGGTGACCGCCGCGACGATCGCGGCGGCCAGCAGGACGCGTGCGGCGCCCGGTGGGCGCGCGGGCGGCGCGGGGGCGCCGTGGGGCGCCGGCGGTGCCGTCCGCCCGGGGTGCTCCATGACCGCCCGCAGGAAGTGGGGACCGCGCGGCGTGCCGAGTCCCATCTGGTCGTTCATGCCTGCCTCCTACGGGAGCCTGGAGAACCACAGCATCGAGGTGGCCGCCGCCAGCATCGCGGCCAGCAGCCCCGCGCCGACGAACCACGGCCACACCTCGCGCCGCTCGGTGCGGTAGCCCACCGACGTGCCGATGTCGTCGTAGACCGCCTGGAGCTGGTCGCCGGAGGCCGCCTCGTAGAACCCGCCGCCGGTGCCGTCGGCGAGGCCCTTCAGCGAGGGGCCGTCGACCGGCACCGGCACCTCGCGGCCGCCGATGTCGATGACGCCGTCGGCCGTGCCGTAGGCGATCGTGGTGACCGGCACGCCGCTCTCGGTCGCCTGCCTGGCCGCCTGCTCCACCGGCCGGCCGGTGGTGTTGGAGCCGTCCGACAGCAGCACGACGTGCGCGGGCGGCGGGTCGGCGTCGGCGTCGGCGTCCAGCGACCTGATCGCGTCGAGCGAGGTGGAGACCGCCTCGCCGATGGCGGTGCCCGAGCTGGTGGTGAGCCGGTCGATCGCCGCCAGCACGGCCGGGCGGTCGGTGGTGGGCGGCACGCTCACCGCCGCCGCCGCCGAGAACGCCACCAGTCCGAGGTTGAACCGAGGCGGCAGCCCCTGTACGAACTCCCTGGCCGCGTTCCGCGCCGCGGTGAACCGGTCGGGTGACACGTCGGTGGCCTCCATGGACGCCGACACGTCGAACGCAACCATGATCGTCGCCCGTTCGCGCGGCACCTGGACGTCGGCGCTCGGCCGGGCGAAGCCCACGACGAGCAGGACGAGCATGGCGCCGAACGCCGCGGCGGGCACGTGCCTGCGCCGGCCGGGCCCTT
This sequence comes from Sphaerisporangium sp. TRM90804, assembly GCF_029846175.1. Taxonomy (GTDB): domain Bacteria; phylum Actinomycetota; class Actinomycetes; order Streptosporangiales; family Streptosporangiaceae; genus Sphaerisporangium. The sequence continues at coordinate 229,234 of NZ_JARWAC010000007.1, read as the reverse complement.
TGGGGGCGACCTTCTCCAGCAGGTCGAGGTTGGTGAACCGGACGGCGTACCGGCTGCGCCGACGGTGCATGACGACGTACAGGGCCAGGATGGCGAGCACCGGGACGAGCAGCCACAGCCACACGGGCGATGCGAGCGTCACGCGGCGTCACCCCCCGTGCCGGGCCCGCCCGGCGCGCGCCGGGCGGCGGACATGGCGGGGGCGGCTCCGGCCAGCCGGCGCTGGGTCATGACGTGCGTGACCACGTCCCTGATCCAGTCGCGGTCGGTGCGCAGCCGCATGTGCGCGGCGCCGGAGCGCCGGACGGCCTCGCCGATGGCCCCCCGCTGCCGAGCCGCCGCCTGCGCGTAGCGCTCCCGCAGGCGGGCCGACGCCGTGCTCACCTCGCGGCGCCTTCCCGTCTCGGGGTCGGTGAGCGTCAGCACGCCGACGTCGGGCAGGGTCAGCTCCCGGGGGTCGACCACCTCGACGACCAGCACCTGGTGCCGGACGCCGAGCAGGCGCAGCGGGCCCTCCCAGGTGGCGGGGTCGTCCAGGAGGTCGGACACGACCACCGCGAGGCATCGGCGGCGCAGCGAGCGCCGCAGCTCCTCGATGGCCGTCCCCAGCGGCCGGGACGGGCCGCCCGGCGGCACTCGGGGCAGGCGGGACACCGCGTTCAGCAGCGACAGCAGCCGCGGCCGGCCGCTCCTGGCCGGGACGCGGCGCACGCCGCCCCCGTGCAGGATGTGGGCGCCGACGCGGTTGCCGGTGCGGTCGGTCAGGAACCCCACGGCGGCGACGGCGGCCAGGGCCAGGTCGCGCTTCTCCATCAGGCCGGTGCCGAAGTCCATGCTGGCGCTGGCGTCGAGCAGCACCCACGTCTCCAGCTCCCGGTCGGCCACCATGTCGCGCACGTGCGGCTCCGACATGCGGGCGGTCACGTTCCAGTCCATGTGCCGCACGTCGTCGCCGGGCGCGTACGCCCGCGCGTCGGCCGGCTCGCTGCCGGGGCCGGGCAGCAGCCCCAGGTGGTCGCCCTGGAGCAGTCCGTCTAGCCGGCGCACGATGCTCAGCTCCAGGCGGCGCAGCACCGGCTCCGCGCCCAGGTGCCCGGTCACGCCGCCTCGCCGTGCTGCGGGGCCACCTGCGGCTGGGGCACGGCCGCGACCACCTGGTCGACGACGTGGCGCGCGGTGACGCCGTCGGCCAGCGCGTCCAGCGAGAGCACGAGCCGGTGGGCGAACACGTCGTGCGTCAGGTCGCGGACGTCCGACGGCAGCACGTACTCGCGCCCGCGCACCAGGGCCAGCGCCCGCGCCGCGGCGACCAGGCCGAGCGTCGCCCGGGGGCTGGCGCCGAACGCCAGCAGGCGGCCGACCTCCGGGACGCCGAACCGGTCGGGCTCCCGCGTGGCGTACACCAGGCGGACGACGTACTCGGCCACGGCGTGGTGGACGAACACCTCCTGAGCCTGCCGCTGCAGGGCGAGCAGGCGCTGCGGGTCGAGGATCCGGTTGGGCGTGGGCGGGTCCGCGCTCATCCGGTAGAGGATCGCGAGCTCCTCCGACTCGCTCGGATACCCCACGTCGATCTTCATCAGGAAGCGGTCGCGCTGCGCCTCGGGCAGGTGGTAGACCCCCTCGGACTCGATGGGGTTCTGGGTGGCCAGCACCTGGAAAGGCGCCGGCGTCCGGTGGGTGTGGCCCCCGATGCTGACCTGCCGCTCGGCCATGACCTCCAGCAGCGCCGACTGCACCTTGGCGGGCGCGCGGTTGATCTCGTCGGCGAGCACGAAGTTGGCCATCACGGGGCCGAGCTCGACCTCGAAGCTCTCGGTCGACGGGCGGTAGATGCGCGTGCCGACGATGTCGGCCGGCACGAGGTCGGGGGTGAACTGGATGCGCGCGAACGAGCCGCCCACCACGCCGGCGAGCGTCTCGGCGGCGAGTGTCTTGGCGATGCCGGGGACGCCTTCGAGCAGGCAGTGCCCGCGGGCCAGCACCGCCACGAGCAGCCGCTCGACCAGCAGGTCCTGGCCCACGATCACCCGCTTGACCTCGAAGAGCGCCCGTTCGAGCAGCGCCGTGCGCGCGGCGGGCTCGCGCATCGGGTCGGGCAGGGGGTGCGGGCCGGTCACGGGACGGGGTTCGGTCATGGGGCCACCGTCGGGGCGCCCTTGGGACAGTCGTCGAGCACCAGGCGCAGCTCGACCGCGTCCGGTCCGGGGTCGGCGTGGGCCACGCTGCCCGTGGTCAGCAGCGCGCCGCCGCTCAGCGCCATGACCAGCCCGACGGTCTTCCATCGTGATGCGCGTGCCATGGGTGTCTGTCTCCCTCTGAGAATGGAGTGCACGGCACCTATGGCATCAACCCGCCCCGAAAACCCGGGTAACTGCCCTCTTTACCCTTTCTTTCGGTCGCTGTTCCGGCTGGTCACAGCAGTTTGTCGAGGGTGATCGGCAGGTCGCGCACCCGCCGGCCCGTCGCGTGGTGGACGGCGTTGGCGACGGCGGCGGCGACGCCGGTGATGCCCACCTCGCCGACGCCGATCAGGCCCAGCGGCATGGTCGGGTCGGGCTCGTCGAGGTAGTGCACCTCGATCGGCGGGATGTCGGCGTGCACGGGCACGTGGTACTCGGCCAGGCTCGGGTTCATGACGCGCCCGGTCCGGGGGTCGACGAGCGTCTCCTCCGACAGCGCCATGCCGATGCCCATCACGATGCCGCCGCGGAGCTGGCTGGCGGCGGTCTTCGCGTTGATCACCCGGCCGACGTCGAACGCCCCCACCCAGCGCGTCACGCGGACCTCGCCGGTGTCGGGGTCGACGCGCACCTCGCAGAAGTGCGCCCCGCAAGCGGCCTTCACCCAGCGCCGCCGGTCGTTCAGGACCTTCCCTACGGTGCGGGCCTGGGAGACCATCGCGCCGACGCGGGTGTCGGACCCGACCCGGGCCTCGACGGAGTCCCGGCCGGCCCGGGCCAGGATCGCCGGGTAGCTCTCGCCGGCCCCGCGGCCGTCCGCCGGGTACAGCCCACCGTCGCGGGCCAGCACCCCGCTCGCCCGCGTGCCGCGCAGCGGGGACTCCGGCGACCGCCTGGCCAGCGCGAGCACCGACCGCTTCAGCTTCTCGGCCGCCGGCAGCAGGCTCGCCGCGATGCTCGCCGTCTGCGCGGAGCCGCCCGCGGCGGGCCCGCCGGGCAGGAGGGAGTCGCCGTACTCGACCCGGACGGCCGCGACCGGCACGCCGAGCGCGTCGGCCGCGATCTGCGCGACGACCGTCGCCGAGCCCATGCCCATCTCCTGGAAGGCGCACCGGACCAGGACGCCCCCGTCGGCCGACAGCCGCACGGTGACGTTGGCGGCGAGCTGCCACGACGGGTGGTAGGCCGAGGCGACGCCCATGCCGACGAGCCACCGGCCGTCGCGCATCGAGCCGGGCGCGGGCGTGCGCTCGGGCCAGCCGAACCGCTCGGCGCCCAGCTCGTAGGCCTCCCGCAGCATGCGGTGGGCGAAGCGCTTGCCGTCGAGCGGGTTGACCGTGGGCTCGTTGCGCATCCGCAGCTCGATGGGGTCGAGCCCCAGCTTGTACGCCAGCTCGTCGACCGCGCTCTCCAGCGCGAAGGTCCCGATCGCCTCGCCGGGCGCGCGCATCATCGTGTTGGGCAGCAGGTCGAGCGTGACCAGGTTCTGCTGGAGCAGGATGTTCTCGGCGTCGTAGAGGTGCCGCGACTGGGAGGTGATCTGCTCGCCGCCGCCGCCCACCCGGCCCACCCGCGCCACGCTGGTGTGGACGAGCGCGGTGAGGCGCCCGTCGGCGCGCGCGCCGAGCGCCACCCGCTGCGTCGACGGCGTGCGGCCGCCGACGGTGCGGTAGACCCCCTCGCGGGTGAGCTCCAGCCGCACCGGCCGGCCGGCCACCCGGGCGGCGAGCACCGCGAGCACGGTGCCGGCCCAGACCATGCCCTTGCCGCCGAAGCCTCCGCCGACGTACGGCGAGAGCACCCGGATGTTCCTCTCGGGCACGCCGAACCGCAGGGCGAGCTGCCCGCGCGTCCAGGCGATGCCCTGCGTCGCCTCGTGGACGGTCAGGCGGTCGCCGTCCCAGGCGGCCGTGGTCGCGTGCGGCTCCAAGGCGTTGTGGTTGTGCTGCGGCGTGCTGAACCGCAGGTCCACCGACACCGGCGCCGCGGCCAGCGCGGCCCGCGCGTCGCCCTTCCTCGCGCCGCCCGACTGCAGGGCGTTGCTCTTCTGCGGTTCGGCGTTCCCCTCCTCGGCGGCGAAGTCGACCACGGCCTCCAAGCGCTGGTAGGCGACCTCGACCAGGCTCGCGGCGTGCAGGGCGGCGTCCCGCGTCTCGGCCACGACGACCGCGACCGGCTGGCCGTTCCAGTGCACCTCGTCGGTGTTGAGGTAGTTGACCGACGTCCCGGTGGCGAGCGAGACCAGGTTGAACGGGCTGATCTTCGGCGGCGGCTTCATCGCCGGCGCGTTCAGGTGGGTGATCACCGTGAGCACGCCGGGGACGGCTGCGGCCGCCGCGGTGTCGATCGCGGTGATCCGGCCGCGGGCGACGGACGAGTGCGCGAGCGCGGCGTGCGCGAGGTCGGGGTAGGGGTGCTCGGCGGCGAACCGGGCGGCGCCCGTCGTCTTGGCCGTGCCGTCCACCCGGTCGATCGGGGCGCCGACGGCGCTCCCGGTCGTCTCGCGGAGCGGCGGGGTCCGCACCTCGGTCTGGGTCATGCGGCGCTCCCGTCGGTGAGCAGCCGGCGCAGCGTCGCGGTGATCGTGCGCCGGGCCAGCTCGATCTTGAAGGCGTTGTGCGGCTGGGCCGCCGCGGGCGCGAGCTCGGCCTCGGCCGCGCGCCGGAAGGACTCCTCGGTGGCCGGCGCGCCGAGCAGCACTCGCTCGGCCTCCCGCGCCCGCCAGGGCTTGGCGGCCACGCCGCCCAGGGCCAGCCGCACCCCGGCCACCGCGCCGCCGGTCACCTCCAGCGCCGCGGCCACGGAGACCAGCGCGAAGGCGTACGACGCGCGGTCGCGCACCTTGCGGTAGCGCGAATTCGCCGCGAGCGGCGACGCCGGCAGCTCGACCGCCGTGACCAGCTCGTCCGCCGCCATGACGGTCTCGATGTGCGGGGTGGCGCCGGGCAGCAGGTGGAAGCCGTCGACCGGGACGCGGCGGGTGCCGCGCACGCTCCGCACCTCCACCGTGGCGTCGAGGGCCGCCAGCGCGACGCACATGTCGGAGGGGTGCGTCGCGATGCACGCCTCGCTGGCGCCGAGGACGGCGTGGCCGCGGGTGAACCCGCCGATCGCGTCGCACCCGGCGCCGGGCTCACGCTTGTTGCACGCGGCCGTGTCGTCGTAGAAGTACGGGCAGCGGGTGCGCTGCAGCAGGTTGCCGCCCACGGTGGCCATGTTGCGCAGCTGCGCCGAGGCGCCGGTGAGGATGGCCTGCGACAGCACCGGGTACCGCGCCCGGATCAGCGGGTGCGCCGCGAGGTGGCTGTTGCGGGTGAGCGCCCCGACGCGCACGCCGCCGCCGGGCAGCTCCTCCACCTCGGTCAGCGGGAGCGCGGAGATGTCGACGACGGTGTCGGGGGACTCGACGCGCTCGCGCATCAGGTCGACGAGGTTGGTGCCGCCGCCGATGAACTTGGCGTTGGGCTCGGACGCGATCGCGCCGACCGCCGTCGCGACGTCGGTCGCGCGCACGTAGGAGAAGGTCTTCACCGGACCGCTTCCTTTCCCACGACCTCCTGGATGGCGCCGACGATGCCGTTGTAGGCGCCGCAGCGGCACAGGTTGCCGCTCATGCGTTCCCTGATCTCAGCGTCCGTCAGCGCGGCCGCCGAGCAGAGGTGCTCGGTGACGGCGCTCGGCGCGCCGGCGCCGTGCTCGGCGAGCATGCCGACCGCCGAGCAGATCTGGCCGGAGGTGCAGTAGCCGCACTGCAAGCCGTCGTTCCTGACGAACGCGGTCTGCAGCGGGTGCGCCTCGCCGTCGCGGGCGAGGCCCTCGATCGTGGTGATGTCGCGGCCCTCGTACTGGACGGCCAGCGCGAGGCAGGAGTTGATGCGCTCGCCGTCGGCGAGCACCGTGCAGGCTCCGCAGGCGCCCTGGTCGCAACCTCGCTTGGTGCCGGTCAGGCCGAGCCGCCCGCGCAGCAGGTCGAGCAGGCTGACCTGCGGTTCCAGGGCGACCGACACCTCGGACCCGTTCACCCGCATCCGCACGCTGATCACCCGATCATCCTCCGTGGCTCGTGTTGGGATATGCCGCGACGTTAACAGAACGTCGTCCGCTTAACAAGAGGACGACGTTCTGTTAAGCCGGTCGTATGCTTGCGTGGTCATGGCAGATTCGGCGTTCATGCGGGCGAGGCGGCCCGAGCACAAGCAGCAGCGGCGCGAGGCCATCCTCGCCGCCGCACGCGAGCTCGCCCTGCGTTCGGGCGTGCGCAACGTCAGCCTGGGCGGCGTCGCGGCGGCCGTCGGTCTGGCGAAGTCCAACGTCGGGCGTTACTTCGGCACGCGCGAGGAGATCTACCTCGAGCTCGCCGCCGAGGAGTGGCGGCGGTGGGACGCCGCGGCCGCCGAGCGCCTGAGCACAGCCGAGGGCGCCGACGACGTCGTGGCGGCGCTGGTGGACACCGTCGCGGAGCTGCCGCTGCTCTGCGACCTGCTCGGCCACACGTCCACCAGCCTGGAGCACAACGTGTCGCTGCCCGCCGCCCGCGCCTTCAAGCAGACGGTGTCCGGCGTCGTGACCCGCATCGGCGAGCGGGTCGCCAAGGCCCACCCCGAGCTGACCGCGAGCGAGGGCACCGACCTGGTGTCGGTGGTCGTCATGCTGGCCGGAAGCCTGTACCCCCTCGTCAACCCGCCCGAGACCATGAAGCGCCTGTACGCCGAGAACCCCGAGATCGCCGCCCTGTGCCCCCCGTTCGTCCCGACGATGCGCCGCGCCGCCACCGTCTTCGCCGCCGGCCTCCCCCGGGTGCGCTGACGCGGCCGGCGTCGGCCCGGCTCAGAAGACGATGACCTGGCGCACGGCCTCGGCGGTGCGGAGGCGGTCGAAGGCCTCGTTCACCTCGTCCAGGGTGATGCGGTGGGAGAGCAGCGCCTCGACCGGGAGCACGCCCGAGCGGTACATCGCGATGAAGCGCGGGATGTCGCGGCGCGGGACGCAGGAGCCCAGATAGCTGCCGCGCAAAGTCTTCTCCTCGGCGACCAGGCTGAGCGCCGGGAGCGTGAGCCGCCTGTCGGGCGCCGGGAGGCCCACGGTGACGATCGTGGCGCCGGGGGCGGCGGCCAGGTAGGCCTGTTCGAGCACCGGGACGACGCCGGTGGTGTCGATCACCTTCTCCACGCCCAGCTCGCGCAGCGGCCCGGTGTCCCTGGCGGTGTGGGTGGCGCCCAGCTCGCGGGCCAGGGCGAGCTTGGCGTCGACCAGGTCGACGGCGACCAGGGTGGCCGCGCCCGCCGCCTTGGCGGCCAGCAGCGCGGCCAGGCCGACGCCGCCGAGGCCGAGCACCGCGACGGCGTCGCCGGGCGCGACCGCGGCGGCGTGGAGGGCGGCGCCGGCGCCGGTGAGCACCGCGCAGCCGAACAGGGCGGCGACCTCGAAGGGAAGGTCCTTCTCGACACGCACCGCCGAGCGGGACGACACGACGATGTACTCGGAGAACGCCGAGACGCCCAGGTGGTGCCGGGGCCGGTCGCCGCCGGCGCCGGTGAACCGCGTGCCGCCGCCGAGCAGGGTGCCGTCGCGGTTGGCCTCGGCGCCGGGCCCGCACAGGGCCGGGCGCCCGCTCGCGCAGCGGGGGCAGTGGCCGCAGGCGGGGACGAAGGCCAGCACCACGTGGTCGCCGGGCGCGAACTCGGCCCCCTCGCCCGCCGCCACCACCTCGCCGGCCGCCTCGTGGCCCAGGGCCATGGGCAGCGGCCGGGGGCGTGAGCCGTCGACCACCGACAGGTCGGAGTGGCACAGCCCGGCCGCGCCCACCCGCACCAGCAGCTCGCCGGGGCCCGGGTCGTCCAGGGCCAGCGACCGCACCTCCAGCGGGCGCGAGCGCGCGTACGGGGCCGGGCGGCCGGACTCCACCAGGACGGCGGCGCGCGTGCGGGTGCTCATCCGTCCTCCCGGCCGTCGCCGGAGCCGGCGGCGGGCACGACGAGCTTCTCCATGGCCGCGCGGAGCGGCGCCGGGATCTCGACGGGCCGGCGCGTGCCGCGGTCGACGAAGACGTGCACGAAGTGCCCGTCGGCGACCGGCGTCCGCCCGTCGGACCGGAACAGTCCGAGCTCGTACCGGACGCTGGTGCGCCCGAGGCGGCCGACCCGCAGGCCGACGCGGATCGCCTCGGGGAAGGCGACGGAGGCGGTGTAGGAGCAGTGGGACTCCACGCACAGGCCGATCGCGGCACCGCCGTGGATGTCCAGCCCGGCGCGCTCCACGAGCCAGGCGTTGATCACCGTGTCCATCAGCGCGTAGTGGACGGCGTTGTTGACGTGCCCGTACACGTCGTTGTCCTTCCACCTGGTGGGCACGGTCTCCCAGTGCGCGTACACGCCGGCTCCCCACGCTCGGATCCAGAGAATAGAACTATATTCCAGTGCTCGCTGCGCCGGGGCGGGGCCCTAGCGTGTTCCGGGGGTTCAGCTACGGGCGATTGCGCTGTCAGCGTGCGCCCGTCACCCCGGGGGAGCCGGGCACCACAGTAGGCATATGAAGGTACTCATACTGGGCGGTTCGGAGTTCGTGGGGCGCGCGTTCGTGGAGGAGGCGCTGTCGCTGGGCTGGCCGGTGACGGTCTTCAACCGCGGCACCCACCCGCCGCCCCCGGGGGTCACGGCGCTGCGCGGCGACCGCTCGGCGCCGGGCGGGCTGGCCGCCCTGGAGCACGGCGAGTGGGACATCGTGGTCGACACCTGGTCGTGGGCCCCGTCCGCGGTACGCGACACGGCCCGGCTGCTCGCCGGGCGGGCCGGCCACTACGTGTACGTGTCGAGCCGGTCGGTCTACGCCTACCCCGCTCCCGCCGGAGCGACGGAGGACGCGCCGGTGGTCGAGTCCACCCCCGACCGCGCCGACGCCGACGACTACGCCGCCACCAAGAGGGGCGGCGAGCTCGCCGCGCTCGGCGCCTTCGGCGACCGGGCGCTGCTGGCGCGCGCCGGCCTGGTGCTCGGCCCGTACGAGAACATCGGGCGCCTGCCGTGGTGGCTGCTCCGCGTCGCGCGCGGCGGGCCGGTGCTGGCCCCCGGCCCGGCCGACGCCGAACGGCCGCTCGTCGACGCCCGCGACCTCGCCGCGTGGAGCCTCGCCGCCGCCGCGCGCGGCCTCGCCGGGCCGTACGACGTGGTCTCGCCGCCCGGGCACGCCACCATGCGCACGTTGCTCGAAGCCTGCGTGAAGGTCACGGGCTCGGACGCCGAGCTGTGGTGGGCCGGCCCCGAGCCGATCCTCGCGGCCGGCGTCCAGCCGTGGACCGACCTGCCGATCTGGCTTCCGCCGGGCGAACTCGACGACCACATCTACAGCGGCGACGTGTCCAAGGCCGTGGCCGCGGGGCTGCGATGCCGCCCCGCCGAGCAGACGGTCGCCGACACCTGGGCCTGGCTGCGGCGCATCGGCGGCGAACCGCCGATGCGCCCCGACCGCCCGTCCGTCGGCCTCGACCCCGCGGTGGAGGCCGCCCTGCTCGAAGGGCTGCGCCCCCACGGCGGGGGCCGCCCGGTTCGGCCGTGACATCGCGAGGACGTCACGGCGGGGGTCGCCCGGTTCGGCCGTGACATCGCGAGGACGTCACGGCGGCGACCGCCCGGTTCGGCCGTGACGTCCCGAGGGCGTCACGGCGGGGACCTGCCCATTCCACGGTGACATCCCCGGGCCGCCCCGGCCGGCTTCGCGCCGGCCGGGACGGCTCGGGCCGTTCCCGTCACCCCCGCCGGGGGCCGGCGGGTATGTCGCCCGGCTCTGCCGGGTCGGGGCCTGCTCGCGGCCGCCGGGTGCCGGCGTGCCGCGGGATCACGATGACCAGCGCGGCCTCGGCCGCCCCCCGTGCGTGGCCCGGCACGCTCGCCGGCGGCTCGTCGCCACCGCGGGCGCTCACCACCACCACGATCGTGTCCCGGCCGTGCCGGCCGTCCTCCTCGTACACCTGACCCGATGCCGGGCCCAGCGGTCCTTCGGTGAGGGCCGTCGCGGCCTGCTCTCCCCAAGGCGTTCCCATCGCTGCTCCTTCCGCGACGATGGTGGTCTGATCCCCCTCCGGCGAGGGGGTTTTCACCACCCGATCCGCGGCGCCGCCGGGCAGGGCAGGACGGAGACCGTCGAAACAGGAGATGGGAGCGCACCTTCGCCCGCTGCTGTCAGCCCCCGCGGGTCTCCCGTCTCCGTGATGTCGTACCCACCCCAGACCATGCCGGACCAGCTGATTTCGCCCAGCGAACCCAGTGCGCGGCGGGACGGTACGGTGAGCCACGACGCCATCGCCGAGCGTGACGGTGGCGTGTGATCGCGGCGGATCGACGCCCGGCGGTTACCACAGACGGGCTTCGCGAGTGGCCATACCGCCCTAACTCCGGCGCCCCATTGATGTGCCATCAGCGGGCGCGCCTCACGGTGACCGGCGCGGCCCGCCGCCTCCCGCGGTTCGCCCGTTGTTCACCCGCCGGCTGTCAACCGCGCCCGCGGGTCTCCCGTCCTCTCCGTGATGCTCCATCCGCCTCAGACGGCGCCGGGCCGTACCGGCCGGCGCGGAGGGAAGGATCACGATGAGGATCACCCGGCTCACCCGGCTCACTCGGCTCGCCCGGCCGGCCGCCGTCGTCCTGCTCGCCCTCGTCCCCGCTCTCGCCGTCCCGGCCGCGGCCGAGGGAGCCCCGTCGGTCGCGCCGGGCGTGCCCTCGCTCACCGCCTCCCCGGCGGACGCGGCGGCGATCCAGCGGCCTCGCTGGAGGATCTCCCAGGCGGGACGCCTGCCCGAGGGCTACCTCAGCTCGGTGACCGCGCCCGGCCCGGAGGCGGCCTGGGCGGCGGGCCACCAGCGCGACGAGTCCGGTGTCGCGCACGGCGTCGTCCTGCGCTGGAACGGGGACCGGTGGAGGCGGGTGCCCGCGAGCGCGCTGCCCGACATCGGCTACTGGCACTCGGTGAGCGCGTCCTCCCCGCGCGACGTGTGGGTCTACGGATGGGGCCAGCGGGAGGCGGCGGTGGCGCGCTTCGACGGCGCCTCGTGGCGGCGGGTGCCGATGCCCGTCCTGCCCGAGGGCGCCTCCACCGCCTATGCCGAGCTGGCCGTCGCGCGCGGGGCGGCGTGGCTGGCCGGCGAGACCTGGGTGGCGCGCTCCTCCGGCGGCACGTGGGAGACGACGAGCCTGCCGGAGGGAGTGCACATCACCTCCATCGACGCGCGCACCCCCTCCGACGTGTGGATGGCCGGCTACGTCTTCGAGCCCGGCAGCGGCGTCCAGCCGTACACGACCCGCTGGGACGGCGCCGCGTGGAGCCCCGTCGACATGCCGGAGAACGATCTCGTCGTGACCGACGTGTACGCCGGCGGCCGTGACGACGTGTGGGTCACCGGGTGGATCCCCGAGGGCGAGGAACAGCGCCCGGCCGTCCTGCGCTGGGACGGAGAGGTCTGGCGGGACGCCGGCCTGCCGGACGAGGGGCAGACGCCGACCGCGATCAGCGGCGACGGCCGTGGCCGGCTCTGGGTCACCGGCGACCCGGCCGGCTTCCAGGGCCCGCCCCTCTTCTGGCGCTATGACGGCACCGGCTGGCTGACGGTCGCCGGCGAACTCCCGCCGGGCGGGCGCGCCGAGATCATGAACGGGCTCGCCCCCGTTCGCGGCACCAACCGGCACTGGGCGGTCGGCGGTTATTCGGTCGACGACGGAGAAGTCTCCCGCGGCTTCGAGCTCATCGCGCGAGACGGCTGACGGACGGTACGGCGGGGCCACAACACCCTTACCGACCGTGATCTCGGCGTGGCGGAGAATCAGGCCCACTCCAGGGCTTGCGGCGAACAAACGTTATAAAACGCTATATCCGCCTATCTTCGACGTCTTATGTATATGCCGTCGATGGCGTAAATCATCGGTTCCTTTCGTCCTCCGGGGGTAGCACGGGGCTTCCAGCGACAGGACGTCTACGGAGGAATCTGTGAGCGAATACCCAGCGAATTACGGCAGCACGGGGGCGCCCACTCCCCAGGGCGGCCAGGACACCACTCAGCGCGCGAAGGAAGCCGCCGGTGAGGTGGCGGGCACGGCCAAGCAGGCCGCCGGGCAGGTCGCCGGCACGGCCAAGCAGCAGGCCGGCGCGGTCGCGGGCGAGGTCAAGACCCAGGCCGGGCAGGCCATCGGGCAGCTCAGGAGCCGCGCCTCCAAGGAGGCCGACTCGCAGGCCCAGCGAGCGGCGCAGGGCATCCGCCAGTGGGCCGACGACCTGAGCTACATGGCCGAGAACAGCAAGCCCGACTCGCCGATGCGCACGGCCACCCACCACGTCGCCGAGACCGGCAAGCGCGCCGCCGACTACCTGGAGGAGCACGGCGTCGCCGGGGTGGCGCAGGACGTGCAGCGGTTCGCGCGCAAGCGCCCGGGAGTGTTCCTCGCGGGGGCGCTGGCCGCGGGTTTCCTGGTGGGACGGCTGGCCAAGGCCGGCATGTCCGCCGACGAGCCCGACGAAGGCCGCGCGTCACGGGACGGCCGCCAGGACTACGACCGGCTTCAGACCACCTATCCCGCCCCGACCGGTTACGGCTACGCCACCCCGCAGCCGGAGCCGTACACGAGCGGGCCGGAGCCGTACGCGGACCCGCAGGCTCCGTACACGAGCCCCCAGACTCCGTACACGAGCCAGCAGACTCCGTACACGAGTCAGGAGGCTCCGTACACGAGTCCGGATCAGGTGGAGTACACCGGCGGCACCGGGTACACCGAGTACCCCTCGGCCGCGCCGCAGCCCGGCGCGCCCACCCCCGGCCAGGCCCGGCCGTACGGCGAGGAGCCCTCGGCCGCACCCGGTGAGGAGCGCAGATGACCATTCCACGCGACCCGTCGGAACGCTCGCTCGGGGAGCTGGTCGGTGAGATCGGCGAGGACCTGTCCAAGCTGTTCCAGCAGGAGGTCGAGCTCGCCAAGACCGAGCTGCGGGAAGAGGCCGCCAAGGCGGGCAAGGCCGCGGGACTGCTGGGCGGCGCCGGCTTCGCCGGTGTCATGACCGCGGTGCTGCTCAGCTTCGCCCTCGTCTTCGCGCTGGCCAACGTCATGGACGCCGGATGGGCGGCGCTGATCGTCGGCGTGCTGTGGGCGGGCGCGGGAGCGGCGCTGTTCAGCGTCGGGCGCACCCGCATGCGCCAGGTGGACCCGAAGCCGCGGGAGACCATCCAGACCCTCAAGGAGGATGCCCAGTGGGCTCGCGATCTGACGAGTTGAGACAGGAGATCGCCCGTACCCGGGCCGAGCTCACCACCGACGTGGATCGCCTGGCCGACCGCACCAGCCCGGCGCGGATCGTACGGCGGCGCACCGAACAGGTACGTTCGGCGGCCCGCGACCTTCGAGAGCGAGTGATGGGAACACCCATGGACAGGGTTCAGCAGGGCTCCCACCAGGCGGTGGGCGCCTTCCAGCAGGGCACGGACGCGGTGCAGCACGGCACGCACCAGGCGGTCGGCGCGGTGCAGCACGGCGCCCACCAGGCGGCCGAGGTCGTCCAGCACGGCGCCCACCAGGCCGCCCAGGCCGTGAAGTCGGTGCCCGCCCAGGCGGCCAGGACGACCCGCGGCAACCCGATGGCCGCCGGCCTCATCGCCTTCGGCGCGGGGCTGCTCGCGGCCACCGTCATCCCCGAGACCCGTGCGGAGCGGCAGGCCGCCCGGCAGATGAAGGACCAGGCCCAGGCGCTGGCCGAGCCGGTCGCCGAATCGCTCAGGGAGTCGGCGGACAACCTGAGGCAGGAGGCGAAGGACGTCGCCCAGCAGGCTGCCGAGCAGGTGCGGGGCACCGCGGCCGACGCCGCCAGGACGACCCGCGAGGAGGCCGACGACCAGGCACGGCGCGTCAAGGACACCGCCACCGGCTTCACCGAGCGGTGACCGAGGTCCGGCCGGGGTCCCGCGCCGCGCGGCGCGGGTCCCCGGCGGACGCGCCGGCCAGGCGGTCCCTCAGCCGCACGGAACCCCTTCGGCCCCAGAAGGCCTCCGTCGCACGGCCGGCCGACCGGCTCAGCCCCGCACGCCGACGCGCGGGTCGGTGACCCCGCCGGGGCAGGCGTACCGGCCGGTGTCCCAGCCGGCCCGCCGGGCTCCGGCCTGGTAGGCGCTCTCGTAGAACGCCAGTACGGCGCCGCGCGGATCGGCCTCGGCGCGGACGGCGGCGTAGGGCAGCACGGCCAGGTGGCCGCCCCGCTGCTCGATCCACCGGGCGTCCTTCGGCGCCAGAGGCTCCGACACCAGCCCGTCGGGCTCGGGAGCGGTGTAGGAGTAGAAGGCGGCCTCGGGGAAGGCGTCGTCGCCGAACCAGAACCCCGAACTGATCACCTCGCGCGAGTAGGCCTCGCGTGTCACCGGGTCCGCCTCGGGCGGCTGGTCGACGGCGCGGTCGGAGAACCGCGTGCAGGCGATGTCGAAGGTGTGCCAGAAGTGGTGCACCGGGCTGGTCTTACCGGAGTACCCGGCGGCGAACTCCTCCAGCAGGAGGTTCACCTCGCTGAGGACCCGCCAGTAGCGGTGCGCCATGACGGGGTCGTAGGCCGCGTGCTCGGTGTCCTCGGCGAACGGCCGGCCGGAGTCGGGCAGGTCGAACGGCCGCGGCACGTTCATCCGCGCCTCGACGTCCAGGTGGGCCAGTGCCCGCAGGGTCTCCTCGTAGAACGACGCCACCGACCGGCCGTACAACGGGATCGACACCGTCCTGCCGTCGGTCGAGGTGAGGACGAGCTGGTGGCCGACGAAGTCGAAGTCGATCGTGAAGATCACGTCGCCGTCGCGCATCGGCCGGGTGGTGAGGCCGCGCCCGGTGAGGTGGAAGGGGACGTTCCACCAGTGGTTGCGGCGGATTCCGGCGGCGAGCCGGATCTTCCCCACCACCTGGGCGAAACGGTGCAGGGTGGCCTTGGTGTCCTGCCACGATGCCAGCGGAAGTTCCGGAAACGGTTCCATACCGTGATCCTCTCCCGCGTCGCCCTCCGCGCGCGATCGCCGCACCGCCTGCGGACCGCTCGTGGCGAACGGCGGGGTGGGCCGCCCCGCTTGACGGCGGGCCCGGCGGGCGCGAAAGTGCTTGCACGCCGGAGGCGGTCGGGGATCAGGTGATTGGTGTGGCATTGAGAGGGTAGCGAGGGATGCGTGGCTGGTTCTCAGGCGTCCGATCCCCATTTACCGGCGTCCACGCGTCTCGTCGCGGGACGCTACCGGCTGGTCGAGCCGCTGGGGCGCGGCGGCATGGGCGTGGTCTGGCGTGCCGAGGACCAGACGCTTCGGCGGGAGGTCGCGGTCAAGGAACTGCGGGGCCTGGCCGAGTTCACCAGCTATGAGCGGGAGCTGTTCACCGCGCGCACACTGCGCGAGGCCAGGACGGCCGGGCGGCTGAGCCACCCGAACATCGCGGCGGTCTACGACGTCTTCGAGGAGGACGGCCGGCCCTGGATCGTCATGCAGCTGGTGCCGTCCCGCACGCTCGCCGGGATCGTCGAGGAGGACGGCCCGCTGCCGCCCCGGCGGGTCGCCGAGATCGGCCTGCAGATGCTGGGCGCGCTGTGCGCCGCCCACGCGGCCGGGGTGACGCACCGGGACGTCAAGCCGGACAACGTGCTGGTGACCGCCGACGGCCAGGCCGTGCTGACCGACTTCGGCATCGCGACGCTGGACGAGGACGGCCCGGTGACCCGCACCGGCGTGCTGGTGGGCACGCCGGCGTTCGTCGCCCCGGAACGGGCGCTCGGCGGGCAGGCGCGGGCGGCGTCCGACCTGTGGTCGCTGGGGGTGACGCTGTACTTCGCGGTGGAGGGCCGTTCGCCGTTCCACCGTTCCCACGCGCTGGCGACCCTTGGAGCGATCCTGTACGAGGAGGCGCCGCCGTCCGCCCGGGCCGGGGCGCTGGCTCCGGTGCTCGACGGGTTGCTGGTGAAGGATCCCCGCGTGCGGATGTCCGCGTCCGAGGCGGCGCGGCGGCTGAGGGCGGTCGCCGCCGGCGGGACGCCCGAACCGGTGCGCCGGTCGGCCACCTGGCGCGTGCCCTTGCCGGCCCGGCTCGCGGCGGCCCCCCGGCCGCCGGTCGCGTCACGCCCGAAGAGGTCGCGTGTTCTCGTCGCGACCGTCGCGTGCGCCGCCCTCGTGGGCGCGGTGGCGGGCGGCACCGCCTACGTGACCTCCCTGAGCGCCCCGCCCGCCGCGGACGTCGGTCCCGCCGCCGGCGCCCCGACCGTGACCGTCGTCCACACCCGCACGGCGAGCCCGGAGCCCGTCGACCATCGCACCACCCGGCCCGCGGCGCGCCGCGGCACCGACCCCGCGACCAGCCCGCGCCCCGTGACGCCGAAGGCGACCGGGAACACGCGCCCTCCCGTGGTCCCCAGACCCGAGGTGACGCGGTCCGTTCCCGTACGCAGCGACAACGCCCCGAGCAAGGACGACAAGAACGACAAGAACAACAAGAACAACAAGAACAACAAGAACGAGCTGAAGCTCAAGGTCAAGGTCGGCGTGCCCGGCAAGATCGCGGGTAAGCCCAAAGGCCCCTGAGCGCGGATCGCGGGTACGACGGCACGCCCTCGGGGTGGCTGCTTTTCGCCGTCTCCCGTCGCGGCGGTGGCCTTCCGCATCCGTCCGTGCGGGTCTGACGGCACGGAAAGGCGATGGGTCAGCGGCGCTCGGGGGAGACGAGGCGGTAGCCGACGCCGCGGACGGTGATGATGACGGAGTCATCGGTGTCGCCGAGGCGGGCCCGCAGCCGTTTCACGTGCACGGCGATGGTGTTGGTCGCGGTGGTGCCCGCGGAGGCGTTCCAGACGTGGCGCAGGATCTGCTCGCGCGTGACGGTGCGGTCGGCGTTGCGCATCAGGTAGTGCAGCAGCTCGAACTCCCGCAGCGGCAGGTGGACGACCCTGCCGTCCACCCGCACCTGGTAGGCGTTGGTGTCCAGCTCGATGTCACCGACGTGGATGGTGCGGCCGGTTCCGGACTCGCCGGAGGCCGCGGCCTGCACGAGCGGCAGCAGCTCGTGCACCCGGTAGGGGCGGGCGACGCAGGCGCTGGCCCCGGCCGCCAGGGCCAGCACGGCCTGTTCGGCGTCGGCCTGCCCGACGCCGAGCAGCACCGGCTGCGTCCGGTTGAGCCGGACCGCCTTGATGACCTCGACGGCGCCGATGACGGGAAGCGTCGCGCTGACCAGCACCACGTCCGGCCGGAGCGCGCCGGCCTGGATGAGCGCCTGGGCGCCGTCGGCGACCCCGGTCACCTCGACGCCCTCCCGCTCCAGCGTCCTGGCCAGCTCCCGCACCATCGACTCCTCGGGATCGGCCACCAGCAGAAGCGGGGCGGCCTGGGCGGCCGCCCATGTCCGCCTCGGCTCCTCGCCGCTTCGCGCGACGCCCGTCTCGGGTGCGGTCCGCGACTGGATCACCCACGTCCTCCTCTGGTGAGTGGTGTCACCCGAAGCGGCCGGTGATGTAGTCCTCGGTCCGCTTGTCGCTCGGGTTGGTGAAGATGCGGCTGGTCTCGTCGAACTCGACGAGGCGGCCGTGCCGTTCACCGGAGTCGTCCACTTCCGCGGTGAAGAAGGCGGTGCGGTCGGAGACACGTGCGGCCTGCTGCATGTTGTGCGTCACGATCACGATCGTGTAGTCGCGCGACAGCTCCTGCATGAGGTCTTCGATCTTCGTGGTCGCGATCGGGTCGAGCGCCGAGCAGGGCTCGTCCATCAGGATGACGTCGGGCTTCACCGCGATGGCGCGCGCGATGCACAGGCGCTGCTGCTGGCCGCCGGACAGGGCGAGAGCGTTCTGCTTGAGCTTGTCCTTGACCTCGTCCCAGAGCGCGGCCTTGGTCAGCGCGCCCTCCACCAGGTCGTCCATCTTCCCCTTCATGCCGATGACCTTGGGGCCGTAGGCGATGTTGTCGTAGATCGACTTGGGGAAGGGGTTGGGCTTCTGGAAGACCATGCCGATCCGGCGGCGGACCTCGATCGGGTCGACGTGGTCGCCGTACAGGTCCTCGTGGTGGTAGAGGATCTTGCCGGAGACCCGGGCGCCGATGATCAGGTCGTTCATGCGGTTGAAGCAGCGCAGCACGGTGCTCTTGCCGCAGCCCGACGGGCCGATCATGGCCGTGATCTCGCGGTTGCCGATCGTCATGTCGACGCCGCGCACCGCCTCGTAGTCGCCGTAGAAGACGCTGAGGCCCGAGACGGTGAACACCGGGTCGAGGGCTCCGAGGCTGCGGGGCGTTGCGGAGCCGCGGACGGTGAGGTTGGGCATGGAGGTTCCGATCTCAGACATTTCTTCCTTCACCAGCGCCTCTGGTAGCGGTTGCGCAGCCAGATCGCCACGGAGTTCATCAGCAGCAGGATGGCCAGCAGGATGACGATCGCCGCCGAGGCGAGGATGTGGAATCCCTCGCGGGACTGGGCGATCCAGTTGAAGATCTGGATGGGCAGGACGGTGTAGCTGGCGAAGACGCCGTCGGGGTTGAACCGGATGAACGACACCGCGCCCAGCATGAGCAGCGGGGCCGCCTCGCCGATCGCGCGCGACAGCGCCAGGATCGAGCCGGTGGCGATGCCGGGGATCGAGGCGGGCAGCACCTGCCGTGAGATCGTCTGCCACTGGGTGGCGCCCAGGGCCAGCGAGCCTTCCCTGATCGACGGGGGGACCGAGCGGATCGCCTCGCGCGCGGCGATGATGACGATGGGCAGCACCAGCAGCCCGAGCGTGAGGGACGCCGTGATGACGCTGAAGCCGAGGCCGAAGGTGCGGGCGATGATGCCCAGGCCCAGGATTCCGTAGACGATCGAGGGGATCGCGGCCAGGTTCTGGATGTTCAGCTCGATGACGCGGTTGTACCACTTGGAGGTGTTCGCGTACTCCTCCAGGTAGATGGCCGCCGCGATGCCCGTGGGGATGGTGAACAGGGCCGTCAGGGAGATCACCCAGAGCGTCCCGGTGATGGCCGACTGGGCGCCGGCGATCTCGGGGTCGCGGATCGACGGCATGTTCGACCAGAGGCGGGAGTCGAGTCGGGGTGAACCCTCGATGAACACGTAGGCGAGCAGGGCGACCAGGAAGATCAGCGCGATGGCGAGGCTGGCGAGCAGCGCGAGCCGGAACGCGGTCTCCTTGACCGGTCGGCCCTTGCTCGCCAGTTCGACGTTGGAGCGCGGCGTCGTGAGAACAGCCATTTACTCGTACACCTCACGATATTTCCGCACCAGGCGGGCGCTGACGAAGTTCATGGCGAAGGTCATCAGGAACAGCAGTGAGCCGACCGCGAAGATGGTGTTGTAGTCGACGGTGCCCACCGGCACGTCTCCCGAGCCCGCCGCGGCGATGAACGCGGCCATCGTCTGCATCGCGACGGTCACGTCGAAGGTGAAGTTGGGCTGACCGCCGCCGGCGATGTAGACGATCATCGTCTCGCCGGCGCCGCGCGAGATCGCCAGGATGACGGCCGCCACGATGCCGGAGAACGCCGCGGGCACCACCACGCGCAACGAGGTGATCATCCGGGACGCGCCCAGCGCGAAGGAGCCCTCGCGCAGGCCGTTGGGCACGGCGCTCATCGCGTCCTCCGACAGCGAGGCGACGATCGGGATGATCATGAAGCCGACGGTGAGGCCCGCGCTCAGCGCGTTGAAGATCTCCACCTCGAACGGCAGCACGTTCCGCAGGAGCGGGGTGATGAAGCTGAGCGCGAAGAAGCCGAAGACCACCGTCGGGACGCCCGCCAGGACCTCCAGCACCGGCTTGAAGAGCTTGCGGACGCGGGGCCTGGCGTACTCCGACAGGTAGATGGCGGCCATCAGGCCGAGCGGCACGGCCACGAGGATGGCGATGCCGGTCGTGATGAGGGTCGCGCTGACCAGGGGCCACACGCCGTAGCTCGGCGGCTCGAACAGCGGCCCCCAGCTCGTGCCGCCGAAGAACCGGCCGAAGCCGACGTCCCCGAAGAAGCCGATCGTCGGGCCGAGCAGGGAGATGATGATGCCGACCGTGGTCGCGACCGACACCAGTGCGGCGACCAGGAGGATCACCTTGATGACCCGCTCGCCGTAACGCGGGCGCGACCGCGCCAGGGACTGGGAGGCCCCCGGCGCGGTCGGTCGGTCCTGGACGGTCATCAGCCGGCCTGGGTCTTCAGGGCGGCGAAGTCGGACTTCAGCTTGGACTCCTGCTCGGCGTTGAGCGGGATGAACTTGGCGTCGGTGACGATCTTGTGGGCGTTGTCGACGTAGTACTGGAGGAAGGCGGCGACCTCAGGCCTCTTCACCGCGGCGACCGAGGGGTAGATGAACAGCGGCCGGGACAGCGGGGTGTACTTGCCGGCCTGCGCGGCCTCCACGCTGGGAGCGACGCAACCGTCGCCGGAGTCGATCTCGACGGCCTTCAGCTTGTCGGCGTTCTCCTCGAAGTAGGTGAAGCCGAAGTAGCCCACGCCGCCCTTGGAGCCGGACACACCCTGCACGGTGACGTTGTCGTCCTCGCTCGGGCTGTAGTCCTTGCGGCTCGCGCCCTCCTCGCCGTTGATCTCGTCGGTGAAGTAGTCGAACGTGCCCGAGTCGGTGCCCGCGCCGAACAGCTTCAGCGGCTCGTCCGGGAACTTGGCGTCGACCTGGTTCCAGTTGGTGATCTTGCCCTCGGCCGCCGGCTCCCACATCTTCTTGAGCTGCTCGGTGGTGAGGCAGGTCGCCCAGGTGTTCTCCTTGTTGACCACGACGGTGAGGGCGTCGGTCGCGACGGTGAGCTCGCTGAAGGCGATGCTCTTGGCGTCGCACGCCGCCTTCTCCTCGTCCTTGATCGGACGGGAGGCGTCGGAGATGTCGGTCTCGCCGTTGCAGAACTTCTCGAAGCCGCCGCCGGTGCCGGAGGTGCCGACGGTCACGTTGATCTTCGGCTGGGTCTCGGCGAAGAACTCGGCGGCCGCGCTGGTCAGGGGGGCGACCGTGCTGGAGCCGTCGGCCTTGACCTGTCCGCTCAGCTCCGCGGTCCCGCCTTCGCTGGCCGCCGAGGTGCTGTCGCCGCCGGCCGGCGGGGTGGTGTTGGTGCCACCACAGGCCGCCGCGAGGGAAACGACGAGGGCGGCCGTCGCCACCGCGCTCAGGCGGCGCTGTCCACTGGTCACGGTATGTGTCCTTCTGAAGAGTGAGGTGCGTAGTTGATGCACCTGAATACAAACCGTGAAAAATGAACAAAGCGGAAACGGGTCATGACCGCCGCCGGAAGACGTGGGCCGTCCCACCTGAATGTCTGAACACGGTGCTCTAACGGCCCTCCGGCGCGACGCGGGCGCGCCGGCCCGGGCGACGGCGAGGCGCGCGGCCCGTCCGGCTCAGGCGGCGAACAGGAGGAGCAGTCCCGCGACGGTGTAGAGGACCATCAGCACGAGCAGCGGGATCTGCCCCACGACCGCCGTGCGCCTGGGGAACAGCACCAGCGCGCGGTCGTGGGCGAGCACCGTGCCCAGCACGTGGCCGATGACGATGACGGTCACCTGCAGCATCGCGACGCTCGCGGGCGTCGTGCCGGCCGTGCCGATGCTCCAGCCGGCGGTGCCGAGCCAGTCGGCGCCGGTGCCCAGCGGGTCCGACAGCAGGGCGAGCGTGTGCTGCCCCTCCAGCAGCAGCAGCGTGAAGTAGTGCGCGACCAGGTAGCCCACCGCGATCGGCACGATCGCGTGGGCCAGCTCGCCCGCCGTCTTCCCCGGGGGCGCCGTTCCCAGCCGGCCGGCCAGCGCGGTGGCCCCGAGGTAGGCCGCGAGCACCAGGCCGATGACGGCGAGCAGGCCGGCCGTCCCGGTCACCGGCGCGGGCAGCGCGCTCTCCTGCACGAAACGCACCCAGAACGGCGCGTTGGACACGCTGTCGTACATGGTGGAGCCCAGCAGCACCACCACCAGGATCGTCAGCCCCGGCGCCGGACGCAGGCCGGCCATGCCGTCGAGCGAGTTGCGCCAGGCCACCGCGCCGTCGGGACGCCGTGTCACCGGCGCCAGCCTGCCGATGAGGTCGCTGTACACCTCGAACGCGTCACCCCGGTCGAACCAGTGCGACCCGTAGAGCGCCGCTCCCGCGAGCATGGCCACGGCGTACAGCGCCAGCCAGGTTCCGATCACCGGCAGCGTCACCCGCTCCGGGGCGACCAGCTCCAGCCACACGAACGCGAACAGGCCGATCGCGGCGGGGCGGTAGCCCAGCCCTTCCGGCAGCGGGCGCGGCCCCGCGGCGGGGTCGCGCCGCACGGCCATGCAGGCCAGCAGGTGCAGGGTCCGCAGCGGGTTGACGTGCCGCCACACCGGCCCGAACAGCAGCGACAGCGGGATCAGTCCCACCCAGAACAGGACGTACACCACGCCCGCCGTGGGGTTCTCGGCCCGGTCGGGGCCGAAGAGCAGGCCCAGGCAGAAATAGGCGGCGGCCAGGAGGCCGGCGACCCGCCAGACCCACTGCCAGGCCGGAGCCGACGCCACCTGCTGGAACACGGCCGACAGCGGGCGGCTGTACCGGATGGACGCGCCCAGCCTCGGTTCGGTCCACAGCGCGCCGAGCGCCGCGAACGACACCAGCAGCGCGAGGATCGCCCCCGTCAGCGCGGCCTCGAAGGGGATCGGCAGGTCCTGGCGCCCGCCGACGCCATGTGCCAGCAGCACCGCGCGCCGCCTAGCGGACCATGAGCTGGAACAGCTGCAGTTTGGCGCCGTGCGTCTCGACCTCGAACAGCCCGCTCTGGTCGGCGACGAACTCCACGGTCCCGGGGGTGCCCGGCTGCAGGTGCGCCGACTTGTCGTAGCCGTGCACGTGCGCCTCGTCGGCGACGTCGCTGGTCACCGTGATGCGCACCGTCTGGCCCTTGGCCACCTCGACCCGCCCCGGCGGCGGCGTGACCTGCCGCCCGGCGATGGTCACGGCGACCTCCTTTACCCCCGTGGCGGCCGGAGCGTCCGCGTCCGAGGACCCGCAGGCCACCGCGGCCAGCAGGACCGCGCCGAGCGCGAGAACGGCCGCCAGCGGGCGGAGGCGGGCGAGGACGAGCGACATGGATGTTCTCCTGGGACGAGATGGATGAGCGGAGCGACGGGTCACCGGCGCCCGCCCGGCTCGGCGCGCGGACCGCCTGGTGCGACGTGCACGGCCTTCGGCGGGGGTCTCCTCCGGTGACCGCGATGGTGAGGCGCGGTGGTCACCGGCGTTTGCCGGGGTTGGTGCGCGGCGGCTTGCCGGGGGTCTCGCGCCGTGCCTTGGCCGGTGCTCCGCGCGTCGCCTTCGGGGTCGGGCGTCCCGCCTTCGGCGTCCTGGGCCGCGGGCCGGCGGGGGCCCGGGCGGTCGCTCCCCCGGCGGCCGGTGGTCGTCGTGCCGCGCGGGCCACCATGAGGCCCGCTCCGGCGACGAGGAGCACGGGCAGCAGCCACACCATGAGGCCGGTGCCGGAGTCCTCCGCCGAGGCGCCGGTGCTCACGGGGTTCGGCGTGCCGACCACGGGGCCCGTGTCTCCCTGCATCGTGGGGCCCTGTGCCGGGGCGCCGGGCTGCGGGGTCGCGGCGCCGCTCGCGTGGCCGTTCGCTGCGGCGAGCAGGGCGGGGTCGGGCTGGTCGGTGGGCGTCTTCCAGCCCTTGGGCGCCTTCGACGTCGGGCCCGAGTAGGTGAAGCGCACCTCTCCCTTGACGCGCTCGCCGTCCGAGGCGACCGTCAGGTACGTCGCCGCGTACACGCCCTTCTCGGGCCAGTGGGCCACGGGGACCTTCACCGAGTAGCCGATGTGGTAGAGCCGCGGCTCCCAGACGCCGTTCACGAGGAAGTCCTCGCGGACCGGCTTGTCCAGGCGCTTCTCCTCGCCGTACGACCACTTCCGGTCGACGCGCGCACCACGCGGCGTGAGGATCGTGAAGTACGCGTTGGCCGTGGGCTGCTCGGTGAAGTAGAGCTCCACCGCCTCCAGCGGCTCGGACACCGTGCTGTCCTTGGCCGGCGTCGACAGCGCGAGCTGCCCGTGCGCCGCCGCGGGCGCCGCGACGACGGCCACCGCCCCACCCGCGAGCACGGCGGCCAGCACCACCCGCGCGAACCACCGCACCCTGCCCGCAGCCCGCGACGCCGAAGTCCCAACCCCGGCCCGGGACACCGAAGTGCCGGCCCCGCCCCGGAACGCCGAAGTCCTGACCTCGGCCCGTGACGGCGAGATCCCGGCCCCGGCCCGGGACGGCGAAGTCCTGCCCCTGGCCCCGGAGGGCGAAGTGCCGGCCACCGGCGGGGGCTGCGGCGTCCCAGCCTGGGGCGGAGACGGCAGAGTCATGCTCGCGGGCGGAGACGGCGGCGCGGAGAGGCCGGATACGGGCGGTGGCGCGCAGGGCCGTGTGCGTCGGAACAAGCGCAGCGTCGATCCTTCCGGGGTGAAGTACGCGTGCGCCGACCACGTCGTAGTGAAAGCTTCCGCCACCCCTCACCGGTGTGCCGACCGGTGTGAGGTGACCTGATCCGCGCCAATTGTCGCCATCTGCCGACCGGAACGTCAATGCTCCGATGACTCCCGCCGACCTAAGGCACCATGCGTCACCGGCGAACGCGCGCCGGGTCGCGCGTCGTACGGCGGCGCCGCTTTCGCCGTACGACGTCCCACCGACGCGGCGCCGGGGGGAGGGCACGCCGGTGGGAGGGGTGGGGGCCCGGTGCGGGTGTGTGGTGTGGTTGCGGTAACGGCGCGTGGATGGTTGGGGCAAAGCCGGGGTGTGGGCAGCGCCCGGTCGCGCGTCCTACAGAGGCGCCGTTTCGCCGTACGAACATCCCGCCGACGTGGCGCCCAGGGGAAGGGGCACGTCCCCGTTGGTACTACGCCTCACGCGCGTCCGGCTGTGGATGGTTGAGAACCCGTCCGCGAGCAGTCGCCCGCCGTCCCCGAAACGGTGCCTTCGGCGCGGCCTTTCTCAAGGGCGACCCTGATCAGGCCCCGCCCCGCCGTCGCGCGAGCATCCGCCTCAGCCGCCGTAAGACTTCGTCATCGTGGTCAAAGCCCGACTGGGGGCGGAGTCCGGGCGGTTGCCGGCGCAACGGCGGGGTGGGGCGCAGTGAGAGTCGCCCTGGATGAGGCTGCGCCGTAGGCGCCATGTTGCGGTGGCCCCGTCTCCTGTGCCCGGCGGCGGAACGGGCCTGGGGGGCTTCGAGGTGTAGGTGGGCTGCCGTCTCCGACGGCCGGGGGGTTCGCCACGCCGGGGTGGGTGGTGGGGAAGGGGGCGGCCTGGGTGGAGCATGTTGTGGGGTGCCGTCGCACATGAACGAGGAGGCTCGGTGAGCGTCGCCGTCGCCGAGGCCGTGTCGGTCGTGTTGCTGGTCGCGGTGCTGGCGTTCGCCGTGGCGCGACCGCGGGGGTGGCCCGAGGCGGTGGCGGCGGTGCCCGCCGCCGGTCTGCTGATGCTCCTGGGCGCGGTGCCGCCCGCGAACGCCTGGGCCGAGATGCGGGCGCTGCTGCCGGTGGTCGCCTTTCTGGCCGTGGTGCTGGTGCTGG
Organism: Sphaerisporangium sp. TRM90804; assembly: GCF_029846175.1. Taxonomy (GTDB): domain Bacteria; phylum Actinomycetota; class Actinomycetes; order Streptosporangiales; family Streptosporangiaceae; genus Sphaerisporangium. The sequence continues at coordinate 203,531 of NZ_JARWAC010000007.1, read as the reverse complement.
CGCGGCTCTGCGCGGACGAAGGGCTGTTCGCCGCGATGGGCGACGTCCTGGCGCGGAGGTACGCGGACGGCCCGGACCGGCTGCTCGCGGGGGTGTTCGCGGTCGCCGCGCTCACCACGGCGGTGCTCAGCCTGGACGCCACCGTCGTCCTGCTGACCCCGGTGGTGCTGGCCACCGCCGCCCGCCTGGGCGTCCGCCCCCGCCCGCACGTCTACGCGACCGCGCACCTGGCCAACTCGGCCTCGCTGCTCCTGCCGGTGTCCAACCTCACCAACCTGCTCGCCTTCACGGCGACCGGGCTCACCTTCACCCGCTTCGCCGCGCTCATGTCACCCGCCTGGCTGGTCGCCATCGGCGTCGAGTACGCCGTCTTCCGCCGCTTCTTCGCCGCCGACCGCGCCATCGGCCCCGCACCCTCGCCCGCGCCCGCCGGCGGCGATCCGCCGTCCCCGTCTTCGGGCGAGCCGCCCGCGGTCTCCGGTCCGCGCTCTCCGTCTTCGGGCGAGCCGCCCGCCGTCTCCGGTCCGCGCTCCCCGTCTTCGGGCGGGCCGTCGTCCGGGCTCTTCGGTCCGCGCTCCCCGTCCTCGGGCGGGCCGTCGTCCGCCGTCTCCGGTCCGCGTTCCCCGTCTTCGGGTGCGGCGTGGGGGGCTCGCGCTTCTCGGCGGACGAGGGACGGAACCACCCGGCCGCCGGGTGGCGGTGGCGGGGCGGGGGTGCCGCCGGTGCGGGTGCCGGTGTTTCCGCTGGTGGTGCTCGCGGTCACGCTGGTGGCTCTGGCCGTCACCTCGTTGGCGGGATTCGAGCCGGCCTGGGCGGCGCTGGCGGGAACCGTGGTGCTCGGCGGGCGTGCCCTGTATCGCCGGGAGACCACTCTTCTCGGGTTGGGCGGCGCGGCCGACCCTCTCTTCTGCCTGTTCGTGCTGGCGCTGGGAGTCATCGTCAAGGCGGTCGTGGACAACGGCATGGGCGCCGCCCTCACCCGCGTGCTGCCGGGGGACGGAAGCCTGCTCAGCCTGCTGGCGGTCGCCGCCCTCGCCGCCGTGCTGGCGAACGCGATCAACAACCTGCCCGCGATCCTGGCGCTGCTCCCCGTCCTCGGCCCGGCCGGCACCGGGCCGGTGCTGGCCGCGCTGATCGGCGTGAACATCGGCCCCAACCTCACCTACACCGGCTCGCTCGCCACCCTCCTGTGGCGGCGCGTCCTGCGCGGGCACGGCCACGAGCCGTCCCTGGGCGACTTCACCCGCCTCGGTCTGCTGACCGTGCCCGCCGCCCTGCTCGCGGCCACGACCGCGTTGTGGGCGACCCTGCGCGTGCTCGGCCCCTGAAACCCGACGACCGCCGCCGTGGACGCGGCGCGCGCGGCCCGGTGACCGGCCGCCTCACCTCGCGTGACGTCGTGGTCCGGTGCTTCGGGCCTTCGGCGGGGCGGGTAACGTGACCGCGCGGACTCCGCCGCCGACGTCGGGCCGACGTCCCCCACCGGTGGAGCCGTGTCTCCCGATGTCACCCGAACGGACAGCGCCATGATCGACCCCAGCCCCAGCCCCAGCCCCCGTTCCCGCCCCGAGCCGGCGGTGCTCGAACTCGTCGAGGCCGAGGCCATGTACCGGTTCGAGTCGGGCGCGCCCGCCGAGACGCGCGAGGCCCTGGGCATCGAGTGCGTGCGGCTGGGTGGCGGTGTGGTGCTGTCCATGCGCAACGATCCGACGGGGTACTGGAACAAGGCGCTCGGGTTCGGGATCACCGAGCCCGTGACGGCGGATCTGGTCGCGGAGGTCTGCGATTTCTTCCGCTCCAGGGGCGTCCCGGGGGCGGTCGTCCAGATTGCCCCCTCGGTGCTGCCCGCCGACTGGGACGAGATCCGCGCGAAGTACGGCCTCTTCGAGGGATCGTCGTGGGTCAAGCTCGCCCGCGACCTGTCCGTGCCCGTCCCGGAGGCGGAGGGCGGCCCGGAGGCCGAGCGTGTCGAGGCGCCGGAGGCCGCGCGGTGGGCGTCGGTGCTGATGCGCGGCTTCGGCATGCCGGAGGGCCCCCTGGTCGACATGACGGCCGCCGCCGTCGCGATGCCCGGCTTCCGCGCCTACGTCACCAGGTCCGGCGGCGACGTGGTGTCCTCGGCCGGCCTGTACACGCACCACGACGCGGCCCAGCTGGTCGGCGCCGCCACGCTGCCGTCCCACCGCGGCCGCGGCGCCCAGACCGCGATGCTGCGCGCCCGCATCCAGGCCGCCGCCGCCGCGGGCTGCCGCTGGCTCTGCGCGGACACCGGCGTCGAACGCCCCGGCGAGCACAACACCTCCCTGCGCAACCTGACCAGAGCGGGCTTCGAGAGCCTGTACGTCCGCCAGAACTGGACCTGGCGGCCCTAGCCGTGATCCCGATCGACGGCATCGGGTGAACAGGGGCGCCGGCACGATCCACTCACCCGCGGCCGGCGGGGTAGGCCGAACGCGGGGCCTGAGCCGGGCGCGCTCGACCGTGCCACGCCCGGCGAGCGGAGAGCCGCCCCGCGCGACCCCGGCCCGCCGGGGGAGGCCGTCGGTGCGGTGGGGCCGTGTGTCACCGCCGGGCCAGCACCGCCTCGACGCCGGGGATCACCACGGCGCGGAAGGCGGCGTCGAGGTCGGCGGGGGTCGTGGTGGTGTCGCCGTCGGCCCACTCGCGCAGCAGGCCCATGAAGGCTCCGACCACGCAGGTGACCGTCAGGTCGAGAAAGACGGACGGGGCGGCGCCCCGGGCGAGGAACTCCTCGCGGACGACGCGGGCCAGCATCTGCTCCCCGCGGGCCACGATCGCCGCGCCGCCGCGGCGGCCGAGCAGTGCCCGCACCAGGCTGCGCTCGTCGGCGACGTGCTCGAACACCGGCAGGGTGAACGCGAGGAGCGGGCCGTCGGTGCTCGGCGCCGGGTGGAGGAAGGCGAGCCCGCCGAGGTCGCCGAACAGCACCTCCTGCTTGCCGGTGAAGTGCGCGTAGAAGGTGGAGCGGCCGACGTCGGCGCGCTCGATGATGTCGGTGACGGTGACGCCGTCGTACCCCTTCTCCAGCACCAGCTCCACCAGCGCGCGGTGGATCGCCTGGCGGGTGCGGCGCACCCGGCGATCCACCTTTCCGGACATCTTCCCCGCTCCTGTTCGGTACGGCACGCCAGGCCGGATCTGGGTGTTGACCCCTCCAAGTTAACGAACACATCATAGGAAAACAAACAGTGTGTTCGGCAAAGGAGGTCACGATGAAGGTGGGCGGGCTGCACGACCACTCGCACGACGAGGGGGGCGGCACGATCGACCACCCCCGCGCCTACGAGGTGATGGCGGCCGTCGGCCTGGGCGGCCGTCGGCGGGAGGTCTTCACCCGCCTGGCCACGCTCTCGGGCGCGCGGCGGGGCAACGCCGTGCTGGACGTCGGGTGCGGCACGGGTTACCTGAGCAGGATCCTGTCCCCCGTGCTCGGGCCGGAGGGGCGGATGACCGGCGTCGACCCCTCGCCGTCCATGGTCGAGTACGCCCGTCGGCGGGCGTACGGGAACTGCTCCTACCTGGTGGGCGAGGGGCAGGCGCTCGACCTTCCGGACGCCTCCTTCGACGTGGTCGTCTCCAGCCTCGCCGTCCACCACATGCCCGCCGCCGCCCGCGGCACCGCGCTGCGCGAGATGTTCCGCGTCCTGCGCCCCGGCGGTCGCCTGCTGATCGCCGAGTTCCGGCCGCCGACCGGCCGCCTGGCCGTCCTCGTCGCCAACCTCCTGGCCGGCCCCGCCATGCGGCACAACCCGCGCGAGCTGCTCGGCGACCTGATCCCGGGCGCAGGCTTCCACCTGCGGGACGAGGGCGAACTGCCCCCGCTGCTCTACTACGTGCGCGCCGTACGCCCGGAGTGACCTCAGGGCCGTCGTCCTCGGCGGCCGAGCGCGTCCCAGGTGACGGCCGGGTCCTCCGCGTCCCGGGCTCGTGCCCGGGACGCGGCCGGCGTGCGCATCCGGATTCTCGCGGCGGCGGCCGGGCGGCCGCCGCCTTCGAGGCCCGGTGGTACCTCTCGCCGTGGTGACCGCCGGCGGTCAGCCGGAAGGCTGCTTGCCCATGGCCTGGCGGATCACGTCGCGGGCGCGGTCCATGATGGCCACCGGCGTGCCGACCAGCAGGTTCTTGGTGGCCGACTCGGTGCCGGGGTGCGGGTGGGTGGGCGCCATGGCCTCGGCCGCCTTCACCCCCGCAGCCAGGGCCCGGCGTTCGGCCACGCTGGTGGCGGCCCGCAGCTGGGGGAACTCGTAGCGCTCCTCGCTGCGGGCGTGCGCCATCACGGCGGCGCGCAGCAGCGCGAGGTTCTCCTCGAAGCCGGGCGCGTCGGCGCCGTTCTTGTCCATCTGCATGAGGAGCTGCTTGGCCTCGTTCTCCTCGGTGAGCCGCTCGTCGACCACGCCGTCGCCGCCCTCGATCTTGTGGCGCGCGTAGGGATGGACGACCTCCTCCTCGGCCGTCTCATGCACGGCGAGCATGCGCACCAGCCGGGAGAAGGCCTCGGCGCGGTCGCCGGGGGCCGCCCGCTCGGTCTCGTCGAACAGGTCCCTGATCAGGGCGTGCTGCCGCAGCAGCAGGTCGACCACGTCTCCCTCGTCCATGAGCTCGGGCACGGGCTGTCGCTCTTTCACTCGTTCTCCTTCAGCGGTCGAGGCGCAGGCTCTGCACCGGGTGGGGTCCTTCGGTCTCCAGCCGGTACTCGCGGCCGGCCTTGTCACGGTTATCGTTGATGACCTGCTCGGACGGCGCCGGCTCGCCGCCCATGACGGCTTCCTGCATCTTCTCGAACCGCTCGTGGGCGTCCTGGACGTAGCCGGTGCCGATCGTGGTGAAGTCGATCTGGGTGGCGAGCAGCTCCCGCACGTAGGCCTTGTTCGGCTCGAACGTGACGGGGGCCGGCAGCTCGGGGGCGAGCACCTGCTCGGGCTCGCGGCCGTCGTGCCGCTTGAACAGGTCGGCGGCGAGGCGCAGGTGCTCCAGCTCCATGTTCAGGTGCAGCTCCCAGACGGCCTTCACCTTGGGGTCGGTCTCGGTCTCCATGAACGAGTGGTAGAGGTAGCACTCGTTGTACTCGTGGTGGAGCAGCATCTCCCACCAGGTCTCACCCGGGTCGACCAGCGACTCGTAGTGGGTGACGTGCTCCTCCTCGATCAGCCCGATCTCCTGGTAGAGCTGGCGGGCGATCGGCTCCATGTAGGTGGGGCCGACGTTCATGTAGAAGTTCATCGTCTGCTGCTCGGCCGCCATGATCGTGAGCGCGTGCCCCTTGGAGATGGGCGCGGTGGCGGTCTTGTCGTACGGCTCGCGCACGTTGTCGAAGGGGTCGCGGTGGTGCATGTAGGTCGGCCGGCCGGGCATGACCTCGGTGAGCCCGTCCACGATCTTCTCGGCCCTGCGGTGCTCGATCAGCTCGTACAGGTTGGCGTACCGGTACAGGTGGTCGAAGTCCTCCAGCACGCCGAACTGGTAGGCCTGCTTGAGGTAGGGGTCGGGCTCCATGCGCGCCACCCACGACGTCAGGTCGACGGCGACCTGCTCGTAGGCGATGGTGGTCTCCAGCACCGAGGCGAGCCCCGGAAGCAGCCAGTTCACGGCCTTCTGCTGCTGGGCCTCGATGTAGCGAACCTGCGCGAGCTGGCGCTTGATGTCCACGTTCGGGCAGTGCCGGGCGAGCTGGTGGCTGAACATGATCGCCTCGACCTCGATCCCGTTCATCGCGATGACGCGGCACCGCGTGTAGGGATCGGAGTGGTCGGGGTCGATCGGGGTGACGTTGAGCTCGCGCCAGTTGCGGAGCTGCTTGTCCAGCGGGATGCCTCGCTCACGCAGAGGGTTGAACGTCATCTGCTTCACTCCTACGGGTGGAAATCGGCTTGTACGCTCGGGTGCGCGCTGAACTCGTACGGTGGCGCGTGGGCCGCGGAGCCGTGGGGCCGGGGTGGATCAGGCGCCGCGTGCCTGGGACGTCGATGCGGGTCACGCCCGCCCATGAGGCGCCACGTATCGGGCCGGCTCACGGCGGCGCCGCGCGGGCCCGCCGGCCTGACTCGGTGACGGCGCCCACCTGGCGGCGGGTCTCGGCGACGGAACGCCTGCGCGCATGCTGACGCTGAGATGTGCTCTCATCGAAGATCCCATGCCGGGGACGACGTCAGCGCGCTGTTGTGCTGAGCCCCTCCAGTACCCGAGTCGCCGTCCCCTAACCTTCCGGCGCGCTTTCTCGTGAGATCAGGCGGTGGGCGACGTCGCGGAGCTTCAGGTGGCCGTTCTGCGAGGTCTTACGGAGTTCGGCGAACGCCTCGTCGGCGTCACAGCCCAGGGCCTGCATGATCATGCCTTTGGCCTGCTCGATGGGCCAGCGGGTGGCCAGGGTGTCGCGCATCTCCTCGACGGCACGCCATCCGCGCTCCCGGTCCTCCAGGTGCGTCACCACCATCGCCGCCTGGGCGGCGAACGCCGCCGCCAGCGGGCCGCCGGACGCGCCGGGGTGTCCCGGCCGCAGGCCGTACACCGTCACCGTGGCGCGGGCCCGGGGCACCTGCCCGGCGGCGGCCAGGCAGGATCGCACGCCGCGGCGCAGGGCGGCCCGGCAGTAGCGGGGCCAGCGTTCCTCCCGGAGCGTGTCGGCCAGCAGCACGGGCTCGCCGCCCGGCATGACGTCCAGCCCGGGCCCCTCCCCGAGCTCCGCCTCGACCTCGGCCAGCTCGCCGACGTCGGGATGGGAGGCCACCAGCAGGACGTCTCCGCCGTCCCGTCGTACCGAGATCGAGGCCCCGCAGGCGCCGGCCGCGACGGCCGCCTGGTCGGCGAGCAGGCTCAGGGCGCCCGTGGGCGTGTCCTGCGGGATTCGGGGGAGTGGCCTTCGCATATAGGTGTCCTCCACTCGGGCGTCGTCGCGCGAATGCCGGGCTACCCGCGGGGAAGGGGCCCAGTCCTCAACGCGGGCCGCCCTGCGGCGGCGAGAGGGGGAGGGCACGATGATCGAGCGCTCGGGGGTCCAGGCCTTCGAGGAGGAGTTCCTCAGATTCCAACGGCGTCTGGACGATCTTCGTGAGTCACGCTCCGTCATCGGTGGAGGTGAGGAGGGCGCGGAGTGGGCCGAGGCCGTCCTGTCGGAGCTGGACCTCGCCGTCGAGGAGCTGCGGGTCCAGCACGAGGAGATCATCGGCTGGGCCGACCAGGCCGTGGCCGAGAGGGTCGCCACCGACCAGGAGAGGCACCTCCTGCGCGCCGCCTTCACCGGGTCGCCCGCGCCGGCGCTGCTCGTGACCGGCGACGAGGCGATCATCAGGCGCGCCAACCAGGCGGCCCTCGACCTGCTGGACATCTCCCACGCGTATGCCACCGGGCGGTCGTTCCCGGTCTTCGTGGACCTCAGGTTCCGCGCCGCCCTGCGCTCGGCGTTCGCGGCCGCCGTACGGCAGGGGACACGGTCGGTGCACACCCGGCTCGTCCGGCGCAGGCGGCCTCCGGTGGACCTCACGATGGTCCTGACCCGGCTGGACGTGCCCGGCGCCCGGCCGCACATCCTGCTCACCGCCGCCCCCGTCCGCGAGCACGCGGAGCCGGGGCCGGCCCTCGACGGCCCGTGGGACGACGCCGAGCGGGCCGGACGCGACGAGCTGCGGGCCGGCTTCACCCGGCTCCTGCTCTCGCCCGGACTGACCCTGCGGGGGGCGGGGCAGGCGTTGCTGGACGCGTTCGCCGACTGGCTGTTCGTCGACCTGGTCGACGACGAGGGCGGCTGGCGGCGCGAGGTCGTGCTGGGCCGCGCACCGGCGTCACCCGCGGTGACGCGTTCGCTGCGGACGCCCGGTGAGCTGCCGCGGCAGGTCCAGGCCACCGGCCGGACGCGCCTGGTCGCGCACGTCGACGACCCCGGCCTGCTGGGGCATGACGACGAGGGCGCGTCGATCGTGACCCGCCTGGCGGCGGGGTCCGTCGTGTGCGTGCCGCTGAGCACGGGAAACGAGCCGTCCGGCGCGGTCACCGCGGTCCGCGCGAGCGCCCGCCCGCCGTTCTCGCTGGTGGAGACGGCCCTGCTGGAGGAGCTCTGCGGCCACCTGGCGTCGCGCCTGGCGCTGGAGGTTCCGTACCGGCCGTAAGGGCCGGCCGGGAGGGGCCCGCAGGGGCCGTTACGCGGCGGTGGTGTAACCAGACCGTAATAAACCGGACGCTTGACGGTCAGGTTGTTAACGTTCACAGTCTTCATCAAGTGCCGATCAGCGGACCGAATCGCCACGCGCAGATCACGCTCGCGATGGCCATCCTTACTTGCTGTTAACGCTAACAAGAGAGGACACCCCCCGTGTCGAAGAGAGCACCACTGTTAATACTGGCGGGCGCGCTCGCCCTGACGATGACGGCTTGCGGACAGACGAGCAGTGAACCCTCCACGGGAGCCGTCACGGGCGGGGCCGCGGCCGACAAGAAGATCGTCATGGGCTTCTCGCAAGTCGGTGCCGAGAGCGGATGGCGTACCGCCAACACCAAGTCGGTACAGGAGGCCGCTGAGAAGGCCGGCATCCAGCTCAAGTTCTCCGACGCCCAGCAGAAGCAGCAGAACCAGATCAAGGCCCTGCGCTCGTTCGTCCAGCAGCGGGTGGACGTCATCGCCTTCTCCCCGGTCGTGGAGTCCGGCTGGGACACCGTGCTGAAGGAGGCGAAGAACGCCAACATCCCGGTCATCCTGACCGACCGCGCCGTGGACTCGGCGGACACCAGCCTGTACAAGACCTTCCTCGGCTCCGACTTCGTGGAGGAGGGCAAGAAGGCCGGCCAGTGGCTGGTCGAGGAGTACAAGGACTCCAAGGACCCGGTGACCATCGTCGAGCTGCAGGGCACCACGGGCTCGGCGCCGGCCAACGACCGCAAGGCGGGCTTCGCCGAGGTCATCGGCGCCGACTCGAAGTTCAAGATCGCGGCCTCGCAGACCGGCGACTTCACCCGGGCCAAGGGCAAGGAGGTCATGGACGCCTTCCTCAAGTCCACCCCGAAGATCGACGTGCTGTTCGCCCACAACGACGACATGGGCCTGGGCGCCATCGAGGCGATCGAGGGCGCGGGCAAGGTGCCGGGCAAGGACATCAAGATCATCACGATCGACGCGGTGAAGGACGGCATGCAGGCGCTGGCCGACGGCAAGATCAACTACATCGTGGAGTGCAGCCCGCTGCTTGGCCCGCAACTCATGGACCTGGCCGGCAAGGTCGTCAAGGGCGAGCAGGTTCCCGCCCGCGTGGTGACCGAGGAGACCACCTTCACGCAGGAGCAGGCCAAGGAAGCCCTCCCCTCCCGTCAGTACTGAGCGGCGCGTTCCGAGGAGAGAGAGGATCGTCGCATGGCCGAACCGGCGCCCATCGTGCGGATGAGCGGCATCGGCAAACGGTTCCCCGGCGTCAAGGCGTTGGACGGCGTCGACTTCCGGCTGCTGCCGGGCGAGGTGCACGCGCTGATGGGCGAGAACGGCGCGGGCAAGTCGACGCTGATCAAGGTCTTGACCGGCGTCTACGAGGTCGACGAGGGCCGAGTGGAGCTGGCGGGACGTCCGGTCGCGTTCTCCGGCCCGCTCGCCGCGCAGCGGGCCGGCATCAGCACGGTGTACCAGGAGGTCAACCTCTGCGGGAACCTCTCGGTGGCCGAGAACATCTACATCGGCCGTGAGCCGCGCCGGTTCGGCCGCATCCAGTGGAGCAAGATGCGCCGCGGCGCCAAGGCGCTGATGGACCGGCTGGAGTTGGACGTCGACGTGTCGGCGCCGCTGGCGTCGTGCTCGCTCGCCGTCCAGCAGATGGTCGCCATCGCCCGGGCGGTCGGCGTCGAGGCCAAGGTGCTGGTGCTCGACGAGCCCACCTCCAGCCTTGACGCCGGCGAGGTGGCCCAGCTCTTCCGGGTGATGCGGCGGCTGAAGGAGGAGGGCATCGCCATCCTGTTCGTGTCGCACTTCCTCGACCAGGTGTACGAGGTGTCCGACCGCATGACGATCCTGCGCGACGGCCGGCTCGTCGGGGAGTACCTCACCCGCGAGCTGCCCCAGGTCGACCTGGTCGCCAAGATGATCGGCCGCGAGCTGGCCGCCCTGGAGAAGCTGGAGGGCAGGCCGCTCGCCCGCGTCGCCGAGCCGCTGATCGAGACGCGCGACCTCGGGCGGCCCGGCGGCATCGCGCCGTTCTCGCTCACCATCAGGCGGGGCGAGGTGTTCGGCCTCGCCGGGCTGCTCGGCTCCGGCCGCACCGAGATCGCCCGCCTGCTGTTCGGCGCCGACCTCGCCGGCGGCGGGTCGGTCCAGATGGGCGGCAAGCCGGTGACCCTGCGGTCGCCGCGGGCCGCGATGGCCCGCAAGATCGCCTTCTGCTCGGAGAACCGGCGCGCGGAGGGGCTCGTCGACGAGCTGACCGTGCGCGAGAACATCGTGCTGGCGCTCCAGGCGTCCCGCGGCTGGAGCAGGCCGGTGCCCCGGCGCAGGCAGGACGAGCTGGTCGCGAAGTACATCGCCGCGCTGAACATCCGGCCGGGCGATCCCGACCAGCCGGTCGGCACCCTCAGCGGCGGCAACCAGCAGAAGGTGCTGCTCGCCCGCTGGCTGATCATGGAACCCCGGCTGCTCATCCTGGACGAGCCCACCCGGGGCGTCGACGTCGGCGCGAAGGCGGAGATCCAGCGGCTGGTCGCCGAGCTGTCGGACGGCGGCATGGCGGTGCTGTTCGTCTCCGCCGAGCTGGAGGAGGTGCTGCGCCTCAGCCACCGCGTGGGCGTGGTGCGCGACCGCGAGCTGGTCGCCCAGCTCGACAACGACGAGGCGCTCACGACCGACGCGCTGATGAACAAGATCGCGAGTGGGGTGCCGTCGTGAGCCAGGAGAGGAACCTCGCCCGGGCCCTGACTGCGCACCGGCTGTTCTGGCCCGTCGCCGTCCTGGTCGCCCTGCTGGTGCTGAACGTCGTGTTCACCGACGGCTTCCTGACCGTGCAGATGCGGCAGGGGCACCTGTACGGCAGCCTCATCGACATCCTCCGGTTCGGCGCGCCGCTGATCCTCGTGGCGCTCGGCATGACGCTGGTCATCGCCACCGGCGGCATCGACCTGTCGGTCGGATCGGTGGTGGCCATCGCCGGCGCGCTGGCCTGCCTGCGCATCAGCGACCTGACCGACCAGGGCTCGGTCACCGGCGTGCTGGCGGCCGTGGGCGTCGCGCTGGCCGTCGCGCTCGTGCTCGGGGCCTGGAACGGGGTCCTGGTGTCGGTCATCGGCATCCAGCCGATCATCGCGACGCTGATCCTCATGGTGGCCGGGCGCGGCCTGGCGCAGCTCATCACCGACGGGCAGATCATCACGATCAACAGCGCGCCGTACAAGCTGATCGGCGGCGGCTACTGGCTCACGCTGCCGTTCGGCATCCTCGTCGTGACGGCGCTGGTCGCGCTGACCGGCTTCCTCACCAGGCGGCTCGCCCTCGGCATGTTCATCGAGTCGGTGGGCGGCAACGCCGAGGCCAGCAGGCTGTCGGGGATCCGGTCCAGCGGCGTGCTGATCGTCGTCTACACCTTCTGCGGGCTGTGCGCCGGCATCGCGGGGCTGATGATCAGCTCCAACGTGTCCAGCGCGGACGGCAACTACGCCGGGCTGTGGATCGAGCTGGACGCCATCCTGGCCGTCGTGATCGGCGGCACCTCGCTGCTGGGCGGCCGGTTCTCCATCGCGGGGACGGTGCTGGGCGCGCTGATCATCCAGACGCTGACCACGACGATCTACTCGATCGGCGTGACGCCGGAGACCACGCTGCTGTTCAAGGCGCTGGTGGTGACCCTCGTGTGCCTGCTGCAGTCGCCGTCGTTCCGGCGCAAGGCGTTCCGGCGGCGGGCGAGGCCCGCCCCGCCGCCGCCCGCTCCGGCGGACGGCCCCTCGGACGCGTCCGTCTCGGACGTGACCGCGGGCGAGGGACGTGAAGAGACTGTGAGGAACCGATGACCGAGACCACCGCGACCCTGCCCGAGACACGGCTGACGTTCCCGCGCAAGTACGTGCCCGTCGCCGTGACGGCGGGGCTGTTCGTCGCGATGCTCGTGGCCGGCGGCATCCGCTACGAGGGCTTCGCCAGCGGCCAGGTGGTGCTCAACGTCTTCGTGGACAACGCCTTCCTGCTCGTCGTCGCGGTCGGCATGACGTTCGTCATCGTGGCCGGCGGCATCGACCTGTCGGTCGGGGCGGTGGTGGCGCTCTCCACGATGATCTCCGCGAGCCTGCTGGCCGATCCCGGCCTGCCGGCGCCGCTGGTGATCGCCCTGGTGCTGGCGGCCGGCTCGTTGCTGGGGCTGGGGATGGGGGCGGTCATCCACTACTTCGAGATCCAGCCGTTCATCGTGACCCTCGCCGGGATGTTCCTGGCCCGCGGCCTGTGTTACGTGATCGGCACCGAGTCCATCCCGATCACCGACGGCACCTTCACCGCCGTCGCGGACGCCCGGATCGAGCTCGGCGCCGGGATGTGGATCTCGCCCAGCGTGGTGATCGCCGCCGTGGTGGTGCTCGTGGCGGGGTACGTGCTGCACTACACCCGCCTGGGCCGCGCGGTGTACGCGGTCGGCGGCGACCGGCAGTCGGCGCTGCTCATGGGCCTGCCGGTGGCGCGCACGACGATCGCCGTCTACACGATCAGCGGCCTGTGCTCCGCTCTCGGCGGACTCCTGATGTCCTTCTACATGCTCTCGGGTTACGGTCTGAACGCCGTCGGCATGGAGCTGGACGCCATCGCGGCGGTGGTCATCGGCGGGGCGCTGCTCACCGGCGGCTCGGGGTACCTCGTCGGCACGGTGCTGGGCGTGCTCGTGCTCGGCCTCACCCAGACGATCCTGAGCTTCGAGGGGACGCTCAGCCCCTGGTGGACGAGCATCTTCATCGGCCTGCTGCTGTTCGTCTTCATCGTCCTGCAGAGGTTCATCGGCGTCCGCCGCACCCGTGGCGGAGCGCCGGTCGCGACCGCGGCGTGAGGCGCGCGCCCCGGGCGCGCGCCTCACCGGCGCTCATCGTGAGCCGGTTTACGGGCTGACCGTTATCCCCGCGGCCGTCGCCGCCGTAGCCCGCGAGCCGGCCCGCGGAGCCGGAGCCCCCGAAGCCGGGGGCGCCGGCGGGCACGGCGGTGCGGCGGGCGGCCGGGGGAGGCTCAGCCCATCGGCAGGTGGAACCGGTGGACCCGGTGGTACTTCTGCCCGGTGGCGAGCCGCACCTCGCCGGACTTCTTGCCGTAGACGATGGACCACTGCGTGTGGTGCTGCTGCAGGCCGGAGAGCAGGTCCATGGCCTGCTCGGGGGTGAGCCTGCCCCCGGCGGCGCGCAACGTCCTGTCGGCCCGGTGGTAGCGCGGGTCGTCCTGGCGGCCCTTCTCGGTGGAACCGGCGTCGATGAAGTTCACCATGGCCTGCCAGGCGCCCTCCCCGTGCCGCACCACCATCTCGCCGTCGACGAACTCGATGATCGCCGAGCGGCCCTCGGCGTCGGCGACCATGTAGTGCAGGGGCGGGGTGTCGGCGGTGTCGATGTTGTGCCGGCCGAAGATCTCGACGGCCTCGTCCACCGTCGCCGCGCCGTCGAGCACCAGGCGCATGACGCGGACGCTGCCGATCGTGCGGCGCCCGGGCTTGTGAACCGGCTGCCAGCGCGGGACGGTGGCCATGCCCACGACCAGGCCCTTGGCGTTCATGCCGTCGAACGGCAGCAGCGGGGCCTTCAGCAGCGCCCGCCTGCCGGCGTCGGTGGCGAAGTCCTGCTCCGACGACACGCCCAGGTAGGAGACGTCCACCATGGACACCGAAGCGTGGCCGGACGGCGGGGTGGTGAACAGCAGCAGGGCGGGCTGGCGGGGGTAGTCGAAGTTGCGGCCGAAGACGGGGTCGGCGGGATCGCCGTGCGCGCTGAACAGCGAGCACCCGACGCCGGTGGCCGGCAGCGGCGCGTCGAGCGGCGTGAAGGGGTCGTATCCGCCGGTGAAGCGCATCGTCCACAGCGGGTGGTCGTCGACCTTGCGCAGGGTGGCCAGCGAGGCGGCGTGGTCGGCGGAAAGCGACCCGCCGGCGGACTTCTTCGCGGCGTCCTCCTCGGGCGGCCGGGCGGCGCCGGTCGCGCAACCGGTGAGCGCCGCGAGGACGAGCAGGACCGTCACCGCGACCCTGGAAGGCTCAGGCATGGTGCCATACTGACGCGCCGCGGCGGGGACCGCCAGCCGTGAGGGGCTGGGACGACGGCCTTTCCCGCCGGGAAATGTAACCCGTGAAGGATGAAAATTCAATTGCCATCGGACGGTCAACGGGAATCACCTGATGGTGATGTTCCTGACTGCGCGCGCCCTTGGCCTTCTGACGGCAATTGTGGAATCGGACCGTTCCGGTCCGACGTCCGGGCCGTTGTTCGGTCGATCGTTGAAGTGTCGAATCGGACCGTTCCGATCTTCCGCCGGAGGGCCGTTGTTCGAGCGATCGTTGAAGTGTCGGATCCCGCGGAAAGAATAAAGTTGACCGCCTTAATTGCGGCGTATAGGGTGCTGGGCCTTTTGGCGGAGCCCTTCCCGCCCCTCTCGTCCGGCGGGTGGGGCGGGACGCCGCCGCCCGTAGCCGGGTGATCGCTGAACGGGAGCCGCTCCGGCGTACCGGCCCCTCGCGTTCAGGCGTTCTCGCAGTTCAGAGCGGCTTGACGCGCTCCTTCGCGACCTGACCGGCGGGCCGGATGGGCCTGCGTCGCCGTTCGGACCCGCTGCTCCGGAACTCTCCACCATCCAATCGGCCATGTGAACACCTGTTTTCGGTTGGACCGGAAGTCGGTGAACGTCGTGTGTCACGAGTGTGCCGAAAGGATCTTGACGTTCCTCCTTCGACATGTATATAAGGGTCCTTGGCAAGTCTCAGTGGGATATAGAGGGGCGTGGTAGTGGCTCGTACCACATCCGAATACCGGTGAATTGCGGCTTCACAGGGGAGCACTGCATATGGCGGTGGACCGACCACGACCTTCTACCCTCGAATCCGCACCGACGTTGTTCTGCCTGCCGTATGCCGGGGGCGCGGCGAGCGCCTACCGGCCCCTGCGAGCGGTTCTCGGCGACGCCGCCGAGGTCGTCCCGATCCAGCTTCCCGGCAGGGAGACCCGCTTCTCCGAGCCGCCTCACCTGAGCGTCGGCGAGATCACCGACGAGCTGGCCCCGCACACCCGCGGGCCCTACGCCCTCTACGGCCACAGCATGGGCGCGCGCATCGCGTTCGAGGTGGTCAGGGAGCTGCGCCGCCGCGCGCTGCCCCCGCCGGCGCGCCTCTACGTGGGCGGGGCGCACCCGCCCGACCGCAGGGTTCCGCTGGCCGCGGCGGTCGACCTTCCCGACGACACGTTCATCGAGCAGCTCATCAGCCGCGCGGGCGCGCTGCCCGAGCTGCGTGACGAGCCGGAGCTGCGGGAGCTGCTCCTGCCGGTGCTGCGCGCCGACTTCACGTGGATCAGGCGGTACCGGTACACCCCCGAGCCGCCGCTGGACGTTCCCGTGGTCGCCGTCGCCGGGCTCGACGACGCCGAGGTGCCGCCGCCGGTGATGCTCGGATGGGGCAGGCACACCAGCTCCCGCTTCCGCCTGCGCACCGTGCGCGGCGGTCACCTGTTCCTGGCCGACCCGGACGCCGGCCTGGCCCGGCTGCTCGCCGACGACCTGGCGGACGGCCACGCCCCCGAACGGGTCGGCGACGACGAGGTGCACGTCTGGCTGGCCACCGGGGACGTCCCCGCCGCGCGCCTCGCGGACGCCGTCATGCGCCGCTACGACTCCGCCGGCCCGGCCCCGAGCTGCGGCGTCGCCGGCGGCGACGGCCTGGCGCTGGCCGCCGTCTCCCCGGGCGGCGAGATCGGCGTGGCGGTCGAGCGGCTGCGCGCCCTGGACGGCGGCCACCCCGACGACGCCCTGCTCAGCGCCGACGAGCTTGAGCAGATCGAGGGCGCCGCCGAGGAGGACCGTCCGTGGCTGGCCCTGCGCGCGCGTACGGCGAAGAAGGCGCTGGTGGCGGCGAGCGGGGTCGAGCCTTCGAGCGTCGGCTTCCCCGACCTCGCCGCCCCCGGCACGTGGCGGCCCGTCGCGCACGGCGACCCCGGCCCGCCGCCCGCGCCGCCGGGCCGTGCGACCGCCCTCGCGACGGCGACGGCGCCCGGCATCGCCACGGCGACGGCGACCGACATCGCGGGGTGGCACGTCACCCACCTGCCGCTGCCCACCTCACGCGGTGAGGCGCTCGCGGCCGTCGCCCTCCCGCGCGGCCGGACGCTGCTGCGCTTCGACACCCTGGACAGTTCACTTTGAGCGGGGGCACGACGGTGGCACTCCTGCACGATCTCGTCGTCAGCCAGGCCGCGCGCACCCCGGACGCCATCGCGGTGCGGCAGTGGGACCGGCGGTTGACCTATCGGCGCCTCACCGGCGCTGCGGACGCCCTGGCCGCGCGGCTGCGCGAGGCCGGCGTCGGGCCGGAGGTGCGCGTCGGCGTCTGCGCCCGCCGGACGCCCGAGCTGCTGATCGCGGTGCTCGGCGTGCTGCGGGCGGGCGGCGCGTACGTGCCGCTGGACCCCGGCCACCCGCCCGCGCGGCTGGCCGGCGTCGTCGAGGACGCGGGGATCCGACACGTGGTGGCCGGCCCCGGCGCCGAAGACCTGCTGACGGGCCTCCCGGTCCGCCTGTTCGCGCCCGCCGAGGACGACGCCCCGGCCACCCCCGGCGCGGCCCACCCCGACGGCCCGGCCGCCTCCCGCGCGGCCCACCCCGACATCCCGGCCGCCTCCCGCGCGGCCCACCCCGACATCCCGGCCGCCTCCGGCGCGGCCCACCCCGACGTCCCGGCCGCCTCCGGCCCGGCCCATCCCGACGTCCCGGCCCACCGCGACCGGCCGAAGACCCCGGAAGACGCGGCGGCCTCCGGCGACTCGGCCGCTCCCGATGGCGTGCCGTCGTGGGAGGCGGGGGCGCGGGACGGGCGGCCGCACCCGTCCAACGCGGCCTACGTGCTGTACACCTCCGGGTCCACGGGCCGTCCCAAGGGCGTGGTGGTGAGCCACGCGTCCGCGGTCGCGTTCGTCACGATGGCCGGGGAGTTCTTCGGCCTCGACGCCGGCTGCCGCAGCATCGGCTTCGCCGCGCTGGGCTTCGACGTGTCGGTGCTCGACGTCTTCGCCCCGCTGGCCAGGGGCGGCTCGGTCGCGTTCATCCCCGACGACGACCGGGTGGACCCCGTCCGGCTGCAGCGCTTTCTTGAGGCGCACGAGGTCACCTGGGGCACCATCCCGCCCGCGTTGCTGCCGCTGCTCGACCCCGACCGGCTGCCCCTGCTGCGCGACCTGCTCACCGCCGGCGAGCCCGCCGGGCCGGAGCAGGTCGCCAGGTGGGCGCGCCCGGGGACGCGGCGGTTCCACAACTGGTACGGGCCCACCGAGACCACGGTGTGCGTGGTCGGCACCGAGCTGTCCGGCGCGTGGGACCGGCCGCTGCCGATCGGCCACGCGCTCCCCGGCTGCGTGGCGCGGGTGCTGGACGACCGGCTGGAGCCGTGCCCGCCCGGCACGCCCGGCGAGCTGTGCATCGGCGGTCCCCAGCTCGCCCGGGGCTACCTGGATCGGCCGGGCCTGTCGGCCGACCGCTTCGTCCCCGACCCGCACGGCCCGCCGGGCTCGCGGCTGTACCGCACGGGCGACCGCGTCGTGGTCGAGCCCGACGGGCGGATCGGCTTCCTGGGACGGCTCGACCGCCAGGTGAAGATCCAGGGGCAGCGGGTGGAGATCGGCGAGGTCGAGTCGGTGCTGCGCGCCCACCCCGGCGTGCGCCAGGCCGTCGTGGACGTGGACACCGGCCCCTCGGGCCTGCGGGCCCTCGTCGCCTACCTGGCGCCCGGGGACGCCGCCGACCCCGGGGCGATCCGCGAGCACTGCCTGGCCCGCCTGCCCGCCTACATGGTCCCCACGCAGGTGGTCGGGCTGCCCGTGCTGCCGCTGACCACGGCGGGCAAGGTCGACCTGGCCCGCCTGCGCGCCCATGCCCACGCCGCCGCCCCCGGCCCGGTCCCGGCGCGCGGCGAGGCGCTCCGCACCGAGACCGAGCGGCTCGTCGCCGCGGCGTGGGCCCGCACGTTCGGCGACGCCGAGCCGGGGCCCGGCGACGACTTCTTCGCGGCGGGCGGCCACTCGCTGCTCGCCATGCGCCTGGTGTCGGCCCTGCGCGCCGAGCTGGGCAGGGACGTCTACATCGAGGACGTGCTCTCGGGCCGGACGGTCGCGGGCATCGCGCGCCGGGTCGAGGCCGCCCCGCCCGCGGGCGCCCCGCCCGCCGAGGCCCCGGCGGCGCTGTCGGCGATCCAGCGGCGCATGTGGTTCGTGGAACGGCTCTCGCCCGGCACGCCCGCGCACAACATCGCGATGGCGCTGCGGCTGTCCGGCCCGCTCGACGCAGGCGCGCTGCGCGCCGCGCTCGGGGAGGTCGCCCGGCGGCACGAGGTGCTGCGCTGGCGTGTCCCGGAGACCGGCGGCGTGCCGGTGGTCGTCGTGGAGCCGCCGGGCGAGGTGCCGCTGCCGGTGGAGGACCTGACCGGCGCCCTCCCGTTCGACGGACGGGGGGACGGCGCGCCGGAGCCCGCGTCACCCCCGCCGCCTGAGCAGGAGGCGCGCCGCACGTTCGACTCCGCCGCCGGGCGGCAGGAGGCCGCCGCTCAGGACTCGGCGCTGCGCTCGCTGCTGGAGGAGGAGGCGCGTCACACGTTCGACTCCGCCGCCGGGCAGGAGGCCGCCCCGCCGGACTCGGCGCTGCGCTCGCTGCTGGAGGAGGAGGCGCGCCGCACCTTCGACCTCGCGGCCGGGCCGCTGTGGCGGGCGCGGCTGTTCCGGCTCGGGCCGGACGAGCACGTGCTCGCCGTCACGGCGCACCACATCGTGTTCGACGGCCTGTCGCAGGCGGTGCTGTACGAGGACGTCGCACGGGCGTACCGGCGCGAGCCGTACGCGCCGCTGGCGACCTCCTTCGGCGGCTACGTCGCCTGGCTCGCGGCCCGGGAGTCCCCAGCCGACCTCGACTGGTGGGCCGAGGCGCTGCGCGGCGCGCCCACCGTGCTCGACCTGCCCGGCGACCACCCGCGCCCGGCCGTGCAGACGTTCGAGGGCGCCGCGTCCGGGACGGAGGTGGACGACGGCGCGAGCCGGGGCGTCCGCCGGCTCGCCGCGCGGCTCGGCGTCACGCCGTACGCCGTGCTGCTCGCGGCGTTCGCCCAGGTGCTCCGGCGGCTGAGCGGCGCCGAGGACGTGATCGTGGGCACGCCGGTCGCCGACCGGCGGGACCCGGCGTTCGAGCCGCTGGCCGGCTGCCTCGTCCACGTCATGCCGCTCCGGCTCACCGTGGCGGACGAGCGGACGTTCGAGGAGCAGGCGACCGGTTGCCAGCAGGCGCTGTCGGGCGCCTTCGCCCACCTCGACACCCGGCTGGAGCGCCTGGTGGACCGGCTGGTGGCGGGCCGCGACCTGTCGCGCAACCCGCTCATCCAGGTGCAGTTCAACATGTACGACTTCTCCGAGCCCCGGCTCGACCTGCCCGGGATCACCGCCCGCCCGCTGCCGCCCGGACTGCCCGGCTCGCTGTTCGACCTGACGATGTACGTGGCCGAGCGGGACGGCCGCTACGTCCTCCACACCGTGTACAACCCCCGCCTGTTCCGGGCCGAGCGCGTCGAGGCCCTGCTCGCGGGGTACGTCCACCTGCTCGGCGAGCTGGTGGACGACCCCGCCCGGCCGGCGGGCCTCGCCCGGCTCCGACCGGCGGGCCCGGTGGGCCGGGCGCTTCCCGACGGGAGCGCCGAGCTGCCCGCGTGGGACGGCCCCGGCCTGGTCGAGCGGGTGCTGCGCCGGGCGGCGAGCCACCCCGGGCGGGTCGCGGTCGCCGACGCGGGCGGCCAGCTGACCTATGCCGAGCTGGTCGGCCTCATGAACCGCACGGCACGCGCCGTCGCCGCCGCGGGCGTCCTGCCCGGCCAGGCGGTCGCGGTGCTGGCCGCCCGCCACCGCGAGCTGCCCGCCCTGCTGCTCGGCGTGCTCGCGAGCGGCGCGCGGTGGGCCGTGCTCGACCCGGCGCTGCCGCCCGCCCGGCTGGCGGCCCAGGCCCGGGCCGTCGACGCCCGCGCCCTGCTGCGCTGCCCGGGCACCGTCACGCCCCCCGAACTGGCCGGACTCCCCGAGTTGGCCGGGCTCCCCGAGTTGGCCGGGCTCCCCGAGCCGGCCGGGCTCCCTGAACTGGCCGGGCGCCCCGAGCCGGTCCTGGAGTCGAACAGCGACGGCGAGGCCCCGGTCGTGCCCGCCGGACGGCGTGGCTACCTGTCGTTCACCTCGGGCACCACGGGCGAGCCCAAGCCGGTGCGCGCGGCCGAAGGCCCGCTCGCCCGCTTCCTCGACTGGTACCCGCGCGCCTTCGGCCTCGGGCCGGACGACAGGTTCGCCCTGCTCGCCGGCCCGGCCCACGACCCGCTGCTGCGCGACGCCTTCACCCCCCTGGTCACGGGCGCGACGCTGCGGGTCCCCGGGCAGGACGCCGTCCGCGACCCCGCGGTCCTGGCCGCGTGGCTGCGCGACGAGGCCGTCACCGTCGCCCACGTCACCCCGCAGCTCGCCACGCTCGTGGCCGCCGCGGGCGTCCGGCTGCCCGCCCTGCGGCTGGTGCTGTTCGGCGGCGACCGGCTCACCCGCGCCGACGTCGCGCGCCTCGCGCGGGTCGCGCCGAACGCCCGGCTGGTGAACACCTACGGGACCACCGAGACGCCCCAGGTGCAGGCCATGTACGAGATCACCGACCGGACGGCCGCCGCGGGACCGGTGCCCGTGGGGCACGGCGTGGACGGCGCCGAGCTGCTCGTGCTGACGCCCGGCGGCGCGCCGGCCGCCGTGGGCGAGCTGGGCGAGGTGGTGGTGCGCGGGCGCCGGCTGGCCGAGGGGTACCTCGACGAGGCGCTCACCAAGGAGCGGTTCACGCCGGAGGGCCCCGACGAGGCCGTCCGCCGGTACCGGACCGGCGACCTCGGGCGTTACGACCCCGACGGCCGCGTCGTGCTCGCCGGCAGGCGCGACGGCCAGGTGAAGATCCGCGGCTACCGGGTCGAGCTGGGCGAGATCGAGAACACCCTCGCCGCGCACCCGGGCGTGCGGGCCGCCGTCGTCGTCGCGGTCGACCGGCCCGACGGCCCCCTGCTGCGCGCGTACGCCGTTCCGGCCGCGGCCGGCACGCCGCCGGGCGAGCTGCGCCGCCACCTGCGCGACCGCCTGCCCGGCTACGCCGTGCCCGCCGACGTGATCCTGCTGCCCGCCCTGCCGCTGACCCCGAACGGGAAGGTCGACCGGGCCGCGCTTCCCGCCCCGGCGCCGCGCCCCGCGCGCGGGCCCGGCCAGGAGTCGGCGACCGCGACCGAGCGGCTGATCACCGCCGTCTGGCGCGAGGTCCTCGGCGTGCCGAGGGTCTCCGCAGAGGAGAACTTCTTCGACATCGGCGGTCACTCGCTCGCCACCGCGCAGGTCCAGGTGCGCCTGGCCGCCTCCCTCGGCCGCGAGGTGCCGATCGTCGACCTCTTCCGCTTCCCGACCGTCCGCTCCCTCGCCGCGCACCTGGACGGCGACCGAAGGCTCCAAGGATCGGAGCGCGCCGCCCGGCGGATCGCCGCGCGCCAGGCGCGTCCCTCGTCGCGAAGGCCTCACCAGGCCAGACAGGAGAACAACGAATGACCGGCCCGATGAGCACTGACGAGGAATACACGGTCGAGCCGATCGCGGTCGTCGGCCTGTCCTGCCGGCTGCCCGGCGCGCCGGACGTCCCGGCGTTCTGGCGCAACCTGGTGGACGGGGTGGAGTCGGTCAGGTTCTACACCAAGGAGGAGCAGGCGGCGCTCGGCGTGCCCGGCTACCTGCTGGACGACCCCACCTTCGTCCGGGCCGCGTCCATCGCCGCCGACTACGGCGCCCTGGACGCCCCGTTCTTCGGCATGTCGCCGCGCGAGGCCGAGACGCGCGACCCGCAGCACCGGATGTTCCTGGAGCTGGCGCACTCCGCCCTGGAGGACGCCGGGTACGACCCGGCCCGCTACCCGGGCGAGATCGGCGTCTACGGGGCCGTCGGCTCCGACGAGTACCAGTGGATGTACATCCGGCGCGACAAGAGCGTGCACGCCTCGGTGGGCAACCTCGGCATCTACGTCGGCAACCACCCCGACTACCTGTCCACGCTCGTCTCCTACAAGCTCGACCTGCGCGGCCCGAGCCTGACGATGCACACCGCCTGCTCCTCCTCGCTGGTCGCGCTGCACGTGGCGTGCGAGGCGCTGCGGGCCGGGGAGTGCGACATGGTGCTCACCGGCGGCGTCTCGATCGAGATGCCGCCCGAGTGGGGCTACCAGTACCACCAGGACGGCATCTACGCCGCCGACGGGCACTGCCGGGCCTTCGACGCGGGCGCCAAGGGCACGGTGTGGGGCGGCGGGGGCGGCGTCGCGGTGCTGAAGCGGCTGTCGGAGGCGGTCGCCGCGGGCGACCACATCCGCGCGATCGTGATCGGCAACGCGATCAACAACGACGGCGCCACCAAGGTGGGGTTCTCCGCGCCCAGCTCCGAGGGGCAGGCGGTCGCCGTCGCGCAGGCGCTCGACGTGGCCGGGGCCGACCCGCGCACGGTGACCTACGTCGAGGCGCACGGCACGGGCACCTCCATGGGCGACCCCATCGAGGTGGCGGCCCTGTCGAACGTGTTCCACCGGGACACGACGGAGGCCGGCTGGTGCGGCATCGGCTCGGTCAAGACCAACATCGGGCACCTCGGTCCGGCCGCCGGCATCGCCGGGTTCGTCAAGACGGTGCTGGCGCTGGAGAACGGGCTGATCCCGCCGAGCATCAACTTCGAGCGCCCGAACCCCGAGATCGGGTTCGGGAAGAACCCCTTCTACGTCGTCAGCGCCCCCACCAAGTGGGAGCCGGAGGACTTCCCGCGCCGCGCGGGCGTCAGCTCGTTCGGCATCGGCGGCACCAACGCCCACGTGGTGCTGCAGGAGGCGCCCCCTCTGGACCCGGTGCCCCGCGAGCCGCGCACCGCCCACCTGCTGCGGCTCTCGGCCCGCACGCCGTCCGCGCTCGCCGCAATGGCGACGCGCCTCGCCGACCGGCTGGAGGAGCCGGGCCAGGACCTCGACCTGGCCGACGTCGCCTTCACCCTGGGCGCCGGCAGGCGCGAGATGAAGCACCGCGCCGTCGTCGTAGCCTCGGACGCCGCCGACGCGGTGCGCGCGCTTCGCGACCCGCGGCGCCTGGTCAAGGGCAGCGCCGGACGGCCGCGCGTGGCGTGGCTGTTCTCCGGCCAGGGCTCCCAGTACGCGGGCATGGGCGCCGAGCTCTACCGCGCCGAGGAGACGTTCCGGGCGGCCGTGGACGAGTGCGCGGAGATCCTGCGCGACGAGATCGGCCTCGACCTGCGCGACCTGCTGATGCCCGCCGAAGCCGACCGCCAGGCCGCCGAGGAGCGGCTGCGCCGCACCGAGTTCACCCAGCCCGCGCTGTTCACCGTGGAGTACGCGCTCGCGCGGTTCTGGCGCTCGTGCGGGGTCGAGCCCTCCGGCATGATCGGCCACAGCATCGGGGAGTACGTGGCCGCCGCCTGCGCGGGCGTCTTCGACCTGCCCGACGCGCTGCGCCTGGTGGCGGCCCGGGGCCGGCTGATGCAGGGCATCCCGCCGGGCTCGATGCTCGCCGTCCGCCTCGACCAGGACGAGCTGCGCGGGCGCCTGCCCGACGGCCTGTCGATCGCCACCGTCAACGGCCCGGGGGCCTGCGTGGTGGCGGGGCCGGACGACCTGGTCGACCGGTACGCGGCGACGCTCGCCGAGGACGGCACCGGTCACACGCGGCTGCGCACCTCGCACGCCTTCCACTCGCCGATGATGGACCCCGTCCTCGCCGAGTTCCACGACCTGGTCGCCGGGGTGACGCGGCACGTGCCCGGCCTGCCCTTCCTGTCCAACCTCACCGGCACGTGGATCACCGCCGAGGAGGCCGTGGACCCGGCGTACTGGACGCGCCACCTGCGGGAGACCGTCCGGTTCGGCGACTGCGTCGCCACCCTGCTCGCCGAGGGCGACTGGCTGATGGTCGAGTGCGGGCCCGGACGCCAGCTCGCCGGCCTGGCCAGGACACAGGTGCGGCAGGGCGGCACGGCGCCGCTGGCCAGCCTGCCCGGACCGTCGGACGCCAAGTCGGACCTCCAGGTGCTGTGCGCCACCGCCGGAACCCTGTGGACGGCCGGCGCGGCCGTGGACCCCGGGGCGCTGACCGCGCCGGGCCGCCGCGTCCCGCTGCCGCACTACCCCTTCGAGCGCTCCCACCACTGGGTGCCGATCCTGCCCGACCCGGAGATGGTCTACCCCGCACCGCCGCGCACGGGCGCGCTGCCGGTGCAGGAGTGGTTCAGCGTCCCGGCCTGGCGGCAGGCGCCCGTCCCCGTCACCGGCACGCCCCTGACGGGGCGCTGCCTGGCCTTCGCGGGCCCGACGGCGGCCCCGCTGGTCGCGGCCCTGCGCGCCGGGGGCGCCGAGGTCGTCACCGTGACGGCCGGGGACGCGTACGGGCGCTCGCCGGACGGCTCGTTCACCGTCCGGCCCGGGGTGCGCGAGGACTACGACGCGCTGGTCGCCGAGGCCGGCGTCCCGGAGCGGGTGGTCCACGCCTGGGCGCTCGACGAACCGCCGGACGAGCGGACGCCCGGCCGCGTGTGGGCCGCGCAGGACCTCGGGTTCTTCAGCCTGCTCAACCTGGTGCAGGCGCTGGCCCAGGCCGACCGCGAGGCCGACGTCCACCTCGACGTGCTCACCGCGGGCACGCAGGGCGTCGTCGGGGCCGACCTGACCCGTCCCGAGCACGCGACGGTGGCGGGCATCGCCAAGGTCGTGCCGCTGGAGGCGCCGTGGCTGTCGGTGCGCCACGTCGACCTGGCGGACCCCTCCCACGACCTCGCCCCGCTGCTGGCCGAGCTGGCCCGCGACCCCGCCCTCGACCGGCCCGAGGAGGGCACTCCGCCGTCCCCGGTCGCGCTGCGCGGCGGGCGCCGCTGGGTCCGCGGCTACGAGCCCGTCGAGGTGACCGCCGCGGACGCGGGCCTCAGGCAGGGCGGCGTGTACGTCATCACGGGCGGTCTGGGCGGCATCGGCGTGACCCTGGCCGAGGACCTGGCCGTGCGCCTGCGGGCCCGGCTGGTGCTGCTCGGCCGCTCCGGGCTGCCGCCGCGCGAGGAGTGGGACGCCCTCGCGGGCGGCGCCGACCGCACGTCGCGCGCCGTCGCCGCGATCCGCCGCATGGAGGCGGCCGGGGCGCAGGTGCTGACCCTGGCGGCCGACGTGACCGACGCCGGCGCCATGCGCCGGGTCCGCGAGGAGACGCTCGCCCGCTTCGGCCGCGTCGACGGCGTCGTGCACGCGGCCGGGCTGCCCGGCGGCGGCATGGCCGAGGTGAAGGAGCGCGAGACGGCCGAGAGCGTGCTGGCGCCCAAGATCCTCGGCGCGGTCGCGCTGCGCGAGGCCTTCGGCGATCTCGACCTGGACGTCGTCATGCTGTGCTCCTCGGTGACCGCGGTCGCCGGCGGGTTCGGCCAGGTCGACTACTGCGCCGCCAACAACTTCCTCGACGCCTACGCCCAGACCTGGCCGGGCCGGGTCGTCTCGGTGAACTGGGGCGCCTGGCTGGAGGTCGGCATGGCGGCGGAGGTGGCCGCGCCGGTGGCGTTCCGCGCCCTCCAGCGCGGCGACCGGGTCACCGCGCTCGACCATCCCGTGCTCACCCACCGGCACGAGCCGTCCGCGGACCGGCTGCCCTGGTGCACCGGCCAGATCTCGCCCGCGACGCACTGGCTGCTCGACGAGCACCGCATCGCCGGCGTCGCGGTGATGCCCGGCACCGGCTACCTGGAGACCGCGCGCCACGCCTTCGAGGCATCCGTCCCCAGCCCCGGCCCCGGCCACGTCGTGGAGCTGCGCGACGTGGCGTTCACGACGCCGCTGTCCCTGGCCGACGACGCGTCGGCCGAGCTGCGCGTCGTGTTCGCGCCGGGAGGCGACGGCGTGGAGTTCGAGGTGACCAGCGTCGCCGGCGAGCGGTCCACCTCACACGCGCGCGGCATCGCGTCGTGGGTGCCCGCCGCGGCGCGCGCCGACGACGCCGGCGACCTCGCCGAGGTGCGGCTGCGGTGCTCCTACGGGATCAGCCACGCCACCGACGAGATGTTCTCCGCCTCCTCCTCGGGGCTGCTGACGTTCGGCTCCCGGTGGGGCGGCGTGCGCGCCGTCCACATGGGGCAGAACGAGCACCTGGCCCGGCTGGAGGCCGGCCGGGAGGCGGCCGCCGAGTTGGACCGGCTGCCGCTGCACCCGGCGCTGCTGGACGAGGCGACCGCCTTCGTCAGCGCCCTGGTCGGCGGCAAGTACCTGCCGCTCGGGTACGGGCGCCTCACGCTGCTCGCCCCACTGCCCGCCAAGCTGTGGAGCCACGCGCGGCTCCGCGACACCGAGGGCGGCGAGATCGTGGCCGTCGACCTGACGCTGTACGACGACGGCGGCGAACGGGTCGCGGAGGTCGCCGACTTCGTGCTCAGGCGGATCGACGCCGCCGACGTCGCCCGCGGCGTCGACGAGGCCGCCCGCGAGACGGCCGGCGCGCAGGCCGTCGACGAGCAGTCGGCCGCCGCGGGCGCGGCCCTGGACGCCGAGGGCGCCAAGCGCGGCATCGCGCCCGCCGAGGGCGCCGACGCCTTCCGCAGGCTGGTCGCCTTCGACCTCGGCGTGCAGGTCGTGGTGAACGCGACCCCGCTCGCGGAGTTCGTGGCCGGCGTGCGCGAGCTGACGCAGGACACCGTGGCCGAGGAACTGGGCACGACCGCCGGCGAGGCCGTCGCGGACGACGACGCGACGGGGCACGTGGCGCCGCGCACCGAGCTGGAGAGCACCCTGGCCGGGCTGTGGTGCGAGGTCCTCGGCGCCAAGCGGGTCAGCGTCGAGGACGAGTTCTTCGAGCTGGGCGGCAACTCGCTGGTCGCCGTCCAGCTCATCGCCCTGCTTCGCAAGAAGCTCGGCGTGCGGCTCCCGATGCGCAGCCTCTTCCAGGTGCCGACGGTCAGGGGCATGGCCGCGCTGGTCGAGGAGATCCGCGCCCAGGGCTCCGGCGGCGGGGCGGGCAAGGACGCCGCCCCGGCCGCGTCCGGCGGCGACAAGCAGGTGGCCATCAAGCGGCTGCCCCGAATGGAGAGGGCGTGACATGCAGGACGGCTCGTACAAGGTCGTGGTGAACCACGAGGAGCAGTACTCGATCTGGTTCGCCGACCGGCCGGTCCCCGGCGGATGGCGGGAGACGGGCTTCTCGGGCGAGAAGCAGCAGTGCCTCGACCACATCGACCAGGTGTGGACAGACATGCGGCCGCGCAGCCTGCGCGAAGCCATGGGCGGTTAGGAAGGGCATCAGTG
This sequence comes from Sphaerisporangium sp. TRM90804, assembly GCF_029846175.1. Classification (GTDB taxonomy): domain Bacteria; phylum Actinomycetota; class Actinomycetes; order Streptosporangiales; family Streptosporangiaceae; genus Sphaerisporangium. The sequence continues at coordinate 175,998 of NZ_JARWAC010000007.1, read as the reverse complement.
ACGCGCAGCTACGTGTTCCCGGCCTCGTTCGCCCAGGAGCGCCTGTGGTTCCTGAGCAGGCTGGAACCCGACATCCCCGTCCAGAACCTCAACGTGCGGATCGACCTGCCCGGAGAGATCGACCCCGACCGGCTGCGGAAGGCCCTGGCCGGGGTGGTCGAGCGGCACGAGGCGCTGCGCACCGCCCTGGTGGTCGAGGACGGCGCCCTGGTGCAGCTCGTCGCGGTGGAGCTGCCCGTCACGATGGCCGTCACCGACCTGACCGCGGACGACGGCCGGGACGGCCCCGGCCGGGAGAAGGCGTTCGACGAGCTGGCCGCCCGGGAGGCGGCGCGGCCGTTCGAGCTGGGCGCCGCGCCGTTGTGGCGCGCGCACCTGGCGCGGGTGGCCGCCGAGGACTGGCGCCTGGTGTTCGTCGTGCACCACGCGGTCTTCGACGCCCGGTCGGGGATCAACCTCTCGGACGAGTTGACGGAGCACTACGAGGCGCTCGGACAGGGCAGGCCGCCGCGCCTGCCCGAGCTTCCCGTCCAGTACGCCGACTACGCGGTCTGGCAGCGGGAGCACCTCGGCGGGGGCGTGCTCGACGGCCAGCTCGGCTACTGGCGGGAGAAGCTCGACGGGATCCCGGCGGACGTGGAGCTGCCCGCCGACCGCCCGCGCCCCGCCCGACGCACCTACGCCGGCGCGGACTACCACGCCGACCTGCCCGCCGGCCTCGCCGCCGACCTGGAGGCGCTGGCGCGGGGGCGGGGCGCGACGCTGTTCATGGCGCTGCTCGCCGGCCTCAAGGCCGTCCTCGCGCGCTTCGCCGGCCGGGACGACGTGGTCGTGGGCTCGCCCGTCGCCGGGCGCGACCTGCCGGAGGTCGGGCCGCTGATCGGCATGTTCGTGAACACGCTGGTGCTGCGCACCCGGTTCGACGGGGACCCGTCCTTCGCCGAGGCGCTGGAGCGGGTGCGGACCACCGTCGTGGACGCCCTGGACCACGCGGAGGTGCCGTTCGACCGGCTGGTCGAGGCCCTGCATCCGCACCGCGAGGCGAACAGGCCGCCCCTGTACCAGGTGCAGTTCAACCTGCTGCCCATGGGCGGGCGCCCCCTGTTCTCCAACGGCACCGCCCAGCTCGACCTGAGCATGGACGTGGTCAGGACCGGCGACGGGATCGGCGTCTGGGTGGAGTACAGCACCGAGCTGTTCGAGGAGGAGACCGTCGCCCGGCTGGTCACGGCCTACCGCGTCCTGCTGGAGGCGGCCGTGGCCGACCCGGAGGCCCGCCTGTCGGAGCTGCCCGTGATGACCGAGGGGCAGCGCCGCCGGCTGCTGGCCGAGGCCAACTCCACGGCGGCCCCCTACCCGGAGCTGCCGCTGCACGAGCTGTTCGCCGAGCAGGCGCGCCGCGTCCCCGGCGCCACGGCGGTGTGCACCCCCGAGGGCGCCGAGCTGACCTACGCCGAGCTGACCTATGCCGAGCTGGACGAGCGGTCGGCGGCCCTCGCCCGCGAGCTTCGCGCGTGCGGCGTCACCGACGAGTCGTGCGTCGCGGTGTGCCTGCCGCGCGACCCCGCCCTCATCGTCGCCCTGCTGGCGGTCCTGCGCGCGGGCGCCCACTACCTGCCCCTGGACCCCGCCTACCCGCCGGAACGGCTGAGGTACATCCTGGAGGACTCCGGCGCCCGCCTCGTCCTCACCCACCCCGCCCTCCGCGACCGCCTCCCGGCGCAAGGCCCGCCCCAACTGCTGCTCGACGGCCTCGCACCCACGGCCGGGCCCTTCCCGGACGGGCACGCGGGCGAGACGGAGCCCGACGGCCGCGCGATCGCGCGCGAAGCGCTCCCGGACGGGCCGGCGGGGCCGCAGTCCCCGGAGCCGGCGCCGTCACCCTTGCCGGAGGTCGGCCCCGACCGGCTGGCCTACCTGATCTACACCTCCGGGTCGACCGGCCGCCCCAAGGGCGTGGAGGTGCCGCACCGGGGCGTGGTCAACCTGGTCACCGACGTGCTGCGTGAGCAGGGCGACGGCGACGTGCTACTGCTCACCTCGCTCTCCTTCGACATCGCGGCGCTGGAGATCTTCACTCCGCTGCTGTCCGGCCGCACGCTGATCGTCGCGCCGGACGAGGCGGTCAAGACGCCCAAGGAGGTGCGCAGGGCCGCCGAGCGGGCCGACCTGGTCCAGCTCACCCCGTCGGTCGCCGAGATGCTGCTCGGCGAGCTGCCGCACGGGCTGCCCCGGATCATCGTCGGCGGCGAGGCGCTGCCGCCCGACCTCGCGGGCAGGCTGCTCGACGTCACCCCGAGCCTGTGGAACTACTACGGGCCCACGGAGACGACCGTCTGGTCCACCCGTCACCGCGTCGAGCCCGGCTCGGCGGGCATCGGCACCCCGGTCGCCAACACGCAGGTGTACGTGGTGGACGCCGCGCTGCGCCCGGTCCCCGCCGGGGTGCCGGGGGAGCTGCTCATCGGCGGCGCCGGCGTGGCGCGCGGCTACCACGGCCGCGCGGGGCTGACCGCCGAGCGGTTCGTGCCCGACCCGTTCGGCGCCCCGGGCGGACGCCTGTACCGCACGGGCGACCTGGTGCGCTGGAGCGCCGCCGGGGTGCTGGAGTTCCTCGGCCGCCTGGACCACCAGGTCAAGGTGCGCGGCGTGCGGATCGAGCCGGACGAGGTCGCGGCCGTGCTCGCCGAACACCCCCGCGTCCGCCGCGCCGTCGTCGTCGTCCGCGACGACGCCCCGGGCGGCCGAGGCCTGGTCGCCTACGTCGACTGGGCGAGCGGCGAACCCACCCCCGACCCCGGCCCCGCCGGGCATGCGGCGGACACCGGGCACGCGGCGGACACCGGGCACGCGGCGGACACCGGGCACGCGGCGGACACCGGGCACGCCGAGGCGGTGGCGCGGTTGCGGGAGCACCTGCGGCCCCGGGTCACCGACGCGATGATCCCGGTGGCGTTCGTGCTGGTGGACGGCTTCCCCATGCTGCCCAGCGGCAAGCTCGACCGCGCCGCGCTGCCGCCTCCGGCCGCCGGGCCTGCGCCGTCCTTCGTGCCTCCACGCACGCCGATGGAGCAGACCCTCGCCGCCGTCTGGGGCGAGCTGCTCGGGCGCGAGCGTGTCGGCGTGACCGACGACTTCTTCGCGCTCGGCGGGCACTCGCTGCTGGTGGTGCGCCTGATCGGGCGGATCGCCGACGAGTTCGGCGTGGAGCTGTCCCTGCGGCGCTGCTTCGACGCCAGCACGGTCGAGGAGCAGGCCCTCGCCGTGCTCGAGGCGAGCCTGACGGACGCGGACCTGCTCGACCTGCTGGCGGAGGAGGAGCGGTGACCGACGTCGACGGGTTGCGCGAGAGGCTCGCCCGGCTCACCCCGGAGCAGCGCGCGGCACTGGAGTCCCGCATGGCAGGCGCCCGGACCGCCGGGCGATCGCCGGGCGCCGGTTCCGCCCGGCGATCGGGCTCCGGCCCCGCCGGGCAGCCGCCGATCCCGCGCCGGGACGATCCGGACGCCCCCGTGCCGCTGTCGGACGCCCAGCGGCGGCTGTGGTTCGTCGACCAGCTCGACCCCGGCAACCCCGCGTACACGCTGTCGTGGGCGTACCGCGTCGACGGCGAGCTGGACGGGCAGGCGCTCGCCGCCGCCTTCGACGCCCTGGTCGACCGGCACCCCGTCCTGCGCGCCGTGGTCACCGTCCACGCCGGCGAGCCCCACCAGGAACCGGGCCCGACCCGCCCCACCCTCCTGCTCACCGACCTGTCCGACCCATCCGGCCCTTCCGGGCTTTCCGGCCCGTCCGACCGTTCGGACCCCTCCGCGCTCTCTGGCCCGTCCGACTGGTCAGCCCCGCCCGGCAGATCCGACATAGCTAGCATGTCCGGGCGCGGGCCCACGCCGGAGGCGACCGAGGCGGCGATGGCGCTCGCCTCCGAGGAGGCGCGGTTCCGGTTCGACCTCACCGCCGGGCCGCTCGTCCGCGCCCGTCTCATCCGGCTGGCCCCCGAAGCCCACCTGCTGACGCTGACGCTGCACCACATCGTGGCCGACCGGTGGTCGGTGGCGATCCTCTTCGAGGACCTGCTGAACCTGTACGAGGCGCGAAAGCCCTCGGGCCCGCGATCGCGGGCCGGGGAGACCACACGTTCTCCGGACGGCCAGGCCGTGGGTTCTGCGGACGGCCAGACCGCGGGTTCTCTCGACGACGAGACCACGGGTTCTTCGGACGGCGAGGCCGTCGGGGCGCCGCCCGTGGCGTACGCCGACTACGTCGCATGGCAGCGGGGGCGGCCGGTGGGGGCCGAGAGCCTGGAGTACTGGCGGGGGGCGCTCGACGGCCTGCCGGAGGTGCTCGACCTGCCCGCGGACCGGCCGCGCCCGCCCGTCCGGGCCAACGCGGGCGAACGGCTGCTGTTCCGCCTGGACGCGGCCCTGACCGGCGAGCTGCGGCGGATGGCCCAGCGCGAGCGCGCCACCCTGTTCATGGTGCTGACCGCGGGCCTGCAGGCGCTGCTGGCCAGGTACACCGGTCAGACCGACATCCCGCTCGGCACCCCGATGTCGTCACGCCCGCACCCCTCGCTGGACAGGACGGCGGGCCTGTTCCTCAACACGGTCGTGCTGCGCGGCGACCTCACCGGCGACCCGGGCTTCGCCGGCCTGCTCCGGCGGACCCGCGAACGCGTCCTGTCGGCCTTCGAGCACGCCGGCCTGCCGTTCGAGACGCTGGTCGAGCAGCTCGTCAGCGGGCGCGACCTGTCGCGCAACCCGCTGTTCCAGGTGATGCTGGCCTTCCAGAACACCCCGTCGCTTCCCGGCGGCGGCCACGGCCTCACGCTGGAGCGCCTCGACGTCCCGCCGGGGACGGCCATGTTCGACCTCGACTTCATCGTCGAGGAGCGCGCCGACGGCGGGCTGCTGTGCGTGCTCGACTACGCGACCGACCTGTTCGACCGCCCGCGCATGGAGCGGCTCGCCGGTCACCTGCGCACCCTGCTCGCGTCCGCCGCCGCCGACCCGGAGACGCCGCTGTCGGCGCTGCCGCTCATGGACGAGGACGAGCTGCACTGGACGCTCCACGGCCCGAACGCCACCGTCGCCGCCTACCCGGACCGCCCGCTGCACGAGCTGGTCGCCGAGCAGGCCGCGCGCACGCCCCTGGCGGTCGCCGTCGAGGGGGCCCGGGGCTCGCTCACCTACGCGGAGCTGGAGTCGCGCGCCGACCGGCTGGCCCGGCGGCTGGTCCGGCTCGGGGTGGGCCCCGAGACCCGGGTGGGCGTCTGCCTGCCGCGCGAGCCCGAGCTGGCGACGGCGCTGCTCGCCGTCCTCAAGGCCGGCGGCGCCTACCTGCCGCTGGACCCCGACTACCCCGCCGACCGCCTCGGCCACGTCGTCCTCGACTCCGGCGCCACCCTCGTCCTGACCGTCGCCGCCCTGGCCGACCGCCTCCCCGATCCCCGCCCCCCGCTCCTCCTCCTGGACGCGCCGGAGGCCGACCTGGGGCCGGACCATGACGGGCCGGACGAGCTGCCGGTCGTCCCGCTGGACCAGGCGGCCTACCTCATCTACACCTCCGGCTCGACCGGACGGCCCAAGGGGGTGGTGGTGCCGCACCGGGGCGCGGTCAGCCTCCTGTGGGACGTGCGGCGCAGCCCCGGCCTGGCGCCGGGGGACCGGTTCCTGTTCCTGACGTCGCTGTCCTTCGACATCGCCATGGTCGAGCTGTTCGGGCCGCTGGTCACCGGCGGCACGGTGGTGGTCGCGTCCACCTCCGACACCGGCCGCGTGCGCGACCTCGTTCAGGGGGGACGGCTGCACACCGTCCAGACCACGCCGTCGGTGCTGGAAGCCCTGCTGCCCGCGCTCGCGGGCGGCGTTCCGAGGATCATCAGCACCGGCGAGGCCCTGCCGCAGCCCCTGGCGGCCCGCCTGCTCAAGACGACCGGCGAGCTGTGGGACCTGTACGGGCCCACGGAGACGACCGTCTGGTCCACAAGGCGGCGCGTCGAGCCAGGCTCGGCCGGTATCGGCATCCCGGTGGCGAACACGCGGGTGTACGTCGTGGACGCCGCGCTGCGCCCGGTCCCCTCCGGGGTGGCCGGGGAGCTGCTGATCGGGGGGGTGGGCGTGGCGCGCGGCTACCACGGCCGCCCCGGGCTCACCGCCGAGCGGTTCGTGCCCGACCCGTTCGGCCCGCCGGGCGGACGGCTGTACCGCACGGGCGACCTGGTGCGCTGGAGCGCCGACGGCACGCTGGAGTACCTGGGCCGCATCGACCACCAGGTGAAGATCCGCGGCGTGCGCATCGAGCTGGACGAGGTCGCGGCGGTCCTGACCGGGCACCCCCGGGTCGGGCGCGCCGTCGTGACCGTCCGCGACGACGCCCCGGGCGGCCGTGGCCTGGTCGCCTACGTCGACTGGACGGGCGCCACCGGCCTCGTCCCCCGTCGCGAAGTGGCCGGCGAGCCTGATGCGGCCGACGTTGACCAGGTCGCGGGCGCCCCCGCGGCCCTCGGGGCTCGTGCGGCCGGTGGCGACGACGCGGCGGGGGATCCCGCGGCCGAGCTGCGTGCCTATCTGCGTGCGCGGCTGCCCGAGGCCATGGTGCCCGCCGCCTTCGTGGCGCTGGAGCGCTTCCCCACCCTGCCCAGCGGCAAGCTCGACCGGGCCGCGCTGCCCGCACCGGCGGCCGAGGAGGCCGGGGCGCGGGCGCGCGTCGCACCGCGCACCGACGAGGAGCGGGCGCTGCACGCCATGTTCGCCGAGCTGCTCGAACGCGACGACATCGGCGTCGAGCACGACTTCTTCGCCATGGGCGGCCACTCGCTGCTCGCGCTGCGCCTCGTGACGCGCCTGCGCGAGGCGTTCGGCGTGGCCGTCCCGCTGCGCCGCTGCTTCGAGACGCCGACCATCGCGGGCCTGGCCCCGCTGCTCGCCGGCAGGTCGGCCCAGGCGGTCGCCGGGACGATCCCGCCGGCGGGCGACGACCCGGTGCCGCCCTCGCCCGCCCAGGTCCGCCTGTGGTTCATGGACCGGCTCGACCCCGGCAACCCCGCCTACAACGTCGCCTGGGCCGAGCGCCTGCTCGGCCCGCTGGACGCCGAGGCGCTGGCCGGCGCGTTCGACGCCCTGGTGGACCGGCACGAGGCCCTGCGCATGGTGATCACCGACGAGGACGGCGAACCGCTGCTGGCGGAGGGGCGCCACCGCCCCGCCCTCGTCACGCGGGAGGTGAGCCTTGAGGCCGCGGACGAGGCGGGCCGCGCCGGGCCCGCCCTTCCGGCAGGGGACCTTTCTACGGCTTCCGAAGCCGCCGCCGAGATCGGCCGTGCCGAGGCGCGGCACCGGTTCGACCTGGCCGAGGGGCCGCTGATCAGGGCGACGCTGCTCCGGGTGGCCCCGGAGGAGCACCACCTGCTGCTCACCCTGCACCACGTGATCACCGACAGGTGGTCGCTGTCGATCCTGCTCCGCGACCTGATGGAGCTGTACCGGGCACGCGTCTCCGGCGACCGCCCCGAGCTGCCCGAGCTGACCGCCGGGTTCCGGGACTTCGCCGTCTGGCAGCGCGGACGCCCGAGCGGCGGCGCTCTCGACTACTGGAAGCGGGCGCTCGCCGACCTGCCCGACACGCTCGACCTGCCCGCCGACCGCCACCGGCCGGGACGGCCCACCTTCGAGGGGCGGCGGCTGACGTTCACCGTCGACGCCGGAACGGTCGCCGCCGTGCGGGCGTTCGCCCAGTCGCGCGGCGCCACGCCGTTCATGGTGATGCTGGCCGCGCTCCAGGCTCTGCTGTCCCGCTACACCGGCAGGACCGACATCCCCGTCGGCACGCCGGTCTCCGGGCGCGACCACCCCGCCGTCGAGGAGGTCGCCGGGCTCTTCCTCAACACGCTGGTGCTGCGCGGCGACCTGTCCGGCGATCCCGGCTTCGCCGAGCTGCTGCACCGCACCAGGGAGCGGGTGCTGGAGGCGCACGACCACGCCGATCTGCCGTTCGAGGTCCTGGTCGAGGAGCTGGCCGAGAAGCGCAGCCTGTCGCGCAACCCGCTGTTCCAGGTGATGTTCGCCTACCAGAACGTCCCGCCCTCGCCGCCCGAGGCGGCGGGCCTGACGCTGCGGACCCTCGACCTCGACCCCGGCGTCGCGCAGGTGGACCTGCACCTGGTGGTCGAGGAGGCCGGGGACCGCCTGGTCGGGCTGCTGCACTACGCGACCGACCTGTTCGGCCACGAGCGCGTGGAGCGCCTCGCCGAGCACTACCGCGCCTTCCTCGCCGCCGCCGTCGCCGAGCCGGACACCCCGATCTCCGCCCTCCCGCTGCTCACCGCCGGTGAGCTGGCGACCATCGAGACGGCCAACGCCACCGCCCGCGTGTACGAGGACCCGGACGGCGACGCGGCGACCCTGCACGGCCTGGTGGCCTGGCAGGCGGCGGCGACGCCGGACGCCCCGGCGCTCGGGTACGAGCGGCCGGACGGGCGGGGCCGGGCCTGGCTGACGTACGGGCAGTTCACCGACCGGGTGAACCGGCTGGCCGGCACGCTGCGGCGGCACGGCGCCGGCCCGGACCAGGTGGTCGGGGTGTGCCTGGAGCGCGGAGCCGACCTGGTCGTCGCCGTGCACGCCGTCCTGGCCGCCGGCGCCGCCTACCTCCCCCTGGAGCCCGGCCACCCGGCCGAACGCCTCGCGTTCATGACCGCCGAGGCCGGCGCCCGCCTCGTCCTCACCACCGCCACGACGGCCGCGTCCCTCCCCGCCGAAGTCACCCCCATCCTGCTGGACACCCCCGACGTCGCGCCCACCGAGGTTGTGCCCGCTGACGCCGCGCCCGCCGACGCCGCTTCTGCCGAGGACGCGCCCGCCGACGTGGCGGTCCTGCCGGACGTGGACGTGCCGCAGGACGCGCTGGCGTACGTGATCTTCACCTCGGGCTCGACCGGGCGGCCCAAGGGCGCGGGCGTGTCACATCGGGCGATCGTCAACCGGCTGCGCTGGATGCAGGAGACGTTCGCCCTCGGGCCGGACGACCGGGTGCTGCACAAGACGCCGTTCACCTTCGACGTGTCGGTGTGGGAGCTGTTCTGGCCACTGATCACCGGCGCGGGCATGGTGGTGGCACGCCCGGGCGGGCACGCCGACCCCGCCTACCTCGCGGACGTCATCGAGGCCGAGGCGGTCACCACGCTGCACTTCGTGCCGTCCCTGCTGGACGCCTTCCTCGACGAGCCCGGCCTCGAACGGCGGCTGAGCGGCGTGCGCACCGTGGTCTGCTCCGGCGAGGCCCTGCCCGCCGAGCTGGCCGGACGCCTCACCCTGGCCGCCCCCGCCGCCGGGCTGCACAACCTGTACGGCCCGACCGAGGCCGCCGTGGACGTGTCGTGGCACGCCTGCGCCCCGGGGGAGGGCACGGTGCCGATCGGCCGGCCGATCGCCAACACCCGGCTGGAGATCCTGGACGCCCGGCTGAACCGGGTGCCCGTCGGCGTGCCCGGCGAGCTGTGGATCGGCGGCGTGCAGCTCGCCCGGGGCTACGTGAACCGGCCGGCCCTGACCGCCGAGCGTTTCGTGCCCGACCCGCACGGCCCGCCGGGGGCGCGCCTGTACGCCACCGGCGACCTCGCGCGGTGGCGGCCGGACGGCGAGATCGAGTACCTCGGCCGCACCGACTTCCAGGTGAAGATCCGCGGCATGCGGGTCGAGCTGGGCGAGATCGAGGCGGCGCTGGCGTCCCTGCCCGGTGTGCGGGCCGCCGCCGTCCACGCCGTGCGAGACGGCGCCGGCCTCCGCCTCGCCGGCTACGTCGTCCCCGACCGCCCGACCGGCACGGCCCCCGCCCAGGCGAGCCCGGCGTCCGTCCCCGAGCATCCGGCCACCACGCCCCCCGCCGAGGCGGGACCGGTGTCCGTCCCCGACCGCCCGGCCGGCACGACTTCCGTCCGGGAGCCGGCCGCCACGGCCCCGGAGCACGCGACCGGCACGGCTTCCGTCCGGGAGTGGCGCGACGCGCTCGCGGCGCGGCTGCCCGACCACATGATCCCCGCGAGCTGGGTGGTGCTGGACGAGCTGCCCGTCACCGGCAGCGGCAAGCTCGACCGGCGCGCCCTGCCGGTGCCGGGCCCCGACGAGCGGGCTCCCCACGACGACCCGCGCGGCCCGGCCGAGGCGGCCGTCGCCGAGGCGTGGCGCGCGGTGCTGGCCCTCGACCGCGTCTCCGCGCACGACAACTTCTTCGCCGTCGGCGGCGACTCCATCCGCAGCCTCAAGGTGGTGGCGAGGCTCCGCAAGGAGGGCTACGGCGTCCGGCTGGAGCAGGTCTTCCTGCACCAGACCGTGCGCGAGCTGGCCGCGCACCTGCGTTCCGCGCGGGACGACACCGAGCCGGAGCAGCCGAGCGCGGCGGCCTTCGGCCTGCTCAACCCCGATGACATGGCCCGACTGCTCGGAGGTGAGATGCGATGACGGTCACGGCCGGTCCCGCACGAGGTCTCGAGGACGCCTATCCGCTGGCGGCGCTCCAGGCCGGCATGCTGTTCCACAGCGAGTACGAGCCCGGCGCGCCCACCTACCACGATCTGACGACCATCACCCTGCGCGGCCGGTTCGACCGCGCGGCCTTCGCGGCGGCGCTCGCGGAGGTGACCGCCGGCCATCCCGTCCTGCGCACCTCCTTCGACCTCGCCGGGTTCAGCGAGCCCATCCAGCTCGTGCACCGGTCCGCCGAGCTGCCCCTGGAGGTCACCGACCTCACGGGCGAGGCCGACGCGCCCGCCCGGCTGCGGGAGTGGTCGGAGCGGGAGAAGCTGCGCCCGTTCGACTGGGCCCGCCCGCCGCTGGCCCGCGTCCACGTGCACCTTCTCCCCGGCGGCCTGTTCGCGTTCAGCCTCAGCTTCCACCACGCGATCCTCGACGGCTGGAGCGTGGCCGCGTTCACCACCGAGCTGTTCCGCCGGTACGCGGCGCACCTGGCCGGCGCCCCGCTCCCGGTGCGGCCGCCCGGCGCGGCGTTCCGCGACCTGGTGGCCCGCGAGCGCGCCCTGGTCGCCTCCCCGGAGGCGAAGGACTTCTGGAACGCCCGGGTCGCCGACGCCCCCGACACCCGGATCCCGCGCCTGCCGGGCGCCCCGGCCGGGGAGACGCGCGCCGTCGACGTCCTGGCCGCACCGGTGCCCGCCGGCGTGCTGGACGACCTGCGGGCGGTGGCGCGGACGCTCCAGGTGCCGTTGCGCACCGTGCTGCTCGCCGTCCACGCGCGGGTGCTCGCCCTGCTGACCGGACGGCCGGAGGTGATGACCGGCCTGGTCACGCACGGCCGCCCGGAGAGCGAGGCCGGCGAGGAGGTGCTCGGGCTGTTCCTCAACACCGTTCCGCTGGGGGTGGACGCCGGCGCGCCCACGTGGGGCGCGCTGGTGCGGCGCGTCTTCGACGCGGAGGTCGCGCTGCTGCCGCACCGGCAGTACCCGCTGTTCGAGATCCAGCGCGCCAGCGGACGCTCGCCCCTGCTGGACGTGCTGTTCGACTTCCGCGACTTCCACGTCTACCGCGGCATGCCCGCGGAGGCGGGGATCGAGCTCCTCGACCAGGAGTTCTTCGAGCAGACCGACCTGCCGCTCACCGTCAGCTTCGGCCGGAGCAGGGACCACGGCGGCTTCGACCTGACCCTCACCTACGACCGCGCCCAGTTCACCGCCGCGCAGATGGAGCGGATCCGCGACCACTACCTGACCGCGCTGCGCGCCCTGGCCGCCGGGCCCGACGGCGACCCCCGTCCGTCGGCGCCCTACCTCGCCGCGGACGGCGACACGATCGAGCGCTGGAACGCGACGCGGCGGCCGTACGCCGCCGGGACGCTGCACGAGCTGATCGCCGCGCAGGCCGCGCGCACGCCGTCGGCGCCGGCCGTCGGCTACGACGGCCTCTGGCTGACCTACCGCGAGCTGGCGGCACGGGCGGCGGCGGTGACGTCCCTGCTGGTGGGCGCCGGCACCCGTCCCGGCGACGTCGTGGGCGTGCACCTGCCGCGCGGCCCGGAGCTGCTGCCCGCGCTGCTGGGCGTGCTCGGCGCGGGCGCGGCCTACCTGCCGCTGGAGCCCGGCCTGCCCGCCGAGCGGCTGTCGTACATGATCGAAGAGGCGCGGGCCCGCACGGTGCTGGTGGTCGGGGAGACCGAGGGCGCGGTGCCCGGCGGCGTCGCGCTGCGCGTGGACGCGCCGCCCGCCGAGGCCCCGGCGGGCCACGCACCGCCGTCCGTCCCGCCCGACGCCCTGGCGTACGTGATCTTCACCTCCGGCTCCACCGGCAGGCCGAAGGGCGTGGGCGTCTCCCACCGCGCGATCGTGAACCGCCTGCTGTGGATGCAGGAGACGTTCGGGCTGACCTCCGCCGACCGCGTCGTCCAGAAGACGCCCATCGGGTTCGACGTGTCGGTGTGGGAGCTGTTCTGGCCGCTCATGACCGGGGCCGGGCTCGCGGTCGCCCGGCCGGACGGGCACCGGGACAGCGCCTACCTGGCCTCGCTCATCGAGACGGAGGGCGTCACGACCCTGCACTTCGTGCCGTCCATGCTGGAGCTCTTCCTGGAGGAGCCCACCCTTCCCGGGCGCATGCGGCGGGTGATCTGCTCGGGTGAGGCGCTGCCCGCCGAGCTGGCCTGGCGCTTCCACGAGCGGCTGCCCGGCGTGGGCCTGCACAACCTGTACGGCCCCACCGAGGCGGCCGTGGACGTCTCGTGGCACGCCTGCGCGGCCGGCGAGAGCGTCGTCCCCATCGGGCGGCCCGTCGCCAACACCCGGCTGGAGGTGCTCGACACGCGCGGCGAGCGGGTGCCCGTCGGGACGCCCGGGGAGTTGTGCATCGGCGGCGTCCAGCTCGCCCGGGGCTACGTGAACCGCCCCGCGCTGACGGCCGAACGGTTCGTCCCCGACCCTTACGGCCCGCCGGGGGCGCGGCTGTATCGCTCCGGCGACGTGGCCCGGTGGCTGCCGGACGGCGAGATCGAGTACCTCGGCCGCACCGACTTCCAGGTGAAGATCCGCGGGCAGCGGGTCGAGCTGGGCGAGATCGAGGCCCGGCTGGCCGCGCTGCCCGAGGTCAGGACCGCCGTGGTGGCGCTGCGCGGCGGCACCCTCGCCGCGTACGTGGTGCCCACCGAGCCCGGCGCCGACGTCGACCTCGCCGCGCGGCTGCGCCCCGTCCTGCCCGACCACATGGTGCCGTCGGCCTGGGTGCCGCTCGACGCCCTACCGGTCACCGCCAACGGCAAGCTCGACCGGGCCGCGCTGCCCGACCCCGGCATCACCGGCCGCGCTCCCTACCTGCCGCCGCGCGACCCGTTCGAGGCGCGCCTGGCGACCCTGTGGGAGGAGACGCTGGGGCTGAGCGCCATCGGCGTGCACGACGACTTCTTCGCGCTCGGCGGCCACTCGCTGCTGGCGCTGCGGCTGGCCATGAAGCTGCGCAAGGAGCTGGGCCGGGAGATCCCCGTCTCGCTGGTGCTCACCGCGCCGACCGTGGCGCTGCTCGCCGTCGCGTTGCGCCGCCCGCAGGACAGCGAGGGCGGGCAGCGCATCGTGCCGCTGCGGCCGGGCGGCGACCGTCCGCCGGTCTTCCTGTCGCACGCCCTGGGCGGGCAGGTGTTCCGCTACCTGCCGCTGACCCGCCACCTCGGCCCCGACCAGCCGGTCCACGCCATCCAGGCCAGCGGCCTGGCGCCGGGCGAGGAGCCGCACACCAGCATGGAGGAGATGGTCGACGACTACGTCGGCCACCTGCTCAAGGTGCGCCCCGAGGGCCCGTACGTCCTCGGCGGCTACTGCATCGGCGGCAACATCGCCCTGGAGACGGCGCGGCGGCTGCGCGAGATGGGGCACGAGGTCCCGCTGGTCGTGCTCTTCTACTCCGACGCCGACGAGCCGGTGATCCGCGGGTCGCTCCAGGACGACGCCGTCCTGCTGATGCACGCGCTGGCCGGCGGCTCGGTGGAGGCCGACCTGGAGAGCCTGCGGCGCATGGAGCCCGACGAGCGGCTGCTCGCCGTCATCGAGGCCGCCGCCAAGGCCGACCGGCTGCAGCCCGACGCCGCCGACCTGGAGCAGGCGCGGCGCTTCGTGAACGTCTTCCGCGCCAACGCGCACGCCGTCGGTTACTACCGGCACGAGTCCTACGACGGCGACGTGCTGCTGTTCTCGCCCGCCCGGGAGGGCGCGGACCCGGACGACATGGGGTGGCGCGCCGTCGTCACCGGCCGGCTGCGCATCTCGCCCATCCTCGGCGAGCGCTTCACCGTCATGTACGAACCCCTGGTCGCCGACGCGGCCGCCGAACTGAGGAGTTGCATGGATCATGGCCTCACCCACGACTGAGCGGGCGGAGCCGGCCACGCTGTGGAAGCACCCGGACTTCCTCAAGCTCTGGGCCGGCCAGAGCCTTTCTCAGGTCGGCACGCAGGTCACCGTCCTGGCGATGCCCATCGTGGCGTACCTGCTGCTGAACGCCTCGGTCGCCGAGATGGGCTTCCTCGGGGCGCTCGCCCGGCTGCCCCTGGTGCTGTTCCTGGTCGTCGGCGTCTGGGTCGACCGCATGCGTCACCGGCCGGTGCTGGTCGTCAGCGACTTCGCCCGGGCCGCCATCCTGCTCACGGTCCCGCTGTTCTTCTTCATGGACATGCTGACGCTGTGGTGGCTCTACGTCGTGGTGTTCACGATGGGCCTGTTCGGCGTGCTGTTCGAGATCGCCTACCGCTCCTACCTGCCGAGCCTGGTGCCGGGCGAGCTCCTCGGCGAGGGCAACAGCAAGCTGCAGCTCAGCGACTCGGTCGCCAAGGCCGTGGGGCCGAGCCTCGCGGGCGTGCTGGTGGCCGCGCGGTCCGCGCCGCTGGTCATCATCATCGACGTGGTGACGTACCTCACCTCGGCGATCTGCCTGCTGTTCATCCGCAAGCCTGAGGACAAGCCGCAGCCGGAGCCGGGCGGCCCCTCGATGCTGCAGGCCATCTGGCACGGCCTGCGCTGGGTGATGGGTCAGCCGATGATCCGTCCGCTCGCGATCGCGAGCGCCGTGTACTCGTTCTTCGACATCGGCATCCTGCAGACGCTCTACTTCCCGTACGTCGTGGAGGACGCGGGCGTGCCCGCCGCCTGGGTCGGCGGCGTGCTGGCCGTGGGCGGCGTCGGCGCGATCGCGGGCGCCTGGCTGGCGGTCCGCCTCATGAAGTCCGCCGGGCCGGGCCCGACGATGCTGTGGGCCACGGTCATCGGCAACAGCTCGCTGCTGCTGGTGCCGCTGGCCGGCGGGCCGCTGTGGCTCGCGCTGACCATGCTCGGGGTCTCGCAGCTCATCGTCGGTCTGACCACGCAGATCTTCGTGGTCAACAACATCACCGTGCTCCAGACGGCCACCCCCCGCGAGATGGTCGGCCGCGTCATCGCCACCATCTGGGCCATGGGCCTCATCCCCGCCCCCCTGGGCGCCCTGGTCGCGGGCCTGGTGGGCCAGGCCATAGGCATGCGCCCGGTCGTCTTCGCCGCCGCCCTGATCGGCGCCCTCGTCCCCATAGCCGTCCTGGCCTTCTCCCCCATCCCCAAACTAAAGAAAATGCCAGAAACCCTCTCCGCCTAACCCCCTCCCCGGCGCCGCCCGTTCTCTCGGGCGGCGCCGGCGATCGTTAAGCAGCCCTGCCCTCGAAATGGTGCCTTCGGCGCAGCCTTATTCAGCGACCCTCGACCTGCCCGATGCAGGTCCGTCGCGCGGGGCGTCCCACCGCCGATCCAGGGCCGGTTGAAAATGTTCATTGATGAGAAAACGTTCAGTAGTAACACTGGAGTTGCATGTGGTCGAAGCGGATGTAGGTTCTGACGCCGTTGCTGTTGCCGTAGATGACCTGCAGGTAGATTTCCCCGTAGGATTGCAGGTTGAGTCCGGTTATGTAGACCTGCCTGTAGCCGCCTCCGGCGACCCACGGATAGGTTTCCGCGATGACGCGCCATCCGTTCGGGTTCCAGATCTGCAGGCCGACCTGCGCGCCGGAGGCCAGGACGTTGAACCAGACGGCCGCCGAGCAGTTGTAACGGGGGCTCATACTGGCGAGGGGTTTGCGGATCCGGTTGGCGGCCCAGCCGTTGCCCACGTAGAGCCAGCCGTCGTTCAGCCCCGAATGGGCCACCCCTCCGTTGATGTCGTAGCCGGCGACGCCGTCTCCTTGGCCGCCTCCCTCCCATGTGGTCCAGGGGGTCGGTCCTTCGAGGCTGTCGACCCAGTCGATGACTCCTGCCTGGGCCGGAGAGGCGGTGCCCGCCACCGTTCCGGTCGAGGCGACCACGATGGCGATCAGCAGGGCCAGCGCCCGGCGTAATCGCGTTCTACGGATTAGCGTGTTCAAGATTCCTCCGGAAAGGCGTTGGGTAGCCCGGGACAAATCGAGTATGGACGCGCCCGCGACCGCCGTCTATTTAAGGTCGGGCGAACCGGGACTCCGGGCGCCCGAAACCTAGTGCCGCCTGGATGAATCCTCGTATCCGGCGAAATGCGGCGGCGCGCGCTTTACCGGGGCACGCCCGGGACCGGCCACCGAAATATGCCCATTCCACAGCCTTTTTCATCCCCGTGCGAGGGCTGGCTGGTCACAGCATGATCGCGGGTTGGGCGTCTGGCCGCAGACGTAGTGAGGCCCCTGGTGGATGAGTCGAAGCCGCGAAGTCCAGACAAGGCTCAGTGGTGCCTTCGGCGCAGTCTTCTCAGGCGACCTCCGCTTGCCCGCGCAGGTCCTTGGCGCGGACGTCCCCCCGCCGATCCATGTGCCGGAGGGTGTGGGCATCGTGTCCGATGCCGGCACTGCCGCCGGGGCGAAGTCCTTTTGGGAGGAAAGCTGGACTACAAGCGGCTGTTGAGGGAGATGGTGAGTTCTCTGGCTCGTCGCGCCCGGCCGTCGTGGGCACCGGAAGTACGTTACCTGGCCGAGCGTCACCGCATCCTCCAGTAGCCGGACGCGAACCAGAAGTTCGCCCACGCCGGTTCGGTCCCGTAGCGGACAGTGAACGTACGGTCACGGCATGACAGCAGTCTGTGATCAGGAATCGACATGAGCCGCCCCGTGGGACGGCACCGGGAAGGCGGGCGTCCGCCCGGGTTCACCTCCCGCCGCTTCGCCCGGGCGAAGAAGGCCGCCGCCGCGCAACTTGACCAGCTGGAGCCCGCCTGGGTGGTGATGTACGGCGAGGGGACGCGGCAGTTCGTGGCGTTCGCGCGGTGGGCGGCAGAGCCGGTGTGCATCGCGGTGTCCGGTGCCGAGGAGTTGCGGCACCTGATGCGCGAGGCCGAAGGCCTGGTAGCGGCCCTGGCCGCCCAGGACGCCATCGCCCACACCAACGGCTACGCCACCGGGTGACCTGGCGGCCGTGGTGGCTCGTGCTGACCATGCTCGCGGTCAATCTGCGGGACGGCTCATGCCTCGAAGGGGGCCTTCTCTACCGCATCGGCCGCGTTGGACGTGCCGTTCTCCGTTCGCATGGCTGACGCGATCGCGGCCGCCCGGCGCTTGGGTTCCGGCCCCAGTAGCGATTCGATCGCCCGCAGAAGGCTCTTCTCGGTGAGGTCGGCGAACCGCATCGCTCGTCCGACGCCCAGGCGTTCCAACCGGTTCGCCCAGAAGGGCTGGTCCATGAAGACCGCGGCGGCGACGGTCGGGAGGCCCGCTCCGATGGAGGCGGCGGTGGTGCCGGCGCCGCCGTGGTGCACGGCCACTCGACAGCGCGGCAGTACCGCCCCGTGGTCGACGGCGGGCGTGACGTGGATCGGGCCGTCCGGGGCCGGCGTCCTGCGCAGCTCGGTCCAGCCCGCGACGACGAGCCCGCGCATGTTCAGCGCGCGGCTGACGTTCGTGACCATCTGAAGCATCGCGTCCGGGTCGAGGACCGGCATGCTGCCGAAGCCGAAGTAGATCGGCGGGTCGCCGGCGTCGAGCCATCGTCCGAGATCGGGGTCGGCGGTGGCGTCGCCGAAGGCCTCGTGCTGGGCTCTCGTCGGTTCGATGAAGCCGGTCAGCGGGCGGCGCGGATGCCAGTCCACGAGCTCGGGGGTCAGATGGCGGCTGTAGGCCTGGATCTGGAGGGCGTCGACGCGGTACAGCCCGGCCTCGGTGGGCTTGGAAACCGGCGGCAGGGCGAGAACCTGGCGGATGCGCCTGATGTCGGCTTCGAGGGACTTCCAGGTGGCCCGCTCGACGTACCAATGGCTGGCCTGCCGGAGCCCGCCCGGGAGTCGGCGGGTCGTCGCCAGGAACGCGGGGTACACGGGGTTGCCGCCCCAGGGAGCGTGATGGAGGGTGACCAGCGGCACCCCGTACGCCTCGGCGATGCAGGCCGTGTCGTCCTCGCTGTGCTTGCCCGCGATGAGCAGGTCGGCACCTCGCGCGAGCGCGATCATCTCGTCCTGGACGGTCGTCACCCGCTCGCGGCGGATGCCGGCGATGTGCTTCAGGAACGCCCTGGCGTTGCCCGACGCCATGAGCCGCTGCCCCTCGGGCGACTGGAAGATGCCCTTGATGTCGGCACTCAACGGGGCCGTCCGCAGGCCCAGGCTAGCGACGAAGTCGATCAGATCGTGGGTGGTCGCCACCAGCACCTGGTGGCCCCGAGCCTGGAGCTCCGCCGCCAGGACGGCCGGCGGCTGCACGTCGCCACGGGTCCCAAGGGCGCAGACGACGACGCGCACACCACTCTCCATCCCCCGCGGATCTCCGGTCGGCAGGCGCAAGCCTACGCAAGCGGCGCGCACACCGGAGATCGGCAGGCGATGGATGGCGTCTACCCGCCAAACGAGAGCGGGCACTCCGCCGTCGACGGCCCGTTACCGGTGGCTCCGGGCTTGAGATCGAGATCGAGACGCGACGGCTCTCGGGGCCGCGATGCGAGGATGGCGGGATGATCGGTTTTGCCTCTTACGACGGGACCGTGCTCGTCTGTCATGAGCGGGGAGAAGGGCCGGCGCTGGTCTGCTTGCCGGGCGGGCCGGGGCGGTCCTCGCGATACCTGGGAGACCTCGGCGGTCTGGCGGCTCAGCGTCGGCTCTTCTTGCTGGACAACCGAGGAACCGGCGAATCCGCGGCGCCGTTGGATCCAGGCACCTATGCGGTGGACCGCATGGTCGCGGATGTCGAGGCGCTGCGTGTGCGTCTGGGGTTCGAGCGGATGGACCTGCTCGGGCATTCGGCGGCCGGAGGGCTGGCGTTGCTGTATGCGGCCCGGTATCCCGAACGGATAGGGCACCTGGTGTTGGTCACACCGACCGTGCACCTGGTGGGGATCGAGATAACCGATGAGCAGTGGTACGCCCAGATCGAGCGCCGCGCTGACGAGAGCTGGTACGAGAGCAGACTGCCAGACCTCAAGGCGTGGGACGCGGGCGATGAGAGCCGGCGCCTGAGGGCGCAGCCGTTCTTCTACAGTCCTTGGAACGAGACCGCCGAAGCGCACGCCACCCGGTTCGCCGAACGCTCGGCCGAGGCGGCGAAGCGCTTCCACACCGCCATGCCCGCTGCCGAGAACACCCGCGCGAGCCTGGCGAAGGTCACCACGCCGGTCCTGGTGATCGCGGGAGAGCGGGATCCAGGACCATCACCCGCCCACGCGGCCGAGCTGGCCGCGATCTTCCCGCGCGGGACCAGCGTCGTGCTGCCCGGGGCTCACTACCCCTGGGTCACCGCTCCGAAGACCTTCGCCGAGGCAGTCGAGGGCTTCCTCGCCGGCTAGCCGACCGGCAGCACCAGATCCTCCTCCTCCACATCCCGCGGGACCGCACGGTTTCGGCTCTGTCGCGAGCGTCAGCGCGTCAGAGCGGCCCCCAACCGGCGGATCACCTCGTCCTCGCCGGGGTCGGGGTCGTCATCGTCTCCACGAACGCGTCGAACGCGCGGATCCCCGCGATCTTCTCCCCGCCATCCGCGAGCACCGGCACGGTCACCCACGGCGTCGGCAGGAACGAGTTCGGCGGTTCGGTGAGCACCGGGCGTCAGCCGCGACGCCGGACGCCGAGCCTTGCCATTGCGGTACGCAGAGCACGGTCGTCATGCGGCGCCCCTAGATCAGTCGCGCACGGGCGGTGCGTCTGGATTCGCGGTGATCGCCACCTGGACGTCGTGCGTCCGGCACGATGATCCGATGACGATGAGGAACGGCAGGCGGTGGAACCACAACATCCACTACCACCCGTGCATCCTGCGCGCGGTTCCCGAGGGCGCCCGGCGCGCGCTCGATGTCGGGTGCGGGGAGGGGATGCTCGCTCGTGAACTGCGGCGGGTCTTACCGCAGGTCACCGGCATCGACCTCGACGCGCCAAGCATCGCCCAGGCCCGCGAGCACCCCGACGACGTCGACTACATCCTCGGCGACTTCCTCACCCACCCGTTCGCGCCCGCCTCGTTCGACGTAGTCGCGTCGGTGGCCACCCTGCACCACATGGACGCCGCCACCGGGCTGGCCCGCATGCGCGAGCTGCTGCGTCCCGGGGGCGTGCTGGCGATCGTCGGCCTCGCCCGCAGCACCATGCCCCACGACCTGCCGCGCGACCTCGCGGGCGTCGCCGTCAGCACCTTCCACCGCGCCGCGAAGGGCCACTGGGAGCACCCGTCCCCCCTCGTGTGGCCGCCCCCGGTGACGTACCCGCAGATGCGCGCACTGGCCGCCGACCTCCTGCCCGGCTCCCAGTACCGCCGCCACCTGATGCTGCGCTACAGCATCACCTGGCGCAAACCCCAGAACTGAGCAGGACTGGGCCGGGGCCGACCCGGGGCCCGCCGCCGGAGCGACGGAACGGCCGATGTGGTGGCCGGCCCGGTCTCAGGGCTCGGGAGCTAGGGCGTGTCCGTTAGATCTTGGCGTTGAGCTGAGGTCGATCAGCAGGTTGCGGTGAGATGCCTGCATGGTGCGTCGTCATGAGCTGACCGATGCCGCGTGGGCGCGGATCGAGCCGTTACTGCCTGCCCAGCCTGTGCAGGGCAGGCGGTGGCTGGACCATCGGACGGTCCTGAACGGGATCTTGTGGAAGCTGGCCACCGGCGCGCCGTGGCGGGATCTGCCCGAGCGATACGGCAACTGGAAAAGCGTCTATGAGCGCTACCGGCGCTGGGCGGCTGAGGGGACCTTCGATGCCCTGCTGAAGCAGGTGCAGGTGCACGATGACGCGATCGGCCGCCTGGACTGGACGGTCAGCGTGGACTCCACCATCGTCCGCGCGCACCAGCACGCGGCCGGGGCCAGGAAAAAGGGGACCGACCCGGGACGAATCAGGCGCTCGGCCGGTCCCGGGGCGGGCTGACCAGCAAACTGCACCTGGCCGTCGATGGACGCGGGCTGCCGCTCACTGTGATCATCACCGCGGGCAACGTCAACGACTGCACCGTCTTTGCGCAGGTAATGGATGCCATCACGATCCCCCGGGCTGGCGCGGGACGTCCCCGCACCCGGCCGGACCGGGTCATCGCCGACAAGGCCTACAGCTCCCGCGCCATCCGCACCCACCTGCGATCCCGCAATATCACCGCGACCATCCCCGAACGGATCGACCAGCAGGACGGACGCCTGCGACGGGGCAACCGCGGTGGCCGTCCACCATTGTTCGACCCGGCCGCCTACCGCCGCCGCAACGTCGTCGAACGCTGCATCAACCGGCTCAAGCAATGGCGCGGCATCGCCACCCGATATGACAAGCTCACCCGCAACTACCAGGCCGGCATCACCCTGGTCAGCACCCTGTTATGGATCCACGCGTGATCTACCGGACACGCCCTAGCAGGGCAATCAGTGACTACCAAAGCTGATCGTGAGGATGGCGACGACTGGATGCGCGTCTCCATCCGGTGCCGTCCGGTATCCGTCGTGATACTGGTAGTCGACGCGAGCCATGCTGGTGAGTTCGTAGTGGTGGGTTCGGGACCAACCTGAGCCCCTGGGCTTTCCCGCGGAGCCCTTGAGAATAGTGATCGAGGCCAGCGCCGACGGCTTGCCCGGCTCCTGGGAGACATGATCCCAGAACTGCTCGGCCTGCTGCAGGCCGACGCGGTGGACAAGCTGCTCGTAATGCTGGGCGAAACGTCGATGCACCAGGACCCGATACCTAGGCGTGGCCTCGGGCCTCCTGCCAGGACGGCGAGCAGGTCGCATCGGGTCGTAGGCACTTGTAGTCATTGGGGCGGGGATGCCTCTGAGAAGTCTTCTGGGTTGTGGCGACCAAGAAGCACCGACCTTCTCAGGGGATCCTCAAGCTGACGCGCAGTGATACGCCAGGCTCGAATGAACTCATCCAGTACGGATGCATCCTGATCAGAGTGGGCTGCGATCAGGGCCGAGTGCAGCTCGTCCACGAACTCCCGTAGATCGTCTACGTCGAAGACTCGAAGCCACGCGAGATCTCCTAGATCGCCGATGCTCGGCTCGGCGTCACGGCGTAGCAGATCATCCAGGCGCATGTGGGCGAGCGACCACTTGGCGATCTCTTCGAGCATCCGCAACCGACGCTCCGGCAGCATGACCAGGCTCGTGCTGTCCTTGTCGCGGATCTGGGCTAGACCTTGGCGAGCTGATTCGAGGATTTCCGTACGCTTGTTCGCGAGATCTGAGGCTTGGAAGATGATGTCTCTCATGGCGGTCCTCCGTTGCCAGGATCGTAGCTACAATCTTAGATGGTTTCGTAGATGTTGCAGTAACCAATCGGTGAAGCTTCTGTACGGGGAGGCCGGGTTGGGCCGGGAGCCGCAGCCGTTCGACGCGCACAAGGCCTTGCTGTGTGAAGATCACTCGGGGTCTCGCGAGAGCTGGCAGGCGATCAGTCTCGTGACGGAGATGAAGCAGGCTCTCCTCGCCCGATTCACCGCCAAGCCGGACCTCAGCAAGATCGAAGCGTTCGAGGCGGCGGCTGCGGAGCTGACGCGGCGAGGGGTGGACGCGGACTCCCTCGTGCGTTACGGGATGATCGGCGAGATCCTCGGGCCCGTCTTCGTCGTGCTGCTGATCGACAAGATCTTGCCGCAGTCCGACAGCGGTGACCATCTAAGAGGGTTCGGTGTCGACATCGAGGGGTGGCGCAGCTTGCTGCGAGTCCCTGCTCAGGTGCCAGAGAGCAACGACGAGTTCACCAGTCTCGTCAACAGCACGATCACTTCAGTGACGCCCCCGCTCGTGAACTGGGTGGGGCGGGCACGTCTGGCGGCTCTCGTCAGCCTCGAAGTTCCTGACGGACGAGAGTTCTGGACCCGGGCGAACCTGCCGGCCGATCACCTGACCCTCGTGACCGAGTACCGTTGGCTCGTTGAGCGGCTGACCGAAACCTATATGAAGTCATGGTCTAAAGCTTCGCTGCTGCTTGAGTACCGATATCGGCACAACTTGCAACCGATGAGTTTCCCCGGATGGGTGCTGGAGGCGCGTGATGTGCCTCTTGGGGACGTGACCACGGCGATCGCGCACCGAGCGGCAGTCGAATGGAATCCGCTTTCCGACGGACCGCCGCGTACTGCGTTCATGCCGGCAGGGATCACCGAGCACGCCCGCGAGCTCCTGGCCAATGGTCGTGCGATGGATGCGGCCGCACTCTTCGAGTTCGCCGTCCGGCAGTGGCCGAACGACGTCAGCGCACGGAACAATCTTGGGTTCTGCCTGATGCCTGTTGATCCGGCACGCGCACTGACCCATCTGAACATGGCGGCGCGGCAGGGGTACGAACCCATTGCCGTCAACGTCTACAACCGAATGTGCTGCCATGTCGCGCTCCGTCAGCCGAGAGCTGCCCTCGACGTCGCCGAGCAGTGGTGGAAAGAAGTGCCGTATCGGCATGACCAGCCGGACAAGACGCTTTGGTTGCCATCGAACAGTGGGTGGCGGCTTGAAAGGAGCGCTTCGGCAGAGTCGGCGATAATGGAACTCGTCCTCCTTGTCACCCAAGATGAAGGATTGCAGAACGAAGAGCAGCGATGGCGTGCGAGGGCTGATTAGGCGTCCACCCACTCAGACGTTTCGAGGCCGCTTCGACTTCGAGGGGCGCCTGGTCGTCGTGTCAGGCGGGGTCGGCTGGGGCGGCGGGGGTGGGTGGGGGGTGTCGGCTCGGCTCAGCCACTCCGTGAGCAGGGCGCGCTCGGTTTCGGTGAGCTGGGTCAGGTTGGGGGCGACGGCTCGGAAGGCGATGGCGGCGGCCGTCGCGCTGTCGGCGGGGAGCGCCGGGGTGTCGGTGAGGATCGATCGGGTCACCGCCTCGTACATCGCGTCCGCTAGGCCGAGGTCTCGGTGTTCGGGCGGGGTGGCGAGCAAGGTGAGCACGGCGCCGGTGCCGGCGGCGTGGATGAGGTCCACGGCGCGCCTCTCGGGGACGAGAAGCCGGCCGACCGCCGCGACGCGGTGCACCCGGGCGCGCAGGACCTCCAGGCCGGCGGCGGCCGCCGGTGAACGCGCACCGCGCGCGGGGTCGGTGAGCAGGCCGAACAGCGCAGCGTTGGCGAGGCCGAAGCCGATGTGCGTGTCCCACCCCGCCCGGAGGTCCGCGACCGGGTCGCCGCCGTCCTCGGCGAGGGTCTTCCCCGCGACGTAGGTGGCGAAGACGTGCTCGGCGACCGCGTCGAGCAGCGCGTCCTTGTCCTCGAAGAACCGGTAGATGGTCGGCGCCTGCATGCCGGCCGCCTGCGCGACCGCGCGGGTGGTGACCGCACCCGCGCCCTGCTCGCGCAGGAGCCGCGCCGCGCACTCCACGATGTTCGTTCGCGTCCTGTTCCTGCCGGTGCCGTCCGGTCGAGCCTCTGCCACGCTGTCAATGATAACGCGCTATTGCTATCGTTGTTGCTAACGGTGATAGCATCCATGTCATTCCAGTGTTAGCAGGAGGAAGACATGATCGTCATCACCGGTGGTACAGGCCGGCTCGGCTCCCAGATCGTCGATCGGCTGATCGGCCGCGTCTCGGCTGACCGGGTCGGCGTGAGCGTTCGTGACACCGGCCGCGCCGGGGACCTGGCCGCGCGCGGGGTACGCGTGCGACGCGGCGACTTCACCGACCCCGGCTCCCTCGCCGACGCGTTCGAGGGCGCGACCCAGGTGCTCATCGTCTCGACGGACCGGACGGGCCAGGCGGCCGTCGCCCAGCACGTCGCCGCGATCGACGCCGCCCGCGATGCCGGCGCCGAGCGCATCCTCTACACCAGCCACCAGGGCGTCGCCGACGACTCGCTCTTCGCGCCGATGCGCGACCACGCCGCCACCGAGCAGTACCTGGCGAAGGCGGGCACGCCGTTCACGGCGCTGCGGAACGGCTTCTACGCCGACACCGTCCGGCTCCTGCTCGGCCAGGCGTTCGAGACCGGCGAACTCGTTGCCCCCGCCGACGGGCCCGTCTCCTGGACCACGCACGCCGACCTCGCCGAGGCGGCGGCGACCCTCCTCGCCGCCGAGATCGGCTTCGACGGCCCGACCCCGCCGCTGACCGCACCGGACGCGCTCGACCTCGCGGACATCGCCGGCATCGTCACCGAACTGAGCGGGCGCGCCATCCGCCGCGTCGTCGCCGACGACGAGGCGTGGACGGCCACGATGATCGGCCACGGGGTCCCCGCGGACCAGGCGAACATGCTGCTCGGCATGTTCCAGGCGAGCCGCCGCGGGGAGTTCTCCACCGCCGGGCCCGACCTGGAGAAGCTCCTCCAGCGCCCAGCAACGCCGGTCCGCTCGATGCTGGCGGAGCTCACCCCCCGGCGGTGAAGCCGCCCCCCGCGACCCCCCTGTGTCGAGGACGTGGCCGTGGTCGTCTGAGCCGTCAAGAGGACCGGCCGGTCAGCGGCTTTGAGATCGTCGGGACGCGTCAGGCGACTAGGCTGGCCGGGGTCGCCCGCGATGGTGAGGGAGCCGCCGATGACCACCGACCCGACGATGACCCGCATCGGCCAGGGGGTGGAGCTGCACCACCACCAGGGTCAGCGTGCAGCCGCTCGCGACCTGTTCGCGCGGATCTGGGACGACATCGGCGGCGAGCGAGGCGACCCGCTGCATGTCTGCGTCCTCGCCCATTCGATGGCCGACGTGCAGGACGACGTGCGCCAGGAGCTGATGTGGGATCTGCGGGCGCTCGCCGCCGTCGGTCTGGTCACCGATGAGCGCGTGGCCCAAGCAGGGGTGCCGCTCTCAGTGGCCGGCTTGTATCCGTCGTTGCACCTCAATCTGAGCGACTGCTACCGCAAGCTGGGCGATCTCGACCGCGCCCGTGAGCACCTCCGGCAGGCGCGAGCCGGGATGGGCGCACTCGGCGACGACGAGTACGGGCAGCTCATCAGGGGCGGCCTGGAGCGGCTGACCGAACAGCTGGACGACGCCGTCTGACCGAACAACTGGACGACGCCGTCTGACCGCGCGTGTGGTCCACGCCGACCTCGGGACCCGAGACGGCCGACCGGACGGGTGGCCGCTCGGTAGGCCGCGCGAGGGTGTTCGCCTCGTCCGTTGGCCCTCGTCTGTCCGGCTCAGCCGGCGAGCCAGGTGGCGTAGAAGGCGGCGGGGTCGCCCGCGAGGGAGGCCTTGACCATCGCGCTCCACTCGTCGGCGACGATCTCGATCGACCCGGCGGCGAGGCCGTCGAGGGAGGCGCGGGCCACGTCGCGCGGGTCGATCTTGGGTCCGTCGTAGTCGGCCATCATGTCGGTGTCGGCCGCGCCCAGGTGGATGCCCTGGACCAGGGTGCCCTGCCCGGCGAGGTCGAGCCGGACGGCGTTGGTCAGGTTCCACGCGGCCGCCTTCGCCGCCGCGTAGGCGCCGTTACCGGGATAGGCGAACCACGACAGCGCGGAGAGCACGTTGACGACGGCGCCGCCGCCGTTCGCGGCGAGCGCCGGCGCGAACGCGCGGATCATGTCGAGCGTGCCCCAGAAGTGCGTGTCCATCTCGCGGCGGATGTCCGCGAGGTCGCCGGTGACCAGCGGTGTGCCCGTCGAGACGCCCGCGTTGTTGACGAGCAGCGTGACGTCCGACGCCGCCTCGGCCGCCGCGACGACCGAGTCGTGGTCGGTGATGTCCAACCGCAGCACCTTGACCCCGGGCACGTCGAGCAGCTCGGGGCGGCGGGCGGTCGCGTAGACCTTGCGCGCGCCACGCTCGACAAGCTCCTCGACGAACTGCCGTCCGATGCCGCGGTTGGCTCCGGTGACGAGGGCGACCTGGTCGGTGATGTTCATGTGAATGTGTTCCTCATCCTTCGTGACTGTCCAACGCGGCTACGCTATTCCCTGACGTTGACGTCAGAGGCAAGTCGGCGACCGAAGGAGTTCGCATGCGAATCGGCGATGTGGCGAGCCGCGCGGGAGTGAGCGTGCGGGCGTTGCGGTACTACGAGGAGCAAGGGCTGCTCAGTGCCGAGCGCACCTCAAGCGGTCAGCGCACCTACGCCGAGTCCGTGGTCGAGCGGGTCCGCCTCATCCAGCAGTTCTATGCCGCGGGCTTGTCGAGCCGCACCATCCTGCAGGTACTACCCTGCGTCGACACCGGCACCGCGACCCCCAAGGTCCTCGACGTCCTGGCCACCGAGCGCGCCCGCATCGCGGCGACGATGAACGAGCTGGAACAGGCGCTCGCCCACCTCGACCGCATGATCGACATCGCCCGCCACCCCCACCCGGACCACTGCCCCGCCCTGCGCACAGGCCAGGCGCAAGCACCAGCCCACTGACCTCATCACCCCGCAGGTCCCCCGGCAGGACGCGCCGTACGCGCCGCCGATGGGGGGCGACGTCGCGGCGGTCGAGGTGACGTTGACGATCCACCCGTGCCCACGTTCGGCCATGGGGGCGCCGATGCGCCGAAGAGCAGGAACGGGACCCGGGTGTTGATCGCGAAGTGCTGATCGAAGCTGTCGGCCGTCGTGTCTGGCGTGCTGGTGAACACGTAGATTCGGGCGTTGTCGACAAGGATGTCCACGTCACCCGCCTCCTTGGCGAGCGCCAAGACCTCCTGGGCGTTCGTCAGGTCTGCCGCGGCGAACGCGCGCTGCCGCCTTGTGCCGAGATCTCCTCGACGAGCTGGGCGCCGCGTTCGGGGTCGCGGCCGTGGGCGACCACGTCGATGCCGCCGGCTGCCAGTCGCGGCGCGACGGCGCGGCCGATACCGGCGGTGGCGCCGGTCACGAGGGCCGCCTCTGCGGGATGATACGGACATGACGACTGCCGCGCAGTACGCCGAGTTCGCCGCGCACGAGGCGCACGGCGTGTCGCCGGCGTACGAGCGCCTGTCGCTCGCGGTCTCCCGAGACGACGAGGTACTCGCACTGCTCGGAACACTTCCACCGGCCAAGCGTCAGCCGAACCTGCTTTTCGGCGTCGTACGCCTCCTCGGTGGCGCGGTCGAGGACCCGGCCTCGTTCCACGACTACACCGTGGCGAACTGGCCGGCGATCGAGGCGGAGATGCGCACCCGGGCCACGCAGACGAACGAGGCCGGACGATGTGCCGTACTGCTGCCGGTGCTCGCCACGCTGCCACAGCCGCTCGCGCTGCTGGAGGTCGGCGCGTCCGCCGGGCTGTGCCTCTACCCCGACCGGTACGCCTACCGCTACGGAGAGCACGTGGTCGGCGCCGGCGAACCGGTCCTGGACTGCGCGGCGACCGGAGTGGCGCCGCCGACCGGCGTACCCGAGGTGGTGTGGCGGGCCGGCCTGGATCTGAACCCGCTCGATGTCACCGACCCCGCCGATCTCGCATGGCTCGACGCCCTCATCTGGCCGGAGCACACGCACCGCCGCGCCCGGCTGCGGGCCGCGGCCGCCGTCGCGGCGGCCGAGCCGCCGCTGCTCGTGCGCGGCGACCTGGTGGACGACCTGCCGGCGCTGGCCGCGCGGGCGCCGGCCGGCGCGACGTTGGTGGTGTTCCACACCTCGGTGATGTACCAGGTGCCCGCGCCGCGCAGGAAAGCGTTCGCCGACGTGGTACGCGGACTGCCCGGGCACTGGATCGCGAACGAGAACCCGGACGTGCTGCCCAACGACGCGCTGCCCGAGCCGCCCGGTGGCGCGCCGAACGTACTGGCGCTGGACGGGACGCCGCTCGCCTGGACCCGCTCGCACGGGCAGGCGATCACCTGGTTCGCGTGATCCCGGCGGTGTCCCGGCTGCTCGGGCAGCAGCCGCACGGGGCTGCGGAGGCCGGCTGCTGAGAAGCCTGTCAGCTTGGCGATGGGTGGAAACGGTCTGGAGGTCAGCGGGTGCGGGGGGTCACCAGGCCGGACTCGTAGGCGAGGACCACCAGTTGGGCGCGGTCGCGGGCGTGGAGCTTGGTCATGGCCCGGTTGACGTGGGTCTTCGCGGTCAGGGGGGTGATGAGCATGCGCTCGGCGATCTCGTCGTTGGACAGGCCGCGGGCGACCAGGACGACGGCCTCCCGTTCGCGGGCGGTCAGCCATTTCAGGGCCGCGTCCGTGTTCTGGTGGAGCGGCTCGGTGACGTAGCGGTCCATGAGCATGCGGGTGATCGACGGTGCGAGCAGCGCGTCGCCGCGGGCGGCGACGCGGATGGCGTGCAGGAAGTCCTCCGGCTCGATGTCCTTGACGAGGAAACCGGCGGCGCCGGCGCGCAGAGCGTGGAAGACGTGTTCGTCGAGGCCGTAGTTGGTCAGGATGACGACGTGCACCCGGGCCAGGGCCGGGTTCGCGGCGATGCGCCGGGTCGCCTCGATGCCGTCCATGACCGGCATCTGGATATCGATGAGCGCGATGTCGGGCAGGTGTTCCCCGGCCAGGGCCACCCCCTCCATCCCGTCGGCGGCCTCGGCCACCACCTCGATGTCGTCCTCGATGTCGAGCAGCGCGCGGAACCCGCCACGGAGGAGCGGCTGGTCGTCGACGAGCAGGACGCGGATCACGGCCGGGCCACGGGCAGTTCGGCATCGACGGTGAAGCCGCCCTCGTCGCGTGGCTGCGCGCGCAGCCGGCCGCCGAGGGCGGTGACGCGTTCGCGCATCCCGAGCAGCCCGACGCCGGGCACCGGGGCGGTGCCGGGCCTGGCCTTGCCGTCGTCGTCGACGCGGATGGCGAGGGCGTCCGGGCGGTAGCCGATCCGGACCGACGCGGTGGCGGCGGAGGCGTGCCGGGCGATGTTGGTGAGCGACTCCTGGACGATCCGGTAGGCGGTCTGGCCCACGGCGGCGGGCACGTCGTGCCGTTGGCCCTCGATCGTCAGCGTCGCGTCCAGGCCGGTCATGCGGACCCGCTCGACCAGTTCGGGGACGTGGTCGAGCCCGCGCGGCGGAGCGTCGCCGTCCTCGCGCAGCGCCTCCAGGGTCGCCCGCAGCTCCCGGTTCGCCTCGCGAGCGGCCTCCTGGATCGCCAGCAGGGCTTCCGGCACCCGCTCGCCACGCCTGCGGGCCAGGTGGACGGCGGCTCCGGCCTGCACCTTGATGACCGAGATCTGGTGGGTGAGCGAATCGTGCAGCTCGCGTGCGATGTGCAGCCGCTCCTCGTTCGCGCGGCGCAGCGCGGTCTCCTCCCGGGTGCGCTCGGCTTCGTCCGCCCGCCGCTCGGCCTGCCGCAGCGCTTCACCCGCCGCGCCGGCGGCGACCAGCCAGGCCAGCTCCAAGGCGCCCCGGGCTCGCGCGAGCGCCTCGCCCACGGGCAGGCCCTGCACGGCGAGGGCCACGAGCGGGAGGGCGACCAGCGTCAGCACGGCCGCCGCCACCGTGACGCCGCGGTGGCCCGCCCGTACGGCGGCGTACACGGCGAACAGGAACGCCACGGCGGGCACGTCGAACCCGGCCGCCTGGTGACCCACCGCGCACAGCCCGGTGACGGCCAGGACGGGCACCGGGGCCCGGCGGCGCGCGGTCAGCGCCAGGCCGCCGGCCGCCAGCAGCGTGTAGCCGAGCAGGTCGGCGTCGGTGGCGGAGCGGTTCTCGGACAGCCCGGCGACCAGCAGCGCCGCAGCCACGCAGACGGCGATCGCCCAATCTCTGACACCGGCCGGAACACCGGACCGTCCTGGGCCCATGCGCGCACCTTAAGCCAGGTCGTGCCGCGGACGACACCTCCTCATGGACGAGCGGCCGCCTACCGCGCACGCGGTATGTTCCCGGCGCCTGCGGCGCCTGCGGCAGCCGGATGCCCCACGCGCGGCAGCGTGAATCGCCTGCGCCGGCGGGACGACCGGCGGCCGTCCAGCGGACATGATCAGGCGACATCCAGTCGCAGCATGAGAAGGAGCACCCCATGTCCGTCCGTCACCTGCTCGCCGCCGCCGTGCTCGGAGGTCACGGGCTCGCCGCACCGGCGGCCGCGCGCGTCTCGGCCCTCCTGGCCCCCGTCAGTTCCTACACCATGACCCCCGGGCGGGTCTGGGCCATGGTGGGCACGCTGATAGGGCTGGTCGGCGCGGTCGCGGGCGGCCGGGCTCTGACCCGCGCCCGTCGCGCCGGCGCCGGAGACGGGAGAAGAGGGGCCGTCGTGGCCCTGGTGGCGGGGCTGGTGGGCGCGGCCGTCGGCGGGATGGTCGTGGCCGCCGCCGAAGGCGGCCCCAGCACCGGCTACGGAATAGTCGGCGGCTTCATCGCCCTGCTGATCGGGGTGATCGCCATGGTTCTCGGCGGGCTGGTCCTGAACCGCGCCCGCCGCGCCGACCGCGTCGGCTGACCGTCACCGGGCCGTCCTGGCGGGTCCGCGCCCGCGCCCGGGCGTTCGATCGTGTGACGGCTCCTGGAAGGGCTGTCGTGGGCGGGGTTCTGTGGGGAGGATGGGATCAAGAACCGCGTTTCCGGCAAGGAGTCATCGTGCGCCTCGGCTTCAGCATCGGCACCCTGGGACCCGTCGCCTCGTCCCCCGGGGACCAGCTCAAACTCGTTCAGCAGGCGGAGCGGCTCGGGTACGAGTCCGTGTGGGCCTCGGAGGGGTACGGGGTCGACCCGGCGGCGACGCTCGCGTGGCTGGCGGCGGGCACCGAGCGTATCGAGCTGGGCACGGGGGTGCTGCAGATCTCCGCGCGCACGGCCATCGCCGGTGCGATGACGGCGGTCACGATCGACCGGCTGTCCAACGGGCGGTTCCGGCTCGGGCTCGGCACCTCCGGGCCGCAGGTGGCCGAGGGGTGGCACGGGCAGCGTTACGAACGCCCGCTGGCCCACCTGCGCGACTACGTGAAGGTCGTGCGCACCGCCCTGGCGGGCGAGCCGGTGCGGCACGAGGGGCCGACCCTGGTGCTGCCGTTGCCCGACAGCCGGGGCAAGGCGCTGACGATGGCGGCCGAGCCGGTGCGCAAGCCGCTGCCGATCCACCTGGCGGCCATGGGCCCGAAGGCCATCGCGCTCGCGGGTGAGGTGGCCGACGGCTGGCTGCCGATCCACTTCCCGCCCGAGCACGTCGCCGCGTCGCTCCCGCTCCTGCGCGAGGGCGCGGCGCGGGCCGGGCGGGACGCGTCGCGGATCGCCGTGTCGCCGATGGTCATGGCCATGGTGGACGACGACGCCGACTACGCGCGCGACCTGGCGCGCCCCATGCTCGCGCTGTACCTCGGCGGCATGGGGACGCGGGAGGTGAACTTCTACAACCGCCTGGCGCACCGCCTCGGCTTCGCCGACGCCGCCGAGCGCGTGCAGGACTCCTACCTCGACGGCGGCCTGGGCGAGGCCATGGAGGAGCTGCCGGACGACCTCGTGGACTCCCTGACGCTCTGCGGCACCCCCGCCCGGGTGCGCGAGCGCCTCGCCGCCTACCGCGAGGCAGGGGCCACCACGCTCATCGCCGGCCTGAACGCCCCCACCCTGGACGACCGCGTCGAACAGCTCGCCTGGCTGGCCGAACTCAACACGGACTGACGCCCGGACAGGGCATGCGGGGGTGACGGGGATGGGCGAGCACTGACGCCCGGACGCTTCACGGGGGTGGCATATCGTGCTTGGCAGGCGGCTTCCGGCGAGCGACGAGAAGTGATCATGAACGAGGAACAGGGCGGGGCCTCCACGGCCGGGCGCCGGGAGCGGCGGGATCTGCGCGAGACCCAGGAGTTCTTCGCCGCCCGGGCGGCGGGGTGGGACGAGAAGTTCCCCGATGACGACCCCGCCTTCGCCGCCGCGGTGGCTGAGCTGGCGCTGGAACCCGGGGCGACGGTGCTGGACGCCGGGTGCGGCACGGCCAGGGCGTTCGCGCCCCTGCGGGCGGCGGTGGGCGGCGCCGGGCACGTCGTCGGCGTCGACGTCACGCCGAGCATGATCTGGTCCGCGAGAGACAGGGGCCGGGGCGCGTGGGGGCACCTGCTGGTCGGCGACGCCGCACGCCTTCCGCTGCGCGACGGCGTCGTGCACGGCGTGCTGGCCGCAGGGCTGGTCGGGCACCTTCCCGACGCGGCGGCGGTGCTGGCGGAACTGGCCAGGGTCACCGTCGCGGGCGGCCGGCTGGCGCTGTTCCACCCGGTGGGCCGCGCGGCGCTGGCGGCCCGCCACGGCCGCGTCCCCGACGCCGGTGACGTGCGCGCCGAGCCCAACCTGCGCCCCCTGCTCGCCGGCACCGGGTGGACCCTCACCGCCTGCGACGACGGCGACGACCGCTACCTCGCGCTCGCAGTACGCACCGGCCGGGACCCGTCCGCCGCCTGAAGCCCTCAGGGCCGTCATCGGCGGGCGGTCCCCGCGTTGCTCGCACGTCGACAACCGACGGGGTGGATTCCCGCGTGGCTCGCACGTCGATCACCGGCGGGCGGGTTCCGAGATGCGGTCGTGCCCCGATCACCGGCGGGCGGGTTGCGCGAACGGCTTCCCACAGGGGTGCCGCTTGTCACGGGCGGTGCCGCCTCGATCGCCAGTGGCCGGCCGGGAACCGCCGCGCCGCAGACCTGCGCGGGTCAGGGGCGGGGGAGCGGGGTTCCGGTCAGGCCGGCGCAGTAGTCGAGGAGGGCGTCCTGTCTCTTCTCGTCGAGGGCGTCGGGCGCGGTGGTCCGGGGGCGCTGGTGGTGGAAGTGGCGGGCGGTGACGGTGGCGGCGGGGTCGTCGCTGACGGCGAGCCAGGCCTGGGTCTTCGGGCCCAGCGACAGGTCGTCGGGGGCGGCGGGGCCGCCCATCCTGGTCGGCACCCAGCCGGGGTCCACCGAGTTGGACAGCACGTCGGGCCACCGGCGGGCCACCCCGAACGCGAGCAGGATGTCGTACATCTTGCTGTCGGAGTACGCCTGGGGGCCGTTCCACCGGCGAGAAGTCCACTGGGGGTCCGCCAGGTCGGCGGTGCCGCCCCGGTGCATGCCGGAGCTGAGGTAGACCAGCCTGCGGGGCGGCGTGATCAGCGCGGTCAGCAGGTACGGCGCCACCACGTTGACGACGAACACGTGGGCCAGCCCGTCGGCCGTCGCGACGCGGCGCGGCTCCTGGTAGCCGACGGCCGCGTTGTGGATCACGGCGTCGTAGCGACCCAGCGCGTTCGCCTGCTCGGCGACCGCCCGTGTCTCCGCCAGGCTCGACAGGTCACCGGTCACGACGGCCTCGGCCTCCGGAAGCGCCGCCCGGGCGTCACCGGCGCGCGCCTCGTCCCGGGCGTGCAGCGTGACGCGGTGCCCCTCCCGGGCGAGCAGTTGAGCGGCCATCAACCCCAGACCGGTACTCGATCCGGTGACGAGAACACGGGCCACGGGTCACTCCCCCCACTCGCGAACACCTGTCACCGACGGTCCTACCACGAAGCGTGAGAACCCGGCGCACGGCTACCCGTCCGCCGCACCCATGGCGCGGACGCCGACGCCCGCCCTCGGGGTGGGGAGCGGGCCGGCCACGCGCGTGCGGGGTGGGCATGCCGATGCCCGCTCCCCAAGGGGTGGGGAGCGGGTCCGCCAACGTGACGGGGTGGACATGCCGATGCCCGCCCTCAGGGGTGAGGGCGGGGACGTCGTACCTGTTTCGGGGCGCACACGCCGGCGCCCGTCCTCGTCGGTCGAGGGCGGGCGCGGGAGCGGTGCCACGGATGGCTACTTGAGGATCGGGTAGCGGCGGACCAGGTCGGTGCGGCCCCACCATTCGCCCAGGCCCAGGGTGTTGCCGGCGCCGATCAGGGCCAGGCCGGCCAGGACGACGGCGTAGACGAGGTGGTCGTCCATGAAGGGGTTGTTGGCCAGCGGCAGCTCGGCCGCCCACATCAGCACCAGCAGCAGGCCGCCGGTGATGGCGGCGATGTTCATTCCGATGCCGAGGATGAGGGCGGTGCCGATGCCGAGCAGGCCGATCATGAACAGCCAGTCGACCCAGGGCTGACCGGCCAGGCCGGCGAAGAAGGCGCCGAAGGTGTTCTCGCCGGTGCCCTTGAGGAACCCGGTGGTCGGGCTTCCGCCGTTGAGCCAGGCGCGCTCGGCCGGCGTGGCGAGACCCCAGCCGAACAGCTTGTCGAGGAAGGCCCACAGGAAGACCCAGCCGAGGGCCAGGCGGGCGACGGCGAACACGTGACGGGCGGGGCGGTTGAGCACCTCGGCTTGGCCGGCCGGCACGGGGGCGTGGGTGGCGTTCTGGTGGCGTCCTTCGGTGAGTGCCATGGCTGGCCTCGCTTTCAGTGCGGGGGTCACTGTTCTTGCTTGACTCAATGACATCGTCTGGCCGCTCCCACGAGCAGTGCCGTACGACTCCACCCTCCGGCCAGACGTCCCGCCCGATTCGGGACCTTCGGCGGATCGCCCCGCCCGCCCCTCATCGGGGGCGCGGCCACCTCACCCGGGTCCGCCGGCCGTCCACGGCTCCTTATGGGCGAGCCCGGCCATCACGCCGGCTCGCGGTGGCGGGACGCACGCGAGAAGGGCCTCATCCGGGGTCGGATGAGGCCCTTCTCGGCTCGTCGTGGATCGTGCCGCCGGGTGTCCGGCGCGCCTTCCGAGGGCGGGATCAGAGTGCGGTGATGCGGCGGCCGGTGATGCGCATCGGGATGATGCGGACGTAGTGGTCGCGGTCGCCGCCGGCCCACGGGTGCGCGGCGGAGCCGGGCAGGGCGGCCACCTCGTCCTTCGACATGTGGTGGGCCGGGCCCTGGATCAGGACGCTCCACCCCCGGTGCTCGGCCGCGTCGATGTCGTCCACCTCAAAGGCGATCTTGATGTCGAGGCCGCGGATGCCGGAGCGCAGGTCCTCGTCCATGGCGCCGCCGGTGCGGGTGCGGAACACGATCGCGCCGTCGAGGACGCGGTAGTTCACCGGGAGCACGGTCGGCCCCGGCGCACCGCCGAACGCCACCCGGCCGATGCCGCCGGGGGAGATGAGCGCGAGGCACTCCTCCTCGCCCAGCTCCTCAAGGTGGGCGGTGGTGTTCGCCGTCTCAGACATGGGTCGTCCTTTCGTCGTCTCCGATCCCAGTCTTCCCGCCCCGGCCCCGGGCCGACACGGCCGATGGGCTCCGGCGGCCGGGACCAATGGCCCTGCGTGTGGGGTCGGCGGCCCCTTGGGCGGCCGGCGCCCGTGCCACACGCTGGGAAGGCGGCCGAGCACCTTGGAGGGAAATCCCGCTCATGCAGCTGACAACCGTCTGGTTCGTCCTCATCGCGATGTTGTGGGCGGGGTACTTCGTCCTGGAGGGCTTCGACTTCGGCGTCGGGGTCGTGCTGCCGTTCCTGGCCCGGGACGAGGCCGAGCGCCGGGCCGTCGCCGAGTCGATCAGGCCGGTCTGGGACGGCAACGAGGTCTGGTTCCTGGGGGCCGGCGCCGCCACCTTCGCGGCCTTCCCCGCGTGGTACGCCACCCTGTTCAGCGGCTTCCGCCTGCCGCTCCTCCTCATCCTGGCGGCGGTGATCATCCGGATGGCCGCCCTGGCGTACCACCGCGGGAGCGACGGCGCCCGGGGGTGGGACCGGGCGTTCTTCTGGGCCTCGCTCATCCCGTCGTTCCTGTGGGGCGCGGCGTTCGCCAACATCGTCCACGGTGTGCCGCTGGACGTCGGCCACGCGTACAGGGGCTCGCCGCTGACGCTGGTCAACCCCTACGCCCTGCTCGGCGGGGCGGCCACCCTCGTGCTGTTCGCGCTGTACGGCGCGGTGTTCCTCGCCCTGCGCACCGAGGGGGAGCTGCGAGCGGCGGCGGCCCGCGCGGCCCGCAGGCTGGGCCTGGTCGCGCTGGTCGTCGTCGGCGCGTTCCTGGTGACCACCGAGCTCGACTCCGGCAAGCCGGTCACCTGGCTCACCGCCGCCATGGCCGTCATGGCGGTGGCCGCGGCGCTGGTCGCGACGGTGCGGCGCCGGGACGGCTGGGCGTTCGCCGCCAACGCGGCCGCGATCGTCGCGGTCACCGCCACCCTGTTCATGAACCTGTGGCCGAACGTCATGCCGGCGCTGGACCCGGCCAACACCCTCACGGTCTACGACGCCTCCTCGACGCCGTACACGCTGAGCGTCCTGACCTGGGTGGCGGGGATCCTCACGCCGGTGGTGCTGACCTACCAGGCGTGGACGTGCTGGGTGTTCCGCAAGCGGTTGACCGCCGGCCGCGGAGCGTGAGCGGCCGTTGGGATGGGCGGGTGTGGCCGGCGGGTGGAACAATCCCTTCCATGACCCTCGGAGACCCCGGCCGGCCCCTGATCCCTCACATGCGGCTGGACGAGTTGCTCTCGGAGCTCCAGACGAGACTGGAAGCCGTCCTGGCCACCCGCGACCGGGTGCACACGCTGCTGGAGGCCGTCGTCTCGGTGGGCAGCGGCCTGGAGCTGGAAGCGGTGCTGCGCCGCATCGTCGAGACGGCGACCCGGCTGGTGGACGCCAGCTACGGCGCGCTCGGCGTGGTCGGCGACGGCGGCACGCTGATGGAGTTCATCCCCGTCGGGCTGTCCGAGGAGGAGATCGCCCGCATCGAGCACTGGCCGCACGGCCTCGGCCTGCTGGGCCTGCTGATCAAGGAGCCGGCTCCGTTGCGGCTGCCGTCCATCTCCGAACATCCCGAGTCGTACGGCTTCCCGCCCGGCCACCCGCCGATGGGCTCGTTCCTGGGCGTGCCGCTGCGGGTGCGCGACGAGGTGTTCGGCACCCTCTACCTGACCGAGAAGCGGGGCGGGGCCGAGTTCGACGAGGAGGACCAGGCCGTCGTCATCGCGCTCGCCACGGCCGCGGGGGTCGCCATCGAGAACGCCCGGTTGTACGAGGACACGCGCCGCAGGGAGATCTGGCTCCAGGCGTCCTCGGAGGTCACGACCAGCCTGTTGTCGGGCGCGGGCGCCGAGGAGGTGCTGACCCGGGTGGCCGTCCGTGTGTGCGAGATGGCCGACGCCGACGTCACAACGGTCCTGTTCCCCGCCGAGGAGGGCGAGACCCTCCGGGTGATGTACGCCGAGGGGGCCGACGGGCTGATCGGCACCGAGGTGCCCGTGGACGGCTCGCTGCCCGGCGCCGCGTACACGAGCGGCGAGCCGCGGATGGTCAGCGACCTGGACGCCGGCGACTTCCCCTGGCCGTCCGGCCCGCCGCTGGGCCCGGCGGCGGCGGTGCCGCTCGGCGCGGCCGGTTCGGTGCGCGCCGTGCTCGGGCTGGGCAAGCGGTCGGGCCGGTTCCCGTTCACGCCGTCGACGCTGCGCATGCTGCACGCCTACGCCGGCCAGGCCGCCATCGCGCTGGAGCTGGCCGAGGCCCGCGAGGACGCCGAGCGCCTGGGCCTGCTGGAGGACCGCGACCGCATCGCCAAGGACCTGCACGACGTCGTCATCCAGCGCCTGTTCGCGGTCGCGATGACGTTGATGAGCGTGGTGCGGCTGGTCGAGCGCCCCGAGGCGGCCACCCGCGTGCAGCACGCGGTGGACGAGCTCGACGAGACGATCCGGCAGATCCGTTCCACGATCTTCGCGCTCCAGGTGCCGCGCGGCACCGGAGATCCCAGCCTGCGGACCCGGATCGTCGACCTGGTCGAGAGCGCGCGCGGCCACCTCGGCTTCATGCCGGGGCTGCGCATGGAGGGCCGGCTGGACAACGCGGTGCCCGGGCCGGTGGCCGACCACCTGCTCGCCGTCCTGCAGGAGGCCCTGTCGAACGTGGTGCGGCACGCCAAGGCGTCCAAGGCGGAGGTGTCGGCGGAGGTGACCGGCGGCCGGGTCGTGCTCGTCGTCCGGGACAACGGCGTGGGCCTGCCGCCCGACGGCCGGCGCAGCGGCCTGCGCAACCTGTACGACCGTGCCACCCAGCTCGGCGGGGAGTTCACGGCGGAGCGGGCGGGCGACGGGGGCGGGACACGGGTGGTCTGGAGCGCGCCCCTCACATGAGGCGGCGCCCGGAGACCTGCTCCACCGGGATAACGATGAAGTGGTCACGGCTCTCCGGCGCCCACGGGTGCAGCGGCAGCGCGGTCAGGCGTTCGACCTCGGCCGGTTCCGTCGCGGTCCTGGCGTGCCCGACGACCGTCACCGACCATCCCGTGCGCGCCTGCGGGTCGATCTCGTCGGCCTCGAAGGCCACCACGGCGTTGCGGGTGGCGGCGGCCAGCTTGGACCCCGCGGTGGTGCGGATGACGATGTGCACGCCGTCGAAGTGGTAGTTGACCGGCTGGACGGCGGGCAGGGCGCGATCGGTGAACACGATGCGCCCGATGGGGGTCTGTGTCAGCAGGTGCAGGCACTCGTGGCGGGTCAGCACGCGTAGTCCGGCCGAGTCGACTTTCATGTCTACCAGCGTGTCTCGTCCTGACGTCCAGGATGAGGGACCAAAGTCACGTCACTCGTGCCGTTCCGCCTTCATCCGCGCGGCGAAGGCCGCGGCCTGGGTGCGGCGCTGCATGTCGAGCTTGCTCAGCAGGTTGGAGACGTAGTTCTTGACGGTCTTCTCCGCCAGGAACATGCGCTCGCCGATCTGGCGGTTGGTCAGGCCCTCGCCGATCAGCTCCAGGATGTGGCGCTCCTGGGTGGACAGGCCGGCCAGCGGGTCCTTCCTCGCGGCCTGGTCGCGCAGCCGGTGCAGCATCGCGGCGGTGGTCTGCGGGTCGAGCAGCGACTGGCCGCCGGCCACCGTCCGCACCGCGCCGACCAGGTCGGAGCCGTGGATCTGCTTGAGCACGTAGCCGGAGGCCCCGGCCATGACGGCGTCGAACAGCGCGTCGTCGTCGGCGTAGGAGGTGAGCATCAGGCAGGCCAGCTCCGGGAGCCGGGAACGCACCTCGCGGCACACGTCGACGCCGCTGCCGTCGGGCAGCCGGACGTCCAGCACCGCCACGTCGGGCCGCAGCGCCGGGATGCGGGCGATCGCCGACTCGGCCGTGCCGGCCTCGCCGATGACCTCGATGTCGTCCTCGGAGTCGAGCAGGGCCGCGACGCCGCGACGGACGACCTCGTGATCGTCGAGCAGGAAAACGCGAATCATGCCCCCGAATTTAGGCCGTGTTCGCCGCCCGGCGGTAGGGGCCTAGGTCCCTGCCCGCCCCTCCGGCACCCCCCGCCGGACGGCTTCCGCACCCCACAAAACTTGATCTTCAGGAGAGCGCTTTCGGAGACGGGAAGACACGAGACCGATCTTCCTGGATGGAGCGGCGCGCTGGAAGGGCACCCCGGTGGACCCCGGTCTGTATGGCGAAGGCGGAAGTTTCGAGAAGGTGTTTCCGGGGCCGCTGGGCGTTTCGCCTGGAAGGCGACGGGGAGTCGCAGAGAGCGTTCTCACGGTGTCGAGAAACCTTTTTCCGGCGGTTGACACCGCCTGTCGGGGGATCTAGCGTCAGCGACACCGAGAGAGTTACGAACACGTTACGTGTGTGCGAATCCCGGGTTCGCAGCCATGTGCGGGCACGAACGGCGTCGCGCCTGCCGTACAGAGTCGTCGCCGGTCATCGCCTCGCCGCAGGCGGGCCGGCCCACCCCTCACGACGGAAGTGTCCTAACGCATGATCTTCGAATCCCCCGCCAAACCCTCACCGAGGCGGCGGTCCGCCGGGCTCACGGCCACGATGCTGGTGGCCGGCCTGCTCGCCGTCGTCCCCGCCACCGCGGCCGACGCCGCCACCATCAGCGTCGGCGCCGGCAGCTACACGACCGACCTCCCCGCCGGCGCATCCGGCCCCACCAACAGCGCCGGCGCGGCGGTCACCCCCAAGGTCACCGCGAACGTCACGGGCAAGGTCCCGACCAACGACTGGTGGTCCTCGCTGGCCTTCCAGAGGTACGCGGGCAACCCGTACTCCGAGAACATGTACGCCCACCCCATGGCCTTCCACGCGGTCGCCGGCGGCCTGGAGGTCAGCTACCCGACCACGCCGTCGATCTCCGCCAGTCAATACAGTTACGACCACGCGCGTGACCTCACCCTCGGCGTGACCGGCCTCAACGCGCCGCGCACCGAGGTCGACGGCTGGGGCGACTGGACGGTCACCCCGTACTGGTCGGACGGCACCCGCACCCTGCGCGCCACGATCGGGCACGGGCTCCCCTTCGTGTACGCCACCCCGACCGGCGGCAACGCGCAGGTGTCCTTCGTGGCCACGCCGACCATCTGGGCCGACCGCGGCAACGTGCTCGGCGCCACGGTCAACGGGCACGACTACGCCCTGTTCGCGCCCACCGGCACCGACTGGAGCATCGCGGGCACCACGGTGACCGCCGCGCTCGGCGGCAGGAACTACTACTCCGTCGCCGCGCTGCCCTCGCGCGCCGCGCTCGACCTGTTCGCCAAGTACGCCTACTCCTTCGTCACCGACACCCGGGTGAGCTGGGCGTACGACGAGGCCGCCGCCAGGCTGACGACCACCTACACCGCGACGACCAGCGCCAAGGAGGGCACCCAGACCGGCACCCTGCAGGCGCTGTACCGGCACCAGTGGCTGACCAGCCCCGACGCGCTCACCAGCTACACCTACGTGTCGCCGCGCGGCACGATGAAGCTGCGCGAGGGCGGCACGTTCACCACCCGGCAGACCTTCCACGGCGTCCTGCCGTCGCTGCCCGACCTCGGCGCCTACGACCGGGCGCGGCTGGGCGACTTCGTCCGGCAGGAGGCCAACGCCGCCGACCCCTGGAAGGGCGCCGGCGACACCTACTGGGCGGGCAAGGCACTCGGCCGGCTCTCGCAGCTCGTGCCGATCGCCGCGCAGCTCGGTGACACCACCTCGCGCGACAAGCTGCTCGGCCTGCTCAAGGCCGAGCTGCAGAGCTGGTTCACCGCCGGCGGGGAGGGCTTCCGCTACGACGCCGCCTGGGGCGCGCTCACCGGCTACCCGGCCTCGTACGGCAGCGACACCGAGCTCAACGACCACCACTTCCACTACGGCTACTACATGATGGCCGCCGCCACGGTGGCGCGGTACGACAAGGCGTGGGCGTCCGACGCGCAGTGGGGCGGCATGGCCAAGCTCCTGGCCAGGGACGCCAACAACTGGGACCGAAGCGACACCAGGTTCCCGTTCCTGCGCAACTTCGACGCCTACGCCGGCCACGGCTGGGCCTCCGGCCACCAGGGCTTCGCCGCCGGCAACAACGAGGAGTCGACGTCCGAGGGCATGAACTTCGCCGCGGCGGCCCTGCTGCTGGGCGCGGCCACCGGCGACACCGGCCTGCGTGACCTCGGCATCTACCTCTACACCACGCAGTCGGCCACGATCGCCCAGTACTGGTTCGACGCCGACAACACGGTGTTCCCCGCCGCGTTCGGCCACGACACCGTCGGGATGGTCTGGAGCAACGGCGGAGCCTACGCCACCTGGTGGACCGGCAACCCCGAGGAGATCCACGGCATCAACTACCTGCCCGTCACCAGCGGCTCGCTCTACCACGGGCTCTACCCCGCCGAGGTGCGGGCCGGCATCGCCGAGCTGGAGGCCAACAACGGCGGCCCGGCGGTCGAGTGGCGCGACATCATCTGGAAGTACCGTGCGCTCGGCGACCCCGCCGCCGCGAAGGCGAACTGGGACGCCGGCTGGAACTCCTACAGCCCCGAGTCGGGCGACTCCAAGGCGCACACCTATCACTGGATCTACAACCTGGCCAGGCTGGGCCTGGTCGACGCCGGGGTGACCGCCAACAGCCCGACGGCCGCCGTCTTCACCTCCGGCGGCACCCGCACCTACGTGGCGCACAACTACGGCACCGCCGCCCGCACGGTGACGTTCTCGGACGGCCGCACGCTGGCCGTGCCGGCCGGTTCCACGGCGACCAGCGCCGGCGGCGCGCCCGACCCCGATCCGACCCCCACGCCCACTCCCACCCCCACGCCCACCCCGACGCCGGATCCGCAGGCGCCCGTGCGGTACCTGGTGACCGGGGGCGGCCTGGCGGGCACCGCGGGCGCGGCGGGAGCCGACTCGATCCCCTCGGCCGGCGGCACCAACCACGACGGCACGCCGTACAACCCGCTGGTCTACACCGCGACCGGCGTGACCATGAACTACACCGGCGGCGCGACCGGGTTCGACCTGTTCGTCGACTCCGGGAGCTTCGTCGCCAACGGCGCGCAGGCCCGCGTCTCCTACGACCTCACCGGTGACGGCAGCTACGACCGGGTGGAGACCTACCGGTACATGGCCACCGACCCGGTGACCGGATGGGAGCACTACACCCAGGCGGCCGGGCTCAGCTCGTCCTCCGGAACGCTCGGCAACCTCAGGAACGGCCGGGTGCGCTTCGAAGTCTGGAGCGCGATCGGCTCGAACCCGATCTCGCTGGGCGTCGGCAACCGCTCCGTC
The DNA here is from genome assembly GCF_029846175.1 of Sphaerisporangium sp. TRM90804. GTDB lineage: Bacteria > Actinomycetota > Actinomycetes > Streptosporangiales > Streptosporangiaceae > Sphaerisporangium. The sequence goes on along the minus strand of NZ_JARWAC010000007.1, from coordinate 132,432 downwards.
CTGAACCTCCCCTTCAACTGATCCTCGTATGACGGCGATCGCCCGGGCGTCCGCTCGGGCGATCGCTTTCACCGCTGGGCGACGGCTCTCACATATGTATTGACAGCCGTAAGAGGCGTGCCTAAATTCAGGGCGATCAGAGCCTGATCACACGCTTTACCCCCCCGCGGTGGCCGTGTCGGCGTGACGGAGGCACGCGCGGAGCCTGGGTGCCGCGACACGACCTCCAGGAGGCGCACGTGCGCAAGCTCATCCCAGCGATCGCCTGTCTCGCCCTGGTGGCGACGGCATGCGGCGGGGCCGGGGAGTCCGAAGGCGGGAGCGCGGGCCCCATCAGGGTCGGCCTCATCGTCTCCCTCACCGGCAACTACACCCCGCTCGGCAGCGAGGACAAGAAGGCCGTCGAGCTCGCGGTCGAGCAGGTCAACGCCCAGGGCGGGCTGCTCGGGCGCAAGGTGGAGCTCGTCCAGCGCGACGACAAGACCGCCCCCGACCAGGGCATCGTGGCGTTCAACCAGATCAAGGGGCAGATCGACGCGCTGATCGGGCCGGTGTTCTCCAACTCCGCCCTCGCGGTCGAGCCGCTGGCCGAGCGCGCGAAGATCCCCTACCTCTCCCTCGCCCCGGCGCAGGAGCAGGTCGAGCCCATCAAGCCGCACATCTTCGTCACGCCCGCGCTGTCGAGCATGTACGCCGAGCGGTACCTGCAGTACCTGCAGGCGGAGGACATCACCAAGATCGCCGTGGCGCACGACACCAAGAGCGCCTACTCCGTCTCCGGCAACGCCGCGATGACGGCCCTGGCGGCCAAGTACGGGGTCACCATCGTCGCCGACGAGCCGTACGAGACCACCACGTCCGACTTCAGCGCCGTCTTCACCCACGTGCGCGAGTCGGGCGCGCAGGCCCTGGTCTTCTGGGGGTCGGGCGCGCCGGGGGTCACGGCGGGCAAGCAGTACGCCGCCTCGGGGTTGAAGGTCCCGCTGCTGCTGACCGGGTCGCAGGCCAGCAAGCTCTGGCTGGAGCCGATGGGCGCGGACGCCGAGGGCATGACCGTCCAGAGCGCCATCGGCGTCGTGGGCGACCATCTGCCCGACAGCAAGCAGAAGCAGGTCATCGACCAGATGGCCACGCCGTTCAAGCAGAAGTACGGCTACCCGCCGCCGCAGTTCGCCCAGGACGGTTACAGCGCCAGCCTGCTGCTGTTCGAGGCGATCAGGAAGGCCGGCGGCACCGACAAGGCCAAGGTGCGGCAGGCGCTGGAGAACATGGACCTGATCACCCCCAACGGCCGGTTCCGGTACTCGGCCACCGACCACTCCGGGCTGCGGCCCGAGTACATCTCCGTCAACACCGTCAAGGACGGCCAGTTCGTCCCCACCGAGTGGGCCAAGGAGCAGCTCACCAAGACCGTCTCCGCCGAGTAGGGCGGGCAGCGCGGATGCGCCGACCGGCCTGTCCCGTCGTGGCACCGGCCACGTGTACCCGGGCCGCCCCGCCCACCCGGGCCGTCTCGTCCACCCGGGTCGCGGCGGCCCGCCCGAGCCGACGGAGTAGGAATTGCTGAGCGTCAAGGGGGTGTCCCGCTCCTTCGGAGGCGTCTACGCCGTGCGGGAGGTCAGCCTCGACATCGCCGAGGGGGAGGTGCGCGGCGTGATCGGGCCCAACGGCGCGGGCAAGTCCACGTTGTTCTCCCTGATCACCGGCCACCTGGCCGCCGACGGGGGCGCCATCTCCCTCGGGTCCGAGCGCATCGAGCGCCTCCCGGCGCACCGGCGCGCGCGCCTCGGCGTCTCCATCGCCTTCCAGGGCGCGCGGGTGTTCCGCGGCATGACGGTCAGGGAGAACGTCATGGTCGGGGCGCACGGGCGCACGCGCGCCGGCTTCGCCGCGGCCGCGCTGCGGCTCCCCCGGCACCGCCGCGACGAGCGGGAGATCGCGCGGCGCGCGGACGAGGCGCTGGAGCGGGTGGGCCTGACGGAGTGGGCCGGCCGCGAGGCGGGCCTGCTGCCGCTCGGGCAGCAGCGCTCGATGCAGGTGGCGCGTGCCCTGTGCGCGGGGCCGCGGCTCCTGCTGCTGGACGAGCCCGCCTCGGGCCTGCGGGCGGCGGAGCGCGAGGCCCTCGCGACGCTGATCGAGGAGCTGCGCGCCGGCGGCCTCACGATCATGCTCGTGGAGCACGACGTCGCGTTCGTCACCCGGCTCGCCGACCGGATCACCGTGCTCAACCTCGGCGAGGTGATCACCGAGGGCACCCCCGCCGAGGTCCGCGCCGACCCCCTGGTGGTCTCCGCCTACCTGGGAGCGGCCTCATGAACACCCAGGCCCGGCTCCGCCCGTCCGGGAGCCGCGTGGGCCCCCGCTCGGGCGTCCCCGTGGTCCCCGCCTACCCGGGAGCGGCCTCGTGACCACCCCCGCGGGCACCGGTGTGGTGGAGATCGCCGACCTGGTCGTGCGGTACGGGTCGGCCGTCGCGCTCGACGGCGTGAGCCTGTCGGCCGGGCGCGGGGAGATGGTCGCCCTGCTCGGGCCGAACGGCGCGGGCAAGTCGACGCTGGCCGACACCCTGTCGGGGATCCTCACCCCGGCGTCCGGCACGGTCGAGGTGGGCGGAAGGCTGGCGCACATCCCCGAGGGCCGCCAGCTCTTCCCCGACCTCAGCGTGGAGGACAACCTGCGCCTGGGCGGCTGGCGCTCCCGCCGCCGCGACCCGGCGCAGGTGTACGAGCTGCTTCCCCAGCTCGCGGCGATCCGGCGGCGCCTGGCCGGGGTGCTGTCCGGGGGCGAGCAGCAGATGGTGGCCTTCGGCAGGGCGCTGATGTCCCGGCCCGACGTGCTGGTGGTGGACGAGCTGTCCCTCGGACTCGCCCCCATCGTCACCCGCGACCTGGCCCGCCACCTCACCCAACTCAACGCCGAGCACGGCCTCACCGTGCTGCTCATCGAGCAGAACGCCCGCCTCGCCTTCGACGTCTGCGAGCGGGCCTACGTGCTGGAGGCGGGCCGCATCGTCGCCGAGGGGCCATGCGCCGAGCTGGCGGAGAGCCCTCGGGTCGCCCGCGCCTACCTGGGCGGTTCCATCGAGGAGACCCGGAAGTGACCGGAAAGGACGCCGGCGTGCGCGAGCCGACCCATGTCGTGAACGGGCTCGCCCTCGGGGCGAGAGCGGTGACCGGAAGGACGCGGGCGTGCGCGAGCTGCTGACCTACGTCGTGAACGGGCTCGCCGTCGGGTGCGGGTTCGCGTTGATCGCCGCCGGCCTCGTGGCGGTCCACCGGGTGACCGGCGTGGTGAACTTCGCCCAGGGCATGTTCGCGGTCGTCGCCGGGCTGAGCGCGTCGTGGCTGCTCGGCACCGGCCTGCCGCACGGCCTGAGCGAGGGCGCCGCCGTGCTGGTCGCCGCCGTGGCCGGGCTGCTCACCGGCCTGCTCGCCATCGGCAGGCGCGGCACCACGCCGCAGTCGGCCCTCATCGTGACGCTCGGCGTCGGCGTGCTGGCGTACGCGGTGGAGATCGTCGTCTGGGGCGACCAGCCCCGCTCGTTCCCCGGCCTGCCCGGTTCGGTCAGCGTGGCGGGGGTGGGCGTCCAGAGCCAGCACCTGCTGGTCATCGCGGCCACGGCCGTGACATTCGCGCTGCTCACCACCTTCTTCGGCCGCACCTACCTCGGCAAGGCGCTCACCGCGTGCGCGTCGAACCCGTACGCCGCGCGGGTGATCGGCATCGACGTCACCCGCATGGGCCTGCTGGCGTTCGTGCTCGGCGGGCTGCTCGGCGGGGTGGCCGGGGTGCTGGTGACCCCGCTGCGGCCCATCTCGTTCGACACCGACGTCACGCTCATCGTCAACGGCTTCGCCGCGGCCGTGTTCGGCTCGCTCGGCCGCGCGGGCCTCGCCCTGGTGGGCGCGCTGCTGCTCGGTCTCGCCGAGTCGCTGGCCGCCGGATACGGGTACGCGGCCTACCAGCTGGAGATCGCGCTCGGTCTCATGCTCGTCATCATGGTCGTCCAGTCGACCCGCCGCACCAGCGTCCTGGAGGAGCCCGCATGACGTCCCCGCCGACCGGCGAGGACGCCGGGCCCCGGCCGCACGGGCCCGGCGGGCCGCCCGCCGCCGCCCGCGACCTGCCGCACGACCCTCCCGGAGGAGCCCGCGTGACGCCACCGTCCACCCCGCAGGACGCCCCGGCGCCCGGGCCCGCGCGCCGGGCGGCGCGCCTGCTGCCCGGCCTCGTGGTGGGCGCGGTCACCCTGGCGCTGCCGGCCGTCCTGGACGACAGCGCGCTGACCGTGTACATCTTCCTCGGCCTCGCCGCCATGGTGACCGTGGGCGTCTCGCTGCTGATGGGGTACGCCGGGCAGGTGTCGCTCGGCCAGGGCGCGTTCTACGCGGTCGGCGGCTACACCGCCGGCATCCTGGCCGTGCGCGGCGGCCCGCCGATCGCCGGACTGCTGGCGGCCCCGGTCGTCGCGGCGGCGTTCGCGGTGGTCGTCGGCGTGCCGCTGCTGCGCCTGCGCGGGCACCACCTGGCGTTCGCGACGCTCGCCATGCAGCTCATCGTGCTCTCGCTGGCGGGCCGCCTGGCGATCACCGGCGGCGACATCGGGCTGCAGGCCATCCCGCCGTTCGGGTGGGGGTCCTTCGAGCTCACGGGCGCCGTCGGCTACGCCTACCTGACCTGGGGCGGGGTGGCGCTGGTCATGCTGGTGACCCGCAACGTGATCGTCTCCCGGCCGGGCCGCGCGCTGCGCGCCCTGGCCACGAGCGAGACGGCGGCGGCGTCCTCGGGCGTGCCCGTGGGCCGGTACAAGCTCGTGGTCTTCGCCCTGTCCGCGGCCTTCGCCGGGCTGGCGGGCGGCATCTACGCGTACTACACCGGCTACGTCGCCCCGTCGTCGTTCCCCGTGCTGCTGTCCATCGAGTACATCGTCATGGCCGTGGTCGGCGGCCTCGGCACGGTGTGGGGCGCGGTGGTCGGCGCGGCCGCCATCACGCTCCTGGTGCAGGCGCTCAACCTCATCGGCACGGCCCCCGGCATGCCCAGCTACGCGCCGAGCGTCCTGTCGTACGCCGTCTACGCGGTGGTCCTCATCACCGTGGTCCTCTTCCTGCCCAGGGGGCTGTTCCCCGCCGCCGTCGCCCGCCTGCGCCGCGCGCCCCGGCCGTAGCCGGACGGCGAGACGCCCCCGTTCCGAAGGAGCGAGGGCGTGGCGGGCGGGGAAGCGGTGACGCCCGGCTCACCGCTTGGCGGCCTTGGCGGCTTTGGTCGCCTTGACGGCGGCCTTGGCGTCGCGGCGCATCTGGCGCGCGCGGTCGTTCACTACCTCGCGGAGGATGTCGTGGCTCATCATCGGGTGCTCCCTGGTCGGTCGGCCGGTGTCCCTCACCTGCCGATAACTCAAGAGTCCTCGTAAGACGCCACCCGCCGCATCGGCACGATGCCCTATCAACGCGCCTCCCCCCGCCTTACCCCCGGCCCGCCGGGCGCCGGGCGCCTTAGTGCCGGGCGCCCCGTCCCTAAGGCGGGTCGCCGACGCGTGCGGCGGCCTCGGCCCAGGGGGTGTCGGGGCCGGCGGGGGTGTAGCGGCGCACCGGCTGGGTGGCCGCGACGAGGGCGCGCAGGGCGGGGAGGTCGTCGATCAGGCCTAGGGCGCGGGCCTGGACGCCGATGTTGCCCAGGGCGGTGGCCTCGGCGGGGCCGGCGACGACGGGCAGGCCGGTGGCGTCGGCGGTGAGCTGGCACAGCAGGGCGTTGCGTGAGCCGCCGCCGACCAGGTGGACGACCTCGACCGGCAGCCCCGACAGGTCGGCGGCGCGTTGGATCGCGGCGCGGTGGCCCAGGGCCAGGCTGTCCATCACGCAGCGGACCACCTCGGCGCGGGACTCCGGCACGGGCTGCCCGGTGCGGGCGCAGAAGGCGCGGATGCGGGCCGGCATGTCGCCCGGCGGCAGGAACGCCGGGTCGTCGGGGTCGACCACCGACCGCAGGGCGGGCACCTCGGCGGCGGCCGGGAGCAGGGCGTCGAGGTGGGTCTCGCCCCAGGTGCGCAGCGACTCCTGCAGCAGCCACAGGCCCATGACGTTGCGCAGGTAGCGCACCGTGCCGTCGACGCCGGCCTCGTTGGTGAAGTTGGCCGCGCGGCTGCGCTCGCCGAGAATCGGCGCGGGCAGCTCCACCCCCGCCAGGGACCACGTGCCGCAGGAGATGTAGGCGAAGCCGCCTTCGGCGGCGGGCACCGCGGCCACGGCCGAGGCGGTGTCGTGCGAGGCGACGGCGGTCACCGGCACGCCGGGCAGGCCGGTCTCGGGCAGCAGGCGCCCGGCGGCGTCGCCTGGGGCGCGCAGGCCGGGGAAGATCGCGCGGGGCAGGCCGAGCCCGTCCATGAGCTCGTGCGACCAGGCCCGCGCCGTGGCGTCGTACAGGCCCGTGGTCGAGGCGTTGGTGTGCTCGGCGCCGCGCTCGCCGGTGAGCCAGTAGGAGATCAGGTCGGGGACGAGCAGGAACGTGCCCGCCCGATCGAGCAGCGGTTCGGCGGCGAGCTGGTACAGGGTGTTGAACGGCAGGAACTGCAGGCCGTTGACGGCGTACAGCCGTTCGGGGGAGACGCGGTCGTGCACGGCGCCGATCACCGCGGCGGTGCGCTCGTCGCGGTAGTGGACGGGGTTGCCGAGCAGGTGGCCTGCGTCGTCCAGCAGGCCGTAGTCGACGGCCCAGCCGTCGACGCCCACCGAGGCGAGGCCGGGCCCGGCCAGGCGCAGGCCGTGCAGGATCTCGCGGTACAGGCCGAGCACGTCCCAGTGCAGCCTGCCGGCGACGGCGACCGGCTGGTTGGCGAAGCGGTGGACCTCGGTCAGGTGCAGCGAACCGTCGCCGACGCGCGCGGTGATGAGGCGTCCGCTGGACGCTCCGAGGTCGATCGCGGCGATCGTCGCGGTCATGCGGCACCACCTTCGGAGCGGGGACGTGCGGCGGCCGGGCTGGAGCGCCGGGTGCCGGCGGTCCGGGGCGGGGGGACGGCGGCCTCGTCGCGGGCGGTGGTGGGCCGGGGCGGGGGGACGCCGGGCGGGGTGGCGGGGGAGGCGGTCGTCACGGGGTGGTGGACTCCCGGACGACCAGCTCGGGCTGGAACATGATCTGCTGGTGGGCGTGCCCGCCGGGGTCGTCGCACTCGTCGAGCAGCTGCGTGGCGGCGATGCGGCCGAGCTGGTAGGTGGGCTGGCGCACCGAGCTGAGCGGGACGGCCGAGGCGGTGGCGTACTCGATGTCGTCGTAGCCGATGAGCAGCACCCGCTCGGGCACGCGCACCTCCTGCCGCAGCAGCGCCCGCAGGACGCCCATCGCGAGCAGGTCGTTGGCGCAGAAGACGGCGTCGGGCAGCTCGGCGAGCAGGTGCTCGCCGGCCTCCTGCCCGGCGCGCGGCGTCATCTCGGCCATGGTGACCTCACGCAGGGCGCCGAACCCGGCGGACGCTATGGCCCTGGCCGCGCCGGCCCGCCGGTCGGCGCACTGGCGGATGGACAGCGGGCCGCTGACGTAGGCGATGTCGCGGGCCCCGCGCTCCAGCAGGTGCCGCACCGCCATCTGCCCGCCCGCCACGTCGTCGACGCTCACCGAGCACTGCTGGGGGCGGGTGGCCGCGTGGTCGAGCATGACGGTGGCGATGCCACGCTCGCGCAGCAGCCGCAGCCGGTCGGGGCCCTCCTCCAGCGGGGTGACCAGAACGCCGCGCACCTTCTGCTCGGCGAGCATGCGCAGGTTGCGCTCCTCGCGCTGGGGGGAGCTGCCCGAGCTGCACATGATGACGGCGTGCCCGCGCTCGCTCATGACGTCCTCGACGCCCGCGGCCAGGCTGGTGAAGAACGGGTTGAGCAGGTCGTGCACCATGAGCCCGACGGTGCGGCCCTGCCCGGCCCGCAGGCTGGAGGCCGAGCCGTTGCGGACGAACCCGAGCTCGCCGATGGCCGCCAGCACCCGCGCCCGGGTGGCCGGGCTGACCCGTTCGGGCCGGTTCAGCACGTTGGAGACCGTGCCCGCCGACACCCCCGCGGCGGCGGCGACCTGCTTGATGCCCACAGTGCCGTCGCGGGTGCCCTCCCGCGCCGAACCCCGCGCACCCCGCGAACCGGCACGGGGGCGGGTGTCCGATGGCGCCATGGGTGTTCCTCGCGGGGGAGAGATGCGACAGGCCCCCCACCCTGACCGTTGCGTTAAATCGTGTCAACCTTCGATTTCGGCTTCGGGGGAGGTATTGACGCATGCGTTGAGTGACATCTACGGTCCACGGTAACCAGACCTTAAAACGATTTTTACACGAGGGACCCGCGGATGATGTCAGGAGACGGCAGGTGAGCGATCCCACCCCCGTGCTGGCCCTGGCCGGCGTGAGCAAGTCGTTCGGCGCCGTGCGCGCCCTGCGGGACGTGCACCTGGAGCTGTACGCCGGGGAGGTGCACGCGCTGGCGGGCGAGAACGGCGCGGGCAAGTCGACGCTGGTGAAGACCTTCTCCGGCGTGCACCGCCCCGACGAGGGGCGGATCCTGCTCGACGGCGAGCCGGTCGTCTTCGCCGGGCCCGCCGACGCGCAGCACGCGGGCGTCGCGGTCATCTACCAGGAGCCGACGCTGTTCCCCGACCTGTCGGTCGCCGAGAACATCTTCATGGGCCGCCAGCCCCGCGCCGCGCTGGGCCGCATCGACCGCGCCGCGATGCGCTCGCGGGCCCGCGAGCTGTTCACCCGGCTCGGCGTGGCCTTCGACCCCGGCCAGCCCGCGCGCGGGCTGTCCATCGCCGACCAGCAGCTCGTGGAGATCGCCAAGGCGCTGTCGCGCGACGCGCGGGTGCTCATCATGGACGAGCCGACCGCGGCGCTGTCGGGCAACGAGGTCGACCGCCTGTTCAAGGTGGTGAAGGCCCTGCGCGAGGAGGGCAGCGCCGTGCTGTTCATCTCCCACCGGCTGGACGAGATCTTCGAGCTGTGCCGGCGGGTCACCACGCTGCGCGACGGCGCCTGGGTGGCCGGCGACCTGGTGGCCGAGATCACCCGGGAGGACCTGATCCGCCGCATGGTCGGCCGCGACCTCGGCGACCTGTACCCCAAGCAGGAGAGCACGCCCGGCGAGACGGCGCTGAAGGTCGACCGGCTCACCCGGGAGGGCGTGTTCACCGACGTGTCGTTCCAGGTGCGGCGCGGCGAGATCGTCGCGCTGGCCGGGCTGGTCGGGGCCGGGCGCAGCGAGGTCGCCCGCGCCGTCTTCGGGATCGACCGCTGGGACGCCGGCTCGGTCGAGGTCAACGGGCGCAGGCTGCCCGCCGCCTCGCCCACCGCGGCGATGTCGGCCGGCCTGGCCCTGGTGCCGGAGGACCGCCGCCAGCAGGGCCTGGTCATGGAGCAGTCGATCGAGCGCAACATCGGCCTGACCGGCCTCAAGGCGCTGCGCAGGGGCCCGGTCATCTCCCGTTCCGCCGAGCGCGACCGGGCGAGGGACTGGGCGGTGCGGCTGCGGCTCAGGTTCGGCCGCCTGTCGGACGCCGTCGGCGTGCTGTCCGGCGGCAACCAGCAGAAGGTCGTGCTGGCCAAGTGGCTGTCCACCCGTCCCGACGTGCTGATCGTCGACGAGCCCACCCGCGGCATCGACGTCGGCACCAAGGCCGAGGTGCACCGGCTGCTGTCGCAGCTGGCCGCCGACGGGCTCGCGGTGCTCATGATCTCCTCCGACCTGCCCGAGGTGCTGGGCATGGCCGACCGGGTGCTCGTCATGCACGAGGGCCGCCTGGTCGCCGAGATCGCCCGTGCCGACGCCACCGAGGAGAGCGTGATGACCGCCGCGACCGGGAGCGCGGCATGACCGCGGTCACGGCCCCGCCCGAGGCGCGCAGCGCCCGCAACCTGGTGGACGTCGTCTTCCGGGCCCGCGAGCTGAGCATCGTCGCCGCCCTGGTGGTGCTGGTGGCGGTGACGGCCGGGGTGAACGGCAACTTCCTGTCCGCCCAGGGGCTCACCGACATCTCGCTGAACGCCTCGATCCTCGTGCTGCTCGCCGTGGGCCAGGCCGTGGTGGTGATCACCCGCAACATCGACCTGTCGGTCGGCTCGGTGGTCGGCCTGGTGGCCTTCACGGTCGGCGACCTGCTCGCGGCCGACCACGGCCGCGGCGTCACCTTCGCGGTGCTGGCGGGGGTGGGCATCGGGGCCCTGTGCGGCCTGGTCAACGGGCTGCTGGTGAGCTTCTGCCGGGTGCCGGCCCTGGTGGTCACGCTGGGCACGCTGTACGTGATCCAGGGCCTCGGCCACTACATCGCGCACGGCCGTCAGATCAACGCCGTCGACCTGCCGCCCGCCATGCTGGCGATGGGCAACGGCACCATCCTGGGCGTCCCGTACCTGCCGATCATCGCCGTCGTGGCGATGGGCCTGGTCGGCTACTACCTGCGCTCCTACCGGTCGGGCCGCGAGTTCTACGCGATCGGCTCCAGCCCGGAGGCCGCCCGGCTGGCCGGCATCCCGGTGCGCCGCCGCGTCTTCTCCGCCTACCTGTTCAGCGGCGCGCTCGCCGGCCTCGCCGGCGTGCTGTGGCTGGCCCGGTTCGGCACCGTGGTCGCCGACGCGGCCAACGGCTGGGAGCTGCAGGTGGTCAGCGCGGTGGTGGTCGGCGGGGTGGCGATCACCGGCGGCGTCGGCACCGTGTGGGGCGCGGCGCTGGGCGCGCTGCTGCTCACCACGATCACCAGCGCCCTGGTGGCGCTCAAGGTCAACCCGTTCTGGCAGCAGGCCGTCACCGGGGCTCTCCTGCTGCTGGCGATCAGCGTCGACCGGCTGCTCGCGGCGCGCGTGGCCCGGGCCCTGAGGAAGAGGAACGCCCGTCATGGCTCCTGACACCACCGCGGGGCCGGCCGCGACCCGCGCCGTCCCGGGCGGCGCGGGCGTGGCCGGCAACCCGCTGGGCCGGTTCCTGCGCTGGGACGTGCTGGTCGGCGTGCTGCTGGTCGTCGTGTTCCTGGGCGGCGCCGGACTGTCGCCGGGCTTCGCCACCGTCGGAAACCTGTCGTTCGCGCTGGGCGACCTCGGCGAGATCGCGCTCATCGCGCTGGCGATGACCATGCTGGTCGTCGCGGCCGAGGTCGACCTGTCGGTGGCCTCGGTGCTGGGCCTGTCGAGCGCGCTGGTCGGCGCGCTGTGGGACGCAGGCTGGGCCATCGAGACGATCATCCCGCTGGTGGTCGTCGTCGGCGCCGTCTGCGGGCTGGTCAACGGCCTGCTGGTGACCCGGCTCGGCCTGCCCTCCCTCGCCGTCACCATCGGCACGCTGGCCCTGTACCGGGGCCTGGCCTACGTGGTGCTGGGCGACCGCGCGGTCGCCGAGTACCCCCAGCAGTTCACCGACCTGGCCGTCGGGCACGTGCCCGGCACGCCCATCCCGTACCCGGTCATGCTGTTCGTCCTGCTCGCCGCCGCGACCGCGGTGCTGCTGCACGCCACCGGGTTCGGCCGGTCGCTGTTCGCGATGGGCGCGCAGGAGGAGGCCGCCTACTTCGCCGGCGTCCGGGTCAAGCGCGTCAAGCTCATCCTGTTCGTGCTGTCGGGGACGGTCGCCGCGTTCGCCGGCGTCGTCTACACCCTGCGTTACGGCAGCGCCCGCGCCGACAACGGCGTGGGGCTGGAGCTCGCGGTCATCGCCGCGGTGCTGCTCGGCGGGGTCGACTTCGACGGCGGCAAGGGCACGCTCGGCGGGGTGATCGCCGGGGTGCTGCTCATCGGCCTGCTGCGCAACCTGCTGATGCTCAACGACGTGTCCACCGAGATCCAGTCGATCGTCACCGGCCTGCTTCTGATCGTCTCCGTGCTCACCCCGCGCCTGGTGTCGGCCTTCCGGCGACGCGGACGCCCACCTCTCACCGTCCCCACCTCCTGAAAGCGGCGTTATCCATGATGACTTCTTCGCGACGGCTCGCCCCCGCGGCGGCCCTGGCCGGCCTGCTGTGCCTGGGCCTGGCCGCCTGCGGCGGTGGCACCACCAAGGATTCGGCCTCCGCCGCGCCCTCCGCCGCCGTCTCCTCGGCCGCGCCGGCCGCCGCCGACCCGAACGCCCCGATCAAGGAGGGCCTCAAGATCGCCTTCCTGCCCAAGGCGATCAACAACCCCTACGAGACGATCGTCGACAAGGCCGGCATCGAGGCCGCGGCCGAGTACAAGGGCGAGGCCAAGGAGGTCGGCCCGTCGGACGCCTCGGCGTCCTCGCAGGTGTCCTACATCAACACGCTGACGCAGCAGGGCCAGGACGCCATCCTCATCGCCGCCAACGACGCCAACGCGGTGTGCGGGCCGCTGAAGCAGGCCATGGCCAAGGGCATCAAGGTCGTCTCCTACGACTCCGACGCCGCCAAGGACTGCCGCGACCTGTTCATCAACCAGGCCAGCTCCGAAGAGGTCGGCCGCAGCCAGGTCAAGCTCATGTCGGAGCTGGTCGGCGGCAAGGGCGAGATCGCGATCCTGTCGGCGACCGCGAACGCGACCAACCAGAACACCTGGATCGAGTTCATGAAGGACGAGCTCACCAAGCCCGAGTACAAGGACCTCAAGCTGGTCAAGGTCGCCTACGGCGACGACGACGACCAGAAGTCCTTCCAGGAGACCCAGGGCCTGCTGCAGGCGTACCCCGGCCTGAAAGGCATCATCTCGCCGACCACGGTGGGCATCTCGGCCGCCGCCCGCTACATCTCCGGCACCGACTACAAGGGCGAGGTCGCGCTGACCGGCCTCGGCACCCCCAACCAGATGCGGCAGTTCGTCAAGGACGGCACCGTCGAGAAGTTCGCCCTGTGGAACCCCAAGGACCTCGGCTACCTGGCCTCCTACGCCGCAGCGGCCCTGGTCTCCGGCCAGATCACCGGCGCCGAGGGCGAGACGCTGAAGGCGGGCAAGCTCGGCGAGCGCACCATCGGCAAGGACGGCGAGATCATCCTCGGCCCGCCGTTCACCTTCGACAAGGACAACATCGACGAGTTCGACTTCTGACCGACAGCCCCGGGTACGGCGCGCGGACCGCGCCGTACCCCTCATCCCGGAGGGCCGCATGCCGCGCGTCTGCTTCCTGCTGAAAGTACGCCAGGACCGGTTGGCGGAGTACCGCGAGCGGCACGCCGCCGTGTGGCCCGAGATGCTGGACGCGCTGCGCGACACCGGCTGGCGCAACTACTCGCTATTCCTGCGCGAGGACGGCCTCCTGGTCGGCTACCTGGAGACCGACGACTTCGAGGCGGCCCAGCGCGCGATGGCCGCGACCGAGGTCAACGCCCGCTGGCAGGCGGAGATGGCGCCCATGTTCGAAGGCCTGGACGGCGGCGCCCCCGACTCCGGCATGACGCCGCTGACCGAGGTGTTCCACCTGCCCTGACCGGCGGGCGACCCGCACTGGACGGAACCGAACCTGTTGATCCCGGGGGGATACGACACATGAGTGACCTGCACGCCGGGCTGGCGAGCCTGGCGATCGAGACGCCCTCGTGGGCCTACGGCAACTCCGGCACCCGGTTCAAGGTGTTCGCGCAGAAGGGCGTGCCGCGCGACCCCAGGGAGAAGCTCGCCGACGCCGCCCAGGTGCACGCCTTCACCGGGGCCGCGCCCACGGTGGCGTTGCACATCCCCTGGGACAGGGTGGACGACTACGCCGCGCTCGCCGCGCACGCCCGCGACCTGGGCGTGGCGATCGGCACCATCAACTCCAACGTGTTCCAGGACGACGACTACATGCTCGGGTCGGTCACCAACCCCGACCCTCGGGTGCGCCGCAAGGCCCTCGCCCACCTGCTCGAATGCGTCGACATCATGGACGCCACCGGCTCGCGCGACCTGAAGCTGTGGTTCTCCGACGGCACCAACTACCCCGGCCAGGACGACGTCCGCGCCCGGCAGGACCGCCTGGCCGAGGCGCTGAGCGAGGTGTACGCGCGGCTCGGCGGCGACCAGCGGATGCTGCTGGAGTACAAGCTGTTCGAGCCCGCCTTCTACATGACCGACGTGCCCGACTGGGGCACCGCCTACGCGCACTGCCTCAAGCTCGGCCCCAAGGCGCGGGTCGTGGTGGACACCGGGCACCACGCCCCGGGCACCAACATCGAGTTCATCGTCGCCCTGCTGCTGCGCGAGGGCCGGCTCGGCGGCTTCGACTTCAACTCCCGCTTCTACGCCGACGACGACCTCATGGTCGGCGCGGCCGACCCGTTCCAGCTCTTCCGCATCATGCACGAGGTGGTGCGCGGCGGCGGCCTTGAGCCGTCCACGGGCGTGGCGTTCATGCTCGACCAGTGCCACAACATCGAGCCGAAGATCCAGGGACAGATCCGCTCGGTGATGAACGCCCAGGAGGCGACCGCCAAGGCCCTGCTGGTGGACGCGGCGGCGCTGCGGGCCGCCCAGGAGGCCGGGGACGTGCTCGGCGCCAACGCCGTGCTGATGGACGCGTACGACACCGACGTGCGCCCGCTGCTCGCCGAGTGGCGAAGCGGCCGCGGCCTGGACGGCGACCCGATCGCCGCCTACCAGGCCTCGGGATACCAGGAGAAGATCGTCGCTGCCCGGGTGGGCGGCACGCAGGCGGGCTGGGGGGCCTGATGGACGTCGACGAGCTGCTCGGCCGCTGTCACACGCTGGGCGCGGACCCGCGCAACACCAACTACGCCGGGGGCAACGCCTCGGCCAAGGGCCCGGGCCACGACCCGGTCACCGGCGCCGACGTCGAGCTGATGTGGGTCAAGGGCTCCGGCGGCGACCTCGGCACGCTGACCGGGAACGGCCTGGCCGTCCTGCGCCTCGACCGGCTGCTCGCCCTGCGCGAGGTGTACCCGGGCGTCGAGCGCGAGGACGAGATGGTCGCCGCGTTCGACTACTGCCTGCACGGGCGCGGCGGCGCGGCGCCGTCGATCGACACCGCCATGCACGGCCTGGTCGACGCCGCGCACGTGGACCACCTGCACCCCGACGCCGGCATCGCCGTCGCCGCCGCCGAGGACGGGCCCGAGCTGACGCGTCGCGTCTTCGGCGACCGCGTGCTGTGGGTGCCCTGGCGGCGCCCCGGCTTCCAGCTCGGCCTCGACATCGCCGCCATCAAGGAGGCCAACCCGCAGGCGATCGGCGTGATCCTCGGCGGCCACGGCATCACCGCGTGGGGCGCGACCTCCGGGGAGTGCCAGGCCCGCTCCCTGGAGATCATCCGCACCGCGGAGCGGTACCTGGCCGAGCACGGCCGCCCCGACCCGTTCGGCCCGGTCGTGCACGCCCCGCTGGAGGAGGCCGCGCGGCACGCCCGCGCCGCCGCGCTGTTCCCGGTGCTGCGCGGCCTGGCGAGCACCGACGCCCGGCAGGTCGGCCACTACACCGACACGCCCGAGGTGCTCGACTTCCTGTCCCGCGCCCGGCACCCCGAGCTGGCCGCGCTGGGCACCTCCTGCCCCGACCACTTCCTGCGCACCAAGGTCGCCCCGATGGTGCTCGACCTGCCGCCGGACTCTCCCCTGGAGGAGGCGGTCGCCCGGCTGCGCGAGCTGCACGCCGCCTACCGCGACGACTACCGCGCCTACTACGAGCGGCACGTGGTGCCGGGCTCGCCCGCGATGCGCGGCGCCGACCCGGCGATCGTGCTGGTGCCGGGCGTGGGCATGTTCTCCTTCGGCAAGGACAAGCAGACCGCCCGGGTGGCCGGCGAGTTCTACGTCAACGCGATCAACGTGATGCGCGGCGCCGAGTCGGTCTCCCGGTACCGGCCGATCGAGGAGTCGGAGAAGTTCCGCATCGAGTACTGGGAGCTGGAGGAGGCGAAGCTGCGCCGGATGCCAGCTCCCAAGCCGCTCGCCACCCGCGTCGCGCTGGTCACCGGGGGCGGTTCGGGCATCGGCGCGGCGACCGCGCGCCGGCTCGCCGCCGAGGGCGCCTGCGTCGTCGTCGCCGACCGCGACCTCGGCGCGGCCGAGAAGGTCGCCGCCGAGATCGGCGCCAGGGCGCTGCTGCCCGGCGACGCGGCGGTGGCCGTGGAGGCGGACGTCACGAGCGAGGAGCAGGTCGCCGAGGCCGTGCGCCAGGCGGTGCTCGCCTTCGGCGGGGTCGACCTGGTCGTCAACAACGCGGGCCTGTCGCTGTCGCGCTCGCTGCTGGAGACCACGGTCGCCGACTGGGACCTGCAGCACGACGTGATGGCCAGGGGCTCCTTCCTCGTCTCCCGCGAGAGCGCCCGGGTGATGGTCGACCAGGGCCTGGGCGGCGAGATCGTCTACATCTCCTCCAAGAACGCGGTGTTCGCGGGGCCGAACAACCTGGCCTACGGGGCGGCCAAGGCCGACCAGGCCCACCAGGTGCGGCTGCTGGCGGCCGAGCTGGGCGGGCACGGCATCCGCGTCAACGGCGTCAACCCCGACGGGGTGGTGCGCGGCTCGGGCATCTTCGCCTCCGGCTGGGGCGCCAACCGGGCCGCCGTGTACGGGGTTGAGGAGTCCGAGCTGGGCGAGTTCTACGCCCGGCGGACGCTGCTCAAGCGGGAGGTGCTGCCCGAGCACGTCGCGGCGGCCGTCTTCCACCTGACCCAGCTCTCCCACACCACCGGCCTGCACATCCCGGTGGACGCCGGGGTCGCGGCCGCGTTCCTGCGCTGAGACCGAAAGGCGCGACCAGCACGGAAAGGCACAACCAGCATGGCAGGCAAGAAGGTACGCGTCGGGCTCGTCGCGGGCGGGCTGGGGGCCTACTGGCCCCAGTTCCCCGGCCTGCTCCCGCAGCTCCAGGAGTCCGCTCGCCGCGTCGCCGAGCGCATGCGCGGCTTCGACGCCGAGATCGTCGACGTCGGGTTCGTCTCCGACGCCCAGGAGGGGGCCGCCGCCGCCGAGAAACTGCGTGTCGCCGGCTGCGACCTCATCGTCGGCTTCCTCACCACGTACATGACCGCCACCATGCTGCTGCCGATCGCCCAGCGCAGCGGCGCGCCGGTGCTGCTGGTCAACCTGCAGCCGACGCCGTCGATGGACCACGCCACCTTCGACACCGGCCAGTGGCTGGCGTACTGCGGCGCCTGCCCGCTGCCGGAGATGGCCAACACCTTCCAGCGCTGCGGCGTCCCGTTCCGCTCGGTCTCGGGGTACCTGGAGGACGAGCGGGCGTGGGCGCGCATCGGGCGCTGGGTGCGCGCCGCGGGCGTGCGCGCGACGCTGCGCCACGGCCGGCACGGCCTGATGGGGCACCTGTACCCCGGCATGCTCGACGTGTCCACCGACCTCACGCTGGTGTCGTCCAACTTCGGCGGGCACGTCGAGGTGCTGGAGTTCGACGACCTGCGCGTGCGGGTGGAGAAGGTCACCGACGCCGAGGCCGCAGCCAAGCGCGCCGAGGCCGAGGAGGTCTTCGAGCTCGCCGACACCGTCAAGGGGGCCGACCTCGACTGGGCCGCCCGGGTGGCCGTCGGGCTCGACCGGCTGGTCGCCGACTTCGAGCTGGACAGCCTCGCCTACTACCACCGGGGGCTCGACGGCGAGGTGCACGAACGGCTCGGCGCGGGCATGATCCTGGGCGCCTCGCTGCTCACCGCCCGCGGCGTGCCCGCGACCGGCGAGTACGAGCTGCGCACCAGCCTGGCCATGCTCATCATGGACCGACTCGGCGCCGGCGGCTCCTTCACCGAGCTGCAGGCGCTGGACTTCGAGCGCGGCCACGTCGAGATGGGCCACGACGGCCCCGCCCACCTGGCCATCAGCGCCGGGAAGCCGTTGCTGCGCGGCCTCGGCGTCTACCACGGCAAGCGCGGCTACGGCGTGTCGGTGGAGTTCGACGTCAGGCACGGCCCGGTCACCGCGTTCGGCCTCATCCAGCGCCCCGACGGCCGTTTCGCCTTCCTCGCCTCCGAAGGCCGCACCGTGGCGGGCCCGCTCCTGCGGATCGGCAACACCACCTCCCGCGTGGACTTCGGCCGCGACCCCGGCGAGTGGACCGACGAGTGGAGCGCCACCGGCGTCTCCCACCACTGGGCCCTCGGCACCGGCCACCGCACCGCCGACCTCAAGGCCCTCGCCGACCTGCTGGACGTCGACCTCCACCAGGTCTGAGCAGCCACTTCGCCACGCCGGATGTTTGCCGGTCCCCAGCCGGGATAGCTGTTGATCCATACGAGAGGTGGGTCATATGGAACAGCGGATACCCGGCACCGACGGTGCCGGACACGATGAGGCGCACGAGCCCGGTTCGCCGGAGGGCATGAGCTCGGGCGAGGTGGAGAGCCGCAGCGAGCTCGCCAAGTGGATCAGCGGCACCCACGTGTTCCCCGCCGACCGGGCGACGCTGCTGGAGCGGGCGCGGTCGGAGGGGGCGCCCGACGGTGTCCTGGCCGTCGTCCGGTCCCTGCCGGATCGCACGTTCGACAACATGGAGGACGTCGCCGCGGAGCTCGGCCTCAGCGGCGGCGAGCAGCACGCGTAGCCGTCCACCGCGGTCGCCGGTCGGCGCGGGTGAGCTTCACCCGGTGCCGGTCCGACGACCAGGGCGGCCGAGCCGGGTGAACTGCTCCACGTGCCGGTTCTGGCCGCCCGTTCCAGGGCATCTTCCCGCTGGGGCCCTGCGCCCTTCGTCGGTCACTCCACGTGAGTGGCCGATGGCTCTCGGTGTCCGAGGGTTCGCGCGGACCGCCCCTGATCTCATGTCGAAGGAGAACGATGGAAGAGTCCCATCCGGTGAAGGCGGCGGTGGAGAAGGTCGCCGGCAAGATGGCCGAGGCGGTCTCCGGTGACGGCAAGGCCGGTGTCGCGCCCGGCGGGCCCGCTCCCGAGCCGCCGCCGGTCGACGAGCCGACCGCGCCCCGGGGGCCTCTGCCGCCGAAGCCCGACCAGCGCGGGCCCGGGCCGTACTCGCCCACGGGGCAGCGCACGGACGTCCCGCCCGCCGCCAGGGCGCAGGGCGGGCAGTACCTGACCACGGCCCAGGGGCTGCGGCTGGCCGACACCGACCACTCGCTCAAGGCGGGCCCCCGGGGCCCGGTCCTGCTGCAGGACCACCACCTGCGCGAGAAGATCATGCACTTCGACCACGAGCGCATCCCCGAGCGTGTCGTGCACGCCCGCGGCGCCGCGGCGCACGGCGTCTTCCGCGGCTACGGCTCCGCCGCCAACATCACCAAGGCGGCGTTCCTCGCCAAGGACGTGCGCACGCCGGTGTTCGTCCGTTTCTCGCCGGTGCTGGGCTCACGGGGCTCGGCGGACACCGTACGCGACACGCGGGGGTTCGCCACGAAGTTCTACACCTCCGAGGGCGTCTTCGACCTGGTCGGCAACAACATCCCGGTGTTCTTCATCCAGGACGCGATCAAGTTCCCCGACGTCATCCACGCGGGCAAGCCGCATCCCGATCGGGAGATCCCGCAGGCGCAGAGCGCGCACGACACCTTCTGGGACTTCGTCTCCCTGCACACCGAGGCGACGCACCACACCCTGTGGAACATGTCCGACCGCGGCATCCCGCGCTCGTACCGCACGATGGAGGGCTTCGGCGTCCACACCTTCCGGCTGGTCGACGCGGCGGGCGGCACGACGCTGGTGAAGTTCCACTGGAAGCCCAAGGCCGGGGTGCACTCCCTGCTGTGGGAAGAGGCGCAGATCATCAACGGCGTCGACCCCGACTTCCACCGGCGCGACCTGGCCGACGCCATCGAGGCCGGCGCGTACCCCGAGTGGGAACTCGGCATCCAGATCTTCCCCGACACCCCCGAGCAGACCTTCCAGGGCATCGACCTGCTGGACCCGACCAAGATCGTCCCGGAGGAGCTGGCGCCCGTCCAGCCGATCGGCCTGCTCACCCTCGACGCCAACCCGAGCAACTACTTCGCCGAGACCGAGCAGGTCGCCTTCCACCCGGGCCACCTGGTGCCGGGCATCGACGTCACCGACGACCCGTTGCTGGCCGGGCGGCTGTTCTCCTACCTCGACACCCAGATCAGCCGGCTCGGCGGCCCCAACTTCGGGCAGATCCCGATCAACCGCACGCACGCCCCCGTCAACGACATGCTCCGCGACGGGATGCACCAGACCGCGGTGCACACCGGTGTGGCCCCCTACAAGCCCAACACGCTCGACGGCGGCTGCCCCTTCTTCGCGGGCGCGCAGGAGGGCGGGTACGTCGAGGTGCCCGTTCCGGTGCCGGCGGCGCGGAAGGTGCGCGAGGCGCCCGCCTCGTACGCCGACCACTTCAGCCAGGCGAGGCTGTTCTGGCTGAGCATGACGCCGGTGGAGCGCGAGCACATCATCGCGGCGTACACCTTCGAGCTGGGCAAGGTCTACGAGCAGGTGATCAAGGAGCGCACGCTGAGGACGCTCGCCGAGATCGACCCCTACCTGTGCGAGCAGGTGGCGGCCGGCCTCGGCCTGCCGGCGCCCCAGCCCTCCGGGCCGCTGCCGCAGGCCGACCCGAGCCCGGCGCTCTCGCAGCTCGGCGACACCTGGCCCACCGCGGGGCGGGTCATCGGCATCGTCGCCGGCCCCGGCAGCGACCTGGACGCCGTCGCGACCGTCCGCCAGGCGATCCTGGACGGCGGCATGGTGCCGCTGGTCGTCGCGCCGACCGGCGGGGTGCTCGGGACGGCCGACGGCGAGCCCGTCGTGGTGCAGCGCACCTTCGCCACGGCGCGGTCGGTGGAGTTCGACGCCCTGCTGGTGGCCGGCGCGCCCGCGCCCGGCGCGGACGCCTACGGCGCCCGCGACGCCAAGGCCGCGAACGGCGCCTCCGCCGGGGCGGTGGTGGATCCCCGGGTCGCGCTGATGCTCGCCGAGGCCTACCGCCACGCCAAGCCCCTCGGCGGCTGGGGCGGCGCCGACGCGGCCCTCACCGCCGCGGGCGTCCCCGAGGGCGCCCCCGGCGTCCTCCTCGGCGACGCCCCCGAGGCGATCCTCGGGGAGACCGTCCGCCTCCTGGAGCACCACCGCGTCTGGGCCCGCTTCCCCGCCGCGTCCGAACTGGTCTGACGCCCCTCCGGCACCCCGGGCCCGGCCCGAAAGGGCGGGGCCCGGATCACTCGCTCAGCCCGATCCGCGCGTGCACCCGCCGCAGGGGGCTGGGCGCCCACCAGTTGGCCCGGCCCGCGAGCCGCATGAAGGCCGGAACCATGATCGCCCGAATGATCGTGGCATCCACCAGGATCGCCACCGCCATCCCTACGCCGAGCATCTGCACGAAGGAGACGCCCGCGGTGACATAGGCCGCGAAGGAGATCGCCAGGATCGCACCGGCGGCGGTGATCAGCGGGGCGCTGTGCTGGAGCCCTGCCGTGACGGCGGCGGCGGTGTCGCCCGTGCGGTCGTACTCCTCCCTGATCCGCGACAGCAGGAACACCTCGTAGTCCATCGAGAGCCCGAACCCGATGCAGAACATCAGGATGGGAATGCTCGGATCGAGGGTGCCCGTCGCGGTGAAGCCGAGCAGGCCCGACAGGTTCCCATCCTGGTAGATCCACACGAGCGCGCCCAGCATCACCGACAGGCTCAGCAGGTTGAGCACCGTGGCCTTCAACGGGATCAGAAGGCTTCCCGTCATCAGGAACAGGATGACGAACGTCACCACGAGGATCAGCCCGAGCAGCAGCGGGAGCCGGTCCACCACCGCCTGCCGGTAGTCGCCGAGCTCTGCCGGGTAGCCGCCGACCAGCACCTCGAACGGCGCCGCTTGCGCCCGCACGTCCCGCACCAGGCCCACCGGATCACGCTCCATAAGCTCCGCGGACGGCACCACGGACAGCCAGGTCCCCTCGTCGCCCTGGAACCGCCCGGGATCGCCGTCGCCGACCCGCTGCCCCCCGGCATAGGATCCCGCCGCCGAGTCCACCTGGGCGACCCCGGGCAGCCGCGACAGCGCGGCCGCGTAGCCGGGCACCGCCGCCGCGTCGGCGGTCCCGGCGGAGACGACCTGCAGCGCGTCGCTCTCCTCCGCGGGGAACTCCGCCCGGATCACCTCGGAGGTCTGCCGCGCCGGCGCCGAGGTGGGCAGGATGCGATCGTCCGCGACGCCGAAGTTGAGCCCGAGGAAGGGCGAGCCGAGCAGCAGGAGCACCACCGTCGCCACTCCGCCGAAGATCAGCGGCTTGCGCATGACGCGCGTGGCCAGGCCGCGCCAGAACGTGCCGTCCTCCTCCTTCGTACGCCGGGGCAGCACATGGTCACCGATCGCGGCGAGCACCGCGGGCAGGACGATCACGGCGCCGACCACTCCCCCGATGACCACCGCGATCCCCGCGTAGCCGAAGGACCGGAAGAAGTCGAAGGGCATCAGCAGCAGCACCGCGAGCGAGGCCGCCACGGTCACTCCACTGAAGATCACCGTACGGCCTGCCTTCTCGACGCTTCTGGCGACCGCCTCGTGCCGGTCATGGCCCAGCCGTACCTCTTCGCGGAACCGCGAGACGATGAACAGCGCGTAGTCGATGCCGAGGCCGAGGCCGAGCGCCAGCGTCAGGTTGAGCGCGAAGGTGGAGACATCGGAGTAGAGCAGCGGCAGGCGGATCAGAGCCAGCGAGACCACCATCACGAAGACGCCCAGCACGATGGGCACCACGGCCGCCACCAGGCGGCGCAGGAAGATCCAGAGCAGTATGAACACCAGGGGAAAGATCACCATCTCGGCCCGCACGAAGTCCTGCCTGGCCAGCGGGACGGTCTGGCGGTAGACCTCCTCCCCGCCGCCCGCCCGAACGGTGATCGTGTCATCGTCTCGGGTCAGCTCGGGGATGATTCGCGGCAGGATCCGTCCCCTGACCACATTGGCGTCCCCCGGGATACGCGCGAGCACGAGCGCGTGCGCGCGGTTCTCGCTGCGCAGCGTCGCGGGGGTGCCCCGCGACCAGTAGGAGGCGGCCTCGGCCACGCCGTCGAAGGCGGCCAGCCGGCTCGTCAGCTCCCGGCCGGCGGCGGCCACGGCGGGGTCGTCCACGTTTCCGCCCTTGGCGGTGACGAGCAGGACGAGGTCGGCGCTACCCGTGCCGAACCGCTCGGCCAGCTCGTTCTGCGCCCGGTCGGACTCCGAGCCCGGCGCGTCGTAGCGGGCGAGGGACAGCCCGCTCACGGTGCCCGCCGCCAGCGTGCCCATGACGACCGTGCCGAGCAGGGCCAGGATCATCACCAGGCGGCGGCGCCGTACCAGCAGGTAGCCGAGGCGGCGCAGCGGGGGCGCCGGCGGCGCGGTCACCGGAGGGGTATGGGCGCGGACGATCATCTTGATCAACCCCGAAGTCGGTAAACTACTCGTATTTAGCGATGAACTGAGAAATACAAGTAAACGCTCGCATTTGTCAAGGTGGACGGTGATCCATGGTCGAGACACGCAAGCCTGTACGCCGCCAGGCGCGCGGCCTCAAACGCATGGAGGAGATCCTCGACGCGGCGGAGGAGGTGATCGCCGACATCGGCTACGCCGAGGCGACCACCAACGCGATCGCCGCGCGAGCCGGGATGTCGCCGGGCTCGCTGTACCAGTTCTTCCACAACAAGGAAGAGATCCTGGAGTCCCTGCTCGCCCGGTTCACCGACGGCAGGCGGCAGCACTGGAACGAGCGGCTGACCGGCGACGTGACGCGGATACCGCTGACCGAGCTGATCGACCAACTCGTCGATGAGATCGCCGACTTCAAGCGCAGCCGCCCCGCCTACTGGGCACTGCTGCACGGCTCGGCGACCGGCGACCGCCTGGCCTGGGCCTCCGAGCAGCTCCACACGGACATCGCCACGCGCGTCGCGCAGGTCCTTTCCACACGCGCCCCGCACCTCGACCAGGAGCGCTGTCTCACGCTGGCCACCATGTCGCTGGCGACGGTGAAGGCCGTCATGCCGCTTGTCGCCTCGGCGCCGCCGCAGCGCTCTGCCGAGCTCATCGCCGAACTGAAGACGATGCTGGCGGCCTACCTGACCCCCGCCCTCGACGAGTGAGACGCGGGCCGGTGCCACCGCGTGCCCGCCCACCCGCCCGTCCGGACCGCAGTGCTCGGCCGGCCGCATCACCGACACCAGCCCCGCATAGGCGACCTGATGCTAGGAACTGCCATGGTTTCGGGGGCTTAAGCAGTAATTGGAGCACCAGATGTGGAACGCGCCAACGGTGGTGATTCCTCACCCGTCTCCTCTGGTGTCTCATCCCCCACACGAGGAGTCCCCGTGCGCCGCCGTTCCCTCATCGCCGCCGTCCTGCTGACCGGCGGCCTGGCCGTCGTCGCCCAGCCGGCGCAGGCCGCCGCCCCCGCGGTGCAGATCACCAAGGTGTACTACGACAGCCCGGGCGTCGACCGGCGCGGCAACGCCAGCCTGAACGGCGAGTACGTGGTCGTGAAGAACATGACGAAGAAGACCGTCAGCGTGGAGGACTGGACCCTGCGCGACAGGACCGGCTACCGGTACACCTTCGGCGCGATGGTCATCAAGCCCGGCAGGACCGTCACCGTGCGCACCGGCCAGGGGGACGGCGGCACCAGCACCGTCTACTGGGGGCGGCGGGCCTACGTGTGGAACAACGACACCGACACCGCCTACCTGCGCCGCGCCGACGGCAAGCTGGTCGACTCCTGCTCCTACGACAGCACCCGATACGACTACAAGAACTGCTGAGCGCCCGCCGGCTCGGGCCGGAGGTCGGTGCGGGCCTGGCCCGTGGCCGGGTCGAACGGGTAGGACACGTGCTGGTGGATCATCTTCCACTCGCCGTCGATCTTCTGGAACACCCGCGTGCCGCGGGACCACGACTCGACCGTCCGCCCGCCGGGCTCCTGCGCGCGCATGTGGTTCAGGCCCCAGGTGACGGCGATGTCGCCGCGGACGATGACCTGGAGGTCGGGGATGTCCCACCGGAAGTCGCCCGTCATGAGTTCGAAGCCCTCACGGCAGACTTCGCGGATGGCGGGCACTCCGGTGTACACGAGCGGGATGCCGTGCTCGTAGGAGACCGCGTCATCGGCGATCTTCGACATCGCGGCGTCCAGATCCTTGGCCGAGGAGTCCCTGAACCACTCCTCGAAGGTCGCGCGCACTTCCTCTTCGGGGGTCGTGCTCATGATGGGTCCTTTCCGGGTCGTCCTGTCGTGGTCACGGCCGGGCGTTCGCGCTCAGCCGCTCGTCGAGCTTGCCGAAGCACCCCTGCCAGCCTTCGGCGACGCCGTCGCGCAGGGCGGCCGAGTCGAAACCCGTCTGCAGGAACGCCATCTCGGTCTTCGCGCCCCGCTCGGCGAAGGCGACGGTCACCAGCGTGTCGGCGCCGAGGTAGCCGTCGGGGGGCTGCTGGAGGAGCGTGAAGACCAGCCTCTCGGGCTCCACCACCTCGCGGAACTCGCCGGACTCCCGGAACAGCTCGCCCTCGGCCGACCGGTAGTGGACGTGCCACCGGCCGCCCGGCCGGGGGTCGACCTCGCAGTCGGTGACCGAGAACCCCTCCGGCGCGAACCACGCGCCGAGGTCTTCGGCCCGCACCCACGTGCGGAACACGAGGGCGCGCGGGGCGTCGAAGAGACGGACGATCGAGATCGATCGGGCCGGGTCGTCGTGTGGGGTCATCATGCTCTCCTGTCTTCGTCGTCGGAGGGCCGCTCCTCCTGCTCACGCAGCCGGGCGAGGCGCCCGTCGAGCCGGTCGAAGCGCTCCTGCCAGAGCCGCCGGTAGGAGTCGAGCCACTCGTCGATGTCGGCGAGCGGCTGCACCCGAAGCCGGCTGGGCCTGCGCTGGGCGTCCCGGCCGCGTGTGACGAGCCCCGCGGCCTCCAGCACGGCGATGTGCTTGGAGACGGCGCGCGGGGTCATGGCGAACGGTTCGGCGAGCTCCGCGACCGAGGCGTCACCGTTCCGCAGCCGGGCGAGGATCGCCCGCCGCGTGGGGTCGGCGAGTGCCGCGAACGCCGCGCTGAGCGGGTCACTCTCCAATGAGAACCTCCAGGTTCCGGAACCTGTTAGTACCATAACGGCGACGGCCGGAGAGTGCAACCGTCACGAGTCCGCCGGCATATATGGCAGCCTTGCCTTATATAAGTGGAAACTGTTACAGTCTCCGCCGTGATCGACATAAGCGACCAGATCAAAGCCATTCACCGTGACGTCGTCCGCCGGTCGGCCGACGGCGCCGAGAGCGTCGCCGTGGTGCTGCGGCGCGGCTACGACGCACCGGCCCAGGACGTGTGGGACGCCGTCACCGACCCCGCCCGCCTGAGGCGGTGGTTCCTGCCCGTCAGCGGCGAGCTGCGCGTCGGCGGCGACTTCCAGCTCGAAGGCAATGCCGGCGGCCGCATCCTGCGGTGCGAGGCGCCGCGCCTGCTGAAGGTGACGTTCGGCGCCGAGACCAGCGTGGTCGAGCTGCGCCTGTCCACCGAGGGCGACCGCGCCACCACCCTGGAGTTCGAGCACGCCGTCCCCCTGGAGATGGCCGGCAGCGGCGCGGGCGCGCTCTACGTCGGCCCTGGATGGGACGGCGCCCTCATGGCGCTGGGCCTGTTCCTCGACGGCCAGGTGGCCGACGACCCGGTCGCGGCGGCCGGCTCGCCGGAGGGCCAGGAGTTCTCCCGGCAGGCGGTGCACGCGTGGGTCGCGGCGATCGAGGCCTCGGGCACCGCCACCCCCGACGAGATCGCAGCCGCGTCCGAAGCCTCGCTGGCGCAGTTCGCCCCGGACGCCTCCGCCTGACCGCGACCGCCGTACCTGGGGAAACGGCATCATCTTCGGGGGCTCCGGCGGCCAGGCCGGGGACCGAACCGGTCGCCGGCCGGCGGGAGTGACCGCTACCGTCTCGATCACTAAGGGTGATCGGGACGTATGCTGCGATTAGCCCGCAGCGAGCGAGTCCGCAGGAGGAGATGTCCGTTGGCCATCGTGGTGCCGATCGCCGGAAAGACGGCGGAGACGCTGTGGTACCCGGCCGCCTCCCTGGTGATGCTCACCGGCCTGCCGGGGGCCGGCAAGTCAACCCTGCTGCGCCGCCTGTACGGCCTCGACGGGGCCGAGGTCGCGCCCGTGGTGGCGGGCACGGTCGTGGTGATCGACTCCGCCCAGTCGCGTGCGCACTGGGCGGGCAGGCTGCGGTGGGCGCCGGCGCGGGCCCGCACCGGCGTGGTGTTCGTCACCCACCTGTGGCGCATCCGCGGCGCGCTGCGCGGAGGGCGGCCGGTGGTCGCGCACAACCGCGGTTGTGGCCCGATCGTGCTGCGGGTCATGGCCTGCCTGGCCCGCCGCAACGGCGCGGGCCTGCACCTGCTGATGCTCGACGCCCACCCCGAGGCGGCGCTGGTCGGCCAGTACGCCCGGGGCCGGGTCGTGGCGCCGGCGACCTTCCAGCGTCACAGCCGCCGCTGGACGAGCCTGGTCGCGGAGGTCCGCGCGGGCAGGACGGCCCCGGCGGCCAGCGCCCACCTGCTCGAACGCGCCACCGCCGACCGTCTGGACGGCATCTGCTTCGGCGAGGCCCCGGCCGCGTAACCTGGCACGGGCACGGGGCACGGGTGCGGGACACCGGGAAGGGAGCCATGGCGTGGACCTTGAGCAGCGCGGGGCGGCGTTCGCCGACTTCTGGCGGGAGCGGCACCTTTCCACGCTGACCACCGTCCGCCCCGACGGCACCCCGCACGTCGTGCCCGTAGGGGTCACGCTCGACGTCGCCGAGGGCGTCGCCCGCGTGATCACCTCCGCCGGCTCGGTGAAGGCCCGCCTGGCCGCCGCGGCCGGAGCCGAAGGCGTCCCCGTGGCCGTCTGCCAGGTCGACGGCCGCCGCTGGTCGACGCTGGAAGGCCGCGCGACCGTGCGCGACACCCCCGACGAGGTCACCGCGGCCGAACAGCGCTACACCGAACGCTACAAACCGCCCCGCCCCAACCCCCAGCGCGTGGTCCTGGAGATCCGCGTGACCCGCGTGCTGGGCAACGTCTAAGCCGTTCGAAGGGCCCTCGCCGTCGGGTGAGGGCCCTTCTGTCTGCCTGAGGCCCGGGTTCAGGCGCTCAGGGTGCCGTCCTTGATGCCGCTCACGAACGCGGACCACGTTCCCGGCGTGAAGGCCAGGGCCGGGGTGGTCGGGGTCTTGCTGTCCCTGACGGCGACGACACCCGGCAGGTTGGCGGCGACCTCGACGCAGTTGCCGTTGTCTGTGCTGTAGGTGCTCTTGCGCCACTGTGCGCTCCGAAGGTCACCCACTTTGATTCACCACTTCCTCTATGAGTCGGAGTGACTGTTTGAACGGTAGGGCCTCAGACCGGATCGCGTCATATCGGGCGGCGAGCTCCGCGATTACCCGCCGGTCGTCGATCGTCCGTCCATTGGGCTGCGCATCCGTATAAGCGGCGAAGACCGACCCGTTCCGTTCGGCGACGATGAACCCGCCAGCCAGCCCACAGTGCTCCCCAGCGTCGTGGAGCACGATCTGCAGGGTCACGTTCCGATGCTGAGCGACATCCAACAGGAACCCCAGTTGCTCCCGCATGATTTCCGCGCTTCCGACACGACGACGGATCACCCCTTCATCTATAACGAAGGTGACAAGGGGGGCATCGGCCCGGTGCAGGATCGACTGGCGCCGCATGCGGCCTGCCAGGCGCTCCTCAACTTGTTCCGAGGTGAGGCCGGGGGCTGTCATGAACATCGCGCGAGCGTACGCCTCGGTCTGGAGAAGGCCGGGGACGATCGACGGCTCCCAGCTCCGAAGAACATGCGCCTCTTCCTCTTCTACCAGCCACGGTCGAAGGTGCGCCTGCGCTTTGTCCCACCTCGTGGCGACGTAGAGGCCGTACATCGTGCCGTCCAGGCAGAGGGCCTTGTCGCATGCTTTGGCGAAGTCGTCCGTCGGTGACCGCGTAAGGGTCTCGACCATGGCCACCAGGGAGTCGGAGTACCCCATGCGGGAGGCCAGCGCCTTCTGGGAGAGCCTGGCCGCGTGCCGGTAGCGGCGCAGTTCGGCGGCGAACAGGGCGCGCGGGGATTCGTTGGGGTCCAGCTCTTTTCGGGGGGACAAATCATACCTCCCTATCCGAATATCGACAGATCAGGACTCACTAACGCACTCACATAAGGTGTGAGTTTAGGTGAGGGTCATTCTCTTCTCATCGTAACCACCAGCCGCCACTCTGGTAAGGCGAAGTCCCTCAAGACGCGCGTTCCTTCGGGCGAACGAAAAGGCGAGCGCATGCGTATAGGAAGACTGCTGGGCGTCATAGAACTGGCCGGTACTCCCGAATCGGCCAAACTCGCGCGTGTCTTCGCGGGCGAGAAACTCGGCGCGGGACATCCGGCGCTGGACGACGTCACGTTACTGGTCTCCGAGGTCGTCACGAATTCGTTGATCCACTCGGACTCCGCGAACGGCGGGAAGATCACTGTGGCGCTCGCCGACTGCCACGATTTCGTGCACGTCGACGTCGTGGACGCCGGGGGCGACACGGTGCCGCACGTCCGCGACGACGCGGGCGGCGAGGGAGGGCACGGCCTGGCGATCGTCCAGACTCTCGCGGCCCGGTGGGACGTGCGCGAGGGGCCCGGCTGCCGCACGGTGTGGTTCCAGGTGGAGTACGCCCGCGCGAGCGCGCGGGCGGTCCCCCGGCGGCGGGAGCCACCCGCGGACGTCGTCGCGGAGCGGGGCGCATAGGGTCGCCGGCATGGCGCTGCGACCTGTCCAGGTGAACATCAAGGCTCTCGATGCCTCGGCTGTCGGCCGGTTCTGGGCGCAGGCGCTCGGCTGGAGTGCCCACAGCCCCGGCGTGACCACCTACGTCGGGCCGGTCGGCGAATTCGTCTGGCCAGACCCGGTCGCCGTCGGCGTCGACGTCGTTCCCGTCCCCGAACCCAAGACGGCGACGAAGAACCGTGTGCACCTCGATCTCGCCACCACCTCGGCGGCCCATCAGGCGGAGCTGGTCGCGCGTCTCCAGGCGCTCGGTGCGACGCCCGCCGACGTCGGCCAGGGTGACGTGCCGTGGACGGTCCTGGCCGACCCGGAGGGCAACGAGTTCTGCGTGCTGGAGCCCCGGGAGGTCTACCGGGACACCGGGCCGATCGCCGCGGTGGTGGTCGACTGCGCGGACCCGCGGGCCATGGCACGGTTCTGGGGCGAGGCGATCGACTGGGCCACGCACGAGGTGACCGACGATTACGCGGTGCTGCGCTCCGCCAAGGGGGGCGGCCCGTACCTTGAGTTCCTCCGCACGCCAGGCCTGAAGACCGTGCCCGACCGCGTCCACCTCGACCTGCTGCCGTATCCCGGTGACGACCAGGCGGCGGAGGTGGCCCGGCTGCGCGCTCTCGGCGCGACCGGCCTCGACCTCGGCCAGGGCGACGTCCCATGGACGTGCCTGGCCGACCCGGAGGGCCACGAGTTCTGCGTCCTCGCCCCCTCCTGACGCGGTACCTCAACGACCCTTCGGCTTATGTCGCGGTCAACCGGATCAGGGCTATTCCTTCCCTTTCTGTCGCCGTCGCTCCGCCTTTCCCGGGGGCGAACAAACGGAAGATGGGCCGACAACTCCGTTGAACGGCCGGCGCGTCGAGTTCACACCCAATCGAATACCTCGACGCGCCGCCCAGGTCGTTCACTCGGAGGGCTCTCGAAGGTTCGAGTCCTTCCGCCCCCACACCGCGCACAGCCGTGACGAAAGACACCCGCTCACGAGGAATCCGGACACATTGTGAACAGCGAGCCCCCGGCCCGTCGCGTTCAGCGTGGCCGCGCCAGGCCCGCTTGTGCCTGGATGTCCCGGGTGGCGGCGTCCAGGGCGCTCGCTTCGGGGATCGTGGTGTTGTCCTCGTAGGTGACGCCCGCCGGTACGTCCTTCGCGCCCACCGGGTCGGCGTCCCAGAAGTTGCCCCGGTAGACGACGTTCTCCAGCGGAGGCGTGACCTGAAGGACGGCGGTGTTGTCCGCGCGCATGACGACGTTCCGCTCGACCGTCACCCAGCGGGCCCCGTAGTCGGTGTAGAGGGCGAAGTTGTAGGGCGTGCGGGTGTCCTTGATGACGTTGCCGCTGATGAGCGCGCCGTCGTCGGGGCCGTCGCCCTGCGGGCCCGACAGGTAGACGCCGCCGCCGTCGGCGAGGACCCCCATGCTGCCGGTGACGAGGTTGCCCACGATCCGGGTGCCGTGCGCGGGCCCGGCCACGATGCCGCAGTGCGGGACGTCCGAGACGTGGTTGCGCGTCACGGTGCAGTCGCGGGTGCCGCCGACCGCGATGCCGGGGGAGCCGGAGTAGTCGAGGCCGACGTGCTGGACGCGGTTGCCCTCGACCAGCACGGCCCGGCCGCCGGTGACGGTGACGGCGGAGGCGGCGAGCGTGTCGAAGTCGCAGTCGCGCACGGTGAGGTCCGCGCCGCCGGTGAGCCCGAGCCCGGTGGCTCCCAGCCGGGTGAAACGGCAGTCCTCGACCCGCACGCCCGTGCTGTCGTCGACGCGGACGCAAGCGGGGATCAGGGCCGACTCACGGGGGACCGTCACCCACGCCTCGCCCTCGACGATGGTGACCTTGTCGACCGGGCCGCCTTCGTAGTAACCGCCGCCGTGGTAGTGCAGGAACCCGTCGGCGCTGGGACGCAGCCACGTGGCGTCGGCGAAGACCAGCCCCTTGAACGTGACGCCGGCCGCGCCCGTGACACGCAGCAGCGTCTCCAGCACGGGCGCGATCACCGGGGTGCGCTCGGGATGCTCGCCGGGGCGGGGCAGGTAACGCAGGACGTGGTGGCCCGGGCGTGAGCGGTCGAGCACGAAGGTGCCGGGCTCGGTGAGGAAGGCGGTGTCGTTCTCCACCCGGGTGGGCAGGCCGGGGCCGCGCGAGGAGTGCCCGCCATAGGAGTAGTTGTACAGGTCTCGCGCCCGGGCGAACGCGGGCTGCGCCATGGTGACGACGGTGGACCCGGGGACGACGGCGCCGCTCCCGCCGTCGGCTGAGGCGTCGCTGTCAGCTGAGGCGTCGCCGTCGTCTCCCTCGGCTGAGGCGTCGCCGTCGCCGGCACCTCCGTCGGCGGCATCGCGGGCGGTGACGGCGGACGCCACGGGGCAGCGGGCCTCGGTCCACGGGTAGACGCCCCGGTAGACGAACTCGACGTCGGCGGGGTTGTGCCAGCCGAGCGTGACGTCCGTGACGTAACCCGTCTCCGTGCCGGTCACGGTGCCGGGCAGCGCGCCGATGGAGGCGCGTTCGGCCCGGCGGTCGCCGACGTGGAGTTGGCGGGTGTCCAGGTCGCCGACGTCCGCCACCCACACGCCGTCGAGGACGCGCCAGCCGGTGACGCGGCGGCCGCCGCTGACGACCGGCCGCTCCCGGCCCGGAGTGCCGTGGTCGTAGGCCTGGAAGACGACGTTCCCCCCGGTGATTTCGAGCGTCTCCTCCAGCACGTGCGTGCCCGCCCTGAGGTGGACGACCACCGCGCCGGCCGCCTCACGCGCGGCGCGCGCGGCCCGCGCGAGAGTGGCGTACGGCCGGTGCTCGGTCCCCGGCCAGGAGTCGTCACCCTGCGGATCGACGTGGAACTCCGTCACGAGAGAGCCCTCTTTTCTGTTTATGGTGTACACAAGATATAACACCATAGACGAGAGAGGTGGCGATGGCCAGAGGCGGTGCGGAGGATCCCGACCACGGTGTGGAGCTGCTGTGGCGCGAGACCGGCGAGGAGCCCCGGCAAGGGCTCAGCGCGGGCAGGATCGTGCGCGCCGCCGTCGAGCTGGCCGACGCCGAGGGCCTCGAAGGGCTGTCGATGCGCAAGGTCGCCGAGCGGCTCGGCTTCACCACCATGTCGCTCTACCGCCACGTGCCCGGCCGTGAGCAGCTCCTCGACCTCATGCTCGACGCCGTGCGCGGGGAGCGCCCGCTCCCGACCGGCGGGGACGGCTGGCGGGCGCGGCTGGAGGCCTGCGCCCGCGACGGCTGGGAGTTGCGCAGGCGCCATCCGTGGGTGGCCGAGGTGCGCGGCAGCCGCCGCCTGCCCGGCCCCAACGCCATCGCCTACTACGACCACATGCTCGGCGCGGTCGCGGGCACCGGCCTCGCCCCCGCGCAGATGATCGCCGCGGTGAACCTGGTCGGCCGCTTCGTCGACGCCGAGGCCCTCACCCTGGTGGAGACCGCGCGGCTCGAACGGAGCAGCGGGGTGAGCGAGCAGGAGTGGTGGGGCGCCCGCGACTCGCTCTACCAGCGGCTCGACCGCTTCCCCACGCTCACGGCCCTGTGGGAGGCCGGCGGCTACGACCGCCCGGAGGACTCCTTCGAGTTCGGCCTCGCACGCGTGCTCGACGGCATCGAGGCGCTCATCGACCGCCAGCGTGACGAAATGGGTGACGAAACTAGCGGCGAAAGTAGTGGCGCACCCTGCCGCGTGTGCGGCAGGCCGGTCGACCGCCCCACTTCGGGCCGGCCCCGCGTGTACTGCTCACGCGCCTGCCAGCAACGCGCGTACCGCAGACGCCAGGACGGGTGACACGGCGGCGGCGGTCACGGCCGTGAGGGTGAGGTCACGGCCGTGACGGTGCCGCTGGGACGGCTGCTCGTGAGGGGTCAGTCCTCCGGCTTGGCGTCGGTGGTGCCGGGGCCGGGCGTGCCGGGGCCGGGCGTGCCGGTGGTGCCGGGGCGGGGGGTGCCGGGGGTCGTGGTGCCACGGTCGGCGTCGGCGTCGGGGGCGTCCTCGCCGGCGGGGTCGTCGGCCGACGGGGGAGGCGCGGGGCGGCAGCTCTCGCCGCAGCCGCCGAAGCGCTCCTTGTCGACGGGGGTGAACGGCGTCGGCTCGACGTTCCGCAGCGCCGCGATCATCGTGTCCCGCCAGATCGGGCCCGGGATGCTGCCGCCGAACACCGAGCCGTAGTAACGCCCGCCGATCGTGACGCCGATCAGCTTGTGCTCCTGGGAGCCGCGCGGGTCGCCGAGGCTGACCGCACCGGCCAGATCGGGGGTGAACCCGGCGAACCAGGCGCTGGCGTAGCCGTCGGTGGTGCCGGTCTTGCCCGCCGCGTCGCGGCCGATGCCGCCGGCGGCGCGCATGGTGCCCTTGGTGAACACGCCGGACAGCACGTCGGCCGCCGCGTCGGCCACCTGGGGGTCGAGCGCCTGGCGGCACTCGGGCCGGTAGGTGGTG
This sequence comes from Sphaerisporangium sp. TRM90804, assembly GCF_029846175.1. GTDB lineage: Bacteria > Actinomycetota > Actinomycetes > Streptosporangiales > Streptosporangiaceae > Sphaerisporangium. Next base: position 98,371 of record NZ_JARWAC010000007.1, on the reverse strand, counting down.
GCCTTGCCGTCGCGGTCGGTGATGCGGGTGATCGCCATCGGCTCGCAGTACCTGCCGCGCGCGCCGATCGCGGCGTACGCGTTGGCCACGGTCACGGGGTCCATCTCGTTGATGCCGAGCGTGAACGTCTCGTACTCCTGGAGCTTGAGCCCGTCGGACCGGTGGATCCCCAGCGACTTGGCGATCTTGATCGTGTCGCAGAGCCCGACCCGCTGCTCCAGCGTCATGAAGAAGGTGTTCACCGAGCCCCACGTGCCGGTGCGCAGCGTCTTCCAGCCAGGAGTGCCCTCGTCGTTGGTGACGGTGTGCGTCGGGTCGCCGATGTTGCCACCCTGGCAGTTCTTGAACGAGGAGTAGCCCGCCGCGCGAAAGCCCGCGCCGACGTTGAAGCCGTCGTCGAGCTTCATGCCCTTGTTCAGGGCGTTGAGCAGGGTGAAGGTCTTGAAGGTGGAGCCGGCCTGGAGGCCGACGGCGCCGCCGTGCGCGGCGTCGGCGACGAGGTTGTAGGAGACCTCGTTCTTCGCCTTGCTCCGGCCGAACACCCGGCTGGCGGCCATGGCCTTGATCGCCCCGGTGCCCGGCTGCACCAGGGCCTCGGCCGCCGCCGGGCCGTCGGAGCGGCGGACCCACTTCCTGATGGCCTTGTCGGCCGCCGCCTGCATGCCGGGGTCGAGCGTCGTCCTGATCGTCAGGCCGCCGCGGTTGAGGAACTCGAGACGGGCCTGCGACGTCGCGCCGAAGTCGGCGTTGTTCAGGATCTCGTTGCGGACGTACATGCAGAAGTACGGATACCTGCCGGCCTCGCAGCCGCCGGGCAGCTTCGTGCCCTTGTAACCGAGCTTGGCGGCCTTCGCGGCGGTGGCCTGGGCCGGGGTGATCTCGCCCAGCTCGGCCATGCGGTCGAGCACGACGTTGCGCCGCTTCAGCAGCCGCTCACGGTGCTTCCTGCCCAGGTTGGGGTCGGTGGCGTTGGGATCCTGCACGGCCCCCGCCAGCGTCGCCGCCTGCGGCAGCGTCAGCTCGTTCGCCTTGACGCCGAAGAAACGCTTGGCCGCCGCCTCGACGCCGTAGGCGCTCGCGCCGAAGTAGGCGATGTTGAGGTACTTCTCCAGGATCTGGTCCTTGGTGTACTTCTGCTCGATGGCCATCGCGTGCCGCAGCTCGCTGAGCTTGCGCGCGTAGCTGGCCTCCAGCGCCTTGTTCTTCTCCTGGGTGGTGTCGGCGGAGTTGAGCAGCACCTGCTTGACGTACTGCTGCGTGATGGTCGAACCGCCCTCGCTCACCCCGCCGGCGCTCAGGTTCCTGGCGAACGCGCGAAGGGTTCCCTCCAGGTCGATCGCGCCGTGCTCGTAGAACCGGTAGTCCTCGATCGAGAGGATCGCCGTCTTCATGACGTCGGCCATCTCGTGCAGCCCGACGACCTCGCGGTACTCCTCGTAGAACCGGGCGATCTCGTTGCCCCTCACGTCCTGCACGATCGTGACCTCCGCCGGCGGAGGTTCGGTGAGGTCCTCCGGCTTGAGGTTCACCTCGTTCGCCGCCGCCATGAAGCCGAACCCCGCGCCCCCCACGGCCGGGAAGGCGATCCCCGCGACCAGCACGCCCGCGGCCGCCCCCACGGCGACCAGGCGACCGATCTTCGACATGACCCCCGGCTGATTCTCGCCCCGTTCCAACATGGGCAAAAGGTTAGGGGATTCCCATGCGGCCCGTTGACCTCGGCAACCTACTTTCCTGTGAGGCAAGTAGCTGGTACTTTCCTGTGAGGAAAGTACCGGGACGACGAGAGACGGCCGATGACCCAGCACGACGCCCATGCATCACTCGACGACATCCGCCGGATGCAGAACCGGACCCGCGAGGAGTACAGCCGCCACGGCTTCGCCCGCCCTTACGTGCTGGTCTCGGCGGTGCTCCTCTTCGTCATGTTCGCCTCCGCCGATCTCCCGCGCCCCTGGAACGCGGTCGTCGGCATGGTCGTGCTCGTGCTGGCGGTGGCCCTGCTGGTCGTCCACCAGCTCCGCGCCGCGGTCCGAAGGAGGCCCACCGGCCTGGAGCTGCTGTTCTACGTGGGCGCCGCCGCGGTCCTGCTGACGATCTTCTCCGCCTTCCAGATCGGCGCCTTCGCGCTCGGCCTGCCGGCGCCGAACGTCATCGCCGCCGCCGCTCTGGCCCTGACGAGCGTGGCGGCGGCGCGCCCGGGGCGCCGGGTCTTCGAGGCGATCATGCGGCGTGAGGGCGACCGCGGCTGATGGACGCCTCCTTCGACGAGTTCCTGCACGTCCCGGCGCGGCTGTCGATCCTCGCGCTGCTGGCCCCGGCCGGCTGGGTGGAGTTCGCCTTCCTGCGCGACAGCGTCGACACCAGCGACTCCGCGCTGTCCAAGCAGATCTCCGCGCTCGCCGGCGCCGGATACGTCTCGGTGCGCAAGGGCCGGGACACCGTCGGGCGGCGCACCCACGTGCGACTCACCTCCCAGGGACGGCGGGCGTTCCAGCGCCACGCGGCGGCGCTGGAGAGGATCGTCGCGGCGGCGCGGGTGCCGGGGGAGGGCGCCGAGGTGGGCGCGGAGGAGATATAGGCCTGGTGATGACACAGGTCACGTCGCGGACGCGAACGGGGCCCGCACCGGTGGTCCCGACCCGTCGGCCCACCGGCCGGGCACGGGTGAGGTCTACGCCTCCAGGCTGGTCGGGGCGAGCGGGCTCAGCGGCCTCCGGCCAGGGTGGACACCGCGTCGGCGAAGGCCCGGGGGGCCTGCAGGGGGACGAAGTGCCCGGAGCCGGGGACGGTGATCAGTCTGACGTCGGAGAACCACTCGTTCACCCGGTCGGACCACTCCACCGGGAACAGCGGGTCCCGCTCGGGCCAGAGCATGACGGTCGGCACCCGCACGGGCTGGTCGGCGGCGTAGCTGCGGTTGGCGCGGTACCAGGCGACGCTCCTGGTGAAGGCCCCGGGGCGCGAGTAGGCGGCGACCAGCGCCTCGAACGCGTCGCCGGCGGCCATGCCCTCGTCCCGTGACCAGGTGCGCCAGAAGTGGGCCAGGTAGGCACGGATCGCGGGCTCGTCGCCGTCGAGGAGCCGGTTGGAGACGTCGAGGCGGTGGAAGTGCTGGTACCAGAACTGCGCCTGGTGCGCCGGCTGGAACGGCCGGTCGCCGACCCCGGGGTAGGGGGGCGTGACGACGAGACCCCGCACGGCGTCGGGGGCGCGCCGCGCCAGCGCCTGCGCGATGCGGCTGCCGATGTCGTAACCGGCGATCACCGGACTCTGGACGTCGTTCTCCCGCAGCATTCGCAGCAGCCGCTCCGCGTGGGCGTCCGCCGCCGCCTCCCGCTCCGGCGCCCCGGACCCGAAGTCGAACAGATCGGGCACGAACACCCGCGCCGACCCCTCGATCAGCGGTACGACCAGCCGGTAGTCCGAGGTGCCCCCCGGCCACCCATGCAACAGGACCACCGCGTCCGCGCTCTCCGTCATGCCGCGATGATCTCACTCCCGCCAACCGCGCCCCAGACCGGCTCGCCGCCCCCCTCGCCTCCACCCCTCGGTGGTCGCCGCCGGCCGGATGAACCGGTGACCGGTTGTAGCGCTCATCAGCCCTTGATCGCGCCGGCTTCGACGCCCTTGAAGAAGAAGCGTTGCAGGACGGCGAAGACGGCCACGATCGGCAGGAAGGCGATCATGGTGCCGGCGGCGATGAGGCGGGGGTTGGAGGTGAAGGTGCCGTTGAGGTACTGCAGGCCGACGGTGAGGGTGTACTTGTCGGGGTCGGTCAGCACGATCAGCGGCCACAGGAAGTCGTCCCAGGCGTAGATGAACGAGAAGATCACCACGACGCTGAGCATGCCGCGCACGTTGGGCAGCCCGATGTGCACCAGGCGCTGCCACACCGTGGCGCCGTCGATGATCGCGGCGGAGTCGATGTCCTTCGGGATCGACAGGAACGCCGTGCGCATCAGCAGCACGTTGAGCATCTGGAGCGCCCCCGGGAGCGCCACCCCGACCAGCGAGTCGGCGAAGCCGAGGCCCCGGACGATGACGTACTGGGAGATGATCGTGACCTCGCCGGGCAGCACCAGCGTCGCGAGGAAGAGCCCCAGCGCCGGCTTGGACCCCCGGAAGCGCAGCTTGGCCAGGGCGAAGCCCGCGAGCGTCGCCCCGACCGCGTTGCCGGCGACCACGATGAAGGCGACGAACAGCGAGTTGCCGGCGTACGCCCACACGGGGATCGTCTCGGTCACCTCGGCGTAGTTGCCGAGGGTCGGCTGCTGGGGGATGAAGCTCGGCGTCTGCGTGTAGACGTCCTCGCCGATGCCCTTGAGCGACGTCGAGAGCTGCCACAGGAACGGCCCGATGGTGATGACCAGCACGAACACCAGCAGCGTGTAGCGGACCACCTTCTCCACAGGCGAGACGCCGTTGAACCCGCGACCACCGCCGGCCATCATGCCCCCTTCCGGTTGAGCCGCATCAGCACGAGCATCGGGCCGACGGTGACCACGAACAGCAGGACGCTGAGCGCCGAGGCGTAGCCGAGCTGCCCGGTCAGCCCCTGGCCGTACATCTGGATGAGCATCACGAGCGACATGTCCCGGCCGCCGGGGCCGCCCGTGCCGTTGGAGAGGATGTACAGCTCGGAGAAGACCCGCAGGCCGAAGACGGCGATCAGCACCGAGATGAGCAGCATCGTGTTGCGCACCCCGGGCACGGTGACCGAGACGAACCGGCGCACCCGGCCGGCGCCGTCCACGGCGGCGGCCTCGTGCAGCTCCCGGTTGACGTTGCCGAGCGCCGACATGTAGATGACCATGTAGTAGCCCAGGCCCTTCCAGACCGTCAGGCTGATCGCGCTGAACAGCAGCAGCCAGCGGTCGGTGAGGAACGGCAGCGGCCCGCTCAGGAAGCCGAGCCGTTCGGCCATGCCGTTCACCAGGCCGCGGTCGTCGAGCAGCCAGCCCCAGATGAGCCCGACCACGACGGCAGAGGCGATCACCGGGGTGTAGAAGGCGATGCGGAAGAACGTGATCCCGCGCAGCCTCTTCTCGACCAGCACCGCGAGCAGCAGGGGCAGGAACGTGAGCAGCGGAAGGCAGACCGCCATGTAGACGATGCTGTTGACCAGCGCGTCGACGAGCTGCCGGTCGTCCAGCATCCGCGTGTAGTTGTCCAGGCCCACGAAGCCGCCGCCGCCGAGCGGCTTGGCGTCGGTGAACGACAGGATCACCGTGTTCACGGCCGGTAAGGCGGAGAAGACCACGAGCCAGACGGCGGCCGGTGCGATCAGCACCCACGGGGTGAACCAGCGCTTGTGCGTCATTTCATCTCCTGCGCGACGGGTGCGGGGCCGCCCGGCCCCGCACCCGTCGCGGATCTACGTCAGCCGTTGAGAAGCTGGTCGCACTTGGCGACGGCGTCGTCGAGCGCCTTCTGTGAGGACTCGTCGCCGCTGATCGCTAGCGCGAACTGCTGGTCGACGAAGTCGCTCATCGCCTGCGTGACCTGCACGGGCTGCAGGATCTTCGCCTTGGCCAGCGAGGTGAACGCGATGACCTTCGCGTCGCCCGAGTGCGTGCCGTCGCTCTGGCTGAAGAACGGGTCGCTCGCCGACGCCTTGGTGCTGGGGAAGATGTTGACGAGGTGGGCGAAGGCCGCCTGGTTCTCCGCGTTGGTGACCCACCGCGCGAGCGCGATGGCCGCAGGCAGGTTCTTGGTGCTCTTGGGGATCGACAGGCCCTGCACGTAGAGCGGCGGAGTGCCGAACGCGGGCGAGGGGACGACCTTCGGGGCCAGCGACGGGTTGTCGGTGGCCAGGCTGGTGATGTAGTTGCCGCCGGCCGTCGTCCAGGCGACCGTCCGGGAGTTGAACAGCGCCGTGTTGCCCGCGTACTTGGTGGTAAGCACGTCGCGGGGCATGAGGCCCTGCTTGAACGCGTCACGGTACTTGTCGAGGATGGCCGCGGCCTCGGGGGTGTTGAACGTGAAGCTCTTCCCGTCGGGCGCCATGACCTGCACACCCGCGTTGGTCAGGTCGATCAGCGTGGGCTTGCGGCTCATCAGGTAGGCCTTGCCGCCGGACCTCTCCTTCATGACCTTCGCCTGGGCGATGAGGCCGTCGAGGTCGGTGGGGAGCGCCTCGGGGTCGAGCCCGTTCTTCGTGAGCAGCTCGGTGTTCCAGTAGTTGACGTCGGTGTTCAGGTACCACGGGTACCCGTACACGCCGTCGAAGCCGGCGTAGCGGTAGCCCTCCACGCCGCCGGGGACGTAGTCCTCGGCGACCTTCGGGTCGGCGGCGGCGACGTCGACCAGCAGCCCGTTCTTGACCAGCGGCAGCGCGAAGTCGGGCGGCAGGTTGGTCACGTCGGGCAGGCTGCCTCCGGAGGCCTGGGTCAGGACCTTCTCGGAGTACCCGTCGCCGGGCTGGTCGAGCCACTGCACCTCGACCCCGGGGTACTTCTTCTCGAAGGAGTCGATGACGCCCTGCACGTAGTCGGTGAACTTCGGCTTCAGCGCCCACGTCTGCAGGCTGACCTTGCCCTTCACCTCGCCCGAGGCGCTCGCGGCCGGAGCGCTGGAGGTCTCGGGGCCGCCGAGCCCGCACGCCGCCAGCGTCGACAGCGCCACCGCGGCCGCCGCCAGCCCTACCCAGTTTCTTCCCATGACCTCTCCTGCCATGACCGGTCCGCCGTGCGGGCGCCCGGCCCGCCGCGGGTTCCCGCTCCGCGAGCCCGGCCACGGAACCTGTGACGGGTGAACCGGCCACCGTTCACAGCCCGCCGGTCACCTCGGTTACTAAACCGCTCTAGTGACTGGGGACTATCCACCTCACTAGACTCCGATGTCAAGGGTTGAGACGAACCCCCGGGTTCCGAGACCCTTCGGTGCGACGGGCCGCAGGCGAGGCCGGGCCCGCCGCCGCACGCCGGGCGAGGCGCGGGCCCGGCGGGCCCGTGCGACCCGGCACCCCTGGAAGAGTTGGGAAAGGTGAGTCGTGGCGCGACCGACGATCGAGGACATCGCCCGCCGCGTCGGGGTCTCCAAAGGCGCGGTGTCGTTCGCGCTCAACGGCCGGCCCGGCGTCAGCGAGGCGACGCGGGCCCGCATCCTGCGGGCCGCCGAGGAGATGAACTGGCGCCCGCACACCGCGGCCCGCGCCCTCGGGGGCGCGCGCGCCGGGGCCGTCGGCCTCGTCATCGCCAGGCCCGCCCGCGCCATCGGGGTGGAGCCGTTCTTCGCCCAACTGCTGTCCGGCCTGCAGGCGGAGCTGTCGGCCAGCTCGGTCGCGCTGGAGCTGATGGTCGTCGAGGACACCGAGGCCGAGATCGAGGTCTACCGGCGCTGGGCCTCCGAGCACCGGGTGGACGGCTTCATCCTGGTCGACCTGAAGCTCCGCGACGCGCGCCCCAAGGTCGTCGAGGACCTCGGCGTGCCGGCGGTCGTCCTGGGCGGCCCCGGGGCCCACGGGACGCTGTCCAGCGTGTGGGCCGACGACCGCGAGGCGATGCTCTCGATCGTCGACTACCTCGCCGCGCTGGGGCACCGGCGCATCGCCCACGTGGCGGGGCTGCCGGCGTTCCAGCACACACAGCGCCGCATGCGCGCGCTGCGCGACTCGGCGCGGCGGCTCGGGCTGACCGGCGTCGCCTCGCTGCCGACCGACTTCAGCGACGCCGAGGGGGCGGCGGTCACCCGCACGCTGCTGTCGCGCGCCGAGCGGCCCACCGCGATCGTCTACGACAGCGACCTCATGGCCGTGGCCGGGCTCGGGGTGGCCGCCGAGATGGGGGTCGCCGTCCCGGCCGAGCTGTCGATCGTCGCCTTCGACGACTCGGTGCTCACGCGCATCGTCCACCCCGCCCTGACCGCGATGTCGCGCGACACCTTCGCGCTCGGCCGGGAGGTGGCCGAGGCCATGCTGGCCCTGGTCGCCGACCCCGCCCGGCGGGTGAACCGCAAGACGCCCACCCCCCGGCTCACCGTCCGCGAGAGCACCTCGCCGCCGCCCTTGGCAGATTCAACTAAAGCGGTTTAGGCTGCCAGGGCCGAGCGCGGCGGACGTCCGCCCCGCGCCGCCCTGCCGCCGGAGGACGTGTGACACCGCAACCGCCCAGCCAAGCCCCGCTCCGCTTCGGGGCGAACTACGTGCCGTCGGCCGGGTGGTTCTACAGCTGGCTCGACTTCTCGGCGGACGACGCCCGCCGCGACCTCGCCGACCTCGCGGGCATCGGGCTCGACCACGTGCGCGTCTTCCCGATCTGGCCGTGGATCCAGCCCAACCGCACGCTGATCAGGCAGCGCGGCGTCGACGACCTGCTCAGCCTCGTCGACGTCGCCGCCGAGTTCGGCCTCGGCGTCTCGGTCGACCTGCTGCAGGGCCACCTGTCGAGCTTCGACTTCCTGCCGTCCTGGGTGCTCACCTGGCACCGGCGCAGCCTGTTCACCGACCCGGCGGTGCGCGACGGCGTCGCCGCGTACGTCGACCGGCTGACCCGGGAGGTGGCGACCCGCGACAACGTGTTCGCCGTGACGCTCGGCAACGAGGTCGACAACCTGTGGCCGTCCAACCCCACCACCCCCGAGGACTCCACCCGCTGGGCCGCCGAGCTGCTCGACGTCGCCCGCTCCGCCGCGCCGCGCCTGCTCGCCCTGCACTCGGTCTACGACGCGACGTGGTACGACCCCGGCCACCCGTTCCGGCCGGTCGACGCCACCGACCTCGGCGGCCTGACGACGGTCCACTCCTGGGTGTTCAACGGCGTCTCGGCCGTCGACGGGCCGCTCGGCCCGGCCACCGTCTCGCACGCCGACTACCTCGTGGAGCTGGCGGCGGCGAGCGCGCTCGACCCGGCGCGGCCGGTCTGGCTGCAGGAGGTCGGCGCCCCGCGCCCCGACATCGGCGAGCGCGACGCGCCGGCGTTCGTCCGGGGGCTGCTCGACGCGGTCACCCCCAACCCGGCGCTGTGGGGCGTCACCTGGTGGTGCTCGCACGACCTCGACCGGAGCCTGGCCGACTTCCCCGACCGCGAGTACGACCTGGGCCTGTTCACCGTCGACCACGAGATCAAGCCGGCCACCCGGGAGCTCGCGGCGGTCGTCGCCGAGTCGCGCGCCGGCCGGCCGGCGCCGGCGCCCCGCCCGGCGCTGGTGTGCGGCGTCGACCTGCGCACCCAGCCCGAGCGGCGGGGCGAGGTGGCGCCCGGCAGTGAGTTCCACGCCGAGTGGGTGCGGCTGCGCCAGGTCGGGCCGCTCGCCATCGTCGGCGCCGACCGCGCGGCCGACCCCGCCTACCTCGCCGCCCGCGGCATCGACGCCGTCCTGACCCCGGCCTGATCCCGCTCGTGCCGTCCCCCGGGCGACCCCGGGCGACGCCGCCCGGTTCACGCGGGCGGCGGGCCCCGACCCCGGCAACCCCCCTCCCCGGCATCGCGAAGGAGCCCCCCATGCGACGAAGAGTGTCATCCGTGCTGGCCGCGGCGCTGACGGTCACGGCGCTCGCCGCCGCGCCCGCGCAGGCCCGGCCGTCCGGACAGGACGGCACGGCCACGGCGCCCGCCCCGGGCGGGCAGCCGCTCGCCTCGTACTGGTACCCGGACACGCTCCTGCGCTGGGACCCCGCCACCGACCCCGACGCCCGCTTCAACCGTTCGTTCACGCCGCTGCGGCCCCGCGCCGCCGACCCGGCGCTCAAGGCGAACGCCGGCGCCCGGGCGGGCGAGGGCCGCATCGCCTCGCTGGTCTCGTTCGGGCCCACGTCGGGCAACCCCTCCCAGGGCTCGCCCGACTCCGACTACTACGCGTTCGGGCACTGGCAGTACGTCGACAAGCTCGTCTTCTGGGGCGGGTCGGCCAGCGAAGGGCTGATCCTCGCGCCGAACGCCACGGTGATCGACGCCGCGCACCGCAACGGCGTGAAGGTCTACGGCAACGTCTTCTTCCCGCCGACCGTGTACGGCGGCGAGCTGCGGTGGGTCCGCGACTTCGTCCAGAAGGACGGTTCGCGCTTCCCGGTCGCCGACAAGCTGGCCGAGGTGGCCGAGTACTACGGGTTCGACGGCTGGTTCATCAACCAGGAGACCGAGGGCGCGGACGCCGAGCTGGCCACGTCCATGCGCGACCTGATCAAGTACGCCCGCGCCGAGAGCCCGAAGCTCGACTTCATGTGGTACGACGCGATGACCGAGGACGGCCCGGTCGACTGGCAGAACGCGCTCACCCCGGCCAACGACGCCTACCTGGCCGACCCCGCCCCCGTCTCGCACTCGATGTTCCTCAACTTCTGGTGGACTCAGGAGGGCCTGGCCGCCTCGCGCGACCGCGCCAGGGCGCTCGGCCGCAGCGAGTACGACCTGTTCACCGGCATCGACACCGAGTCCAGGGGATACGACACGCCCGTCGCCTGGGACGCCCTGTTCCCGCCCGGCCGGCCGCACGTCACCTCGCTCGGCCTCTACCGGCCCGAGTGGACGTGGAAGTCGTCCAGCGGCCGCGCCGACTTCTACGCCAGGGACTCGCGCTACTGGGTCGGCGCCAACGCCGACCCCTCGAACACGGAGACCACCTCGCCCTGGAAGGGCCTGGCCTCCTACGTCGCCGAGTCGACGCCGGTGACCGCCAAGCCGTTCGTGACCGGCTTCAACACCGGCCAGGGCGACTTCTACAACGTGGCCGGCGCGCGGGTGGGCACCGGCGGCTGGAACAACCTGTCCCTGCAGGACGTGCTGCCCACCTACCGCTGGGTGGTGTCGTCGAGTGGTACCAGGCTGACCCCGTCGATCGACTTCGGCGACGCCTACGAGGGCGGCTCCTCGCTGCGCCTGTCCGGGCGGCTCGACGCGCCCAACACCGTGCGGCTCTACCAGACCCGGCTGCCGGTGGCCGCCGACACCAAGCTGTCCGTCGTGGTGAAGACGCCGCGGGCCGGCGCGACCAACCTCAAGGCCGCCGTCGCCTTCACCGACGCGCCCACGAAGTTCACCACGATCGACCTCGGCCCCACCCGCGGCGCCGGCTGGGAGCGCAGGACGCTGAACCTGTCGGCCCACCGCGGGAAGACGATCGCGCAGATCGGCCTGCGAGCCTCCGCGCCCGCCACGGTCGCCTCCTACGACGTGCGCGTCGGCCAGATCGCCGTCTACGACGGCGCGGTCGAGCGGCCGAGCCCGCCGATCAGGCCGTCCGTCCTCGGCACGGCCGACCTCACGCCCGCCGGCAAGTCGGTGCGCCTGTCGTGGACGCCGCCCAGGCACGGGTCCGTGCACCACTACGACGTGTACCGGCGTTACCCCGACGGCACGCGCGCGTACCTCGGCGGCACGCCCAACCACGTCTACTTCGTCCCCCGGCTCGACCGGGCCGGCGCCGAGACCGCCACCACGATCGAGGTGGAGGCCGTGTCGGCCGAGTACGGCCGCTCGCGTGCCGCCAGGACCACCGTGACCTGGTAGGGGCGACGCCGTCCGGGGCCACCCCCGGCCGGCGCACCCGGACGCGACGCACGACGCCGGCCGCCCCACGAGCCAGGGGCGGCCGGTCAGGAAAGAGAGGAACAGACCCCGTGCCGGTCACCATCACCGCCGTAGAATCCACCGACCTGTTCGTCGGCACCGAGGACGCCGCCCGCCAGGTGCTCCGCGTGACCCTCGACGGCCCGCCCGTCCGCGTCACGGTGACCGGCCCCGGGGTCGCGGGCGAGGCGACCGGCACGGGAGTGGTCGAGGTGCCGCTCGACGTCGCCGCCCCGGTCACCGGCGCCGAGCTGCCGGTGACCGTCACCGCCGGGGAGGCGAGCGCCGAGGCCGTCGTGACCGTGGCCGAGCCGGGCTGGACGATGTTCCTGGTCTCGCACTTCCACTACGACCCGGTGTGGTGGAACACCCAGGCGGCCTACACCTCGCCCTGGGAGCTGCTGTCGGGCGACGCGACCACCCGGCCGCTGTGGGAGCGCAACGGCTTCGCGCTGGTGGACGCGCACCTGGACCTGGCGCTGCGCGACCCGGTGTACCGGTTCGTGCTCGCCGAGATCGACTACCTGAAGCCGTACTTCGACCTGCACCCCGAGCGCCGCGCCGACCTGCGCCTGCTCATGGAGCGCGGCCAGGTGGAGCTGGTCGGCGGCACGTACAACGAGCCGAACACCAACCTCACCGGCGCCGAGACCACGATCCGCAACATCGTCTACGGCGTCGGGTACCAGCGCGACATCCTCGGCGGCGACCCGCGCACCGCCTGGCAGCTCGACGTCTTCGGCCACGACCCGCAGTTCCCCGGCTATCTCGACGCGGCCGGCCTGACCGGCTCGGCCTGGGCGCGCGGGCCGTTCCACCAGTGGGGCCCGATCCAGAAGAACTTCCGCGAGTCGAAGAACGACGCCCGGGTCATGCAGTTCCCGAGCGAGTTCGAGTGGATCTCGCCGTCCGGCCGCGGCGTGCTCACCCACTTCATGCCGCACCACTACTCGGCCGGGTGGTGGATGGACTCCTCGCCGGACCTGCCGTCGGCCGAGCAGGCCGTCTACGAGCTGTACGCCAAGCTGAAGCCGGTGGGAGCGACCAGGAACCTGCTGCTGCCGGTCGGCACCGACTACACGCCGCCGAACAAGTGGGTCACCGAGGTCCACCGGTCGTGGGCGGAGAAGTACGTGTGGCCGAGGTTCGTCTGCGGCACGCCGCGCGACTTCCTGGACGCCGTCCGGGCCGAGCTGGCGGCGACCGGGCGGCGGCCGAGCCCGCAGACCCGCGACATGAACCCCGTGTACACCGGCAAGGACGTGTCGTACATCGACACCAAGCAGGCGCAGCGGGCCGGCGAGGTCGCGGCCGTCGACGCCGAGAAGCTCGCCACCCTCGCCGCGCTGGAGGACCTCGGGACCTACCCCGGCGCGGCGCTGGACAAGGTGTGGCGCCAGCTCGCCTACGGCGCGCACCACGACGCGATCACCGGGTCGGAGTCCGATCAGGTGTACATCGACCTGCTGTCGGGCTGGCGCGAGGCGCACGACCTGGCCGCCGGAGTGCGGGACGCCGCGCTCGCCGCGCTCGCCGGGCGGGTGGACACCACCGGGGACGGGGTCCCGGTCGTCGTCGCCAACACGCTGTCGTTCGACCGCTCGGCCCTGGTCGCCGTGCGGCTCCCGGACGGCCTGGAGGGCGGGCGGGTCGTCGACGACTCCGGCGCGGAGGTCGCCTGTGTGGTCGACCGGGGCACGCTGCGGTTCCACGCGCGTGACGTGCCCGCCATGGGGTGGCGCACCTGGCGGCTGCTGCCCGGGACGTCCGCCGAGGAGCCGGCGTGGGCTCCGGCCGGCGGCGCCGTCATCGAGAACGAGCGTTACGTCGTCACCGCCGACCCCGCCCGGGGCGGCGGGCTGCGCAGTGTCTACGACAAGGCGTCCGGCCGCGAGCTGGTCCGCGACGGTCACGTCGGCAACGAGCTGCGGGTGTACGAGGAGTACCCGGCGCACCCGGACTTCGGCGAGGGGCCGTGGCACCTGATCCCGCGCGGGCCGGTCGTCGGGTCGTCGGAGTCGCCGGCGACCGTGCGGGCCGAGACCAGCCCGCTGGGCTCGCGCCTGGTCGTCACGGGCACCGTGGACGGCATCGGCTACCGGCAGACCGTCACCCTGTGGCACGGCGTCGACCGGGTCGACTTCGGCACCCGGGTCGTCGACCACGCGGGCGCCGACCGCCTGCTGCGCGTGCGCTTCCCCGTCGACCTGCCGGGCGCGCTGCCGGTCAGCGAGGTCGCGGGCGCCGTCGTCGGGCGCGGCTTCGCGCTGCCGGACGTCGACTCCGCCGAAGCGCCGTGGACGCTGGACAACCCGGCCAACACCTGGTTCGGGCTCAGCTCGACGGCCCGCGTCTCGCTCGCCGACCCCGGCGGTACGCCGCTGGGCGACCGGGCGCTCGGCGTCGCCGAGGTCGTCGTACCGGCCCTGGACGACGCCGCCGACGCCCGCGACCTGGTGGTCGCGCTGGCCCGGGTGGGCGTGACCGCGACGACCGCGAGCGCCGGGTGGGCCCGGTACGGCTGGCTCGACGTCGACTCCAACCTGCCGGACTTCCGGATCGTGATCGGCGGGCCGCAGACCAACGAGGCGGCGCGCGACCTGCTCCAGGCCGCCGGCGCGGAGTACGCCGAGACGCTGGCCAGGCACGGACGTGTGTGGGTTCCGGCCGGGAAGCCGCTGCACGAGGTGTGGCGGCCCAACGCCGACCTGCGCGACCTGCGGGCGCTGCCGGCGCTGGTGGTCACCGACGCGGCGGCGCTCGCGGCCGACCTCGCCGACGCGCGGGTCTCGGCGGTGTGCCCCGGGCCGGTGCCCGAGCCGGAGGTGCTGACCGACCACACGGTCGGGCTGCTCACCTTCGGGCTGCCCGGATTCGCCGTCGACCCGACCGGCGCCATGCACCTGTCGCTGATGCGGTCGTGCACCGGGTGGCCGTCGGGCGTGTGGATCGACCCGCCGAAGCGCACCGCGCCCGACGGGACGTCGTTCCAGCTACAGCACTGGACGCACGACTTCTCCTACGCCCTCGTCTCCGGCGACGGCGACTGGCGCGCCGCCACCCTGCCCGCGCGCGGCCAGGAGTTCAACCACCCCCTCTACGCGGTGCTCACCGACGCGCACGAGGGCCCGCTGCCGCCCACCAGGTCATACCTCCGGGTCGAACCCGCCCGGGACGTGCTGCTCGGCACGGTGAAGCCCACCGGCGACCCGATCGCCCAAGGCTCCGCCGCCCCCGTCGACCCTTCGCGCGGCGTCACGCTGCGACTGATGGAGTCCACCGGCCTGGCGACGACCACCCGCCTCACCGGCGCCCTCGACCTCACCGCCCTACGCACCGCCGACCTCCTGGAACGCCCCGGCGACCCGCTCACCGGCCCCATCGAGCTCACCGGCTCGGAGGTCGCGACCGTCATCGCCGTCCCGGGCACTCCCCGCCCCGGCGCGCCCACCCCGGTCGACGGCACCCCGCCCGCTCCGGGCCACGGTGTACCGGCGCCCCCGCAGCACGGCGTTCCCGGCGAGCCGGGCCATGGGGCGCCCGCTTCGGCGGCGCATGCTGGCGACCCGGCCTCCGGGGGTGGTGGTGGGGGGACGCTCGGGCCGGTGACCCAGGGCGCCCAGCTCAGATCGGTGGCCGAGGGCGGCCGGCTCGGGCCGGTGGCCGAGATCGCCCAGCCCGTGCACGCGCGGTACTGGCTGCACAACCGGGGCCCGGCGCCGCTGGGCTACCTGCCGGTCTCGGTCGCGGTGTCGCCCGGGCTGGCGCGCGCCACGGGCGGCGAGCCGGTCGAGGCGTCGGTGGTGATCAGCTCGCAGCTTCGCGACGCCGCCGTGGAGGGCGCCGTCGTGCTCGTCGCGCCCGAGGGCTGGACGGCGACCCCCGCGCGCCGTCCGTACCGGCTCGAACCGGACGGCCACCTGCGCTTCCCGGTGACGCTCACGCCGCCCCCGGGCGTGGAGCCCGGGTTGTACTTCCTCGCCACCCGCATCGAGCACGACGGCCAGAGCGTCGAGGACGTCGCGACGATCGCCGTCGGCGACCTCCCCGGGCTGCTGCCGGTGCCCGGCGCCATCCCCGAGGACTGGGCGGCCGCGCAGGGGACGACCGCGGGCATGGCACGGGACACCGGGTTGTCGGTCGACGTCGTCTCCACGTCCGTGCGCGTCGAGCCGGGCGGGCGGGGCGCGCTCGGCGTGACGCTGGCCAACTGGACCCGCGGTGAGATCAGGGGCGAGCTCCAGGTCGTCTCCCCCTGGGGGACGTGGGACGCCATCGCCGCCCCCGTCCGGGGGTTCACGCTCGCGGCGGGCGCCGAAGGCACCGTCACCTTCGACGTCACGGTTCCGCGCGACGCCGACCCCGGCTCCTACTGGGCGCTGGCCAAGGTGATGTGGTTCGGCCGCTGCCAGTACGCCCCGACCGTGAAGGTGGTGGTGGCCCCATGACCCCACCCACCTCTCCGGCCGTGGAGGTGGCGGCTCCATGGCCCCCGCGCACCTCTCCTGCCGTGGAGGTGGCGGCCCCATGGCTTCCGTGCACCTCCCCCACCGTGGAGGTGGCGGCCCCATGGCTTCCGCCCACCTCCCCCACCGTGGAGGTGGCGGCCCCGTGACCGCCGCCCACCTCCCCTCCATGCCACCCCCACCGGACCGCACGTCCGCCGACCCGGGGCCCCGCGATCCGGCCGCCCCGGCCGGCGTCCCCCCGGCGCGCCGCGACCCGGCCGCCCGGGCCCCCGGTCCGGTGGGTGGTGACCCGTCCCTCACGAGCACGGACGCGCTGAACGGCGACCCGTCAGTCACGGTCACCGGCCCGCTGGGCGGTGAGCCGTTCGGCTTCGACGACGGGCGGTTGCTCGGGTGGCTCGACGGGCGGCCGCTGGGGCGCGGCGACCTGCAGCGGCGGCTCGCCGCTCTGCGCGGCGGGCCCCGGGCGTCGGCGCTGCCCGAGCCGGGGAGTGCCGAGGACCGCCAGCTCACCCGCTGGGTCGCCCAGGTCATGCTCACCGAGCTGCTGTGCCGGGCCGAGGCCGCCGAGCGGGGGCTCGACACGGACGCTGCGGCGCCGGTGCGCCTCGACCAGCGCGCGGCCGTGGAGCTCGGCTCGATCACCGCCGCCGCCTTCGAGGGCAGCGCCGCCGTACGGGCCGTGTACGAGGCGGTCACCGCCGACGTGACCGTTCCCCCGGAGCAGGTGGCGGTGTACGCGGCGGCCGTCAGCCGCCCCGAGGGCCCGGTGGAGTGGCGCCTGTCCACGCCAGGCGGCGAGTTCGACGCGGCGCCCGGCACGCTGCCCGGACGGCTGGCGGACGCGCTGGCGGCGGCCGGCCCCGGCGCGACCGTCACCGTGGACGGCGACACCGTCACCTTCCTCGGAACGCGGCGTCCCCAGGCCGAACCGCCGCCCCACGACCGGCACCTCCTGGAGGCGGCCCGCCGCCTCGCCTTCGTCCGCTGGCTCGACCACGCCCGCGCCCACCGGCTCCGCTCCGTCCCCGGCCTCGAACACCCCGGCGACCCCGCCCAGCCGGACAACCACCACCGCCACTGACCAGCCGATCGCGCGGTATCTTCCACGCTGCCTGACGCTCATTCGTCCGCCCCCGGAAATGGTGCCTTCGGCGCGCTTTGTCAGGGGCGCCCGTCGAGCTGAGTGAGGGTCGCCTTTAGAAAGCGTGCCGAAGGCACCATTTCGAGGCGGCGGTCGGCCTGTGAGAGATGGGGTGGACCTTCGTGTGCGCCTGGGGTCGGTGGTCATGGGCCGGGCGCCGTACGCGGCGCCGACTTCGCCGTTCCGCGACCCGCCGTACCGGCGCCGGGTGGTAGCCCCTGGGGGCGGGGGTCTCGGTGTGGTGGCTGGGGGTGGTGGTCGCGGGTGGGGCGCAGTATGCGGCGTCGGCTTCTTTGTTCCGCGACCGGGCGTACCGGCGCCTCGGGAAGGGCGGGCGCTCGGGGGGATCTTCGCCTGAGGCGGGGTGGATGGCCGTGGAGGGCTTCTGTGGAGCTTGGCGACCCGGTCAGGTCATCGACTGGCGGTGTTGTCCACAGGGGTGGAGGGCGCTTGTGTACAGGGTTTCGAACCTGTGTACGACTCTGTGGATACTGTGGATAACTTCTCGAACCCCGGGCGGAAAGCCGGGCTCATCCTGGGTGGACTTTCGGCTGATACGCGCCGGGGTTTTGGGCCGGTCGGCCGATTCGGGAGTGGGGCTGGGCGGGCCAGGGTCGTGTGTATGAGTGAGATCGTGCTTTCTGGACGGCGGCTGGCCAAGCGGTTCGGGCCGGCCGTCGCTCTCGCGGGGGTGGACGTCGCCATCGGGCGCGCGGAGGCCTTGGCGATCATGGGGCCGAGCGGGTCGGGCAAGTCCACCCTGTTGCACTGCCTCGCGGGCGTCATGAAGCCCGACTCCGGCGAGGTGCATCTGCTGGGCCAGCGCATCGACACCGTCCGCGAGCGGGAGCGCAGCGCGCTGCGGCGCACAAAGTTCGGGTTCGTGTTCCAGTTCGGGCAGCTTCTGCCGGAGCTGCCCGCCGAGGAGAACGTCGCGCTGCCGCTCATGCTCGGCGGCACGGCGCGGGCGCGGGCCGTGCGTGAGGCGCGGGAGTGGTTCGGGCCGCTGGGTCTCGGCGGGATGGAGGGGCGGCGGCCGGGCGAGCTGTCCGGCGGGCAGGCCCAGCGGGTGGCGATCGCCCGCGCGCTCGTCACCCGGCCCGCCGTGATCTTCGCGGACGAGCCCACCGGCGCGCTCGACCAGGCCACCGGCCACGAGATCATGCGCATCCTGGTCGAGGCCACCAAGCACAACGGCGCTTCGCTCGTCGTCGTCACCCACGACCCCGAGGTCGCCCGTTGGTGCGACCGCGTCGCCGAGGTCCGCGACGGCATGATCCTCCCTGGTCACGCCGTGGGCCGGGACGGTATGGGCCTTTCCCGTCACGTGGAGGGCCGCGAGGGGATGGGGAGCTCCGGTCACGCCGGGGGCCGGGAGCAGGGGCGTACGCGTGTGCTGCCCGGGTTCGAGGGGAGCGACGCGTGAGGAACCTGCTTGAGCTGAGCTGGCGGCTGCTTCGTGGCGGCGGGCGGCAGGCGATGCTGGGGACGTGGCTGACGGCCGCGGCGGTGGCGGTGTCGTCGGCGCTGCTGCTGTTCGCGGTGGCCGCCAACGTGGCCTTCGGGGCGAGGGCGGACCGCGAGGCGTGGCGTCACCCGGTGGCGGCGGCGGGAACGCCCGTCGCGATCGAGGCCACGTCCCAGGACCACGTACGAGACCGGATCATCACGATCGTGGACGTCGCGCCGCTGCGCGAGGCCGCGGGGGTGCGGCCGCCCGGCATGAGCCGCATGCCCAGGCCCGGCGAGGTGTGGGTGTCCCCGGGGCTCGCGGAGCTGATGGCCGGCCTGCCGGCGAAGCAGCTCGCCGAGCGCTTCCCCGGCAAGGTGGCCGGCACGCTCGGGGACGACGGGCTGCTGTACCCGGGCGAGCTGGTCGCCGTCGTCGGACGCACGCCCGCCGACCCGGCGATGACGGCCTCCCGGGCCGACCAGCCGCTGACCACCACCTCGCCGACGAAGATCGCCGACTTCGCGGGGAAGGCCGGCGACGAGATCACCGTGTACCGGATCATGGCGCTGATCGCGAGCGTGCTGATGGTCGTCCCGCTGCTCGTGTTCGGCGGCGCGGCGGCCCGGCTGACGGTGGCGCGCCGCGACCAGCGGCTGGCCGCGCTGCGGCTGGTGGGGGCGACACCGGGGCAGGTCGTCCTGATGACGGTCGCCGAGGCGGTGATCACGGCGTTCGGCGGCGCCGTGCTGGGCCTGGCGCTGTACGGCGCGGCCGCCCCCCTGCTGGGGCGGATCCGGATGGCCGGCGGGTCGTGGTTCGCCGCCGACCTGTGGCCGGGGGTGCTGCCCGTGCTCGGCGTGCTGCTGGCCGTGCCGTTGCTGGTGGGCCTGTCGGCGGTGGTCGGGCTTCGGCGGGTGGTGGTCAGCCCGCTCGGGGTGGCGCGACGTCAGACGCCGCCCGCGATGCGGTTCGTGCGGGTGGTCGCGCTGCTGGCGATCCTGGCCGCCGTCCCGGCGGCCTTCCGGAACACCTCGGCGGCGGTCGTCGCGATCGTGCTCGCGCTGGCGTTCCTCGCCCTCAACCTGGTCGGCCCCTGGGTGGTGGGCGTCATCGGCAGGACCACCACCCGCACGGCCCGGAGCCCCGCCCGGCTGCTGGCCGGCCGCCGCCTGGTCGACGACCCGAAGTCGGCCTGGCGGACCGTCAGCGGGGTGGCGCTGACCGGCTTCGTCGCCGGGTTCATCGGCCTGCTGAGCCCGTCGTCCGACCTGCTGGGCGAGCCGCCCGCCACGACCGGCCTGCGCCTGACGGTCCCCGCCGCCCAGGCGCCCGCCCTCGCCGGGCAGGCCGAGGACCGGCTCGCCGGGGCCGGGATCGACGCCCGCGTCGAGGTCTCCGGCAGCTCCGGCGACTCCGGCGACTCCGGGCGGCGGATGCTCACGATCACCCTGCCCCCGGCCGCCGGCGCCGCGCGGACCGACACCGCCCGTACCGCGCTCGCCGGCCTGGTGCCCGGGCGGATCGCCACCTCGCCGGTGGACGAGCGGGTCCTGGGCGACCAGCTGCTCGACGACGTCCGCACCGGGACGCTGATCGTGCTCGGCGTCTCCTTTCTGGTGGCGATCGCGAGCGCCGGCATCACCGCCGCCTCCTCGGTGCTCGACCGGCGCCAGGCCTACGCGCTGCTGCACCTGGCCGGCACCCCGCTCGAAGTGCTCGACAGGGCCAGGCGCGCCGAGACCCTCGTCCCGCTCGCGGTGATGGGCGGCGGCTCCATCGTGACCGGCATGTTCTGCGCGCTGCCGTTCGTCCCCGCGGTGATGAACGTGACCGGCGCGCTCACGCTGCTGGTAACGGTGGCCGTGGGCTTCGCCGGGGTCGTCGGCGCGGGCGCCCTCTCACGCCCCCTGCTTCGCTCGGTCACCGCGAACCCGGCCCCCCGCCCCGACTGACCCGGCGCCCGCCCCGGCGGCGCCGGACCGGCCGAAGCGGTCGAAGCGGTCGCCGAAGACGGTGACGGCGATGACGAGCAGGAACGCGACCAGTACGACGACGGTGCGCACCGCGTGCAGCGTCTCCCACCGTTGCAGCACCAGCTCGTGGCCGGGCGGGGCCGAGGTGAGGGACCACTCCTTGATCCGGGCGTGCAGCGGCACGTTGCCGAAGCGGGTGATCAGGAACACGGCCACGGCCAGGGCCGTCGCGCCGGCGGCCAGCAGACGCGGCACGCCGCGGGTGACGACGGCGAGGGCGAGGGAGCTGAGCACCGTCACCGCCATCAGCGCCTGCATGACGTAGCCGTTCACCTCCATCAGCGCCGAGTGGAAGGTGAGGCGCACGTCGAGCGGGACGGCGTGGAACGCGTACACGACGTTCACGGCGCCGTAGAAGAACGCGCCGGTGAGCAGGCCGAAGAACAGCAGCGTCAGCGTTTTGACGGACCGGACCATGAGGGGGTCTCCTGTGCGGGCGGGAGGGAAGGGCACGCCCACGGCAAGAGCCCCGCGTCCGTGCGGGGCGCGGCGCGCGGCGACGCCATGGGGCGACTGCATGGGGCGATCGTCCCCCGGGCGGCCGTCCCCGGTCGTCGGGCCGGGGAGGGCTCCCTCGGCTACGTCACCGAGCGCAGGCGCGGGCGTGACTACCACGCGGCGAGTAGCGCGGGATCCGACCCGGCGCCGAAGAGGACGGTCCGATCGAGCCCTACTGTGCAGGGATGAGGCCTGAGCTCGCCTGGCGACCACTGGCGGCCGACGTGACCCTCGCGGCGGGCGTCGGCGCGCTGCTGACGGCCGGCGCGCTGTCGGCCCCCGACACGCGCCCCCTCGACCACCTCGCCATCGCGGTCGCCTCGCTCGCGCTCGTCGCCTGGCGCAGGGCCCCGGCGACCGTCCTGGTCGTCACCACGGCGTGCATGCTCTTCTTCGCGATCCGCACCAACCCCGGGCCGCCGGCCGCCTTCCCCGTGCTCGTCGCGATCTACGCCACCGCCCGGGCGGGCCACCGGGTGCCCACGGTGGTCGCCGCCGCCGCGTTCCTGGGCGGCGCCGTGCTGGCCGGCCTGGCCGGGGCCACCGAACGGCCCGTCCAGGATCTGATGGACCGCACGGTGCTGCTGCTCGGCTGGTTCCTGGCCGCAGCCGTCGCCGGGACGGTCAGCAGACATCGGCTGGCCTTCGTGCACCAGGCCGAGCAGCGGGCCGCCGAGGCCGAGCGCACGCGGGAGGAGACCGCGCTGCGGCGCGCGGGTGAGGAGAGGCTGCGCATCGCCAGGGAACTGCACGACTCGCTCACCCACAGCATCTCGGTCATCAAGGTGCAGGCCGGGGTGGCCGTCCACCTCGCCCGCAAACGCGGGGAGGAGGTGCCGGGCGCGCTGCTGGCCATCGAGGAGGCCAGCGGCGAGGCCATGCGCGAGCTGCGCGCCACCTTGGAGGTGCTGCGCGACGACGCCGGCGCGTCGCGCGGCAGCGGGCTGGACCGGCTCGGCGACCTGGTCGACCGGGCCCGCTCGGCGGGCCTGCCCGCCACCGTCACGATCACCGGCGAGCCGCGGCCGTTGCCCGCCGCCGTCGACGGCGCCGCCTACCGCATCGTGCAGGAGGCGCTCACCAACATCACCCGGCACGCGGGCCGGGCGTCGGCGTCGGTGCGCATCGGCTACGCTCCCGGCGAGCTGATCGTGCAGGTCGACGACGACGGCGACGCCGGCCCGGACGCCTGCGCCGTCCCCGGCATCGGCCTGACCGGCATGCGCGAGCGCGTCACCGCGCTCGGCGGCCGGCTGCGCGCCGCGCCCCGGCCCGGGGGCGGCTTCACCGTCCGCGCCGAACTCCCCGTGAAGGACCCCTCATGATCCGTGTGCTGCTCGTCGACGACCAGGCACTCATCCGCGGCGGGTTCCGTGCCCTGCTGGAGGCGGAGGACGACATCGAGGTGGTCGCCGAGGCCGCCGACGGCGAGCGGGCCCTCGCGCTGGCCCGCCGGCACCTGCCCGACGTCGCGCTCGTCGACGTGCAGATGCCGGTCGTGGACGGCATCGAGGCGACCCGGCGGATCGCCGCCGACCCCGCCCTGAGCGGCGTCCACGTGGTGATCCTCACCAACTACGGTCTCGACGAGTACGTCTTCGACGCCCTGCGCGCGGGCGCGACCGGCTTCCTGGTCAAGGACACCGAGCCGGCCGACCTTCTGTACGGCGTCCGCGTGGCGGCCCGCGGCGACGCGCTGCTCGCGCCGGCCATCACCCGCAGGCTGATCGGCGAGTTCGTCGCCCGACGCCCCCGGACGTCACCCCCCGGCCTCGGCACGCTCACCAACCGCGAGCGCGAGGTCATGGCGCTGGTCGCCCAGGGCCTGTCGAACGACGAGATCGCCGCCCACATGGTGATCAGCCCCGCCACGGCCAAGACGCACGTCAGCCGGTCGATGACCAAGCTCCACGCGCGCGACCGCGCCCAGCTCGTCGTCCTGGCCTACCAGTCGGGCCTCGTCTCACCGGCGGAGTAGGTCGCGCGAGCACCTCCGGCGATCGCCGTGACGGCGTCGTGCGGGCCCCCGGGATGGGAGCGGGCACGGGGTGATCAGGAGCGGGCGGGCACCGGGCCGGGACCGCCGGCGTTGAGGGCGCTGAGCACGGCCTCGTAGGCGGGCTTCTTGTTGTACTCGCTGTCGAACAGCAGCGGGGTGGCGTACGGGCGCCAGGAGTAGTGGTCGGGGATGCCGAACACCGTGATGCCGGTGCAGCGGGCCACCGCCATGCAGGCGTTCACGACCTTGCGGTAGTCGTCGGCCTGCGCGGCGCCCGAGCCCGGGATCTCGAGCTCGGTGATCTGGACGTCCACGCCGAGGGCGGCGAACCGCTCGATGGTCTGCCGATAGTTGTCGGGAACCGGCGACGTGGCGTTGAAGTGCGACTGCAGGCCGACGCAGTCAATCGGGACGCCGCGCGTCTTGAAGTCGCGGACCAGATCGAACACGGCGCGGGTCTTGGCGTGGTTCGCGTCGTCGATGTAGTAGTCGTTGTAGCAGAGCCTGGCGTCGGGGTCGGCGGCCCGGGCGGTGCGGAACGCCAGCTCGATGTAGTCGTCGCCGATGCGGCTCTGGAACACCGTGTTGCGGCGGGCGCCGGTGTCCTGGAAGGCCTCGTTCACCACGTTCCACGAGTGGATCTGGCCGCGCCAGTGGCTCATCAGTGCGTTGATGTGGCCGGTCATCGCGGTTCGCACGTCGGCGGCGGTGGACAGGCCCCGCACCCAGCTCGGCAGCTGCGAGTGCCACACCAGGGTGTGGCCGCGCACCAGCATGCCCTGGCCGCGTGCGTGGGCGACGATCTGGTCGGCGGCGGCGTAGCGGAACGAGCCGCGCACCGGCTCGGTGGCGTCCCACTTCATCTCGTTCTCGGGCGTGACGGAGTTGAACTCCCGGTCGAGCGTGGCGACGTACGCCGGCTCGTCCAGGTGGTGGGCGGCCACGGCCGCGCCGAAGTAGCGGCCCGTCTGCGCGGCCGAGGCGCCCAGGGTGCTCGCGGCATCGGCGGGGCCCGCCATCAGGCCTGCGCCGAGAACGCCGGCGATGCCGACGACGAGCGCGGTCCGCAGACCCGGCCGGCGCGCCTGACGCGCCGTGTCCGTGACGACATTCCCGATCATGTTGCTCCTCCTCGGTTGACGCCCCAGTCTGAGGAGGGTGATGGAAAGGTGTCAAAGAAATGTCGAAACGTTTCGGACGCCACAATCATGTTGCCGCACCGTACGCCCCCCGCCCACGGGAACGACCGGGAGGAAACTTTCAGGCCGCCGCCGGGGGTGACCTGGGAGTGGAAGGGGCCCATCCTGCCGTCCAGATCGCCGGGCCTCAGCGCGGCGTTGATCGCCTGAGCTTGGTGGTCGGGGGCCGGCACCCACTCCTGACTGAGGTTGCGGAAGGAGTAGAAGACCCGGACGCGCTGGGCGGGTGGCGGCGCGCTGAATTCTGAGCGGTTCGACGAGGTAGGCCGCCGGGGAGAAGACGGATCGGCCCTCGTCCCCGCGCGGAAGTCGCTCTCTGCCGGGCCGGCCTCAGGGCGCCCAAGGGGCCGCGACGGCCCAGGTCACGTCGGCGTCGTAGGAGGCGGGACTGTCGAAGGCGTGCGGGCCGCCGGGTACGGCGATGTGCACGGCCTCGGCGTAGTGGCGGATGTGATGGCCCGCGATGTTGTAGGAGGCCAGGCTGACGCCGGTCGTTCCCGCGCGGGGCGGCTGGGCGCAGAAGGTGGCGTCCTGGTCGAACAGCGCCGAGCCGTCCCGGGCGTCCTTTCGCACCCGGAAGTCGGCGTGGCGCAGGTAGTGGCCGGGGAAGTTGCGCGACTCGAAGGAGTAACAACTGCCCTCGGCCAGGCCGCGCCGCACCACGAACGTCGCGTCCTGCCTGAGCGTGTCGGGGCTGCTGGCGGTGACCACGTCGGTCCGCGCCAGCGAGTCGCTGTGGCGCAGGAAGCGGTCGGTGAAGCCGGCCGTGGTCACGCGGAGCGACTGGGCCGCGCCGACCGTCAGGTCGGCGCCGCTGCGCCACCAGGGCGTGGCGGGCAGCCAGGTCACGTCGGCCGCGAAGGACGCGGGGGTGTCCCAGACGTTCGGGCCTCCGCCGCGCGCCACGTACACCGCCTCGGCGTGGTGGCGCAGGAAGTGACCCGGCAGGTTGACCGACTCCAGCGAGACGCCGGTGCCGCCCTGCCCGGCGCGGGCGCAGAAGGTGGCGTCCTGGTCGAACAGCGCCGAGCCGTCCCGCGCGTCCTTGCGCACCCGGAAGCCGGCGTGGCGCAGGAAGTGCCCGGGGAAGTCGCGTGACTCCAACGAGTGGCAGGCGGAGTTGGACAGGCCGGGCCGCACCACGAAGGTCGCGTCCTGCTTGAGCGCGTCGGGGCTGCTCGCGGTCACCACGTCGGTCCGCGCCAGCGAGTCGGCGTGCCGCAGGAAGCGGTCGGTGAAGCCCGCCGTGGTGACACGGAGGGAGACCAGGCTCCCGGTGACCAGGCCGGTCGCCGACGCGATCACCGAGCGGTTGACGGCGAGCACCCGGGCCGCGTCGATCTTGCGCACCTGCCGGTCGTAGGTCCACAGGCCGTTGACCTCGTTCTCGACGTCGGTGGGCTGCGTGTAGATGGACGCCGACAGCCCGTTGTTCACGATCAGCGGCTTGAGCTGTTCGTTGATCGCCACATAGCGGGAGGTCAGCGTGGCGGCGTTCGGGGTCATCTCGTAGGCGAAGCCGGTTCCCGGCCACTCGTGACCGGGGGTGCGCAGGCCCAGCCCGCCGAACTCGCCGAGCACCGCGACCCGGGTGGCGGACGGCCGCTGCGGGCTGCCGGGGCCGACGTAGATGTGGTCGTCGACGACGTCGCCGTTGCCGCCGTCGAAGCCGCAGCAGTTGGAGCCGGAGTTGTTGTTCACCAGGCGGGTCGGGTCCCAGCTCTTCACCAGGTCGGCGATGCGGGCCGGGTCGTACTCGCCCCAGCCTTCGTTGAACGGGACCCACTGCACGATCGAGGTGACGCCGCGCAGGTGGTCGACCATACGGCGCAGCTCGCTCTCGAAGTTGGCGCGGTCGCCCGCCGAGGGGGAGGCGCCCGTGCGCATCGAGGGCATGTCCTGCCAGACCAGCAGCCCGAGCCGGTCGGCCCAGTAGTACCAGCGGGCGGGCTCGACCTTCACGTGCTTGCGCACGGTGTTGAAGCCGAGCGCCTTCTGCTGCTCCAGGTCGAAGCGGAGCGCCGCGTCGGTGGGCGCGGTGGAGATGCCGTCCGGCCAGTACCCCTGGTCGAGGGTGCCCATCTGGAACAGGAACCGGCCGTTGAGGGTGGGGCGCAGGACGCCGCCGACCATCGCCTTGCCCACCGACCGCATGCCGAAGTACCCGGTGACCGCGTCGCCGCCGCCCGAGCCGGTCAGCGTGACGCGCAGGTCGTACAGGAAGGGGTCGTCCGGCGACCACAGCCGGGCGTTGGGCACGGGGACGCGAAGGTGGGCGCCGGCCGAACCGGTTGCGCTGCCCACCACCTGCCCGCCGGTGAGCACCTCGGCGCGCACGCCCTGGCCGGAGACGCCCGCCGCCTGCACCACCAGGTCGAGCTGCCCCGCCGCCACGTCAGGGACGGTGTCCAGGCGGGTGATGTGGGCGGCGGCCGTGGGCTCCAGCCAGACGGTCTGCCAGATGCCCGAGTGGGCGGTGTAGAAGATGCCGCCGGGAGCGCGGCGCTGCTTGCCGATGGGATGGCCGGCGGCGTCCACCGGCGCCCAGACGCCGACGATGATCTCGTTGGCGCCGGCGCGCAGGGCACTGGTGACGTCGAAGGAGAAGGGGTCGTAACCGCCGGTGTGCGTGCCGGCGCGGGTGCCGTTGACCCACACCCTGGTCTCCCAGCTCGACGCGCCGAAGTTCAGCTTCACCCGGCGGCCCGACCAGGAACTCGGCACCGTGAAGGTCCGCCGGTACCACATCCGGTCCTCGTGCCGCTGGATGCGCGACAGCCCGGACTCGATGGGATACGGCACCAGCACCTGCTCGGCGAGGTTCTGCCCGACCGGCGGGTCGTCGATGGCCCCGGTGGCCGCGAACTGCCACAGCCCGTTGAGGTTCTGCCACTCGGTCCGTACCAGTTGCGGCCGGGGGTACTCGGGCAGGGCGTTCGCTGGGCTCACCTGGGCGGTCCAGGGAGTGGTGAGCGGGGGCGCCGCCGCCTGCGCCGCGCTCGGCTGGATCTGCGACGGCGCGGCGAGCGTCGCCGCGCACAGGACCAGCGCCGCCGCGACCCGGCGGGACCAACCAGAGAATCGGAACATCTCAGCTCCTAGACGAGGAACGAGCCGGCCTGAATCCCCCCGGTGGTTCGCGTCAGCAGGTGGTCCTGTTTATCGCATCGTGACCATATACCGATTGTGAGATGGGAGGAATAGCCTGATTCCTGGTGATTGTGCAATCTCCGTGCGGCCTGTGCGTTTCTGGTGGAATCCAAGCGGTTGTCAGTTCAGCAGCCAGATGGCGAGGTTCAGCGCACCGGCGTAGGTGACCCAGAGCAGGTAGGGGACCAGGAGCGCCGCGGCCGTGCGGCTGACGCGCCGGAAGACCAGGATGTTGGCCACGATCGCGACCCACATCAGGCAGATCTCCGCGAAGGCCAGACCGTATAGGCCGGCGGCGAAGAACAGCGGGGTCCACAGGGCGTTCAGCAGGAGCTGCACCCCGTAGACGGTGAGCGCCCGTGGTCGGGCTCCGGCGGACCAGGCGAGCCAGCCGGAGACGGCGATCATGACGTAGAGCACCGTCCAGGCCGGCCCGAACAGCCACTGCGGCGGCGCCCAGTCCGGCCGCCGCAGGGCCAGGTACTCGCCGCCGGCGTCCACCGCCGCCAGCGACCCGACCACGGCCACCACGGCGACGGCGATGACGAACAGCGGCAGTACCGCCCAGCGGCGGGGACGTTCGGCGATGACCATGACTCCGCACTACCCCGCCACCGGCGACCTAGCGCGCCGCAGTGACGGTCGTGCCGCCGGGCTCAGCGGACGCGCACGAAGACGGGGTTGGAGTAGAACCACAGGTCGTCCCAGGGGCTCTCCTTGCCGTCGGCGAGCGGCTCCTGCTCGTCGGTGCTCGTGCCGCGCACCCGGGCGTAGCAGTCGGCCTCGACGTTCCGCAGCGTGTGCCTGATGACGTGGTCCTTGCCGGACCGGCGCCAGTCGCGGGGGCCGAACCGCGCGACCACCTTGGTGGTGGGGTTGGTGTCGGAGCCCAGGTCGGCGCTGGGGCCGGTGACCTGGCCGACGATCAGGTCGACGCGCCGCACCTCGGGGCGGTCGCCGTTGCCGTTCTCGCCGTTCGGCGAGCGGAACCTGATCTCGATCTCGACGTCGCCGCGGTTGCGGCGGTTCACCGTCAGCGTCTCGCCCATGGCCGCCTGGCGGCCCTGGCCGCTCGCGGTGAGGTCGAGGCTGGTGATCAGGTCGCCGGTGGTGACCCAGATCCGCCCGTTGCGCAGGCCGTCCATGATGTCGGCGTAGTCCTGGCGGGCGTGCACGTAGGTCTTGCTGTACTCGCCGGGCCAGAAGTCGGAGCCGCCGCGCGTCCAGTGCACGTGGGAGTCGGAGGTGGCGGTGATCCACCAGCGCCGGCCCTCGCCGAGCAGCGAGTCCCACAGGCCGCCGACCCTGGCGGTCATCTGGTCGTAGCCGCCGTAGGTGGGGTGGTTGCCGTACCCGCCGCGTGCGCCGCCGTTCAGCGGGCCGGCCTGGTGGCCGGGCGCGCCCTCGAAACCGACGTAGATGTCGGGCGCGGCGTTGTTGCCGTTGCGGAGCTCCTTCGGCGTGTCCTGGCCGTAGACGCCGAGACCGGTCGCCGACCGCGAGGTGTGGTGGCCGAGCACCAGCGGCTTGTGCGGCATGGCACGCGCGGCCTTCAGGAACTCGATCATCTTGGCCTCGGTGTCACGCCCCGGGTCGGCGGGGAAGGCGTCGTGCTTGGCGAAGCGGCTCTCCAGCTCGAACAGCTGCTGCGCCTCACCGTCGTGGCGCGGGATCATCAGGGTGTGGTGGTCCAGCGCCGGGGCGTCGAACTCCATGCCCCAGAACTGCAGCACCTCGGGCACCAGCACACGCGAGCGCAGCAGGTCGGGGTAGGCCTGCTCCAGGTTCACCTTCGAGTGCGTCGGGCCGCCGTGGTCGGTGCACATCGCCCAGCTCAGGCCGAAGTGCTTGGCCATGATGGCGTTGGTGACGATCGGGTACACCGCGTCGGCGCCCTTGGTGAACTTCGGCGGGTTGGTGGAGGTGTCGAAGTCGCCGCTGTACTCGGAGTGCACGTGGTGGTCGCCGGCCCGCCACGCCCGGTTGCGGTCGTTGCCCCGGCTCCCGCGCTCGTCCTCGGCGTCGGCCGCCGCGGGCCCGGCGCCCAGGACGGAGTTCGCTGCCACGAGGGTGGCCCCGAGGCCGACGAACTTGGCCAGTTGGCGTCGCG
The DNA here is from genome assembly GCF_029846175.1 of Sphaerisporangium sp. TRM90804. Taxonomy (GTDB): domain Bacteria; phylum Actinomycetota; class Actinomycetes; order Streptosporangiales; family Streptosporangiaceae; genus Sphaerisporangium. The sequence continues at coordinate 68,809 of NZ_JARWAC010000007.1, read as the reverse complement.
AGACCGCCGCGCTCTCGGGGTCCTCGATGTTGCCGTCGTGCATGGTGACGCCTTTCGTCCACTGCCTGAGGGTGCGATGGACCAGTCTTGGGGCGCCGGCCGAACGCAGCTTGAACGGCAAGCAGGACGATCAATAACAAAAGGCTCCAAAATGCCCGCCCGACGACACGGTCCGCTGGACGGTGTGGCAGACGGTCAGCACGGCGGGAAACGCCACGCCTCGGTGACGGAGGCGTCTCCCCGTCGCCGCGCCGGATACGGTGGGGACCACGTATCCCGGCGGGAAGGTCGACGATGAGCGCGCGCTTCGAGGAGCTCGACTGGCGCGCGACGCCGATCGGAGAGCTCAGCCTGCGGCGCCGGCGGGAACCCTCGCTCGACGTCGACGTCTACGAGATCAAGCTCGACGACGACTACCTCATGTCGAGCCTGTTCACGGTCGCCGAGATCGAGCTCGCCCGGCTCGGCCTGGCGGCGCTGCCGGGCGCGGATCTCGACGTCGTCGTCGGCGGGCTCGGCCTGGGCTACACGGCGCAGGCCGTGCTGGAACACGCCCGCGTGCGATCGCTCGTCGTCGTGGAGGCGCTGCACGAGGTGATCGAGTGGCACGAGGCGAAGCTGCTGCCGATCGGCGCCCGGCTGACGTCGGACCCCCGCTGCCGGCTGGTCGACGGCGACTTCTTCGCGATGGCGGCCTCCTCCCCGAGCCTGGACCCCCGGGCGCCGGACGCCCGCTTCGACGCGATACTCGTGGACATCGACCATTCGCCGCGCCACGTGCTGCACCCCAGCCACGCCGCGTTCTACACCCCGGCGGGCCTGCGCCGGGTGGCCGCCCATCTTCGCGCGGGCGGTGTGCTGGCCCTGTGGTCGAACGACCCCCCGGACGACGACTTCACCGCCGCGCTCGCCGAGGTCTTCGGCAGCTCGCGGGCGCACGTCGTCCCCTTCCACAACTTCCTCCAGGGACGGGAGTCCACCAACACCGTCTACGTGGCGAGCTGACGGGCGGCCCCCGCGCCGGCCCGAGCGGGGCGGACGGCCTCAGGACGCGGGGCCGAAGTCGACGGCCTTGGTCTCGACCGTGCCGGCCGTGCGCCCCGGCGCGGTGTGGTAGCTCCAGTAGAGGTTCGTGTGCGCGATGACCAGGGCGGGCGGCGGCGCCCCCCACGCCGTCTGGTCCTCGGTGGTGTGGGCGTCGCCGACCAGGGTGGCGTCGTAGCCCCTGACGAACGCGCCGTGGAGCGTCGAGCGGATGCACTCGTCGGTCTGCGCGCCGGCGAGGATCAGGCGCCCGACCCCCAGGCCCGCCAGCACCTCTTCGAGGGTGGTCTCCTCGAAGGAGTCGGCGTAGTGCTTCTCGACGAGCGGCTCGGCGTCGCCCGGAGACAGCTCCGGGACGATCAGCCACCGGTCGCTCCCCCGCACGAGCTGCTCGCCGGAGTGCCGCACCCACACGACGGGCACCCCTTCCGCCCGCGCCCGCTCCACCAGGCTCGCGATGTTCGCGACCACGGCGTCGCGCTCGTGAGTGCCCTCGACGACGCCGTTCTGCACGTCGACGACGAGCAGCGCGGTGTTCGGCCGGTTCTCGAGTGTGGTCATGGTGTTCCCCTGCTCACGCCGGACTCCTGTGCGAGCCCAACGTAACCACCGCCACCGACAATCGGGTTCACCGCCGGGCGGCCGCGCAGCCGACGCACGTCCTGGCCGCCGGGCGGACCATCAGGCGTTCGACGGCGATGGGGGACCCGCAGCCCTCGCACACCCCGTAGGCGCCGCCGCGCAGCCGTTCCAGCGCCGTGTCGAGATCGGCGACATGGCTCCGCGCCTGGTCGAGCAGCGACTGCACATGGGCGCGTTCGAAGGCCGTCGACGACCCGTCGGGATCGTGCTCGTCGTCGGTCGCCACCAGCGCGGACGACTCGACCATGGCGTCCCAGTCGCGCGTCAGCGAGGCGATGCGCTCCATGGTCCGCTCACGGTCGTCCCCGAGCAGCCGCCGCAGGGTCTCCCGCTCGGCCGGGGAGAGCGCGGCGTCCCGGGGTGGTTCCGCCGTCACGGTGCCTCACCTCCCCCTCCAGCCTATCCATGCGCCCGCACCCGCCGGGTTCGGCTCGATCGGGGAGCCGGTGACGCGGGCCGGGCGTCACGGGATGTGACGGCCGCGGGCGTCGGGCACCCCTGATTTGCGGAAGAAGTAGGCGTTGACCTGGTCGCGCCACTCTTCCGCGCAGCGCAGTTGCTCGTCGAGCAGCTCTTCGACCCGGGCGTGCAGGGCCGCCGGCGCCGATCCGGTGCCGGCGAGCTCCCGCCAGAGCGACCTGGCCTCGGCCACCCGCTCGACGCCGGCGAAGTGGGTGTCGTAGATGTGCTGGATGACGGTGGATCCGCCGCGCAGCACATGCCCGTACGGCACGTGGTGGAAGAACAGCAGCAGCTCGTCGGGGCACCGGTCGAGCCGCTCGTACACCTCCGACCACGGCGGCGGGTACTGGCCGGTGAAGCCGGTGCCGGTGGCGCGGGTGCGGTCGACGCCGACGCCGTCGCGGTCGGCGAAGTGGTAGGTGCCCCACGGCGTGTACTCGTACCCGTCCACGTCGGGTCCGTAGTGATGCCCCGGGCGGACCATGAACCCGACGCCCAGCGGCGCGGTGTACATCTCGTAGGTGCGCCAGGAGTCGTCCATGATCGCGTGCAGGGTGCGCCGCAGCCGCTCGGGCACGACGGTCGCCACGGGGGCGAAGGTGAGGTCGATCCACTCGTCGAGGATCGCGGCCGGGGCCGTCCACGGCGCCCAGGCGAGCCGGCCGAACGCGTAGAGGTTGGCCTGCGCGAGCGGGTGGCCGGTCCAGTAGGCGTCGTCGCCCACGTTGGAGACCCCGGTCAGGCCGCCGCCCGCACCCGGAGCCGGCGCCGTGTCGCCGTCCGCCGCGTAGCCGTCGGTCACGTGGCCGTCCGCCGTGTCGCCGCCCGGCCTGTCGACGTGCGCCGTGCCGGCGGCGAGGTGCGCCACGGCCGGTCCGGCCGGGCCCCACGGGCGGAAGCCGAGCAGCTCGCTCCACATGGGCGCGAGGTGGCACACGTGCCGCTGCTGGCCGGTGTACTCCTGCGTCACCTGCAGTTCCACGGCCAGGCGGGTGGACGGCATGGCCGAGATGACCGGCGACACCGGCTCGCGCGGCTGGAAGTCGATCGGGCCGTGTTTCACCTGGAGGACCACGTTGTCCCTGAACCGCCCGTCGAGCGGGACGAAGTGGTCGTGGGCCGCCCGGGCCCGGTCGGTCGAGCGGTCGCGCCAGTCCTGCCGGTGGTCGTACACGAAGGCGCGCCAGTGGACGACGCCGCCGAACGGCGCCAGCGCGTCGGCGAGCGCGTTCGCGCCGTCGGCGTGGTCGCGGCCGTAGGCGAACGGGCCGGGCTGCCCCTCGGAGTCGGCCTTCACCACGTAGCCGCCGAAGTCGGGGATGGTCTCGTACACCCGCCGGGTGGTGCGCGCCCACCACCCGCGCACGTCCTCGTCGAGCGGGTCGGCGGTCGGCGGCCCGCCCAGCACGATGGGCGCGGCGAACGTGACCGACAGGTGCGCCCTGATCCCGTACGGCCGCAGCTCGCCGGCGATCGCGGCGACGTCGCCCAGCCGGTCGGTCAGCAGGCGCGCCTCCGTGGCGTGCACGTTCACGTTGTTCACCGCGACCGCGTTGACCCCGCACGCGGCGAGCAGCCGCCCGTAGGCCCGTACCCGGGTGAGGTCGTCGCGCCGGGCGCCGTCGTGCCAGAAGATCGAGCCGCCCGCGTAGCCGCGCTCGACCTGGCCCATCACCGGGTGCACGTCCACGTTGTCCCAGTGGTCGAGCATGCGCCGGCGCATAGCGGGCCGGTGGTGCTCCACCGGGCGTGCGGCCCCGAACGCGCCCTCGCCGAGCCGCACCACGTGGAACAGGCCGTAGAGCAGGCCGGCCGCGTCGTCGGCGAGCACCACGGTCACGCCGTCGCGGCGGCCGATCACGAAGCCCTCGTCGCCGATCGGGTGGCCGGCCCGTCCGGGCCGCGACCGGAACTCGGCCAGGACCATCCGGGCGACGGCCGGAAGGGGCTCCGCCGCGGCGAGGGTGAGCACGAGGTCGAACGGTCGCCCGGCGGCCCGGTCACCGCGTGCCTCCCGGCCGCCGGTCGCGTCCGGCGCCGGGCGGCGCGCGTCGCCGCCGTACCGGGCGCGCGCCCACGCCACCTCCTCCCGCACGGTGCCGGCGAGCGGGCCGTCGCCGCGCACGAGCGTGCGGCGCGTGCCGATCGGCCGGAAGGCCTCCGGCGGCAGCCACGCCGGGTGGACGCCGGCCGGTTCGGGTATGGTCACGAGGCTCCTCGGTCGCGTGCGGGCCCGCCGGGGCGGCCGGCCCGGACATGGGGTCGCCGGCCGGCCCCGGGGTTCAGGCCGTGAACCTCTCCCGCACCTCGGCGATCATCGTCCGGCTGTTCAGCAGGATCGCCGCCGCGAACACCGAGGCCAGCAGCGCCGGCACCGCCTCTGAGGCGACCAGCGTGACGACGGCCGCCACCGCCAGCAGCCCGGTGTTGCCGAGCGTGGCGCGGGGGGAGCGGGTGAGGAAGTACACGGACAGGCGGGCCACGTCCCTGGCCCGGAACGCGAACAGGGACGTGATCACCAGTGCGTTGGCGACCCACAGCGTCGCCGCCACCGCGATGAGGACCGACAGCACGCCCCACCACCCCGGAACGCCGGCGACGGCGAAGTTCGCGAGGTTCGCCCCGATGACGGCCAGCCACGCCAGCCACGGGACCCAGAGCTTCAGCACCCCGGCGGCGTTGGCCTTGTAGCCGCGCCAGAACGCCGCCGCGGGATGAAGATCGGTGAGATCCAGCCGGCGGTGGTGCAACGCGTACAACGCGGCCGACAGCGCGGGCCCGGCCGGCAGCAGGCACACCGCCGCCAGCGGCACGTTGGCGGCGTCGCGTTCCAGCAGGACGAGCCCGGCCAGGCCGGGCGAGGCGGCGGCCAGCAGGAGGAACTCGACCACGAGCAGGGTGTAGACGAACGCGGAGACGCGGGAAAGGGGCCCCTCGCCGAACCGGCGCTCCGCCGTGGCGTCGCTCACCACACCGGCCTCCTGTCGCATCCGGCCGGCCCCGGGCCGGTCAGCCGTGCTCCTTCTTGTACCGCTCGTAGGCGGTGTTCAGCAGGTTGATGTAGGACGTCATGTTCTGCCCCTCCAGCTCCTTGACGTAGGCGTCCCACTCGCCGAGGTCGCGCTGGCCGAGCACGAACTTGAGCGTGTTCTGGGTGACGTGGTCCTTCAGCGGCGTCTCCCACAGCGTCGCCTGCTCGCGCTCCTCGTCGGTGAGCGGGCGCGGCGGCGCCACCGGCGTGGCCGACCTGGCGTTCATCACCTTCTGGAACTCCAGCTCCTCCTCGGAGAAGGTCGACTGGAGAAGCTCGGTGGGCCCGCCGTAGGCGAACACGCCGTTGCCGAAGCCGAAGTCCTTCTGCAGGTGCTTGGGCGCCCCGGGGTTGAGCCCGACGTAGTCGACGTCCGACGCCAGCTTGAACTTGTTCCCCTCCTTGGTGTGGGTGACGCCTTCGACGCCCCACTTGGCGAACACCTGGCCCGCGTCGGAGTACCAGAGCCAGTCGACGAACTGCATCATCGCGACGAAGTTCGGGCTGTCGAGGGCCTTCTTGGAGATCATGATGCCGTTCTCCAGGCGGGTCATCTCCGCGGTGGACTTGATCGGCCCGAGCGGCCCGATGAGCCAGGGGATCTTGACGAGCCTGGCCTTCGGGTTCTCCTTCGCCAGCGGCGGCCGGTACTCGTTGACCAGCGTCTGCGCGTTGGAGCTGATCACGAAGGACTTGCCGGAGACGATCTTCTGGATCGCCTGGTCGTCGGGCTGCGTGAAGCTCTCCGGGTCGAGGAGCTTCTCCTCCACCAGCGTGCGCAGGTACTGCAGCACCTGCTTCTGCTGGGGCGTCGCGCCGGTGAACAGGAACTTCTGGGTGGACGCGTCCCAGACGGCGCCGTTGCGGTAGCCCCAGCCGCCCGGGGCCCCGTAGGCCGTGCCGAGGATGTTCAGCAGGTTGCCGCCGGGGGTGGGGACCCCCCACCGGTCGGTCATGGGATACAGGTCCGGGTACTTCTTCTTCATCGCCCTGAGCACGGTGGTCAGCTCGTCCCAGGTCTCGGGCACGTCCAGCCCGAGGTCCTCCAGGACGTCCGCGCGCACCGCCAGGGAGTAGTCCACCCAGTGGTCCTGGTGGATGCCCGGGAGCAGGTAGAAGCGGCCGTCCGCCTGCCGCAGCGTGTCCAGTTCCGCCTTGAGGTTCCACTTGGCGACCTTGTCCGAGAAGTTCGGCATCAGGTCCATGTAGTCGCTGACCGGCAGGATCGTGCCGGAGGCGACGAAGGGCGTCTCCTGGGCAGGGTAGGTCTTGGGGATGATGAGCGGGGCGTCGCCGGCGCCGATCACCAGGCTGCGCTTGTTCTCGTAGTCGCTGAGCGGCACCACGCTCGGCTGGAACGTCACGTTGGTCCGCTTCGTCAGCTCCGACCAGAACAGCCAGTCCTTCTTCATCGGGTAGAAGGGGTGGTTGTTGTACAGGACGCTGAAGGTGAGCGGCGCGGTCGCCTTGAACTGCGTGCCGACGCCGTAGTTCGGCATCGCGCCGGCCCGGTTCGCCGTCGAGCTCTCACCCTGCTTCTTGGGCTCGTCACTGCCGCATCCGGCCAGTGCGACGAACGCGCCTATGGCCACCAGCGCCTGACGCCGGTTCATCTCGTACATGAGAGTCCTTTCCCTCGGAACGGGTCGTGCGGAGCGTCTGAGGCGGGCGGCGGTGCCTAACCCTTGACCGCGCCGATCAGCACCCCCGAGACGAAGTAGCGCTGGACGAAGGGGTAGATCCCGATGATCGGGAGCATGGTGAGCACCATCGTCACCGACTTGATGTTGGCGGCGGCCGTCATGTCGGTGGCGTCGGCGCCGACGGACGTCGCGGTGGTGGCGCCGGCGATCAGGTTCCGCAGGAACACCGTCACCGGGAAGAGGTCGGACTGGCTCATGTAGAGGAAGGCGGTGAACCACGAGTTCCAGAACGCGACGGCGTAGAACAGCACCATCGTCGCGATCACCGCCTTCGACAGCGGCAGCACGATCCGGAGCAGGATGCCGTAGGTGCTCATGCCGTCGATCGCGGCGGCCTCCTCAAGCTCGACCGGAAGCCCCTCGAAGAACGCCTTCATGATCAGCAGGTTGAAGACGTTGACGGCGTTCGGCAGCACGACGGCCCAGATGCTGTCCTTCAGCCCGAGGCTGGTGATCAGGACGTAGTTGGGGATGAGGCCGCCGGAGAAGAACATCGTGAAGACCGCGACGCCGATCAGGAACTTGCGGCCCCTGAGGTGCTTCTTGGACAGCACGTAGGCGTAGCAGGTGGTCAGGACCATCGCGATCACCGTGGCCACGACCGTGTACACGATGGTGTTGCGGTAGTTGATCCAGAACGTCGGGTCGGCGGACACGTACGCGTACGTGCTCAGGGTGAAGCCGCGGGGCAGGAGGTTGACCTGCCCCGACCGGATGGCGGTCTCGTCGCTGAACGAGCGGGCGACGATGTTGAGGAAGGGGTACAGGGTGATGACCACGACGCCGGTCAGGATCACGGCGTTGAGCACCCGGAACACGCGGTAGCCCCGGCTCGTGTCCGCCTTCACCGTCACGGGCTGGTCACCGCTGAGCGCTGTCACCACAGACTCGTCCCCACTGCGCGACGGGAGATCTGGTTCGCCGTGAGGACCAGCGTGAGCCCGATCAGGGCCTCGAACAGTCCGATCGCCGCGGCGTAGCTGAAGTTGTTGGAGACCACGCCCATGCGGTACAGGTACGTGGAGATCACGTCCGCGGTCGGGTACGTGAGGGGGTTGTAGAGCAGCAGGACCTTCTCGAACCCGACCGCCATGAACGCGCCGATGTTGAGGATCAGCAGGGTGACCGCGGTCGGCCGGATGCCGGGCAGTGTCACGTGCCAGATCTGCCGCCATCGTCCCGCGCCGTCGATGCGAGCCGCCTCGTACAGCTGGTTGTCGATGGTCGTCAGCGCGGCCAGGTACAGGATCGTCCCCCAGCCGACGGTCTGCCACATCTCCGAGGAGACGTAGACCATCCGGAACCAGTCCGCCTCCTGCATGAAGGCGATGGGGTCGTCGCCCAGCGCGCGCCGGATCTGGTTCACCGGCCCGTCCACCGACAGCAGTTCGATGACCAGGCCGGCCACGACCACCATCGACAGGAAGTGCGGCAGGTAGGACACCGACTGGACGAACCGCTTGACGCGCCGGTGCCGGACCTCGTTGATCAGCAGCGCGAGCGCGATCGGCATCGGGAAGCAGAACAGCAGCGTCAGCGAGCCGAGGATCAGGGTGTTGCGGAACACGTGCCAGAACGATGGGTCGTTCCAGAACAGCCGCACGTAACGCAGGCCCGACCACTCCTCGCCCAGCACGCTGCCGCCGGGCTCGAACTTGCGGAAGGCGATGATGTTGCCGAGCATCGGCAGATACCGGAACACCAGGAAGAACAGCAGCGGGAGGATGGCGAGCGAGTACAGCTGCCAGTCGCGCCGCAGCGCCTGACGCCAGGTGGGGCCGGCGGTGCGCTTCGGCCGGCGGGGCTCCGGCTCGGCCTCGCCCGGGTTGCGCGAGCCGGGCGGCGCGTCGAGGGTGGCGCTCATCCTCGTGCCTCCGGCCAAGGCCGCGGTGCCCGCCGTTCGCTCATGCCGGCCCGTCGGCCGACGACGGCGTCATCCCCCACTGTCAGCAGAGAGCATGATCGTGGCGCCTCCGAAACTTTCGATCTTTCTCCTCGACATCGCGGAAACTAAGCTCCCCATACAGGCGTGTCAAGAGCGTGTCAGGCATCCGGCGATCGTCTGATCCCCGTCCTGGTAGGCGTGTTTCGCGAGGTTGACCGGGTGAAAGTTTCACGTCCACGCGGTCCCGACGGCCCGGTCCGGGGTTGCGAAAAGTTTCGACGCCTTCCCTTGGCGTCGCACCCGGCACCGCGCCTTCGGGCGGGACGCCGCCTCTCTAGGCCGGGATGAGCAGCGTGCTGAGCAGGGCGTCGAGGCTCACCAGGCCGGCGAGCGTGCCGTCTTCCGCGCGGACGACGGCCAGTTGGCTGGAGGCGGCGCGCAGCTCGGCCACGGCCTGGGAGACCGAGACGGTGACGGGCAGCTCGGGCAGGCGGTAGGCGAGCTCGCCCGCGCGGGAGCGGGCGCCGCGACGGCGGGCGAGGTAGGCGTCGCGCACGTGCACGACTCCGGCGGGGGCGCCGGCGTCGTCCAGGACGACCAGGCGGGTGCGCCCGGTGCGGGCGCAGACGTCGATCACGTCCTGGGGGGAGTCCGCGGCGGAGACGCCGACGATCTCGCCGGCCGGGGTGACGAGCGGGGTGATCTCGGCGGCGGGGGCGCGCAGCGCCTGGGTGAGCACGGCGTGGTCGGCGGTGTCGATGAGGCCCAGGCGGCGCGACTCCTCAACCAGGCGCCGCAGTTGGGCGGGGGTGCGCGGGTTGGAGATCTCGTCGCGCGGCCGCACCCGCAGCAGGCGCAGCAGCAGGTTGCTGACGCCGTTGAGCGCCCGCAGGATCGGCCGCACCGCCACGGTGAAGCCGCGGAACGCCGGCGCCAGGATCATCGCCGAGCGTTCGGGGTGGGCGATCGCCCACGACTTGGGCGCCATCTCGCCGATGACCATGTGCAGGAACGTCACGACGCCCAGCGCGATCACGAAGGCGACCGCGTGCGCGGCGGCGTCGGGCAGCCCGAACGTGTGGAACAGCGGGGCCAGGGTGCCGGCGATCAGCGGCTCGGACACCACACCCAGGCCCAGCGAGCACAGGGTGATGCCGAGCTGGGCCCCGGCGAGCATCAGCGACAGCTCACGGATGCCCTTCACCGCCGTGGCGGCGGCGCGGCTGCCGTGCGCGGCGGCCTTCTCCAGCCGGTGCCGTTTGGCGGCGACCAGCGCGAACTCCGAGGCGACGAAGAAGCCGTTGCCGACCAGCAGCAGGATGGTGAGGGCGAGGCCCAGCGGCAGGCTCACGTGTCCTCCCCTTCGCCGGTGTGCCCGTGGGCGCGGTGCAGCGGGTGCAGCCGCACCCGTTCGGGGACGTGCCGGTCGAGGGTCAGCACCTCGATCTCGACGTGGGTGGGCGCGTGCTCCGCTATCGAGGGCACCAGCTCGGCCGTGACCACGTCGCCGGGGACGGCGAACCGGCCCAGGCGGTCGAGCACGAGGCCGCTCACGGTGTCGTAGTCGTCCTCGTCGGGAAGCACCAGCCCGGTCTCCAGGGCGACCTCGTCGACCCGCAGCTCCGCGTCGATCTCCCAGTCGTCGCCGGCGCTGACCACGGCGGGGATCTCCAGATCGTTCTCGTCGGTGATCTCCCCGACCAGTTCCTCGGCGACGTCCTCCCAGGTGATGAGCCCGCTCAGGCCGCCGTGCTCGTCCAGGACGCAGGCGACCTCCTGACCGCGCGCGTGCATCTGCGCCACCAGGTCGGGCAGCGACGTCGAGAACGGCACCACCAGCACGTCGCGGGCGACGTCGGCGACCCGCGTGCCTGCGGCCTGGTCCTGCGGGAGGGCGGCCAGCTCGCGCAGGCTCACCACGCCGACCAGGTCGTCCACCCCGTCGCCGCCGAGCACCGGATAGTGGGTGTGGCCGTGGCGGGCGATGATCTCGTCCAGCTCAGGCACCAGGGCCGAGCCGCTGACGGCGATGACGTGCGCCCGCGCGACCATGACCTCCTCGGCGGTGTGCTCGGAGAACGCCAGCGCCCGCTCCAGCAGGTCGGCCTGGTCGCCCGGCAGGTGGCCGTGGGCCTCGGACTCGCCGATGATGTGCCCGAGCTCCTCCAGCGTGGCGCCGTGGTGCAGCTCCTCCACCGGCTCGATGCCGACCGCCCGCAGCAGCCTGTTGGCCGCCGAGTCGAAGAGCTTGATGACTGGCCCGGCGATCGTCAGGTAGATCAGGGTGGACGAGGCCAGCGCCCGGGCCAGCGGCTCCGGCCGGGCCAGGGCGAGGTTCTTGGGCGCCAGCTCGCCCAGCACCATCTGGACGACCGTCGCGATGGCGAAGCCGATCGCCAGGGCGACGGTGTCCACCGCGCCGCCGCTGAGGCCGACCGCGCTCAGGCCCGGGGCGACCAGCTCGGCCAGGGCGGGCTTGGCGATGAAGCCGACGACCAGAGCGGTGACGGTGATGCCGAGCTGGGCGCCCGAGAGCATGAACGACAACCGCTCCATCACCTCGACGGCTCTGGCGGCCTTCCTGTCGCCGGCGGCGGCCTGCTGGGCCAGGGTGAGGCGGTCGGCGGTGACGTAGGCGAACTCCTGGGCGACGAAGTAGCCGGTGGCGAGCGTGAGCACCAGGACGGCCAGCAGGCCGAGCGCGATGCTCACCGCGCCGGCCCTGTTCGCGCCCGGCGGCCCTCGCCGCTGCCGGAGTCCGACGACATGGGCACCACCACCTTGCCCTTCCCAGGCGCGTCACCGGACGCCTGGGGGAACCCGGACGCCGTTCAAGGTCGTATCGCCGCCACGCTACCGGACGGCGCGCGCGGCGATCGGGGCGCCTACGCCCGAGGCGACGCGTCGACCGCCGGCCGGGTGCCGGTCGTCAGGAGTGTCATCCGCTGTCGTCCGGCCTGTTTACGATCATCGTTGTCGCAGTCTCGCCACCCTCAGGAGCTGACCACGTGCCAGGACGCGAACAAGTGCGTTCCTTCCTCGAAACCCGGGCCTTCCAGCGGTTCATCGTCGCCGTCATCGTCTTCAACGCGGTCACGATCGGCTTCGAGACCTCCTCCTACCTCATGGAGCGAATCGGCGGGCCGCTGCACGTCCTCGACCGGATCGTGCTGGGCGTCTTCGTCGTCGAGCTGGCCGCCCGCCTGTACGCCTACCGCGCCGCGTTCTTCAGGGATCCGTGGAACTGGTTCGACACGGTCATCGTGGCCGTCGCGCTGGTGCCCGCCTCGGGCCCGGCGTCGGTGCTGCGGGCACTGCGCATCCTGCGCGCGCTCCGGCTGATCTCGGCCGTTCCCAGCATGCGCAAGGTCGTCAACGCCCTGCTGGCGGCCATCCCCGGCATGGCGTCCATCATCGGCCTGCTGGTGCTGGTGATGTACATCAGCGCCGTGCTGGCCACCCAGCTGTTCGGGGAGGTCGCCCCCGACCACTTCGACGAGCTGCCGACGTCGCTGTTCACCCTGTTCCAGATCATGACGGGCGAGGCCTGGCCCGACATCGCCGCGACGGTGATGGCCGAGATGCCGTGGGCGTGGGTCTTCTTCGTCGGCTACATCCTGATGTCGAGCTTCGTGGTGCTCAACCTGTTCATCGCCGTGGTGGTCAACGCGATGGACGGCCAGAGCACCTCAGAGGAGGAGCGGCGGACCGAGAACCAGCTCGGCGCCGTGCTGGAGGAGCTGGCCCGGCTGAACGCGAAGATCGAGGCGATGCAGGCGCCGCGGAACGGCGAGCACAACGGGCACAACGGGCATCCCATCAGCGAGCCCGCGCGCCTGGGCGGGCCACCGGCTGGCGGATCATCGGTGTGACGCCATGAGATGACGCCAATGGCTTGCCATGACGTCATCATGACGCCATAGTGGTGTCATGGATCTGACGCCGTACGTCGACAACGTCCGCCGCGAGCTGGCGGTCGCCGCCGAGGCGGGCGGCGCCGACTCCCGCGCGCTCGCCGAGCGCCTCACCGGCCCGCTCGAATCCGCCGTCCGGCTCACCCTGCTTGAGGCGCTGTCGGCCGCGGCGGGCGAGATCACCCGCGACCTCGCGCCGGGCTCGGTCGACATCCGGCTGCGCGGGCGCGATCCCGACTTCGTCGTCACGCCGGCGCCCGCCGACCGCGGGTCCGTAGAGGCGCCCAACAGGAGCCTGCGCACCGCGCTGGCCGGCGCCGTGGAGGTCGCGATGGGCGTCCGGCCGCCCGTCCCGGAGACCGCGCAGGAGTCCGACGAGGGCGGCACGGCGCGCATCTCGCTCCGCGTTCCCGATCACCTCAAGCCGCGCATCGAGGAGGCGGCCGGCCGCGAAGGGCTCTCGGTGAACGCCTGGCTCGTCCGCTCGGTGGCCGCGGCGCTGGACCTCGGCGACCAGGGCGGCGCTGCCACCCGGCACGGCGCCCCGCCGAACGACCGGCGCGGCGAGGCGCGGGGCGAGCGCCACTACACCGGCTGGGTGAGCTAGCCCCGCCGTCCCGTCACCCGTCCCGCCGTCCCGTCACCCGTCCCGGCGTCCCGTCACCCGTCCCGGCGGCGGGGACATCCGCCACCCCATCGTGAGGCACCGCCATGCCGACCTTCGACACCCCGGAACCGATCCTCGCCACCCTCGATCTCACGGCCGCCGACGTCCGCATCCACGCGAGCGACCGCGCCGACACCGTCGTGGAGATCCATCCGATGGACGAGTCCAGCGACACCGACGTGCGCAGCGCCGCGGAGACCCAGGTGGAGTACGCCCAGGGCCGGCTGCTGGTGCGGACACCCAAGCCCACGGGCCGCTCGTGGTTCCGGTGGGGCGGCTCGACCAGGGTGCACGTCGAGCTGCCGGCGGGCTCCCGCGTCGACGCCAGGACGACGGGGGACTTCCGCTGTGAGGGACGCCTCGGCGAGTCCAGGTTCGACACCGCGGACGGCGACATCTGGCTCGACCATGTGGGCAAGCTGCGGTCGAACACCGGCGACGGCGACATCACGGTGATGTCGGCCGGGCACGCCGACATCACCACCGGGAACGGCGGAATCCGCATCGGCGAGATCGACGGCGCCGCGGTGATCAAGACCGCCCACGGCGACATCGCCCTCGGCGAGGCCACCGGCGACCTGCGGCTGAGAACGGCCCACGGCGACATCACCGTCGTCCGCGCCCTGGCGGGCGTCCATGCCACGACCGCGACGGGCGACGTCCGCGTCGGCGAGGTGGTGCGCGGCTCGCACGTGCTCGAGACCGCCTCGGGCGAGGTCGAGGCCGGCATCCGCCAGGGCACCGCCGCCTACCTGGACGTGCGGACCGACTACGGCCGCGTGCGCGTCTCGCTGGAGCCCTGCGACGCCCCCGGCCGGTCCGGCGAGACCGCCGAGGTGCGCGCGCGGACCTCCGACGGCGACATCGTCATCCGCCGCGGCTGACCCCCTTCCGGCACCCGCCTTGGGGTGGGCGGGTGCCGGAAGGGGTCCCGCCTGTGCGGGTTACGCCCTGGTCCACCTCTGGGTGGCCTGGCCGTTGCAGGTGGCGATGGTAACGGCGCTGGAGTTGGCGGTGCCGTTCACCGCCAGGCACAGGTTGCCGGCCCCGTTGGTGACGGTGCCGCTGCTGGTGAAGGCCCACTGCTGGTTGGTGTTGGTGTGGCAGTCCCACAGCTGCACGCGAGTGCCCGATCCGGCGTTGGTGGGGGCGTCCAGGCACTTGCCGAGGATCTGCAACTGCCGTCCGGAGGTGTAGGTGAACCGCTGGTTGGCGTTGGTGTGGCAGTCGTAGATCTGGAACTGGGTGCCGTTGGAGCTGGCGCTGTTGGGCGAGTCGACACATCGGCCGGCCCCCTCGTTACGCAGCCGGAACGACGTCGAGGGCGTCGGCGTCACGGTGGGCGTGACGGTCGGGGTCGGGGTCACCGTGGGCGTGACGGTCGGGGTGACCGACGGGGTGACGGACGGGGTCGGAGACGTGGTGCCCCCGCTGAGGGTCGGCGTCGTCCAGTCTCTCCACTCGGCCAGGTTGCCGCTCGCCCGGGAGGAGATGCGCATCGCGCCGGGGTCGTTGCCCGTCTTCAGCAGGTGCTTCCTGATGTTCTGCTGCAGCGGGGTGCGCCATTCGGCCCGGTTGGCGCAGTGGCTGCCGTCCTGGACGTCGGACCAGTAGGTGATGTTGTCTCCCGCGCCGAGCGCCTTGTAGACCTCCGCCCCGGCCAGGGCCGCGACGCTGGCCGACCGGGGGCCGAGGTTGGCGATGTGCGGGTTGTCCATGATGAACAGGCCGCGCGGGGCGATCATCGCGACGGTCTCGTGGTTGTCGACCGGGAGCCGGTTCGGGCTGCTGGTGAACGAGCCGAACGCGTCACCCAGCCACGGCTGCTCGCCGTAGGCGCTGGACAGGCTCTGCGCGCCCTCCCCGGGAATGCCGCGGAAGATCGGGACGCCAGCGCTGCCGGACTCGATCGGCATGGTCAGCGCGATGCGCTGGTCGAACGCGCCCACCACGAACGCGCCCTTGCCGAACCGCGAGCATCCGGTGACGCCGGTGGCGTCGCCGCGCAGGAAGTCGCCGCCCGACTGCTCGATCACGTCGATGATGCGGCTGACCCCCCACGCCCAGGCGGCCAGCAGGCCGGTGCTGCTGGAGGAGCCGTAGATGGTGTAGAACGCGCCTTGTTTGTTGTTGCGCGGCGTGCCCTCGCGCCCGACCGCGTACGGGTCGTAGCTGATGGTCGCGGCGCCGGCCGCGCGGATGGCGGCCGCGTCGGCGCCGAACCCGCCCAGCACCACCACGGCCGGGAACGGCCCGGTGCCGCTGGGAAGCTGGACACTGGCCGAGAAGCTGGAGCTCCTGCCGTTGTGCGAGACGTTCACGGTGATGTTGCTGCTGGACACCGTCCCGGTGACGCTCGACGGCTTCGGCGGCTTCTCGCCGTACACGAACTTCTCCGACAGCTTCCTGATCTCCGTGCGGCGGCACCGCCACTCGGCCTTGGTGGTGATGCGCGTGCCGTCCAGCTTCCTGAACGGGTCGGGCAGGCGGGCGTTCGTGGGCAGAGAGCCGGCGTCCGGCAGCGCCGGCACCGGGCAGTCGGCGCCTTCGTCCTCGACACCGGGCGCGGCGGCCACCGCCGTCACCGCTCCGGCCGAGAGCGTCACCGCTCCGGCGGCCGAGAGCGCCGCCGCCACCGCCAGCGCGACGACCCTGGAACGGACCTTGGAGCGGTCGGAGCTGATGATCACTGAGACTCTCCTTCCGGATGAGGCGACGGAAGCCGGAGCGCGGACGATCGATGCGCCGCTTGTGACCGGGGCTTCGCGCAGACGGGACGACGGTGCGGGTCAGGGGCGTTACGCGCGTTGACGCCGGCGCGGAACGCCGAACAGAGGTGCTTCTCACGATTCGCGGAGGCTGTCAGTGCGGCGGAGCAAACCTGACACCGCGCTGTCACGTCAAGAGAGGGCCGTCGCCCTGGGCCGGCGCCCGCGCACCCATGTCGGTCCTCAACTGCGGCGTCACCGCCAAGCGCCCATTGGGGGGCGCCGCGACCACTGAAACGTTCAGCTGTACAAGGTATGAAAAGTACCGAAATGTTTCGGATTGGCGCCTCTGGAACGCCTCAATCGCGGCCAGCGGCCTTCGTTCCGCCGGGAAGTGCGGAATCGTGGAGTGAATATCCGCAGGTCAGCCCCGTACCCCGCTTCCCCGATGCCGAAAAGTTTCGACAAGCGGCTTGACATGTTTCGCGCGGGGGCGGTTCGCCTGAATTCCGCGTGGACGCGGTTGTCCGGCCGGAAGGCGGCCGGTCACCGCATTCGCCGTCATGAGGGCATCACGACGTGGCCTTTCGCGTCCTCACGCCTCGCGGCGCCTGGTGACGCGCAATTCAGGGTGATCCTCGGCCGCATGGGAGAAAGGATTCGCGACGCGTGGGCTCCGCATCGGGTATTGACCGCCCCTTTGTGCGCGATCACACTATTAACGCCGACGTAACATCTCGTCTGTCCGTAGAACTGACCTCGTGGATCCGCGTCCAGATGACCACATAATCGAGCGCTTCCGGCGCGCTGAGTGTTAGCGCTAACAGGTGGGGCGGACCTGACGCGTCAATGGCCCTCGGACGTTCGACGCGGATGACGATCATCCGCCTGACCATGCCCACTCATCGAAGGAGAAGCGCATGCCGAGAGTTCTTTCCCGGGTGGGCGCGGTGCTCGCCGCCGCCTGCCTGCTGTTCGCGTCGTTGTCGGTGGTGAGCCAGAAGCAGGCGGCCGCGCTCGAACCGTTCACGGGTTACCTGATGGCGCACTTCACCGGGGAATCGGCGAACGGAGAACAGATCTACCTCGCCCACAGCGACGACGGGTTGCGCTGGACGGAGCTGAACAACGGCGGGGTGGTCCTGCGGTCCACGCTGGGCACGCGGGGAGTCCGCGACCCCGCCCTCATCCGGTCTCCCGCCGGCGACCGGTACTGGATCGTCGCGACCGACCTGCGAATCGCCAGCGGCACGTCCTGGAACGACGCCGCGAACCGCGGCAGCACCTCGCTCGTCGTGTGGGAGTCCCGCGACCTGGTGAACTGGTCGGCCCCGTGGCTGATCAACGTCGCGGGCGGCATCCCCGGCGCCGGCAACGCCTGGGCGCCCGAGGCGATATACAACTCCGCGACCGGCGACTACGTCCTGTACTGGGCTACGAACTCGGCCCGCAACGGCGTGACCAAGCACCGCATCTGGTACGTGCGCACCAGCGACTTCCGCAGCTTCACCGCACCGCAGCTCTACATCGAGCGCGGCGGCAGCCAGGGCCTCATCGACACGCAGATCATCGAAGTGCCCAACAGCGTCGGTGGGTACCGGTACTACCGGGCGTCGGCCGACGGCCACATCACGATCGAGGCGAGCAACTCGATCCTGGGGTCCTGGACGACCCTCGGCAACCTGTCGCACATGGGCATCTCCAACGGCACCGGCGGCGGCAACGTCGTGGAAGGCCCGATGTGGGCGCAGTTCAACGGGCAGAACGAGTGGGCCCTGTGGCTCGACCAGCACGCCACCGGCCGCGGCTACATGCCCATCACCTCGACCAACCTGGGCAGCACGCGCAACTTCCGTACGCGCTCCGACTACAGCATGGGAACCAACCTCAAGCGCCACGGCTCCATCCTCAACCTGACCGCCGCGGAGGAGACCCGCGTGCTCGGCCGCTGGGGGAACACCGCGCCGGTCAACCGCATCCAGGCGTACACCCACCAGAACCGGTACGTGCGGCACGCGAACCTGGACGTGCGCATCGACGCGAACGTCAGCCCGGCGCAGGACGCGCAGTTCCGGCTGGTGCCCGGCCTGGCGAACGCCTCCGGGTACGTGTCGTTCGCGTCGGTGAACTACCCCGGCTACTACCTGCGGCACTACGGGTTCGACTTCGTGCTGGCGGCGGACGACGGCACCGCCACCTTCGCGGCCGACGCGACGTTCCGTCAGGTCGCCGGCCTCGCCGACTCCTCGTGGACGTCGTTCCAGTCGTACAACTACCCCGACCGCCACATCCGGCACTACGACTACCTGCTCCGGCTCGACCCGATCAGCGACGCGACCGGCCGCGCCGACGCCACATTCCGCGTGACGTCATGACGCACCACGCGGTGACGCGGTGACGCGGTGACGACATGGCGACATGGCGACATGGCGACATGCGAGATGACGCGGACCGGCGGCGCGGTCAGCCGCCGGTGGCGTCGCGGATGTTGACCGGGCGGTAGGCGCGGAACTGGTCACCCGGGGCCAGCCCGTGCCTGACGACGCGGTGGTCGGTGCCGTAGCCGGCGCGCTGCTGGTAGGCCCAGTAGGAGGTGCGGGCGGTGTCGGCCCACTTGTCGAAGATGACGACGGCGCGCGCGGTGTTGCCGCCCACCGGGTCGATCACCAGGTCGCCCTGGAGCAGCTCGGCCATCTTGATGCGACGGCTGTAGGCGGCCGAGGCCAGGTTGATGGTGTTCGGGCCAGGCCGGGGGAGCCCGAGCGCCATGGACGCGTAGCCCGAGCCGTCGGTCCGGTAGCCGCCGCGCGTCTTGAGCTGGCTGTAGGGCACGCGCCGCGCGGTGGCCGGCCGCCAGGTGCCGGCCCGGGCGATCACCGCCGCGCGCGGGGTGACCGGCGCCGGCGCCGGCGCGGCCGTCTGCGTGCCACGGCCCGCCGCGCTCGCGCCGGCGGACGGGCGCGCGTCGCCGCCCGCGTCGTCGCTCGCGCCGCCGACCATGGCCGAGCCGGTGAGCACGGCGCCGCACGCCATGCCCACGACCAGGCCCACTGTCGCGCCGACGGCGAACCGCCGGCGCAGGCGCTCGGCCGGTCCGTGCTCGGCGGGCCCGTGCTCGGCCGGCCCGCGCGGCGCCGTGTCGCCCGGCTCCGGGGCGGCGGGGTGAGCAGCGCCCGTGGCCGGGAGGGCCGGCGGATGCCCGGCTCCACCGCTTTCGGCGGCTCCCCCGGGAGGGGTGACGCCGGCTCGCGGAAGGGGGCCGGTGCCCTCGGCGGGACGCCGCGGGATCTCCTCGCCCTCGGGGTCCGGCGAGGGCTCGGCGCTCTCGGCGAACCCCGCCGAGCGGCGCGCGTGCTCCGCCGCCTCCCACAGTTCGCGGAACCGGTGCGTGTCCGCCCGGCACAGCCGGGCGAGCCCTTCCACCGCGTCCAGCGGGATCCACGTCTCGCCGGCGAGCCATCGCCCCCAGGACGAGCGGCTCGCGTGGGTCGCCTGCTCCAACGCCCGCAGGTCGAAGCCGGCCCGCTCCTTGAGGGCGCGCAGCTCCCGCAGGAGCACCCGGGTCGGCTCGGGCAGATCGTCGGACAGCGGGCGCAGCCGCCGGCTCCGGCCCGGGTTCTCGGTTCCGTTCGCCACGGTGGTTCGTCCCAACCTTGTCTCAGCGGTCTGAGTCATCGCAGGTCATGTCGTCACCTTGGGAGCTATTGTCCCAACTTCACCAATAGCACGATGAGTTTCGGAAATTTCCTGTCAGCGTGTGTGCCCGGCCGGCCAAACCGAACGATCAACGGCAGGACAAGGAGAGCACATGCCCTCGGACCGAAGCATCAGGATCACGGCGGGACACCTCGCGCTCGTCACCGTGGTCACCTGCGTGGGCGGCCTCGTGCCCGCGGTGTCCGCCCACGCGGCGTCCCCCGACGCCGGCCCCCCGGCGGCGGCGGTGGCGACCGCCGGTCACTCGGCGGTTCCGCAGGCCGCGGCGGCCGCGCCGATCACCCGCTCGCAGATGATCGCGAAGGCGAAGACGTGGAACCCAGGGACCGCCAAGCGGATCCCCTACAGCCAGACCAAGACGCACGGCGGCTACCGCACCGACTGCTCCGGCTACGTCTCCATGGCCCTGGGCCTGGGCAAGCCGGGCCCGATCACCGTCGGGCTCGCCAAGAGCACCTACACCCGGCGCATCCAGATGTCGGAGCTGCGCAGGGGCGACCTGGTGATCGACGCGATCGGCTCCAACACCACCCGCCATGTCGTCATCTTCGACAAGTGGGCCAACTCCGCGCACAGCTCCTACTACGCCTACGAGCAGCGCGGCGGCTACGGCACCGACTACCGGACGCGCACCTACGGCCTGTCGTCGGGCAGCGAGTACAAGGCGTACCGGGCGCTGAACATCCGTGAGGACGCGCCGGTGCCGCCGCCGACGGTCACCCGCGCCCAGGTGATCGCCCGGGCCAAGACGTGGAACCCGGGCACCGCGAAGCGGGTCCCCTACAGCCAGGCGAAGAAGTACGGCGGCTACCGGGCCGACGGGTCGGGTTACGTCTCCATGACGCTGGGCCTGGCCAAGCCCGGGCCGCTCACCACCGCCCTGGCGTCCAGCGCGCACGGCCGTCCGATCAAGATGGCCGAGCTGCTCCAGGGCGACCTGGTGATCGACCCGGTGGGCGGCAACACCGCGCGCGCCGTCGTCATCTTCGACAAGTGGGCCGACACCGCCCGCACCTCCTACTGGGCCTACCAGCAGCGCGCCGGCTACGGCACCGACTACCGCGTGGTCAAGCACGGGCTCACCACGGGCACCCAGTTCCGTGCCTACCGTCCCAGCAGGATCCGCTAGTGCGCACCCGACCACGCCCGGACGCCGCCGCGGCGCCCCGGCCCGGCAGGCCACTCCGGGACGCGGCGGCCCGGCCCGCCGCGACCGGGGCGGTGCTCCTGCTCGCGGCCGCGATGGTGGTGACCGCTCCCGGCTCGCCCGCGCGGGCCGCCGTCTCGACCGCGCCCTGCGCGGCCGGCGGGGTGACCGCGGGCGACGCCGGCCTGGCGGCCCGGCTCGACACCCGGCTCACGATGAAGCTGCGCGGCTACCTGGACGGCTACCGCGTCAGCTGCGCCCGGGCGGTGGTCGCGGCCGTCCGCGCCCGCGCGATGCCACGGGAGGCCGCGGTGGTCGCCGTGACCACGGCCATCGTCGAGACCGGCGTGCGGAACATCGACAAGGAGCTCGACCACGACAGCCTGGGCGTGTTCCAGCAGCGCGCGAGCTGGGGCACCGCCGCCCGGCGGCTGGACGTGGCCTGGGCGACCGGCGCCTTCCTCGACAAGATGGAGCGCAGGTACCCGGACGGCTCGTGGCGGTCGGCGCCGGTGGGGGAGGTCTGCCAGCGGGTGCAGGTCTCGAAGTACCCCGAGCGGTACCAGCCGCAGGCCGGCGACGGCCGGCTGATCGTCGACGCGCTGTGGCCGGTCGCCGGCCTGACGCCGGCCGAGGTGATCGCCCGCGCCCGCACGTGGAACCCGGGCGGCGCCAAGCGCGTGCCGTACAGCCAGACCGGCAGGCACGGCGGTTACCGGACCGACGGCTCGGGTTACGCCGCGATGGCGCTGCGGCTCGGCGGCCCGGGCCCCGACTCGCGCGGCCTGGTCTCGGCCCGTCACACCAGGCCCATCACGGTCGCGGCGCTGCGGGCCGGTGACCTGGTCATCAGGGCCACCGGCCCGGCCTCCGGGCGGCAGGTGGTCATCTTCGACCGCTGGGCCGACGCGAAGCGCACCTCGTACTGGGCCTACCAGCAGCGTCGCGGCTACGGAACCGACCGCCTGCGCGTCTCGCACGGCCTGTCCCCCGCGACCGGCTTCCTGCCCTACCGCCCGCTCGCGATCCGCTGACCCCGCGATCGGCCGGCGACCCGGACCGGCCGACGCGACCCGAGAGCCCCGCCACGTGGGCGTGGCGGGGCTCTGCGGTCGCTCGCGCGGGAAGCGGATCAGGACGGGTGCCGGTGGCGTCCTTCTTGTCCATGAGAGACGTCAGCGGCTGCGGTAGGAGACCGGCGGCTCACGCCGGCGCCGCCGTCTCGTCACCGGCGTGGTCCGCGGCCAGCCATCGCAGGGTGGCGGCGAGGCTCTCCCAGGAGAGCTCGGCGTCGGGGGTGTGGGCGTGCGGGGAGCGGAAGTAGTCGACGAAGGCCGCCACGTCGTCCAGGGCCCAGCGCAGGCGGTAGAGCGCGAGGACGACAGGGTCGGGGGCGTGGCCGGTGGCGTCGGCGTAGCGGGCCAGGTCGGCGGCGTCCTCGGCCACCAGCCACAGGTCGCGCTCGGGAGGTGCCAGGGCGACGGTGTCCCAGTCGACCAGCAGGGGGCGGCCGGCGGATCGGACCACGTTGCCGGGGTGGGGTTCGCCGTGGGTGACGACGGGACGGGATCCGCCGGCTTCGAGATGCCGGATGTGGTCGTCGAACCGGCGCAGCCGCAGGCGCAGCGCGGCGGCGTGCTCGGCCACCAGGGCGCGGGCGGGCTCGGCGTAGGGGCCGCCCTCCCAGGGCCGGCCGGTGGCGGTCAGCATGTGGTCGAGGTGGGGGCGCGTGGGGAGTTCGGGCCGGTGGGCGGGGGTGGACTCCGGGGGCGCGGTGCGGTGGAGCCGGGCCAGGAGATCCAGCATCCGGCCGCGTTCGCCCGGCGAGGGTTTCCGGCCGAACTCTCCGGGGGCGCCGTCGACGAAGGGGAAGACGCTGAGGGCGTAGCGGGCGCCGACCCTGCGTACGGTCTCGCCCCGGGGGGTGGTCAGGGGAGCGATGACGAAGTCCAGGCCGCCGTGCCGCAGGGCGGCGGCGGTGTCCATGGCACCGCGCAGGCCCTGGCAGGCGGCGTCGGCGTCGGCTCCGTGCCGGGGCTTGCCGGTGAGGTCGGCGGCGGTGAGGAACCAGCGCCGGCCGTCGGCGCCGGTGGCGGTCCAGTGGTGGTCGCCGAACCCCACCGGGGCGTGCGCCACCTCGACGGCGTCGATCAGCCACGCGTGCAGGGCGCGGCGGAGTTCGGGCTCCCGCAGGTCGTCGGGCCGATCTCTCATGCGGGCGACGGTAGCGGGGCGCCGGCCCGCCGGGCATCTGGTTTACCGGCCAGGCCGGTGCTCCGGGGCGGCCGTCCCCCAGCGGGATGCGTGGGCTCCCGCGGAGTGGCTCGACGGCCTCGACATCCTCGACGGGCGGCCGTCCCAGGGGGTGGGCATGGGCTTCCCTCATTGAACGCCCCCGGGCAGATCCCCCGAAACGGGGAAAATCACCGAGCGCGCCCACCGGGCCCAGTACGGTCTGACCACCGGCGCGCGACCGCCGGTCGGTGACGCGGAACCTCGCGGCCGTCCTCGTTCGTCACGCTGGTTGTCCGTTCTTTCACCGTCGAGAGGCCGTCCCATGCGCAGTTCCTTCTTCGCCAACCTCGACTCCGGTCAGCTGCCCGGGCACTTCGTCATGCAGAACTCCAAGATGCTGCGGGTCCACCTGCGGGGTGAGGTGCTCGCCAGGCAGGGCTCCATGGTGGCCTTCCAGGGCAAGATGGAGTTCGACTACGAGGGCTCGGGCGGCGTCGGGCGGCTGCTCAAGAAGATGGTGACCGGCGAGGGCGCGCCGCTGATGCGCGTACGGGGCGAGGGCGCCCTGTTCCTGGCGCACGAGGCCGACGACGTCCATCTCTTCTACCTGGAGAACGAGGCCCTCACGGTCAACGGGGCCAACCTGCTGGCCTTCGACCCCCAGCTCACCTGGGACATCCAGCGCGTGCAGGGCGCGGGCATGGCGACCGGCGGCCTGTTCAACACCACCATCCGCGGCACCGGCTGGGTCGCGATCACCGCGCACGGCACGCCCGTCGTGCTGGACACCGCCAGCGCCCCGACGTTCGCGGACGCCCAGGCGGCGGTCTGCTGGGACGCCGCGCTCCAGGTGGGCGTCAACCGCACCGCCAAGCTGGGAGCCCTGATCGGCCGGGGCAGCGGCGAAGCCGTGCAACTGGCGTTCAGCGGCCGAGGCTTCGTCCTGGTACAGGCCAGCGAGGGCCCCACCGTGCCCCCCCACAGCCACGGCAACTGAAGCCCCTCCGGCGCCGCGAAACCGGTGCGCACCCCCCGCCTCCCTGGACGCGGCCCGGCGCGTGCCCTACGCGGCCCGGAGCCCGGCACCTGGAGCCCGGCGCGCCGAGTCGCCGTCGCCCGGCACCCGAAGCCGGCGCGCGGAGTCCGGCGTCAGCCCACGGGGTGACGCACCCAGACGTTGGGCTCGACGTAGACCGCGTGGTCGTGCTCGGCGTCGCAGTGGACGGGCACCAGCGCGCCCGGGACCTCCACGTCCCCCGTCGTGTCGAAGGGCAGGCCGGTCCATCGCCGCCACTCGGCGAGGGTGCCGGCCACGACCATCGATCGCGGCGCGACCTTCTCGATCACCCCGCCGGCGCGCGCGTGCACGCGCAGCCACGGGTCGACCGGCAGGCCGTCGTCCCGGCGCAGCGCCGCGTAGCCGGCCATCGTGTCGCGGGGCCGCAGGTGCTTGCCGCTGGGACGGACGGGGGCGAGCAGCTCGCGGAAGCCCAGCCGGGCGGCCCGGGCGCGCAGGGCGCGCAGCATGACGGCCGACAGGCCCTTGCCCAGCAGGTCGGACCTGATCGTGATCTCCAGCGCCGAGATCGCGTCGGGCGACCGTCGCACGGGCGATCGCCGCGCGACGGTCGCCCGCCACAGCACGCCGTCCCAGCCGTCGTCGGGCAGTTCGTCACCGCCGAGCACGAAGGGCACGGAGAAGGCACGTGCCACCAGGACACCGGGGTCGGCCGGGTCGGTGGCGACCAGCGTGTACTCGGCGTACCGGGTCGCCGCCACCGGGTAGTAGAGGTCGGCGGCCGGGTCCTCCTTCATGAAGACGGGCCAGGTGTCGGGCATCCGCCACAGCTCGGGCGCGAGTTCGGGGCGCTCGGCCAGTGTCGTGATGTGGAGGTCCATGGCTGAATTCTCCCAACGCCGCCGCTCCGCCGCCAAGGGACCAGCGCCGTCGGCGGATCAGAGGCCGGCCTGCCGGGCCCGGAAACGCACCTTCCTGCCGTCCGCGGTGAAGCGGGCCGTGGACGTCAGGGGCTTGGCCGCGGTGCCGGCTTCGGCCGGGGTGACGGTGAACACCACCTTCACGGAGGTGGCCGGGGGGAGGGCGGAAGGGTGGCGACCGCCGCTCACCCGCCGGCCCGCGGGGGTCTCCAGGTCGACGCGCAGGTCGTCCCAGGACACCGCCGAGCCGTTGTGTAGGGTGACCACGACCCGGTGCTGCCTCCCCGCGGACGCGTCCGGCTCGCCCGAGACGAGCATGCCGTACGGCAGGGTCGGGTTGGGGCCGATGGAGGCGTCGATCAGGGCGTCCAGGCGGGCCGCGACCTCCGGGCGCGCCGCCGCGAGGTCGGTGGACTCGCCTTCGTCCTCGCCCAGGTCGTAGAGCTCGAACCGCCCCCGCGGCCCGGCTCCGGCGATCCCCGGCGCGAAGCGCACCGCCTTCCAGTCGCCCTGCCGGATGGCCTGCACCTTCCTCGGGCGGTTCCACAGCAGGTACTCGTGGCCCTCGTAGCCGCCCGACCCGTCCAGCAGGCCGCGCATCGACCGTCCGTCGAGGTGGTCGGGGACGGGCACCCCGGCCAGGTCGGCGAGCGTCGGCAGCAGGTCCCAGAACGTCACCGGGTCGTCGAGCACCTGGCCCGGCCCGATCAGGGACGGCGACCAGGCGACCATCGGGACCCTGATGCCGCCCTCGTACACGTCCCGCTTGTCGGCGCGGTACGGGCCGTTGGAGTCGAACAGCCGCGGGGTGACGCCCTTCTCCCGATGCGGGCCGTTGTCCCCGGTGAACAGCAGCACCGTGGAGTCGGCGACCCCGGCCTCGCGCAGCGTGCGCACGATCTGACCGACATGGTGGTCGAGCCGGGTGACCTGGGCGGCATGCCCGCGGTTGGCCCGGCTCCACGGCTTGTTCGCGTAGCGGCCCGCGTGCCCGGGGACGTCGCTCGGCGAGTGCGGCAGCGTGGTGGGCAGGTAGAGCAGGAACGGCCGGCCGCTGCCGGCGCTGTCCCTGATGAACCGCTTCGCGTGATCCAGGAAGAGGTCGGGCGCGTAGTGGGCGCGGTTCAGCGCCACAGTGGTCTGGTTGTGCCACAGGTACGCCGGCCAGTACTGGTGCGCGTGCTTGTGGGTGATGTACCCGAGGAACTCGTCGAACCCCCGGGCGTTCGGGTGCGACGGCTGGAACGGCGCCTCCGGCCCGAACCCCCACTTGCCGAAGAGCGCCGTGCGGTACCCGGCGAGCCTCAGCAGCGAGCCGAAGGTGACGTCGCGCGCGCTCAGGGAGCGCTGCGGCCCGCCCTCCGGGTTCTCGCGCACGCTGGAGTGCCCCGCGTGCAGCCCGGTGAGCAGGGACGCCCGCGACGGCGCGCACAGCGGGCCGCCGGCGTAGGCGCTGGTGAACCGCATGCCCTGCGCGGCCAGCCGGTCGACGTTCGGCGTCGCGATCAGCTTCTGCCCGTAACAGCCCACCTCGCCCCAGCCGAGGTCGTCCGCCAGGACGATCACGAAGTTCGGCCGGCCGGTGGCCCCGCCCGCCTCCGCCCGCCCGGAGCCGCCGAGGACCGCCGAGGTGAGAAGCCCGCCGCCGGCGGCGAGGAGGGCACGGCGGGAGGGAGAGTCGAGGTCCATGGGCTCCGCTTCGATGAGGACGTCGGGCGGAGTGTAGCGATCAACGGTTAACGGACGACGACTTCCCTCCGACGCCCCGATGCATGATCCGCGCGTCGCAGGCCGGCCCTGATCTCGGCGTCCGGCCGAGCCCCCGGCTCACCACGGGCCGCCGGTCCGGGGAGCCCGGACCGGCGGACGCGCTCAGGAAGCCTCGGCCGCCACGAGGACGATCGAGCGGACCTGGTCGATGATGTCCACCCGGTTCCTTACGAACTCGGGATCGGTGACCGTGCCCGTCGCCGGGTCGGTGTTGGAGGCGCCGAACTGCAGGACCGGGGTGTGGACATGGCCGCCGGGGATGTCCAGGTCGAGCCGGTCGCGCAGCAGCGTCGCGCGGTACGCGATCTCGTTGGACAGGTAGTCGCCGCCGCCGCCGCTGCGCGCGGCGGAGCCCTCGGTGGGGCCGTCCGGCCGCACCACGGGATCGGTCGCGCCCGCCGGGATCTCGGTCACCTGGGTGTTGTCGTACACCGGGAAACGGCCCGTCGGGGCGGCCACGATGTCCTGGTACGGGAGCGTGGTGACCGTCCACTGAGGCTGGCTGCCGGGGTCGGACACCGGGATCAGCCCGGTCGACGACAGGTTCTCGTTGTCCGGGAAGCCGCCTCGCCAGGCCCCGTTGTACCGCTCGATGTCGATCCGGCCGACCCGCCCCTGGCTGACCGTCGTGAACAGGTCGGCCCGCGGCAGGTGCGGGCGCAGCGCCCGTTCCACCATGCCGTCCGCGAAGTCGCCCCAGCGGACCGGGAACACGGCGGTCTCGATCTTGACCAGCCCCGCGTCCGTCCGAACGGTCGTGCCGTCGAGCGCCAGCGCGGTCGCCCCGGACGGGTTGCTTATCCGGATGTCCCGGTCGAGCGTGAACGGGTCGAAGCCGGTGACCAGCACCCGCTTCACCCGCTTGCCGTCGCCCTGCAGGCGGATGGTGTCCTGACCGCGCGAGGCGCGCTCCAGCCCGTCGAGCAGCTTCTCACGCGCGGCGTCGGAGAGCTCGAACCCGGGCCGCCACTGCCGCAGCGCCCCGGTCATCCCCAGCCGCGCCCAGTACAGCGGCCGATCGTCGTCCCGGCTCAGGTCCCCGCCCGGAGCCCCACGCCCCTGCGCCCGGTCCACCGCCCGCCGCCACAGCCGCTGCCCATGCTCCGC
The DNA here is from genome assembly GCF_029846175.1 of Sphaerisporangium sp. TRM90804. Classification (GTDB taxonomy): domain Bacteria; phylum Actinomycetota; class Actinomycetes; order Streptosporangiales; family Streptosporangiaceae; genus Sphaerisporangium. The sequence goes on along the minus strand of NZ_JARWAC010000007.1, from coordinate 40,839 downwards.
GACCACCCGCTCCGCACCGCGGTACGAGTGCGCCCGGCACAGGTCGCGCAAGAAACCGGAGGCCACCGAGTCGAACCCGGCCCGCCGCAGGATCTCCTGCGGCACGTCCCGCGCGAGCCGCTGCTCCTCGACGGTGAGCCCCACCGACGTGTCCACACACCCCGCGACCCCCGCGACCGCGGGCACCGCGGCCCCAGCACCCACGAACATCGAAACGACGGATACGACCAGCCCTACACGCAGCCCACGCACACGATTTCCCTCTGTCGGCGGCAACGGTCAAGCCCCAAGTCTCCATCCCCCAACGGATCATGACAATAGAGACTGACCTCAGAAAGCACGCGTAGTAGACACACCAGATGAATCCCCACCTCCCGGCCGCAGCGGCGCCGCTGCTCAGGATGCACTGGGGCTGCTTCATGCGCGTGGTGGGTACAGACGCTCCAGTCGGTCGGCGTGGACGGTGTGGATGTAGGGGCCCTCTGTGCTGGAGGCCGCGAAGATGGCTTGTCTGTTCGCGATGAAGCGGTCGGCGTAGGCGGCGGAGGTCAGGTCACCGCGGGTGATGACGAAGCAGCGGGCCTGATGTTCGATGATGGCCTGGATCTCGGCTCGCCGGTAGCGAATGCGTTTATCCTTCATCAGCACGACCCAGCCCTGTTTGGCGGTGTCCTCGATCCAGCGGGTGTCGTCGATCCGCTCGTCGGCGGGGATACCGTAGTGTTCGGCCAGGGTGATCAGGACCCATCCGGCGGCGCGGAGCAGTGCGGGGACGGCTATGCGGCCCAGGCTGCGGTCGACGAAGAACTTACGCGGCTGTTCGGGTGGCGACACGGAGGACGTCCTCGACCGCTTCCCTGCTGAGTCCGAACTCTCCGGCTACCACGTCTACGGGTTCGCCGGCTTGGAACAAGTCGATGACGTCTTCGAGCTTGGCGCCGCCGTCGGCGAAGCGGGGGCGGCCGAAGGCGTGGGCGGCGTCGACCGTCACGGTGGCGGCCCGGTATTGGGGAAGGGTGATGACCTGGGCGTATCCGTCGGGGGCGAAGTCGACCCTGCGAAGGTAGTCGGCGACGATCTCGGAGAACACTCGCTGGTTGTTGCGGACGACCACGAGTTCGCGGGTGGAGTCGTCGCCGGCGTGCTCGGCATAGTCGTACAAGACCTCCGCGCCGTCGGTGAACAGGCGCCTGCTGGCGAGGGCGTGTGCGAGGCCGAGCTCGCGTTGGAGGGCGTCGATCGCTGGTCTGATGCGTTGGAGCGGTACCCCTGCTTGCCGGAATGCCGCGAGTGCGTACCCTTCGGCCAGCCCGATGAACGGCACCGCGGCCTCGTTAGGCCGACCGGGTCGTGCGGCGGTGATCACCGGTTCACCGTGGATGGTGCGTCCATCACGTTGGCGGCGCTGATAGCCGAAGGCCCATGTGGTGAACGTCGAGGAGGGCACGGCGAGGTATCCGGCCGCTTCGGCTATGCCGTACAGCGGTGTCGTGAACCGATCGATGGCCATGGTCACCCCCTGAGCTGTCATCGTCTCAGACGAAGCTGGCCGACTGCGGGCACACGGTGGCTTGGAGCCTCAGATTCCCTCTGTCAGCGCGGGTGTTGGGGCGAGTAGTGGTTCTACGCCGTCGAGGATGCAGCGGAGGCCGAAGTCGAGGGCCTGGTCTCGGCCGGAGGGGTCGGACATGGCCGCGGACAGGGTGGGGAAACGGGCCTGGTGGCTGAATAGCAGGGCGCCGATGGCTTCGCTCATCGCCTGTTCGGGGGCGCCGGTGGGGGTCGCGGCGGTCTGCTGGGCGATCATTCGTACGTGGCCGGTGAGGGTGGCGGCCACGTCGAGGATCTGCGAGCCGGTCAGGCCGGTGCCGGTCAGTGCGGCGGTGGCCTGTTCCATCCAGCCGAACTCGTTGGGGCCGATCGCGCGCGGGCCGACGGTCGCCTCCAGCGCCCACGGGTGTGCACGGAACCGGTCGAGCAGTCGCCGTGCCCAGGTGTCGAGCCTCGGACGCCAGCCGGTGGCCTCGGCCGGCGGTGGCGGCTCGCCCATGGCGAGATCGGTCATCAGGGCGACCAGTTCCACCTTGCCGGGCACGTAGCGGTACAGGGCCATCTTCGTGACGCCGAGCCGCTCGGCCACGCGTTGCATCGTCACGGCCGCCAGCCCGTCGGCGTCGGCGAGCTCGATGCCGGCGGCCGCGATCGTGTCCAGGGTCAGCGTCGGCTTCGGGCCGCGCTTCGGGGCCGGCCGATGGCCCCACAACAGCGTGATCGCCGTCGTCTCGGCCGCCATCGGGACTCCCTTGCACACGAGCTAGAACTGCGTCTATCGTACACTGTGTCCGTTGGACACAGTTTTGGTTCCGAGAAACGAGAGAGGGCGCTGTGATCACTTCCGCGCTACGCGGCCTGCGGGTCCTGGTCTCCGGCGCCGGGGTGGCGGGGCCCGCCCTGGCGTACTGGCTGTCCCGGTACGGGGCCGGCGCCACCGTCGTCGAGATGGCGCCGCGGCTGCGCGCCTCCGGGTTCGCGGTCGACTTCCGCGGCCCCACGCACCTGGATGTGCTGGCGAAGATGGGCGTCCTCGACGACCTGCGCGCGCTGCGGACCGACGGCGGCGCCATGCGCTGCGTGGACGAGCACGGCCGTCAGATCTTCGAGCTGCCCGCCGAGTTCGCCGGAGGGGACGTCGAGGTCCTCCGCCGCGACCTGTCCCGGGTGCTCTACGAGCGTGGCGCGGAGCGCGCGGAGTACCTGTTCGGCGACGTGATCACCGGTGCGGAGGAGGCCGCCGACGGGATCCGGGTGGAGTTCGGCCGCCACGGCCCGCGCACGTTCGACCTGCTGATCGGCGCCGACGGGCTGCACTCCGGGGTGCGGCGCATCGCCTTCGGGCCCGAGGAGCGTTACGTGCGCCACCTCGGCTACTACGTGGCCGGCTGGCGGCTGCCCAACTCGCTGGGGGTGGACGCCACGCCCCGGCAGTACAACGTGCCCGGGCGGATGATCGGCGTCTCCGCGGACGGGCGCGACCCCGAGTGGGCGGACGTCTTCGCGGTGTTCGCCTCGCCGCGGCTCGACTACGGCTGGGACGACCTCGAACGGCAGAAGGGGCTCATCGCCGCCGCGTTCACCGGCCTCCGCTGGCACGTGCCGCATCTGCTCGCCGGTCTGCGCGACGCCCCCGAGCTGTACTTCGACGCGATCAGCCGGGTCCGCGTCCCCGCCTGGTCGTCCGGCCGCGTCGCGCTGCTCGGCGACGCCGCCTGGGGGACGATGCTCGGCGGGATGGGCGTGGGCACGGGCGTCGTCGGCGCCTACGTGCTGGCCGGCGAACTCGCCGCCGCCGGCGGCGACCACGACGCCGGCTTCGCCGCCTACGAGAACCGCATGCGCCCCTACGCCGCCCGCTGGCAGCGCGGCGCCAACCCCGGCAGGTTCCTCGCCCCCGCCACCGCCCTCGGCCTTCGGTCGCGCAACACCCTGTTCGGCACCCGCCTGTTCCAGCGACTGCTGGTCAGCGGCACCAGGTCGCTCGCGACCGACTCCGACCTGCCCGAGTACGCCTCGCGCTGATCCGCGCCGTCACGAAGGGGATGCCCGCCGTCTGACATGAGGGTGGGTCAGTGGGTGGGGTGGCCCTCGGGTACCTCGTCGGCGGTGATGGCGCCCTCGCCGGCTTCGCCCGTCAGATAGACATGCTGGTGGCCGTTGCCGGCGTGGATGTTGATCTGGTCCAGCTGGGTCGCCGCCACGGCCCACATGGCCACAGCGGTCGAACGCTGCCGTTCGGCGAGCCCGAGAAGGGTCTTCCGAGAGCCGGCGGGGCTCTCGGCGGCGGCTGCATAGGTGTCGACGGCTACGGCCAGGGCGCTCACCGCGCTCCGGAAGCCGCCGCGCGCCACGTTGGTGGCGGTCATCCCCGACGGCGAGTTCGAATGACTTTCCGCGACCCTTTCCATGGCCTTCTGCCACTCGCCGATCCGCGCCGGTGCGACCGGGCCGGCGTCCGCCGGCTGGTCCTTCGGGAACGCGTCGGCGAGACCGCTCAGAACGGCGTTCAGGTCGGTCGCGTTCTTGCGAACCAAGGTGGTCAGCTCGCCGATCTGCTGGACGTCCCGTTTGGCGTCCGCCTCCTGCATCTCGGCGATGGCGGCCTGGTCGGCGTCGGGGCGGCCGACGAGGTACCCGACCGGTCCCGCGACGAGGGCGCCGGCCAGCACCGCGACGACGTAGCGCGTCGCTTTGGGTTTGGAGGCGTCCGGCCGAGGACGTGCCGCCGGGAGGCTCGCCGTCCTGCGGGCCATCGAGTGCTCCTCTCGCCCTCTGCCCCCGTGATCTACTACGGCGTTGAAGATATCCACTTCGACGGTATTCGTCCAGGTTTGTGACGCTTACCGCGCCGCGACAGAGGAATGTCGTGTCGTCGATCCGGGGCGTCGGCGACCGCGCCCACCCGAGCCCGGCGCCGACGGCGGGCCGGGGGCACGAGGCCCCCGGCCCGCCGGGGTGGTCAGCTTCCGTAGACCTCGAAGGTGAACAGTGAGTAGCCCCACGGCGTGCCCCGGGTGGTGCCGTAGATGCGCACATACCGGGTGGAGGCGTTCAGGCCGGTGTTGTCGTCCTCACCGCCGTTGCCGCCGGTGACGGAGCGGGCCGTCGTCCAGGTGCTCCCGTTGGGCGAGGTCTGGATCTGGTACGCCGACCCGTAGGCCGCCTCCCAGACCAGGCGCACCCGGTTGATCGTGTAGGTGGCGCCCAGGTCGACCTGGATCCACTGCGGGTCGGAGAAGGCGCTCGACCACCGGGTCGTCGCCGAGGAGTCCACCGCGGCCGAGGCCGGGAAGGCGCCGGACTCCACGCTGGACGCCGTCGCCGGCTTGTTCAGCGCGATGTTGGACAGCGGCGGCTGCGAGCCGCCCTCCTTGATCCGGATGTTGCGGAACGCCGCCTGGTCGCCGCTCCCGTGGTTCTGGATGCCGATGTACCCGTCGAGGTTGCGGTTCGGGTCGGTGTTGGTGAAGTCGTTGATCAGCGTGCCGTTGAGGTACACCCGGAGGCGCTGGCCCTCGACGAGGATCTCGTAGGTGTTCCACTCCCCGGGCGGGTTGAGCGCGGCGTCACGCGCGGCGATGTCCGCCGACTTGAACGTGTAGATCGCGCCCGTGGTGCGGTCGGCCGCGTCCGTGGCGTCGATCTGGATCTCGTACCCCTGGTTCACCGCGACCGCCGGGTCGTTGCCCGGGTTGGGGAAGCCGACGAAGATGCCGGAGTTGCTGTCGCCGGTGAGCCTCCAGTCGGCCTTCAGCGAGTAGGAGGTGAACTGCTTGGCGTTGTGCCAGAACAGGCCCATGCCGCCGACGGACGACAGCGTGGCGTCGGAGTTGGTGAAGCTGCCCGGCCCGGCCTGCGCCCAGCCGGCCGTGGAGCCGTTGTAGAGCGTGGTGTACCCGGTCTCCGGCCGGCAGTCGGCGTCGGCCCGCTTCGACGTGTACCGCAGGCCGCCCAGCAGCTGGGCGCGGAAGCCGGCCTCCGCGAAGGACGACTGGGTGTGGCCGAAGCCGGTGTAGAACGAGCGCCCGGCGTCGATGGTCTTGCACCAGGTGATCGGGTGGTCGGCGCCCATCGAGCCGCCGGAGTAGGAGGACTCGTCGAGCGTCGCGAGCACCCGGGCCGAGGTGCGCGGGTTCGTCCGGTAGTTGTACAGCTCGTCGGTGCGGGTCCAGGTCTGCGGCAGGTGCGCCGTCGCGGGGTGGGCCCGGTTCTCGGTCCTGGAGTTCACCTGCTGGATCGCCGGGTGACTGGCGAAGTACGCTCCGGCGACCTGGCCGTAGAACGGCCAGTCGTACTCTGTGTCGGCGGCGGCGTGGACGCCCACGTAGCCGCCGCCACCGCGGATGTAGGACTCGAACGCCGTCTGCTGGGTCGCGTTGAGCACGTCGCCGGTGGTGCTGAGGAAGACGACCGTCTCGTACTGCGCGAGGTTGGCCGTGGTGAACGCGTTCGCGTCCTCGGTCGCGGTGACGGTGAAGCTGTTGGCCGCGCCCAGGTCGCGGATGGCCTGGATGCCGGTCGGGATGGAGTCGTGCCGGAACCCGGCGGTCTTGGAGAACACGAGGACGTCGTAGGGCGCGTCGGCGGCTTCGGCCGGCGTCGGGAAGAGCGAGCAGGCGATGAGGGCGATGGCGGCGCCCATGCCTGTGAAGAGTCTGCGCATGGATCCTCCGGTCGTGGTGGGCACCGGCGACTCGGGCGGCACGGCGAGGGGGGAGGGGCGCCCGTGTGGCACGGGCGCCCGATCTCGCGGTGCTTCGAGTCCGCCGGGGTGGTCAGCTTCCGTAGACCTCGAAGGTGAACAGTGAGTAGCCCCACGCCGTGGCCCGGGTGGTGCCGTAGATGCGTACGTATCTGGTGGAGGCGTTCAGGCCGGTGTTGTCGTCCTCACCGCCGTTGCCGCCGGTGACGGAGCGGGCCGTCGTCCAGGTGCTCCCGTTGGGCGAGGTCTGGATCTGGTACGCCGACCCGTAGGCCGCCTCCCAGACCAGGCGCACCCGGTTGATCGTGTAGGTGGCGCCCAGGTCGACCTGGATCCACTGCGGGTCGGTGAACGCGCTGGCCCACCGGGTCGTCGCCGAGGAGTCCACCGCGGCCGAGGCCGGGAAGGCGGCGGACTCCACGCTGGACGCCGTCGCCGTCTTGTTCAGCGCCAGGTTCGTCGAGGCCGGCGGCCCGCCGCTGGTCAGCGTGAAGGCGTCGATGTCGAACAGCGAACCCGTGCCGCCGGTGAACACCAGGAACAGGTTCGTCGTCCCGGACGGCGGCGTCACGGTGCCGGTGACGTTGGCCCAGGTCTCCCAGCCGCCGGTCGGCGCGACCGTGGCCGAGCCGATCACCGTCCCGGTCGCGGAACCGGCCCGCAACGTCAGCGTGCCGCCGGCGCCGCCCGACGCGACCCGCGCGCTGAACGAGGTGACCCCGCTCAGGTTGTACGGCGTGAACGAGATCCAGTCCCCGTTCTCGATGTACCCGACCGCGTTGCCGCCGTTGGCCGACGGCTTGGCGACGACCGTCACCCCCTGCTGTGCGCTGTAGTGCTCGGCCTGGCGGATCCGCGGCTGCAGGACGGCCTGCGGCGCGTGGACGGCCGTGCTCGACCCGACCGGGGTGTACTCGGCGTCGAAGACGCCGAAGATGTTCGCGTTGGCGTCGTGCTCACCGTCCACGGTGGTCTGGATGGTGCCCGAGCAGCCGGTCGCGCTGGACAGCGCGTGGCCGTGGCTGTCGTGGCCGAGGATGTAGGTGATCTTCACTCTGCTGCAGTCGATCGTCGAGGCGTTCGGGTCGGTGACGCTGATCTGGAACGGGATCGCGTCGCCGAAGCTGAACACCCGCCCGTTGAGCGGCAGGTTGAGGGTGACCGTCGGTTGCCCCACGCTGACGCTGATGCTCGCCGTGGCGCTGCGACCGGTGTTGTCGCTCACCGTCAGCGTCGCCGTGTACGTGCCGTTGGCCGTGTAGGTGAACGACGGGTTGGCCGCGGTCGAGTCGGTGCTGCCGTTGGAGGTGAAGTCCCACGCGTACGTGATCGGGTCGCCGTCCGGGTCGTTGGTCCCGGCCGAGCTGAACTGCACGGCGAGCGGCGCGTTGCCTGCCCTCGGGGTGGCGTTGATCACCGGGATCGGGGCCCGGCCCGTGCCCGTGTTGTACTCGATCCTGTACACGGCCGAGTTGGCGTCGCCGCCGAACCAGCCGGTGCCGTAGTCGAGCACGTACAGCGCGCCGTCCGGCCCGAACTCCATGTCCATGACCTGGGTGCCGGTGTAGGCCGGGAAGGCTTCGATCGTGCCCACCCCACCGCCGGAGGCCACGGTGGCCGTCTTGATCCAGCGCCGGCCGAACTCGCCGAGGAACACCCTGCCGCTCATCGACGCCGGGAACTTCACGTCCGAGGCGAGCGCGGCGTCGTAGTTGTAGACCACGCCGCCCATCGGCGACAGGCTGCCGCAGCACAGCTCCGACCGGTCCTGGCCGGCCCCGTACGGCAGCCAGGCCGCGCGCGAGGGCGGCAGCTGCGTGAGGCCGGTGTTGTTGCGCGAGTTGTTCACCGGGCCGCCGGTGCAGTTGAACGCGGAGCCCGAGGGCCCGGAGGGGAAGGTGAAGTCGACGTAGGGCACGTTGAACTGCGAGCAGTACGGCCAGCCGTAGAAGCCGGGCTGGGTGATGCGCTCGAACGAGACCGACGCGGCCGGGCCGCGGGTGGGGCTGGCGGTGCCGGAGTCGGGCCCGTAGTCACCGAGGTAGACGGCGCCGGTGGCCTTGTCCACGCTCATGCGGAACGGGTTGCGGAACCCCATCGCGTAGATCTCGGGCCGGGTGTTCGCCGTGCCGGCCGGGAACATGTTGCCCGACGGGATCGTGTAGCCGCCCGCCGCGCTCGGCTTGATCCGCAGCACCTTGCCGCGCAGGTCGTTGGTGTTGCCGGAGGTGCGCTGCGCGTCGAAGGCCGGGTTGCGGTCGGTCCGCTCGTCGATCGGCGTGTAGCCGCCGGAGTCGAACGGGTTCGTGTCGTCGCCGGTCGACAGGTACAGGTTGCCGGCCGCGTCGAAGTCGATGTCGCCGCCGACGTGGCAGCACATGCCGCGGCTGGTGGGGACGTCCAGGATGGTGACCTGGGAGGCCGCGTTGAGGGTGTGGTCGGCGTTGACCGTGTACCGGGCCAGCCGGTTCACGCCGTTGAACGGGGCGAACTGGGCCGGCGTCCCGGTGGCCGGCGCGCCGCCGCCCGGGGTCGACAGCGGCGGGGCGTAGTAGACGTACACCCACCGGTTCGACGCGAAGTTCGGGTCAGCCTTGATGCTCTGCAGGCCCTCTTCGTCGCTGGTGTACACCGGGATGGTGAGCGCCACCTTGGTGTTGCCGAGCACGTCGGTGTAGCGGATCACGCCGTCGCGTGAGGTGTGCAGGACTCCCCGGTTCGGCAGGACGGTCAGGCCCATCGGCTCACCGGTCTCCGCCACGCCCTTGGCCAGTGTCACCTGGGTGTAGCCGGGCGCCGCGAGCGCCGCGGCTTTCGGCACGGCCTGTGCCGGGGGGGCGAGACTGAAAGCGGTCGCGAGCACGGCGACGCACAAGGCAAGTTTTCGAAACATGATCGGTCGATCTCGCTTCCTGTCGTACAAGTCAAGACAGGCGTGCGCCGATCACGCCAACGACGCGGCGGGGTGCGGAAATCCCACCGGTGTCGTCACTCGGACAAACTGTGTACCGCTGTAGGTGAATCAGTCAACAGGTGCGGGTCAGAGGTTGTCATCCACCCAGTGGGCCCACCTCCTGAACTTTCGCTGACAGCCTGGCAGGTTCTGGTGTGAGCCTAGAATGTTACGTAAAGACTGTCTAGATGTTACGGTCAGGCTGCGATGGCTTTCGTCGTCCTTAGTCGAAAGTCCGGCGTCGATGGTCGAAACTCCCGCCGCGCGGAGAAGCGGCGGACCGCTGGAACGTTCGCCTGAGATGGGGCGCGGAGCCCGGAACGGCGGGAGCGCGCGGTACGTTCCGCCCGGACGCCTACACCGAGCAAGCGCTGACTCGAGGAGTGCTAGGTGCAGACCAATCGGCCGGAGGACTCGCATCAGGCCGCGCTGCTCCGCCTGATGCGCGACGGGCCCCGCTCGCGGGCCGAGCTGGCCGACCTCACCGCGGCGCCCGCCCTCCCGGCGCCGTCGGGCGCCGTGTCCGTCGATCCGCGGCCGATGTCGCGTTCGAGGCTCAACGCCGCACTCAACCGGCTCGTCGGGCTGGGGCTGGCCGAGTCCGACGGTCTCGCGGCCTCCCGGGGCGGCCGCCGCTCGGGCATGGTGCGGGTCTCGCGCGACACCCGATTCGCCGGCATCGACATCGGGGCGACCTCGGTCGACGTAGCGGTCACCGACGGCGAGCTGCGCGTGCTCGGCCACGTCAGCGAGCCGTGCGACATCAGGTCCGGCCCGGCGCACGTGCTCGGCCGCGTGCTCGTCCTGGCCGCGAAGCTGCGCCGGCAGGGGTTGTTCACGCAGCTGCACGGCGCCGGGATCGGCGTGCCCGGGCCGGTGAGCTTCGCCGAGGGGGTGCCGGTGGTGCCGCCGATCATGCCGGGCTGGGACCGGTACCCCATGCGCGAGACGATCAGCCGGGAGCTCGACTGCCCGGCCATGCTCGACAACGACGTCAACATCATGGCGCTCGGGGAGCTGCACGCCGGGCTGGCCCGCCAGGTGGACGACTTCCTGCTCATAAAGATCGGCACGGGCATCGGCTGCGGCATCGTGGTCGACGGCAAGATCTACCGTGGCGTGTCGGGCAGCGCGGGAGACATCGGGCACATCCGCGTCGACCGGCTCGGTTCGCTGTGCGGGTGCGGCAACACCGGCTGCCTGGAGGCCTATTTCAGCGGCGCGGCCCTGGCCCGCCAGGCGCAGGCCGTGGCGCGCTCGGGCGCCTCGCCGTACCTGGCGGAACGGCTGGCGGTCGCCGGCACGCTGTCGGCCGAGGACGTCGCCGCGGCCGCCGCCCAGGGCGACTCCGCGGCGATCCAGCTCATCAGGGACGGCGGGCGCCGCGTCGGCCAGGTGCTGGCGGGGCTGGTCAGCTTCTTCAACCCCGGGCTGGTGATCATCGCGGGCGGGGTCGCCCGGCTGGGCCACGTACTGCTCGCGGAGATCAGGAGCGTCGTCTACCGCCGGTCGCTGCCGCTGGCCACCGGCAACCTGCCCATCGTGCTCTCCGAACTCGACGACACCGCCGGCGTCGTGGGCGCCGCCCGCCTCATCAGCGACCACGTCTACTCCGTCTGACCGCTCGTCCCGCCGCGCGGGCCACCACGAGAATCCCGTCCACGGGATTGTTCGAGGCGGGCGGGGCGCCGGTGTTCGTCAGCGTGACGCGGGCCGCGTCCCGCGCCGGGCGGACAGCCGTATGAGCAGGGCGCCGAGGATCACGGCCGAGAGCCCGCCCGCCGCCCCGGCCAGGAGAGCCCGCGCTTCGGCCCCGGTGAAGGGCAGCCGGCCGGACGCGGGCGGCCCCGGCCGGTCGAGTGTGCTCTCCCGGCCCGTGCCCTCGGCGGGCGCCTTTCCCGACTCCGGCCGCACCCCCTCTGTTCCGGAGCCGGCAGCTCCATTCTCGTGATCCGGGACGAATACCCCGCGGCCGCTTTCGACGGTGGTGCGGGCGTCCCACGCGATTTCCATGTCCAAGCCGTGCGCGCCGCCGGCTTCAGCCTGTCCCGCGGGCTCTTTTCCCGCCGGTTCAGAGCCGCCGCCGGGCGCGGGGAGTATGCGGAAGGAAACGCCGGTGGAGCCGTGTGTGGCGTCCTCCACCTGCCGCCCGTCGCCGTCGGACCGGCTTTCCGACATCGCCGGCGTGGCCGCCGCCGCGTAGAAGACGAGCGACACCGAGGTCGCGACGATGAGTGGCAGGAATCGCCCGCGCATGAAATCCCCCCCGACTGGTAATTTTTCCACTACGTCATTTGTCCGCGATTCAGGTCTGGCCGGAATTTACCCACTTCTCACCGCTTATCCCGGCAATCGGTTATATGAGAGCGAGGTGGCGTCGGCCGGCGCGCCGATGCCCCGGCCTTATCGGCGCGGGTCGATGTGGATCTTCGGGCCCGGCCCGGCGCCGCGCGGCCGGCGTCCCGCCAGGACGTCGGCGGTCTCGGCCAGGCCGACCGTGGCGGCCACGAGCGGGCGGGCGTCGACCGAGCCGCCGGCATAGGCGGCGACGGCCCCGGCCAGGCCGGCCGAACCGCCGAGGACGCCGACGGCGGTGACGTCCTTGAGCGCCAGCTCGCGGGTGTCGAGGGTGCTCGGCGCGCCGGCCAGGCCGATGTAGACCACGCGCCCGGCGGGCTCGACGAGGTCGAGGGCGAGCGCGGGCAACTCGGCCGCGTTGGAGGCGTCCACGACGGCGTGCCATGGCAGCGCGGGCAGCGACGGCCGCGTCCATGCGTCGCCGAAACCGAGGCGCCCGGCCAGGCGCAGGGTGGCGTCGTCGCGGCCCATCAGGTGGACCTCGGCCCCGCCCGCCCTCGCGAACAGCGCCGTCAGCAGTCCGATGGTGCCGGTGCCCAGCACCAGCAGCCGTCCGCCCGGCTCCAGCCCGGCCGCGTGTACGGCCCGCAGGGCGTTGCCGCCCGGCTCGGCCAGCGCGCCGAGCGTGGCGTCGACCGCGCCGGGCAGCGCGTGCAGGGCCGTGGCCGGCACGGCGAGCCGTTCGGCCAGCGCCCCGGGACGGCCGCGGCTGATGCCGATCTCGGCCACGTCGGCGCACACGTGGTGGCGGCCGGCGCGGCAGCGGTCGCAACGCCCGCAGCCGAGCATGGTGTCGCCCGTGACGCGCCGCCCCGCCCACGAGGGATCGACGCCCTCGCCCAGCTCCGCGACCGTGCCGCACCACTCGTGGCCGGGACGCAGCGGGTACCGGGAGCGGCCGGTGCGCAGGTAGCTCATCTCGCCGGTGAACAGCTCCACGTCGGTGCCGCACACGCCGACCCGCTCCACGTCCACGACGACCTCCCCGGGAGCGGGGACGGGCGGCTCGACCTCCCGCACCCCGGCCTCGCCCGGGCCGGTCACGACGAGCGCGCGCACTACCGCGTCTCGAAGGCGTGCCGGACGGCGCCCCCGCCGGGTCGCGGGCCGAGCGGGCCGGCGGCGGGCCGGGCCCGGGGAGGCGAACCCAGCGCGCGAGGCGTCGACCGAGGCATGGTGCGAACGTTAGACCACCGCCGCGGCGAACGAGAACCTCCCTCACCTGGAGGTTCGGTGAAAAGTGAGGTATGAGTGGTCTCGCCGGGAGTTCCACGGCTTGCAGTCCACGTTCACTGATGGGAAAGAGTCGCTCCATGGGGACGAGCCGTAGCGCTCAGTGGTACGCCGGCGCCGATCGCAACGCCTACATCCACCGGGCGTGGATGCGGCGCGGGCTGCCGTCTGGCGCCTTCGACGGCCGGCCGCACATCGCGATCGCCAACACCGCCTCCGACCTGACCCCCTGCAACGCCCACCTGGACGAGGTCGCCGAGAGCGTCAAACAGGGCATCTGGGAGGCGGGCGGCGTCCCGCTGAACCTGCCGGTGGTCTCGCTCGGCGAGACCCAGGTCCGGCCCACGGCGATGCTGTGGCGCAACATGGCCGCGATGGCCACCGAGGAGATGCTGCGCGCCAACCCGATCGACGGCGTGGTGCTGCTCGGCGGCTGCGACAAGACCATCCCCGCCCTGCTCATGGCCGCCGCCTCCGTCGACATGCCCGCCGTCGTCGTCCCCGGCGGGCCCATGCTCACCGGCACCTTCCGCGGCGTGCCGCTCGGCTGCGGCACCGACGTGTGGAAGCTGAGCGAGGAGGTGCGCGCCGGCACGCTCAGCGCGGCGGAGTTCCTGCGCTCGGAGTCCTCGATGATCCGCAGCAAGGGCCACTGCAACACGATGGGCACCGCCTCCACCATGGGCCTGCTGGCCGAGGTGCTCGGCATGACCATGCCCGGCCTGGCCGGCACCCCGGCCCCCGACAGCCGCCTGCTGGAGGGCGCCCACGAGACCGGCCGGCTCGCCGTCGAGATGATCGCCGTCGGGCGGCGCCCCAGCACCGTCCTGTCCCGCGGCTCGTTCCTCAACGCCGTCGTCGCGCTCGCCGCCATCGGCGGCTCCACCAACGCGGTCGTCCACCTGCTGGCCATCGCCGGGCGGCTGGGCGTGGAGCTGACCCTGGACGACTTCGACCGCACCGGCTCCGGCGTGCCGCTGCTGGTCGACCTGCAGCCCGCCGGCCGGTTCCTCATGGACGACCTGTACCGGGCCGGCGGCCTGCACGCGGTGCTGCGCGAGGTGCGCGACCTGCTCGACCCGGACGCCATCACCGTCACCGGCCGCCCCCTGGTCGACGGCCTGGACGACGCCAAGACCTACGACCGCGAGGTCATCCGCCCCCGCGAGAAGCCGCTTCGGGAGGACGCCGGGATCGCGGTGCTGTACGGCAACCTCGCCCCCGGCGGCGCCGTGATCAAGCCCGCCGCCGCCTCGCCGCACCTGCTCAGGCACCGCGGGCCCGCCGTCGTCTTCGACTCCGTCGAAGACCTGCACGCCCGCCTGGACGATCCCGCCCTGGACGTCACCGCCGACTCGGTGCTGATCCTGCGCGGCTGCGGGCCCAAGGGCTACCCCGGCATGCCCGAGGTCGCCAACCTGCCGCTGCCGCCCCGGCTGCTCGCCCAGGGCGTCCGCGACATGGTGCGCATCTGCGACGGCCGGATGAGCGGCACCGCCTACGGCACCGTCGTGCTGCACGTCGCGCCCGAGGCCGCAGCCGGCGGGCCGCTCGCCCTGGTCCGCACCGGCGACATGATCGTCCTCGACGTGGAGAACCGGCGGCTCGACGTCGACGTCCCCGCCGGCGAGCTGGCCGCGCGCCTGCCGTCCCCGGCGATGACCGAGGCCTTCGCCCGGCCGTCGCGCGGGTGGGAGCGCCTGTACGTCGACACGGTCGGCCAGGCGAACACCGGGGCCGATCTGGACTTCCTCGCGGGCTCCAGCGGCGACGAGGTGCCGCGTGAATCCCACTGACCCGGGCACGGAAAGGGCATCGTGACCTCCTCCCGCACCGCCGTCATCACCGGAGGCGTCAGCGGCCTGGGCAGGGCCGCCGCCGTCCGCCTGGCAGCCGACGGCGTCAGGGTGATCACCCTGGACGTCGCCCCAGGGGCCGACCTGGTCGTGGACGTCGCCGACGCCGACGCCGTGACCGCCGCCGCGGAGCGCGTCGGCCCGGTCGACATCCTGGTCAACTCCGCCGGGATCGTCGGCCCCAACGCCCCGCTCTGGGAGGTCGCGCCGGACGGCTGGCGGCGGACCTTCGAGGTGAACGTGCACGGCACCTTCCACACCTGCCGCGCGTTCGTCCCCGGCATGCGCGAGCGCGGCTGGGGCCGCGTCGTCAACCTCGCCAGCATGGCCGGCAAGGACGGCAACCCGAACATGGCGCCCTACTCCGCCTCCAAGGCCGCCGTCATCGGCCTGACCAAGTCCCTCGGCAAGGAGCTGGCCACCAGCGGGGTGCTGGTCAACGCCATCGCCCCGGCCGTGATCGAGACCCCGATGAACGCCGCGACCAGCCCCGAAGCGCTGGCGCACATCACGGGCCTCATCCCGATGCGCCGCGTCGGACAGCCGGAGGAGGTCGCCGAGCTGATCGCCTGGCTGGCCTCCGACCGGGTCAGCTTCTCCACCGGCGCCGTCTACGACATCAGCGGCGGGCGGGCGACCTACTGACGCGTCCCGGGCGAAGCCGCGGCCCGGTGAGGAGCGGCCGGCGTGCCGCCGCGGTGGACGGGCGGTTCGTCAGCCGGTGCCGGCGGGTGCCCAGTTCCGTACGGGCGGGGCGTACTCGGCGGGCTTGTCGCCGACCTTGACGCCGGGGCTGACCAGCCAGCTCTGGTAGGCGGGGGTGAACATCCGGTAGACCGACGGAGGCGGCACCGAACTCGCCTCGTCGAGCCGCGCGCGCAGGTCGACCGGCAGCTCGAAGTCGAGCGCGGCCAGGCTGGTGTCGAGCTGGGCCACGCTGCTCGCCCCGACGATCGCCGAGGCGACCCCGGGCTGGGTGGCGACCCAGTTGACCGCGACCTGGGCCATGGACACGCCGAGCTCGCCGGCGACGCTCTCGAGCACCGCCAGCAGGCGCCATTCCCGGTCGGTCCAGGATTGTCCGGGCGAGCCCGCGCCGGTGAGCCTGCCCTCCCCGGCCACGCCCTGGCCGGTGTCGCGGTACTTGCCGGTGAGGAAGCCGCCGCCGAGCGGGCTCCACGCGGTGAGGCCGAGCCCCAGGGTGCCCGCCATCGCGACGTGCTCCAGCTCGATCGACCGGTCGAGCAGGGAGTAGGGCAGCTGCAGGGTCACCATCGGGACGAGGGAGTGGGCCTCGGCGTAGGTCTGCGCCCGCGCCGCGTACCAGGCCGGCACGTCCGACAGCCCCGCGTAGCGGATCTTCCCGGCTCTGGTGAGGTCGTCGAAGGTGCGCACGACCTCCTCGACGGGGGTGATCCGGTCCCACGTGTGCAGCAGGAACAGGTCGATGTAGTCGGTGCGCAGCCGGCGCAGCGACGCCTCGACCGCCCGGATCATGTGCTTGCGGCCGTTGCCGCCCGCGTTCGGGTCCCCGGGGTCGACGCTGTTGGTGAACTTGGTGGTGAGCACCACCCGCTCGCGCGCCTTGGCCTCGGCGACGAGGTTGCCGAGGATGGTCTCGCTCTCGCCGGCGGTGTAGAAGTCCGCGGTGTCGACGAGGTTCCCGCCCGCCTCGATGTAGCGGCGGAAGACGGGGCGGGCCTCCTCCTCGGTCTTGCCGTACGCGGCGTGGAAACCGCCGGTGCCGAAGTTCATCGTGCCCAGCGCCAGCCGGCTGACGCGCAGCCCGGAGCGTCCGAGCAGGTAGTAGTGGTCCAGAGCCATGACCGGTACTCCGTTCAGATGCGGCTCGCGGGCGGTGAGACCTTCGTCGTCCTCGGCGGGGTCGCATCCCCGCCGCACTCGCGAACCAGTGTTTCGTCGCCGGCGGGCGAGGGATCCCCCGCCTCCCCGGCCGTGCGCTCCACAGCTTGCGCAGCCAAAAATGGACTGTCAAGTCCAAAAAATCGCCGCCACAGCGGCCGAGAGGCCCGCGCGCTCATCGGCCCGTTCGCCGGCCCGGTGCTCTCACCGCTTGGCCTCCTCCAGGGCCGCGCGGAGGGCGGTGGCGCCGGCGGGGACGCCCGGGGACTCCCAGAAGTGCTCGGCGTCGCCGCCGTAGAGGCCGCCGTACGCGGGGGTGCCGGGCTGGAAGCGCCAGCTGTCGGCCAGTGTGCCCGCGTCCACGGCGTCGTAGCCGATCGCGTCGAGGTACGCGGTGGCGGTGGCCTTGGCGGAGGCGTCGTCGCCGGCGATCGGAAGGGCGCTGCGGTCGGGGGCGCCGGCGGGGCGGGGCAGGCTCAGCAGGTGGACGGAGTAGATGTTGTTGAAGACCTTGACGACCTTGGACGCCGGCAGGTGCCGCTGCAGCAGCCCGCTGGACGTGGCCGACGCGTCCTCCAGCTCGGGGAAGGTACCGTCGCGGTCGGGGTAGTAGTTGTTGGTGTCCAGCACCGGCTTGCCGGCGAGCGGCTCCACCGGGACGTCGCGGTAGGCGCGCAGCGGGACGCTGACGACCACCAGGTCTCCCGCCGCGGCGGCCTCGGCCGCCGTCGCCGCGCGGGCCTTCGGCCCGAGCTCGGCGACCAGGTCCTTCAACGTCTCCGGGCCGCGCGAGTTGCTCAGCACGACGTCGTGGCCGGCCGCGACGGACAGCCGGGCCAGGGTGCCGCCGATGTTGCCGCTGCCGATGAAAGCGATTGTGGTCATGGTCGGGGTAACCCGCGCCCGCGCCCGGTGATTCCTCACCGCACGGCCGGCGTTCGCCGCGCTCCTCGGCCCGGGACGCGGCGTCGCGTCCGAACCGGTCGCGGCGCCGGCGTCGCGGGCCTCCCGCTCCGGTGCGTGAGATGGTCGCGGTTTCCCGCTTCGGCTGTGGGTCGTCGCGGCCTCACTCTCTCCGGTGCGAGAGACGACGGTCGCGCCGAAGTCTTCGGCGGGAGACCCGCATCGCTCCCAGAAGCGGCCACTTCCTGGCCTCTTCTGCTGCGACCGTGGTCGGGTGCCAGTCAACGACCACAGACGCGCGCCGGTGATCGGCCGGCGAGCGCGACGCGGCGGGAGCCGATGACCGTTCTCGACACCCGGGCGCTGAACCGCGCGACGCTCGCCCGGCAGCTGCTGCTCGACCGCTCCGACCTGCCGGTCCAGGACGCCGTCGCGCACCTGTGCGGCCTGCAGGCGCAGGAACCGCAGGAACCGTTCGTCGGCCTCTGGTCGCGGCTGCGCGCGTTCGACCCGGCGGCGCTGGACGCCCTGCTGACCGGGCGAGGCGTGGTGCGCACCCACCTGATGCGCCGCACCGTCCACCTGCTCACCGCCGACGACGTCGTGGCCTGGCGTGCCCGCCACGACCCCATGCTGCGCCAGCGGGTGCTCGGCACCTACCGCCGTGAACTGGCCGGGGTGGACCTCGACGAGCTCGCGGCGGCGGGCCGGGCGGTGCTGGCCGACGGCCGGCCCCGCTCGATGCCCGAGCTGGCCCGGGCACTGGCCGATCGCTGGCCGGCGCCCGGGCCTCGGGCGCTGGGCGAGATGCTGATCGCCGCCCTCGTCCCGACGGCGCAGCTGCCGCCGCGCGGGCTGTGGCGCACGAGAGGGGGAGTGCGCAACGCCCCGCTCTCCTCCTGGCTGGGACGCGAGATCGACCCGCCGTCCCCGGACGGATCCGACCCGGTCGGCCAGGCGCTGGTGCGGCGCTACCTGGCCGCGTTCGGCCCCGCCGCCACGGCCGACCTGCGCGCCTGGTGCGGCCTGGCCGGACTGCCGGCCGCGGTGGCGGCCATACGCGAGGAGCTGGTCGCCTTCCGCGACGAACGAGGCCGCGAACTGCTCGACCTCCCCGGCGCCCCGCGCCCCGACCCCGCCACCCCCGCCCCGGTGCGGTTCCTCCCGGCGTTCGACAACACGATCCTCGGCTACCACGACCGCACCCGCGTCATCGACGACGCCCACCGCGGCCTGTCGGTCGCCGGCGCCCGCGTCGTCCTGGTGGACGGCCGCGTCGCCGCCACCTGGACCGTCGAGACCGGCGCCGTGACCGTCAGGCCGCTGCGCCCCTTCTCCCGGGCCGACCGCACCGCCGTGGCCGAGCAGGGGAGCGCGCTGGCCTCCTTCCTGTCCGGCCGCGAGAGCGACCGCGTCGAGATCGCCGCGTCGCCAGGCTGAGCGACGCACCGCCTCGACGCGGCCGCCGATGCCGCCGGCCGGGTCGTTCAGGCGTGTGGGCCTGTGGGCCTGTGGGCCTGTGGGTCAGGCCAGCACGCCCTCCCCGATCCAGCCGTCCGGGCCGCACCCCGGCGGGATGGTGAACACGGCCGAGCCGACCGGCGTCGTCCACTCGTTCAGCAGGTCGGCCTCGGCCAGGCGCCGTTGGATGGGCACGAACTGGCGGGCGACGTCGGCCTGGTAGGAGGCGAACAGCAGCCCGGTGTCCGCGACGCCGTCGCGGGTGACCCCTTCGTCGTAGTTGTAGACACGACGAAGGATGCGCACGGCCGGGTCGTCGACGCGGGCGCGCCTGATGTGGGCGAACTCGGAGATCACCGGGAACCCCGCGGCGCCGAGCCGGGCGAAGTCGGGCTCGTCGCGTTCCGTCCGCCCGGTGAGCGGGGCGCCGTCGCCGAGCCGCCGGCCGATGGTGAACTCCTTGGCCACGGCGTCGGCGGCGTCCCACGTCTCCATGTTGACGCGGATCCTTCGCAGCACGAGCGTGGTGCCGCCGTCGGGCGCCCACACGGCCCGGTCGAACTCCGGCGTCCCGGGCGCGGGGTTGGCGGTCCCGTCGAGCTGGCCCAGCACGTTGCGCTGGGTCAGGCCGGGCTTGCGGGAGTGCGCGGCCTGCCGGAAGCCGCGCTGGCTCCAGCGGACGGTCGCGAACGACCGTGTGTCCTTGACGATCATGCGCAGCGTGTGGGCGACGGTCAGCGGGTCGTCCGCGCAGATCTGCACCAGCAGGTCGCCGCCGCTCCACCGGCGTTCCAGCCTGTCGACCGTGAACGCCGGCAACGCCGCGGGCCGTCCGCCGGCTCCGGCCGCGGCGTAAAGGCCGGAGCCGAAGCCGAACGTGACGGTCAGCCGGGCGGGCAGGGCCGCGAGCTGGGGTTCGGTGTCGGCCAGTGCGGGCCGGCCCTGGGTGAGCCGGCGGGCGTCGTCGGTGAGCAGCCGCATCAGCCGGGACACCCCCTCACGGTCGACCCCGTCGCGCAGGTCGAACCCGGCGAACACGGCGTGCGCCTGCGGTGGGGTGGCGACGCCGGCCTGCCGGGGGCCGTGGAACGGCTCGACGGCGGTGCCGTCCGTGACGGGCGCGTCACCCCGGCGGACGGCGTCCGCCGCCGCGGTCCCGGTCGCGACCACACCCACCGCGACGGCGGCGCCTCCGGTGAACAGTCCTCTGCGCGACAGCCGGAGCCCGGGAGCGGGCTCCGGCCGCGGCACCTCGGCCGGCCGGTCAGCCATTCTCGCCGCCCATGTCCATCTCCGGCTGGTAGTCCTCGTTGCCGCCGGCGAAGTCCTTGCCGAGGGCGGTGAACTCGAAGGTGGCGCCGTCCTTGAGCGTCAGCGTGAACGGGACCTCGGCGCCCGCCTTCACCGCTTCGGTGACCTTCATGAGCATGATGTGGTCGCCACCGGGCTCCAGCACGTGTGAGCCGCGGGCCGGGATGACGAAGCCGCCCTTCTTGGGCTGCATGACCATCTTGCCGTCGGCCTGCACGACCTCGTGCAGCTCGACCACGGCCGACACCGGGGTGGCCCCGGAGACGATCGTGAGGTCGGCGTCGGTGTTGTTGACCAGGGTGCCGAAGGCGGCCGACATCCCCTTTTCCGCGGTCTTCACCCAGGGATCGGTGATGACGAGCGCCGGCGCGGGTGCGGACGGCGAGGCCGGCGCGGAGGCGGCCACGGTGGGCGCCGCCGCCGGGGAGGAGGTGGTTTCCCCGGACGCGCACGCGGTGAGCGCCGCCAGGCCTACGAGCACGACGATGACACGGGAGAACATGAGAAGCCCTTCTGGTGTGGCACGGATTCGGGCCGGCGCGCACGCCGGCGGCACCCCGCGGTCACGGGGTGGGGGAGGGAATCGCGCGCACCGCGCCGCCGCGCTGGATCAGGCGGAGACGGTGCGGACACCACCGGGAGGGCCGCGCCGGCGCATCTCGTGGACGAGCAGCGGCAGGCGCGGGATGACACGACGCTCGGCCGGGGGGACGACGATCGCGGCCCGGGCGGGGTCGAGGTGGACGGCGAACGCGATGAACAGCCGGACGGCCAGCCGTCGCAGCAGCGACCAGAGCGCCGCTTCGCCCCGCGACAGCCAAAGGGCCGTCATCCCGACGGCCCACGCGTGGGTGAGGAGCATGCCGAGACCGGGCACCAGCCCGGAGTGGACGTGCCCCGGGTCGTGCGCCACGACCGGCTCGACGGCGTGCGCGAGCGAGAACAGCAGGTGCAGTGCCGCCTGCGCGAGCGCCAGCGACGGCGCGATCACCGCCGCGGAGCGTTCGCGCCCGGCGAGAAGCCACGCGGGTAGGAAGGACGTCCCCCACGCCGCCAGCACCGCGAGCCCCGAGACCGACCCGCCCGCGAGCGTGTGCGCGCACACGCCCAGCATGACGGAGACCACCGCGAACACGGCCGCCCTGAGGGCGCGAAGGGGGATCATGGCTGGCATGGCGCCGCAATCATCCCATGCGGCGCCATGACCGGCCAACGCGCACTTCACCGCCACAGGGGTACCGGTATCTCGTCCACCTGCGCGACGGCGGGACTAGGAGAGGGCTTGCGCGCGCCGCTCCGATCGTCGGGGGGTCACCAGGGCGGCGGCGACGGCGGCGGCGAGGGCGGCGAGCGCCGCCACGGTGAAGCCGCTGGTGAAGCCGGTCAACGTGGTTCCGGCCAGGCTCGCGGCCGCGACGCTCGACACGACGGCGGCTCCGATGGAGGCGCCGAACTCGTGGAAGGTGCTCACGATGCCGGAGGCGACGCCGGCCTCGTGCGGGGCGACCTGGCCGAGTGCGGTCGCCGAGGCGATGACGAACATCGCGCCGGCGCCGGCCGCCGCGACCGCCACGCCGGCCACCACGCTGAGCGGGCTGATCGACACCGCCGGGATGGCCATGCCGATCGCCGAGACCGTCAGACCCGCGACGGCCAGCCGGCGTCCGCCCCATCGGCCGAGCACGCGTCCGGTCAGGTTGGCGCCGAGCATCGTCGCCAGCGCCACCGGCAGGAACAGCACCCCCGTGTGCAGCGCGCCGTATCCCTGAGCGTGCTGGAAGTAGAAGGTGCCCAGGAAGAACACCGCGATCATCAGCGCCGTCGCCATCAGGATGAGGAAGGCGCCGGTGGCCACGGGCCGGCGGGCCAGCAGCCGGACGTCCATCAGCGGCGACCGCGCCCGCCTCTGCCACAGGACGAACAGCGCGTAACCCACGGCCGCCGCCAGGACGAGCGCCCCGGTGAGCGCGGTGAGCCATCCTCTGTCACCGGCGGCGATGAACGCGTAGATCAGCGACGCGGAGGAGGCCGTCACCAGGATCGCGCCGAGAACGTCGAGCCGGGGCCGGCCGGCGGGCGCGGGCGACCCGGCCGGCAGGAGGGCGGCGAGCAGCACGGCGATCACCAGGCCGATGGGCACGTTGACGTAGAAGACCCACGGCCACCCGGGGCCGGCGGTGAGCAGCCCGCCGAGCAGGACGCCGAGGGCGGCCCCGCCGCCGCCGAGCGCGGACCAGACACCCAGGGCCTTGTTCCGCTCCTCTCCGTCGAACAGCGTGACCACCAGCGACAGGGCCGCGGGCGACAGGAGTGCCGCCGCCACCCCCTGCGCGACGCGGCCGCCCACCAGCGTGCCCGCGGATCCGGCGAGCCCGGTGACCAGTGACGCGGCGGTGAACAGGACGAGCCCGGCGAGCACCACCCGCTTGGCGCCCAGCAGGTCGGTGATCCGGCCGCCGAGCAGCATCAGCCCGCCGAAGGTGAGGGTGTAGGCGCTGACCGTCCAGGTCAGCGCCTCACGGCCGAGCCCGAGGTCGGTGCCGATGTGCGGCAGCGCGATGGCGACGACGGTGACGTCGAGGATCAGCATGAGCTGCGCCACCCCGAGAAAGCCGAGGATGCGCCACCGTGCCGGATGGGGCGCCGGGGGTGCCGTCTGCCGTGCCGAGGGTCGGGTCATGGAGTCCTCCGAGCCGCTAACTCGTACTCTCATGTACGAGATGTGCCCGCCACTATAACCCGTACATGCTCATACGGGTTAGGGTGGCGGCATGGCTGTCTCCTCCGCCGGCTCACGGCGCCGCGCCGACGCCGAGCGCAACATCGCCCGCATCGTGTCCGCGGCGCGCGAGCTGCTGAGCTCGGACCCGAACGCCACCACGGACGACATCGCGCGGGCCGCCGGTGTCGGGCGGATGACGCTGTACGGGCACTTCCGCACCCGGGCCGAGCTGGTGGAGGCCGCGTTCGTCGACGCGTTGCGCGCCGGTGAGCGGGTCCTGTCGTCCATCGACCAGACGGGAGACGCCCGGGAGGTCATGACCCGCCTGCTGGCGTCGAGCTGGCAGCTCGTGGCCGAGTCCGCGGCGTTGCTGACGGCCGCCGAGGGGGTCCTGCCCGCGGGACGGGTGAGGGAACTGCACGCCGACCCCGTCCGGCGCATGACCGAGCTCGTCCGCCGAGGGCAGGACCAGGGCGTCTTCCGCACCGACCTGCCCACCAGCTGGCTGGTCAGCGTCGTGCACTACATCCTGCACGGCGCGGCGGGTGAGGTGCGCGCGGGACGCCTGCCGTCGCACGACGCCGCCGACATGGTGACGAAGTCCGTCCAGTCGGTGCTGACCGGCTAGGTGCCCGACGGCCGTTCTCCCGACGGCTCCGGGCGGCCGTGGCGGCGTCCACGCCGCCAGCGGGCCGGACACCCCGGACGCCGCCCGCCCTCTGAGTTCAGGCTTTCCTGAATTCAGGCTAGTGTGTACCGTGGTGGCATGTTGACGATCGCCCCCGAGATCGACGTGCTGGCCCGGTTCGGGCGTGCGCTGGCCGACCCCGTCCGCTGCCGCATCCTGCTCGCCTTGCGGCAGGCCCCCGCGCACCCGGCCGACCTGGCCGACCTGCTGGGCGTCTCGCGCACGCGGCTGTCCAACCATCTGGCGTGCCTGCGCGACTGCGGGCTGGTGGTCGCGGTGCCGGTCGGGCGGCGCACGCGGTACGAGCTGGCCGACGCCCGGCTCGGGCACGCCCTCGACGACCTGCGCACCGCCGTGGTCGCGGTGGCCGCCGACCGCACCTGCGTGGACGCCGAAACCAAGGGCTGCTGCTGATGGTCGCGCTCAGCCCGCCCGTCTCCCCGGCCCGGCGGGCGACGCTGGCCCGCCGGATCCGGCTGCTGGTCGCCGCGACCATCACCTACAACGTCGTCGAAGCGGGCGTCGCCCTCACCGCCGGCGCCATGGCCTCCTCCGCGGCGCTCATCGGCTTCGGCCTGGACTCCGTCGTCGAGGTCGCCTCGGCGGCCGCCGTCGCCTGGCAGTTCTCCGCCATCGACCACGAACGGCGCGAGAGGACCGCCCTGCGGGTCATCGCGATCTCCTTCTTCGCCCTGGCCGCCTACGTCTCCTTCGACGCCGCCCGCGCCCTCCTGGGGGCCGGCCAGGCCCAGCACTCCACCCCCGGCCTCGTCCTGGCCGCCCTCTCCCTGGCGGTGATGCCGTTCCTGTCCCACGCGCAGCGCCGCGCCGGTCGCGAGCTCGGCTCGGCCTCGGCGGTCGCCGACTCCAAGCAGACGTTGCTGTGCACCTACCTGTCGGCGGTCCTGCTGGCGGGGCTCGCGCTCAACAGCCTGTTCGGCTGGTCGTGGGCCGACCCGATCGCCGCTCTCGTCATCGCCGCCGTGGCCGTCAAGGAGGGCCGCGAAGCCTGGCGCGGCGACGCCTGCTGCGCCCCCGCGACCCCGCACGGCGCCGCCAACCCGGCGGCCGGCGACCGCTGCCGGACCGGCCGGGGAGAACAGCGGTGAACGCATCACCCACCTGATGGACCACCGCGTCTTCACCGTCCGGCGCGGAGGCGTCACCAGAGGGGACCGCGTCCGGGTGACCCGCGTCCTGTTCACGTCCGCGGACGACGTCGACCGGCTGGCCGTCGCGCTGCGCGACGTCGCCCGGCGCGTGCGCGCGTGACGCCGTCTCTCAGATACGACGGCCTGGTCAGGCAGCGAGCCGCGATTGCCATGGCATTACGCTCTTCGGGGCGGCATATACGAGGGTATGGTGTGCCTCGTGATGACGTTTCACCTCTCCCGGTGGGCCCTCGTGCTCCCGCTCGCCCTGGCCGGCCTGGCGGGCTGCGGGCCGGCCGAGCCCGCCGCCTCCCCGGCCTCGCCGGCGTCCCCGGGCGAGGCCACGACGCTGACGGTGTTCGCCGCCGCGTCGCTGACCGGCGTGTTCACCGAGCTGGGCACGGCCTTCGAGGCCGCGCACCCGGGCACGACGGTGCGCTTCAACTTCGGCTCCAGCTCCACCCTGGCCCAGCAGATCGTCCAGGGCGCCCCCGCCGACGTCTTCGCCGCGGCCAGCCCCGCCACGATGAAGATCGTCACCGACGCCTCTCTGGCGGCCGGCCCGGTCACGTTCGCCCGCAACACGCTGCAGATCGCCGTCCCGGCCGGCAACCCCGCCCGGGTCGACGACCTGGCCGATCTGGCCGACCCGAAGGTCAAGGTCGCGCTGTGCGCCGAGCAGGTCCCCTGCGGCGCCGCCGCCGCCGAGGCCCTGCGCGCGGCCGGGGTCCGGGTCACCCCCGTCACCCTGGAACAGGACGTCAAGGCCACCCTCACCAAGGTCGAGCTCGGCGAGGTGGACGCCGCCCTCGTCTACCGGACCGACGTCCTCGCCTCCGGCGGCGAGGTCTCGGGCATCGACTTCCCCGAGGCCGCGAAGGCCGTCAACGACTACCCGATCGCCCCGCTGTCCCAGGCGCCCGCCCCCGGCGCGGCCAGGGGGTTCGTCGACCTGGTGCTGTCCCAGCGGGGCAGGGACGCGCTCACCGGGGCCGGCTTCCAGGCCCCCTGAGCCGCGGGCGGCCCCCGCCGGCGCCCCGGCCGCCGGGGGCCCCGGCCCGGGGCGGGCGCGGGGCCGGGCGGCCACGGGGGCCGGGGCGGGCCGCGTCAGAAGTCGGCGTCGAAGGTGACCGAGCCGCTCACGCCCATCTGGTAGGCCGAGACGCGGCGCTCGAAGAAGTTCGACAGTTCCTGCACGTCCTGCAGGTCCATGAAGGCGAACGGGTTCTTCGCGCCGTAGAGCGGCTCGATGCCGAGCTGGGCAAGCCTGCGGTCGGCCACGTGTTCCAGGTAGGTCCGCATGTCCGCGGCCGACATGCCCGGCACGCCGTTCTCCAGCAGATCCTCGGCGAACTGCGCCTCGCAGTCCACCGCCTCGGCGAGCATCAGCCTGACCTGCGCGGTCAGCTCCTCGTCGAACAGGTCCGGCTCCTCCTGACGCACGACGCCGACCACGTCGAAGGCGAAGGCCATGTGCATGGACTCGTCGCGGAAGACCCAGTTCGTGCCGGAGGCCAGCCCGTTGAGCAGGCCCCGGGAGCGCAGGAAGTAGACGTAGGCGAAGGCGCCGTAGAAGAAGAGCCCTTCGATGCAGGCGGCGAAGCAGATCAGGTTGAGCAGGAAGGCCCGCCGGTCCCGGCGCGTCTCCAGCCGGCGCAGCTCGCCCAGCGAGTCGATCCAGCGGAAGCAGAACTCCGCCTTGCGCCGGATGGAGGGGATGTTCTCCACCGCGGCGAACGCCGCGAACCGCTCCTGCTCGTCGGGGACGTAGGTGTCGAGCAGGTTCAGGTAGAACTGCACGTGCACGGCCTCTTCGAAGAGCTGCCGCGACAGGTACAGCCGCGCCTCGGGGGCGTTGACGTGCTGGTAGAGGTTGAGCACCAGGTTGTTGGCCACGATCGTGTCGCCGGTGGCGAAGAAGGCGACCAGCCGGCCGACCAGATGGCGCTCGGCTCCCGACAGTCTCGACAGGTCCTTGAGGTCGGAGTGCAGGTCCACCTCCTCGACGGTCCAGGTGTTCTTGATCGCGTCACGGTAGCGGTCGAAGAAGAGCGGGTAGCGCATCGGCCGCAGCGTCAGGCTCATGCCCGGGTCGAGCAGCATCGGGTTCTCCTCGCGGTCGGTGCCGCTCACTGGCAGGCCTCGCAGGACTCGGGGTTCTCCAGCGAGCAGGCGAGAGCCTCTTGCGCCCTGGTCACGACGGGGACGGTGGCCTGCTGGATGCGCGTGGCCGGACGCGAGCGCAGGTAGTAGGTGGTCTTCAGGCCCGACTTCCACGCGTGGAGGTACATCGAGGAGAGCTTCTCGATGGTCGGGGCGCTCATGAACAGGTTGAGCGACTGGCTCTGGTCGACGTACGGCGAGCGCGCGGCGGCCATGTCGATCAGCGCCCGCTGGGGCAGCTCCCAGGCCGTGCGGAACAGCCGCCGCACGTCCTGCGGCAGCTCGGCGATGCCCTGCACCGAGCCCTCCGCCTGCTTGACGGCGGCCCTGACGGGCTCGGTCCACAGTCCGCGCCTCTTGAGCTCGGCCACCAGCGCGCTGTTGACCTGCAGGAACTCCCCGCTGAGCGTCTCGCGCTTGAACAGGTTGGACACCTGGGGCTCGATGCACTCGTAGCAGCCGGCGATCGAGGCGATGGTGGCCGTCGGCGCGATGGCGACCAGCAGCGAGTTGCGCAGCCCGTGCGCGGCGATCCGCTCGCGCACCACGGCCCAGCGCTCGGTCTGGGTGCCGTCCTGCCCCCACAGGTCGTGCTGGAGCTTCCCGCGTGCCGCCCACGTGCGCTCGTAGGCGGGATGGGCGCCGTGGTCCTCCGCGAGGCTCGCGGAGGTCTCCAGCGCCGACAGGTAGACCTCCTCCGCGATGCGCGTGGACAGCTCCTTCGCCTCGGGCGAGTCGAACGGCAGGCCCAGCGCGAAGAACACGTCCTGCAGGCCCATCACGCCCAGCCCCACCGGGCGCCAGCGCGGGTTGCTCGCCGCCGCCTGCTCGCTCGGGTAGTAGTTGACGTCGATCACCCGGTCGAGGAAGGTGACCGCGGTGCGCACGGTGCCGCGCAGCCTCTCCCAGTCGACGTCCCCGCCGGCCACGTGCGCGGAGAGGTTGACGGAGCCGAGGTTGCAGACGGCGGTCTCGCCGTCGCTGGACACCTCGATGATCTCGGTGCACAGGTTGGACAGATGCACCACCTCGCCGGGCTCGGCGGCCTGGTTGCACAGGCGGTTGGCGGCGTCCTTGAACGTCATCCAGCCGTTGCCGGTCTGCGCGAGGGTGCGCATCATCCTGGCGTACAGGTCGCGCGCCCTGACCTGGCGGACGTACCGGCCCGCCCGTTCGGCGGCGCGGTACACCTCGTCGAAGGCCTCCCCCCACAGGTCGGGCAGCTCGGGCAGCTCGTCGGGGTCGAACAGCGACCACACGCCGTCGGCCTCGACCCGGCGCATGAACTCGTCGGGGATCCAGTTGGCCAGGTTGAGGTTGTGGGTACGGCGGGCGTCCTCGCCGGTGTTGTCGCGCAGCTCCAGGAACTCCTCGACGTCCGGATGCCACGGCTCCAGGTAGACGCACGCCGCGCCCTTGCGGCGGCCGCCCTGGTTGACCGCCGCCACGGAGGCGTCCAGGGTGCGCAGCCACGGGACGATGCCGTTGGAGTGCCCGTTGGTGCCGCGGATCAGCGCGCCGCGTGAACGGACCCGCGACCAGGAGATGCCGATCCCGCCGGCGAACTTCGAGAGCTGGGCGACCTGCGCGTAGCGCTCGTAGATGGAGGCCAGCTCGTCGCGGGGCGAGTCGACCAGGTAACACGAGGACATCTGGGTGTGGCGCGTGCCGGAGTTGAACAGCGTCGGCGAGCTCGGCAGGTAGGCCAGCGACGACATGAGCCGGTAGAACCCGATCGCCTCGGCGGGCGTGCGGGCCAGCCCGCACGCCACGCGGAGCAACCAGTACTGCGGCGCCTCCACCACCAGCCGGGTGGACGGGTGACGCAGCAGGTAGCGGTCGTAGACCGTGCGCAGGCCGAAGTACTCGAACCTCAGGTCCGCGTCCGGGTCGATCGCGTCGTCCAGCTCGCGGGCGTCGGCACGGACGAACTCGGCGGTGGCGTCGCCGATGAGGCCCTGGGCGTGCCCCAGGCGGATCGACTGGCTGAAGGAGGCCACCCCCTGCTCGCGGACCTCCTTGCCGATGTAGCCGGACAGCAGCCGCGCGGCCAGGCGCGAGTACTGGGGCTCCTCGCCGATCATCTCGGCGGCGGTCTGGATCGACAGCCGGTCCAGCTCCGCGGTGCTCGCCCCGTCGTACAGGCCGCTGACGGTCTTGGTGGCGACCCGCAGCGGGTCGACGTCGGTCAGACCGCCGGCCCACCGCTCGATCGCACGGACGATCTTGTCGACGTCGACGGGCTCGAACGCGCCGTCGCGCTTGCGCACCCGCATCTGGACGCGGCGCGGCGCGGCCACCCCCTCGCCCGTCCGCCCGATCTCGGCGAGATCGGGCGATGCATCCCCGGTGACGGTCACTGTTCTCTCCTCGCGAACTCGGCCGTGAACCGAAAACGCGCAGGAGGCGCCGGCAAGGAGACCGCACAGCCCTCGCACCGGTGCCGTCGACCGTCCCGCGCGGCCTCGGAGCAGCCGTGCGCGCACGCGCGTGCACGGCGCGACCGGCAGGTCTTCGGACTCGCGGGCGCATTCCTCATGCCTACTGGCCGTCGCTTCCCAGGCCTTTCGGCCCAGTGCGCCTGACGGCGGTCGTTCCCACTCACCGCTGCGGGGCAGCCCCGGATTCCCACCGGGTTCCCTCTTGCCTCGGCCGCCCCTGTCGGAGCGGCCGAACCGGTCGCACGAGGCACCATATATAGCGGGCGGTGGAAAGTCACACCCAACATGTCGTGGTGCGACAAGTGTCACAGTCGTCCGGGGGCCGGCGGGAGCCGCCGGATCGGCGCGCCGCCCACGGACGACGGGGCGAGACCCCCCGCAAACGCGTGGCGGGGACGCGACGGGCGTCGCGTCCCCGCACGGGGCGATTCCTCAGGTCACCGGACGAGCCCGGTGACCGGCCTCACTTGTTCTTCTTGGCGGGGCCCTCGATCCTGCCGATCAGCGCGTCGGTGTCGCGCACCAGCACGTCGCGGATCTCCGCGGTCGAGACCACGGCCGGGTCGGCGGCCAGGGTCCGGAACTTCTGCAACTCCTTCACGGTCTTGGTGTCGTTGCCGTTCGCCTCCGCCTTGCGCGCCTTGGTGAGCTGCGCGTGCAGCTTGTTGGCGCTCGCCTGGCGGAGCCGCCCGGTGGCGGTGAACCGGTCGATCAGGTTGCCGATGTCCCTGGTCGAGGTGGTGATCCCGAACGTGACCCGCTCGGTGGTGACGTTGCCCGCGTGGTCGGTGGCGGTCACCGACAGCGCGTGCGTCCCGAGCGCCAGCTCGTACAGCGCCTGCAACCGGCCCGAGGAGTAGGCGCCGTTGTCGAGCGTGCCCGTCAGCGTCTTCACCCCCGAGGTGCTGTCCACGGCCTGCCACGAGATGCGCAGGTCCTGGCTGTCGCCGTAGATCTGGGTGTCGGAGATGCCGGCCACCAGGACGGTCGGCTTGTTGCCGTCGATCTTGACGGTCGCCGCCTTCTCGGTCTCGACGTTGCCGGCCTTGTCCTTGGCCCGGTAGGCCAGGGTGTGCTCACCGTCGCCGGTGATGTTCACCGGCTCGGTGTACCGCTTCCAGTCGCCGCCGTCGAGCGAGTACTCGATGCTCGCCAGGCCCGAGGCGCCGTCGGCCGACGTCAGCGTCACCGGCACGGTGGCGCCGTGCCAGCCGTCGTCGTTGGACGGGGCGAACTGCGCCGTGGTCAGCGGCGCGGTGGCGTCCTTCTTCACCTCGACGGAGCCGTCGGTCGTGTTGCCCGCCTGGTCGACGGCCCGGTACGCGACCGTGTGCACGCCGTCGGCGGACACGCTCACCGGGTCGGTGTACGGCGCCCACGCGCCGCCGTCCACGCTGACCTCGGTGGAGGCCAGCCCCGAGCCCTCGTCGGACGCGGTGACGGTGACGGCCACGCTGGAGACGAACCAGCCGTCGCCGCCGTCGGGCGACGCCGGGCTGGTCTCGGCCTTCACCGTCGGCGGCGTGGTGTCGGCCTCCTCCCCCCACGAGGCGTGGAAGAAGTCGAACTTCGCCGTCTTGGACGCGGCCTGGTCCACACCGAAGGCGAACAGGCCGACCTTGGCGTCCGCCACCGCGGCGTTCACCAGCCCGGTGCCGATCTCGGTCCAGGCGTCGCCGTCGGAGGAGGCGTAGCCGCGGTAGGTCGTGCCGGTCTTGGTCAGCCGCAGCCACCACACGCCCTGGCTGATCTCGCCGCCGAGCTGCGGCTGCGGGTCCTGCACCGCGTCGCCGATCTCGCTGCGGAACTCGACCCGCCGGGTGCTGGACCCGTCGGTGACGTAGTCCAGCTTCACGTAGTCGCCGTCGCCGCCGTAGGCGATCAGGCCGCCCTGCTGGTAGGCCTCGTTGAACGCCGAAGCGTCGATCTTGGTCTCGACGGTCCAGTCCCCCGCCGGCGGGGTCTGCAGGATGAAGTTCTTCGGGTCGGAGTTGCCGGTGCCGTAGATGTCACCCTTGCTGGTGTCGATCTCCAGGTTGCCGCCGGTCACCCGGGTCGCGGCGGCGTCCGGGCGGACGACGGTCGTCCAGCGGCAGCTGTCCAGCGACGCGCCGTCGAACTCGTCGTCCGGGGTCACCGGGCCGGCCGAGTCGTCGGGCGAGATCTGGAACCAGTCGAACGTCGCGTCGATGACCGGCCGGTTCCCGGTGGCGGCGAACGAGGCCAGGCCGATGCGCGGGTTGACGATGCCCGCGACGGTCTTGTCGCGCTGCGGCATCGCCGTCCAGTTCGTCCCGTCGGGCGAGTACGAGGCGGTCAGGTTCGTGCCGTCACTGGCCAGGCGGATGTAGACGGTGGTCGGGTACTGCGCGCCGAGGTTGGCGGAGTTGGACTGCGCCACCTCGTTGGGCTGGCCGGCTTCCTCCCTGATGAACTGGAAGACTCGGGCCGCCGGGTCGGCGGTGCCACGGGCCTGCAGGACCATCTTGGCGTAGTTGTCGTCGTCGCCGTACAGGATGAGCCCGGCCTGCTGGTAGGCGTCCCGTGCGTCCATCGTGAGCTTGGTGGTCGCCTGCCAGGCCCCCTCGGGCGTCGGCTGGAGCACCAGGTTGGGGATCGGGGTGTTGTTGTCGGTGCCGTAGATGTCGGCGAGCGCCGTCGGCAGGAGCAGGCGGCCGTCCGTCATCCGCAGGTCCTGGTTCTCCCGCAGCACGCTCCACCGCGAGCGGTCGAGCGTGACGCCGTCGAAGCCGTCGGATCTGCCCGACAGGCACGAGGTGCTCGGGCTGTCCACGTTGATCCGGACATGCTCGGTGCGCACGGCGCCCTTGGCGTCGGTCACGGTGACCGTCACGTCGTAGGAGCCGGGCGCCTCGAAGGTGTACGCGGCGTCGGGCGTGGTCGGCTGGGGCGCGCCCTGCACGCCGAAGTTCCACTTGTACGTCAGCGGGGTGTCGCCCTCGGGGTCGGTCGCCTCCGCGTGCAGGCTGACCTGCAACGGAGCCACACCGCGGTCCGGGGTCGCCGAGATGGTCACCTCGGGACGCTGGTTCTCGGTGACGCCCTTGCCGATGAAGTCGGTCCAGTTGACGTTGATCAGGGAGCCGTTGTTGTCGCTGCCCGCCGGCTTGCGGACGACGAAGAACAGCGGCCCGCTGGGCGGCGCCTCGCCGTCCAGGGTGACGGTGAAGTCATCCCACGACTGCCAGCCGCCGGTGTTGGGCACCTCGACGCTGCCGAGCAGCGTCCCGTCCGCCGCGCCCGCGCGCACCTCGATGGTGCCGCCGGTGGAGGCGGAGGCCACGCGGAAGCGCAGGGCCGCGACGCCCGTCAGGTTCACCGGGTTGTGCGTCCAGTAGTCGCCGTCCTCGATGAAGCCGATGTTGTTGAAGCCGCCCTGCGGGTCGGTGGTGGTCTCCACCTGGACGCCGGGGTCGCCGGTGCCCGTGCCGCCCGGGGCGCGCCCGGTGGCGGAGTAGAACTCGGCCTGCTTGTGCTTGGGCTGCAGCAGGTGCAGCGTCCTGCCGGTCAGCGGCTTGGACCCTCCGGCTCCGCCCTCGTCGGTGTAGGTGGCCTCCAGCACGTAGAAGACGTTCTCGCCCTCACTGTGCCCGGACGACAGCGTCGTCTGCACGGTTCCCGTGCACCCGTTGTACTCGTCCAGCGGGTGGGAGTGCTCGTCGTGCCCGAGGAAGGCGCGGATCAGCACCTTGTCGCAGTCGATCGTGCCGTCCTCGACGTCGGTGACGGTGACGTCGAACTTCACCTGGTCGCCGAACTCGAACAGCCCGCCGTCCGGCGGGACGTTGATCTTCACCGTCGGTGCCGTGTTGCCGACCACGATCGGCACGCTGGCGGTGGCGGTCTTCTCGCCCTCGTCGGTCACGGTGAGCACGGCGGTGAAGTTGCCGTTCTCGGTGTAGGTGTGCGAGGGGTTCGCCTCGGTGGAGTCGGTCTGCTGGTCCCCGTCGAAGTCCCAGGCGTAGGTCAGGTCGGTGCCGTCGGGGTCCACCGAGCCCTCGCTGGAGAACTGGACGGTCAGCGGCGCGGGCCCGGACGTCTTGTCGGCCTTCGCCTTGGCGATCGGCGCGCGGTTGCCCTGCACGTAGTCGATCCGGTAGACGCCGGAGTCGGTGTTGTCGCCGCCGAAGCCGGAGCCCCACTCGATGAGGTAGAGCGCGCCGTCGGCGCCGAACTTCATGTCCATCGGCTTCTTGAAGCTCATGGACGCCAGCATCGTGTTGATGTCGACGAGCTGTGAGCCGTCGGCGCTGAGCTGGAACGAGTACAGGTTGTCCTGGTTCCACTCACCGAAGACGGCCTTGCCGTCCCAGTAGGCGGGCCACTTGCGGTCCGATTCCAGCTCGGGGTCGAACCGGTAGGCGGGACCGGCCATCGGCGCGCCGCCGCCGCCCAGCTCGGGGAAGGCGGGGTCGGGGCTGTAGTGGTAGTAGACCGTCGCCGCCTTGGCCGCCGGCAGGTCGGCGGTGCCGGTGTTGTTCGGCGAGTCGTTCTTCGGCGCCGCGCAGTTGAACGCCTGCTTGGAGGCGCTAGTCGCGAAGTCGTAGTCGATGTACGGCTTGTTGTTGCCGACGCAGTACGGCCATCCGTAGAACCCGGGGGCGTTCAGGATGTTCCACTCGACGGTGTTCTCCGGGCCGCGGTTGGGGTTGGGCGTGCCGGCGTCCGGCCCGTAGTCGGCGACCAGCAGCTTGTGCGTCTTGGGGTCGATGCCGATGCGGAACGGGTTGCGGAAGCCCATGCCGTAGATCTCGGGACGGGTGCCGGCCGTGCCAGCCGGGTACAGGTTGCCCGCCGGGACCGTGTACGTGCCGTCCGTCTCGGGGTGGATGCGCAGCACCTTGCCGCGCAGGTCGTTGGAGTTGGCCGAGGTGCGCTGGGCGTCCCAGCTCTCGCGGCCGGTCCGCTCGTCGATCGGCGTGAAGCCGTCGGAGGCGAACGGGTTGGTGTTGTCGCCGAGGGCCAGCCACAGATCACCGGTGGCCTTGTCGAACACCATGCCGCCGCCGTGGTGGCAGCACTCGGCCCGCTGCACCGGCACCTCCAGCAGCACCTTCTCGCTGGTGGTGTCGAGCGTCAGGTCGTCGCCGATGGTGAAGCGCGACAGCCGGTCGACCACCTTGTCCTGCGGCGAGTAGAACAGGTACGCCCAGCGGTTGGTGGCGAAGCCCGGGTCGAGCACCACGCCGAGCAGGCCGCTCTCGTTGGCGGTGAAGACGTTCAGCCGTCCCGAGGTGACGACGCCGCCGCCGGGCCGGATCGCCTTGATCGTGCCGGCGCGGTCGACGTAGACGACCGTGCCGTCGTCGGCGACGTCCAGCATCATCGGGTTGGAGGTGTTGTCGTCGAGCGTGACCTTCTCGAACGCCGAGTCCAGGCTCGCCGTGCAGTCGGCCGGCACCACGCCCGCCGCGGTCTGCACGCCGCCGAGCAGCATCTTCAGGAACTCCGGCTCGGCGTAGGAGGCCTGGGTGTGGCCGAGGGCCGTGTACCAGGACCGGCCGCCCTCGTAGTTGTGGCACCAGCTGCTGGGGTGGTCGGCGCCCATCGTGCCGCCGGTGTAGCTGGTCTCGTCCATGGACGTCAGCACGTGCACGTTCGCGCGCGGGTTGGTGCGGAAGTCGTACCACTCGTCGTTGCGCGCCCAGCGCGCCGGCAGCCCCGCTGTGGACGGGTGCGCCGGGTCCTCGACCTTGACGACGGCGTCCTGCGTCGCGGGGTGCGACTTGAAGTAAGCGCCGACCAGCTCGCCGTAGAACGACCAGTCGTACTCGGTGTCGGCCGCCGCGTGGACGCCCGCGTAGCCGCCGCCGCCCTTGATGTAGTTCTCGAAGGCGGTCTGCTGGGCGGCGTTCAGCACGTCACCGGTGGTGGAGAGGAACACCACCACCTGGTACTTCTCCAGGTTCGCCTCGGTGAACGCCCCGGAGTCCTCGGTCGCGTCCACGGTGAAGCCGTTGTCCTGGCCGAGCTTCTGGATGGCGGCGATGCCCGCGGGGATGGAGTCGTGCCGGAAACCGGCCGTCTTGGAGAAGACGAGCGCCGAGAACGGCACGGCGGCGGTGGCGCCGGTGGACGCCTTCGCCGAGCCGCTGGTCGCGGACGCGGCGGACGCCGCGGACGCGGCGGTGACGGTCGCCGGGATGAAGAGGCCGCTGACGACCAGCAGCAGGGACAGGAGGGCTCTTCTCATGCCGCACCCCGGGTGCCGGGGGAGGGGAAGGGGAAGGGCGAAGGGGGGACCGGACGGGAAATGCGCATCGGAACTGCCTCGAAGTGAGAGGTGGCCGCGTCTACCCGGGTTCGGGCATGGCGCAGCCGGCCATCGATGGGAACAGGCATGGTCGTCCTGACCTCATGAGTCGATCAGGCAAGGCGCGCGCCGCCGCGCTCGTTGCGAAGGGGGTGCGAGGGTGGGGGAAGCCGGAGAGGTGCCGCTCTCCGTCTTGCCGTTCTGGGTGAAACATTCATGCCAATGCCGGTCCCGGGCGCTGACGCGCCGGCCGGCCTAGGCGCAGGGCCTGCCCCGTGTTCCGGGGCGGACCGCTCCCTCACCGCGAACCGACCACTGGTCAGCTCACAGAAGGCGCGCCGAAGTTGTTCAGACGATCACACTCCGAGTTTGTATATGTTGGAGATCAATTAACCCGGTTTTACACGCCCGACACGCGCCTGCATAGACCCCAATGCCCGGAAAGACCGTTCCTACCGGCTAGGAGGGCCACGCCGGGGACGTCCGCCCAGGACGGCACCCCGCGTGACGGCGGCCGGCCGGACGGTCGGCGGCGCCGGGCGTCTGCGGCCCCTCGGCCGCCGCCCCGGCCCCGGCGCCACTCGTCACGGCTTCGATCATGGTCGTGCGCCGGCCTGCCGCGCCCCGGGCGGCGGCCACGGCGGGTGACGCCGCATTGACAGGCACCCTCCGACAGAAACCCGTCGTCCTGTAAAGAGCGATTGTCGGCGAACCCGAGCCCCGATCTTGATGGAAATCTGATCCGGTGCTCCGGAATATTCCGCCTCATCGTTGTGCATTGGCAGACCACTGCCGTGCGAGCCACCCCCCCGGACAAAGGCGGAGCCCCCATGGCCAAGCGCGTCCTCGCGATCGTCGCCCTCTCCCTCGCCACATTAGTCGGATTAACGCTACCCGCATACGCGGTGACGCTGGAGCAAAAGCTCGCCGCACTCTCGGATTTCACCCAGCCGACGGCCTCCAGCGCCTCCACCTGGCGCTCCGCCTGGCAGAACCAGGGGGCCTGGGCCGACTACGGCTTCGACTGGTCCACCGACCTGTGCTCGAGCAGCCCCGACCAGCCGCTCGGCTTCGACTTCAGAATGCCCTGCCGGCGCCATGACTTCGGTTACCGCAACTACAAGGCGGTGAGCCGGTTCCCGGCAAACAAGCCGCGCGTCGACAGCGCTTTCTACTTCGACATGCAGCAGGTCTGCGCGGGATACTCCGCCATCCCCAGGGGCACCTGTAACAGCCTCGCCTGGACCTACTATCAGGCGGTCAAGGAATTCGGCACCCTCAACGTCACCGGCGCGCAGATCGAACGCATCCGTCAGCAGGCCGAGAGCGCCGCCCAGAACGCCGAGTCGTGACCGTCCCCACCCCGACTTCCCGGTGATCGGGGTGCCGGGCAGCCGCACCGCCGCTGCCCGGCACCCCGTTCGTCAGCCGACGTGGACGATGGGACGTCGTTCGGTGGCCGGCTCGGCCTGGCGCAGCACCTCGCGGGTCAGGGGCGGGATGTCGCCGCCGCCGAAGACGAGGTAGCGCAGCAGCGCGCCGATGGGGTTGCCCTCGGCGGCCCAGTGGAAGTAGACGTGCGGCGTCTTGCCCGTCTGGTCGCGCAGATGCAGCAGGAGTGCCGCGATGGAGTTGGCGACGGTCGGGCTCTCCATGCGCAGGATGCGGAAGCCGTGGCGCTCCTCCCCGACGACCCGGAGCTCCCCGGCGAACTCCGAGGCGTCCGGGACGGTCACCTCCAGGAAGAGCAGGCCCTCCTTGGTGCGCAGGCGGTGCAGCTCCCAGGCCTCGCGCGCCTTCTCGACGTACTCCCTGCAGTCGCGCGCGTGCGGCTCGTTGGCGATCAGCCGCAGTTCGCCGACCTCGTTGACGTAGCGGCGGGCCTGGTCGTCCAGGGTGATGCGGGTGACCCGCAGCTCGGTGGAGCGGGTGGCGCGCGAGATGAGGGAGATGGTCACGATGGCCAGCACGAACAGCAGCGCGATCACCAGGCCGTCGGGGCGTTCGATGATGTTGGCTACGGTGGCGTAGGCGAAGATCAGCGTGACGACGCCGAAAGCGGCCGCCGCGCGCGTGCGGCCGTTGACCCAGGCCGACAGGGTGACCGCCACGGCCGCGGAGAGGATCAGCGCCAGCACGCCGGTGGCGTAGGCGCCCCCCTGGGTCTCGACCTCCGCGCCGAAGAACAGGGTGATGGCGAATGAGACGGCGGTGAACACCAGGACCATCGGGCGGGCCGCGCGCGACCAGTCGGGAGCCATGCCGTAACGGGGGAGGTAACGCGGCACGATGTTGAGCAGGCCGGCCAGCGCGGAGGCTCCGGCGAACCACAGGATGCCGATGGTGGACAGGTCGTAGGCGGTGCCGAACCAGTCGCCGAGGTGGACGTGGGCGAGGTAGGCCAGCGCGCGGCCGTTGGCCGCGCCGCCCTCGGCGAACTCCTCGGCCGGGATGAGCACGGTCGTGGCGAAGCTGGAAGTGATCAGAAAGACGCTCATGATGATCGCCGCGGTGGTCAGCAGTGCGCGCGCGCCCTTGATCCGCTGCGCGAGGTCGCCCTTGACCAGCGGCATCACCGCCACACCGGTCTCAAAGCCCGACAACCCCAGGGCGAGCTTGGGCATCACGAACAGCGACAGGGCGATCATCGCTATGGGGCTGGAGTGCTGCGTGGTCAGCGCCTCCCGCCAGTCGGTGACGAGCGCCGGCTCGGCGAGCACCCGTTGCAGGGCCACGCCGATCACGACGACGTTCAGGCACAGGTAGACGGCCACCAGGACGACGGCGACCGAGATGGCCTCGGCGAACCCGGCCAGGAACACCCCGCCCAGCGCCGCGATCAGCGCCAGCGTGACCGGCACCTGCCAGTTCTCGAACATGTCGGGGACGAACGGGTTGTGCAGCAGGTGGGCGGTGGCGTCGGCGGCCGACAGGGTGATGGTGACGATGAACGCCGTCGCCACGAACCCGAGCAGGAACAGCACCAGCAGCTTGCCGCGCCAGCCGGGCAGCAGGCGCTCCAGCATCGACAGCGACCCCAGGCCGTGCGGGCTCTCCTTGGCGACCGCCCGGTAGGTCGGCAGGGCGCCGAACAGGGTGAGCGCCACCAGCAGCACCGTGGCCACCGGGCTGAGCGTTCCGGCGGCCAGGGCGGCGATGCCGGGCTGGTAGCCCAGGGTCGAGAAGTAGTCGACGCCGGTCAGGCACATCACCTGCCACCAGGAATGCTGGTGCGCGGGCGGCTCCTCGTGATGCGGGCCGGTGCCGGCGCCCGGACGGTGCAGGCCCTTCAGCAGCCACGTCCGCAGCACCCGCTCCCCGGCGGCGCTCTGATCCACTCCGGCCACCGGCCACCCCCCAACCCCAAGTTTCCGTAAAGGCCAGGAGCACACTACTCAGGTCGAAGCGGACTTCAGCGAGGCCGGGGCGTCAAGAAAACGTCAATAATCCGCGCGCCGTGTCACGCGCCCGGGGCCGCCATGGCGGCGGTCAGGACGGCGAGGCCCGGCGGGCCGGGCGCCGGGCCGCGGCGACCGGCGAGCCCAAAGGCCTCGTCTGCACGAGCACCGGCGCTTCGGAGCCGGCCGGGGTGTGTACACCACTCCCTTGGTCCTGTTGGTGGCCGTGTCGATGAGGGTGACCGAGTTGGACGCGATGGAGACCACGGCCAGCGTCCTCAGGTCCCGGGAGAAGCCCATCCCGTGCACGAGTAACTGGCCCCTGTACAACGGGCTGAGCGCACCGGGCACGGTGTGCCGAAAGCCCGGCGAAGCGAACCCTCGGAAACCGCCGAAAGCCTACGGAACTCAGGACCTTCAGCGCTGCCCGGCCGGGGCGGTCCGGAGCACGATGGTGCCGAGGATGCCCAGCGGAAGGGAAGACCATGAGCACCCGGACGTCTGACGAGATCGCTCGCGCGGCGCGTACGGCCGTCGAGGCCGCGGTCTGGGCTCCCTCCGTGCACAACACCCAGCCCTGGGCCTTCGCCGTGTCCGGCGACGAGATCAGCCTGCGCGCCAACCCCGACAGGAGACTGCGCCTGGCCGACGAGGGCGGCCGGCAGATGCTGATCAGCGGTGGGGCCGCTCTCTTCGACGTACGGATCGCGCTGCGCGAACTCGGCTACGAGCCCGAGGTCCGGGTGCTCCCGGATCCGGACCGGCCGCTGCTGCTGGCGACGGTCCGCCTGCGCGCGGCGGGCGAGGCCGATGAGCACTCCCGGCTCCTCTACGGGCAGATCAGGAAGCGGCGGACCCATCGCGCCGGATTCACCGGCACCCCCCTCCCCGAGGATCTGGTCGACGCCTTGGTGGCCCAGGCGAGTACCGAGGGGGCGTGCCTGACACCGGTCAGGAGCGAGAGCGCCGTGCGGGTGCTCTCGGCGATGACCAACGCCGCCCAGGCCGTGCAGGGCGAGGACCGTGGGATGAGCTTGGAGATGATCCGCTGGAGCAGTCCGGCCGGCAGCGCGCGCCGGGACGGTGTGCCCGGCCGGGGCGACACCGGCGAGCCGAGGCGCACGTTCCCGCAGCACTTCGAACAGCGCGGTTACGCCTGGGGCAATCCCCGCGGCGCGGAGGCGGACCAGAGCGGGTCCACCTCGACCGGGCTCGTGGCCGTGCTGACCACGACGGGCGATTCCCGGGAGGACTGGCTGGCCGCGGGTCAGGGGCTGCAGCGTGTCCTGCTACACGCGTCCGCCCACGGCGTCCGGGCGGCCTTCCACACGCAGGCGCTGGAGTTCCCCGAGCTGCGCCGGTTCCTCAGGCGGTACGTGTGCTCAGGCGCGTCCCCCCAGATGATCATGAGGCTGGGCCTGGTCGGAAACGAGGACCAGGACGAGGTCGCCGGCGTCCGCCGCCCGGTGTCCGAGGTGCTGGAAGAGAGCTGAGCCGGCCGGCGGTCCGGCGCGGTGCCGCCCGTGGACGCCTCGTCCGCGGTACTCGCGCACGCCGTGGCCGGGGACGCGGGCGCGGACCCGCAGAGATCGGTTCAGGGCCGAGAGTCCTCATGGCAGGGGGACTTGGACCCTGTGGGCGGCGGTGCCCGACGGAGCAGCCTTGGACGCATGACGAGACTTCTGGATGAGGAATGTGATGTGCCGCTGCGCGGCGGCTCGCTGTCCGGCCTGTTCGCTCCGCGTTCGGTGGCGGTGATCGGGGCGGGTCGCGCGGTGGGCGGTGTGGGGCATCGGGTGTTGCGCAAT
>NZ_JARWAC010000066.1 GCF_029846175.1 Sphaerisporangium sp. TRM90804 | reverse complement strand
TCTACAACGGCATCTCCTACGCCGGCGAGAAGGTCGTCACCAAGGACGCCT
This sequence comes from Sphaerisporangium sp. TRM90804, assembly GCF_029846175.1. GTDB lineage: Bacteria > Actinomycetota > Actinomycetes > Streptosporangiales > Streptosporangiaceae > Sphaerisporangium. Next base: position 1,643 of record NZ_JARWAC010000066.1, on the reverse strand, counting down.
ACGACAAGTGGCAGGGCTACAAGTACACCAAGGACACCGAGATCTCGGCCGAGGAGTACAAGAAGCTCGTCGACGAGTTCGGTGACAAGGCCCCCGTCTGGACCAAGGACACCGGCGCCGAGGTCATCCTTCCCTGGGGCACCCCGGGCGGCAAGAAGCTGTGGAAGGAAGTGACCAAGGAGGAGTTCGACAAGGCTCCGGCCCCGAACTCCAACGTCAACTTCGCGAAGTCCCCCTTCAAGACCTACACCGAGGTCGTGGACGAGGCGACCTACACCTCGTACACCGGCCCGGCGTACAAGAAGATCGTCGACAGCGCCTACACCCTCACGCACTACTTCGTGAAGTACTGGGCGAAGGTCTCCTCGACGACCAAGTACTACAAGATCAGCTACGTCATCGAGCTGTACAAGGACGCCGGTCGCCTGGGCGACAACGTCGGCGGCCAGGGCTTCACCTGGAACCAGAAGGTCGGCCAGCCGGTGTACGCCTTCGGCTACCCCGCGGCCCCGCACCCCGACGGTGACAAGCCGTTCACCGGCCAGACGCCGAAGTGGTGCTACGGCAAGACCTTCGCCGCCGCCGCTTCCGCGAAGTTCAAGGCTGAGGCGCAGATCGGCCTCAAGTGCTCGATGACCGCCGGCTCCTCCGGTGGCCCGTGGCTGCTCAAGTACAGCAGCACCAAGCGTCTCGGCTACATCAACGGTGTCTCCAGCCTCATCGGCGACTCCGACGCCAATGGCCGGATCGACTTCAGCACCTCGCCGTACTTCGACAGCGAGACCTACGCGATCTACAAGTCGGCCTCGGCCCTGTGGTCCGGCAAGATCGTCAGCAGCGACGGCGACCTCGTCACCAAGGCCTGACGTTCTAGCCAGCTAGAGAGCGCAGAGTTTCACAGCTTCACCCAGCAGGGCCCGGCACTCGTGCCGGGCCCTGTCGGCGTTCCCGGGGTGCCCACCGGCGAGCGGCCGATCCGGACGGATCACGCTCCCCCGAGGGCGGCCGGTCCAAGCCCCAGGACGGCTTCACGACCGCTCCGCGGCCTTGGTGCAGGGGTTCTGAAGCCCTTCGGACAGCGGGCTTCTGGGCGGCGCTCCGGTCCGCGGGGCGCTTAGACGTAACCGGGTGCCGATTCGGCTCCATCGGATCCGTGTGATGTACGTCACACTGCATGGCGAGGGGATCCGGGATGAGCCACTCTCACCCCAACTGAACCAACCGGTACACAACCCTCGTGATCTGCGAGGAAGCGCCGGGATTGCGGGTGTCCGCGGGGATGCGACCACCGGGCGGCACGGTTACGAAAGGGTCACGCCCGGGCAAGGGTCAAATTTCATGTCGAATCAGGCTTACAGCCCAAGATCTTCTCTGTATCTTCATGGTTATCCCTTTACTGACGCATGGGACGCAGGATGCGTTCCACGTCCAGCCCAAGGAGTTGCCTTGAACCCCCGTGCCAAGCGTCTCGTTCTCCCGCTCGGTGGCGCCATCGCCGCCACCAGCATGATCGGCGCCACCCTGGTCACCTCCGCCAGCGCGACGACCGCCCCCGTCAAGAAGACGGTGTCGCTCGCGTCGGCGAGCACCGCGCAGAAGACCGCGGACTTCTGGCAGAGCAACCGTGGCGCCAACCTCAGGGC
>NZ_JARWAC010000065.1 GCF_029846175.1 Sphaerisporangium sp. TRM90804 | reverse complement strand
ACCACGTAGGAGGCGCACTTGTCGAGCTCGGTGGGCGCGCACTGCTGCCAGATGTTCTCGTTGCCGGCCAGCAGCATCTTGTCGGCGTCCTTGACGGGCACCCGTTCGACGCCGAAGTTGACCAGGGACAGCGCGTCCTTGGCGTAGTAGGTCTCGTCGAACACGATCGCCTTGGGCTCGCCCAGCCGGTCGAACCGCAGGAAGCCGCCGAAGGCGGCCACCAGCAGCGGGCCCAGCCACCCCCACAGCGGGCTCCCCCGGAACGGCGGCACGAGCCGGTCGCGGATCGTCCCCGGCCGCGTGGGCGGCTGCGCGGGGTCGTCGCGCTTGTCCGGCTGCTCGAAGTCCTGGTTGGGGAAGTCCGTCAGGGCCATCCGGACATCGTACGGGGCGGTCCTTACGCCCAGCCTAAGAAACACCCTCTACGTACCCAATTGGGAGACTCATACCGGAAGGTGGACGGCTCATGACGCCCGTGCCGATGGGGGAGGATGGGCCTGTGAGAGACGACGACGGCGGTGGCGAGGGCAGGCTGGTGCTGGCGGGCGCGCCCATCGGACGGGTGGACGACGCCTCCGCGCGGCTGCGCGACGCCCTGGCGACCGCCGACATCGTGGCCGCCGAGGACACCCGGCGGCTGCGCAGGCTCGCCGGCGACCTCGGGGTGACCCTCGGCGGGCGCCTGGTCTCCTACTACGACGCCAACGAGGCGGCCAGGGCCGAGGAGCTGCTCGGGGCGCTGCGCCAGGGCGAGACCGTGCTGGTGATCACCGACGCCGGCATGCCGGGCGTCTCCGACCCCGGCTACCGGCTGACCCGCCTGGCCGTCGAGGCCGGCATCCGGGTGACGGCGCTGCCCGGGCCCTCGGCGGTGACCACCGCGCTCGCCGTCTCGGGGCTGCCGAGCGACCGGTTCTGCTTCGAGGGCTTCCCGCCGCGCAAGGCCGGCGAGCGGGGGCGGCGTCTGGCGGCGCTGGCCGCCGAGGAGCGCACGATGGTGTTCTTCGAGGCGCCGCACCGGCTGCGGGAGGCGCTGACGGCGATGGCCGAGGCCTTCGGCGCCGAGCGCCCGGCCGCCGTCTGCCGTGAGCTGACCAAGACCTACGAGGAGGTGCGGCGCGGCACGCTGGCCGAGCTGGCGGCGTGGGCCGCCGGCGACGTGCGGGGCGAGGTCACGCTGGTCGTCGCCGGGCACGATCCCGGCGCGGTCGAGACCGACATCGCCGAGCTGGTGCGGGAGGTCGCCCGCATGCAGGAGGCCGGGGTGCCGCGCAAGCAGGCCATCGTGGACGTCGCCAAGGCCGCGGGCGTCCCCAAACGCGAGCTCTACGACGCCGTCCACCGCCCCTGATGCCCCAACCGGCCGCACCTGGGGTGTCCGGCCGGATCATGGGGAGGCGGCCCCGGAGTTCCCGGCGTTCGCCGCCGGGGTTTGGGCGGCCGCGCGGCAATTCGTGATCCTTTGGGTGCTGATCGCGTTCGCCACGTAAGGTGCCCCAGTGGCTGTTGGTCCCTTTCCCCGTAGATTTCTCGACATATCACGGGTTGCCCCGAAATCCTGGTCCCGGTCCGGTGAGGGCCCGGACGCGAGCGTCCCGGTGCGCGACCGGCTCGTGCCGCCGTTCCCCGGGAGCCCGCTGTGGGGGTGGCTGGGCCCGCTGCTGGTGGCCGCCTTCGGCGCCTTGCTGCGGTTCCCCCGGCTCGGCGAGCCCAAGGCCGTCGTGTTCGACGAGACGTTCTACGCCAAGGACGGGCTCTCCCTGCTGAAGTACGGCGTCGAGCGCACCTTCCTGGGCAGCGAGAGTGATTTGATCGCCGACAAGCGGCTCATCGCCGGGCGCGAGGACCTCTGGGTCACCTGCACGCCCGACAACCTCGACCCCTGCGCCATGTACGCCGC
>NZ_JARWAC010000064.1 GCF_029846175.1 Sphaerisporangium sp. TRM90804 | reverse complement strand
GACGACCTGGTCGGCTTCTTCGTCAACACGCTGGTGCTGCGCACCGACACCTCCGGCGAGCCCACCTTCGCCGAACTGCTCGGCCGCGCGCGCGAGACCGCGCTGGCCGCCTACGCCAACCAGGACGTCCCCTTCGAGTACCTCGTCGAGGTGCTGAACCCCGTCCGTTCGATGACCCGCAGCCCGCTCTTCCAGGTGTCCCTCGGCTACCAGAACGAGCCGCTCGAACCGTTCTCCGGGCCGGGGCTGGAGTCGGTCCCCGAGGAGGGGCTCACCGGCACGTCCAGGTTCGACCTGGCCGTCCATGTGCAGGGAAGGTCCCACGGCAACGATCCGGCGGACGGCTACATCGGGTTCGTCGAGTACAACACCGACATCTACCACGAGGGCAGCGTCCGGCGGTTCGTCGACCTCTACCGCCGGCTGCTGACCGCCGTGGTCGCCGACCACGACCTCAGGATCGACCGCATCGACCTGCTGGGCCCCGAAGAGTGGGGGGCACTCGTGCCGCTCACCGTCACCCCCGCGCACCTGGCGTCCCTGACCGCCCCTGCCGCGCCCATCGACGCCTCGCCCGCCGACATCTCGGCTGTCGACGCCTCGCAGGCCCCCACCTCGGCCGGTCCCGTGAACGGGACCGTCGACGGCGTCGCACCGCGTGACGGGGGCGGCGAGCTCCACGGGTACGTGCTCGACCCCTGGTTGGGCCCCGTGCCGCCCGGCATCCCGGGCGAGCTCTACCTCGCCGCCGGCCGTTCCTCCGCCGCGCCCGCCCACGGCCCCGCGATGCCCGCCGAGCTTCGGCCGGACGTCGCCGAGACGCCTTTAGACCAGGGTCTCGTCCGTCCCGAGACCCTGGTCGCCGACCCCTTCGGCCCGCCCGGCTCCCGCATGTACCGGTCAGGGCTGCGCGTGCGGTGGGACGCCGCCCTGCGGCGCCTCGAACCCGCCCCGGCATGGCCGGAGGACCTCCCGCCGAGCGAAGACGGCGCCACCGCGCCCGCCCGGCCGCAGGACGGGCCGGCGACGCGCGCCGAGGAGATCCTCTGCGCCGTCTTCGCCGAGGTGCTCGGGCTCGACGAGGTCGACCCCGAGGAGAACTTCTTCGCGCTCGGCTTCCACTCGCTGCTCGCGACCCAGGTCGTCAGCCGGATCCGCGTCCTGCTGGGCGTCGAGCCGGCGATCCGCACCCTGTTCGAGGCGCCGACCGTGGCGGAGCTCGCCGAGTGCCTGGAGGAGACCGGCCGGGTGCAGGCGCCGCTGACGCGGCGGGAGCGTCCGGAGCGGGTGCCGTTGTCGTTCGCGCAGCGGCGGCTGTGGTTCCTGCACCGGCTGGAGGGCCCGAACGCCACCTACAACGTGCCCTGGTCGCTGCGCCTGCGCGGCGAGCTGGACGTGGACGCCCTGCGGGCCGCGATGGGCGACGTCCTGGCCCGCCACGAGTCGCTGCGCACCGTCTTCCCCGAGCACGAGGGCACCCCCTACCAGCGGGTTCTCGCGCCCGGCGACACCGGGCCGATGCCGGCGACCGTCGAGCACGTGGCCGAGGAGGACATCCAGGCGACGCTGGACGCGGCGGCGCGCGACACCTTCGACCTGGCACGCGAGATCCCGGTGCGGACGCGCCTGTGGCGGGTCGGCCCGCGCGACCACGTCCTCATGGTGATGCTGCACCACATCGTCAGCGACGCCTGGTCGTTCGCGCCACTGTCCCGCGACCTGATGGCGGCGTACGAGGCGCGGCTCGCCGGGCGGGCTCCCGCCTTCACCGGGTTGCCGGTGCAGTACGCCGACTACGCGTTGTGGCAGCGGGAGGTGCTGGGTGACGAGGGGGTGGCTGACGGTGGGCGGTTGGGGCCTCAGGTCGCGTACTGGCGGGAGCGGTTGGCGGGGTTGCCGGAGCAGATCGTGTTGCCGGTTGATCG
>NZ_JARWAC010000063.1 GCF_029846175.1 Sphaerisporangium sp. TRM90804 | reverse complement strand
CGCACCCACGGCGCGGTCGTGTCCACCGCCACCCTCGGCTTCACCCCCAAAGCCATGGCCACCCTCAACTTCAACACCCTGCTGATCACCGAGGACGGACCCGAAGGCAAGCTCTACCGCGTCGACGTCATCACCAACAACACCAGCCTGAGCTTCAACCCGCCCATCCACCTGGGCAACGGCTACACCCACGACCTCCTGGCCTTCGACGGCACCCGCCTGTTCGGCATCGCCGACGGCAACCTGCGCCACTACACCATCAACGCCGCCAAACCCGCCATCACCAACATCTCCACCGGAACCACCGTCGGAACCGGCGGCTTCACCCTCAAAACCCTCACCACCACCGGAGCCAACTGGATCCTGGGCACCACCCAAGCCGGCCAGCTCATCTCCTACCACATCAACGGCGCCACCTACACCCGCCACCAACTCCGCGACACCACCTGGCAGGTCTTCACCAACCTCCTGTCCCCCGGAGCCGGCGTCTACTACGGCCACAACTCCACAACCGCCCTCAACCGCTACCTCGACCACAACCCCCACGACGGCAACGCCGACGACCTCACCGGCCAAACCGCCGTCGACACCACCGGCTGGACCCAAACCCTCCTGTCCGCCCAACCCAACACCGTCAAGTAGAGGAACCTCATGTCCAGATCAGCCGTCCTGCGAGCCGGCATCACCGCAACGCTCATGGCCGTCTTCGGCCTGTTCGTCACCGCGACCCCCGCGATGGCCGCCCCCGACCTGCAGTTGCCCTTCCCATGCGGCCAGCAGTGGCGGCTGGATACCTGGGCGCACGCCCCCGCGCTGGACATGGTGAAGGAGCCCGACCAGCACGGCACCGACGGCGCCACCCTGGTCGCCCCCGCCGCCGGCACGGTGAACCAGTCCTTCTACCACAGCAACGCCGGCAACGTGATCCAGATCAACCACGGCGGCCGCTACTACACCACCTACCTCCACCTGGAGTCCCGCTCACTCGCGGTCGGCGCGAAGGTGCAGATGGGCACGACGATCGGCAGGGTCGGCAAGACCGGCCCGACCTCCAACGGGCACCCGCACCTGCACTTCGAGCTCGGATACGACGCCGACAACAGCGGGTCGGCCACCTGGGGGTTCGCGGGCTCCGAGCGCGTCAGGCCGACCTTCAACGGTGTGACCTACGGCGGCGGCAACAACCAGACCTCGCGCAACGTCACCAGCCGCAACTGCCCCGGCCCGACCGGAACCGCGTCGGTGTACGGGGTGATGTCCGACGGGCGGCTGACCTACACCGCGATCGACGGAGCCAGCGGGCGACGCACCCACGGCGCGGTCGTGTCCACCGCCACCCTCGGCTTCACCCCCAAAGCCATGGCCACCCTCAACTTCAACACCCTGCTGATCACCGAGGACGGACCCGAAGGCAAGCTCTACCGCGTCGACGTCATCACCAACAACACCAGCCTGAGCTTCAACCCGCCCATCCACCTGGGCAACGGCTACACCCACGACCTCCTGGCCTTCGACGGCACCCGCCTGTTCGGCATCGCCGACGGCAACCTGCGCCACTACACCATCAACGCCGCCAAACCCGCCATCACCAACATCTCCACCGGAACCACCGTCGGAACCGGCGGCTTCACCCTCAAAACCCTCACCACCACCGGAGCCAACTGGATCCTGGGCACCACCCAAGCCGGCCAGCTCATCTCCTACCACATCAACGGCGCCACCTACACCCGCCACCAACTCCGCGACACCACCTGGCAGGTCTTCACCAACCTCCTGTCCCCCGGAGCCGGCGTCTACTACGGCCACAACTCCACAACCGCCCTCAACCGCTACCTCGACCACAACCCCCACGACGGCAACGCCGACGACCTCACCGGCCAAACCGCCGTCGACACCACCGGCTGGACCCAAACCCTCCTGTCCGCCCAGCCCAACACCGTCCGCTGAC
>NZ_JARWAC010000062.1 GCF_029846175.1 Sphaerisporangium sp. TRM90804 | reverse complement strand
TGTTCGCTCCGCGTTCGGTGGCGGTGATCGGGGCGGGTCGCGCGGTGGGCGGTGTGGGGCATCGGGTGTTGCGCAATCTGATCGATGGGGGGTTTCGCGGTCCGGTCTATCCGGTGAATCCGAACGCGGGGGAGGTGTGCGGTCTGGCGGCTTATCCGAGTGTGGCGGCGGTTCCGGGGCCGGTGGATCTGGCGGTGGTCGCCACTCCGGCGGCGGTGGTGGCCGGGGTGGCTCGGGAGTGCGCCCGGCATGGTGTGCGTGCTCTGGTCGTGGTGAGTTCGGGGTTCGCCGAGTCGGGGAACGCGGGCCTGGAGGCGGAGCTGGTGGGGGTGTGCCGGGAGGCGGGGATGCGGCTGGTCGGGCCGAACTGCCTGGGCGTGGTGAACACGGCGGTGTCGCTCAACGCGAGTTTCCTGCCGCATCGGCCGGCGGCCGGGAGGCTGGGCCTGATCTCGCAGTCCGGTGCGGTGGCCGCCGCGGTGATCGATCGTGCGGCCGGGATCGGGCTGGGGATCTCCTCGTTCGCCTCGGTCGGGAACAAGGCCGACGTCAGCGGCAACGACCTGCTGGAGTACTGGCAGGACGACGAGGGGACCGACGTCATCGCGTTGTACCTGGAGTCGTTCGGCAACCCGCGCCGGTTCGGCCGCATCGCGCGCCGGGTCAGCGCCACCAAGCCGATCCTGGTGGTCAAGAGTGGTCGTGGGCAGGCCGGTGGCCGCGCGGTGCGTTCGCACACCGCCGCGGTGGCGACGCCGGACGCGGCCGTGGACGCGTTGCTGGCGGGTTGCGGGGTGATCCGGGAGGACAGCGTGCGTGACCTGCTGGACACCGCCCGGCTGCTGGCCCATCAGCCGCTTCCCAAGGGGCGGCGGGTGGCGATCGTGGGCAACTCCGGCGGGCCGCAGGCGATGACGGCCGACGCCTGCGAGCGGCAGGGGCTGGTGGTGCCGGAACTGTCGCCGGCCACGCGCCGGGCGCTGGGCGCCCGGCTGCGTCCGGCCGCGGCGGTCGGCAACCCGGTGGACGTGACCGCCGACGGGCAGGCCGGCGAGCTCGCGGACGCGGTCCGGGTGGTGCTGGGCGATCCGGGCGTCGACGCGGTGCTGGTCGTCTACACCCCGCCGTTCGGCTCGGGCCTGGCCCGCACCAGGCAGGCCATCGCCGCCGCCGCCCGGGGAACGGACAAGACCGTGCTGGCCGCCGTGCTGGGACACGACGGCCTGATCGGCTCGCACGTGCCGAGCTACGCCTTCCCCGAGCAGGCCGTGCACGCCCTGGGCCGCGCCGCGTGGTACGCCGCCTGGCGCGCACGCCCCCAGGACCCGCCCGTGCAGGCGGCCCCCGTCGATGCCGCCTGCGCACGCCGGATCGTCACCACCGAGCTGGCGAACCATCCCCAGGGCCGTTGGCTGGACTACCAGACGGCCGCGCGGCTGCTGGGGTGTTATGGCGTCCAGGTGGCCCAGGCGGTCTCGGTCGACGGCGCCGAGTCCGCCGGTGAGGCCGCCGCCTGGCTCGGCCTGCCGGTCGTGCTCAAGGCCACCGGGCCGGGCCTGGTACACAAGAGCGACGTCGGAGGCGTGGCGGTGAACCTGTCGGGCATCGAGCAGGTCCGGCAGGCCTACCGGGACATGGCCGAGCGGATCGGCCCGGACATGACCGGCGCGCTGGTCCAGCCGATGGCCGCCGGCGGAGTGGAGATGATCGTCGGCGGGGTCGCCCACGACGTCTTCGGACCCCTGGTCATGGTCGGCCTGGGCGGGGTGAGCGCCGAACTGCTGGCCGACCGCGCCTTCCGAGTCCCGCCGATCACCGCCCCCGAAGCCGCCCGGATGCTGGGCGAACTCCGCTGCGAACCGCTGCTCCACGGCTACCGCGGCCGCCCCGCGGCGAACCTGGACGCGCTACACGCGCAGATCACCGCAGTGGGCCACCTCATGGACGACCTCCCCGAAGTGGCCGAACTCGACCTCAACCCCGTGATCGCCACCCCCACCGGCGCAGTCGCCGT
>NZ_JARWAC010000061.1 GCF_029846175.1 Sphaerisporangium sp. TRM90804 | reverse complement strand
CCGCTGCGCGAACGACAACGGCACCCGCTCCGGACGCTCCCGCCGACCCAAAGCCAGCTGGACCTCACCACCCTGGTCGAGCCGTTCCGCGAGCTCGGCGACGGTGGGTGCCTCGAACAGGTGGCGGATGGGGAGCTCGGCGCGCAGTTCCTCCCGGATCTCGCTGATCAGCCGGGTGGCGAGCAGCGAGTGGCCGCCCAGGTCGAAGAAGGAGTCGTCCACGCTCACCCGCTCGACCCGCAGCACCCGGGCGAACAGCCGGCACAGCACCTCCTCGCGCGGGGTGCGCGGGGCACGCCCGCCGCCGCCCTCCCAGCGGGGGGCGGGCAGGGCGGCGCGGTCGAGCTTGCCGTTGGGCGTCAACGGCAGCCGCTCCACGACCACCACCGCCGACGGCACCATGAAGTCGGGGAGCCGCCCGCGCACGAAGTCCCGCACCGCCCGTGGGTCGAAGCCGCCGTCCCGGCCGGGGCGGTCGTCGCCCGCGGTGGTACGGCCGTCGCCGTCGTGGTCGTCGTCGCGGTCGGCGGGGACGGTGTAGGCGATCAGGTGGGTGTCACCCGTGGCGGACCGCCAGGGCACCACGACGGCCTGGCCCACGGCCGGATGGGCGGCCACCACGGCGGCGACCTCGCCCGGCTCCACCCGGAACCCGCGGATCTTCACCTGGTCGTCGGCACGCCCGAGGTACTCCAGCACCCCGTCGGCCCGCCACCGCACCACATCCCCGGTGCGATACATCCGCGACCCCGCAGGACCGAACGGATCAGCGACAAACCGCTCCGCCGTCAGAGCGAACCGGCCCGCGTACCCCCGGGCCAGCACCGCGCCGGCGACGTACAGCTCACCCGGCGCACCCGGCGGCGCCAGCCCCAGCCCGCCGTCCAGCACGTAGAGGCGCGTGCCGCCGATCGGGCGTCCGATCGGCAGCTCCGAGGGCCATCCGCGCGCGTCGCCGTCGACGGAGAAGGTGGTCACCATGTGGGTCTCGGCGGGGCCGTAGATGTTGTGCGCGCGCCGGCCGGGCCCGGCGGCGTAGAACTCGCGGGCGGGGTCGCTGATGGTGAAGGCCTGGCCTCCCTGGAACACGTCCGTCAGGGAGGCGAGGTCGCTTCCCAGCTCACGCGCCGACTCGAAGATCGCCTCGATGGTGAGGGTGGGTCCGTAGAGCTGGCCCACTCTGTGGTGGTCGAGCCAGCGCACCATGGCCGTGCCGTCCTTGCGGGTGTCGTCGGACGGCACGACCAGGCATCCGCCGGAGACGAGCGTCGCGAAGATCTCCTGGACGGAGAAGTCGAAGGTGACCGCGGTGAACTGGGCGGTCCTGGTGCCGGGGCCTCCGGGCAGGTTGGCCCGGTGCCAGGTCAGCAGGTTGACCAGGCCGGTCCCGGGCATCAGCACGCCCTTGGGCCGGCCGGTGGAGCCGGAGGTGAACACCAGGTACGCCGGGTGCTGCGGTCGCGCCGCGCACAACCGGTCCTCATCGACCACCGGCTCCGGCGAGGCCGCGTCCACCTCCGCGACCACGACCGGGTCGTCCAACACCAGCAACCGGCCCGCCACCGCCCCCGGCAGTCGGGGCGCGACCGACGACACCGTCACCACCACCACCGGATCGGCATCCGCGAGCATCACGCCCAGCCGCTCGGCCGGGTGCTCGGGATCCATCGGCACATACGCCGCCCCCGACACCAGCACCGCCGCCATCGCCACGACCATCGACTCCGAACGCGGGACGACGACCGCCACAACCCGCTCAGGCCCCGCACCATGGGCGATCAACACCCGGGCCAACCGGAAGACCGCCGCCCCTAACTGCGAGAACGACAGCTCCCCACCGGCACCCACCACCGCCGGCGCATCCCCACCCACCGACAACCGCTCACCCAGCAACCCCGCCACCGTCACACCCGAACCCCCGGGCGCCGCCACACCAGAACCCGGCACAGAGCCCCGGTCAGAGCCCTGCTCCGGCACCGTCACGGCGGCCTGACCGGTGGAGATCCACTCCCCCAGCAGCAGCTCCCGCTCGGCCGGATCCAGCACCGGCAAC
>NZ_JARWAC010000060.1 GCF_029846175.1 Sphaerisporangium sp. TRM90804 | reverse complement strand
GAGCTCGCGGGCGCCACCGACACCGCCCTCGAAGGCATCGCCCTCCTGCCCGCTCCCCCGGCCGGCCGCACGCCCCCCCCCCCCCCCCCCCCCCCCCCCCCCCCCCGGGGGGGCCCCCCCCCCCCCCCCCCCCCCCGCCACACTCACACGGTTCTGAGGAAACCCGTTCAACCTATGCCCGCGCGGCCCCCTGAGGCTTTGGTACGTCTGCGTTGAGTGAGGGGCAGGCATGCTGATTGGCAGGGCGGCGGTTCTTGTCTGTGGGCCACGAGGTGTGTACGGCCTGGCTTGTGGCGGATCACTCCTCGCCGGAGAAGCGCTCCCAGGCGGATTGGCGGGTGATTTTGAGGGCTTCGCCGATTCTTGTCCAGGTGACGTTGCGTCGGCGTAGTTCGTGTACCCATGAGCGTAGGTCGGCCTCGGCCTGGTTGATGTGGGAGGCGACGCGGGGGATGTGGCTCAGCATTTCGTCGTCTGTCAACGACACCCATATGGGTAGCCGTGGTCCTGCGGGGGCGGTGGGGGTTCCGTCGATGATCTCCGTGGCTAGAGCTACGCACTCGTTGCAGATGTGCACTCCGGCGCCGGCGACCAGCTTGTCGACCTCGGTCTCCGGCTTGTTGCAGAAGGAGCACCGGGCTAGTTCAGTCAGGGTGTCGGAGGGGGGCATGGTGCACTCCTAATCCGTCAGGGCTTCCCTGACAGATTAGCTCGTCAGGGAAACCCTGACAACCTAAGGTGGGCGTGCGTCCCTTCTGGTGAGGGCGTCAGCGTGTGCGGTGTCGCAAAGTGATCGCGCCGAGGTCGTGGCGCTGCTCCGCAGGTCGTACGCCCTGCGCTCTGGCGCATCGGAGGAGACGGGTGACTGCGAAGGGTCTGCTGGGGTTCAGGCAGGGACGGGTGTGGCGCTGGTGGCAGGCGGTTGGGGTCGGCGTTGCTTTCGTTCTCATGGTGGGGGTGCTCTTGGTCAGTGGCGACTGCTCCGGGGAGGCGCCTCGACCGGGTGTCACGTCGGTCGGGGAAGGTGACGTGCCGAACGCGAAGATCATCGACAAGGATCAGCGCGTCGAGGTAGAGGTCGAGACCCCGCCTCGCTGGTGAGGCGTACCGGCTCGGCGGGGTCTTCTTGCTCCTGGGAGTCGTGGCTCCCGTGGGGCTCGGCGTCGCCTGACGGGGGTTGTCGTCGGGGTGGCGGTTTACGCTTCGGCCCAGACGCCTAGTTCGTTGCCGCTTGGGTCGGTGAAGTGGAAGCGGCGGCCGCCGGGGAAGTCGTAGGGGCCGTCCACCACTTTGCCGCCGGCGTTCTCGACGGCGGTTACCGACTGGTCGAGGTCATTGGAGTAGAGGAGTACGAGTGGGCCGCCCGGTCGTACCTGCTGGTCGGTACGGAGGCCGCCTACTTCGGGGGCGGGGGCGCCCTGTGGGTTCTGGATGCCGGCGTACTCGGGGCCGTAGTCGGTGAATCGCCAGCCGAAGGCTTCGGTGTAGAAGCGCTTGGCCTGCTCCAGGTCGGTGACCGTGAGCTCTATGTAGTCGATGGCGTGGTGCCGGTGCTGAGGTGGCTGCGTCATTGCCGCATTATGCGACTCGGCTACGACAATTTACGGCGACGCTGAGGCGCTGAGCGGGCCGTGCGCCGGGGGCAGGCGCCGGGGGCGGGCGCCGCTGTGGGCCTCCACGCGGGGAGGCGCCCGCGAGGTGTGGACCTACGTCAGGCGCCGGTCCAGCGGGCCCTCGCGAAGGGGGCCGGTGACTGCCAGGTGTGGGTCGACGTCAGCCACTGACCCGCGGGTCCCTGCGCGGGGCGGCGCCTGCGGATTGTGGGTCGGCGGTAGCCATCGCCGCTGCGGCCCTGCGGGGGCGGCTGGCGTGGCTCTTCGCGGGGAGTGGGGCGCGTTGGCGCGCGCCTGGGCGTGGGTGGTGCGATCACGGTTCGTGCTGTTGGTGTCATGCTCATATTTCGGAGACGTGTCGAAACTTTCATTCAATATCTCCGCACGCCAGAGCTATGGATGCGCGCTAACCAGGGCTGATGTTCTCCTGTGAAAGGCTGGGGCTTCGCAATCTTTCGGTGAACGTTGACACCTCGTCGGCGTGGGACGAACACTGGCGCCATCGACAGGGCCCACGCACTGTCGTGCCAGGTCACTCGCCCTGCGGCCTGGTCCTTC